>NZ_JOFS01000009.1 GCF_000719285.1 Streptomyces bicolor | reverse complement strand
TTCCCGCCGCCAACACCGGGGAATGACCAACATCAACTGACGGACCGGGGGTCAGAGTTCACTGACCACCACTGGGTTCACTTTCAGAGACCGCCGACATACGAACACGAGCTTCGCCGTGTCGTTCTGCGACGAGACTCTCCTACGAACCCCGCCCAGGGCTGCCACATACACCGGGGGACACCGCCGGGACCGCTGGCCGGGCCGTCCCGGCCCCACTTCCGGCACCTGTTCCATCTCCTCGTGTCCACTGAGCGTCCACTGGATCATGCTTCTCGGCACCGCTGCGCAACTGCCAGCACCCGGACTCAACATTACAACGCCCCAGGTCAGAGCCCTGAAACCACCCCGCATGAGCCCAGCGCGGCACCTCAAACAGCACTCGTGAGCAGCGGATTCACCCCCGTGGCCGGAGATCATGACCAAGAGCCACTGCAGAGACGTTTCCGCAGGTCTGGGCCTGTTTTCTGGTGGGGCGGGTGGGACTCGAACCCACGGCCGACGGATTATGAGTCCTTTTCTGATCTTCCGATCAGTCCCTGCTCTTACCTCGTCTTTCCTATAAGCGCAGGTCAGAGGCGCTTTGCCGTTCGGGCTCTGCACCGGCCTTCCTGATCCTTCCGGGTCCTTCCGTCCCCTGCGTGTCCCCTGGCGGTCCCCGAGAGCCCTCCCGAGGGAGACATCTGGGGTGCCTGCCTAGATCGACGCAGGCTGAGCGGCGGGGAAGTCGAGGTATCGAACTCGCACGCAGCGGAGTGCCTTACCGGCGCAGCGGGTTTCCCCCTCCTGTGCCCGGAGGTGGAGCATCGCCGCCTTTCGCAGGTCAGCGGCCTGTTCCCAGAATACGACGACGCGGACGCCGCGCTGGGCTGGATGGGGCGGGTCTTCGACTTCTCGGCTTCACCGGCGCGGTCCGCTGGGCGCGACGGCTCCGAGCGCACGTTCCAGGCCGACATCTACGCCGGCCCGATGAAGATCGGCGTCAGCGGTGGCGGTACGAACGACGGCGGGAAGAACACATATCCTCGTCGTGCACGTGGATGACGCGATGCACACTTCGAGCGGGTCCACGCTGCGACAGAACCCAAGACTGGCACACCGGCGCTCACCGCCTGATCCTGCCCCGAATGGCAAGGATGGCCAGAGCCAACAGGACCGGTTCAATGAAACGAGCCGCCATCTCGATGAAAGTCCCCAGCGTGGTGAGATTCTGGCTGGGGGATCGGAAGATTGCCGCGTTGAGCGTAACGCGAATAGCTTTTTCAGTCCGGTCCCAACTGATTCGGTTCTTGCCAGTGAGAGTGAGCTCAGGGGAGGGCTGTTCGGTTTTGAGGCTGATGTTCTGGCCAGTCACCTTGCCGGTGGTCTTAGGCTGGAGTGAACCGTTCGGCAAACCCCAGAGCATCAGAGCGAGCGCCGTCACCGCCATGGCGGTAATGAGGCAGGCGAAGGCGCGCGCTGCCCGCAAGCCATACCCTGACACGAGCCAGTAGACCCCCAACAACCTGCGTTCCACCCACGGGCGCCGCTTATCCCGTTTGCGCATTTCCATTTCGCCATAATAGAAATCGGCTGCGTCAGGCTCATTTTTTGAGTCTTCGAACCCCTTGCGGAGTTGGCGATAAACCACAGAAAGGGTCTCTGGAGTGGGTTCATTGACGGGCTCTGGGTCGCCTTGCTCGTAACTCCAGCCAGGGTAGCGCCTTTTCTTCCAGCGGCCCTTAGCTGTAGCCCGCCAGCGATTCTCTTCAGCAATAGTAATCCGCTTTGACCAGCGCCGCGGTGGCCACACGCCGCAGATCCAGGTGGGGGGCCGAGAAAATTCGCAGCCCCCTTCCAGTCTGAGTTGGTCCAGATGGAATGCACCCGAAAAGGTGCACCGTTTCATATCGACATTGTTAAGAACCAGTTGAGATACGTCTGCACCCTGCAGCGACAGCAGGCACACGGCCGGGGCCGCATCGGCGCCACTCGGTGTTAGAGGGGTCTCATCCAGTCCTTCGAAGGGGCTTGGGTGCGCACTGATCGCCGTGGGTTGCGTTGGTGCAGCGTTGCTCAAGTCCACCAGTGCGTAACGCAGCCGCATGATCGTAGCTGCTTCCCAACGGGTTCCCTGGCAAAGGACACTATTAGCGGCCGCTTCAATCGTAAGTGGCGCCAGGAACAACGCCCCGGTGAGCTCAAGCTCGGCGGCGCGCAACGGCCCGAGTCGCGACGATGCCCGGAACGTTGCACCGTTGAAGCGAGCAGCGTGATTGAATGTCACGTCGTCGAATCGGACGTTGCGCATGAACTCGGACTCGGAGAACCTGGCATCGCCACCTTTGAATCTCGCTCCCGAGAATCTGACAAGGCCAGCAAATTTTACATTCTCGAACCATGCGGACTGAGAGAACACGGCCCTGGAGAATAGGGCGTCACCGGTAAATTCGGCCCCAGTGAATGCAACGTCGCCGCTGAAGTCTACTTTGCTGAAGTCGGCAGCGCCCGCGAATTTTGCGCCATTGAATTTTGCATTATGGAGATGCGGCCTGCCATCAACTTGAAGCTTTTCAAGCAGCCTGCCGAGAAGTGATTCAGTGAATTCGACGCCACGATAGTCTGCAGTATGCCCCGGCCCCAGGTTGTCGAAGTAACTCTGGGCAGATGTCGTGTCGAGGTGTGCCAAGCATGTGCTCTGGCCAGAGATTTTGATGCCTCGGCAGCCGACCGGATCGGCATTTGATCGCCCGTTGCCGCAATGCGGCCACGAGGGGGTAGTTTTCGAGGCGGAAGAGTCGTGTGTCACGACATCGGCACCCTAAAGGCCGTACCTGCGGTTGGTGCCGGCAACACGCGTGTTGAGCGGCCACACCACGCAGATGGATCAAGGACGCCCCGGCAGCAGGAACCCTTAAGGGAAAGCCGATAGTTAGCGCACGCGGAACTGGCGCAACGCGTCAGCCGCCTCTCGAGCGAAGTTTGGAGCCTTCTCCTCAAGCTTGCCCAGGATGTCCTCGGCCGAGAGTCGGTCTCCCGCCCCACCCCTGGCTGTCTCCGCTGCCTGCGCCTCAACCGCCGATAGGACTTTGGATGGGGTCCAGTTGAGGCGATCCACCAGGAAGTCATCGGGCGAGTAGAGCGCCAGGCTGAAGGGTTGACGCGAGGGCTCCGGGAACGACCCGGGGTCCGTTGTCACGACGCCATTCGCGTTGGAGGCAACCGCCGCTGCCAGGACATGCCGGTCCTGCACATTGTTGGTCATCGCAGACTCGTGCCGCTCCCATCCGGTGACCATCGCGTCGTCACCGAACCTCGACTGGATGCTCTTGTTGATTTGCTCTAGCCGAGCACGATCCGCGAGAGGGTTCAGCTGGCAGGCTTCCTGCAGCGCCTCCGCCCAGATGCGTTCTGTCCACAGTGGCCGATAGGTCACGTACGCAGCCAAGTGAAGCAGTGCGTTGCGCAGGTGGCCCGGAACCAGCGTGCCGGCATCAAGGATGACCGAATAGCTCACATACCAACACTAATGTCATGATCCCGGGGCGTCCTCTCGACGTGCCTCCGCTCAGTAAAGCCCCTGTTCAGCCTCTTCGGCAGCAACATCACCCAGGAAGGCATTCAGCTCCGCAGTACGCCCCGCTTTGAACTCAAGCACATCCCGAAGCCGAAGCTTGCGGTGCTGGCCTGGCCTCTCGTAGCTGAGGCGCCCCTCCTCGAGCCACCGCACTACGGTCATCCTGGAAACACCCAGGATGTTCGCAGCCTCCTGAGTCGAAAGCCAAGTCTCATGTGGGTTCACTGTCACGGACAGCCCTTGGTTGATGGTGTCGGCGACAAGCTTGAGAATGCTGAAGGCCTCGTCCGGGAGCTTGATCTCTTCCCCGGAAGGAGTGATCAGGAGCGGTACGCCGCCACCAGTGCTCGCAGCGGTGGCTTCGAGCGCATCCCCAAGATCCGACCACAGCTCCGTGGTCTCGCGATCTTCAGCAGCGGGCGGGAGCACCACTTGGTCATGGACTCTAGCCTCGGTAGTCATGGCGCCCCTCCTCTCTCTCGTCGCTCTTCCCGCAGCATAGCCGAAACGCTCAAGACGCACATCGCGTTCCGATTACAGTCTCGCTTGATCGTCTGGCGGGCGGCCTCTGTGAAGAACCGCCGCCGATGGAGATGCCTTCCAGTCCGCAGCGGAGGATCGAATTAGTTGAGGAGCGTCACACATTGTGAGCACTCATGGACCTTCACCATCACCGACGGTTAGGGCTACCGGTGGCCTCCGAGCTGTCAGTCCTCCTGTGTGTCGGTGCGCTCGGCCTGCACCAACCGTTTGTCACGGGCCTATAGGGCGATGGCCAGAGCCTTCCGCGTCTACTCCGCTGTTGATGGCGTCGTGGATGATCTCGGCCATATGGTGGTCCGGGTTTGCGGTCAGGGCCTCCCTGAGCACGAGGCGCGCGACGGGGAGATCGCCTTGTCGCCAGGCGAATCAGGCCAGGACTGTGAGGGCCGGGACGGTGCGTCGGTGTAGGGGCGGGAGGCAGCGGCGGGCGAGGAAGGCCCATAGACGTCGGGCGTGGGGAAGGTCGTCGTCCTCGGCGCGCGCCATGCCAGCTTCCACAGCGTCGTCGCCTTGCAGACCGACGATCAGCTGCGTGGTCAGGGGCAGCGAGGTCGCTGGTCACCGCTGCGCGTGGGCGGTACCCCGAACACAAGAGCAGCGGAGCGGCACACCGGCCAGAGGGACACCGCCCTCCTCGCCCGAAGGTGGAGCCGGGCGGCATCTGCGCAGGTTAGCCGCCTCATATCAGCCTATCGCGCATGGTCTCCATTCGATTGCCCAAGGCCGCTTCCGCCTACTGGGTCTAGCGGTAGAACTCGGCGATGCACCCGTCTCTTTCCTGCCAACAGGGCCGCAAGCACTGTCACTCCAGACCCGAAGCGCCGCGTGGTCGGTTCGTCCTCTCCGACTCTCGCGGTCGGGCGGACGGCCGCTCTTGTGACCCGCCTCGTCCCCTTGTGAACTTGTGGCATGTATCGCTGGAAGGCGTTGAACGATCGACAACTCACGCTCCTCAGGAGCATTGCTGGCGGCGAGGATCCCGGCGCTCAGGATCCGGGTATGCGGCGGTCAACCTATGCGCTGCGCGATCGGGGTCTCGTGACGGTGAGCCGCCGGGGTGGCGGCTGGCGGGCGGAAGTTGCTGAGGCAGGGCGGTTCTACCTGCAGCACGGTCATCATCCGGAGCATCCGGCACACGGCCGCACGGCTGCTGGTGAGTCGAAGGCACCGGTGACCGTGACGAAGGGCGGGGTCCGCGGCTCCACGACAACGGCGACAGCTCATGGGAGCAAGCCGGTGACCACCCATAAGAAGCAGCCAACGCCGTACAGCGAAAGGCCCATCCCCGTCGCACGCCGCGCAAAAGCGACCAAGCTCGTGGAGCGATTGGTCGCCGAGCGCCATGTGGTCATATCAGAGCCTGATGAGGATGAGATCACCGAGTGGCGACGTGTCATCGACTTCGCCAAGCGGCACAAACTCGCGCCGGCGGGCAAGCGCATCGAGAAGCAGCGACTGTGGAACGCGGGCCGTGATCTGCAAATCTCGTTGGTAGACGGCCCACATGCCAACTCTGGGCGGAGGTCCCCAGAGGAGAACCCGCGGGTTTCAGTCCCCGGGCAGTTGCGCTCGCCGCACCGCGTCGTGGCGGCCTTGCGAGACAGCGAGCGCCGGCTTCTTATGCCGCCCTCTCTGCGTCGCCGTGCTTTGCTGCTGCTGCAAGGGATCGCAGCAGAGGCGGAACGCCGGGGATACAAGGTACGCGAGCAGCGGGTCCCTGAACGTGACCACCGTTCAGCGCACTATTACAACGGCCGGTACTTCCCCGCGAGTTGTCGGGAAGGGGTGCTGGAGATCGTTATCGACGGCTTCACGAGCTGCGTCACTATCAAGCAGGAGTTTCCCCAGTCTGCTGATCCAGACCGCTCTCAGCAGCTCGCTCTGGACATCGGGTACAGCCGGTCCAAGAGGCAGCACCACTGGGGCGACCGCAAGCGGTCGAAACTCGAGGACGTCCTCGGGATCGTGCTCCGGGAACTGGAGACTCGCGCGGTCGAGGAGCAGCAGAGGAAGCTGGATGAGGAACGCGCGACGGAAGAGCGCCGCATCAACTGGGAAGCGGCCATGGATACCGCCAGAGAGAAGGCTGCTCAGGCTCGCTTCGCAACGATTCTCCGTGAGCAGGCAAGGCAGTGGCAGGATGCGGATGCGCTCCGCCAGTACTGCGACGCTCTGGAACGCAGGATCAATGTAGCGGTGGAGGAGGACGTCGACGTTGAATCGGCTCGTGTCTGGTTGCGGTGGGCGCGCGACTACGCGGAGACCCTCGACCCGCTGACACAACTACCGACCATGCCGTCCGGGCTGACGTTCGAGCCGGAAGATCTCAAGCCGCACCTCAACGGGTGGAGTCCCTACGGTCCGGAGGCGCACGCATCGGCTTGGAGCACTTTCTGAGGGGAGGCGTGCCTCGCCTTTGTGTAGTGCGAGCATCGCTAGTCGCACTCCTGACCGATGCGACAGGGCCGCGCCGTCTGCACCCGAGAGCGCGGCCCTGTCTGCGGTGAGCAGCCTCGTTGCGAGGTCACTCCGGGATGCTTCCTCCTCCTGGTGTTGCGAAGTCGACGCCTGATGCGCCTTCCGTTTGTTCGAGGTGGTGCACTGCAGCGATCTCTGCGGCGAGCGCCTGCCGAGCCTGCCTGAGGCGTTCGCGGTGCTTCCTCAGTGCCTGTTGGGTGCGCGCGAGGGCCTTTGCTTGACGTGCCTCCAGCTCAGTGAGCCGGGCTATCTGCCGTTCGGAGTGAGCAATCTCGTCTGATCGCAGAAGGGTCGTGGGCCGGCGGGCGGCCGGTCTACGGGCTGGCGTGCGTTCCTTGTTCATCTGTGCGTGGGCGAAGGACAGGAACTCGTCGCGGGGGATGTACTTCACACGCCTGTCGCCGATACCCGTCAGCAAGACGATCTTCGGGAAGGTTGCGTGGCGCTTGGCCCAGTTGCTGACGGTGGAGCGAGTGACGCCGACGAGGGCTGCTCCGGCGGCGAGGTTGATCAGTTCGTCTTCGCGTCCCTTGTACTCGGGTCGGAGCCACGTGACGGACTTGGGGTCGCTCACGCCGCCTCGCTCTCGTGGTGCTCCGGGAGCAGCGTTTCGGTGATCGCTGTCCGATGCTCCGTCCTTGGCGGTTGTACGGCGAGGTCGTAGCCGCCTCCGGGCGCTTTGCCGGGCAGGTGCCGTTTCTCGATTCCTGTGCGGATGGTGCGCACGGGCCCGCCTGTGTCGAACCAGCCCTTCGGGTACAGGTGCGTGGCGTGGGTGGTCCAGTGCCGGCTTCGGCGTTCGGGAAGCGCCGGGAGGTCGCGCCATCCCTCATGGGTGTGGTCGTGGGCGTCTTCGACGGCTTGGTCGGTTCGTCGGCGGCCGGGGCCTTCCCACGTGCAGGCGAGGCAAGCGCCCCGGTGGAGGTAGGGCCAGATGTCGCCGGATCCGTCCGGGGCGAGGCGGCCCCAGTTGCGGACGAGGGCGGTGGGCTGGTGGTCGGTGGTCGGTTCGGGCGGCGTGTGATGGGTGAAGCCTGGGTGTCCCCAGGCGATGCGCCAGCGGTCGCGGCTGTTGCTGTTCTTGTCGCGGTAGTGGGGCAGGTAGTCGGTGTGGCGTGCGACGGCGCCACAACGTTCGTCAGGCGTGGTCATGAGGTGGGTCTCCAGGGGCCCAGCGGTTGCCGGGGTCACGGTGTTGGTCAGGGGGTGTCGAGGTCGGGTCGGCTTGCGGCGAACTCCGCCGCCGCGTCGCGGTACGTCGCCAGGAGCCGGGCCGGGTCGCACTGCATGCGGATGCCGTCGAGCAGCAGCTTGGCCATCGTGTAGCCGGGGTAGATGTCGAGGGCTTCGGCGAAGGCGTGGCTGGCGGTGACGGTGTCGCCCTGTCGCCAGGCGACCCAGCCGAGGAGGGTGAGGAGCGGGGGTGCCTTTCCGGTGTGCGGCGGCACGCAGCGCCGGGCGATGTAGCCCCACAGTTGCCGCTCGTAGGGAAGGTCGCTCTCTTCGCCGGTGGACAGTGCGGCGTCCCTGGTGTGCGGGTCTTGCAGGCCGAGGATGATGCGGGCGGCGATCTCGTCTGTGAGCTGGGGTCGGCCGTTGCGGAAGTCGACCAAGGCTCCGTTGATGAGGTCGATGGTGCCGTGGCGGGCGAGGAGCCGTTCCTCTTCGCTGAGGACCTGGTCGTAGTGGTGGCTGGTTGCGGCGTCGAGGGCTTCGCGGTAGCGCACCGCGGTGGTGTCGGTGGTGGTGGGGCGGTATTCGCTGGCGACCTGGACAGCGTGCTGGAGGTGTGCCGCGCGGTGGGCACGGCCCTCGCGGGCGGAGGCTAGCCAGTCTCGGGGGTCTTCGCCGTCGATGGTGCCGAGGTGTATGCCGGTGGCCAGCTCATGGTGGGGGTCCATGGTGATGGCGTCGCGCAGGGCCAACCGCGCGGCGATGAGGTCGCCTTGCCGCCAGGCGACGAATGCGAACAGCGTCAGGATGGGCACGGCCTCCTGCGTGAACGGTTCGGCGCAGTGCCGGGCAAGGTAGGCCCACAGGCGTCGGGCGTGGGGAAGGTCGCCGTCCTCCGCGCGGGCCACGCCGGCCTCCACGGCGGCGTCGTCCTGAAGTCCGACGATGAGCTGCGTGGTCAGAGCGCGGCTGAGGACGGTCGCCCCGTCACGGAACCGGCTCACGGCGGCGTTGATCTGCTCCAACGTCAACGCGAGCGTGGCGTCGCGTCCAGCGTTGGTCGCGCACCGGGTGTTGAAGTGGTTGGCGGCGGTGTGCAGGTCCTTGAGGAAGTCGGGATCGGCCGTGACCGCCCGGAACTCCTTGATGATGTCGCGGGTGCGGGGGCCGGGAGTGCGCCCGAGGCGGGTCATTTGCGCGACAACGCTGGTGGGATCGTCCGGCGACGGGAGCGGTTCGCCCTCGCAGCACCCGTCGCTGTCGCACTCGTAGGCCCACCACCGGTTCGCGACGAGACCGATCGTCTGGAGGACGGTGGCGCGGTGCTCCGTGAACTCGTTGGTGAGCCAGGTGCCGATGGGGGCGAGGAGGGCGGCGGTCTCCTCGGGGCTCTGGCCGAGGCGCGGTTCGCGGCAGAGGTAGATGATGACGCCCTGGGCGGGGTCGTGCCCCCGGTCGTGGGCGTAGGCCACGAACTGGCGCGCAGCGTTCTCGGCAGTGGCCTGCCACTCGGCGGTGTCCTCGGGGAGGGGGCACGTCATGGTCGGCCCGTCATGGAAGTTCGGGCCGGGGACGTGGAGCGCGATGCTGTCGTCCGGGTAGTGGCCCAGGAGGTACGGCAGGATCTGGGCGAGGTTGGGCAGGCTGGTGACCTGCACGGCGTTGTCGGACGCGCTCACTTCTGGGTTCCTTCCTTCTGCAATGCGGTGTCGGGCTGCCCGATGCGGGCGGGCGGAGCGGGGGCAGGTATGCCGCGTGGCTTGTTCGTGAGGGCTGGGAGCAGCCGTTCGCGCACGAGCGCGGCGAGGTCTGCAGCCAGGGCTTTGCTGATGCGGGTGGTCAGGACGGCGTGCCAGGTGCGGCCGGGCTGGAGCCGGGCGTCGTTGGCGGCTTGTGCTTCGGCTTGCTCGATGTCGGTGCCGTCGGGGATCGGCGGCAGGTCGGGGCCTGCGGTGATCCAGGTCTGGATGGCGAGGCCGCGGGGCTGGACGCGGAGGCCGATGCGGTGGCCGTCGGGGTGCTGGTAGGCGGCGGTGCGGTCGGGAGTGTCGGTGTCCTTCTTGCTCCACGGCGGGTCGAGGGTGGGGGCGAGCTGGTCGAGGGGCGGCAGGTCGATCTCATCGCGGGGGCCGGCGAAGGCCGGGCGTCGGCGGCGCGGTGCCGGAGTAGTGCGTGGTCGGTCGAAGGGGTCGGGTTCGGTCACGCGGCGTTCTCTTTGCTGGGCATGAGTTCGTCGAGGAGGGCGAGGGCGCGGCGGTGGGCGATGATCGTGGAGGCGGTCTCCATGTACCGGTCGCGCTGCTCGAAGGCTTCTTTGGCTTCGGCGCGGGTCTTGGCGTAGTCGTCTTCCGGTGCGAGAGAGTCGGCGCAGCCGATGAGGCAGCGTGGGCCGAGGTCCCAGATGATCGCGTTGACGGCGGCGCACCCAGCGGACAGCGAGTCGATGTCGTTGCCGTACCAGTGGAAGTCGTGCGGGTTGAGGCCGAGGTCGCGCAGGCGTTGGGCGACGGAGCGGAACATCGTGCCGGAGCCGACGGCGGGTTCGCGGAAGGACATGCCTGGCTTGGCGAAGTCCTTGTCCACGGTCATGTTGGCCATCAGGTCGGTGACGCACGCCGGCGTGTGGTACTCGCCGCGCCACTTCTTGTCGCTCTTGTGGCGAAGGCCGGTGAGCAGGGGGCTGAGGACGTCGGCTTCGGAGCGTTGCCAGGGGTCGTCGTGGCCGGTGAGGTCCATCAGGCCGGTGTTGATGGCGGCGCGGGTGACAGCGTGGACGGCGCGGAGCTGCTGCTTGTCGGGGGCGGGGTTCCAGGCCCAGTCGTGGAGGCGTATCGCGCGGTTGATCAGGTCGGGGCGCTTGATCCAGTGGCCTAGGTAGATCTCCTTGAGGAACTGCGGGAGTTGTTCGGGCTGGAGGTTGAGCACCCAGTCCGCCAGGCCGGGGACGTTGCGCAGCAGGGAAAGCCCGGCGACGGTGCCGAGGGGGACGTCGATGCTGCTGCCGCCGAAAGACTGGTACCAGGCGTCGAGGACGTTCTCCGCGATCTTGCGGGCGTGCTCGTGTGGGTCGCGTGGGGCGGCGTAGCGGCGGGCGGTGATCTTGCCGGTGGGGCGGGCCGTCGGCTTGGGCGGGGGCTTCTTCGCCCAAGCCGGCGCGGGCCGCGCGGCGGTGGCCGGAGTTGCCGCGCGGGGCAAGAAGTCGTCGGACATGGCTGCGGATTCCTTTCTGCGGGCGCGCATGGGGCCGCCCCGGTGCGCTGGGCGCGGCCGGGGCGGCGTGTGGATGGGGTGGGGAGCGGGATCAGCTGGTCTGCTGGAGGTCCCGGAGGGTGGCGAAGATGCCGCGGACCTCGACGTCGTAGGCAGCGGCGGGGTAACCGGCTTGACGCAGGCCGTTGATGAGGAACATCAGGGCCGCCTCGTCGGTCTCCATGTCCTTGATGAGCTGGTCGAAGCTGGTGTCGCGCAGCTCTTCGGGGCGGTGCTCGTAGCCGATGCGCAGGGTCTCCTCGATCTCGGCGAGGGTCGCGGCGGTCTGCTTGTCGGTGAGGCCGAGCAGCGTGGCCCAGGCCGCCAGGGTCGCGTCGCCAACGGGGAGCTTCACGGGCTGATGCCTTTCTGGTGGGCCGTGCCCGGCCGCAGGGGGCGGCCGGGCACGGGCGGGGTCAAGAGGTGGGGTCGGTGGGGAAGGGGTTGTCCCGGTGGTCGGGGTGGCAGGCGGCGTACAGGCCGCCGGGGAGGCGTTCGGTGATGACGCCCCATCCGGCCCAGCGCATGACGGCGAGGTAGCCGAGCTCTCCGCCTGCGAAGCCGGTGCGGCCCTTGGCGCCAGGGTCGGGCGCGATGAACACCCAGCCGGGCAGTTCTCCGGTGTCGTCGGGCAGGACCTGGAAGCCGGGGCGGAGTTCGTGGACGCCGTCGGTGTGGATGGGCGGCAGTCCGGCGGCGGTCAGGATGCGTACGGCGGCCTGGACGTGCGGGTGGCCATGGCATTCGGGCGGGGTGCCGACGCCGGTGTGGATGGGCCGCTGGTACGGGAGGCGGCCTTCGGCGGCCTTGTAGATGTCCATCAGGAGTTGGGCGTCGTCGCGGCGGCCGGCGTGGCGCATGGCGAGGTTCGCGACGATGGCGATGGAGTGCCGGTCCTGGGTGAACAGGCGGCGGAACTGGTCGAGGGTCATGCCGGTCGTCACTTGCACGCGGGCGAAGGTGCGTGAGGCGAAGCGGACAGCGTGGGCGACGTGTTCGGGGTCGAGCCCTATTTCGCGGGCGAGTTGCCGGACTCCGGGCGAGTAGGTGTCGGTCATGGGTTCTCCAAGAGGCGCTTGCGCGTATGGGTGCGCCCCCGGCGGTTGGCCGGGGGCGCGAGGTGCTGCTGGGGTTCGGGGATGGTTAGCGGCGTCCGCCGCATCCGGCGTGGCCGCAGCCGCCGCAGAAGCCACCGCTGTTGCACTCGCAGCCGCATCCGTGGTTCTGGATTTCCATTCCAATTCCCCTTCCTCTTCGGGCATTTCCCGAATTCCTTACTTATATCTTAATGGCAGATACCCCAGAAGCAAGGTATGGCCAACCGAATGCGCATTTAATTTCCGCAATTCAATTCCCAATCTGCGGCTGCCGGAATGAGATCGGGCCAGCGGACGGCCTCCAGCGCGCGGCGGTGCGAGTCGGGCACGGGCACGGTCGGGTAACCGAGCCAGTCGAGTCCCATCGCAGCGAGGATCGTGGCGTCCGCCTGGTCGTAGCGGCCCGACCCTTCACACGGGACGCCGTACCGCTCGACGGCCACCGAGCGCACCATGCCCTTCGCGACGCGGGCCCGGTCCTTGCGCGGGAAGTCCTGCGCCGGGTTGGCCCGACCGGTCGCGTAGATCGTGCGCCCGTGCGGGGTCACGACGGCGTACGGGATGCTGTGGCGCCACAGGTACTGCGTGACCAGCCACCACAGCCCGGCCAGCTCGTGGTGCCCGGCCTGCCCACCCTGGGCGTACGCGGCGCCCTCGACGACCACCAGGTCCGCGCCGTCCTTCACGCTCAGCGCGATGGCCGTGACCAGCCAGTCCAGCCGCTCGTGGCTGCGGCGGCGGCCGGGCCGGTAGGCGCGCGCCCAGTCCGTTCCCGCGATGCCGGTCGAGGTCAGCGACAGGTCGAGGCCGACAACACGCGGCTGCCACTCCCCCTTCTCCTGGACGCTCGGCAGGGTCACCGGGGCGCTTTGGAGTTCGGCGGTCACCGATCACCCTCGCCGGTTGCCGCGCGATGGTCGGTGATAAGCCGGTTGGCCTCAGCCACGGCCGCAGTCTTGGCGCGGGCCGTCCACTCGCCGTCGTAACTGCCGGGCGGCCCCCACAGATACCAGCCGGTGTCGTGGTAACCGTCCTTCGGATTCCTGCGGCGGTAGCTCAGTTCCCACCAGCCGTCGCGCCAGCGCCACAGGCGCTTCGCGTCCGGGTCGGGCACCCAGCCGGCACGCTCGGCCAGGGCCTGGAGACGCGCCACGTCGGTGCGCAGCATCGCCGCTTCGGCGGCGGCGTCCAGGTCGCGCGGAGCGGTGCACTCGCCGCCGCCCGCCTGATGCCCGGGCGAGGAGGGGCGAAGGCCAAGCTGCCGCACGGCCTCGTCCCTCTGTCGCGCGACGCGCCGTAGCAGACGGGCCGCGCCAACCATGCACCGCTCCTCCAGCCACTTCGCCGTGGCATCGATCTCGACGCCCACGGAACGGTCGTTCATCTCGAACTCCTTCGGCGGTGCCGTCCCGGCGTGCGCCGGGACGGCACCTGGTGTGCAACGGGTTACGGGCGGGCGACCTTGGGGGTCTTGGGGTCCTTCTGGATGCAGTTGCCGGACTCGGGCATCGCCCGGCGGCCCGCGACGAGGTCCTGGAACCGGGCGCCGGGACGGAACTTCACGACCCGGCGCTCGGCGACCTCCACCGGCTCACCGGTCTGCGGATTGCGGGCGGTACGGGCCGGGCGCACCTCGGGGGTGAGGCTGCCGAAGCCGGTGACTGAGACGACCTCACCGGCGGCGACGGCGCGGACCATCGCGTCGAGCGCGGCCTCCACGGCGTCAGCCGCCTGAGCGCGGTTGCCAGTCACCTTCGCCACGGCCTGGATGAGCTGAGCCTTGTTCACGGGGCTTTCCTTTCGATTCGGCTGGGCCACAGGAGTCGAGGGACGGGCGCGCCACGCGGCGGGCCACGGGTTCAGTCCGTAGCCGGGGTCCGCGACGTGGTCGCACATCGAAGCGCGAGAGCACGCGCGTTTATTCATGAATGTCACCTATCTCGCGTTAGTCGGGCAGGCGGACGAGAAACTTGCCGACCGCGAGCACCTGGGAGATGGGCAGGGCGACGGCCGCGTAGTCGGCCGAGATCAGCCGCGGCTCCTCACCGGGGCGGGGCCGGGCGGGCACGACCCAGGCCGTACCCGTCCAGTCCGCGTAGCGCGCCCCGACCTCGAGGAACTGCCCGGCGAAGAGGAACAGGCGGGTGCGCAGCGACGAGGACCATTCTTCGCCCGGCACCGGACCGTCCCCGTGCGGGGTCTGGAGGCCGAGGAAGTCGGGACCGGCGGTCACCAGGGTGCCCGCAGACCCCAGGGAGCGGAACTCGATCGCCTCGCCTTTGCCGCCGGCGTTGAGCCACTGGGACAGGTCGTCGGCGCTCAGCTGCACGTGCCGACCGTGCAGCGCGCCGTGGTCGCGGGCGTCGAGTACCAGGCGCAGCAGGGCGCGCCAGGGCAGGCGGCCGACGTGGGGTGCGGCGGGGATGGTGAGCTGCGCGACGCCCTCGGTGAAGCGGAGCAGCCGGTGGCCGCCGCTGGTGACGTGCTCGACGGTGACGGTGTCGGACGACTCCAGCCAGCCGCGCAGCGCGGCGGCGTCGTCGTAGCCGACAGGGGCCGTCCACACGGCGCCCGCGACGGGAGTGCGGGCGACGGCGAGCGTCCGGTCGCTGCACGCGACGACGTGGAGGTGGCCGGGAGTGCAATCGAGGATCAGGGCGTCGAGGTCATTGGCGTCCTCGACCGCCCGGAAGCGGTGCGGGGCGGCCTGGTCGAGGATCGCTGCCAGGTCGCGGGCCTTGATGGTGAACATGTCGTGTCTCCGCAGGAGTTGTAGAGGTGATGATCAGGCGCCGGAGGCGCGCTTGCGGGCCCGGCGGGCTTGCTGGGCGAGCCGTCCAGCCTCCAGGCACAGGGAGCAGGCGCGCTCTCCGCGCCGGTTGTGGGCACGGGCACCGGCTTCGGTGCCGTGGGTGATCGGGCGTCGGCCGCGCTCGCGTAGTTCGACGGGCTGAGCACCCTCGCAGGTCGCGAGGACCTGGCCGTTGCGCCAGAGCCGCCCGCCGCACACGCCGTCGAACAGGCTCGTGCTCGGCATGACCAGGTCGATGCACTGCGACCGGAACGGGCAGCCCTGGCAGGCCGCGAGGAGGGAGAGGACCAGCGGCTCCGTCGGGGCCTCGGCTGCCGTCTCCTCGGACGTGAAGCGGGCGTCCCCGGCGCAGGGGGCCTGGGCGACCCACCCGTTGCCGCTCATCTGCTCCTCCTCCCGTGCGCTAGGCGCTCGGCGGCAGCGGCAACAGGCGGACCTGATCGCTGACGCTGGAGCCATGGGGATGGGCGAAGCCGCTCGGGACCGGCATCAGGTGACGGTCGGCCAGTGGCGGGAGGAGGAAGACCTGTGCCACGAGGCGCGTGAGGGCGTCGTCGCACGCGTTACTGAGCCGGGGCCGGACTACAGGGGCGGGGGCGTCACTGTCCGCCTGCTCCTCGATGACCCCGACGACACGGCCCCCGCCTGCGCGGCCGTCCACGATGACCGCCGTCGCCGCAGGGTGGTGCCCGCGTATCAGCTCGGCCACGCGGGCCGCGCGGTCGACCGGGGGCAGCTCCAGAAGCCAACTGCCGTCTATGCCCGTGTTGCGGTGCACGAGCGCCCAGGCCGGTGAAGTCGGGGGCAGGAGCGCGTACTCGACGTCCAGGGTGATGTCCGAGTCGATCTCGTTGAGCGGATGCCCGGCCTGGGTGCCGTCCCACAGCCAGGGGCACGCTCCCAGCGGGCTCGGCTGCTCGCCGAGCACGCCGTAGACGGTGACGGCGTGGTCTTGGCCGCTGCGGTCGAAGGCCACGTAGACGGCCTCGGGGCAGCGGGCACGGATCTTGGCCGCGAGGTGATCGATGATGGCCAGGCAGTGGGCTTGCTCGGCTCGGCGGAGTGCGAGCGACAGTTCCTCGCGCTGCTGAGCCAGGATGGCCACCTGGTCGTGTGCTGCCGGTGTCATGGCAGGGGTGTCCCTTCTTCTTGGGGGATGGGGTCAGGCGAGAACGGGCTTGAGGCGTTCGCCGATCCACCGGGCGACGTTGACGCTGACCGCGTTGCCGGCCTGCTGGGTCTGGGCGGCCTTGGTGCCGACGACCTCGTACGTCTCGGGGAACCGCTGGGCCGATAGCTGCTCGCGGGGCTGCAACATGCGGAAGTAGCAGTCCTCGATAGCGGGCGCGGTCCGCACGATGGCCGCCGAGTCGCGGGTCGACAGGGTGTGCAGCGGCTCGCGCGCGGTCTTCGGCGCGGCCTTGCGGTACGGGATCACCAACGTGTTGCGGGCCCGGGTGCGGACGTTGCCGTCGGGCACGACCAGGCCGTGGTGGCGGGCCGTGGCGATGGTGCTCAGCGGGGCGTCGATCGGCGCGGCGTCGCAGTTGTTGCGGAACTCCACGATGAACGGGTCCACCGTGACGAGGGCCTCGCTCTCCCGGGTGGTGCGGGTGCGCATCGGCTCCTCGATGGGCGAGGCCGTGTCGTTCCACGAGCCGCCCACCGGCACCAGCAGGGCCTCACCGAGCTTGGCCGTGCGGGTGGGCAGCGGCCGGGTGTGCGGGGCGAACGCGCGGTCGGTGCCGTCCTTGCCGTGCGTGAGGGTGACTAGGGACGGCTCGTAGGGGAATTTCGCCAGTCCGGCCGCGATGCGGCGCATGGTGTTCGGCACCAGCGGGCGGGCGCGTTCCCCGATGCGCTGGCCGATGTCGTCCCACATGATCACGTCGGAGGCGGGCCGGACGTATGGCTCCACCAGCGCGTGGCCACACCGGCTGTTCGGGCAGCGGTAGTCGTACTGCTGCTGGTACTTGCCGACCTTCACCCGCGAGTCGCGCCAGCTCTGGCGCGCCTTGACGTCCCGCCCGCACTCGAAGCAGTACGCCAGCGGGCGCGGGGCGAGGTCGGGGCGGCGGATCCCGGTGAGGGTGAAGACCAGGTATACGCGGTCGCGCCATTGCGGGGCGTACGGATTGGTCTCCGTCCCGATGTGCGCGGAGGACACGGAGACGATCTGGACGCGGTAGCCGAGCTTCTTCATGGCGCGGATCCACTCGGGGAACAGCAGCCAGTCGGTGATGAACTCGACGACGTTCTCCACGACGACGCACGGGAACCGCTTCGCCTCGGCTGCGCGCAGCACGCACCACGCGGTCACCCGGGTCATCTCGAAAGCCTCGGGCGGCAGTTCGCGCCACAGCTCCTCTTCCTCGAACAGCGCGTCCTGCACCGGGTCGGGTCGCTTCTTCCCGCCGGCGGGGCTGACTTCGGTGCAGATCACCGAGGCCCACAGCACGAGAGCCTTCGGGAGCCACCGCATGGGGTAGTTCTGGATGTCGGCGCAGCGCGCCGCCGCATTCGGGTGGTTGAGCCCGAACGTGTCGACGGCGGTCTGCCAGTGGTTGATGCCGAGGATGGGGTCGAAGCCGGCTTCCAACAGGCCGGTGGCGTCTCCGCCCGCTCCGCAGAGCAGGTGGATGGATCGGGGCACGGTCTAAGGTCTCCAAGAGGCGGGGCCGCCCGGCCCGGATGGTGGGCCGGGCGGCCGTGGTCAGGACTCGTCGGAGGCGCGTAACGCGCGGTGGTGGCGGCTGTCCTCGATGCCGAGGGCGGTGAACCCCAGCAGGCCGAGGGCGCACACGATCAGCAGCCAGATCACCGGTCCGCGCCCCCGGTGGGGCGCGGTGCGCGGCGCGGCCGGTCAGTCATCGCTGCGGGTGACGCGGACGGTGGTGATGTGTCCGGCGCACTCGAACAGCGCCAGCGGGTAGCCGTCCGCCTGGGGCCGCTGCCAGACGCGGCGGTAGCCCTCGTGGTCGGTGAGTCGCTGGGACCACTCCGAGAAGCGGGCGATGGCGGTGGCCGCGCCCTCGATCCCGGCGGTCTGGTTGTGGCTCGCGCCGTACGGCGCGGTGTGCGTGGCCGAGACGATCAGCCGGGGGGCGCGGCGGGGAACGTCGAGGCCGTCGATGCGGGCCAGCAGCGGGATCAGGCTGTTGCTGTGGTGGCGCTGAGGGCCGTTGGGGGTGGAGTCGTACAGGACGGTGTGCCTGTCGGCGTTCTCCACGTCCTGGCGGACGGCCGTCCAGCCGTTCACCTCGGCAGGGTCGGCGGGCAGGCTGTGCTCGGAGGCGATGATCAGCTCCGTGCCGTCCCCGAGGTCGGCGCGGACGTGGAACTCGCCGCCGCCGGTCTCGATGTCGGTGACCCAGCCCGCGTAGCGCAGCGGGGTGACGACGTGGCCGTAGCCGTGGAACAGCCGCTGCCA
Organism: Streptomyces bicolor; assembly: GCF_000719285.1. Lineage (GTDB taxonomy): Bacteria > Actinomycetota > Actinomycetes > Streptomycetales > Streptomycetaceae > Streptomyces > Streptomyces bicolor. The sequence continues at coordinate 502,919 of NZ_JOFS01000009.1, read as the reverse complement.
CAGCGGGTCGGTGGTGCGGTTGTGGTCGGGCAGAGCCGCGATGGTGATGGTCATGTTCTGGTCTCCAAGAGGGTGTGCACGGCGGGCGCACAAAAAGCACGCCCGCCGTTTAAAAATGTCACCTATCTCAGGTGAGGCGGGTGTCAGACGGTGGGCAGTTCGCTGCGAGCGAGGATCTGCACCGACCACATCCGGCCGCCGCGGGTGACGACGCAGCCGATCGCGCGCCCCTCGTGGGGCAGGACGAAGCCGCTGCCGCCCTCCTCCTTGCTCAGGTCGCTGACGAGCTCGCGGACGCCGTGTTCGGCGCACTCGGCCGAGCAGTAGAGGTGGCCGCCGAGTCGCGGTGCGACCGGCGCGCCGTGGATCACTTCGGCGACCACGACGTAGGCGTCGGGGGCCGGGGTGAGTATGTCGGTCAAGATGGTCTCCAAGAGGTCGGTGAGTTCGGCCAGTTCCGAACTCATACTTATATCTTAATGGCGCACACCGGGGCGTCAATGTTGCCGATCTTGTGAACGCCCCTGTTTCCGCCTGGCGTTGGCGCCCTTCTCGCGCCCCATTCGGGCAAGGTCTCGCACTCGTTGGCGGGCCATCTCCAGGGCTTGCGGGTCCGTTGCCGCAACGCGCTGCTCCTGCTCGGCGAAGAACTGCCGTAGCCAGTCCTGCTGCTCGCGGTGCTTGCGGTCGGCCGCTTCTCGCTGCGCCTGCTCCCTCCCGGCACGCGGGTTCGTCCCGCACCCCCGGCAGTTGCTCACCGGCTCGGCGTGCTTCGGGCAACCTGCCCGCTGCTGCTCTCCGTGCTCCGCCTCCGGCTCCCCTGCGGCGTCAGCCGTGGGGGTAGGGGGGTTAGGAAGAGAAGAGGAAGAAGGAGGAAGAGAAGGGGTTTCCCCAGGGGAACCCGCCCGGTTTCCCTGGGGAAACCCACTGGGTTCCCCTGGGGCAACCCTGCCCGAAGCGTCATCAGGGTTCCCCTGGGGCAACCCTGGCTCCGAAGCGGCCTCGGAGGCGGCCCGTGCCTCTTCCCGTGCGGCGATGTCCTGTTGGGTCCGGGCCGCCGACGACGGTTTGCGGCGCGCGGTCTTGCGGGCCAGCCGGGGGTTGGTCGGGGCGCGCTGCGCCGCCCGGCGCCGCTCGATCAGCTCCTCCGTCGACGGGATGGGCGGCACGCCATGCGGGAACACCCGGTACTCGGCGCGGCGGCCGACACGTCCGATCGTGACCCGCTCGACCAGGCCGAGTCCGACGAGTTGCGTCACCACCGTGATGACCTGCTTCTCCCCTACGCCGGCCCAGGCCATCATCCGCTCCAAGCCCGGCCGGGCCAGCCTGGTCTGGTCGTCGGCCGAGTCCGCGATCTTCATGAGGACCAGCTTCTGCGTGGTGTTGATCACCTCCTTCGGCAGGTAGGCGGCCACCACCATCAGTTGGATGCTCACCGGCACCTCTCCGTGTTCCGTACGGATCCCGCCGCGCCGGGGCGGGGACGGAGCACGCCGACTCCGCCCCGCCGGGTGGCGCGATCAGGGCTTCTTGCGCGCGGTGACGTTGATGCTCACCGCGGTCCGCCGGTCGTGGTCGAGGCGCGTAGGCACGGGGATGCCCACCTCCTTCAGCGTCGCCTTCATCGACGCCGCGTCCGGCACCATCGGCACCTGCAGCCCTGCGCGGCGGTACAGCGCGACCATCGCCTCGACGTCATCGACCTTGGTCGGGTTGCCGCCGCTCCACTTCAGGACGTTGTCGCCGTAGACGCCGGGTTCGGATCCTTCGAGCTGGGCGCGCAGGAACTTCTGCCGGTCCTTGAGCGGCTTGATCTGCTCGGAGACCTCGGCGTACTCGGCCAGTGCCTTCGCGCGTTCCTCGTCGTCGTGGATCAGCTGGCTCTGCGGGTAGCGCCCGGCGACGAGCGGCCCCCAGCACGCGGTACGGAATGGGCAGTGGTCGCAGATCGCAGAGATGCCCGGCCCTTGAAATGTGCGCGGCAGCTCCTCCGGGGAGGCGGCGGCACGCACCTGCTGAACCCACCAGCGGGCACGGCGTGCGCGGTCGGCCTCGTAGGCGATCTCCTGAACGTGGTCGTCACCCGAGTCGCGGTTGATGAACCGGAAGCGGATGCGGGCGACCGGCACCGGGCCGAGGTGAGCAAGCTGCCGCTGGCCCCGGACGCTGGCGAAGCCTTCCGTGCCGAGCAGATCGGCGTACAGGTACACCTGCCGCAGCTCGGCCTCGCTCGCGCCGTACCGCAGGACGCTGTCCCACTGGTACGTGCTCTTCGTCTTCACGTCCTCGACGGTCGTCTCCTCGGCCGGGAGCGTGGGGCGCAGCCGCTTCGGGAGCCGAGCGGCGGTGGCGCTGTCGAGCTGAACGGCGTCGATGTGGCCCCGGACGGTCTCGTCCTCGACGCGGCGCTCGACGAGCCAGCCGTACTCCTCGCGGGCGGCGTCGAGTATCCCGGCGTGCAGCCAGGTCCCGAGGATCGCCTTCCGCTTCTCGCCGACGTCAGTCGGGGTGCGGCCGTGCAGGAGGTACCCAGCCCGGCGTGCGCACACGGTGTCGCTGGCACCGAGCTTGGTCTGTTGGGAGCGGGGACGGCGTGCGTCCGCCGCGTGAGCGGCGGGCCACAGACTCACGGGCCGCTCCAGCGCGATGGCCATAGTGGTCACGGTGTTCTCCAAGAGGATGGGGTGCCGCCCGCCGACAGCGGGCGGCACCCGGTGTTGTCAGGGGTCAGGAGGCGCGGCGGGGCGAGGAGGCCCGCTTACGCGGGGTGCGCTTCGCCGGGGCCGGGGGCTCGTTGGACTCCGCGGCGGTGTCCGGCTTGGCCTCCGGGGCGGCTTTCTTCGCGGCACGCGCCCGCTTCCTCGGCACGGGCTTGTCCGTGCTCTCGTCCTGGCCCCCGCCCTGGGAGTCCTCGGCGGACTCCTCCTTCGCGTCGCCGCCCTTGTCGCTCCCTGCTTCGAGCCCGGCGGCCTCGCGCAGGCGTCGGGTCGCCTCTTCCGCCTCACGGACGACGGCTTCAGCGTCGGCCCGCGCCATCTCCTCGTCCACGTACACGCCGGACAGGTCCTGCGGTGCGGCCATGCGCAGCGCGCCGGCCTCGGCGCACTTGCGGAGCATGTGGGCGGGCATCTGCTGCCACATCTTCGCCACGACGTACGCGCCCTGCTTGCGGTCGTAGTACGTCGGGGCGAACTCGTCCCAGCGGGCGATGAACGGGAACCTGGCGTTGCCGCGCAGGACGGTGACCTTGACCGCGGCCGGGTACGCCTTCGACAGCCAGACCTCGTGGGCGTTGCCCTCGGAGTCGTAGTAGACGGTGTCCTCGTACGAGATGGACTCCCCGGCCTTGATAGCCGCGCGGTGGGCGACCGTGCGAAAGCCGTCGATGCCGGTCTGGATGGTCCAGGTCTTCTCCGGCTCGTCGGGGTTGTCGGCGGCCTTCCAGTTGGTACGGCCGATCATGTAGATCTGCCGCGCGAACGGGTCGAGGCCGGACCGCACGCAGAAGTGGAAGAACAAGGCCAGCTGGGCACGCGGCGCCTGGGCGAGGCCGGGGCTGATCAGCGACAGGGCGGCCACCTGACGCGCGTCGAACTCCACTTGGTCGGCGCGCAGCACAACGGCGCTCTGGGACACGCTGCGTTCGGGCAGCACCTCGGTGGCGGTCAGGAGCGGGGCGCTGGACGGAGCGTCGTCGCCCTGCTGCTCGGTCGGTTGATTCATGGGTCGTTCGTCTCCAAGAGAACTGGTTCAGTCGGTCCGCAAGGCGCGGACCTCGAACGCGCCCGCCCACTCGGGGTGGCGCTCGATGAGAAGCCGGACGTACCGGCTGCGGAAGTTGTTGTTGAGGCGGAACTCGTCGCCCTCGGTCGCCGTGACGTAGCGCCAGCGCAGGACCTCGAAGAGCATCCCGATGCCGACACGGCTCGCGCCGCGCTTCAGGTAGTCGGCAGTCAGTGCCTCCAACGCGCGCAGCACCCAGGGGTTGAGCTCGTGGAATGTCTCGAACTGGGCCTGGATCGACGCCGACTGGCCGTCCGGCTGCCTCACGGCGTGGATGACCAGACCCGGTATCTCGTCCTGGACGGCTGCCACACCCACCCCCTAGTGACTTCTTTCAAGAATGTCACCTATCTTGAGGGTCGGCGGACAGATGATCAACCCCACCGGCTACAGGCGCGACTTCACGCACTCAGCCCGAGATCAGACGGAGGCCCGCTCCGCCGCCTCCTCCATGCGCGCCTCGCGAGCCTCGTTGGCCGCCGACGCGACCCGCAGGGCGTCGATGGCGACGTTGGACTCTGGGTGCTTGAGAACGTAGAGCGAGAGGGCCCCTTCGACGACCAGGGCCTCGCTGGCATTCATGACCGCGACCTCGTCGCCGCCCGGTGTGACGATGAACTGCACTACTGCCTCCTTGGTGAACTGCGGACCCCCATAACGGGGACGCTTATATCTTATTAGCAATTCGAGGCTAAGTACAGTGTTTACGCAGGTCAGGTGGCCTTCCGGGCATGGCGGCCTCGGGTCAGTACGCGCCTGCCGGGCCCGTCGTAGGTGCCGTCGCGCAGGGCGGCGACGACCTCTTCGTCCACGTCCCAGGGCAGGCTCCGCGCGCTCTCGCGGAGCTCCGGGACGGCATCGAGGACGGTGTCCAGCATCCAGAGCATTGACCCGGACAGCAGCCAGTCGTGCTCCGGGAACCGCCCCGTCGCGATAGTCGTCGCCAAGTTGCCCTGCGCGGGCAGGTGGAACAGCTCGATGATTTCCTGCTGGCCGACGATCGGCGGCAGCTCATCCCCCAGGTTCGGCTCCCAGCCCTCGCCCTGCTCCTCGATGATCCGTGCCTTCACGTCCAGGTCGACCTGGCGGAATCGCGCCGTGGTCGCTCCCCACCTTGCCGCGAAGCCGAGCGGCCAGTACCGCACCCCGCTGACGATGATGGCGGTCTCCGGATCCAGCACGCTGCCGCGGCTTGGCGAAAGCCACTGCGCGACCTGCTTCGGATCGACGCGGTACAGCGCGGCGAACTCCTGGTGCCCGACCAGATACGGCTTGCCCCGACTCATCCCCGTCCTCCGGTGTCTGCCCTGAATGCAGTGGGCAGCGTAGCCGTGTGCGCACGCCGGCGTACGCGGCGGTCGCTGCTATGGTGGCGGCGGTCTTTTCTCCAAGAGGCCGAACGGCCCCCGCTTCGGCGGGGGCCGTGTGCGTTGCCGCGCTCTCTACGCGGTCTTGCCCTCGGGCTGGTCGGCGGTGGAGCTGAGCCGGGTCGAGCCCTGCTCCTTCCTCTGTCGTGTGAACCGCAGGGCGTGGATGGTGCGCCCGCCGGTCGCCTCGCGGAAGGCGGTCGCCACCTCGGCCTTGGTCAGCCGCCGCCCTTCCAGCGTGAACAGCGGTCCGTCTGTACGGGACCCGATCAGCTCGCGCAGCGCGTTGGCCGCCGACACGGTGATCCCGGCCTCGTAGGCGCCGCCTTCCTTCGCGTGCCGGATGACGACCAGGCGGTCATCCAGCTCCGCGTCCGGCACGTCGAACGCCAGGACCTCATCCAGCCGGACCTCCGACTCCCACAGCAGTTGCCACACCGCGCGGATGGCGGCCGGCACCGCCGGGTCCGCGAGCGCGGTGTCCACCTCCAGGTCGCTGACGAGCAGGTTTGTCGTATCCATCATGACCCCCAGGCCGCAGGAACAAGTGCGCCATCACGCTAAGCGCGCTGTCGGACAACACCGCTTGACGGCAGGGGCGTTCATCTCAGCCGCGGGCCAGGCTGAAGACGGTGAGCACCACCGCGGTGATGCTGGCCAGAACGGCGACGGTCGGCAGCGGCCACCTGGTCTTCTCCAGCGCGCCCACCCTCTCCTCCAGGTCCTCCAGGGCCTTGTCCGTTTGATCGCTGCGCTGGACAAGCAGCGCCAACTGGCCGTCGATGCGCGCGAATCCGACCTCCAGCGCCTGGCGCAGCTCCGCCAGGGCGAGCGCGACCTGTCCTTCGGGCACGATCTCCTCCTTCCTCTCGCTGCCCGGCGGTCAGTGCTGGGGCGTGGCCGGGTCGCGCTTCATCGGCAGCCACGAGGCCGTTCCAGGCCTGCCCAGGACGGTGCCGAGGGTGGACTTCAACGCGCTGAGTGCGGCCGGTATCGCGGAGACCGCGGCGGCCTGCCACGCCGAGAGGGACACCATGTCCGTCGTGCTGGAGGCTGCCATCAGGCCCAGCAGCGATTGGAGGTAGGTGGCAACGGTGCGCTCGGCGACATCGGCAAGGGCCTGCGGCATCGGGTCGTGCTCCTGGTTCGGGGTGGTGGGGGTCGGGTCGGCGGCACCGGCCTGCTGCGGGACGCGGAGGTCCGCCCAGGTCTGCGGACCGGGAATGCCGTCGGCGTCGGCGCCGTGGTGGCCGCGCTTGATCTGGTAGGCCGCATACGAGCGGCGGTGCGCGTCGTTCCACACTGGGCCGGGCGGCGTGTCGTAGGAGTCGCAGCCCTCGGCAATCAGCCGCTTCGCCATCGCGGCGACCACCGGGGAGGAACGGCCCTCGCGGAAGAACTGCTTGCCCGGGTACGCCGCGTACTTCGGTGTCGGCTTCGGCTTCGGGTCCGGCTTGGGCTTGGGCCTCGGGTCGGGCTTCGGCTTACCGCCGTCCTTGAGGTGCCGGGCGACCCGGGCGCGGAAGTCGTCCATGTCGATGCCGCCCGGGTCAGGCTTCCCCGGCTGCCACTCCTTGTGGCCGATGACGGAGTGCTCCTTCCAGCCGTGCGCACGGCAGATGGCCGCCGCCGCCCGCGCCATCGCGTCGAGCTGAGCCGCCGGCCACGGCTGACTCCCGGTGTTGATGCACTCGAAACCGTAAAAGTGCCGGTTGCCGTCGGTATCCGCTTCGTTGTCGCGCGGGAGGTCCGTCTTCTCCGCGATGACCGCGAGCAGGACGTCGGTGTCCCCCATGCCAGCGTGGTTGGTCCGGCCGTAGCCGACCAGGTGGATGGTCCCGGACCGGTCGATGACGCCATGGCACAGGGGTCCTGGGAGATCCTGGTAGCCGACGCGGCACAGCTCCACCATGTCCTTCTCGGAGCTGTACGGCCCGGTGTGGTGGATCATGACCCCGTTCGCGGGGCCCCAGTTGCCGTGGGTGTTCCGGTTGTGGGTGCGCCATTTGCCGTGCTCGACCACGCCGAGCCCGGCGCCCTTCAGCACGGACAGGAACCTGTCCGCGCTCAGCGGTGTAGCCACGCGCTTCGTCCTTCTCCCCTGCGCCGGATGGCAGTCGGCCGTGGCCGCCGCGGCGGTCCGGTCCCTCGGGAGTGCGAAGCGGGTGGAGGGTCACCCAGGCGTCATGCTACCGGCGGCACGCCGGCCGGTGGCCGGGGTGCGCAGCCGGTCAGGTGTCGTCGCGGTCGGTCCGGAACGAGGTGCTGTCGAGGCTGATCCAGGACGCGCGGACGCTGCCGCCGCCTTGGACGCGCAGCCGCACCATGCCCTTCGGGTCGATGTCGAGCTGGAGGCTGCGGCGTGCCGCGTCGGAGGCGACATGGACCGTGCGCGGGGCTTCCGGCCAGTACCCCTCGGGCAGCAGCGCGACCAGTTGCTCGTCGGCGGCCCGGCCGCTCGCCAGTCCGATACGGCCGCAGAATTCGGTCGTGTCCCAGGGGTTGGCGCGGAACTGCGGCGGCTGCTCCTCGTCGGGGACGGTGGTGTCGCCGGTCAGCGGAAGGTCGCGCCACTCCGGGTACGGCGCGCGGCGGGCGCGCTCCAGGGTGACGACCCGCTTCTCCAGCTTGGCCAGTCGGCGGCCGAGGTCGGCGATCGTGTCCGGCACCTACTGCTCCTCTTCCTCGCCCGTCTCGTCCTCGGGCTTGTTGGTGCGCTCCAGCTTCAGCGTCACGCGCTCGGCCGTCTCGCCCTCGCCGGGCCGCACCGTCCAGCCGACGATCCGGCACCAGCCGTCGTACTCGGTGTGCGGCTCGAACAGACGGATCCGTACGTCGTCCCCGATGCACAGGGCCTCGATCGGAGCCGCCGGGTGGTCGATGATCTCCAGCTCGGTCAGGGAGGGCAGGACCTGGCGGGCCAGCCGCTCGCGGCGGGCCCGCTGCTTCAGCTTCGCCTCGTCCTTCTCGCTCGTCTCCAGCCGGTGTTCCAGGCGCAGGCGGCCGTTGCGCACGCCGTCCACGACGACCTTGCGCTTCTTGCCCTCGCCCGCGCCCAGGCCGATGACCCACTGGGCGTAGGAGTCGGCGTCCTTGATGACGTGCGGGGTGCCGACCACGTTGGCGCCGGTGGTGAACGTCAGGTCTTCGCGGCGCCGGCCAAGGCGCGGCGCACCGAGGATGATGCGACGCTCGGCGCGACGCCCGCGCCATGCCACGGTCTCCGACCACTCCAGGCCGTCATCGATCTCGGCCATCTCGTCCACCATCTCGCCGAGGTTGCGCGGATCGGTCTTGGAGGTGGTGTACGGGTCCTTCGCGGTGCCGGTCTTCGCCTTCGACTTCGTGTCGTCCACGACCACGCCGAGGTCGCCGTCCGGCTGCGCCTGCGCGTACGCCCACACATCGCTGATCACCTCGCACGGGTCCGCTTCGATGTACGGGCCGCGTCCGCCGAGGTTGCCGTGCAGGTCGAAGCGGCGGTGAAGGTAGCTCGTGAACCCGGAGGCTTCGACGGGCAGCGTGTTGCCCTCCGGTTCGGCGCGCCACAGCAGCCCGCCCCAGTCGAGGCGGGCGTTGCGCTCGACGAGGAGCACCGTGTCGCCGGCGTCGAGCGCGTCACCAAGGGAGCGGCGGAACGCGGTCGGCAGGGTGGCCTTCAGCGAGCCGGGTCCGGATATCTCCGGGCCGTACTCGACCTCGCTCAGCGGCAGGTTCCAGTGCAGAACGTCGCCGGTCGCGGCCCGCGCGACGATGTAACGGTAGTCGGCCATCGTCACGCAGGCCCTTCCGTGAACGCGACGTCGAGCGTGACCGTCGTGCCCTTGGCCACGGTCAGGTCGCCGTCGCCGTACTTGTCGTTCTGGTTGATTTCGACGGCCAGGTGCTGGCGGGTGCCCCGGTAGGTGGGCGGCACGGCGAGCGTGTCGGCCAGGGTCACGGAGGAGCGGCGGGTGGTGGTGCCGTCGTCGTCCACGACGGTCGGCTTCGCGGCGCGCTCCCCGAGCCGGGTGCGCAGCTCTGCATAGACGGAGCCTGCCCCGGCGCGCAGGCCAGATAGGGTGACGATGACGGTGGCCGTCGTCGCCCAAGCTGGGACGTCCACATCCCAGGCGGCCTCCTTGGGCCAGGCCGCCCACTGGCCATGCTTGCCCGGCACCTCCTCCGTGGTGGTCGGGTGCACGGTGCGCAGGGTGCGCTCGGTGCGCGGGTTGGCCAGCCGACGCAGATCGGTAATCATCCCGGCGGTGATCGTCGCGGTGTTCCGAGGGATGGTGATGCGAGCCAGCGGGATCGCCGTCATCTCCCGCAGCGCGGTGGTGTCCTGCGAGCCGATGCCCTGGATGAGGTGGAAGTAGCCGATCTCCTCGCGGCGCGGGTCGCGGTCGCCTTCGAACTCCGGGTCCTCGATGCGCAGCACGAGCAGGTCGGTGCGGGCCACCGGCCCGGTCGGCGGCACTTCGACCACGGTGTCGCCAATGTTGGACTGGGTGTAGGCCCCTTGCCACGGCCGGGCACCGTGGATCAGAGCAGAGCCGTCGCCGACCCGAACACCGGGGCCGGGGGTCTCCAGCGGTCGGACCTTCAGGTCCTCGCTCCCGGCGACGCCCTGCCGGCCGCGAGCAAGGTCGCGGATCATCAGGCGCATCGCGCGGGCTGAGTGGTCGGCCCCGCGCACCATCATCGGGGGTTGCAGCGTCACGAATGCTCTCCGTTCACAGGGTGGTGTACGCCGACCGCCACGCCACCTCGAGGCGCGCGGTGCCGGACGGGTCGTTCGCGCTCCACGCGATCTCGGACCGTCCGGGCGGCAGGGTGAACAGGTCGAGACGGGATGCGGGGCTAAGGTCGTTGGCCACGTTGACGGTGCCGTTGCGCAGGGCCCAGCAGGTGCCGGGCCGGGTCTCCAGCTCCACCCACTCGCCCTCGCGCAGCGACAGGTCGAGTTCGAGGACACGGCGGGTGACCGTGTTCCAGATCCGCGGTCCAGCGACCGGCCCGTGCACGCGCAGGCTCGGGTAGGTCGGCACGTCACCGTGGTTGGTGACCCATCCAGGCCGCTCGTCGGCCGGGCGGTGCTCACGGTCAGCGGGGCGGCACCAGGCGGCGGGTCGGCCCATCGCCTCGTCGACGGTGCGGTCCGCGGTGGTCGCGTGGGCGGCTTGGTCTAGGCCGAGCGTCAGCTGCGAAAGCTCGTCGTCGTACCAGCGAGGGTTGTCCAGGCCGACGAACTCGATGTCCAGGGGGATCCAGCCGTGCACGGCGGTGGCAGTGCTGGTGGCCTCCATACGGCGAAGTCGCCCGTACATGCGCCGCGTTGTGTGACTGGGCCACCGGCCGCGCAGGACGTGGCGGCCGTCCGGGCTGGTCCGGGCGGCGGGGTCGTCCAGGGCGCGTTCCAGCCGGGCGAGGATCTCGGCGGCCTTCACCGGGTCGCCGGGCGTCTTGATGCCCGCCTCGAAGCGCAGGGGGCGCGGACCGTAGAAGTCGCGGCCGGGGGCGGTGCCGTCGCCATTGGCGTTGTCGGCGTCCTGCGACCGGGTGGCCGGGGAGCCGAGACCTTCGATGTTCCCGACCGGGACGAGGCTGCCGGTGCCCAGGACGACGCCGCCGATCTCGTATTGAAACGGGGCCAGTTCGGGGTTCTTGTTCGGTGCTGTGCTCATCACACTCTCCCGCCCCGCTGCGCGTTGCGCAGGGTGCGCATCATCTCGGTGCCGATCTGCTCGGGGGTGGCTCCGCTGTCGGTGACGGTGACCGGCATGGAGCCGATCAGCGGCTGCTGCTCGCGCACGACGACGACCTGGACCCGGCCGCCAGCGCGTGCGTCGACCACGCGGGTGCGGGCGCGGTCGCTGCCGGTGCGCAGGTCGAAGGAGCGGACGACGCCCGCCATCGCCGCGACGCTGCGGGCCTGTTTGAAGGACCTGGCGAGCATCGGGCTGTAGTCGCGGCCGCGGGCGTTTCGGACGCCGCCGTTGGCGTACCACTCGACCTGGCCGCCGAACCGGTCGACCACGGTCTCCACGATCGCCTTGCTGCGCTCGCGCTTGGCAGCGGCCAAAGGCACATAAGCCTCCCCGCCTGTCTCCCGCTCCCCCCATATGCGGTAACTCCCGGCCGGGGCGATCTGCGCGACGTGCCGCTCGCGGCCCGTTCCCCCGGTGACGCCGCCGTCCGCGAAGTAGTCGACAACCGCCCCGTCCGCGTGCTTCTTGGCGGCGCGGGCCTGCGCGTCGGCCTGGCGCCGGATGGCGTCCGCGACGTTGGTGTTCTGCTCGGCGAGCTGGCTGAAGATCGAGACATGCCGGGTGGTGACCGTGACCTCCTTGCCGCGCAGGGAGTTGATGCGCTCCTGGATGGAGTCGGCCGCCTTCCGCGGGCCGCCGGTGGGCACCGTGACCTTCACGTTCTTCGAGCCCGGAACCTTCTCGATCCGGAACCCCAGGGCCTCCAACTGCTTGCGGGCCTCGGCCGTCGGCGCGCGCACGACGACGGACTTCGCGCCTGGTGTCGCGCGGATCTTCGCCTGCACGGCTTCCAGGCTCTTGATCGCTGCGGCGGTGGGCGCGGAGACCTTCACGTTCTTGCTGTTCGGGGTGCGGCCGAGCTTGTCGATCAGGGTGTCGAGGTTCTTCTTCGCCCCTGCGGTCGGCGCGGTGATCTTGATCTGCCGGGTGCCGGGCACCGTCTTCACGGTGAATCCCAGGCTCCTCAGCTTCTTCTGGGCCCCGTCGGACAGCGAGTCGACCTTGATCGTCTTCGCGTTCGGCAGCCGCTGGAACTCCGCCTGGACGGCGATGAGGTTCGCCAGGGTGCTGTCCATGCCCTTGGTCTGGAGCAGCAGCGACACCTTGGACGGCAGCAGGCCTAGGCTGTCCGCGACGCCTTCGGCCTGGGTCTTGGTCAGTCCGTAGCCGCGGGCGGCCTGGATCGCTTCGGACCGGGCGCGGCTCATCTGCTCGCGGGCCTTCGCCAGCGCGGCCGGCAGGTCCTCGCCGTTGCGCTGGGCCAGGTCGAAGGTCGCCACGGAGGCGTCGGCCGCCGCGTCGGAGAGCGCGGTGAGCTGGGTGTAGAGGCCCTGCCCGTTCCGCGTCGTGGTGTTGAGGGTCTTGTCCTCGTTGACGAGCTGCTTGCCGCCGTACCCCTGGCTGCGGTCGACGTTTTTGCTGCCGTCTTGCAGGTCGAGGACGGCCGAGTTCACCTTGGCCTCGGCCGCCTGGAGGGAGATCTGGCCGCCGGACAGCAGGTCGAGCGCGGACTTCAGGGACCGGGTGCGCGTATCGGCGTCGGCGGTCTGGTCGGCCAGCCCGCCGACCGCCTGCTTCAGCCGGTCGTACGCCGAGGTGCCGTCTCCGGCACCCTTAGTGGCCTTGGCCAGGTCCTTGGCATTTTTCAGCGCCCCGGCCATCTCGCCCTTGACGGAGCCGAGCGCGTCGGCGGCGTCCTTGTACTGCTGGCCGACCTCGGAGTAGTCCTGGACCGTCGCCTTGCCAGCGGCGACGTCCTTCCACACCTTGTGCTTGTCGGCCGTGGCCTGGAGCTGCTTCTGCAGCGCGTCCAGCGAGGTGCCCTGGCCGAGGTAGGCGTCGGTGAGCGAGGCCAGCGGGACCCCGGCCTGCTCCATCACCTTGGTGAGCTGGCCCTGTTCCGTCTTCGTGTCCAACAGCGACTGCGCCGCCGCGTTGCGGACATTGCTGTCGATCTGCCCGCCGGACTCGCGCAGCGCGGACGTGAGCGTGGACACGCGCTGCTGGTGCTCGGCCGCGGCCTGAGCCGCCTTCTGCTGCCGCGCGGCGAGCAGCCCCAGGCCCACCGACACCCCGGCCATGACCACGCCGAACGGTCCGCCGAGCGCGTTGGTCACGCCGCCGAGCGCCGAGCGCAGTCCCGATCCGGCTGCCCTCCCGACGCCGTTGAGCGTGCCCATGAACGTGACTCCGGCACCGTTCGCGCTGCGGAACGCGGAGGTCATGTTGCCGAGGAACCCGAGTCGAGCCTGGACGGCGGCCCAGGCCGCGCCGTACCTCGAGAGGGCGACGCCGGACGAGGCGGCCAACGACTGCTGGACGCGCATCTGTTGGTTGAAGGAGGTGAAGCCCGAGCGGACGGGTCCGGTCAGGGTGGTCGCCATGTTCGTCAGCGCCGGCTGGGCGCGGCGGAACAGGAGCATGGCCAGGGCGGCGGACTGGATCGGGCCAGGCAGTGCGCCGAAGGCGCTGACCAGACCGCCGACGGCGTGACCGATCGGGACGAGCACCATCGACAGGCCCGAGACCGCGTCCATCGCGAGGTTGGCGACGGTGGCGATGATGTCGAGCGTCCCGGCCGCCGCGCCGCCTTCCTCCCCGAGCCCGGAGACGGCCTCCAGGATCGGTTCCGCGCCGTCGGCGGCGTTCGACAGGACGTCTCCGAGGGTGCGGCCCGCGTTGATCAGCAGGTTGAGACCGGTGGCGAGGGAGTGCTCACCGATGTCCTTGAGCGGGCCGACGAGCTGCTGGGCCTCCTCGATGAGGCCGCTGAGCCCGTCCTTCGTCTGCTCCTTCAGTTCCGGCCCGTATAGCGTGGCGATGTTCCGCCCGTACTCCAGCGCCGTGGTCAGGTACGGCGTGGCCCCGGACATCCCGCGGGTGAGCAGGCGGGTCACCCACTCCAGGCCGGGTGCCATCCCCTCGTACAGGGCGATGCCGGTCTGCCGTGCCTGGGTGCGCAGTTGCGTCATGGCACCGGCAAGGCCCTCGCCGCGCGAGGCGGTGATGGACGCGGCCGAACCGGTTTGCCGTACAGCCATCGACAGGGCGTCGAAGGACTCGGTGCCCTGGTGGGCGAGCGCGACCGCGCCACTGAGCGCGGGCTTGCCGAACGCGCGGGTCACTCCAGCAACGAAGTCCTGCTGGTTCATGGAGTGTTCGGCCTTGGACAGGCCGTCGATCACCGTGCGCAGGCCCTTGAAGCGCCCTTGGGCGTCCCAGGCTTCGATCCCGAGGTCGCGCAGGGCGTTCTTCATGATTGGCGTCGGCGCGGCGAGGTTGGCGAAGATCCCGCGCAAGCTCGTGCCTGCCGTCTGCCCGAGGATGCCGGATTTGCCGAGCATTCCGACCGCGGCGGCCGTGTCCTGGAGGGTGACGCCGAGCGCGTTCGCGACCGGGCCCGCGTACCGCATCGAGTAGTAGATGTCAGTGATCGAGCCCGACGCGTTGTTGGCGGTGGCGGCGAGAGTGTCTGCCGCACGGGACGCCTGATCAGCACCGAGGCCGTACTGATCCATGATGTCGCCCAAATACTTGGCCGACGTGGCGGCGTTGACGTCGGCCGCCGCCGCGAGCTGGAGCGAGGCGCGTACGGAGTCGATCGACTGGTCCGCACGGAAGCCGGCCTTCGACAGCTCGACCATGCCCTCGGCGGCGTCCGCCGACGTCGAGGTGGGCAGCGTCAGGTCGTTGCCGAGTTCGCGGGCGACGGCGGCGGCCCGCTTCATCTGTCCGGCGGTCGCGTCCGTCACCGCGCGGAAGAGATTCATCTGCCGCTGGTACTTGTTGCCCTCCTCGATGACCTCGCCGGTGCCCAGGACGAGGGCGCCGCCCGCGAGCATGTTCGTGGCGGACAGGCCCCGCCGACCAGCCCCGGCGGTCGCCCGCTGGAGCCGGGACATCGACCGTGCGCCGTCGTCCCCGGCCGCGCGCAGCGCGGCACGGGCCGCCCCGGCGCGGGCAGTGATCCGGTTCAGCTCCCCGACGGCCGCGCGGGAGGAACGATTCAGCGCAGCGAACTGCGCAGCGAGCTGCGCCCCGTTGGCATCCAGCCGGGCCAGAGACCGGTTCGCGGCGTCAGTCCGGTCCCCCAGCGTCCGCATCTGGGCGGAGGCAGCACGGGTTCCCGCGATCAGGTCGCGGACCTCGGCGCGCATCGCGACCGTGAGGGTGAACCCGGCCACCGCGGCGGCCTCCTTACTTACATGGTGCGAGGGTGGATCAGGGGCGCGGCTCGTACTGCTCGCGCGGCAGGAGCTGGATCTTCACGCCGTAGCCGGACCGGTCCTGGGGGACGTGATCGCGTTCCTGCTCGATCAGCTCGCAGCCGGGGCAGCGCAGGGTGTCGGTGACGTAGGCGTGTGGGTCGCCGCCGCGTTCGCGGTCCCACTCCTCCAGCCGGGTGTGGCACTCCGGGCACACCGACCGCTGCCACTCCGCCCAGGCCAACGCCTTGGCCCGGTCGAGGTCGGACCAGCGGCCGTCGCCGCCGAGGAACTGCGAGTGCGGAATGCCGTACCGCTCGCACAGCTCCAGTTCGGCGCGCAGGCCGGCGTCACGGCTCAGCCTTTTCCCAGCTCGACCCGGCTCTCCTGCTGGATCTGCCAGGCGGCGTCCCACAGCGCGTTGGCGTCCGGCGCCGACCAGCCGTTCAGCAGCTCCTCGGCCTCCTCGCGGCTCATGCCGTCCACGGACGCCGCCGCCACCAGCGCGGCGGGGCAGGTGTCGGCGTTGAAGATCGCCCCCTCCTCCGCCTGCTGCTCGGTGGGCGGGTGCTCGCTGATCAGCTCCTCCAGCACCGGGCGCGGAAGGGCGCGGAAGGTCAGGAACTCCGAGGCAGCGTCGAGCGCCGCCAGGGCCTGGTCCCGCGCCGCATCAGCGTCGGTTGCCTGGCGCGCGGCCAGCTCGTCACCCGGGTTGGCCTCGGCGACGAACCGGGCACGGCGGGCGGCCTGCTCAGCCTCGTCGTACCGCTGGCGCAGCTCGGCGTCATCGCAGATGCGGAGCCGGTTCTGCGGGCGGGCTCGGCGGCGGAGCCGTTCCATCTTGGCCGACCACGCCCCCTCCGCCGCCGTGGCGGAGGGGGACGGGCGCTTGGCCTGTGCGGGGCGCGACACGATCAGCCCTCGTCAGCGTCGTGCTCGCGGACCGTCGCCTCGGTCTTGGTCTCCGTGGTGCTGACCACGGTCACGTCGACATGGTCACCGTCGTGCCCGTGGTCGTGGTCCTCGTCGCAGTCCTGATCCGGCAGCGGACTGGGCTGCGCCTGCGGCACCGGACGG
The DNA here is from genome assembly GCF_000719285.1 of Streptomyces bicolor. Taxonomy (GTDB): domain Bacteria; phylum Actinomycetota; class Actinomycetes; order Streptomycetales; family Streptomycetaceae; genus Streptomyces; species Streptomyces bicolor. Next base: position 486,734 of record NZ_JOFS01000009.1, on the reverse strand, counting down.
TCGAGCGACGGCTCGTCCGTGATCGTGAAGTCCACCTTGAACTTCGCGGCCTCGTTGCCGGTGCTGTACGTCGCGGCGCGGGTAGCGACCTGGACAGGGAACACGTCCACCGAGCGAGAGCCGGGCAGATCGCCCTTGCGGAGCAGGACGACGTAGCCCTTCGCGCCCTTGGGGAGCCGCTGCTCGATCGCGTCGGAGAACCGGTCCTCGTAGAAGGTCAGGCTGGAGTTCTCGGCCTTGTCGTTGCCCGGGATCGAGGAGTTGAAGGTCGAGCCCATGTCGGGGGTCTCGATGGGGTCGTTCTCCAGCGCCCAGCCCTCGATGTCCGAGACGGCATCGGTCAGGCCAAACGCGTTGGTGATCTCCCGTCGGCTGGGGTACTTCGGGTCGTTGAGGTCCTTGGACCACAGGATCTTGGAGATGCCGCGCCGCAGAAATCGGGTCTGGGTCTTCTTCGTGCTCGTGGACACAGGTCCGCTCCCACTTCTGGGGCAGCGTCCCGTGCCGAGGCCCTGCCCCTTGAGGTTCAAAGGGGGTTCGCCTGGCCTGGGGCCTAGCGTCCGCGCGGGCCTCCGCGGTGAGGATCAGAAGAATCGATTCTTCATGCTGGGGTCACGGTGATCGTGACCCGCTGCACGTAGGACACGATAGCGCCTGCCGCCGACACCGAGGGCTCTCCTCCGGCGTCGTAGGTCAACTCCCGGTCGATGACGCGTGCTTCGGGAACGTGCAGGTCGTGGGTCCAGCGTCCGTCGGTCCGGCCGACGACCCCGGCGCGTACGCGGTCGGCCAGCCACTCGACCTGATCGGCTCGTTCCCCGACCGAGGTGACCTGGTAGGACCAGGAGGCATCGGCGTGCCAGTCCCACAGGGGTGGGCCTGCGAACTCGGCGGGCAGCGAGTCGAGGATCGTGTACGGGACGGGCGCGGGCTCCCAGCCGGAATCCCCCTGAACGCGCGGGAGTTCACCGACACCGCAAGGGCGGCCCGTGGTGTCCTCCAGGAGGGCGGCGAGCGCGCGGGTCACCGGAAGACGAGCGATCACGGCAGCACCCCGTCGGCCAGGGCCTGGATGAACGCCGGTTCGGTTTGCTGGAACGCGGGCTCGACGTGCGGGAACGGCGGCTGCCGGTAGTGCCGCCCGAGGCTGTCGACGCCGACGAAGCCGTATTCCAGTCGTCGCGCCTGCGGGGCGTCGGAGAACACCTCGGCGGTGACCTCGCCGCCAGCGGTGCGCATCCGCACGTCCCATGATGCGCGGTACTGCCCGGTGATCACGTTCGGTCCGGGCCTGCCGCTCGCGTTCCGCTGGATGCGGACCCGCAGCAGCATGGCGTGGTGCCGGGTGATCGTCCGCGTGCGGGCGCGGGTGGCCGGACCCATCCGGGCCAGGGCGGCGGCCAGCGCGATGGGATCACGGAACGCGGTCGCGGCCGGGTGGGCGTTGGGGTGCGGGTTCGCCGGTGCCATCAGTCGATCACCTGCACCCTGACGATGCGCACCACGCTGTAGGTGCCCACGGTCTCGTCCGAGACGCGGAAGCGGCGGCCGATCAGCTGAGGATCACGCGGCCCGCCGGGCCTCACCGATCCGGCCACGCGCACCACGTCGTCCGGCCGGAGTTCCGGAGCATCAACGGGGAGCACGGCCTGGTAGTCCGTCGTGGACGGCTCGACTGCGACGGCACCGCTCAGCGGCCGGGTGATCGCGGGATGGCCCAGCGGCATCACGGCGCCGAGCCCGTCCCAGACCAAGCACTCGTCAGGCGTCGGGGACACGAGCTGCCCGGTGGCTTCGTCCAGCACATCGTCCGCGCGGCCGGCGCCGTCCCGCCACACTTCGAGCTTGTCGTCCAGGATGCGGCCGACAACCCGGCGTGCACCCTCCACGTCAAAGGCCACGCGCCCACTCCACGAGCTGGGTGAGCATCGCCTGCGTCAAGGAGTGCGGGCCGGTGCCGAGGTCGGGCCTGGCCAGCGCGGCCCGCTCCAGTTCCGCAGCGTCAATCGCCGCCAGAAAGACGGCGGCGGCCGGGCCGGGGTCGGGCACGTCGGCAACAGCGACACGGGCCATGCCCTCGAAGATGGTTTCGACGTGGTCCCCGGAGTAGAGGACCACCTGCGGCGGCTCTCCTTCTCGGTGGCTGACGGTGTAGCCACTCAACGCACCCGGGTCTACCCGCCGCCCGTCGATCTCGATCGCGGCCTTCGCGCCGCGAGCGGTGATCTGTACTCGGTGCACGTTCTCGTCGCTGTCGTGATCCATTCCCACGACGCTAGAACGGCTGTCGGACAGCCCTGCCAGTACGATATCTACGCGATCCGGCACGTGGACAGGGAGGTGCCCATGGGGGCACGTACGCCGTGGTGGTACCGCGTGCCGACCAAGCCACTTGGGATCATCGTCACCTGCGCCGTCGCCATCGCGATCATCGTCAGCACGCCCGACATCGCAACAGGCGGCATCGTCGCCGCCATATTCGCGGGCGGCTGCGCCGGCCTCCTCACACAGTTTGTTCAGGGCGCGGCGCAGGCCCGCTACAACGAGCGTTCACGGCAGGAGTGACGTCCGCCCGCCGTGGTCTAGGGTCCGCGACTTCGTGAGCACTGGCTCCTGCGGAAACGCCAGAATCCGGGCGCAGTGAGCAGTGACGTTTGTCGGTGGATGGTGAGCAATCGGCGTTCCCCCTCGGCTGAGCCTGTGACAACGAACGATGTACCAATGGTCATGACGATCGCCGGTTTCCCTAGTCGGGGTTCACCGGCTATGTGGAACGTCGGCTGATCGGCTGGATGGCGTGCCTCTTACCACCAACTCCGCCCAGATGCGGCGCAGATCGCCGGGAACAGCGCGTATACCGGACCGTGGCCGCCGGGCTGGGCCGGTCCACGGCGAGAACAGACTGCTGTCTGGATTTGTGCCACCTGATCGGGCGCAACCGCCTACTATCCGGCGATAGTGCTGCGACTGCCCTACCAGGTGAGAGGCGTACCCCTTGGCGAAGGAACCCATATGTGGCACATGTGGCCAGATCGTCAAGGTCGAGGATGGCAAAATCGTCCCGCACTGGCGCTCGCGGGATATGCCCTATCGCTGCACGGCTTCCGGCCAGCGGGTTCCGCTGGCTCTGGCTAAGGAAGACCCGCAACTGCGTTGGCGTAGGCGCACTGAGGCGCCGCGGGCGACTCTTGGGGACAGGAGCCGCTACGTCCACCGAGTCTTCCTCGACCGCGCCGGGCATTCGTCACGGGCGGAGGACAACACGCCCGTGCCGGTGCCCGACTGGCTGCCTGCCTGGCGGGGCGACTACCTTCCAGCTATCGCTCTCCCCGGCGGCAGCCCGACCGGTATCTGGCTGCCCCGGCGCAGCATGCCGGAGCACCAGCGGCTCATCAGTGATCTGCTGCCCACCACACACAGTCTCCAGTGGAACGGCGACAGGATGTGCTGGACGTTCGCCAACCGGCACTTTCTGAACGTGACGAGGCAACTGTTGCGCCGCAACAAGCGCATTGTCCTCGGACGTGAGTACAACCCTGACGAGAAGTGCAATGGGGCATGCAGGCATGCCCGCCTGTTCGAGTGCACGTGCTCCTGCCAGGCGAAATACCACGGCGGCGGACGGTGGATGAGTGGCTGGACGACGGTGGATGAGTTCGACACCCGCTACCGGGGTGCAGCGTGGCACTGGATGATCTTCACGCTTGACGGCTGAGCTGGGACTCCACCGTTGGGAAAGGGTCACCAACTTCAAAGGACACCGTGGGCGCGGGGAAGATGTCCGGCGCCCACCTACACCTTCGACTTGACGGCGGAAGGGCCTGTGGTTGCGCATCGCCCGCAGTTGTATATGCGCCACGTCACGACCAGGCTGTGCGGGGGGCACGCGCCGCAGCCGTCTACTCAGCCCCCTCCGCTGAGCGTAACCAGTGCTCATGGTCACCCGGATTTGCTCGGACAGTGCTCATGATCCGCCGACAGTGCTCACGGAACTGCGGATCCTAGACGTGGGTTGGTCGGGTATCAGCGGTCCTTGGCCAGGGCGAGGAGTTCTGCGAAGAGCCCGCCGCCGTTGGCGAGTTCCTCGTATCGGCCCTGTTCGGTGATCCGGCCGTCTTGCATGACGATGATCCGGTCGGCGATCTTGGTGTTTTCGAGTTGGTGAGTGACCACCACCGTGATGCGGTCTGCGGCGATGCTCTTGATCTCCTCGAAGATGTCGTGCTCACCGCGCGGGTCCATCTGCGAGGTGGGCTCGTCCAGGATCAACAGTGCCGAGCGCCGGTAGAGCGCACGGGAGCAGGCCAACCTCTGCCACTGCCCACCGGACAGTTCGGAGCCACCGAAGAACTCTCGGGCAAGGAGTGTGTCCAGTTCCTTGGGTAGCTCTTCGATCGCGGTGCGCATGCCGACGGCGTCGATGGCCTCCCACACGGGTTCGTCGTGGAAGGTGCGGGGCTGCCCGAGCGTTACGTTCTCCCGGGCGCGCAGGGGCCACTGAGCGAAGATCTGCGGGACCAGGCCCGTGTGCGCCCACACACTGCTCGGGTCGGCGGAGGCCAGATCGACTCCGTCCCAGGTCACACGGCCTTTGTCGGGTAGGAGGATCCCGGTGATCAGCCTGCTGAGGGTGGACTTTCCGGAGCCGTTCTCGCCGACGATCGCCAGGATCTCGCCCCGGCGCAGGGTCAGGGAGACGTGGTCGACGGCCGGCCGCTCCTTGCCGGGGTAGCAGTAGAGCGCATCCTCCAGACGGATCTCTTCGACCGGTGCGGAGATCTTCGCCTCGCCACGCTTGGGGGCGCGCTCGGCGGCGAGGTCGAGGAAGGAGCGCATGTCGGCGAGGTACAGGGAGGTGTGGAACAGTGCAGCCCCGTTGATGACGAGCTGGGACAAGGCGGCCAATGAGGTCTGGACGGCGACGACAGCGGTGGCGGCGATGGCCAGGTCCAGGCGTCCGGTGGAGGCCAGCCAGGCGAGGGTGGCCCAGGTGGCGAGGAGGAAGATGCCACCGAGAGCCGAGGTGGTCAGCACGATGCGCAGCATGCGGGGAGCAGCAGTAAGGGTGCGCTGGTCGATGCGCTTGGACAGAGTGCGGTACCAGTACACGATGTAGTCGGTCATGCCGTTGGCACGGACTTCGTCGCCGTGTCGGGAGGTGGTCGCCCACCAGCGCATCATGCCTCGTACGTTGCGGTCACCGACGTTGGCGTAGTGCGTCTCGTAGTCGACTCGGGCGGAGAGCACGGCACCGAGGCCCGCGGGCACGACAGCCAGGAGTAGCAACGGCAGCATCAGAGGGTGCAGCGCCGTGAGGACTCCGCTGGCGGCGATCATACGAACGGAAGCAGCCGTGAACCGCTGCGCGTCCTTGACCATCATCGTGGTGCGCGAGACGCCGACTTCGGCGGCTTCCTGCCGGTTGGCGAACCCGTCTTCGCTGTATGCGGAGGCTTCCACTCGGCAGACTGCCTCGACCAGGGCGGTGTCGGCCGCCGTGATCAACCCGGGGCTGATCCGGCCGTCACCGTAGGAGGACAGCGCGCTGGAGATTCGGCCAACGGCGACCGCTGCCGTGATGACCACGAGCGCGGGGAAGGCGGCGTGCAGCCGTTCGGACACGGGCCCGTCACCGACGAGGTGCTGCATGGCCTTTGCCGTGAATGCCAGCACTACGGCGGCGGTGACGCCGGTGAGCACCTGGCACACCAGGAGCAGGATGACGGCCAGCCGGTCGATGGCCCACGCCATCTGCGCGGTCTGCCGCAACACGCTGGGCAGCCGGGCGCACATGGCTGTGAAGGTGGCCTCTCCCAGCGGGTTCTTCCCGTAGTTGCTCTCGAACGAGATGGTCGCTGGGGGCGGAGGAGGGGGCGTTTGCGGGGCTTCGATCGGGGTGTCAGTGGCGGTCAACTGCGTCCCTCCTGTGCGGTTGTTGCGGCACCTGGGCGGTGTCGCGGTGCCAGGCTCAACGAGGCTGCGAGCGAATCGAACGCGCTCGATTTCGGACGACGCACAGGCCTGGAATCTGGGGGCGTCGAACGCGTGGTCGTGGTGACGTACGGCTTTCAGGGCGACCGAAGTTGGCCGAAACGCCGACACCTGTGGCGGTTGTGACTTTTGAGGTTTCCTGCCCGAGGGGCGACCGTGTTCCGTCGCCCTACGGCGTGATGACCAACGTGAGGGCCACGGCAGCGTGTCGGTCCCCGGCCATCGCCGAGTTGGATGCTCTGACGCCCGTCTGGCCCCCGTAGATTGACGGCGTCACGACGAGGATCAAGGGGAAAGCGCATGACTCAGTCGCTGGAGATCAAGCCCATCGGCATCGTGGTTGGAGGGCGTACCGAAGTCACCGACGACCATTGGAGCGGGAGCGCGATCATCCGACTGAACAGCGGCTTCCCCCTCGAGGTGGTACGGGGCCTTGAGGAGTTCTCCCACCTGCTGGTCGTCTGGCACTTCCACAAGGCGTCTCCCAGTGATGTCGCCCTGCATGCACGCAGCCCTCGTAACAACCCGCGGTGGCCGGCCACCGGCACGTTCGTGCACCGAAACCATCGTCGCCCGAACCAGCTCGCGCAGTCCTTCCCACGCCTCCTTAAGGTCAACGGCCTGGACCTGCACGTCACCGACCTCGACGCTATCGACGGCACCCCCGTCTACGACCTGGGGCCATACTTCGCGGAAATGGGTCCCCGTGGCGAAGTCCGGGAGCCGAAGTGGCCAGCCGAGATGCTGTCGGACTACTGGGGCCAGGCTCAAGACTGAGCCAGGGCGCGCTTCAGCGCGGGAACATGCCACTTTCAGCACCCTTTCGTGCAACCCCTTGGCGGGCTCCGCGGTTCCGGAGACGGCATGCGGGTGGCAGGGGTAAGAGCTGCCGGTCACGAGCCAGTGCCACGCATCGATCACGTTCGGCCTCCAGGTCGCTCAGTGGTGGAGCGGAGCACATCTTCGAGATCCAGGAGTCGGCTGATGCTGGTCTGCCGCTCGTGCCAGTGCCGCTGCAAGTCCGCTTCCGCTTCCGCAGGCAGGCCGTACTCGGATGTGACCGCGCCGTAGAAGCTGAACAGCATGTAGAGCAGCGCAACACGTACGCACGCCACGACGTCGGCCAACGGCAGAGTGGGGTTCTCAGATCGGTAAGCCTGAATCATCACCAGAGCGCAGTCAGCCCACTGGTCGCTGATGGCGACCGTACGGGGGTCGAAGGCAGCGCGCCCCAGCTCCCAGGCCGGAAACGCCCTCGCTCCGCGGAAGTCGATGACGCCGGTGACGACATCGGCGAGGACGAGCATGTTCGTGCGGGTGAAGTCGGCGTGCACGGCCTGCTCCACGAACTCCTCGGGAAGCCCCGCTCGTAGACCGTCCACGTGTGCGCGCAAGTCATCGCACCGCTGGTTGAGTTCGTGGCTCAGAAGCACCATGTCCGGGTGCTGCTGCCGCTTAGCGGCCGCCAGCACGGCGCCGGCTTTGACCATGGCGTCTTCGACCGAACCGGTTCGCCACCGTGTGTGCTGCCGTAGCCGGGGCAGCGGATAGGCGGCCAGGACTCGGTGCATACGTCCCAGGACCATGCCGATCTGTTCGGCTCGCGCTACCGTCATCGCCGAGGTGGCCACCCGACCCGGAGCTTCATCGGCCACCGCCCAAGCACTTCCTTCGGCCACCGCGACGAAACTGCCGTCTTGGTCGGGCCATACCCTCGGCACGGCAAGCTGTGCCGCGCGGCAGTACTCCGCCATGTCCCAGGCCGCTCGGACTGCCGTGAGGTCCACGGTCGCCCCGTACTCCTTCACGAAGAGCCGGCGGCCGTCGGCCGTCAGCACGCGCCGGTTGATGGTGTCGGTGCCCATCGGCACCATCTCGACCGTTTCGACGGCGATCCCGTACTGGTCGGCCAGCACGTCGGCCACCAGTTCCTCGTTCCAGTCCGTGTCCATCTCGCTCATCGTCCTTCCAGGGAAGAATGCCGCCGGGCGGTGTGCACGGTGAACGCGTTGTCCTCGGTGAGCACATCGCCTGTGGCGTACTCGACGCTCCACGTTCGGCGCACAGGGATGATGGTCTCGGTGACGTCGCTGAAGGCCGAGTCGCGCAGCACGGTGAGAGCAGCGCGGCCGCTCACCCCGAGCCGACGGCTCGTGGACGACGCCTGGACGCTCACCGTGCCGCGCGTGATGTTGAGGGCGAGGGCTGTCGCCTCGGTGTCGAGACCGTTGGCGATCTTGTGGAGGACCTGGTCCTGTGCTGGGGTCAGCCGGTCGGGAACCGTACTGGGGCGTGCAGACATGCTCTTCCTTCTTCGTTCTTCAACCCGCCCGGGTTTTGGCTGGCTACCGGGGCGGCCAGCACCGGCGAGGGGGGCCTCCCCGTCCGGGCCTGGTCACTGGCAGCGTGGATCAGGCGCGGGTGAACCAGCGGGCCTGTTCTGCGTCGGTGACGATGCCGCGGTGATGATCGAGCTCGAGTTGGGCGAGGTGGGCGTAGTGTTCGACGACGTCCATGCCGAACGACCCCTGAGCGACGGGGCTGTGCCGGAAGGCGGAGCGGGCCTGGTCGAGGGTGAGCGGCACGAGGGGTACGTCCACGGTCTCGTAGGCATTGGTGGTGCAGGGCGGTGGCGGGGTGAGACGCTGCTCTATGCCATGGACGATGGCGGCTATGGCGGCGGAGAGGGCGAGGTAGGGGTTCGCGTCGGCCCCAGGGAGACGGACTTCCAGGTGCAGTCCCGTGCCGTGGCCAGCGATCCGTATAGCGCAGGTGCGGTTGTCCGGCCCCCAGGTCATGTGGGTGGGGGCGAAGGAGCCTGGCGTGAATCGCTTGTAGGAGTTGGTGTTCGGCGCATACAGCGGGGCGAGCCCGGGGAGGGCCGCGAGCAGTCCGGCGACCGCTTGCCCGCCGGTCTCGGAGAGTTGGCCGGCTGGGTCGGAGAGCATGGGGTTGCCGCTGCGGGTGAGTGAGATGTGCAGGTGGAGTCCGCTGGCGACACCGGTCTGGGGCGCGGCCATGAAGGTGGCGGTCATGGCGGACCGGTTGGCCAGGGTGCGCACGGCGTGCTTGAAGACGACGTGGTTGTCGCAGGCGGATAGCGCCGCTCCGTAGGGGAAGGTGACCTCGACCTGGCCGGGAGCACCTTCCGTCTTGATGGCCTCCACGGGCATCCCGGCCCTGGACAGCGAGCCCTGCAGGCGCCGGAAGAACCGGTCGTACTCCGGGGGGTGGTCGAGTGCGTAGTCCAGGTTGTCGACGGTCACCGGCACGAGCCCGTTGAGGCCGATTCTGCTGGTCGGGGTGTAGGCGCCGCGGTAGAGGACGAATTCGGTCTCCAGGCCGGCCTGGGCGTGCAGACCGTGGCTGGCGAGGCGTGTCAGCTGGTGGCGCAGGATCTGTCTGGGAGCGACTTCGATGGGCTCTCCTTCCGGGCCGAGGGCGTGGCCGAGGATGAGGGCGGTGCGTGGCATCCAGGGCAGGACCCGCAGCGTCGACGGATCCGGCTCGACGCGCAGGTCCTCATACCCGCTGGCCCAGGAGGTGAGGGCGAATCCGTCGACCGGGGTCATCTCGGGGTCCGTGGCCAGGATGTAGGCGCACATCTCAGCGCCACCGTCGAGCACGCGGTTGAGAAAGTGCCGTGCCCCGTACCGTTTGCCCTTGAGGCGCCCCTGCAGGTCCGGAACAGCAAGGAGCACTGTGTCGATCAGCCCAGCACCGACGGCCCTGCGCAGCTCCTCGACACCGAACACGCGAGCAGGATGATCCGCGGAGGTCGGCGCGGCCTCAGCCTGGTTCATCACACGACCTCTTCCTGGATCTTCGCCATGCCCGAGTTGGCGTCGGCTGCGGCGGCCGGCACCGTGTAGTCACGTCCCGCGACGCGCCACCACAAGGACGCGAGGCCAAGCACGATCAGCAGGGCGATGGGTGCGTAGTTGAACGTGGTCACGGAGACGAGTCCGGAGTCCGGACGCGTCTGGGGCAGGCAGAACAGCACCGTCACGAAGGCCACCCAGGCGACGGCGACCACCCCGACGGGTACGCCCCAGCGGCCCAGGTTCCACGGGCCTGGCTGGAAGCGGTGACGGTTGCGGACCCGCAGATAGATCGGAATGGCGTACGCGGGCGTGATCCCGATGACGTTGATCGCGGTGACCGCAGCGTACGCGGTCGGGCTGTACAGCGACGGCAGCGCAAGCACTGCGGCCACGCCGACCGACAGCCACACGGCGCGCGTCGGCGTGCCGGAGCGGGCATCGACGTGGCGCCACAGGTGCGAACCGGGCAGGGCACCGTCCCGGGAGAAGGCGAACACCATACGGCTGGCGGCAGCGGTCTCCGCGTTGCCGCAGAAGAGCTGCGCGACGATCACCACGAGCAGCAGAGCCTTCGCCCCGGCGAGCCCGATGGCATCGAGGAAGATCTGCGCCGGCGGCACCCCGGTGGCAGTGGCCTGGGTGGCGGTGTAGTCCTGGATGGCGAAGGTCAGCCCGGCCAGGAGCACGAACCCGGCCAGCCACGACCAGCCGATCGCTCGCACGATGCCGCGGGAGGCGGAGACCTGCGCGTTGGTGGTCTCCTCCGACAGATGTGCGGAGGCGTCGTACCCGCTGAAGGTGTACTGCGCCAGCAGCAGCCCGATCAGCACCACGTACATCGAGTTGGACCAGCCGGTGTTGTTGACGAACTCGCCGAACACGAAGGACGGGTCCTGGTGGTGGGAGGGCACGATCGCCAGCACGCCGACGATCAGGGCGACGCCGCCCAGGTGCCACCACACGCTGATGGAGTTCAGGACGCTCACCAACCGGACACCGAAGAGGTTGAGGGTGGCGTGGAGGGCGAGGATGCAGACGTAGATCGCCAGGATCTTGCCCGGCGTGGGGACGAAGCCGAACTGCAGGTTCAGGAAGGCGCCGGTGAACAGCGCGGCGCCGTAGTCGATGCCGGCGATCGCCCCGAGGAGGCCTAGGAGGTTGAGCCAGCCGGTGTACCAGCCCCATTTGCGCCCGCCGAGTTGCTCGGCCTGGTAGTACAGCGCGCCGGAGGTGGGGTAAGCGGAGGTGACCTCTGCCAGTCCGGCGCCGACGAGCATCACCATGAGGCCGACGGCGAGCCAGCCCCACATCATCACGGCCGGGCCTCCGGTGCCCAGGCCAAAGCCGTACAGCGTCATGCAACCGGAGAGGACGCTGATGACGGAGAAGCTGATGGCGAAGTTGCCGAACGGCCCCATGCGCCGGGTGAGCACTGGCTCGTAGCCGAGCTCGCGCAGGTACACGTCATCGGCTTTGCCGCCAGCACGCTGACGGCTCGGGCCTGAGCGGAACATGAAGCAACCTCCAGTAAACGAGGGACGGGGTCAAGCACGTGCGATGGGCGGGTTCATGCCAACCACGTGCTGCAGCGGGAACAGTCAGGGATGCGGGCCGACGCGTGGCCCGTGCGTACGCGCGAAGGACAACGATTCCCTTCGCGCCCGGAGCAAGAGCGCCTCGCCACGGTCCAGCGTCGAGGGGCCTTCAGCCACCGAGCCCCACGGCTCGCGCGACGCGTAAGGCTCCATGGCGGCGAAAACTTCGGCCGCTTCAACGAAGTTGTGGCTGACCCACAAGGCATAGGCCAGGTGGCTCATATCGGCCACGGACCGCAAGTGCCGGTCCCCCTTCAGGAACCACTCGGCGAAGGCTTTGAGCGTGTAGGTGAGCGTCGGCTCCTCCACCCACTGCCGCCGCCACAATGGATCGACCCGTCCCTGCGCCAGTTGCTGTCGGCACTGCTCCACCTGCGCGTACACCGGCAGAAGCAGCAGCGGCGAGCCGATCGGTGCCCACGAGGCCACCCACCTGCCGAAATCAAAGACAGCAGCCAACGACGCAGCCCGGGGAGCCTCCCGCGCAAGCAGGAACTGCAGCACCCGGTGGAAGGCTTCGCGGTTGTACGGGTCGCGACGGTTGACCTCGTGCAGCAGCCCCCACGGCCCGCTCGGCAGCATCGGCTCCGACGACCATTCACGATGCTCCCGCAGCACCTGGCGGGAGTCGATCTGCGCCAAGGCCAGCAGACATACCCACGGCACGGGATCCTGCTGCGCGCGGCGGGCGGCCAACAGTGCCGTATGCCGCGCACCGGCTTCGAGGTCCGCCACTCCCGGGTGCTGTTGGCGATGTGCGCGCAGAGCGCGTTCGGCGAGTACCCGTGCCCGCATCACCTGGGCGTCGTAGCTGTCCGGCTCCTCAGCCAGCCACACATCGACCACATCGGAGCGCGCAGCAGCGACCGCCAGCACCTGAGTGCGTGAAGTCCGAAGCGTCCAATGGGCCTGCGTGCCGCGTAACAGGTCCCGAGCAGCCCTCCAACGACCTGCCTGCAGTTCAACCAGCGCGACGCGTAGGTCGTCATCCGCGCCAGCGGGGTGATACACCGGGCGCATCAGCGACCGCCCGGACAGACATGGAGCGCCGACTCTGCAATGCTGCCAAACAGACGGGCAACCCCGGCCCTCGGGATGCGGTGGAAGGGGAGGCGATTGGCCGCAGTAGCGATAAGCGACATCGAAGTCCTTGGCAGGTGGGGGGCTTCCGCTCGTGGGCAACGAGAGGCTGAAGCTGGAGGGCCGACGGGAGACCCGGGAGCCGTTGGCTCGCCCGTGCCCCGACGGTCGGCTAGAAGTCGATCTTCGCGATCAGTTCGACCGCGCTCTGCACGCCGTCCCTGATCGTCGGCGCAGCAGAACTGCCAGCCAGGAAGAAGCCGAACAGAATGCACACGATGCCGTGCACGACGTTCAGGCCCGCCTTCTTCACGAGGAGGAAGACGATTACGCCCAGGAGCACAACGGCGGAGAAGCTAACGACCACAACGGGCCTCCAGGCGGAGGTGCCTGCCACGGCCTGATTGGTGCTGCGCCGCCGGATCCCACTGGGGCATCCGTGGCAAGGGCTGATCCATCCGTACACGTAGGGCCGAAAACACCTTGGACTCCGGTGGCCGAGATCAGGGACAGCTGAACCCGCAGCGCGAGCATCAGGCAGGCGTCATAAAGATCCGTTCCCGGACGGTTCGCCGGTGCCATGTGCTACGGGAGACCCCAGAGTGATGGGAAAAGGCGCGGTGCGCACATTGCCCAGGTGATATCACTGGAGTGATCTCGGTTCCACCAGGGATAAGTTGGGCCAGCAGGGCCGAGTTCAATCAGGGCAGGAGTGCTTGCGTAGTCGCCGCGACGCTGCGATCAACGACGGCGAGATCCACGGCCAGGCTGGCAGCCTGATACCTCGACCTGGGCGAGCCGCAGCGCGCCGTCACCAGCTTCACGAAGGCGCACGAATCACTGAACCCATCCGACCAGCGCACGCGGGCCCTGTCCCGGTCCGCGTCCGCTCATCTCCGGCAAGGCGACGTTGAAGCAGCGTGCAACACCGCACAGGGCACTGGATCTCGCCGAGCAGCTGCGGCCCGCTTGAACGAGCACGCCGAGACGATGCTCGGTGACCTCCGGACGACAGGAGATGCTGCGTACGCTCGGGACCTAGTGGACCGTGCCGCCGCTGTGACGGGAGTAAGGAAATGAGCGTGACCGGCGCCCAACCGACCCTGGTCCTGTGGGACATCGATCGCACGCTGCTCTACGTCGGAGACATCGACCGCCAGGTGTACCGCGAGACGTTCGCCGCAGTCGTCGGCCGTCCCGCCGAGCGTCTGCCGGCGCGCGGTACGGGCGTGACTATGCCCCGCGCCATCCGCTCCCTACTCCTGGACAACGGCGTACCGGAAACGACAGTCCCGGAGCTGCTGCCACGCATGGTGGAACTGCTGCCCAAGCGTCTCGCCGCCCACACAGAGGATCTCCGCAGCCAAGGCGTCCTCATGCCCGGAGCCGTAGCTGCCCTCGAGGCCGTGCGCGATCACAAGCACTGGATGCCTACGGCCGTCACCGGCAACCTCAAACCAAACGCTCTCCTGAAGCTCGCGGCCTTCGACCTCGACGGCTACCTCGACGCCGACATCGGCGGGTTCGCCTCTGACGACGACCACCGCCCTGCCCTCGTTGGCATCGCGCAGAAACGCGCTCAGGCCAAGCACGGAGCGGTCTTCACCCGCGCCAACACGGTGATCATCGGGGATTCCCTCGAAGACGTACGCACCGGCCTGGAGGGGGGCGCTTCGGTCATCGGCGTCACCTCGGGCAAGACCACACGAGACGAGCTTGCAGCGACAGGGGCTGACATCATCCTCGACAGCCTGGAAGACATCGCGAGGCTCCGAGCCTCCATTGAGAAAGTGACGGCTCGACCTGAATAGGGGAAGTCGCCTGGCCGTCAACTCGCCCAGCAACTTCACCGTAGGCGAGAGCGGTGCCCGGGTCTCCCGTACCCGTGGGTGCATCGATCGAGCCTCTCGAAGCCGGACAGAGTGTCCGGCACGCTCCAGACCCGAGAGCCGATGCTGAGCCCCGGCACCACCTACCCGAATCACTCCCTGATCCCGGGATCTGGTCGGCCGCTACCGTGAATTGCAGACCGAAAACCGGGAGGCAGCGCACATGCGGGGTCTTGGGGACCACCTCAGCATCGGAGAGCGGATCGCGTTCTACCGCGAGCGCCGGGGCTACACGCAGCCTGTGCTCGCAGGGCTCGTCGGGCACAGCACCGACTGGCTGTCGAAGATCGAGCGGGGTGCGCGGAAGCCTCCGCGGATCGACAAGCTCGCCGAGCTCGCCCGCGTGCTACGCGTACCACTGGGCGACTTGATGGGGCAGCCCCTCCTCATGGAAGACGACGACAGGCACATGGACGACGTGCCAGCCGTTCGTGATGCACTGATGAACCCTCGCCGGCTCTCCAAGCTGCTGTTCGGGCCGACGGCAGACAGACAGCTGCCCCGGCCAGAGCAGGCCCAGACGTTCGTGGAACGAAGCTGGGATGACTACCAGGCTGGCGTTCTCGGGGACGTTATCGCCGCGTTGCCTGGTCTGCTCCGCACGGCTCAGGAGCTCGAAGACCTTCCGCCCGGCGATGAGCGTCGACGAGGCCTCGCGGTCTCCGCTCGCACGCATCATCTGGCGGCGACCACCCTTGCCAAAGTGGGTGAGTCCGACCTGTCGTGGCTCGCGGCCGAGCGCGCCATGCGGGCAGCCGACGAGTCCGAGGATCCACTGTCACTCGCCTCCGCCGCACGCTCCGGCACTCATGCCCTCCTGGCCAACGGGCGTTACGTGGACGCCCTCGAACTGGGCGACACCGCCGCAGCCTGGCTCGCGCGCCAGGTCGACGAGGACGATCCCGCCACCCTGAGCCTGCTCGGCATGATTCACCTGCGTGCCGCTGTAGCCGCAGCGCGTCACCAGGACCGGCCCACAGCCAGCACTTTGCTCGAACGTGCGACGAGGCTGGCCGATCGCCTCGGCTCCGACGAGAACTACTGGCAGACCTGCTTCGGCCCGACGAACGTCGAACTGCACCGACTCTCGATCGAGCTGGACTTGGAGAACATCCCGTACGTCATCGACCACGGGAACATCGACGTCGACCACATGCCGCCAGAACGCGCAGTGTCCCACCGCATCGACTACGCCCGCGCCCTTTGCCTCAGCGGACGCGTCGACGACGCCTTCAGCGAGCTGCGCGAGGCTGAGCGCACATCGCCGCAGCTCGTACGGAACAATCCGCGAGTACGAGAGACTCTTCGTGATCTGAGGAAGCAGTCCCCGGTCACTGGTGGCAGACACTCGTCCGAGCTGCTGGCCATGGCCCAACGGTGCAGGGCGGTGCAATGACGTTGATGCAGGGCAAGGTGCTGGGCGTCGTAGGGTCGGGCGCCGGCGGAGTCGAGGAGCTGCGTACGGGACTCGTGGTTCCCGCCCTCGAACGCGGCTGGACCGTCGCGGTTACGCTCACACCGACAGCAGGTGAGTGGCTCCGTTCCAGCGGAGAGGCCGCCAGGATCGAGGAGCTGACGGGCCTGCCCGTACGAACTGAGTCACGTATGCCTGGTGACTCGCGCCCACACCCTCCGGTGGACTGCTACGTCGTTGCCCCCGCGAGCGCCAACACCGTCGCCAAGCTCGCCTTGGGCATCTCGGACAACCAGGCGTTGACGCAGGTCAACGAGGCTATCGGGACCCTCAACCTTCCAGTTGTCGTCTGGCCGCGGGTGAATGCCGCGCACGCTCGCCACCCGGCGTGGGAGGGGCACATCAAGGCTCTGCACGATACGGGGGTTCGGTTGATCTACGGGGACGAGGTGTGGCCGCTCGCCGAGCCGCGGGCTGGGATGCCGGGGCGCCGGTACCCGTGGGAAGCCGTACTAGACCAGGTGGAGACGACCATCGTCTGATGCTTAGTCAATAGCCGTTAGCCGGCGCTGAGTCGGACCCGGACAGACTGTCCGGGTCCTTTGCTCTGCACCGAGCCATTCTGAGGGCGTCACCGACCAACGACCGACCGTGCTGGCGAGGCAGCGTACGGCCATGAACGGGAACGGTCATACGCTGACCGGCTCGCTGTGGTTGTCGGTGGGCAACGCCACCGGTATCAGTTCACCAAGGAGTGGATGTCCGTGTCAGGGCTGCGCACCGCTGAGGGACCCGCGACTGCCATGCGTCCGCGCCGCTGCATCGAGTGTGCGTGCCAACTGAGCAGATACAACAGGGAGGACTGCTGCAGTGCCTGTCTCCGAGGGCGGCAGGTGACCGCACCGGCCTCCCGCTGCGTGCCCGAGCAGGTCTGGGAGGTACCAGAAGTCCGGTTAGCCCTGGCAGAGCGAGACTTCGGGAGACTCTGCACGTTGGTGCGAACCCTCGGAGCCCTGCGACAGGATGACATGGTCACGCTAACTGGGTTGAGTCAGTCATTCCTGTCAATGCTTGAAAGAGGCGAACGCCGCCTCACAAACGTAGACAGAATCGTCCAACTTCTCGCCGGCCTGAGAGTCCCCCTCGAACTCACAGGCCCGATATTACGGCCATAGGCAAGTCCGGAAACAAGTGACTTCCATTCGCTCAGACCGCGTATCGCCATCTCCCCCATGCCTGCGCGATCACTTCTGAGAGCAGGCGCGACTGGCAGAGTCCTGATCGCGCCCCGCGGCCTCGCACCGTCCGAAAATCAGGGGCGCAGCCAGTGAACGCGCGGGATCATCAGGCATGCGCCCAGATGACTGGCACCTCGCAAACGACGTCGAGAGCTTCCTAGCGCGTGCAGGGCACTTCTTACGCTCGCGCCCCGCCCTGCACACCATCCCACTGACGGTGACCGAG
The DNA here is from genome assembly GCF_000719285.1 of Streptomyces bicolor. GTDB lineage: Bacteria > Actinomycetota > Actinomycetes > Streptomycetales > Streptomycetaceae > Streptomyces > Streptomyces bicolor. The sequence goes on along the minus strand of NZ_JOFS01000009.1, from coordinate 469,477 downwards.
GCGCTGCGTACGCGAGGACCGCATGCCTACGGCACCGAAGCCCCCATTTTCGGCACCCTGGAGAGGACGGGCGAGGTCCGCGCGGCCTACCTCCGCACCCCGCCACACCGCCTGGTCCTAACCCCCCTCACAACTGACGAGGCCGACACCCTTGTCTCTCATCTGATCGCTCTCGGCCTCCCCATCCCCGGGGTCAGCGCGGACCGCGACACCGCCGCCGCCTTCGCCGAGTCCTGGCAACAACACACCCGCGTGACGCCGATGCTCCATGAGCGCCAGCGGCTGTACCACCTCGGCTCTCTCAACCCTCCGGAACCGCAACCGGGGGGCCAGGCCAGGCTCGCTGGCGAGCGAGACCGTGATCAACTGATCTCCTGGTACAGGGAGTTCGCTGCCTCCGTCGGAGGAGTCGTCTCCTCGGACCCCGGTTCCTGGGCCGACACTCGGATCGCCCAGGGACGAGTCACATTCTGGGAGACCCCGGAGGGCACTCCTGTCTCCATGGCGGGCGTGACACCGATGGTGGCTGGCCAGATCAGAGTGGCTCCTGTCTACACTCCAGCCCACCTTCGCGGCCACGGGTACGCGGGTGCCGCGACGGTCGCGGCGAGCCGAGCGGCGCTGGTGGCGGGCGCGGCCGAAGTGTTGTTGTTCGCGGACTTGGCCAACCTCACGAGCAACGGCCTGTATCAGCGGATCGGCTATCGCCCCGTGACGGACTTCGCGCTGTACGACTTCTAATCAGTCGGACGCGTGGGATCTCCACCCTCGACGTCACCATCCCACCCTGAACGTGCGCTCGCATGGCCTGCAGAGCATCGTCCCAACGCGGAACAGCGGCGGTTCCTCCAACCATGTGCTGGCACGTGTTGTTCAGCCGCCTCACCGAAGAACGCCACAGTGTGCGGCCTCCTTCGCTCTGGCCGATGTCGTATTACGCCAGTGATATCGGTACCGGATGCATGGCCGTACGCTGGCCCGCGCGGACGCAAATTCTGCACAGTGGAGCAGTGTGTGATCGGCCCCTTGTTGGAGGCCGCGGACTACAACTCCCATCTCTCAGGATACGACAAAGGGGTATTTGCCATGACTCCTGAATGGCTATGGCTGCGCTCTATCGCATTGCGGCGGCGGGGACACCGTTGGATGGCGAAGCGAGTAAAGCAGTTCAACTCCTTCCTCTACCACAACTCGCTCGCCGCAGGTGGGGACATCAGTCCTGATGTGTACCTGGGACATCATGGGCTCGGCACAGTCATTCACGACAACGTGACTATTGGCAGACGTGTGCGGATATGGCAGAACGTCACATTGTCCGTGCGCGCCCCTGCAGGATCACCGCACCGCATCATCATCGAGGACGACGTCATGATCGGGGCTAACGCCGTAGTGATCACCCCGTTCGAGAAGAGCCTCCTCATCGGCCAAGGGGCGAACATCGGAGCCGGAGCTGTCGTAACCCATGATGTTCCGGCCGGCGCCACAGTGGTCGGTGTACCCGCCCAGGTCGTGAGAGTGAAGACGACCTAGCCTGTCCGTTCGACTTGAAGACGACAGACAGAGCAGAGCGGATCAGGCCTACAAGGGTGCTGGATGATCGAGATACCGGACGACTTCGCAAGCAGCACAATCGACCGGGAGGGCGAAGGCAGCAGGGTCTGGATTGCGTCTCTGCCCCTTCTGGTGGATGAGCTACTCGAGCGTTGGAGCTGCACCCCAACTGCTACAGCAATGCACGGACAGGTCGGCCTTGTAGTCCCCGTGCTGCGCCATGGCAGCCCCGGCGTCTTGAAGATCTCGCATCCGCACCCCGGCCTTGTCCACGAGCCCCACGCTCTTGCCTGCTGGGATGGACACGGAGCCGTTTTGCTGCATGAGCGTGACGACTCGAACTTCGCCATGTTGCTGGAGCGAGCAGAACAGACCAGCCTTGCTGATCTCGATGACGTTGACGAGGCGGTGGCCGCCGCAGGCCGCCTCGTCCGTCGACTGGCTGTGCCAGCTCCGCCTCGCCTGCCACGACTGCGTGATCATGCCGAGCAGTGGTGGCTGGATGAAATCCGCGAGGGAGCAGAGGAGTTGGGCCACCCGCTGCCGCAACGGGCAGTCGACGCTGCGCTTTCGACCGTGAAGGAACTTGGTCCCGATCAGCCAGACACGCTCGTCCACGGCGACCTGCACTATGCCAATGTGCTGCGGTCCGAGCGAGAACCCTGGCTGGCGATCGATCCTAAGGGGTACGTCGGCGATCCGGCTTATGACGCCATCAAGCTACTCCGTGGCTACTTTGATGATCTGCTCACCGCCAGTGACCTGAGGACCGCGCTATTTCGTCGTCTCGACATCTTTGCCGATGCCGCCGAACTCGACCGAGAGCGCGTATCCCGTTGGGCCCAGGCGCGTGCAGTGATGTCCGCGCAATGGGGTCGCCAGAATGGAGACCCTGCTTGGCTCGTGGACATCACTGACCAGATCGCCGAAGTCCTGAGCTGAGCTCCCGCTGCGGATGCGCCCCCTCTGGCGGATCATGCCGAATGCGCGGCACCAATAGGACGCGGTTGATTCCCCGCGACCCGATCCGCCGCGCAGCCCTGGCCTCCATAGCCCCTTCTAGTCTAGATAGGCACCCCGTTGATGGTTTCCGGGGGACGCTGCATTCCAAGGAGAGTTCGCAGCGCACCGGTGCGGGCCCATGGGCCTTCTTCCGGAGGATCGCTCATCGGCCGGACCCACCTCTCCACGAAGCTCAGAAGGATCGCCGATCGCGGATGGGGAGAGGCGTTGAAGCCCGAACGGTGCCACGTTGCCGCTGCCATGACCAGCAGGGAGCCAGGCTCGGCGTCGAATACCACCTGGCCATTGATCTGCTGTGGGTCCGGCGGCGACTTCCTTGTGTGAGAACTGGGAACCAGCTCAGTCGCGCCATTGGCGGCATGGAACGGACTCAGCGGCAGCACGCATTGCAGCCCCAGGAGTGATCCCGACACGGGTGCTGGCATCTCGTTGTACGGATAGTCGATGTGCCAGCCATCGACGGGCTGCTGCGGGTGGACGACGTTCAGACTGAAGTCGGAGAGGAGATGGTGCTCGCCCAGAAGCTCGTCCAAGACGGCCGTAAGAGCGGGGTTGGCCAGCAGGTCCACGAACGGTTCACCGTGACGGAACAGGTCCCACACTCGCGTGGACTTGGGGTAGTGATTCGCATGCACTCCAGATACGAGGCGGTTCACGTGGTCTTGAAGCCGCGCTGTGGCCGGCCCTGTGAGGAAGCCCGGCCAGATCGCATAGCCCTGCGCCCGCACATCAGCCGAGACGTGGGCCGGATACTCGGGGAGCGTCATTGCTGCGATGTCCTCCTCGACTGTGCTCGCAGTTCGATGGCCGTACCACGATGGTCGTGGTGCGAGACGTCAACGAGCGTCACGCCTGACGCGAGGAGCCCCAATACCTGGGTAACGAACCCGTCCACATCGCTGTCGGCCCGACGGATGTCAAAGCTGGTGACATGGTCCAGTTCCGGTTCGACAGTGGGTTCCACGCAAGCTCCAGGTTTCTTCACGACTGCTCCAGGAGGCGCTGGGCAACGCGAGCGATGGCCTCTTCCGAGGTGAGCAGCGTGACCGGCTGTGTACCCAGCCACTCCGCCAGCCCTTGCAGGTAGTGCTTGACAGAGTCGTCGTCATCGGCCAGGTGGGACAAGTCCGAGATCACGCAGGCGGTTTCCTGGCGCGCGGCTGTCCGTGCTATCCGGCGGAGGTTCGCGTCGAGGCTTCCTTCGCGCGCCACGACGTGTTCGGCGGCCAACACCACCAACGAAGGAACCGCAGGTGCGAGCTCAATCCAGCGTGTGATCGCCCGCGGTACGGGACCCGGCGTGATGGCCAACCTGGCCCCGCGGTCGATGAACTCCTGAGGCGGAACGGCCGGGGGCTCAACCCCTGGCAGAGCCACGATGCCCGCTCGGTCGCGAGGGCGTGACACGGTCTCCGAAGCAAGGCCGTCGGCATCAGCCGCCGAGGTTCCGTCGAGCAGCTGCACATTCTTCAGCGGCGACGGAAGCATGCCACGGAGGCCCGCCACATCGCGGCCCTCCCCGAAGGTCAACGCGAGCATGAGCTGACGCTGCGGCACCCTCGGCCTCACAGGATGGGCCAAGTCTTCGATGGCCTCCAAGGTCTGGAGGAGCCCCTCGTGGTTCGCCTCGGGACGCTCTGTACGCGGGAGGCGGTCAAGAGCTTCCCGGACCAGCTGTTCAAGTACGTCGGGGTCGGCAGTGGAGATTGCGCCACCATACTGGTCGACGACTCGACTAGCGTGTTCGTCGAGTCCTTCGAGGAAGGACACGTCAGGCACGAGCACCAGGTGGGCCTGCCCACTCAGGGCCTCAGAGAGCGCGTTGTTCCCGGGCTTGATGACTGCCACGCGGGCTGCCGCAAGGAGCGCCGCCAGACGCGGCTCGTAGCGGCGTACCGTGACGTTCGCGGTTTCGCTCAGGGGCCTGCCGGCGTAGTACGGGCCGGTAACGAAGACGAAGCGGGCGCGGTGGCCTGTTGCGAGCAGTCGTTCCGCGACCTGAGCACAGGCGCTAAAGAGCCGGTCCCCGTAGCCGTCGGGCATCTGGTCGCCGCCCGCGCCGCCGTTCACGACGACCAGCGGCTCGCCGTGAGGTGCGTACTGGGCTCGCGTTCGCGCGATCTCCTCAGGCGTGGGCGTGTAGCTCAGGTTACCGACGAAGGAGAAACGGCCGCTCCACTCGACTGCGGCGGCGGATTCTCCGCTGTGGCCCTCGAGGGCAAAGTCTGCGCGGCTCTGGGCAATGAGGACCTTGTCGAAGGCCACGAACCTGCCCTGGCTGCGCAGGTGGTCGAAGGAGGCCCCGTCGAGGCGGCGCATGACCAGTAACCGCGGACGGTCGGCGAGAGAAGGAAGAGCAAGGTAGCGCGGGTCCGGGTAGGTGTCCTCGACCACCACGGCGGGGTCGAGCTTGTCCAAGAGCCGATCGAGGATCGCGGTGTACGCATCCTCGGCGACAGCCGAGGAAACCCGGTGCAGCAGCGGAAAGTTGACGACATCCACCGGAGTGTTCTTGAAGAGGCTCAGGGAACTCGCCTGGCTGATGATCACCGGCTTCAGACGGCCCCTTTTCTGCATGGCCTCGGCGATCAGAACAGCGCGCCTGAGATGGCCAAAGCCGATGCCGTTCTTCACCAGCAGCGCAACGGTCTTCACGAGGCTCCTCCCTATCTCTGCGGGCCTACCTGCGGGCGAGTACGGCGTACAAGAGCGGGATACGGGGCTCGCTTGCCGGGAGCTGCCACCAGCCCTCCGGAGTGGGCTCCATCCGGTGCCATCGGCGCCAAGGCAGCTGGTGAGTCTCACGCAGGGCCTCGACACGCAGGCCGGCTCCGATCACAGCGTTGATCACGTCGTCCAGCCCGTGCATCCACTCGAAGAACTCCGTGGAACCCTCCAGGGCGGGACCATCGGTATACGTGTGGGTGGACTCGCGCTGGATCGCGCCATTGGCCAAGTAGTCGTGCCCGATCACCAGCTCCTCGGCCTCGTAGTTGTGACCGACGAGGTCGGGGCCGTCACCTCTGTGCGGCTTTGGGCGCAGAGCGTTGAGGAGGGGATGGAATTCAGCGATGTAGAGCTTGCCGCCGGGGCGCAGGAGTTGCGTGATTGCCTTGGCCCAGGCGTCCAGGTCTGGGAGATAGTAGAGAGCGCCCTTACCTGTGTAGATGATGTCGAACTGGCGGCCCTCGAAGACGCGCGGGGCGTCGTAGACGTTGGCGTGCACGTACTCGACGGGGATCGCGGCACGAGTAGCGAGGTCCCGGGCCGCAGTGATTGCGTCGCCGGAGATGTCCAGGCCGACGGTGCGGGCTCCACGTTGGGTGAAGGCGATCGTCTCAGTGCCCAAGTGGCACTGCAGATGGAGCACGTCGAGGCCGTTCAGCTCTCCGAGGTCGACCCACTCGAAGGGGGCGAACCAGCGGGACGGGTCGGGAGTCTTCCCTTCCTCGAGGCCGTAGTACCGACTGGCGATGTGTACGGATGTTCGCGCGTCCCAGTTCAGCTCGTTGACGCGCATCATGTCCTGGTGCTCGGGGGCGAGTCCTCCTGCTGCCTCAGTCATGCGGTTATCGAAGCACCGAGGCATACGATTCGCGCATCACAGTGGTGATATCACTCCAGCAATAGACGTCAGACCCCCATGAGGTCATCCTCGGTCGGAAGTTACCCGCCCGGGCCAAACAGGCCTGAGGGCAGGTGCTCGCAGGAGTTATCAACAACTTCCGAAGAGGGAAGCGCCACCGCTTGAAGGAAAGTGGCCTTCTCACGTGCTCGTGTCCAAGTCCGAACATCTCGCTGGGCCGGGAGAAGAGGCACAACATGACCACGCTGACGCGCCGCTGGTTCCCTAGGCGAATGCCGGACGACACGCGAGTTCGCCAGATTTACGGCTTCTGTTTCGACAGTGCCGGCCGCGTGTTGTTGGGCGACGAGAGCGAAGAGGGCGCTCAGTGCACATTGCCCGGAGGGGCCCCAACGTGGGACGGATTTGACTGCCTCGCCGCTTTGACCAGGGGGTGCCGGGAGAAGTACGGGGTCAGCATTACCAGGCCCATCTATCTCGGTTACTGGAAGGTTTTGGGTCAGAGCCCTGAACTGCCCGATGCCGAGTTGTTCCTCGCTGCGAGGGTCACCACTTTCCACCGCACGAGCGTGGCCCCGACGGCTCACCGATTTCCGGACAGGCTGCTGTCCCCGATTTCTGAGGTCGCCGACAGGCTTGGCTGGAGTGAGGATGGCCCGATTCAAGTGGCTGGCTCAGTAGCAACCAGCGTCTTCGGCCTGAACCCGTCCACCGCAAAACAGGCGCTGCGGCGTGCGTAGGGCTCGCTGGAAGTAAGGAAAATTCTGAGGTCGTCCGGACAAGGCCGTACCAATCAGGGCCCCAACCGGCGATATCCCGCCGAGCCACTAAGCGACCCTCGCGGCCGTCGCCAACTCGTCGGAGCCGTGACAGATGCAGATATACGGGAGTGTGCAAGGCCGTGATGCAGTTGAAGCGAAGGGAGAGTTCATGAGGGCCTGGCCGCCGAGCCTCAATCCCCATGAGAGCGGGATCCGAAAGGTGAGCGAACACCCCGAGCACGGAATCCTGGTCCTTGCCTACGGTCACAAGCGGTATCACCGCCAAGCGCACACGCTTGCCCTCTCCTTGCAGCGGCACTCACCCGGGCTACACCGCACACTGGTCACAGACGATGGCAACTGTCGTGCTGCCGAGATGTACGACGACGTAATCGAGATGGGTGCGGCGCAGTCGGATGACTGCCGACAGAAGCTGTACCTCGACAGGTACGCGCCCTACCCGTCAACGCTCTATTTGGACGCCGACGCGATCGCTGTACGCCCCGTCGAGCCGGTCTTCGACCTCTTCGACGCATCCGACATCGGAGTTGTCGGCCGCGACATCACCCCAACCGAGGAGAGCGCCTGGTACGGCGACGTCGCCTCAATGTGCGTCAAGGCAAACTCAACCTGGCTGCCCAAGTGCAACAGCGGGCTCATGCTCATACGGCCCTCGGATACAACGCGAAAGGTCTTCGATCGAGCCCGCCAACTCGCCAATGGCTACGACGAATTAGGGCTTCATCCCTTCCGGCGTGGAATCGCCGATGAGCCCCTTCTCGCCATGGCACTGGCCGAGAGCGGCATCCACGCACAAGACCTCACCGCGATCACGTCCGCAACCCCCATCGGCATCAGCGGCCCACTCCAACTGGACGTACTCAACGGGGAATGCGCCTTCGCCAAGAACGGCACGAAAGTAGCGCCCGTACTCATTCACTTCGCCGCCGACTACAGCTCGGACTACCGGCTCGCCGGCGCCCCCTACCGACGCGAACGATGCGCCCTTCGGCTGGCACAGCACAGGCACATCACCGACACGACCGCTCGGATCATCGCTGACCTCCGGTACGGGCTCCAGTGCGCCGCCTTCAACACCTGGATCCGCATAGCAGGTCGCGCTCCACGTGACCCCTCCGGCGTCTTCGACGAACCGCGGCGGCGCAGCACTAGCCCTATGGCGATCAGCGGCACGAAGCAGCCCTCAGCCCAGGAGAAGACCACGTGAAGCAGACAGGTCAACCCATAGGCACCGTGCAGAACACCAGCACGGGAGATCCAACCTTCAGGATCTCCTTCCTCTTCCACAAGGACCTCGCGCTGCTCAGCGAGACCCTCCCGCGCTGCCTGGACGCCCTGACCCGGCACAGCCAGGAGACCTACGAAGTGGTGCTGCACTGCGACGGAACCCCACCCGAAACCATCGCCCGACTAACGGACAATCTCGACCAATGGGGAGTCGACGAACTGCGCGTCCGTCGTCGCGACAGGTTCGTACCCTCCGGCGACGCATCGAACAACGGGCATCGCAGATTCTTCGACCTGCGCTCTCCGTACCTCATCGTCATCGAAGACGACGTGGTCATGTACCGCACCGACCCGTCCTTCGATCCCCTGGCCACCTGCCGACGCCTCTTCGAGCGCCACCCGCACGTGCCCGTGCTGAGCAAGGTGAGCGACTACGACCAATGGTCGTGGAAGCTCGAAGACAAGGGGGACGAGATCGAGCCGGGAGTACGCTCAGTGAACCGGCTGTCCACCCACTTCATCGCCTACGACGTGCAACGCTTCACCCCCGTTGCCAACCGGTTCGGCGCCTTCGACCTCGACGTTTTCATCGATCGGCACGACCTCAGCTACAACTGGGAAGACCTCGTGTCGCACGTGGGCACCACAGGCAGCCGCCAAATCGCCTTCCCTGAGAGCTGGCCCGTCGAGATCTTCCACTGTGACCGCAAAGTCGAGCCGGGCTCGATGTACCACACCCAGGACCCCGAGACGAAGGCGCACGTCCTGGCCGAACTGGAACAACAGTTCCGCCCCGCAGTGGACACGAGCGAGGGAGCGGCGGCATGACGTCAGCTCCGCAGACTGCCCGACCGGTACGCCCGTACGCCGAGCGGCTGGCGCAGTGGCGTACAGCCATGGAAGCAAATCGGCGCATCTCCGACCGTTTCCGTAGCCGGTACTCCATCGTCCTCACACAGATGGAAGCCGCCGCTGCCCCAAAGGACGTGGCAGCGGCGCGGGAACTCGCCGGCCGCCATCCGCACCACGCTGTCAGTGCCCTGGCAGGAGCTGCCACCATCGCACCGACCGAGACGAAGAGCCCACTGTCCTTCAGCGGCGACGAGGACCTGGTGAACGTCCTCCAAGAGCTGTTCACAACCACGGCGGATCTGGAAGCCTTCCTGGCCAGGCAGGCCCCTCTGGCGCAAACCGCGGTCCCCATCCACCCCTCCCGCCAGGCGCGGCTCATCCAGACGGACGGGCCACTGCCGTACGACCTGGTGGCGCTTGTATGGCCTTCCACGTCCGTGGGCACCAGGCGCACCAACGAGGCGCTGATCGCTGGCCTCCTCCCGCAGACTGCCTGCGACGGCCAGCTGCAGTTCACCGTTCAACGCTCATACGCGCTCGTCCAGGCACGCGACGACACAGATCCCTGGGCGTTCTCTCAGAACCTCGGCATCACGCTCGAGGACCAGCTGCGCTCGGGCAACCTCACGCCGACTGAACGGCACAACGTCGTCACCGCCCTACGGGATTTGCGGCGGGCCATGCTGGCTGCGGGCCAGATCTGGCAGGGATTCGCCCCGAGGAACATGTTCCTCCACAACGGCATGATCGTCCTCATCGACTTCGAGGAAGTCGTCGACACCGCAAGTGCGCCGGCCCGAGCATCCGAGTGCCTGCTGTGGCACCGCATCTTCTTCGCGGACAGCCTGACCCCCGGCGAGGCGGAAGAGATCTTCGCAAACGACGACGGAGCGCCTCAGATTCCTGATTCTCTCGCACTGCCCGCCGATCCCTTCGAGAAGGCACTGCTTGCTGTCGAGTCTGTTACCTGGGGGCAACGCCGCGACCTTCTGATGCAGTCGCTCCGTCTCGAAGGCCGCCACAACCGCCCTGAGCGGGCACGCGACAACGGAACCCTCTACGGGCACGAACTGGGCCACTTCTGGGGTGACTTCCTGCCGGTCGCCCAGGAGGTCCGCCTCTTCAAGCAGCTGTCCCGGCTCGAAGACGAAGCGACCCTGGTCGGATGCCTCGAAGCGTTCGAGGCGGCCATGGAAGCGGACATCTGCCGCACCATCCGTCTGGCTTCCCCGGCCGATGACCGCCCTGCGATGCGCACCGATAGCCTCATCGAGGTCCTGGACGCCACTGGCACGGCCGCCCTGGCCGAAGCACGCCACAGCACCGAGGACTGGTACGAGCGTCTGGACACCGACCCTGCGCGCCTGGTCGACGACCTGCTGTTCCACCTGGGCACGCATGTCGACGGTGTGACGCAGGAAGCCAAAGACACATATCTGGTCGGAAGCCTCGAAGCGCGCGACAAGCACCAAGCCGACCTCATAGAGACCCTGCGGTCTGGGCTGGACTTCCTGCACGGCCGTGAGCCGGAACAGCCCTTCCTGCGCTACGCCGACCCATCCGCGTTGAGGAAGTCGATCGCGCAGCCGCTCCCACAGCATGGCACCGGCTTCGGACAGGTCCTCGCCGAGGTCAATGACGTTGTCGCCCGCTACTCGATCGGGCAGGGCCACCCCCGGTATCTCGCATTCCCCGACTCCGGCAATGCCCTGGCTGCCCTCGCCGGCCACGTCCTCAGCCCGCTGCTCAATCAGAACCTCATCGCGGTCGACCGCAGCGCCCCCTCAGCGACTTTCGTAGAAGCCCAGGTCATCGAGTGGCTGCGCGAGTTGATCGGCTACCCGACGGTACCGCTGACCGAACTCCGCGGCGTCAAGGACGTCTCTGGCCTATGGACAACCGGCGGTCACCTGTCGAACCACATCGCCATGCTCGCCGCCCTCGGGCACACATTCCCGCAGGCACGCAAGAACGGCCTTCGCGCACTCGACACCCAGCCCTCCGTCGTAATGGCCGGTCCGATCGCTCACTACTCCCACAGCGACTCCGCCTTCCACCTCGGCCTCGGCTGGGACGCCGTTCTCTCCGTCGACGCCAAGGACGGCTTCACCACCGACCCGAAGGCCGTCGACAAGCTGCTGTCCAACCCGCCCTCCGGACGCACCCCGTTCATGGTGGTCGGCGTCGCGGGCAACTGCCGCACCACAGGCCTGGACGACCTCCAAGAGTTGGCCGACGTGTGCCGCAAGCACGGCGTCTGGTTCCACGTCGACGCCTGCCACGGAGGCAGCCTCATCTTCAATGAACGCTTGAAGCAGCAGCACCTGCGCGGAATCGAGCAGGCCGACTCCGTGTCCCTCGACCCACACAAGGGCCTCTTCACCCCCTACCCCTCCTCCTACGTGCTCTTCCGGCAGCGGGAAGTCCTGACCCAGTTCAGCCGCCACGAGAAGACCGTCATGGAGGACGACTGCTGGGACCTCGGGCTGATCACACCCTTCCTCGGGTCGCGAGGCTTCGAGAGCCTGCCGACCTGGATGCTTCTCCGTCACGTAGGCACAGACACGCTGGGTGCCCTCGTCGAGTCACGCCAGGCCCTAGTGCGATACCTGGAACGGCGGCTCGACGAGACCGGGCTGTTCATCCGGCTCAACGACGTCGACTTCTACCGGTTGGCGTTCGTGTTCTGCCCTCCCGCCGTACGGCGAGCCGTCGCAACGCTGGATCCGGCAGGCAAGAAGCGCGCGGCGAAGATCATCAGCTCCTACACCTCCCGCGTCAACACCGCCCTGTACCAGGCCGGCGAGGTCTGCTTCGACGAGCACTCCCTGGCCGACCTCGCCGACCGTGTCGGCGCAGGACGAGGCACTAGCTACACGATCACGGCCGCATGTCCGGGTAACCCGCTGCTCACCCAACACGATCTTGACGTTGCCGTGGAACGGCTGGTCGACGAGGCGCTGCCACTCGTCCAGGCCATGCTCACGGAGATATCCGGCAACACCACCCCCAACGCTCCACGTCTGAGCGGCCCGGCCGGTTGGAACGACGCCGAATGACCATCACAGTCACGGCAGCGATCGACCAGTACCTCCACGACACGTGCCCGCATGCCATCGGCGTGTTCATCTACGGGTCCATCGCGACCGGCCGGGCCGGTCCCGGCAGCGATATCGACTGCTTCGTACTACTCGCCGAACCCGAGACCGCCGAGACGACGACCCGACTGCGATCCGGGTTCGCCGAACTACAAAGCCGCCTCGGCTACACACCGGACCCCGACTACCCGATCGAACTGTTCACCCTCCAGCAGTGCCAAGAGGCCCTCGACAGCAGCAGCGTTCGCCAAGCCGTTCAGCAGGCCCAGGCACGCGGGCACGTAGACCCCGAGCTGGCCGCTTCAGACGAGGCGGAGGTGCTGCGCGCCCTACTCGGGACACGCCTCACCGTACGCGCCTGCCCCCAGCTCGACGAGCTGACTGACCACGCAAAGCAGGTAGTCGCACAGCAACTGGGCAGCCCGGGATCACCAGCCGAGCGCAGGGCGCTTCAGGCGCTCGGCGTCCGCAACCGCAGTTGAACTACACAAGGGAAGGACGATCCGTTGACCACGGAAGAATTCGCATGGAAGGCCGCGCCGGGACTGCCGCTTCCGGCAGACAACCACGTCCACACGGAGTGGTCCTGGGACGCCTCGACAGCGGTGATGGAGAAGGCCTGCGAAGAGGCCATACGCCTCGGCCTGCCGGCCATCTCCTTCACCGACCACGCCGACTTCACCACGTGGGCATTCCCTGGGGAGAAGGAAGACTCCTCCATCGTCCGTGTCATCGACACACACGCAACCAGCGGACTGTTCGACTCGGACGGGTACTGGGAGTGCCTCGAACGCTGCCGCGACCGCTACCCGGATCTCAAGATCCTGTCCGGGATGGAGCTCGGTGAGCCCCACATGTTCAAGGACGAGATCGACGCGCTGCTGGAGCGTAGGACCTTTGACCGGCTCCTTGGCTCGCTGCACTCGCTGGTCGTCGACGGACAGATCCACTATGCGCCGTTCCTCTTCACGCCCGACAACGCCCAGGAACTGATGCGCACCTACCTCATCGAGACGCTCAACATGGTGGAAAGCAGCGACGTATTCCAGGTCCTCGCCCACATCGACTACCCGATGCGCGCTTGGCCGAAGGACGCGAAGCCGTTCAACGCGAACGACTACGAAGAGGAGTACCGGGCCGTCCTGCGCGCCCTGGCCCGCTCGGACAGGGCACTCGAAATGAACACCCAAGGCCCCTGGCCCGCGGCCGAGGTTGTGCGCTGGTGGTACGAGGAGGGCGGATCAGCGGTCTCCTTCGGCAGCGACTCTCACGAGCCGGAGACCGTCGGCCGGAACTTCGCCGCAACGGCGGCCATGGTCGAAGCTCACGGCTTCAAGCCGGGCAAGGACCCCATCGACTTCTGGCGTCGATGACCAATCCAGGACAGGAAACGAGGAGACTGCGCGTGCCATCGAAGCCAGCACCGGATCGCCTGGTGCCATCGCCGGTGTTCATCCTCAGCTCGATACGCTCCGGGTCGACACTTCTGCGGTGCATCCTGGACACTCACAGCAAGATCCGGGCACCGCACGAGCTGCACTTGGCCGATCTCGAAGTCCAGCTCACCAGCCCCTACATCGAATTGGCGATGCGGGCCTCGAACCTGGAGAAGGACGAGATCGAGCACCTGCTCTGGGACCGCATGCTCCACCGCGAACTGGCCCTCACAGGCAAGGACATCGTGGTGGACAAGACCCCCGGTAACCTGCTGCTGTGGCGCAGGCTCGCGACATGCTGGCCGCAAGCCCGGTACATCTTCCTGCTCCGGCATCCCCTGCACATCCTGGAGTCGGCGCTGGCAGGGAGACCAGAGCAAGACCCGGAGCAGACAGAGCAGTTGGTGACCACGTACCTCCAGGAGCTCGACGAAGCCCGCCGCACACTCGAGGGCACCACCGTGCGCTACGAAGACCTCACCGGCGATGCGGAGCAGGTGACCCGGGAGATCTGCATGTGCCTCGACGTGCCGTGGGAGCCCGAGATGCTCAACTACGGGAGCGTGGACCACGGCCCGTTCGTGCAGGGGATCGGCGACTTCACCGACAACATCAAGAGTGGCGTCGTCCAGGCCAGTCGGAGCATGCCGGCAGACGCAGATGTGCCGGACAGTCTGATGGAAGCCTGCCGCGCCTTCGGGTACCTGGAGGCACATCGGTGACAACTACGGCAGCCACGGGCCAAGGGCAGGACAACCACACCACCCCCCTTCAACGACAGGACGCCCGGCAAGAGCAGGCGCGTACCGTCATGAACGCGCTGCAACCGCTCAAGCAGTGGAAGCAGTTCGGCGTGCCGGAGCTATGCGGAGCGATGTCGTACGGCCTGCTGGTTGCCCCCGACATAGACATCGAGATCTACGGCGCTCTACGTGTCGAATCCGGGTTCGCCCTCGTGTCCGCGTGGGCCCAGGACCCGGCCGTCGACAGAGTCCTGTTCCTCAACGCGGTCAACGAGCCAGACGCCGGCCTCGGCTGGGAGGTGCGCTACCGCGTCCACGGCGTGCCATGGACCGTGCAGATGTGGCTGCTACCCGCCGACTACGACGGGCCACGCTCGGCTGCCCTCGTCGAACCCATGCGCGCCGCACTGAGTCCCCACACCCGCAGCGCGATCCTGCGCATCAAGGAATCCCTCGTGGCACGCGGCACCGAGTACCGGTCCATCGATGTCTACCGCGCGGTCCTCGACGACGGTGTTAACGACGTTGAGGAGTACGACCAGTGGTGCCGGTCGTACTCCTCAACGGGATTGCTCAACTGGCGCCCGGTACCTCGCCGGTAGCGGGCGCCCACGCATCACATACGGTCAGGGGCTTCGATACCGAGGAGGCCCAGGCCCAGCTCCAGCGTCCGAGCGGTGATGTCACAGAGAGCCAGGCGGCTCTGCTTGACATCACCCTCGGCGCGAAGGACAGGGCACTTCTCGTAGAAGCTCGTGAACGCCGAAGCCAACCCGTACAGGTAGTTGGCGAGCTTGTGGAACTCGAGCGTCTCGGCAACCTCTGCGAGGAGGCTGCTGAACTCGAGCAACTCCAGAGCAAGCGCACGCTCGGCAGGCTCGGTGATGACCAGCTTCTCTACACCTTGCAGCGGCGTTTCCACGCCAGCGCGGCGGAAGATGGAGCAGATCCGAGCTCGCGCGTACTGCAGATAGGGGGCGGTGTTGCCTTCGAACGACACCATCCGGTCGACGTCGAAGACGTAGTCCCGCGTGCGATCGGTGGAGAGATCCGCGTACTTGACCGCTCCGATACCGACCGCCTGGGCGACCGCGGCACGGGCATCTTCATCAAGCTCGGGGTTCTTCTCGGCGACTACTGCGGAGGCCCTGACCACGGCCTCTTCGAGGAGGTCCACCAGCTTCACTGACTTACCGGCACGGGTCCGCAGCATCTTGCCGTCGTCGCCGAGGATCGACCCGTGTCCGACGTGCTCGGCGCGGGCGGGAGGAACAAGCCAGCGTGCGTCCCGAGCGACGTCGTAGATCATCGCTAGGTGCTGGTGCTGGGGCAGGCCCACAACGTACAGCAGACGGGTGGCCTGGAGGTTCCGCAGACGGTGCCGGATCGTGGCCAGGTCGGTCGCGCCGTAGCCGAAGCCGCCGTCGCCCTTCTTGACGATGATCGGCAGAGGGTCGCCGCTCCGGTTCTTGTAGCCCTCGGGGAACACGCACTGGGCGCCATCGCTCAGCCGCAGGAGGCCGAGCTCGTCCAGCTCATCCACTACGGACTGAAGCTGGTCGTTGTAGTAGCTCTCGCCGAAGAAGTCGTCTTCGGTCAGCCGGACACCCAGCATGCCGTAGACGGTCATGAAGTACTTCTTCGACTCGTCCACGAGCGTCTTCCACAGACGCAGAGTCGTCTCGTCGCCGCTCTGCAGCAGGACGACCCGCTTGCGGGCCCGGTCCTTGAATGTTTCGTCGGCGTCGAACTTGACGCGGGCTGCCCGATAGAAACCATTCAGGTCACCGACCGACAGCTCGTGCGCGGCCTCGGTCTCTCCGATGTCGAGCAGGTGCTCGACGAGCATGCCGAAGGGGGTGCCCCACTCGCCGATGTGGTTCTGTCGAATGACGGTGTGCCCCTGCCACTCCAGTAGGCGCACGGCCGCATCGCCGATGATCGTCGAACGCAGATGTCCGACGTGCATCTCCTTGGCTGCGTTCGGGGCGGAGTAGTCGATCGCGATGGTCTCTGGGGCCTTGGCTTGCGGCACACCGAGTCGCTCGTCACCGACCGAGTCGGTGAGGAGACGTGCGAGCACGTCGTCAGCGAAGGTCAGGTTGATGAAACCGGGGCCCGAGATCTCGACCGAGGAGCAAAGATCGCCCAGCTCGGCGGCCTCTACGACCCGGCTGGCGATGTCACGCGGGTTGCCGCCGATCTTGCGTACGAGCGCCAAAGCGGCGTCCGACTGGAAGTCAGCGCGCTGGGATCGTCGGATGACCGGGTCGACGGGGGCGCCAGCCACCGTCTCGAATGCCGGGGCCAACCTCTGATGCAGCAATTCTTCCAGATTCGCCATTCGAAAAATCTATCCGAGGCGAAAGAACAGTGTCCAATCACAGGATCCAGGGGGCTAGCAGCACCTGAAGGGCGCGTCGCGGGGCCCATTACCCACAGGAATGAAGGCGAGCTTGGACGCTTGCTGATCAGCCCGTACGAAGATTATGCGGCATTTGCCCCCCTCTCCCTCAAGATCGTTGATATCTAAGTTCCTGCAGTCATCATGCCCCCAGGGCCGCCTGCTACCGGGCGGTCCCCTCCCCTGCCGTGCGGACGTTCGCCCGGAGCTTCGAGATGTTCAGCGAAGGTCTCCGTGAGGCTGGCCAGTCCGCCATCCCCCTGCCCGCGGTGGCGCAGCAGGGGTAACCGATCGCGCCGGAGTCCGTGTAGGCGTCCATACCGAGGGTGAGAGGTACCCCCAGCATCGCCATCATGATCGACGGCCTCGTAGCCGGGGCGCACAAGCTTGGGAGCGGAGTGCAATGGGATGGAGGTCGCTATCTCGCCGGCGGGCATGTCGCCGAATCAGCCACCCGAAAAGGCTCCGGGACCGGACGCACCTGAGGCCTGTCCGACTGGGCGGGGTTTCGCGCCGGGGTCAGAGGCCGCATTTCGAAGGCTCGGGTCAAGGCCCCGGGCCTGAGGAGCCGAGTCTGGTGGTTCCTACAGGGGCTGCCACTCGTGCTCGAGGACGGAATACAGGACGCTGTCCCGCCAGGAACTGTTGGTGAAGACGTGGTCCCGGAGGATTCCTTCCTTGGTGAAGCCGAGTCTCTCCACCAGGGCGATCGAAGCAGAGTTCTCCGGACCGATGGCGGCACTGACGCGGTGGAGCTGGAGAACACGGAAGGCGAAGTCGGTGAGCGTCCGGGCGGCATCGGTTGCGTACCCGTGGCCCCATTCATCCGCCGCGATGGCATAGCCCAGCTTCCCGGCCTTGACGCCGGCGAATGCGATACGGGCGAAGCCGATCATGCGGTCGTCGTCGGGCCGGGCCACCGCGAGGTAGTACTCCGTCCGAGGCGACTCCTGGGCGCGCTTCACCGCGCCTTCGATCATGGCCTGAGCTTCGTCACGGCTGCGACTGTCGAAAGACAGGAAGCGTGTGACCCGGTCGTCACCGATGATTTTCAGTGCGTCGTCGACGTCGTCCAGCGTGAACTCGCGAAGGACCACACGCCGACCGCTCAGGCGCAGGGGGTAGGTCACGAGACTCCTCAACGGGGGAGAGACTTCAGTGGTGTGCGGGTGAACATCTCGATCTGCTCTTGCAGGTCAGATCCTGCCTCAGCCAGCGGAGAGTCCCGCAAAGCCCTGTGTACTCGCTGCGCGCTGTGAACGATCCCGTTGATGCGCTGCTCGGGTGCGAGGTCAAGGACGGGGACGACGGCCTCCGTCGCGCCCTCCAGCTCGCCCATCTGGATCCGAGCGATCGCCAAGTCGGCACGGCTACCGGCCTGGTCGCCGAAGGCCCATTCAGGGGCCGACTCGTCCTCGTACTCCAGCACGGCCCGCTCGGCGTAGTCCTGAGCAGCTCCCGCCTCGGATGGCAGCCATGTCAGGGCGTCAGCCGCGTAGTAGATCTGGCGCACCCGGCCGAAGGTGCAGAGTCCGCCCAGCTCGTCCACCTCGTCCTCCTGGACGGACTCCCAGGCGTCCTCGGCTCGCTGGATCGCTGCGCGGGACTTGTCGGCGTTGCCGAGTGCCGCCCAGGCGCGGGCCTCGTTCATCGGCAGCCACACTTTGGCCGTACTGCTCGCCAGGTCGGCGAACTCCGCGCCAGATTGCGCGTACTGCACGGCTTCTCGGGTGCGGCCGGCCCAGTACGCCACCAGGGACTGCACGCCGCGGATCCACGCCCGCAAGCCGTTGTGATCAGCCTGGTCCGCGCACATGAACGCCGTACGGGCCTGCGTGAGCGCGGCATGCGGATCAGCCAGGTCGTGGCTCGCCTTGGCCAACAGGCCTCCGGTCACTCCTGCCAGAAGGTAGAGCTGCCGCGCTTGCCCAGGGCGCCGCTGGCGCTCGAGCAAGGTGTAAATGGTGTCCTGCGCCTCGATCATGTCAGGCAGCAGTTCAGAGAGAGGTCGCTGCGGATAGTCCATGGCGAGGCGTTGAACGTCCGCGTGGACCTGTTCCATGGCCTCGGGAGTGAGGTCGGTCTGCCCCGTAGTCAAGGCGAAGCGTCGGGCCCGCTGTGCCGCCACGTTGATCAGCTCCTTGTCTGCCGTGGGATGGCCAGTCGCAATGACCACACCCGAAGGCGTGCTCCCCGCCACGAGCGCCCCATCCCACGGGCTGAGCAGCTCCTCAAGCGGTTTGCCGAACATCATCTGCAGAACACGGCGGGTGACGGGGTTGACTCCTGACCGCTGACCAGAGGCAAGACGCCGAAGGTGCCGAGCAGTTAGCGTCGCGTCCTCACCCATCTTGCGGGCTAGCACCCCGAAGTCCCGAGCGATCTCCTCGTACGTCTTGGGCTGCTGCGAGAGCAGTAACTCAAGCACTGTTCGTGGATCCTGGCCGCTCTTGCCGGCGTTGCCAGCCATAGCGTTGCCCCCTGCTACGTGGTCTGCATCGTCAGGTTCCCGCGCTTTCAGAGAGCTGCCGGTCTTGGTCCCGTTCTGGTCCGCATGCGGTCCGCCAGGGGTCCGGATCAGGCCCTCGCCTGGTCATCGTCTCCTATCCGAGGCTTCTGGTCATGAACTTGACGAGCACTCAGCGCAGGTCAGTGGTCGGCATGGTCTTGCTCTCTCGGGTTTTCAGCTCGTACTCAGAGGGCGCTCCCGTGTGCGCACTGCGGCTCGGCCGGGCCGCCGAACTCGCTCATCGCGGCGCCGCCGTCCGGACCTCCGTATCTTCGGCGAGTCCGTGAGGCCTCAGGCTGCCCAGTCGCCGATGTCATGGTCCTTTACCCGCGATGGCCCCACCAGTCGTCCCAGAGTCTGGCCGCGAGGGAATGCCCACCAAACGGAGGAGATGTGTCTGTATCGGCGGTACCTACCTTCGAGGCGCCTCGCTCCCGACAGGCGCGCCGGTGCAACGGGTGCGGGTGCCACCTCAGCCGCTACAACGATGAGACGTCCTGTGCGGTGTGCATCCGCCGGACACAAGAGCCACCGACGCTGACGCATGTCTGGTCCGATGCCGAGATTCAACAGGCGCTCGCCCTGCGGGACTTTGGGACCTTCTGCGTGCTGGTCCGTCGCCTTGGAGGGTTACGGCAAGAAGACCTGGCCGCGCTGACCGGGCTCGGTCAGCCGTTTCTGTCGATGCTGGAATCGGGCGTACGGCGGCTCACCAACATCGACAAGATCATCATGCTGCTCGATGGCCTTGATGTGCCGATCGAGCTCACTGGCCCCATGCTGCGGACCTCAGCGCACCCCGCTCCACTCCAGGACAAACCCATGGGGCCATTGGGGCATCCGCCGTTGTAGGACGCGGTCGGTGGCGATCGGTGTGCCGTCGAGGCGACGCCTGCGCGCGAAGCTTTCCGCTGCCGAGCCCCAGGGGATACTGCTCGGATGTGCTGTGAACGAGAGCGGGCGCGCCTGAGACCGCTGACGTACGCCTGTGTATCCGATGACTCATAGCCTCCCGTAGGGTCGGCCTCCATGCAGCAGCTGGTGATCTTCGACCTCGACAACACCCTCGTTGACCGTCAAGGCCCCCTTGCCGATTGGGTCTCAGCCTTCTCCGCCCACCACGCTCTGGACGACCACGGCCGCGTACGCCTACTCCAGTTCATGCGTGAGCGTTGCTGCCCCTCAACTTTCGAGGTGATTCGCGCACAGTTTGGACTTGCCCCTTCGCCCGAGACGCTCTGGCGCGACTACTGCGCCCACATGGCACGTTCCGTCACCTGCTTTCCCGGAGTGCTCGACGGCCTGGCCATGCTCAGAAGCGCCGGCTGGAAGGTGGTCGTCGCCACGAACGGCGGGACAGAGATCCAGACAGCGAAAGCAACCGCCTCAGGGGTCGCCGATCATGTTGATGCAGTGTGCACCTCAGAGGCAGTCGGCGAACGGAAACCGGACGTAACGATCTTCGAGAAGGCAGCTGCTGCATGTGGAGCCGATCTTGCGCTCGGCGGTTGGGTGGTGGGTGACGGCGTGGAGACAGATATCCGCGGCGGCAGGGCCGCCGGACTACGCACCATCTGGATCAGCGGCAGCAGGCCCTGGCCCGAAGGAGACATAGTCCCGGCGCACATCACCGCTGACGCATGCCAAGCGATCAAGCTGCTGCTCACCACCGCGAGCTGAGGGCATCGTGACGGATTCGCAAATGATCACAGTTGGGCTGCTGCACCCAGGCAGCATGGGCGCTGCCTTCGGTGCCCAGCTGCGCAGGCAGAACGTGCGGGTGCTGTGGTGCACGGACGGCCGCAGCAGCCGCTCCCTAGCCCGCGCCGAGAACGCCGGCCTCGAAGGCGTTCAGAACCTTGGGCAGCTGGTGGCGCGCGCCGACGTGCTGTTGTCTCTGTGCCCGCCTGCGGCTGCGGTGGACGTCGCACAGCAGGTGGCTGCCTGCGAGCTCGACGGCCAGTTGTACATCGAGGCGAACGCGATCACACCGCGCCGCGTCAAGGATGTCGCAGAGCTTCTCCCCGGCGCGGTAGTCATCGACGGTGCGGTAGTCGGCTCCCCGCCGACTGGCGGCAAGCAGCCCACGCTGTATCTGTCCGGAAACCCGGACGGCTGTATCCGGGCCACGGCCTTGTTCAGCGAGAGTGATGTGAAGACCAAAGTGCTAGGCGCCGAGGTAGGGGCCGCCTCCGCGCTGAAGCTGTCGTACTCGAGCTATCAGAAGGCCTCCCGTGTCCTGGCGGCGCTCGCCTACGGCGTCGCCGATGCCAGCGGCGTTGCCGGCGAACTCCTTGAGATCGCAGGCAAACGGGGCGGCAGCTACCTGACCGAGATCGACTACATCCCCAAGACAGCGTCCCGCGCCTGGCGCTGGGGCCCGGAACTCGACGATGCAGCAGCCCTGCTGCGGGAGGCCGGGCTGCCGGACGACCTGATGCGTGCAGCCAGCCGAGTCCTCAGCCGGTGGTCGGGCGCCCGAGAGCGCGAGCTCACCATCGACGAGGCCCTCTCGCACCTCTGCGTCGACCACGACTGCGGGGAACGCGACGAACCGTAGTGCCCTCGTGATCAAATAGCTCGTCGAGTCAGAAGATCAATCTCTTGTGCCGCCTCTGCGGGGGACATTGCCTCAGTATCGAGCTGCAGATCCCAGGCGAAATCCGGGCTCGCCTTGACGTCCTCGGCTGTAGCGTCCCAGGCTGTCAGGCGGGCCTCCGTGTCGCTATCGCCGCGCCCCTTGGATCGAATCTCGGTGCTTTCCCTCGAACACCACAGCAGCACACTGGTCCACGACGCGGCGAACTTCTCCACCACCGCCTCAAGGCCTGCAATCTGCCCTAGATGGAGGATGGGGATGCGCCCCTCCTGCGTGGCCTGGACGAGGCCGGGTCGGTCCACGAGGTAGATGTTGCCGTACCTATCGTTGCGGTAGATCACCTCCCCGCGCGCCTCCAGCTCTGTGAGCTGATCAGCCGAACCCATCCGGTAGCCATGGGTGCGGCCACTGCCAATCTTCAGGCGCGTGAACGCACAATATGCGTCGTTGAGTTCGCACAGCGCCGCTGTGACGGTGTCCTTTCCGGATGCGGGAGGACCGTACAACAGGATGCCCCGGTTCATGCGAATACCGTCCCAAAGATCTGCCGAACCTGATCAGTGAGGGATATGGCCGCGCCGAGACGGTTGTCCACCATCAAGTGCGGTACAGCTGGTCGTAGTTCCGGATCCACGGTCGAGGCGTACTCCTCCCAGTTCTGCAACTTCCAGCTGTCGCGGGCTGCTGAACGGAAGCTGATGTACTCGTGCATAGTCTCCAGGTCGCACCGGATCCAGATGACCGCCACGGTCACGCCCCGTGCCTCACAGCGGTTGATCAGCCGGCGCATCCACTGCACGTCGTTCACTTCAGCCACGAACGGTGCGGTGAGCACCGTGCTGATCGAACAGTCGACGTTGGCATAGGCGGTCTCCAGCAGGCATTGGTACTCCAAAGGCCGCACCTTCTCCCGATACACCTGGGAGTGGCGGTCATTTGGGTCGCTTCCCATCTCGACAAGTAGACGTTCAACGAGCGGACGCGTGATGGGGTCTTTGTCGAGAACGGGCCACCCGGTGAGCCGTGAAATGAACCTCGAGAACTCCGACTTCCCGCTTCCGGCGAAGCCACCCACCATCAACAGGGTTGGCCGATTCGGGTCGCCGCCTGTGTGGCGACGTTTCCACGCGTCAATGATCCGCTGCTGAACCTCCTGACCGTCGTTGCCGGCGTCGTCGCCTGGAGCGATCTGCAGCACCGCGCGCTCGACGGCCAGTACGTGGTCGCCGAGAGGCTCCACCTGCGCTGGGGTGAGCTTCAACTGCGTCTGCTCGCCCGGCAGGGCCTTCCGAAACCCCAACTCGGGCTCGGTGGACCGGTAGAGAAGGCAGTAGGCCCTGCGGTAGTGGGGGCCGGGGTAGACCTCGCCCTGCTCGTGCTGCCACAGAGTCTGAAAGTTTGCTGCCGGCACAGTGAGTCCAGCGGCGCGCGCCACTTCACGTAGCCGCTCACCGGCACCCTCAAGCGTCAGACCATGTGCTTCGCGCATGGCGCGAAGCTGGTCCGGACGCCACCCCGCGCGACTCTTCGCCATGCCTACCGCCTGCCCATTACTCACCATGATCGGGACTCTAAGTCTGCCCCGTGCGAACCCATGTGTAAGCGGATGTTGAAAAGTCACGTCGCCCGATGTTGAGCGGCTTCACCAAGCCCCAGTGATACTCCGCGGTACTGATCGCAGATGTGATTGGCCCCTCCGGCAGAGCACTGGCCGGAGCCCAAAAGTTGAACACTCGACGAGGGGGACGATCAGGGTGTCGGGGCCGCGAACCACCGAGGTAACTGCAACCGCGCGCGCCAGTCGCCGGTGTTCCACCTGCGGGTGCCGCCTGAGCCGGTACAACAACGACAGCATCTGCTCCGGCTGCAACCGCAGTAGGACAGCAGCCCATCCGGCTCGCCCCTCTGTCCCCGCTCAGGTCTGGTCTCACCAGGACGTCAAAGACGCCCTACTCCAGAGGGACTTCGGCAGACTCTGCCAACTCGTACGAGAGCGCGGCCATCTCCGCCAGGAGGACATGGCTCTCCTAACGGGGTTGAGCCAGTCGTTCCTGTCGATGCTGGAGTCCGGGCAGCGGCGCCTCATCAACATCGACCGGATCATCGTGCTCCTGGACGGCCTGGACGCACCCGCTGACCTCACAGGACCGATGCTCCTTCCTGCCCAGGTCATGCCGGCCCTGCCTCTGTATGCCGTCTCCTGACCTTGGTACCCAGCATGAGAACTCCACGATTCAGGGGAAACGCGCGCCGCTGACGATCAGAAATCAGCAGGAAACCTGTCGCGCGCTGTCGAGCGTTCCTTCACCCTGACTGCATGCCGAAGATCCTCACCCCGCGGCTTCAATACGATTCCACCGCCGCGCGCCCGCGCTGGTCACAGCTTCCGCAACAGGTACGCGATCTCATCGAACGCCATCTCGGCGGTGCCGTACACGCCGAGGAGAGCGCCGGGGGCGGCTTCACCAGCGGGTACGCAGCCGTGGTCGAGGGCACTCACGGCTCCCAGTTCGTCAAAGCTGTCGACGCCCGGACCAACACGGTGGTGGCCGAATGCTACCGGCGCGAGGCACTGATCAACGAGGCGCTCCCGTCGGCCGTTCCAGCTCCCCGCATCCGGTGGCTGGACGAGCAAGAAGGGTGGCTCGTGATCGCCTTTGACGCGGTCGAAGGAGGACGTATGCCTGCCGCGCCGTGGACGACCGACGACCTCAACCTCACCCTTGCCACTTACGCTGTCACCGCCGAGGCTCTCGCGGAACCGTCCGAGCAACTTCAACAGGTTGGTCTGAAGCCGGTCGGTGACGGCGGCGACTTCGACGACTGGCGCACCGTAGCCTCCGGTGCGCCCAGCCCGAAGGTTTCCCTTCCCGACTGGGTGCCTTTCGACAAGCTGGATGCGTTGGCTGAGCTGGAATCAGCATGGCGACCAGCGGTGGCCGGCAACGCCGTCCTGCACCACGACCTGCGTCAGGACAATGTTCTCATCGACGCCCACGGGACCGCATGGATCTGCGACTGGAACTGGCCCTGCCTCGGCGCCAGCTGGTTCGACCTCGTACTGCTCCTGGCCACCGCGTACGCGGACGGCCACGATGCCACCGCCCTCTTCCAGACCCATCCCACGGCTCGAGGAGTGAACGGCGAACAGCTCGATGCTGTGCTCGCCGCCCTCTCGGGCTTCTTCCTGGTCTCCGGCGCGCAGCCACCGGCGGACTGGTCCCCTTACATTCGCCAGCACCAGACATGGTGTGGCGAGGTAACTCTGCGATGGCTCGCGGATCGCCGGCGCTGGCGGCTCTGAGGACGATGGCCGTCCACGGTCTCAGCGGGATCCTGGCCACAACCTGCCAGGGCTGTCTCAGGCCAGGCCCGACGAGCTACCCGAAGATTCGGGGACCGCAGTCTCGTCGGACAACGAAGATGGCATGCACCCTCCTCGGCTGTGCACTCGCTCAGCTCAGTCGCCGAACCTTAGAAATCAACTGTCGAGACCCCAGACGCCACGCCATGCCTGCGTCAACGCCTCGACAGAGCCGAACCGATGAGCGGGATCGTCGGCCGTCGCACGCTGAATCACGGCCAGCTGAGCACGAGAGCCGCGCCACGCCTGCTCCTCATCACCGGCGTCCAGGAGTAGACGCAGCGCGCGGCCAAGCACGAATACGGTCGTGCGAATGTCGATGGTCGAGCCCCTGATGAACTCTTCGGGCGCCATGTAGCGCCGTGACCCTGGGAGCCTTTCCTCTTCCAGGATGAAGGGCCCAAACCGGTACTCATCCAGATCACATAAGACCATGCGGTGTGCTTCGAAGTCGTACAGGAAGCATCCGTCATAGAGATCGACCGCGACCAACCCCGCCTGCTCGACAGCCAGGTGTGCGTCCAGGACCTCGTCCATCGCCCGCAGAATGTCGGGGACAGGCAGCCTGCGAAACCGGGCCATCGGGCTGTCTGGGGCGGCGCGGCCCCCGTGTGCATGGGTCGTGGGGTGATATAGGACCTCACCCTCGGCCCAGGGGTAGACCAGCGCCAGGCCATCTCCGAGTTGGAAGTAGTGCCGCAGGGGCACGATCGCCGAGTGCTGCACTGCGCCGTGCACGTCCACGGCTCGGCGTAATGAGGATGCTGCCGGCGGAGTGTTTGCGCCCTTTACGAACCACCGTTCATCGCCGACAGCCACCCCGTAAGACTGGCAGCCAGAGTCCTGGTCGCGGAAGGCTCGGAAGATGCTGCCCACGTCTTCCAGGTACGGCTCCAACAGATCAACGGCTTCAACGTCCAGCAGTGGATGCGAGGGCATGGGCCACATCATTCACTGCTCTGTCGTGCAACCACTCGATGTGAGCAGAACGATGCGCAGCGGCTTCTACCCGATGCTCGCTCACCCGGCGACGTATGCGACGGCGTCGTGGCTATGGATGCTTTCTAGGTTGCGGACCCTCACCGAGTGACGAAGACCCCGCTCGCGGCAGACGTGGCTGACTTCGCGGGCAATGTCTTCGACGAACACAGGGTGGTCGTACGCCTGCATCGTCAGCACACGCTCATCCGGACGCTTTACCAAGGGCACGACGGGAGCGGACGCACACCGTTCCAAGAGTCGTACGGCCTGCTGCACCGCAAAGGGGTAGGGAGTGTCCCCGTGCCCTGTCACGGACAGCGTGACGCGGCTGCGCTGGTTGTGGGCGCCGTAGTCAGAGATCGCTTTCGAGCACGGACACAGACTGGTGACCTCGGTGGTAACCGACGTGATAACCGTCGTGTCTCCGTCGTCCCAGCGGCCGTCGAACCGGACATCGTGGACCTGGTACGACTCGGAGCCAGTCGCTGGCGCGACTACGGTCGTGCTCAGCGGGACGGCTACCGACACCGCGAGCGCCGGTGCATCCAGGAGGTCCGCACCGACTTTCAGCACGTGCGGCAGCCTGCGCGGATCGAACCGGCGAAGGTGCTCGTGGACGAGAGCCACCATGCGGCTCATGTGGGTGCCCCGGCGGTCATGCTGGAGCCGCACGGTCACGTCGATCTCGGCGATGCCCTCCTGGCGGAGGTGGCCGTCCTCGAAGTACAGCGGGTAGCGCAGGCCGCTGATGCCAACATCGTCGATCTCGATGCCGCGGGTGTCAGTCTCGTTCTGGATGTCGTGCATCGCTCACTCGCCCCGATAGGTGCAGCCGGACGTGCACGTCTCGCGAACGGTGAGCGCGGAGAGGTCGGGCAGGGTCGGCTTCAGCCGCTCCCAGATCCAGCGGGCGAGGACCTCGCTAGTCGGGTTCTCCAGGCCCTCAATGTCGTTGAGGTAATAGTGGTCGAGCTGCGCTTCGAGGGGCTTGAAGGCCTTCTTGAGGTCGCCGAAGTCCATGACCCAGCCCGACTCGGGGTCGACGGGAGCCTCGACATGGACGATGACCTTGTAGGAGTGGCCGTGCAGGCGCGCGCACTTGTGGCCCTCGGGCACGTTGGGCAAGCGATGTGCAGCTTCGAAGGTGAACTCGCGGAAGATTTCCATTACTGAATTCCCAGATACTTGTGCGTCTGGAGAGAGAGGATCCAGCGCGGGTTCTTCATGCAGTAGTCGACAGTCGCCCTGGTGTTGGCTTCAACGTCCGGGCCGTCCATGGGCTGGAGCCGAAAGTACCGGAAATCCAGATGCTCGAACTGACCGGGGTCGCCGCCCAGTTGAGGGTAGACCAGCTTCAGTTCGTCTCCGCTAGTCACGACCAGTTCGGAGCCGATCTTGGGGCTGACGCAGAGCCAGTCGATGCCGTTCGGCGGTACGCGGGTGCCGTTCGTCTCTACGGCAACCTCGAAGCCGCGGGCGTGCAGCGCGTCGATCGCCGCTTCGTCGAGTTGTAGAAGCGGCTCGCCGCCGGTGCACACCACGAAGCGATGCTCCCTGGATGACGACGGCCACGCCTGCTCGATGGCTTGAGCGAGGTCGTCCGGGGTCCGGAACCGGCCGCCGCCTTCCCCGTCGGTTCCGACGAAATCTGTGTCGCAGAACTGGCAGATCGCACGGTGACGATCCTTCTCCAGGCCCGTCCACAGATTGCACCGGGAGAAGCGGCAGAAGACGGCTGGACGGCCTGCGTGACTCCCTTCGCCTTGCAGGGTGTAGAAGATCTCCTTGACCAGGTAGGTCATTCTCACGCGCCCTGGTACTGCACGGGGTCTGTGACGCCGGCCTCGGCGAAGCCCTTGAGGCGGAGCAGGCAGGTCTCGCAATGTCCGCATGCCCGCCCCTGCTCGTCCGGGTCGTAGCAAGAGGAGGTAAGGGCGTAGTCCACGCCGAGGCGCAGGCCCTCACGGACGATGTCGGCCTTCGACATGGCGATGAGCGGCGAGTGGAGCTTGAGACTCTGCGTGCCCTCGACCCCGGCGCGGGTGGCCAAGTTGGCCATGCGCTCGTAGGCCTCCATGTACTCAGGCCGGCAGTCCGGGTAACCGCTGTAGTCGACCGCAGTTACACCAGTGAAGATGTCACTGGCGTTGACAGTTTCGGCGTACGCCAGAGCGAACGACAGGAAGATCGTGTTCCGTGCAGGCACGTAGGTGATCGGCACGCCGCCTTCCTCGGTGTGGTCCAGGGAGTCGTGCTTGGGCACGTCAATGTCGGAGGTCAGTGCAGACCCACCGAAAACTCGCAGGTCAATGTCAGCAATGACGTGCCGGGCCACACCCTGGGCCGCGACCACGCGCTTCGCAGCCTCAAGCTCCACGCTGTGGCGCTGGCCGTACCGGAAGCTGAGGGCATACGGCGTGTAGCCCTGGTCCTTCGCGATGGCCAGAACCGTGGTCGAGTCCAGACCACCGCTCAGCAAAACGATCGCAGGACGTCCCATGCCTTACTCCCTAGTTAGACCGTCGTGTACGCGTGCAGCCTAGCGTGATAACTGGCAGGTAGAGTAACCGCCATCAGGTACTAGTTATGGCTGTCAGGAGTCGAGCTGCGTGAGGCAACTATCGCTGGTGGTTACGTGTACCGACCGCAAGGTCGATACACCGGACGCAGCTCTGTACGCCAGGAACCTGCCGAAGGGCAGCGTGGAGGAACGCTCCAGTAACTGGCAGAAGCGCATCCAGACAGCGACCGCACGCGGCGGAGCCTCCCTGCCCTCGCTCACGGACCTCTACCGCGGTGATCACTGGACCCGAGCTCGCCGACTGACGGTGGCTGCCTCGGCAGCAGGTTTCAAGACGCAACTGTGGGTGGCATCGGCCGGACTGGGCCTACAGCCGGTAGAGCCGAAGACGCAGGCTGCGCCTGCCTATGCGGCAACCTTCAGCACGCGGCACGCCGACTCAGTAGCCACATCTGCAGCGGAGAACGCCCAGTGGTGGGGCCACCTTCAAGCGGGATCCGGCCAAGCCCAACTCCAGGAACTCGGCCAGCGGGGGCCGGTGCTCATGGCGCTCTCCGAAGTCTATGCAAGCGCGATGGAGGAGGAACTCCTAGCTCTTGGATCCCTCGGGGGTGAGGCGCTTCTCATTGGCGGTTTGCGTGAGATCCCTGGAATCCACCGCGTTCGTTCCGACGCTGGGCTGCGCCATGCGCTGGGGGGCACGTTGACGAGCCTGAATGTGCGCATGGCCGAGTCGTGGCTCCAGCACTCCAAGGACGGCACCCTCATCTCGCCGGCCACGCAGAAGGCGTGGAACGAGTGGGCGGCAGCCACCACGAAACCAGAGCAGTACAACCGACAGCCCATGTCGGATGAAGACGTGATCGTCTTCATCAAGCGGGAGACAGCGAAGCTGCCGGGCGTCTCCCGCACACGGCTGCTGCGAGCCTTGCGCGATGACGGCAAAGCCTGCGAGCAAAGCAGATTTGCGAATCTATACAAGAGGACCATGGGGGAACGGTGACAGAAAACGTCATCCGCCGCAGGGCACTACGGATCGAGCAAAATCCGGGCATCCCGCTGTATGTGTTTGCGCTCGAAGCGGGAGAGATTGACCGCGTAGCCGACGTGGCCCGGATCTCTCGGGACGAGGCAGGCAGACTGTTCGGGTACCAGAGGGCGGAGAAGAAGCAGCATGTGCAGCAGATCCTGGAATACCTCGACAGCGAGAACGTGCTGTTCCCTAACGGACTCATCCTTGCTCTGCCCACCTCGGTACGGTTCCGGGGAAGCCGAGGGCCGAACAGTACAGACGGCCTCTCCACGATCGGGACGTTGGAGATTCCCCTGCCGGAGTCGTCAACCGCGCCCAGGCCTGCCTTCATTGTGGACGGTCAGCAGCGAAGCCTTGCCCTTGCACGTACTCGGCGGTCCAAGCTGCCTGTCACGGTGGCTGGCTTCGTGGCTGAGGACATTCAGGTGCAGCGTGATCAGTTCCTTCGCGTCAACACCGTGTCGCCCCTGCCCGGCAGCCTGGTGACGGAACTTCTCCCCGAGGTGCATACCAAACTCCCGACGAAGCTGTCCGCGAAGAAGCTGCCTTCCGTCTTGGTGAGTGCTCTGAACCAGGACGCTGATTCTCCCTTCAAGGGACTGATCAAGCAGGCGTCAACGATCACGGATAGACGGTCCAACGCTGTAGTGAAGGACAATAGCCTGATCTCG
Organism: Streptomyces bicolor; assembly: GCF_000719285.1. Lineage (GTDB taxonomy): Bacteria > Actinomycetota > Actinomycetes > Streptomycetales > Streptomycetaceae > Streptomyces > Streptomyces bicolor. The sequence continues at coordinate 439,097 of NZ_JOFS01000009.1, read as the reverse complement.
GCTATTGAGGAGTCTCTGAAACCGTCGGGCGCATTGTTCCCGTACAAGAATCTCTCGAACGGTACGGTCGACACTGACGCAATGCGCAACATTCTTGTCACGTACTGGAGTGCTGTGCGAGACACCTTCCCTGACGCTTGGGGCGTGTCTCCTACCAAGAGCCGCCTCATGCACGGCGTCGGCATCCGCTCGATGGGGCGACTGATGGACCGAGTCATGGACCGCGTGCTAGCCGACGCAGAACCAGGTACGCCGGAAGCCTATGAGAGAGCTAAGGCCGAGCTGGCGTTCATCGCGCCACAATGCCGATGGACCAAGGGGCGCTGGCCGGAACTCAACACCCCGTGGAATGAACTCCAGAACTTGCCGCGCCATATCAGCACCCTATCGAACCTTTTGATTCGCATCTACCTCCAGTCAAGGACGAGCGCGTCGTGAAGTTCTACTTCCCTGATAGTCAAGACCAGATTTATCCCAGGTATGACTTTATCCACGATGAGTACCCCGATGAGCGCCATCGTCAGCGGGACGACTTGTATGCCCATCAGGCTGTGAAGCCGGCCCCCTACGACGGGATACTGGTCAGCAAGGCCATCGTAGATGGGTCGATTAAGGGAGCGGGGAAGTACAGTGCCCCTCAGAGGGCGCGGCTTTATCGAGACGGTGTGAGGACATTTTTCGGGCTGCCTGAGCCGATGGAGAGCCTAGGCGACTGCGGATCCTTCACTTACATCAATGAAGAGCGCCCACCTTACGAGACTCCTGAAGTTCTCCACTACTACACTGAGTGTCGATTCAATGCGGGAATCAGTATCGACCACGTGATCTTCGGGTACCGGCCCGATGCTCCCGCCGAGGAGGTCGAGGAGGCATGGGTAACGCGTCGCGATCTGTCACTCGATTATGCGCAGAAGTTCTTCAAGGCCACTAAAAGTCACAATAGACTGATCGCTGACGGGAAACTGCATCTGGAGCCAGTCGGCGCAGCGCAGGGCTGGAGCCCGGCCAGCTACGCGGATAGTGTCGTGCAACTCCAGAAAATGGGCTACAAGCGCATCGCCTTGGGGGGCATGGTTCCGCTGAAGACGCCGGAAATCATTGCTTGCCTTAAGGAAATTTCCAAGATTCGCAAGCATGACGTCGGGTTCCATCTTCTCGGAATTACCCGCATCGACAGCATGGAACGCTTCGCCGATTATCACGTCACTAGTTTCGATAGTACATCGGCATTCCGGCAAGCCTTCATGGATGAGAAGAACAACTACCACACCGCCGATGGTTCGTACGTTGCGATTAGGGTTCCCCAAGTTGATGGAAACCCTACTCTAAAGCGACTGATCTTGGCGGGTGTGGTTTCGCAGTCGGCGGCAATCAAAGCTGAACGTGAATGCCTCAAACTGCTGCGCCGTTATAGAGACGATGAGGATTTCGACGTGCAGGAGGTCATCGATGCTTTGCGTGCCTATCACGCCCTCATCGGTGACGCAAAGAAACTAAAGAAGGTCGACGACTACAGGGAAACTCTTGTCGACCGCCCTTGGGATCGCTGCCCGTGTGAACTTTGCAAGAAGCACAAGATCGACATGGTCATCTTCCGCGGAACCGAGAGAAACAAGCGTCGCGGGTTCCATAACATGACTGTGCTCGAAGCCAAGATGCGCAAGCTGCCGCTCACATAATCGCCCAGACCGCGCACAGCACTCAAAGTAACTCAAACAGGAGATGATGTGGCCGACCGCTACGTTCTGAAGGTTCCCGCCCTCAAGGTGCTCCAAGGTGACAAGGAGATCTACTGCTTCGCTGTCGATGGCAAGAAGTTGGAAGACTTTGCAGCCGTCTCGCGCATCCGCCGCGACAGCCAGAGGAAGCTGCAGGGGTACCAGCGGCCTGAGGTCCTGAGCCACATCCGCTCGATCCGCCGCTACCTTGAGTCCGAGGGCGCGATGCTCCCCAACGCCTTGGTTCTCGGCTTCGATGATCGCGTCACGTTCGAACCCGCGGTTCGCGGCGGCAGCGTGAGCTACTCAATCCCCGGCGAGTTGATCATCCCGGTCGACGAGTCACTGGCTGACGACGAGAAGCCGGCCTGGCTCGTGGACGGTCAGCAGCGCAGCGCAGCGATCAGGGACGCCGACCTGGCAGAGTTCCCCGTCGCGGCTGTGGGCTTCATTGCGTCTCAGGAAGAGCAGCGGTCGCAGTTCATCTTGGTCAACTCGACCAAGCCACTGCCCAAGGGGCTCGTGTACGAACTCCTGCCAGAGACCACCGCCAAGTTGCCGCGCTCGTACGCGCGCCGCCAGCTCGCCGCGAAGATCATGGTCATGTTGAACATGGGAGACGGCCCCTTCTGCGGAAGGATCAGCAGCCCCACGTCGCCTACCGGCAATATCAAGGACAACAGCATTCTGAGCATGCTGGAGCACAGCATCTACGAGGGCGCACTCTTCCAGTACCGGAATGCCGAGGACGGCTCCGCGGACGAGGAGGCGATGCTGGCGCACCTTCTGGGCTTCTGGACAGCAGTCGAGAACGTCTTCGAGGGTGCGTGGCACAAGCCTCCCAAGGATTCCAGGCTGACTCATGGCGTGGGCATCCAGGCCATGGGCTATGTAATGGATCAGCTCACCACAGGCGTCCACTACGACAAGGTCAACTGGGACAAGATCCGCATCAGCCTGCGCCGACTCGAGAAGCACGTCGCCTGGACTCCCGGCGGCACGTGGAAGTTCTCGAATGGCGAGGAACGCAACTGGAACGGCCTCCAGAACACGGCCAAAGACGTACGGCTGCTCAGCACTCACCTGCAGACCCTGGTCGGCAAGTAGCCGAAGCCTTGCCCTTGGTGGTCTCCCCGGAAAGATCAGGGAGACCACCAGTGCGTTAGTGGTCTACTGCGGCTGCTCGGAGACCGGCCACTGCTGCTCGCAGCATGGACGCCGATCCGCTGCCGTCCGCGTAGTGGATGTGCTCGGTACGGGCGTGCTGCGTAATGAAGCCCGTCGCCGCATGCTTCGCGCAGCGCGTCGCAATAACGACCAAGTCAGCGGAGCGTGCCTTCTGTCGAAGCTGAGCACTGCCGACGTGATCGCTAGCCTTTGCGGTGTCCACTGCGGGGGCAAGCTGCTTGATCTCCTCGGCGCAGCGCGTGAGCACAGCGTCGTCCAGGGAGTAGAGCAGCACTTTCATGGGCGGCAGGTCTGAGAGCGACAGCTCACGCTCATCGTCGTCGGAGCCGACCCGGTCCTGCCAAGAGAAGACGACACCGAGTTCCCTTGAGAGACGCTTGGCGAACGCCAAATCAGCTTCGTTGAGCCGTCCTTGATGCCGCCAGAGCGGCTCCAGCAGGTTGTATGCGAGCTTGCTGCGAGCGTCCACGTCTGGGCAGGCGACCAAGAACAGCCGGTCGACGAAGTCCAGCGCAATTGATGCCCGTTCAGGTGAGACCCATCGACTGCTGTAGGCGCCGATCTCGTCGAGAAGTTCGGCGTAGGTGTGCGCCGAAGGACCGGTTCGGAGTGCGATCTCTGTGAGGGCCTGGAGCGCGGCGAGGTCGCCGGGGCCGAACCGGTCGAAGGCGACCGCGTTCCGAATGAATGCATGGGCGGTCAGACCGGCGGGAGCTACATATCCGTCGGCGTCAATGAACGCTCCAACCGCTCGCCAGGCCTCCTCAGCAGCTTGATTCTCCAGCCCGTCCAGGAATTTGGCGAGGGACGCATCATGGACTGCGGGTGGAGCCCACGCAGTCCAACTGCGCTGTTCAACTGCTGACTTGCCTGCACGGCTGCCCGCGGCTACGGCCGCGAGGAAGGCAGGCCAGGAGTCGATCGGCGGAATCGTTTTCGACCCATCGTCTTCAGGAACTTGCGGCACGGGCTCTGCCACGACGGGAGGTGATTCCTCGCCAACGCCTTCAGCAAGAACGCGTTGAGCGTCCTCCCAGACCAGCGGGGGCAGTTCGCCGATGCGATCTGCGCTCCGAACGGCTTTCACGAGACGACGCAGAGCAGGCAGGTCCTCAAGGATGGTGGCCGCCATTAGAAGAACAGCGACGGCCTGAGCGCCGAGCCTGCCCGCATCGGTATCCAGCAGGGCAGGGACGAAGCGGCCTCGCTCTTGGAGCTTCGCCCGTGCCGATGAGAGGTCGCCCTCTGCGAGAGATTCCTCCAACGCCGCGTACACAGCGGTCAAGATTGCTTCCTTGACCGGGAGGGGAGGGTCCTGCCGGACGGCGTCAGGCAGTTCAGGGAGTTGGAGAATCTCCTCACTGCGGCCGAGCCGGTCAAGCCGCTTGATCCTCAGGTTTGCGAGGTTGGCTGCGGTGACACCACCAGCCGCCGCTAGATGCTCAAGGATCACGTTCGAGGCGGCCTCAGCGCCCGCGGAGAGCGACGCGTCGAACTCGGCGAGGAGCCGGCCGATCGGTTTGGCCACGCGCCACATCCTGGGAGGACGCCGAGCCTCGGTCCTCTGCATCAACTCCAGGGCCCCGGCCAGGTTCAGGCGGTGCTCAAGCGTGCGCCCCGTCTCCAGACGGAAAGTGGTCCGATCGCCAGCGAAATCGCGGATGGCCTGCTCGATGGGATCATCAGGGTCCAGCCAGGCGGGCTGAATCCCAACCTGCTCGTCATACGCGATGTACGTCGGGCCAGCGAATGCGCGGATCAACTCGGCTGTTTTGGCACGCTCGCCAGGTTCCCGGGCAATGACGTACACGACGAAACGATCGCGGTCCGTATAGACGCGCGGAAGGACTACGGGCGCGTCGTCGCCGCGTCGAATGGCTTCGACGAACGGCAGCGTGCGGTCCTTGTAGCGGAAGTCAGGATCGAGGTTCGGCCAGACACCGTTTCCTGGGCCGAAGAATCGGTGCAAGAACCCTTCGAGAGCCTCTCGCTGCTGATTCTGGGTCTGCGTCACGAGCCACTCCTCCACCGCTGAGCCAGGTCCAGCCTCGCCTGACCGGCATCTGGCCCGCCCACCTTGTAGGTGACCAACTCATCGTTCTTCGCCATACCGCGCACCGTGTAGTTCATCGACCCGGTGAGAATCCATTCCTGCCCGCACAGGGTCTTCTCGTGGACGTCGGGGTCGCGCTGGACATGCACTCGGTCCAGTTCTGCGGCCTCGATCCGACGCAGGAACGCATCGTTGTGAGGGTCCGGGCGCGTGACCACGTGGATGTGGGCCCCGGCTCCAGCGATGCGTAGAAGGGCGTCTGAAAGCCGCCAACTGCTGGGCGGAACGTCGCCAAAGAAGGCGTCGTAGGTGCCGTGACTGTTGTCGATGACCTGCACATCCGTGATCCACGGCGAGACCAACCACAAGTCGTGGCTCGGGCTGAGCATCTCTGCCATCAGCGCCGCGGACAGCATCGAGTCGATGCGCAGCCCTGTACGTGCACCTGTGCGCACGGTCCTGGTCAGATCCTTCACTGGGTTGCCTCCCGCAACTCCACACGCACACGGAGCTCATCTCGATGCCTGGCGTAGCCACGGATCTCCCCGTGGACCCGCAGGACATCCCGGTCCACCGGCAGCGCCGGCACACGGACCAGGGCTTCCGCCAGGGCCTGCGACTCGCCTGCTGGACAGACGAGCTCTGCGGCACCGCTATCGGTCATGGCCTTCTGATAGGCAAAGACCCAGTCGCTCGCCGTGACGTCCACTTCGGGCAGACGGTCGTTGTGAGCCTCGCGCACGAGGAGGCGATCCAGCACTGGCGTGTCGGCATAGGGCTGGTAGTGCTGAAGGTCCTGCGTACGAGCCTGCCGTCCGCGAGGCCAAAGCATGCTGAAGGCCTGGTCGGCTGTCAGCCGCTTGTTCCCGCCGACGTTCAGTTGCTTGTCGCCGACCGCGAAGGCAATGACGTTCGCGTCGACCTCAACACCGAGCCTCTGCTCCAGTTCCGCCCACGCGTCCACCATGGCGAGAGCCTGCGCGTCAGTATCGGGTCCGGACCCTGGCCGAAGGAGGCGGGCCGACAACGCTGAGACCGCAGTGACACGCGGACGGCCGTCCAACTGTTCCCACGCGGATAGGAGAGTGTTCAGGGCCTCCTGGGCCGCTTCGGCATCCTCGGCTCCTCGCAGTGCGCGCATGGCTTCTGCGGCATCTCCCCCCGGCTCGTCGGACAGGTGACGGAGCAACCGGGTGAGCGTGGCGTCTACATACTCGTAGTCGCTTGGGGCCAACGCACTGGTGACAAGCGCCCAGAAGCGGCGAGGGTCCTCCCCGTAGAAGCGCACCAGGCTTTCTACAACACCCAGTCCCCCTACAGAGGTTTCACTGAGCCACACGACAGAAGGGTCGCTGCTGGTGGCACCAGGCGCCACATCGACGATCAAGTCCCCGTCCTGTGAGTCGGGGCAGGCTCGCTGCGCGGCAGCGAGGATCGCCGCGGCCACCGTGTCGCGATAGGCGCGCTGAGCCAGGTCCTCAGTCCGGGCAGCAATATCCGGATCGACGAGGTGTTCGGCCGCACGGTCAACGGCGGCGAGAACCCGTGCGTCGCGCAGCAAGTCCGTGAGCCCTTGAACCAGTCGCGCATTCTCGACAGCGTGGTCGGGGTCGCTGTTGTCGCGGTAGAGGACGCTCAGGATGCGAGGCAACTCCCCAGTCCACGCTCCGTTAGCGAGTGCTGCTCGGATCTCCCCAGGAGTACGAGAACCCTTGAGGCCTTCGAGCGCGAAGGCGGTGAGATAGACCTGGCTGAGCCACGCACGCTGGAACTTGTTCGCGACGTCCTCGAGAGCAGGATCCTCGGCGAAGGTGTACGAGAACGCGAGTGACCGCCACTGCGGAGACGACAGGTACTCCCTGACCACAGCTTCCGAGGTATTCAGGGGCCTGAGCAGGATCTGTGCAGCGTCGACACCCAGCCGGAAGCCGAGCGCAGCTGGCTTGCCGTGTAGTTCGTAGTAGACCTTGCGTGTCTCGACTTCTCCGCGTTCGAGCGCCACCTGGCAATCGGCGCCGATGGTCATGCGCCGCATCTCGATGGGATTGCCGGCAGCGTGTGTGGCGAAGCGGACGGCCTGCACGCGCTCGTACCAGAGAGACGGGTTAGGAATGTCCGCTGAGGCCGGAGGGGCCTCCTCGGACACAACGATTTGAGTACCCCAAATGGGGAGGCCCTGCGATCGGTCGGAGATTTCCTGGCCTGGCTGCTCCAGTTTCAACTGTGTGGGCCGGAAGACCTGAAGTCCTTCCGGTGCATGCCCATCGGGATGCCAGGTTCCCTCGGGATCAGCGTGCTGCACGATCTGGGGGAGCGGCAGAGTGCTGCTGCCGGCGGGTGGAACTGGGAGCCATGTGCGGTGCTCATCACGGCGGTGCCCGAATCGTCGGCTGACGCGCCCTGGTACGGCCTCGCGTAGCGCCCTGGCGATCGGCAGTTGCTCCAACGTGTCGTTCGTATTGAACGGCAGGAGCAGTTCGACCTCCGGCAGATTCAGCGGATCGAAGAGTGAGCGCGTGATGAACTCGGGGAGCAGAGTACCTTCCTTCGCGCCCGGATCGATGCGCTGGAATGACCAGTCGCTGCGAAGGCGCCGCAGCGCCGTGGGAACGACAGACAGCAGGAGTGATCGGGGCTGTTCCCACAGCAGCGCCTGTACCTCGTCTACGCTGACCTGCAGAGCTCTCCCCAGGTGCTGGGCAAGCTCGTCCTGGAGATCAGGCTTGTCGAGGATCGCCTGCAGCAGGGATGCCAGCATGTCGTGGCCGGGACGGTCCTCGTTGCGCACGACATGGCCCGGAGGGGCCTTGAGGATCTTTCGAGGGTTGGCCCACAGTTTCTTGGAACGGAGCTTGCGGCTTGCCCAGTCCAACAGGGCCTGGGTGGCTTGGATCTTGAGTACGAAGCGGTTGCCGATCGGCAGGCTTCGTGCAGGCACCTGAGGCGCGAACAGGGTCTCGTACGCCTGGTATGCGAGTCGGTCCCGTCCGTAGTCCGAGAGGGTAACCACGGTCATTGGCCTTGTGCCGCGCTCTCGGCCAGCGCGCCCTCGGCGCTGGATGAACGCTGCTGCGTCACGTGGCGCTTTGTGCTGGAGCACCAGGCCCACTCGTGGGTCGTTGAAGCCGACTTCGAGGGAGGCCGTCGCTACGGTCAGGTTCGCGTCGTGGTCGACCCCGACGTCCTGAGAGGACGTACGGCCAACATGCAGGTGGTGCAGTTGCAGGGTGGGGTCGAGGTCATGCCCGACCTTCTCGGCAATGTCCCACGACTGACCGTCCAGGTAGCGGGCAGCATGCTCGTCACGTTCAGAGGAGCGCAGGCCGGCAAGCACGGGCTTGCGGCCGTTACGGCGGCCGGCGCGATTCTGCCCGCCTTCCGCATCGCGGAGATCGTTGTAGAAGCGGTTGGTGACGTCCAGATCGTCCGTGAACAGGAAGCCCGTAGAGCCGTACAGATATTGCCTCTTGTCCAGGTCGAGCAAGCGGCCATGGAGCATGGCCGTTTGGATCGACGTAGACAGCAAGCTTGTTCCCGACACGGGGTCGCCGCGGAGTGCCACGGCGTACTCACGCCCCTCGAACGTCATGTCCTCGTCGGCCGGTTCAATCGGGTCGACATCGACCGGACGAAGACCGACGAGTTGAGCGAAGAACTTGTCCGCGTCACGAAGAGTCGCGGAGAGACCGACGAACGTCATGGGACGGCGGGCTGCCTCACGCCAGCGGCGCAACAGGAGTGCCACCTGCGCGCCGTGAAGCCCGCTGTAGGTGTGGACCTCATCGAGGAGCACGAGGGAGGGAGCAGAGTCACTGCCGCGCCAGCCGAGCAACCACTCCAGATAGCTGTCCCCGCTACAGAGGTTCAGCATCTCCGTTGTGGTGAACAGCAAATCGGGAGGGTTCTTCTTGAGGGATTCCCGGGTGAGAGCGAGACGCCCGTCATTCAGGACGTAGCCGCACTTAGTGCAGTTCAGTTGCTCACGGCCACGCTGGCGGTCCTCGTCTGTCCACTGGAGCTCCCCAGTGCCGCAGTCAGGGATGGGGCATGGCAGAAACGGGCACACGACGCCCCGGGGAGTGCGCTTCCAGGCAGTGGTGTGACGTGAGTTCGGTTCCAGCCTCTGATCCCGAGCATTCCATGGGGTATCACCGTAGAGCGCACCGACACGGATAGGACGTCGCCTGCTCTCGTGCAACGCCTGCGCGATGTCGTCAACAGACCGGATCGACTCTCGCAGTTGGTCGCGCAGGAGCTCCTTGCGCGGATAGAGCGCCAGTGTGTGAACGCGCTTTGCCACCCCAGGGCGCGCGTGTTCCGCCATTGCTGCGAAGGCCGGCAGGTAGAACGAGAGCGTCTTACCGCTACCCGTACCAGCTCCGACGATGATCCCCTTGGACCGCTCAGAGTTGAGCGAGGCGAATACGGAACGGGTGGCATCCAACTGGAAGCGTGCCAGTTCACGGCCCTGCAATTGGGCTGTTGCTACGTGTTCTTGTACCTCACCCCATCGCGGAAGCTGTGCGAGGACGCGGAGTGCTTCGGATGCCGGGATGTTTCGGCGCGGGTAGCGTCGCGGCGCGACGTGCAGCCGATAGTCAGCGACGAGGCGCCGCTGATGCTGCCACCAACCAGGACGTTCCTCCTGCGCCCACCCACCTCGGGCAAAGAGCTGCCGAAGACCAGTCGTGAGCCTGAGTGACTCCGCCAGCCGGGTGCGATACCGCGGCGGCGACGTCACCGGCACCGGCACCTCGAACAGCAAGGCACGGAGCAGGAACTCCTCCAGCACAGAATCAGCGGACATGCCGGCCGGGGCATCCTCGTGACTGTGCAAGAGACTGTCGATGGTCTCTATCACCTCGGCTTGGGAAAGCGCAGTCTCCGTGACGCCCCAGGACAGCAGCGGCAGTTCGCGGTTTTCCAGGTGATTCAGGAGTTCGTTCGCAAAGCGAACGTTGAGTTGCTCTGTCACGCTCCGGTCCTCTGCAGGGTGATGTGGATGTCCATCTCGAACTGGCGCAGCAGCGCAATGTCGGCATCTGTGATGTCGCGGAGCGTGGGGCTGGGGCGCTTCTCCAGCAACTTCAGAAGTTCCAACAGTTCGCTGGGGGGATCACTCTTGTCCTGGAGGGACTCCGCGAGGAGGCCGTACGTGCTGGTGAAGAGAGTGACGTCCGACTTGGACAGGTTCTTCGTTGCCACCGCCTGTCGGAGTTCCTTCTCCCGGCTGCGCGCGGCCTCGCGTTCGTCGCGCGAGAGCATGGGGATCCGGGCCAGGGGAAGGTTGGCGACCTGTGCCGTAGCCCAGGTGGCCCATGCCGTGCTGTTGTCACCCTTGAGTTTTCCCGAGAGATCCAGGACCTTCTTCCTGGCCGTGTTGAAAACCGTGTCACTGGGGAGCCCGTTCAGGGCCTTCCGCTCGAACGCGGTGCGCGCGGTGTCGATGCCGGACAGATCCGGCTTGTGCGCCGCCCCCAACGCCGCAAGCGTATGGCTCAACTCCACTTGGGTTCTGAGCTCGGCCAGTGCCGCGCGAAGTTCCTTCGAACGGCTCAGAACCCGAGCGGCCTCCTTCTCCCCGACAGCACCTGCAGCGATCTGGCGGGCACGGTTTTGCAGCTGCACGGCCTTGTCGTACACAGACAAATTGGTCACCAGTCCTCCCCGTCGTCTTCGGCGGACGGGACAGCGGTGAGCGCCTGCCACTCCACACAGATTTGCCCCACGTCTTCCGCAGCACTGTCACCTGCGGAGCCACTAGAGCGTGACTCGGCACTGGCCAGAGCAGCGTCAAGCCAGTCGTTGCTGGCAACAAGTAGTTGTTGAATCAGTTTGAGCGAGTCGCCGCGGTCCTTGACCGCCGCAACCACACAGGCATGCTGGCGCGTTGAAGCGTCGCGGCTGTCGTCGCTTGCCTTGGCCAGGTCATCTTCGAGTGCAGAGATGGCCTTCCAGTCCGCGTTCTGGGCGCCCAGAAGGAGAGTGTTGAATTGTCGTGTCTGTTCAGCGGTCAGTGGTAGTCCCACTTCTCGTGCGGCACCGAGAACGTCGCGGATTGCAGCCATGGTCTGGACTCCAGTGGTGCCACGTGGCTGACGGCTTCGGATCGAGTTGAGTAGCTCTGCGTGGTGGGTGAGTTGGTCCTCGAGGATGGTTGTCCAGGACGCGAACCCAGTCACGGCTGGCTTCACCCATTTCGGGATGTCCAGGGTCTCGGCATCCCAGTTCCACACGGACGCGGCCCTGTCGATTAGAGGAAGAACGCGTGCGGCGTCAACCATGTTCACCGCACCGATGCCTTGGGCGATGCCGACGGCATATCGGAGTTGCTTCACGAGTTCGGGGCGCGCTTTGAGGTGCCCCTGGAGCATGTCCATCCACTTCGGTGCACGGATTCCACCATCCTCGCGACGCCACTCTTGCCCCTCATCGAGCGCCGCGGAAATGAGCTGAGAGTGAGCCATTCCGGGCCAGGCCTTGCCAGCCATCGCCGCACCAAGCAGCGATGCGCGGAAACCCGCAACGAGGTGATCGTCGGTAACCTCCATGTGCCGCTGCAGCCGCGCAGTGAGATCTCGGCCGTGCTTCTCTGCCAGGAACGCCAGCCGCCGGATGTCCTCGGCTCGCGCCGGGAGCTCCCGATCAGCCTTCAGCAAGCTGTCGAAGAACCAACTGTCCTTCGGGCGACGGGAGAAAGTGATGGGGGCATCCTCGACGCCGGCCAAGTTCTCCTTTGCGCCCTCGATGGAAACGACGGTCGCCTTTGTTGGCCAGGCCGCCTTCCGTAGTTCGGTACTGCCCACTTCCCGCATCAGAGGTGAGTTCCATTGGTACCGCTGCACTACTGCGGTGGAGACGACTACACGGATCCGGTTTGCGGTGGCGGTATCCAAGCCACCTTCGAGGGTCACCCAGTCATCCACTGTCTCCAGCATTCGCTGAAGCTCCCTGGGTAGCTCGTCGCGTCTGCCACTAGTGCCCGTATCAGGCCTCGACACCCCGCCATCGGCCTGCCCTGAGCCGGCGGCAGAAACAGACGGAGGGCTTTGCCCTTCCTCACTGCTCAGCGGCTCCAGAGAGAAGGCATCCAGGATGGTGGGGTGGAGGTTGTTGGCGTGCTCAGGGGCGTCTCCCCAGAACTCGAGCACGAGGTTTCGCCGCTCCGCAGAGGCAGGGTCGTGCTCGGCTACGAAGCCGAGCACGTCACGGCTAACTGGCTTGTCGAGCTTCGTCGGCCGGAACCGCTGCCGGAACATGGGGTCGGGGAACTCGCCCTGCTGAATGGCAGTGGCATGCTCAACCAAGACCGGTCGCACGACACTGCCCAGCACGACACGGGGGTTGAAGGACCAAGGCTTGGCCTGGTCTGCAGTCGAGTGTACGGCCCTCACGAGAGATGACTCGTTGAACGGATACAAGCCATGCCCTTCAGCGGTTACGCCGAATGCCTCGTGGCACTCCGTCCGGAACGAGCAGGTCAGGCATTTGTTTGGGGTCTCGCCATTGTTTGGACGCTCAAGTTCTTCGCGGCCCAAACGCCCAGCGTTCAGGTAGCGGCCGACGAACGACGCAATCTCTGTGCGTCCCGTCTCCTCCGGGCTGAAGGGAACATCCAGGTGGTAGACGTAGCCTGTCCCAGCCTGGATACGGGTCAGGGCTGTCTCATCCAAGGATTGGAAGTAGCCGGTCGTCACGGCCATGAGGGTGCGTATTGGAGCGAGAGTCGTCTTGCCCTCACGGTGCGCCGCCTCTACAACGGCATCTAGGAGGTCCCGCTGGACTCCCTGGATGAGAGCGAAGTCCTCGATGAGCAGGACAATTTCCTTGCCCTGCCGGTGATACTCCTCTCGAACCTGCGTCATCGCATCGAGGAGCCGACCTGCCCCAAGGTTCGCGGCGCTCTTGATAGCGGATTCGAGGTGCCTGTTGAGAAGATCGACAGCAATGCTTTGAAGGTCGCCGCGTGTGCTCATGGTGCCGAGCAGGCGTTGCGCCATGCCCGAAGCGGATTGGATGTCTCGAATGTCGAGCGGAAGGTCGCTGACGCTGAAGCCCTCGGGGCGGTCCGCTTGACCATCCCGCCGATTGTGAATCAACTGGTGGGCCAGTTCGGGCACGAACTTGCCCGGTGCGAGCAGTTCCGCACGGACGTGGGGGTCGAGGAGTATCGCTGCCAACTTTCCTGGGCCGACTAGCATTCGGGCCAAGGGGCGTGACTCTGAGCCGGGAGAGGTGGCTTCAAGCGCCTCGCTCAGTTCATTGAGGATGCGCCTTGCCAGGGACTCCTCGTCGATGTCCTCAGTGAATCTGTTGATGTCATCTTTGAGTTGAGCCAACTCGTTGCTGTCTGCCTTTGCGATGAGCGTGCTGACAACAGCCTTGAGACTGGTCTTGGACTTCTCGAGGTAGATGACCTCTCGCTGGTCCGCCCCCTCCTCCACCAGGGCCAACTCTTCGCGCACCCACCGGACAAGGTGTGACTTACCAGAGCCAGACTCACCGACGATCGGCATGAGCAACGCACCGCTGTCGGCCTGGAGCGCCATGAACTCGTTGAGTACCGACCTCTCACCGATCGGGTCGCCCTCGATCGCGAGTTCTTTCCCGTCCATGATCCGGGCGCGCTTGATCCGTAGCGGCGCGTGAGTGGCCAGGAAGACTGCCCTCGAAGGGCTGATTGCCTCAGTGTTGATGGTGGAGGCTGCCACTGCTGGTTCCCAGCAGAGATTTCCGCGGAAGTCAGCCATCGGTGGGCTCCAGGATGGTGATGTCGCTAATGGGGCGTGGACTGCCGGGTCGTTCAGGATCGTGCAGCATAAGGATCTTTCGGGCGTCGTCGTCATGCTCCAGGCGAAGCCACTTCTCGTCGTGGCCACGCAGCAGAGCAAACGAGAGTGCGGTGCCGGCCGCACTGCCACCAGGACTGGGGATCCCTACCGCGAGCGAGTGAGCGCCGCCAGGCAGCACAGGTAGGTGCTCTCGCAGAACCTGCAATGCCTCAACGGCATTGACGCGTTGACCGGCCTGCCACACTTCGAGCACGGATTGCTTGACAGCATGAGTGCAGTCTGGGACTAGCGGGCCGCGGCCGTCAGTGCGGAAGACAGGTGCAGCAGCGAGGCCAAGGGCAGTCGCCCAATACCCGAACCGGAGCCACCGAGTGTCGTTGGCGAACAGTGGAAGGACCTCGCCCTTCAGCAGTCTGCGGTCCTTACCATCCTTCTGATCCAGGAGTCGCTGTGCGGCGACCCAATCAATCGGTTGTTCCATTGGGTCGTGCATGAGGAACCAGGCCAGCGCACGGGTCAGGTCCCGGGGCCCCGTCGGGTCGTTGTCGGCGCCCAGGTCCTTGTTGTAGTCCGCTTTGAGAACTGCGCGACGCAGGATGCAGGTGTACGTCTCCAGATCATCGCTGCTGGTGAGATCTTTGGTCGCGCCGACCAGTGAGAGTTCTTGCTGGTCGGTATCGACCTGCGCCAACTCCAAGACCTGGAGGGAACTGATTGCGCAGTCGAAGGGAGGCCTGGTCGAAGTGTCCTCTGAACGCAAGGACGGAGGACTGATTAGCGCCCGCGCCTCGTCCAAGGCAATGCTCTTCCCCAAATAGGTAAGAAGGCGCACGACCGCCCACGTCTGGGAGGGGATGGCTGCGTCTACGTTCAGGAGAGTCATCAGAGTTCCTCCAAGGCCCGGCGGATCGACAAGTTCGCCGGGTGGACATCGACGAGTGGTGTACCTCGGCGTTCTGGGTGATGCATAGCCCGGGGGTGGATCAGGTAGGTCGGTGCATCCCAGGTGAAGCGTCTAGCGATCTGAGGCCCTGGAGAGTCTGTGTTCGGGTCCGCCATCCAGATAACAGGGCCAGCCCAGTCCGACAGGAGGACTCCGTCATCGTCGGTGATCACGGTGCGGGTGCGTGCTGTTGCCCTTAGTTGGCTTCGGAGACGGCCGTCCAGGCCCGGCCCTCCGACCACGCAGATCCTGCGGCGGACAAGGCTTTCCACGAGCCGCGCCGCCAAGGCCTGGTCGTCGGAGTTTTCCCACCACAGGCTCAGGCAATGACGGTCCCCAAAGTACGGGGTCAAGGGCAGACGCCCGTGACTCTCGGGCGCCGGGAGTAGGGGGTTCGGTTCTCCGGCAAGTCGGTAGAAGCCTGCCGGAAGCAGCTTGGCTGTGGCCCTGCAGTGAGGACAGCCGCGGCAGGTGATACCGGTGCGGCGATAGCCACCGCCGTCTGGGATGCGGTAGTACGCGCCCAGTACGTCGCCGATGCACTGATCACTCCGCAGAGTGGCTTTCAGTTCACGGAGTGCGGAAGCTCGACTGTGCAGCAGTTTTTTACGCTCGCCTTCAAAGCGGTCATGAAAGTTCTCAGGGTTCCTAGCGTCGGAGTCGAGGAGTTCCACATCTGCGTAGCCATCAGCCGTGGCATAGAACTGATCTAGTCGTGCTTTCCAAAAGACGTCTGACTCGCCCTCAGCCTTTTCGGGCGCCTGCGGTGGATGGACCGCCACGATTCCCGATCGCATCATGAGGTTCAGGATCCGAATGTTCCACTGCCGGTTCCGTTGGAATCCCTCGTTCATGTCAGGGGGGTAGGAATCCAAACTCACTCGGTGACGGTCCTGGACAGGAGTCCGGCTGTGGAACATTGCCTCCCACCGCTGCCACGCGCGCAGGGCACCGATGACCACCTCGTCGCTCATCTTGTTGGCGATTGTTTCGTCATTGCGTGTGGTGGCCAGGTACGCGATGGATGGGCTTCCGTCACGCCCAGATCGGCCGATCTCTTGGTAGTAGCGGTCCACGGTTTCCGGCAGGCAGGCGTGCACAATCGACTTGACGTCGTCGAGATCCACGCCCAGGCCGAAGGCAGAGGTGCCAACCACGACGTCGTACCGCGACTCCACCTCGCTTTCAGCGGTCCTACCGGTCCATCCTTCCAATGCATCCCGACGTTCTGGGTCGGTGGAGTCACCAGTAACGCTGGCCACGCGTCGAAGACCGTGGTCGCGAAGCCGAACCGCCCACTCCTGCGCATCTACGACCTTGGTGGTGTAGAGAATCATCGGTTTCGGCAAGTACGAGACGGCATTGAGGACGGCGGCCTCACGGTCGGCCTCGCTCCGGAAGCTATCGATGTAGTAGCTCGGCTCGTGACGGAGTTGGGATGCCCAGACGATCCTCGCCCGTTGCGGCGAAGCGAACAGTGCGTCGAGCGTCTCGACCTGTTGTCCAGTGAGTGTCGCGCTCATCGCAACAGTCACTGGTTGCCGACCCTCTGGGGCCTTGCTGAGCCAAATACGGCGGTAGCTCGACATCGTCTGGAACGCAGTGCGGAAGCTGTTGCCCCACTGCTCGACCAGGTGTGCTTCGTCGATCACGAAGTAGTTGAGCAAGCCGGCCTCAGCCGCGTCCTCCAAAGGCTGCTTCAGGCTCTTCACTAGAGCCTCAGGCGATGTGAATACCAGCCGCTGACGGCCGGCCGCGATGTCGTCCCGCATCTGTTGCCGGTCTTCGTCCGACAGCCCGCTGGTGTAGGCGTACCGGCGCGTGGGGCTGTGATGTCCGTACCGCTCAAGGATCTTGAAGGCGCGCCGTTCCAGGTCTGCTGCGAGAACGCTCGTAGGTACCACAACCACCGATACGCCGCTGCTCATGCTCGCCAGGAGCACGGGAGCCATCGCAACGGCGGTCTTTCCATGTCCCGTGGGGAGACAGATGATCGTGGTGCTCCCCGGTTCGGCAAGCGCGATAGCTCTGGCTGCCTGCCGCTGGCCGCTCGACACATAGTGACTGTGATCGTCACCGAGGGCGGTCGTGAAGAACGGGTCAGCAGGATACGACTCCAGCTTGCGACGGTGCGGTGAGTCCTCGCCGAGATGGATCTGGCGAAGATCCTCTTGAGCCGCCAGGCGGGAGACGTCATCTGGCACGGGTGGATGCCACGGCAGCGCGCTCACCCACAAGTTGGCGCCACCATCGCGAATCGCGGTTTGGCAGCGCATTTCTTCCCACTGCTCGCGACTAGGCAGCCGCGGAAGTAGCGGGACCGTGAATCCAGTTGTGTTCTCACGTGCTTGAGCTTCGAGCAAAATCTGTCGAGTCAACGAGGCAATGTCCCTCCACCCGCTGGACGTATTGGCCAGAGCATCGCGGAGCCTGCGCAACGTCCCCTTTGCTTCCGCGAGTTCGGGGAGTTGCTTTAGGTCTCGGTGCTTGGACAGGTGGTCGAAGAGCGTCTTGGCGCCGGTCCAGTTGTCAGTTGCCACGACGGACCCTCCTGAGCCCCGTCTTCACCAAGCAGGTCGCAGAAACGAGCCGGACCGTCGGTTCGCTCAGTGCCTGCACGAGCGCATCAGTGATGGCGACATCAAGCAGATAGCTCTCTTCGCCTCCCAGGAGGCGGCCAGCTGCTTGTCGGGCTTCCGCCTGCGCTTTCGCGACGGCGAGGCGCTCCTGCCCCAGTTGCTGGGCCAGGTCGGACCGTTCGGCCAAGTTGGTCACCCGCCTGAGTTCAGCTCGGGCGACCTTCTCAGCGGCACGTGCGGAGGCTTCGTATCCGGGCTGGCCGTCGAACAGGTCCAGCAACTCCTGGATGTTGCCAGAGTTGTAGTTGTGGTCGGTGGTCCTGTATGGAGCATCCAGCCACTTCTGGGTGTTCTTGTCGGTCAGGGCCTCGGCTGCTCCTGCCGGCACCCACACCTTCAGCGTGAAGGGCGGGAGGAGCTGTTCAGCTTGGCGCCTCAATGCTGCTTCAGCGTCGCGGGGCCTCCGGACGAGAGGCAGTGCCAGTTCGAGTGCCGAGGAGATGTCGGCTTCGACGAGGAAGTCGAAGCCGAAGTGGGGCTCCGGCTCGCCACGGTGGCTGGGGTCTGCACGCCAGAAGGCCGTGGCCTGGCCGCGGTCGTCGCACCACACAACGTTGGCGAGCATGTCGACGAGCGGACTCCCGATACGGAACAGGCGTGTTCCGGGGGCTTTGAGCGCCTCGGACCTACTGAACGTGCCCTTGGCTGCGTCCTCGGTGAGGTTCCGTCGGTCGTAGAGGTGGGGGGAGATGAGGGTGCGCGATTTGAGGTCGAAGACCTCGCACATGCAGTCCTTGATCTTCCGGGTGGTGTGGCGGAGTTTGATCCCGTCAGAACTCTCTTCGCCGGTGTATCCCAGCATGGCTTTGCGGGTGGTGTCCCAGCCGGCTTCGAACGTTGCCAGCCGCTCGGCGAAGTCGATGTCGTGAGGGGACGTGCTGAAGATCGCCTCAAGGGTGTCCATGGTGTTGATCTCGTGGAGGGCCTTGGCGAGCGTCTCCTGCACAGTCTCGGAATAGCCGGGCAGGCCTTCTGGCCCGTGCTCGAGTGCCTCTGCCCAGACGTCAGGGAGACCCTCCGCGATGGCGTCCTGGAGTGTGGACACCGAACCGCCGAAGATGCGGTATCCATCGGTGAGTAGCGAAAGCCACGCCTCGGTGTGCGCTTCAGCATCCGTGAGCACGAACTGGAGTGGTGCCTGGCGTTGCCGGTGGGACTCGACGTAGCGGTCGGTGCGGCCGAGACGCTGCTCGAGTTGGTTGGGCGACCACGGCAACCGCACATGGATTACGGTCTGGGCGGTCTGGAGATTCAGCCCGTCCTCGGCAGAGTCATCCGCAATGAGAACGGCAGCGTTCTTGCTGGGTTGCCGCCATGCAGTAGTGGCCGACTCTGATGCGTCGGGGCCCGCGCTGCGGGTGTGCTCAAAGAAGCCGACCTTGTTGAACCGTGCGCGCAGACGCGCGGTGAGCGTCGAAGCGAGTGAGCCTGGTCCGCAGAAGACGATGATGTGTCCTCCCTTGCGCAGGGCAGGGAGAAGATCGTTGATGAGGTCGTCGACTTCAGACGTGCGGGCCTCGTCTGTGAGCTCTGATTCGAGGCTGTCCAGATTCTCTGCTTCGTGGGGTGCCACTGGCACGTTAGAGAGGTGGTACCGCTCGCGGGCACTCAGGCCGGCACGCTGAGCGGCGGCTTCGTCACCGCGGACCCGCCAGCGAAGGGCGTCGAGATGGTCGGCGGACGGGCCACCGAGACGGGACGCGAGCACGGCCAGGGCCAGGGCGTAGTCGGCGCGTTTACCCTCAAGCTCTTCATCAAGGAGATGTCCCCACAGTCGGGTCTGCCATTCCAAGAGGCTGTCCGCGGCCGGGGAGTGGGACTTGGCCGTCAGCTTTGTCGGCTCCGCGCGACCGCGCACCTCGTAGGGGACGGCTGCTGAGTCCTTGTCTTTGCGGGTTACGTTCAACCGGCGGTTCCTGATCACGCGCCGGTGCAGTCGGTACGTCTCGCTAATGTGTGCCCGAAGAGTAGCGACGCGCGCTGTGAGATCCCGCAACCCCGCCTCCGACTCGTCGAGGAGGTTCTCCTCCTCGCCGAAGAGGGCGAGCACTTGGGCCGCCAACTGCTTGAAGCGGGCGTCTTCTGGGGGCAGCAGCGTCTCGATGATGCCGATCGTGGACGGCAGCAGCGGATAGAAGTCTGCGTTCAAGCCGAGGACGTGGTTGGCCAACTCGGCCCGGTCGTTGTACCGCTGCTCGAACGCTTCCCGCTCGCTCCACTTGTATACGTCGGGATCAAGTAGATGCAGGAGCCCCAGATGTGTGGTGTGACGGGAGGTGACCGGCGTCGCGGACAGGAGCAAGAGCTTCGACGCAGAGTGCGCGAGATCGCGCAGTGCGCAGTAGGTGGGGTCAGTGTCATCACGGTCTTGGACCAACTGGTGGGCTTCGTCGACCACAAGAAGATCACGTCCGAGGTGCTGCTCCCACACCTCGGGAGAGTCGTGGGAGATGACCTTTACGCGGCTCGGGAAGTCATCGGTAAAGAACTTCGTGCGCAGTTCGGCCACCCACTGCCGGCGCAGAGACTCGGGAACGAGGAACGTCACACATGCCTGCGGGTTATCGATCAAGGTCTGCAGGGCCACGTATGAAGCCTCGATGGTCTTGCCTAGCCCGACCTCATCAGCGAGTAGGTACCGCTGGACGGGGTCCGAGAGCACGGTCAGCGCGGCGCGGACCTGATGTGGGTAGATTTCGGCGGCAGCGGCCAGGAACGCCGGTGTACTCGCGCTCGCCGCGCGTTGAGCGACCAGGCTATGCAGCATAGGAATGCGCGCGTTGTAGAGGTGCCCGGACTCGTTGCCCCCGGACACGAGAACCTCAAGAGGGTCACGTACGGGCTTATTCCAGCGCACACGGAGTTCGGATTCTCGGACCGGCATGTCGTAGCCGGCGTTAGGGAACCGGACGAAGTAGCCCTCAGAGGTCGCGTCCAGGACGCGACCGGGCATCCACTCGTCGGTGCTGGGGTTGTGGCGAAACACGCGTGTTTGAGGTTTCAACCGCACGCGCGCGCATGCGACAGCGGGGATGGTCTGAGATTCGATCTTGGGCTCGGCCGTGGACTCGAAGAAGTCCACGCGCAGCGAGCCGTCGGTGATCGCGCCGACTCGTCCGATTCCAGGGGCCCCCTGGAACTCGACGAGGTGCCCAACCGCGAAGCCCGAAGACATTCTTCTGCTCGCCCCCCACCTGCTCGTTTAACAACTGACACGAGCTTAGGCGCCCCCACTGACAACACGGTCGACGGACCATTACTGAAACTCGCACACATATTCGAGATTGGATTGCGGGTGTGTCGTTGATGGCACCTACCTGGCGTAAACATAGCGGGCCAATCGGCACAAAAAAGGGTAATCGGATGCGCCGCGCGACGCGTGACGCGCCAGAAAATACGACTGAAACGGAACCTTGCCCTGCGAGGCAAGCTCGGCTTCGCGGCCGAGGGAGGCTCGCCGTCACGATCGTGCCACCGCGAGGAGTGGGTCGCGTGACCTGTGCCGGTTCGAAATGGCTTCGGCGTGTAGGGGTGCACGGCGTTAAGTCGTTCACGCATATGCCTCTGACAGTGCACTTGATCTCGGCCAAAGTCCTGAGCCTGGGGCCGGGTACGTAGTGTCAGTGCCCTGGGCTGTACTGTCTGGGCGCTCGCCTCGCTGTCCGTCCGCGGCGTGGTATCGGCGCAAAGACGACATCACTGACACAGAGAGAAGAACGTGAAGCTCCCCGCCCCTGCCGGTATCGCGACCCTCGTCGCCTACGTCGCCACCATCCCCGCGGCGAACCTCGCCGTCACCCATTTCGGAGCCGTCCCCGTCGGATTCGGCTACGCCGCCCCTGCCGGCGTCTACATGGTGGGTCTCGCCTTGGTACTTCGGGACCTCGCCCGTGAGTCCGCCGGCCGTGGTGCTGTTCTCGCGGCCATAGCCGTCGGCACCATCCTGTCGTACTTCCTTGCTGACCCGGCGCTGGCTGGCGCCTCAGCTGCCGCCTTCGCGGTGGCCGAGACAATGGACTTCGTCGTCTACGAGCCTCTCCGGAAGCGCGGCCTGCTGATCGCGATGCTCGCCTCGAACGCCGTCGGCCTGCTGGCGGACAGCCTCCTCTTCCTCAAGTTGGCCTTCGGTTCCTTCGAGTACCTGCCCGGCCAGATTCTCGGCAAGGCGTGGATGACCTTCGCTGCAATCGCCGTGCTGGCCCTCCTTCGACGCAGCAAGCCAGCGAGCGCGAGCGCCTGATCACCTCAGCACCGTTGGCGACGTCATCGAGGGTGCTGGTGAGGGCGTCGCGTGGCACTGACCTGTGCACGCGCAGCACCAGGACAACTCCCCGTTAACGTCCGGCCATTGACGCCAGGGCACGAGTCGCAAGGCCAACTTGCCCCGCTCCTGATGCCTCCGATACGGTCGCGTCATCAATGAGGGCCCCACCGTGCCTACTAGGTCTGGTGGGGCCCTTTTGTGTCCTCTCGACCCCGGGGGGACCGAGTGTCGCGTGCCACCGTCTTCTTCAGGTTTGGCGGCCAGGGAGACGGCGGCCGTGCTCATGCGAAAGGACAACTGGTGAGTACACACCATGGCACAGGCTCCAGCCAGCAGTCACCCGGGCATGGCCCCGCGGATGACGTCTGGGGCCCGGAGGCGCCGTCGTCGACGTCCGCCCATGTACGGCGCGCAAACGTACAACTGCTGGTCGGCGGCCGCACCGTCTTCGCGGTGTACATCTCGCCCGCGATTGTGGCAGGTGCAGCAGGTGCAGTAGTTGCGTCCCTGGTACTCGGGGCGGCGAGTTGGGGCCACTGGCCTTGGCTGTAGAACCGTGAGAGAGGCCGCGGGGGCGCCTGCTCCCGCGGCCTTCGGGCGGTCATTGAAGGCACAGACGGAGTGCTGCAGTGTCTCGCCGGCGTGGCCCCGGGCCGCGCGCTATCTGTAGCGGCGGGTCGGCACGAGCCTGGCCACTGCCAGAGTTTCGCTCGCTTCGTCTTCGTCCTCTGGCGCAGGTACCTGCCGTACAACTTCGATATGCCGCTCGATCCCTCGCAAGTTCTCCTGGAGGTCCATGGTCACCACCCCGTCCACGGTGACCTTCAGCGGGTCCGCGAGGAGCTTCGCTCGCCGCTCGCCCAGCACCTCCAGCGCAACTGCGCGCACCGAGCGCAGTCGGAAGAACCGGCGCTCCAGGTCGGCCGGGTCGGTGTCCGGCCCGATCTGCGCCAGCAGCCATGACCGCTGGAACTCGTCCACCCGCTACTCCCTCCACGCGGTCCGGCCCGCCGCCGGGCTATTCCCGGTGGCGGGCCGCCTCCAGATGGTCACGACGACGAGGACGCGGAACGACCCGCGCCCCGCCTTGACGGGGACTTCCTCGCCCCGCCCGTGCCGACCGTCTCCTCCTGGCCGCCGTCCTTGTTCCCGGACGGCCCGAACTTCTCCACCACGACAGCCTCTTCCGGCTCGTCGCAGTCGTCCGGCGGTTCCTCCCACGCGTCCGGGTTGGTGATCAGCACGGCCACCCCCGGCTCCGGGCAGTCTCCCGGCAGCAGGATCAACTCCTCCCGCGTGGTCGGGTCCTGTACGTAGACCGCGGCCTTCAGCCGCCCCCGGCCCGCCATCACAGGACCTTCGCCACGATGTGCGCGTCCGGGGTGTGCATGACGGGCATCCCGACCGCGGCGCACTTGGTCCAGATCTGCACGGGGTCATCCTGGACACCTCGGGTGATGATCAGGCCGGGAGCATCCTCGCGGATGATCTCGGGGTTCGACCCGCGCGACAGCACCAGGGCCTCCGCGGTCACCCCGTACATGGTCTGCGCCCACTTCTCCCGCTCCGGCGGCACGAGAATCCACAGGTCCTCGGGCAGCACCTTGCGGGGCTTGCCGTCCACCCGCACCTGGGCCTTGTAGAACTGGATCGGCGGCAGGCTGTAGTTGCCGCGCACCACGTTGATCTGCTGCGGAGTGAGCGTCGCCGTCGGCGTGGTCGACGGGTTCACGCTGCCGTAGTAGGCCGCCCGGTAGGCGTTGTTCGCCGCCAGGTAGCTGAACGCCTTCCGGGAGGTGATCACCAGCTCCGGCTCCGGCGCGCCGATGTCGTCCAGGTGCTGGATCCACCGCAGTTCGTCCGCGATCGGGTCGGAGGCCGGCTCCGACCACGGTGTCCGGGCGACCGGCATGTTCTCGGCGGGGACGTTCCAGTCCACCTCCAGCGTCAGGCCGTTCTCCTGTTCCAGCGTGAACCGGCCGTCCGCGAGTACGTCGCCAGCGGCCAACTCCAGCCGGGACCGGATGGCCTCGACGTGCCGTTCCACGTCGTCGTACAGCAACTCGATCAGCCGGTCCTGATCCGAGCCGTGCGACGCCTCCAGCAGGATCTGCTCCTGCTCGGAGACGACGAGCTTCTGCCCCAGCGCGGGCAGCGCGCCCTCGCGGGACGTCTGCCACGCCTCACGGGTCGCGAACGGCACCGAGGCGTTGAACGCCCGGTACTTGGCGACGTTGACGTACCGGCCGGAGTCCTTCGTACGCCACTTCACCTCCCGCATCTCCACGGTCGGGAAGATCGTCTGAGTGAGAAGGAAGTCCTTCGGGGACGGGATCGCCCTGGCGAACGCCGTCAGGTCCATGACCGAGACGTCCTTGAGCAGGTCCTGAATCGTCACAGCTCAGCCCCCGCTCACACGAAGCGGATCTGCGCGGCACGCGGGTGCCACACGAGCTGGGACACGTCGATGCCACCGGGGACCTTCGACGCCTTCACCGCGCCGTGCCACAGCAGCGCGGCTGGCACCCGAGTCTGGCCCGGCGCGAAGGGGGCCTCAGCGATCACGAAGCCGCGCAGGATCTGGCGACCGCAGTGCGCCTCCGGGTCGTACGGGCCGTACAGGCCGGATTCCGCGACCCTGCCGACCGGCACGCCGGACAGGACCCGGCCGTACGGGTCACAGCCGTCGCCACACACGTAGTGCACGCCTTCGCTGAACAGGGTGAGGTCGAGGGTGATGGTGTCGACGGAGTCGGTGCCGTGCAGGGACGCCAGCCACTCGCGGTTGGCGGTGGTGTACTCGGACGTCGAGACGGGCTGGATGGTCATGTGCTTGGTCTCCATGGACGCTGCGGTCAGGTTCCGCACACCGCCCACGGAGGCGATGCCGTCCACGAAGTTCAGGGGGCGTGGTCCCCCAAGGTCTGAGGCCCGGACTATCGGGCGGCGGAGTCGCTGAACTCCGGGATCAGGCCACGGCGCTTGGCCATCTCCAACCCAGCCGAACCGGGCCTGGGCACCGGGGCCGTACGGATCGGGCCGCGACCGGCCGGTGCGCCCGCGGGGGCGGCCGGCACAAGCGCGCGGACCCCGCCGAACAACTCAGGGCGACGTGCCCGCAGGGCCTCGGCCGCCGACTGGATCTGCGCCTCGTCCGCGTCCTCCTCATCCACGGCCAGCAGACGCTCCGCGTCCACCAAGTCGTCACCCTCCGCACCGAGCGCCACCAGCGCGGCCCGGCGAAGCGCCGCCCTCTCCCGCTCGGCGGCCAGCTCCTCCCGGCGTGCAGCCTGCAACTCCCGCTCGGCAGCCGCCTGTTCCCGACGCTCCACCTCCGACAGCGCGGCCTGCTCTGCCTCGCGCTGCGCGGTCACGAACTCGGTGAGTGCCTTCGGGGAGTCGAACCCGAGCGTGGACAACAGCCGTTTGATCGCGGCCCGTTCGCCCTGTGCCTTCTCGCGGGTGAGCATCTTGCCCAACCGGTCCTGGGTGACCGTGACCTGCTGCTCCTGGCCGCCGCTGTCCGTGGCGTCGTCGAGCTGGTCGTTCGTCTCGTCCTCCGACGAGGCACCAAGAATCGGGTAGATCGGCCGCCCGTCACGGCGGTGGCCGACGGGACGGCGAGGCGGCAGGGGCCGGACCATACATCTCCTCCAGAGCGCGCCCCCGCGCTGGCAGCCAGTGTAGCCACTTGCACCGACACGGCCACGAGCCCTGTCCGACTGCCCCCAATGGCGTCGAACAAGGAAGGCACCACCCCGAGGCCGCGTCACCGGCCCGCCTCCACCGGCTCCCGCTCGCTCACCTTCCCCACCGGCTTCCTCACCCCGGCCGACCCCGACCCGTCCTCCTCCTGGTCGCCGTCATCCTCGTCGCGCTCGCGCCGAGCAGCGGCCTCCGCCATCCGCACCGCGGCCTCCTGCTCCGCCTTAGCCCGGATCCGCTCCACCTCCTGCGAGGCGTCCTTGATCGGGTACCCGGCCTCCAGCAGCATCGCCACCGCCGTCTCCAGCGACAGCACCCCCGCCCCGTACGCCTTGACAACCTCCTCCAGCACCGCGCCCCGGTCCGTCGGCGTGTGCGGCGCCCACGCCAGCCGCGCTGGCAGCGTCTCCCCAGCAGCCCAGCCCTCCGCACGCCCGGCCTGGTACAGCCGCTGCACCATCTTGAACAGCAGCCGGTACTTATGTTCACGGGCGAGCCGCATCATGCCGATCAGAGCATCCAGCGGCCCCAGAGCCAGCTTCAGCGCGTACCCCGACGGCACCTCCGTGGCCTCCAGCGTCCCGAGCCCGGCCGCCGTCACCCGCGAGTTGGCCGCGATCCGCTCCAGCAGGTGATCCACGCGCGCCCGCAGTTCGGCCAGCTGCGGCGACGTGTCCAGGGCATCCATCCGCCCGGTTTCGCCGAGTTGCCACACCGCACCGGCCTTCACCTGAAGCTCCTGTGGCTTGCCCGTTGCCCGGTCCACCGGCAGCCGCGCACCCGCGAGGCCGATGATCGGCGTGCCCGTTGTCGCGGAGGCCGCGGAGCTGTCCGAGTCCGTGGCCGCGAGCTCATCGAGCGCCTGCAGAACCCGAGCCAGAATCGAGCGCCCCCACTGCTCCCCGCCGTCCGGGATCGTGTTCGCGATGTGCACCACCGGCACAAAGTCGATCATCAGATCCAGCCGGTTCAGCTCCGTGCCGTCCGATCTCACCCGGAAACGTGCCTTGTCCATCGGCAGCCGGTCTAGCGTCTCACCGTTCTTCAGGTCCTCCAGCAGCCACTCCGCGTCCGTGAGATAGCACGTCACGTTGGACGTCCGCCCCGGCTCCCACGGGTACTGCCGTCCACCAGCCGCAGCGCCGACGTCGCCGTCGGGCTCGTCCTCGAAGATCGGACCCAGCTCGTACGTCACCCGGCGCACCCTGGCCTTCAACCCTGCGTCGTCGTCCGCCGGCAGCTCCCACGCCAGATGCACGCGGCTCGGGAAGTCCTCATCCTCATCGCCCCACTGCGGGAAGAAGAACCCCGGATCGTAGACCCGCAGCGTCGGCCGCTGCTTCTGCGGGTTCCACGCCAGCACCATCACGCTGTCCCCGAGCAGCACCGCCGCCCGCTCCGCCTGCTGCACCCGGAACGTCAGCAGCTCCTTGTCTGCCCACTTCCGCAACCGGTCCTGCACCGCGGCGGCCTCCGCCGCACCGGGCGTCGGCGTCTCCTCATCGGCGTGCTCCGCGCCCTCGACCGCGACCTTCTGTTCTGAACCGAGGAGGTAGCCGAGCGCGGTGTCTACGAGGTTCGCCGCGTCGCCCAGCTCCCGTCGCTCCAGCGCGCTCTCGTCGCCACCGGCCGCCGCGAGCTGTCCGGCCTGGTTGTTGTCGTACGCCGCCAGCACCTTGTATGCGGCCAGCCGCCGTAGCTCCTGCGGCGGGACCCACGTCTTGGCCAGCTCCGGAAACGCGCGGCTGCCGGGACGCCCGGCATCGGCCATAACGGGCTTGTAGTTCAGCCACGACCACGCATCGATAACGAGTTGGCGCAGGCCCACAGTCTCCTCCGGACGTCGGCCCCGCGCCGTTGATCAGCCTATAGCCCAGCGAACCCCACGACCCGGCTACGTGACACTGGTCGCCCAGGTGGCATGGCGTTCTGCCGCCACCTTGCGCAGGCGTTCGGTAAGCGCACCCCGCTCCGCTCCGTGCGTCTTGTTGCTGTGGCAGTTCGGGCACAAGGCGATCATCGCCGCCGGATGATCCCGGCCGCCACCAGCGTGGTCATCGATGTGGTCGACCTCGAGCAGCGGCTCCCCGGCCTTCGTCCGGTACGGGAGGTCCGGCAGCAAGCACTCTGGGTTCTCGCACCTTCCCCCACTTCGGATGACCACCGCCCGACGTGCTGCGGAATTCCGAACACGTCGGTCTCCCCCCACGGCCCGCCGCTCCTGATCCCGCCCGGACTCCTCCCATTCCGCCGCCCTCATACACAACGCCCGGTACGCGGCTACCGGGGTGGTGCGAGCACGCAAGCGTCGGGGTGCGTACGGCTCGGGAACCAGATGGAAGCTGTCCGGTGCGGCCTGATCACCTGCCGCCTCATCCAGCCCTGCCCATGCGGCCTTCAGCTGTGCTTCGA
Source organism: Streptomyces bicolor (assembly GCF_000719285.1). Taxonomy (GTDB): domain Bacteria; phylum Actinomycetota; class Actinomycetes; order Streptomycetales; family Streptomycetaceae; genus Streptomyces; species Streptomyces bicolor. The sequence goes on along the minus strand of NZ_JOFS01000009.1, from coordinate 411,383 downwards.
CCGCCTCCTGTTCGGCACGGTCCTTGACCACGAGCGTCAGCCTCTGGCCCTGCCTGGCCATCTCGATCGCCACCGCCACAGCGGTCGCGGTTTTCCCCGTCCCGGTGGGCAGACTCATCACGCTCTTCATGCCCACCCCGAACCGGCCGAGCGCGCCCTCACGGCGAGATCTCATCTTGCGGGCGTCCACGACCGACGCCACGGCCGGAACCCCAACGGTCCGGCCGCTCTCCACCCATGCCGGCATCACCCGAGCTTCCCCCGCCATCCCCGACTCCCCGTCTGTCCAGCGCCGATCAACTCGCAACGCTGCCACAACCCACTGACAACGGCCTTGGCCCAACTACCGCCGACCAGCGAGCCGCTGGTCATCCCCACCACGCGGAGGCGGCATCGTCGGATCCAGGAACAGGTCCCACAACGCCCACACCGCCGAGTCCAGCAGGTCGGGCGAGTCCTCCGTCTCGCCCTGGCCGACAAACGTCGTCATCTGCTCCTCCAGCTCCGCGAACCGCCGGGCCGGACCGACATGCGACACCCTGGCCTGCTCGTACAGCTGCGCCGCCGGCGCCGCCCGCGCCCGCTTCCCACGCGTTGCATGAACGATCCGCCAGTTCACCGTCGGGTCCACCTGCTCCAGCAGCGCGGGCAGGTAGTCACCACCGTTGTTGGCCTCGATCACCACGCAGTCGGCGCGGTGCTCGTGGTATAGCTCAGCGGCCCGCTTCATCGCCTGCGTCGGCGTATGCCGGTCCTGCTCGCAGTGCAGCAGATACCCGCGAGGCCGGTCATCCCCGAACATCGTCTCCACTGGGAACCCACGGCCCGCCACGGTGAACGCGGTCATGTCCGCGTTCTCGTGCGACTTCGTGGCCGGATCGACGGAGACCACCACGCGCTGGAGGTCAGGCAGATGCTCGGGCCGGGGGCGGAAGCCCTCGACTTCCAGCATCCACCCCTTCCACAGCGCGCCCTCCACGTCCTCGAGTAGCTCGCCGGACAGCTCCTGCCGCCCCAACCGGGTGCCGGCGTACTCCTCCTCCAGCTCTTCTCGGGCCGCCGCCGACAGGTTCGCGTCGTTCTCCCGCATGTGCCCGCGGGTCAGCACCACCCGAGGCGGCGCCCCGCCCTCCAGGTGCGCCTTCTCCTGGGCACGGCCCCGCTCGACGAGCCTCTTGACGTGTGGGAGCGGCTTCGGCGTCGTGGAGATCACGACTTGCGGGGCGTCCGCCTCACGCAGGCAGAACCACAGCATGTCGTAGACCTCTTGCGCGGTGTGCCGCGACCAGGCCGCGTACTCGTCGCACCATGCCTTGTCGAACGCCCAGCCGCGCAGGTTGTCCGGCGTCTCTGCACCGAATCCCCGGATCAGCGTGCCGTTCACCAGGCGCAGCGTCGTTTCACCCAGCGACGAGTTGTACTTCGCCACTTCCTCAGGCGGGAACACCGACAGCAGCCCCGACTTCGGGGACTCGAAGCAGATGTCCCGCACGAGCGTCGCGTTCTTCGCCACCACCGCGATCTGAAGACCTGGTGTCTGCGCCCACTCCTTCACCGTCTCCGCCGCCGTCCGGGACTTGCCCCAGCCACGGCCGGTGAGCAGCATCCACACCGTCCACAGCCACAGCGGCTGACGCTGCGCCGCGCGGGCATGGTGGTGCAGCCACCCCGCGTGGGGCAGCCCGTTACAGTTCGGGACCTCGCACGCCCACCTGCGCGCCGACAGCTCATCGGCGCGGACCAGGGCGGCGACCTCGGCCTTCAGCTGCTCGTCGCTCATTACCGAGGGGTCCGCGAACCCCTCGACCATGCGGCGCTTGGCCCGGCCGCGGCTCACTGCGCGCCCTCCGACAGCCGGCGCTCCAGTTCACGACGGAGCTGGTCCATCCGGGCCCGGCGCTCCTCGTCCGACAGAGAGGCCACGTCCACGGCCTGGTCCCGGTCCTCGACCGTCCCGGCCGCCGGGGCCTCACCCACGGCGCGCCGCTCGATCTCCGCCGCGACCTGGATGTAGCGCAGCAACTCCGACGGCGACAACTCTCGCGGGTCGAGTGTCTGGAGCCGCGCGACCGCCTTGCTCTGCACGGCCTGCGCCAACTTCGCGTGCCTGCGGGCGATGTCCCGCCGCGCCTGCGCCTGTTCTGCGAGGAACAGCCGGTCCTGCTCCCGGTCGTAGGCCGCGGCCCGCATCACCCATGCGAACTGCCGCGACCACCGGCCCAGCAACGTGCGGGATTTATGCAACTCGCGTGCCGCTTTTGTCAGACTCCGCGCTGGGCCGAGATCGCGGTACACGGCGAACGCCTCGAACGCCTGGACCGACTCCCCGCTCTGCCGCTCCCAGGACTCCACGGTGTCCTCGGCCACCGCTCACCTCCTGGCCAACGGCCGTCTAGTTGCTATGTGCGGCCAGGACTTCCAGCGCCCGCCACGGCTCGTCGGCTGGCACGGTGCCGTCCTGCACCATCCCGTCAATGGCCGCCCGCACGACGGCGGCCGTCTCCACCGGCACGTCCCGAACGCCGAACACCGTCTCCAACGGCGCCGTCCCCGCCCGGGTCGCCTCCCTGGAGTCCGCGTCGAACCAGCCCTCGGCCAGCTCGCCCAGGTGCCGCTCGAACACAGCGAGGATCACGCCGAGTGCCGTCGCGCTGTTGCCGATCTTGTACGCGGCTCGGGAGGTTTCCAGCGCATCGAGCACCGGCTCGTACTGCTCCAGCCCGGCCACCCATCGCTGGTCCGCCGTCGCCGTGGATCGGGCTGCGTCGAACGCAGCTTCCGCTCGCTCCAGTTCATCGGGCAGGAACATGAACTGCACGCTGGCGAAGTCGAGGTTCGCCTCGCCCAGGGAGGCGACATCCACCTTCTCCAGCAGGTCCAGGGCCTTGTCGTCCAGGCCTGTGTACTGCCGCCACTCCACAGATTCCAGCTCGTCGTACAGCTCTTTGAGGATCGCCGGGTCGTCCTGGCCTGCGATGGCGTTGTGCGAGAGCTGGAGAGCGATCTGCCGCTGGCGGGGCAGCGGCTCGTCTATCTGCATCCACCAGATCTGCGACAGGCCGGCCTCGATCGCGGCGAGCGTGCGGTGGTTGCCGGACAGGACGACCAGCCGCCCTGTGTCGCGGTCGTTCCACACCAGCGGCGTCGAGGTCAGGCAGCCGTCACGCTCGATGTTCGCCACGAGCTGCCGGAACTGCTCGTGCGGCAAGAACCGCGCGTTGACGTCGAGTAGCGTCAGCGTGCGCGGGTCGCCCTGCACCATCTGCGGCGGGGCGAGGCGAGTGGTCTCCTCCATGATCAGACTCCCGTCTTCGTCGTCGGGGCGCCCCACCGCTTCACCCACATCTGAAGGGCCTCGGCCAGCGTGTGCTGACCCATAGCCCCCTGGTACTGGAGCTGGAACTTCCAGCCGCCCTCGTTCGATGGGCTGCGCTTGTGCAGCCGCAGCAGCCCGCGGTATTTCATCGACACCGGGTTGTTGCTGAACGCCGTCGTCGCCACCCTCCGGATCCGCCGCGAGAACGCCCGCTGGCACAGCAACTGCGCCTCGGCGCTGGTGGCCGCGAGCACGATCAGCTTCGACAACCGCGGGTAGTCGGTCGGCGCGACCGCGAAGTCCGAGAGCACGTACGCCTCGTCCGGCGTGAACGTGCTCGGAGCCATCGCGAACACCCCAAGGAGCCGTCCGCCGCCGTCCTTCACCGCGACGGCCAGGTTCGCCGCGCCGGGCGCAATCTTCGGGTTGAGGTACCGGGAGCGTAGCGCGTTGAACTGGCCGGGCTTCAGCAGCGACAGCGTGAGCGGGCCGACCAGTTCCTCACCCTCGCGCAGGCGGGGAACCTTCACCGGCTCGATCGGCTGGCGCGGAGCAACGATCCTCGTCCGGGCCTGACTGGCGTACACGTAGAAGGGAGCAGCGCGCGGGGTCGCCTTGATCACGCCGCGCAGGTAGGAGTGCAGCTCTGGCACGTCATGGTTGGAGGCCGTTAGCCAGTACGGCCGGTCCGTAATCGCGCCGAGCACGCTGACCACGTCGTCGTCGGACAGCGGCTCATACTCGGGTGCGTCCCAGGTGAAGTGCGCTTCCAACGGCTCGTACAGCTTCTCGTAGCCACCGCCGTAGAAGGGAGGGAAGGAGCACACCGGGGCGTCACGCGGAACCTTCTGGAGCCAGGAGCGCACGTCCTCCACCTCATACGAGGCGAGTTCGATGTCCGAGCCGGACAGCCGCTCGACCGTCTCCGCGTGCTTGACCTCCCACTGCTCCCGGTAGGAGCGCACCACCCGTTCATGCCACAGCCCCTCGCGACCGACGCTGGCGAGGAACCGCGTGCCGAGCATGAGCGTGGCGACGGTGCCGACACCGTCGTCCAAGGAGTCCGCGAGCCAGCCGAGTTGATCTCGGCACTCCTCGCGGAGCTGGATGCCGACCGGTTGCCGGGTAAGCCACCGGCCGACCGCGCTGGTGTAGATGGACACGTCGGAGGAGTGGAGGGCGAAGCCCATGTCGGCCACGCTGCGCTCGATGGTGAAGTTGCCGCAGCACGGGACGTACACCGGGCCGCTCGGCCACTGGCTGGCGGTCTCGCGCACGATGGAGCGCATGGGGCCCGGGATGGTGCCCTGGAACATCTCTCGCCTCCCGACGAACGACAGCGCCCAGCCTCGGCGGGATGCCGGGGCCGGGCGCTGCGCTGGAACCTCACACAAGGAGCAGGCAGCCCCTTGAAATCATGTCACCTATTTTTGCGGCGCGGTTCCGACGCTCAGATCAAGGTGCCCTGCTGATCCATCGGGGACAGCTCCCGCACCTCGTCCCCCGTGACCTCCTTCCACCAAGCGGCGAACACGCGGCGGTGGCACCAGAGTCCCGGCTTTGCCAGGTCCTCGAAGCAGAGCAGCACCAGGCGGTGATCGCCCTCCGCCTGCGTGATCTGCCGCAGCCGCGCGGCGATCCGCTCGGGCCCGAGCTGGTCGAGGTCGGCCCAGTAGGCCGTCGTGAACTCGGGCTCGGGCTGGGAGAGATAGTCCCGACGCGGCGCGAGCTCCCGCACCGAGTGGGTGAGGGAGTAGGGGAGTTTGAAGCGGGGAGCGCCCAGGGTGATGCGCACCGGCACCCCTTGCGTGGGCTGGAACGCCTGGAACCGGTTGGTGAACAGGGTGAGCACGTGGCCATTCCTTTCGTGGTGCTCAGATGCCGGGGTGCGTCGGCGTTGGCGACGGCTGCCCCGGTGACCGATGATGCCGCCCGCTCGGACCTGGCTGAGCGGCACCGGGCGCGTAGGGAGCACACCTCCCTGCGCGCCCGGCCCGGGCTACTCATCGAAACGGGTTGGAATTCGGAGAGGAATTCAAGCGGAAACGGGCGCGGCCGGAATTCCGGCCGCGCCCACTCATCCAAACCCGCAGGAAGGGAGGGGCGCGGCCTCTGCCGCGCCCCTCAGTGCTACTTCGCTGCCGCTTCAGCCTTCTTGGCAGGCGTCCGGCGCACCGGGGCCTTGGTGCCCGTGGTCGTGCGCGCCGCCGGCTTCGGGGCGGGCTTGGCCGCCGCCTTCTTCGCCGTGGCCTGCGGCTTGCCTGCCGAGTTCGCCTCCGGCTTCTCGGCCTCCGCCTCGGGCTTGGCCGCCGCCTCGGCCTTCTTCACAGCCGCCGCCTCCTGCTGGACCTCCGCGGCCGCCTTGTTGAACTCCTCGGCCATGGCCCGCTGGAAGCCCTGCGCCTTGCTCAGCAGGTTCCGCACCATCTGCACCTTGGCGTACAGGCGGCCGACGACCCGCAGGTGACGCGCGAGGTCGTCACCGAGGATGACGGCCAGGTCCTCCGGCTTCTTCTCCGCCAGCTCCTCCAGCAGCGGGATCAGGACCTCCTCCGCCTTGCCGAGCCCGTCCTTCGCCTTGACCTTGGCCTTCTTCTGCTTCTCCTGCTCCTCGGCCGTCGGCGCCTTCTCGTTGGTGAGGGAGGTCTGCTGCTCCATCATCTTGAGGCCGTTGGCGAAGTGCTGCGCCTCGGCCTCACTGTCGAAGTCGCCGCGCACATACCGCATGGCGGCCACCATCTGGTTCGCCGGGTTGAGCTGGGCGATGTGCCAGGCGAGGTTGTTCTTGATCTGTCCCTGGTCGACCATCTCGGCCACCTCGGGGCGCAGGGTGAGCAGACCGAGCCTCCAGGTGATGTGGGTCTCGGTCTTGCCGAACTGCTTGGCGATCTTCGCCGGGGTCCAGCCAGCGGCCTTGAGGTCGGCGTACGCACCGGCCTCCTCCATGATGGTCATGTCCGCCCGGTTGACGTTCTCAGCGATGCTGAGGACGTACGCCTCTTCCTCGGTGGCACCCTCGACGACCTTCGCCGGGATGACCTCCAGGCCGGCCGCCTGGCAGGACCGCCAGCGCCGCTCGCCCGCGATCAGCATGTAAGGGACCTTGGCGCCCTCGACCGGCCGGATGACGACCGGCTGGAGGAGGCCGTTCTCCTTGATGCTGTTGGTCAGCTCATCCTGCGCCTCCTCCGAGAAGAACTTCCTCGGCTGCTCCGGGTTGGGAGCGATCTCGCTGACCTTGATGTTGATGAACTCGACCTTGTTGTCAGCCATTTCCCCGCGCCTTTCGTGAATTCCGTTAGGGGTGTTCCCCTTTGTTCTTACACTTATATCTTAATGGCGAATACCGCCAAAGCAAGTTCAGAACTCTTTTAATTCAAAGGAATTCAGAAAAGGGAATTCGCTGCATTTCCGAATTCCCCTTTCCGGCTGTGGACATGAGAGAGCCCGCCACGACCAAGCGGTCACGGCGGGCTGACTCCCGTCACGCACCCCGACGGCCGCACCGGGACGGCCGACTCCTCGCCGGGTGGGGCGCGGGGGGGGTCGGCCACCCGGCGAGGAGTAGGGAAGGACGCCGCTCACGCGACGCTGCCGTGCGGGGCTCCTGCGGCTGCTGTACCCGCCCGGCACGTCAGAACGTACAGCAGCATCTCAAAAATGTCACCTATCTGACCCCTGTCTGGGTGCTGGCCACCCTGTGACTCAACAGCACCCATCCTCTTGCAGGCCATCGTCTGGCTCCCGGCCGCGCATGCCAGCCTGCCACTCCAGCAGCTTTCGGGCCTCCTGGCGGGTCGAGACACCCGCCCCGCCTCGAAGCAAACACGGGGGCTGCTTGGCCAGTTCAGCGATCCGCCGCTCGTCGATTTCGGACATGCGATTCCTCCCGTGAACGGCAAGCGCGCCGCCTTCGCCCGCCCAGATGCGACTTCCTCGACAGCCCACCAAGAGGCAGGTAACGGAGCGCGTGACGCCCGCAGTTCACCCGCCGGCTCCCCCGAGGAAACTGTCCAACAAACCCTATAACCCCTCCGAGCTGCGAGGTATCGTAGAGGCAGGGACGATTGTTACCGGCCAGTCACCTGCGGCAGCATACGACACGGCCAGAGAAGGCGGACATGACAGACACCACCGACCGGCGTCAACACATGAGTCTGGCCTCGAAGTTGCTCGTCCTGCTGCGCCTGCGCCGCGATCCGGACGGGTTCACGCCCAGCGCCCGGGACGTCTCAGATGCGACGACCCCCGTGGGACAGCGCAAGCCCCTGCTGTCGCACGGCACCGTCAACAGCCTGATGAACGGCACCAGCAGCAATCCCAGGTCGTCTACCATCGCTGCGCTCGCTCAGGCATTGGACGCCCCGGCCGCGTTCTTGCTCTCAGGACGGGAGTGGGACGACCTCGCAGCCCTGTCGGTGTACCGGGAGCACCCTGAAGCCCGCGAAGTCCTGCGTTTAATGCAGGGCCTTGAAGTGCAGGACATTCTTGAAATCCGTTCGAAGCTCCGGGAGATCCGTGTTCGCAGGGGACTGTCCGAAGAGGTCCCCGCGATCCCCCCACCTCCCCCCGGCGTCGACCAGCCCCGTGAGGGCCGGCCGCGCCGCCTGCTGAGCCTGCACGAAGCCGCTGAGAGGGCAGCGGATGATCTGGAAGGACGTTGAACCTCTTGGACGGCCTCATCTACGGTGTCTGTGCCCTTGCCACAGCCATCAGCGCGGCGACACGCCTGCACTACACCCGTAAGCGTCGCAATCAAGCGGTCTATCAAATCGCCCACAGGGCCCGAATGTCGGCGTTCGCAGCCTGCTTCATCGGCTCACTCCTGGCGATCCCCACAGTCGCCGAAGCCGTTGACCGACTCATGGACCTCAACGAGGTCTCCTCCCTCGCCTCGGATCTCGCCGCAGTGATCTTCTGGGCATGCCTCCAAGTCATGATCGTGGACTGGACGCACTCAAGAAGCCACGTACAGGCGGGAGTCGCGGTGCGCATCATCGCCGTGTGCTGTGTTGTCGCGGCGATGATCTGGGAGTTCCACATGGCCGACACCGCGCACACTGAGCTGTCCGCGACCTACGCGCGTAGATCCGACGTCCGGCTGTACCTGCTCACCTACCTCGGCTTCACAGCCGTGGCCGGGCTGGAAATCGGCGCCTTCTCTACCGGGCTGGCCATTGCGGCCTGGCAGCAACGACGCGCAGCCGCAACCGGACTGTCCATCGCTGCAGCCGGGGGCGTCTTCGCCGTCGCCCATGCGCTCAGCCGTAGCGCGTACATCATCGCTGACCGGACCGGGCACGCTTGGCCGCTGTCTGTCGAAAACGCCGTCAGCCCCGCCTTGGCGGGGCTCTCCATCATCTGTGTGGCCACCGGTCTCGCGCTGGCCACCATCGGCTACAACGTCAGCCCCAAATGCGCTGGCAGAGCAGTTTAGGCGGACTTCTCCTCAGCCTCCGCGCCCCACTGACGCCAATGCAGTGCCACCCGGTCCGCGTCCACCGTGCGAGAACCCCTGGACGCGGCCGGGTACACGGCCACCTTCTCCAGCATGAGAACCAGGACACCCTTCTTCGCCCTCATCGGCGCGTGCTTCCACCAGCGCACGAGGTCAGGGATGTCACCGACCGGCACGTGCTTGACCTGCTCCAGGAGACGAGCCTTCGTCTCGCTCTCGCGGATCAGTTGCGTGAGTTCCTTATCGGCTGCCCTGAACGCCTTGAGTGACATGTCCGGCGAACGCCCGTAGTCCACGCCCAGCTTCTTCTGCCGACGGCGCGCGGCTGCCGCCTCCTTACGCAAGAGGGCAGCCTGGGCGAGCAGTTCATCTCGCGCCTGACCAATCAGCGCGCTGACCTCTGGCTTGGCCAACTCCGCCAGAACGTGCTCAGCGACGTACGTCTCCAGCAGGTCAGCATTGATGCGGACCTTGCCGCACCCGCCCGGATGCTGCGCTGTACTGGGCGCGCACCGGTACCCGCGGCTGCCGCGGTTCGAGGGAGAGGAGCCCAGCGAGGTCGTGCACAGCCCGCAAGTACCCATCGGGCCGGGGATCAAGTACTCCCGCTGCGGGGCCCGCTGTTTGTCGGGGTCATGGACGGGGCGCATGGCACGGATGGCCTCGAAGTCCTCCCGAGGGATGATCGCGGGGCCGCCCGTTTCGACGAGGTTGCCGTTCTCGTCTTCCTCCAGGCCGGCGATGGCCGGGTGATCGAGCACGTTCGCCAGGACGTCTGGCTTCCACAGACCACCGCGCGTCGTGCGGTACCCCTCGGCGTTCATCCACTCCGTGATGGCGGGATAGGGCTGCTTGAGCAACCGCCGCGAGGCGGCAGCACGAATGCCCTCCGCCTCGCTCTCGCGCACCCGCCGGTACGCCATGTCCTCAAAGCCGTACAGCCTCGGCATCTCCTCGCCCCTCCTACCGACCCCCTTTAGCGAACTAGTTTACCGAAGATAGGTCACATTGTTGGAAACCAAACAAACACCCCAAGATCACGCGCCGCCTCCGTCGATCACGTACTCACCCCCGCTTCCCGGCACTGCTCGATGCCGAGGACCTTCCACAGCTCCACCGTTGGTACCCGAACTGTGCCGCCTAGCGGGAGCGTCCGAACAGGGAACTTCCCATTGCGGATCAGCTCGTACGCCTTGTCTCGGCCAATTCCCAGAGCACGCCCGGCAGTTGTCACGTTGACCGTGGCCGGAAGAGCCAGCAGCTCCTCCAGACCCATCGCTCCGGCCGAAGCCTGTCCGCCCGCTTCCTGAGCAGTCATCGCGTTGGTCGCAATCTCCCCCGCGCCAACTTGTCAGCAACTTTACAACGCTGTCCGACACCCCCAGCAAGATCAAGAGAGATCACGCCAGACACGTACGCACAGCCTCGGCTGGCTGTGGCCAGTCGACAGCAGGGGGTCGGATGTTCAAGCCGAGCTACTACCGGCGATGCCAGTGCAAGGGGCCGCTCAAGGACGAGGAGGGCAACCCGGTCCTCGACGCCGATGGCGAACCGAAGATCGGAGACATCGGGCTGACGTGCCCAAAGCTCGGCAAGGGCCACGGCACCTGGTACTTCTACTTCGAGGCCGAGCGCGGCGAGGGCAACAAACGTGCGCGAGTGCGCCGCGGTGGCTTCGCCAAGCTGGATGACGCCAAGAAGAAGGCCAAGGAGCTGTACGACGCGGCCACGGCCGGCACCGACGTGCTCTCCGACGAGACGTGCGGCGACTTCTTCCTCCGGTGGATCAAGGCCAAGAAGTCCCTCGCCCGCACCACCCGCCACGGCTACGAGGAGCACATCAACAACTACCTCCTCCCTCACCTCGGGCACATCAAACGCCGCGACCTCAAGGTCCGCCACCTCGACAAGATGTACGACGCGATCGAGAAGGAGAACGCCGAGCGGATCCTCCACCGCCTCCGCGTCGACCAACTCCGGAAGGAACGCGACGCCGCACACCGGGCCTGGGTGAAGACGGCGGGCTACGCCAAGAAGGAGGAGCGCCGCGCCGCCCGCCGCGCCTTCCTCGATGCGAACGCCGCGCTCCGCGAGGGCAAGAAGGGGCTGCGGAAGGTCACCTCCGCCGCCACCATGCACCGCATCAACGACACCCTCAGCTCGGCGCTCTCCTGGGGGATCAAGCGCGAGCAGGCGTTCTCCAAGAACTGGGCACAGCTCGTCGAGCTGCCGCCGGTCACCCGGCCGAAGCCGCTCGTCTGGACGCCCGAGCGCATCGAGCACTGGAAGCGCACTGGCGAGAAGCCCGGCCCAGTCATGGTCTGGACACCAGAGCTGACCGGCCAGTTCCTCGACTTCATCAAGGACGACTGGCTCTACGAGCTGTGGCACAGCTTCATCTTCCTCGGCCCCCGCCGCGGCGAGATGGCCGCGCTGCCCTGGACAGAGGTCAGCACCGATGCCCTTTGGCTGCGGATCTCCCAGCAGATCGTGGAGGTCGCCTACCAGTTGTACGGCGAAGCGCCGAAGGCCGACAGCGTCCGCACCCTGTCCCTGAGCCTGGAGTCTGGCGACAACCTGGTCAGCTTCCGGGCGAAGCAGGAGCAGAAGCGCCAGGAGTGGGGGGACGCCTACGTCGAGACCGGACGCGTGTGGACGCACGAGAACGGCGAGGCGCTGCACCCTGACTGGATCTCGCGCCGCTTCACCCGCCTCGTGGAGCTGTCCGGCCTGCCGCCGGTCCGCCTGCATGACCTACGCCACCTCGCGGCCACCCTGTCCCTCCTCGCCGGTACCGACATCAAGGTGGTTCAGGAGAAGCTGGGTCACTCTTCCCGCCAGATCACCTCCGACACCTACACAAGCGTGCTGCCCGAGATGATGCGAGCCGAGGCCGAGTCGGTCATGGCCGTCGTCCCCCGAGAAGTCCCCCTCCAGGTCCGCACTCCGCTGACGATCCCTGAAAGAACCTGGCAGGGCGACATCGCCGTCTTCTTCGCCCACGGCGCCCGGCAGTCAGGTGAGACCTGGGCCGTTGGAGCGCAGACCCAACCCGACTCCGATCTCCTCGGCATGATCACCCTTGCCGGCCGGGGTCAGGACGACGCCGCCAACGCGGCCGTGAAGTGGATACGGGACCACTGCACCGCACACGACCTGGAGCTGGTCCGGGTCGAGAACTTCAACGACCGGTACCCGGAGGAGCAGCGAGCCGACTTCTCGCTCACGCGCTTCACGATCGCGCGCTCCGAGTCTCCGGGCGTGGACGGCTGGTCGCTCCCGACGGGCCTGCCGTCCACAGCGTCCCGGACCGCACGCGGGACCTCGAAGGGGCGCCGGAAGGCAGCGTGAGGGCCTCTCTGTCCCCTGAACCGGCCCCGTGTCCCCTGTGTGTCCCCTGGATCTTGGTCTGAACGTATGAACGGGGGGCACCACCTTGGAGTGGTGCCCCCCGTTCATACGTTTCCGCAGGTAGAAACGGTTCTCCTGGGAGAGGTGAGTGTGGGGCGGGTGGGACTCGAACCCACGGCCGACGGATTATGAGTCCGCTGCTCTAACCGGCTGAGCTACCGCCCCATAGCGGCGTGTCGCGTACAAGTGTGCGCGCCGTCTGCCGCAGCATAGCCGCTCATACGATCTCCTGCTTCGTATGGTCGACTTCGCATGCCCTGAAGGACTCCGCCTTGACCTGCGCGGTTCCCACGGCAGGGACACGAACATGAAAAAGGACCCCGGCGTGGGGTCCTCGTTCAGCATGCTCCCCCGACTGGACTCGAACCAGTAACCTGCCGGTTAACAGCCGGCTGCTCTGCCAATTGAGCTACGGAGGACCGAGCTCCCCCGACTGGACTCGAACCAGTAACCTGCCGGTTAACAGCCGGCTGCTCTGCCAATTGAGCTACGGAGGAATGCCTCGTTGCATCGAACGTACCTACCTGGGTATTCGCCAGGGGGCGTGCGCTCGCTGCGACACATACATTAGCGCAAGCAGGGGGGTGCTCCGCCAATCGGTTCCCCTCGGCACCGACGCCGCACCAGGGACCTACGCAAGGGAAGGGTGGCCGCCATGCGCTACCGGATCACGTTCGTGATCGGACTCGCCGTCGGTTACGTCCTCGGCACACGCGCCGGACGCGAGCGCTACGAACAGCTGAAGAAGACCGCCCGGGAGATCTCCCAGAACCCCGCGGTCCGCAACACCGCGGAGTCCGCGGCCCAGCAGAGCCGCCACTTCGCGGGCAAGGCCTACCACACGGTCAGCGAGAAGGTGGGCGACCGAGTCCCCGAGTCGGTGGCCGCCCGAGTCCGCAGCCTGCGCGAACGCAGCGCCCACAACGGCGGCGCGGAGGACGACTGGGGCACGAGCAACACGTAGCAGCACCTTCAGCGGGTCTTCGTGCATCGGCACTGCGCCGGCACTCCTGGCGCCGGGAGCCGCATCGCCGCAGGGGTGCGGGGAAGTGCGCGACCGGCCCCCCACGACCCGCGCCCGAAACCAGACACGCACCCCTACGGCGCTCATGGCCCGAGCAAGCGCAGCGCTACGGCAGAATTTGAGGCATGGGGATAGTCGCCGGGCTGGACAGTTCGCCCGATTTCACTCGCATCGTCGTCTGCGACACGGACACAGGCGCCGTGCTCAGGCAGGGGTACGCCCCGCACCCGGTGGAATCGCCGGACGGCGCCCGCCCCTCCGACGTCGACCCGCAGGCCTGGCTGCTGTCCCTCGGGGAGGCGGCCGGCGGCGGGCTACTCGAGGGCGTGCAGGCCATCGGGGTGTCGGCACAGCAGAACGCGGTGGTCCCGCTGGACGCGCAGGGCAACACCGTGCGCCCGGCGATGGTCGGGGGTGACAAGCGTGCGCAGGTCGCGGCGGCGGACCTGATCGACGCGCTGGGCGGACGCGAGGCGTGGGCGCAGGCCGTGGGGTGTGTGCCGCAGGCCGCGCAGCCGGTGACCAAGCTGCGCTGGCTCGCCAAGACCGAGCCGGAGAACGCCGTGCGCGCCGCCGTCCTCATGCAGGCACACGACTGGCTGGTGTGGCAGCTGCTCGGCCGGCCCGTGAGAAGGACCACAGACCGGGGCGGCGCCTCCGGCACCGGGTACTGGTCGGCGGCGACCGGCGCCTACCGCTCCGATCTCGTCGAGCTGGCGCTCGGCCACCAGGCCATGCTCCCCGAGGTGATCGGGCCGGCGGATGCGGCCGGTACGACGCCGGAGGGGCTGTTGATCTCCGCGGGGACCGGCGAGACCATGTCCGCCGCCTTCGGGCTCGGCATCGGGCTCGGGGACGCCGTCGTGTCGCTCGGCGCGTCCGGGTCGGTGATGGCCGTGCACCCCGAGGCGCTCGTCGACAGCTCCGGGATGATCACCTCCCTGGCCGACGCGACCGGCATGCACCTGCCGGTCGTCACCACCCTCAACGCCGTGCGCACCCTGCGCGGCACCGCGGAACTCCTTGGCGTGTCCGACCTGGAGAGCCTGTCCGAGCTGGCGATGAAGTCGACGCCGGGGGCTCATGGGCTAGTGCTGCTGCCCTATCTGGAGGGTGAGCGGACGCCGAATCTGCCGCACACCGCGGGCACGCTGGCCGGGCTTCGGCGGGAGTCGATGAAGCCGGAGCACCTGGCGCGGGCGGCGTTCGAGGGCATGCTGTGCGGGCTCGCGGACGCGCTCGACGTGCTGCGCGGCCGGGGTGTCGAGGTGCGGCGGATCTTCCTGCTCGGGGCGGTCGCCGAGCTGCCGGCCGTGCAGACGGCGGCGCCCGCGCTGTTCGGGGCGCAGGTCGTCGTACCGCAGCCCGCGGACTACGCGGCGATCGGCGCCGCCCGGCAGGCCGCCTGGGCGCTCGGTGTCTCACAGGGCACCCTCGACCCGCGCACCCCGCCCGTCTGGCAGGGCGCGGCCGCGCAGGTCCTGGACCCCGGCGAGGAGCTGGCGGTGGGTCAGGCGGTCCGGCAGCAGTTCGTGTCGGTGCGGGATCAGACGCATCCCGGGGCGTTCCGGCCGTAGGACACGTCCGGCGGAACGTAAGGGTCCGGTAGGAACCGAACCCGGAAGGCCGTACGGAGCACCGCTGACGGCTTAATCGGTTGAGGTAACGCGGGTGGAGTGTTCGACGATAGGGGCCAAGGGCAACCAATAGCCCTGCCGTCGACTCCGAGAGAAGCAGCGTGCTCATACGACTTCTGCGGACCTACCTCAGGCCCTACCGAAAACCCATCGCCTGGCTGGTGCTGCTGCAGTTCCTGCAGACCTGCGCCACCCTCTACCTGCCCACGCTGAACGCGGACATCATCGACACGGGCGTCGTCAACGGCGACACCGGCTACATCCTCACCTACGGCGCCCTGATGATCGGCATCTCGCTGGTACAGGTCGTGTGCAACATCGGTGCCGTGTACTACGGCGCCCGGACCGCCGCGGCGCTCGGGCGGGACGTGCGGGCGGCCGTGTTCGACCGGGTGCAGTCGTTCTCGGCGCGTGAGGTCGGGCACTTCGGCGCGCCGTCTCTGATCACCCGTACGACCAATGACGTCCAGCAGGTGCAGATGCTGGCGCTGATGACGTTCACGCTGATGGTGTCGGCGCCGATCATGTGCGTGGGCGGCATCGTGCTGGCCCTCGGCCTCGACGTGCCCCTGTCCGCGGTGCTGGTCGCGGTGGTGCCCGTGCTCGGTATCAGCGTGACCTTGATCGTGCGGCGGCTGCGGCCGCTGTTCCGGACGATGCAGGAGCGCCTCGACACGGTGAACCGGGTGCTGCGCGAGCAGATCACCGGCAACCGGGTGATCCGCGCCTTCGTGCGCGACGAGTACGAGCAGCAGCGCTTCAGGAAGGCGAACGTCGAGCTCACCGACATGGCGATGGGCACCGGCAATCTGCTCGCGCTGATGTTCCCGATCGTCATGACGGTGGTGAACCTGTCGTCCATCGCGGTGGTCTGGTTCGGGGCCCACCGGATCGACAGCGGCGGGATGCAGATCGGTGACCTGACCGCGTTCCTCGCCTATCTGATGCAGATCGTGATGTCCGTGATGATGGCCACCTTCATGTTCATGATGGTGCCGCGCGCGGAGGTGTGCGCCGAGCGCATCCAGGAGGTCCTGGACACGTCGTCGAGCGTGGTCCCGCCGACCGCGCCGGTGCGGGAGCTGCGCCGGCACGGTCACCTGGAGATCCGGGGCGCCGGATTCCGCTACCCGGGTGCCGAGGAGCCGGTGCTGAAGGCGATCGACCTGGTGGCCAGGCCCGGTGAGGTGACCGCCGTGATCGGCTCGACGGGCAGCGGCAAGTCGACGCTGCTGGGGCTGGTCCCCCGCCTCTTCGACGCGACCGACGGGCAGGTGCTCGTGGACGGGGAGGACGTCGCGGCCATCGACCCCCAGCTGCTGGCCAGGACGGTCGGCCTCGTGCCGCAGAAGCCGTACCTGTTCGCGGGGACGGTGGCGACGAACCTGCGCTACGGCAACCCGGACGCGACGGACGAGGAACTGTGGCACGCGCTGGAGGTGGCGCAGGCCAAGGAGTTCGTGGAGCGGCTGGAGGGTGGGATCGACGCCCCCATCGCCCAGGGCGGCACGAATGTGTCGGGCGGTCAGCGGCAGCGCCTCGCCATCGCGCGGACGCTCGTGCAGCGCCCGGAGATCTATCTCTTCGACGACTCCTTCTCCGCCCTCGACTACGCGACGGACGCGGCGCTGCGTGCGGCACTGGGCCGGGAGACCGCCGAGGCGACCGTCGTCATCGTCGCCCAGCGGGTGGCGACCATCCGGGACGCCGACCGGATCGTCGTGCTCGACGAGGGGCGGGTCGTCGGCGCGGGCCGGCACCACGAGCTGATGGCGGACAACGAGACGTACCGGGAGATCGTGCTCTCCCAGCTGACGGAAGCGGAGGCTGCCTGATGGCCGGGCCGATGGGGCGGATGATGGCCGGGACCGGTCCGGATCACCGCTCGCTGGACTTCAAGGTGTCGGGCAGGCGGCTCGTCGCGCAGTTCAAGCCCGAGCGGCTGACCATCTACGCGCTGCTGTTCTGCGTGGTCGTGAGCGTGGGTCTGTCGGTCGCCGGGCCGAAGATCCTCGGTGAGGCCACCGACCTGGTCTTCGCCGGTATCGTCGGGCGGCAGTTCGAGTCCGGGATGACCAAGGAGCAGGTTCTCGCGGCGATGCGGGAGCGCGGCGACAGCGAGATCGCCGACATGCTCCGCAGCACGGACTTCACGCCGGGGCAGGGCATCGACTTCGGCGCGGTGGGGAACGTACTGCTCTTCGCGCTCGTCGTGTTCGTCGTCGCCGGGCTGCTGATGGCGGTGGCGACGCGGCTGGTGAACCGGGCCGTCAACCGGACCATGTACCGGATGCGCGAGGACGTCCAGGTGAAGCTGTCGCGGCTGCCGCTGTCGTACTTCGACAGGAGCCGGCGCGGTGAGGTGCTGTCCCGGGCGACCAACGACATCGACAACATCGGGCAGACGCTCCAGCAGTCGATGGGCCAGCTCATCAACTCGGTCCTCACCATCATCGGCGTGCTGGCGATGATGTTCTGGGTGTCGTGGCTGCTGGCGCTGGTCGCGCTGGTGACCGTACCGCTGTCCTTCTTCGTCGCCACGCGCGTGGGCAAGCGGTCGCAGCCGCACTTCGTGCAGCAGTGGCGGTCCACGGGCAAGCTCAACGCGCATGTCGAGGAGATGTACACCGGGCACACCCTGGTGAAGGTGTTCGGGCGGCAGGAGGAGTCGGCGAAGCAGTTCGCCGAGCAGAACGACGCCCTGTACGAGGCGGGCTTCAAGGCGCAGTTCAACAGCGGTGTGATGCAGCCGCTGATGCTGTTCGTGTCGAACATCAACTACGTCCTGGTCGCGGTGGTCGGCGGTCTGCGGGTCGCGTCGGGGTCCTTGTCCATCGGTGACGTGCAGGCCTTCATCCAGTACTCGCGGCAGTTCTCGATGCCGTTGACGCAGGTCGCGTCGATGGCGAACCTCGTGCAGTCGGGTGTCGCCTCGGCCGAGCGGATCTTCGAGCTGCTGGACGCGGAGGAGCAGGATGCGGATCCGGTGCCGGGAGTGCGGCCGGAGGAGCTTCGGGGCCGGGTGGCGCTGGAGCAGGTCTCCTTCCGGTACGACCCCGAGAAGCCGCTGATCGAGGACCTTTCGCTGACGGTGGAGCCCGGGCACACGGTCGCGATCGTCGGGCCGACGGGCGCGGGCAAGACGACGCTGGTGAACCTGCTGATGCGGTTCTACGACGTGTCGTCCGGGCGGATCACCCTCGACGGGGTCGACATCTCCCGTATGTCCCGGGACGAACTGCGGGCCGGGATCGGAATGGTGCTGCAGGACACGTGGCTGTTCGGCGGCACGATCGCCGAGAACATCGCGTACGGGGCGGCTCGGGAGGTCACGCGGGGCGAGATCGAGGAGGCGGCGCGGGCGGCTCACGCGGACCGGTTCATCCGTACGCTGCCCGAGGGGTACGACACGGTGATCGACGACGAGGGCAGCGGGGTCAGCGCGGGCGAGAAGCAGCTGATCACGATCGCGCGGGCTTTCCTGTCCGATCCGGTGATCCTGGTGCTGGACGAGGCGACGAGTTCCGTGGACACGCGGACCGAGGTGCTGATCCAGAAGGCCATGGCGAAGTTGGCACACGGGCGTACGTCGTTCGTCATCGCACACCGGTTGTCGACCATCCGGGACGCGGACACGATCCTGGTGATGGAGAACGGCTCGATCGTGGAACAGGGCGCGCACGGGGAGTTGTTGGCGGCCGACGGGGCCTATGCGCGGTTGTACAAGGCGCAGTTCGCGCAGGCGGTGGCGGAGGTGGACTGACGGCTGCGGGACCGTTGTGGCTGGTCGCGCCCCCACCGGCCCGCAGACGGCGTCAGTCCAGGTAACCCCTCAGCTGATCCGCAAATGCATGGTCCCGCAGCTTGTTCAGGGTCTTCGACTCGATCTGCCTGATGCGCTCCCGCGTCACCCCGAAGATGCGGCCTATCTCCTCCAGCGTGCGCGGGCGGCCGTCCGCCAGGCCGTACCGGAGTTGGACCACCTTGCGTTCGCGTTCGCCGAGGGTGGAGAGGACCGCCTCCAGGTGCTCCCTGAGAAGCAGGAACGCCGCCGATTCCACCGGCGATGTCGCGTCGCCGTCCTCGATCAGGTCGCCCAGCGCCACGTCGTCCTCCTCGCCCACCGGCGCATGCAGCGACACCGGTTCCTGGGCCAGGCGCAGGACCTCGCTGACCCGCTCGGGCGGCAGGTCGAGGTGGGCCGCGACCTCTTCCGGCGTCGGTTCGTAGCCGCGTTCCTGCAGCATGCGGCGCTGGACGCGGACCACCCGGTTGATCAACTCGACGACGTGGACCGGCACTCGGATGGTGCGCGCCTGGTCGGCGAGGGCGCGGGACATGGCCTGGCGGATCCACCAGGTGGCGTACGTCGAGAACTTGTAGCCGCGGGCGTAGTCGAACTTCTCGACGGCCCGGATCAGGCCGAGGTTCCCCTCCTGGACGAGGTCGAGCATGGTCAGCCCACGGCCGACGTACCTCTTCGCCACGGAGACCACCAGCCGCAGGTTCGCCTCGATCAGGCGCCGTTTGGCCATCCGGCCCATGACGACCAGTCGGTCCAGGTCGAGGGCGAGCCGGGTCTCCAGGTCGGGCGTGCTGCCCAGTTTCTCCTCGGCGAACAGGCCGGCCTCGACGCGGCGGGCGAGTTCGACCTCCTCGGCCGCGGTGAGGAGGGGGATGCGGCCGATCTCCCGCAGGTACTGGCGGAAGAGGTCCGAGGAGGGGCCGCTGGTGTCGGCGCGGCTCCGGGCCGGCAGCGGCGCTTCGACCGGCTCGGCGGTTTCGGCGGCGTCGGCGTCCAGCGCCTCGGCGGGCGGTTCCGCCGGCTCGGGCGGGGCCTCCGGCTCCGCCTCGGGGTGGTGCACGACACGGTTCTGCGGCGGCACCGCGACCAGAACGTCGGCGTCCGGCTCCGTGCCGTCCGTACTGCTGTCGGTCTGTGCGAGGGTCTGGGTCTGCACGGGGGCGACCTCCAGGATGATCGCTGCCGAGGCATACGGCAGCGCTGCTTCGAGGGCGGAGTCGGCGGCCTCGCCGCTGTCCGTCCCGTACGCGATGAGCGGAACCGCGGGGGTGTGGGACCCGCGAGGGACGGGTCGGCCGCGCTCCGAGGACTCAGGCACCGGAACCCAGTGTGGAGTACGACACATCGCCGCCACGAGGGGCGTGCGGTGACTTTTTGCGTCCGGTCCGTGACCGCGCGGTTACCCAGCCGTACGCAAATCCCCGCGTATCTCTCAGAGCGCCGCCGCGCCGCGCTCCCGCAATGCCTGGTCGTACTGCTGCAACACCCACAGCTCGTTCTGTACGGCGGCGAGTTGGGCCGGGTCGCCGCCCGCGCCGAGGCGGGTCAACTGGCTCTGGATGTCGCGGATGCGGCGTTCCACCGCGCGGCGGCGGACGGTGACCAGTTGGTCGCCCGCGTAGTTCTCGTCGACGGTCCTGCGCATGATCGCCTCGACCGCCAGCTCCGTGACCATCGCGCGCACCTGGTCGTCGGGGGCCGCCTCACGGACCCGGACCACGTACTCCTGCGGGTCCTGGACGCCGTACTCGGCGCCGCCCGCGTCCAGGATGGCCTGGCGTACGGCGGCGTAGGGCGCGGCGGTGAACTCGTCGACGCCGTACGCGTCGAACGCCGGGGAGACCAACTCGGGGCGCTGGAGGGCGAGTTTCAGCAGCTCGCGTTCCGTGGCGTAGACGGGGTTGCGCAGGGTCAGGGCCGGGCCCGACGGCCGGGACACCGGGGCGGCGTCGTACTGCTGCTGCGGGCCTCGGTTCGTCGGTGCCCCGCCCCTGCCGCCCCGGTCCCGCGCCCAACGCGCCAGCTGTGCCACCCGCTTGACGACGAACTGGGTGTCGAGGATGCCGAGCATGCCCGCGAGCTGGACGGCCACCTCGTGCTGGGCGCCGCTGTTCTTGATGCGGGCGACGATGGGCGCCGCCTCGTCCAGCGCCGCCGCGCGGCCCGCCGGGGTGTCGAGGTCGTAGCGGACGACGATCTGGCGCAGTGCGAACTCGAAGAGCGGGGTGCGCGGTTCGACCAGGTCGGCGACCGCCTCGTCGCCCTTCGCCAGGCGCAGTTCGCAGGGGTCCATGCCGTCCGGCGCGATCGCGATGTACGTCTCGGCGGCGAACTTCTGGTCGTCCTCGAAGGCGCGCAGGGCCGCCTTCTGGCCCGCCGCGTCGCCGTCGAAGGTGAAGATCACGCGGGCCGAGCCGTTGTCCATCAGCAGTCGGCGGAGGATCTTGATGTGGTCGCCGCCGAAGGCCGTGCCGCAGGTCGCGATGGCCGTGGTGACCCCGGCGAGGTGGCAGGCCATGACGTCCGTGTAGCCCTCGACGACGACCGCGCGGGATGCCTTGGCGATGTCCTTCTTGGCGAGGTCGATGCCGTAGAGGACCTGGGACTTCTTGTAGATCGCCGTGTCGGGGGTGTTGAGGTACTTCGGGCCGTTGTCCGCCTCGTACAGCTTGCGGGCGCCGAAGCCGACCACGTCACCGCCGATGTCGCGGATCGGCCACATCAGCCGGCCCCGGAAGCGGTCGATGGGCCCCCGGCGGCCCTCCTGCGACAGCCCGGACAGGAGCAGTTCCTTGTCGGAGAAGCCCTTTCCGCGCAGGAAGCGGGTGAGGTGGTCCCAGCCCTGGGGGCTGTAGCCGACGCCGAAGTGCACGGCGGCGGCCTGGTCGAAGCCGCGCTCGGCGAGGAAGATGCGGCCGGTGTCGGCCTCGGGGCTGGTCGCGAGCTGCTCGGCGTACCACTCGGCGGCGATCTTGTGGGCCTCGACCAGGCGGATGCGTTCGCCGCGCTGGTGGGAGGGGTTGTAGCCGCCCTCCTCGTAGCGCAGGGTGATGCCGGCCTGCGCGGCGAGCCGCTCGACCGCCTCGGAGAAGGAGAGGTGGTCGACCTTCATCACGAACGTGATGGTGTCGCCGCCCTCCTGGCAGCCGAAGCAGTGGAAGAGCCCCTTGCTCGGGCTGACCTGGAACGACGGCGACTTCTCGTCGTGGAACGGGCAGAGCCCCTTGAGGTTGCCCCCGCCCGCGCCCCGCAGCTGGAGGTACTCGGACACCACGGCGTCGATCGGGACCGCGTCCCGTACCGCTTTCACGTCCTCGTCGTTGATCCGTCCTGCCACGCGTGAATTCTACGGGGCCGAACTGACACTCCTGTCGGCTACGAGGCGAGGCCGTCCAGCGGAACATGCGGGTCCGCCAGCGCCTCGGTGTTCACCTGTGCCCTCGAACGAATCAGCTGCTGGATCGGCTCTGTGACGTCCCACACGTTCACGTTCATCCCGGCCAGCACCCGGTTCTCCTTCACCCAGAACGCGATGAACTCACGCTTCCCGGCATCCCCCCGGATCACCACCTCGTCGTACGTCCCCGGCGGCGCCCACCCGCTGTACTCCATGCCCAGGTCGTACTGGTCGGAGAAGAAATAGGGCACGCGGTCGTAGAGGACGTCGCGGCCCAGCATCGCCCGCGCCGCCGCCGGACCGCCGTTGAGCGCGTTGGCCCAGTGCTCCACCCGCACCCGGGTGTCGAAGAGCGCGTGCGGGAAGGAGGCCACGTCGCCGGCCGCGTAGATGTCGGGGTCGGAGGTGCGCAGCCGTTCGTCCACCACGACACCGCCGCCGTACATGCGGTCGGCGATCTCCAGCCCGGCCCCCTCCGCGAGGGCGGTCCGGGGCGCCGCGCCGATCGCCGCCAGGACGTCGTGCGCCGGGTGCTCCTCGCCGTCGTCCGTCCGGGCCGCCAGCACCATGCCGTCCTGGCCGACGATCTCCGTCAGCTGCCGGCCGAAGTGGAAACGCACCCCGTGCTCGCGGTGCAGCTCGGCGAAGAGTGCCCCGAGCTCGGGGCCGAGGACGCCGTGCAGCGGGGTCGGGTTGTGCTCGACGACGGTGACCTCCGCGCCGTACTCGCGCGCCGCCGCCGCGACCTCCAGGCCGATCCAGCCGGCGCCGGCGATCACGATGTGCCCGTTGTCACGGCCGAGCGAGGTCAGGACGCCCTTGAGGCGATCGGCGTGCGCGAGGCGGCGCAGATGGTGGACGCCGGCCAGGTCCGTGCCGGGGATGTCCAGGCGGCGCGGCTCGGCGCCGGTGGCCAGCAGGAGCTTGTCGTAGTGGACGACCGTGCCGTCCTCGCCGAACCGCACCGACTTCGCCTCGCGGTCGATGGCGTCGACGGTCTGGCCCAGGTGGAGCTCGATGTCGTTGCGCGCGTACCAGGCGGGCTCGTGCACGAAGACGCTGTCGCGCTCCTCCTTGCCGAGGAGGTAACCCTTGGAGAGGGGCGGCCGCTCGTACGGGTGGTCGCGCTCGTCGCAGATCAGTATCACCCGCCCGCTGAAGCCCTCCGAACGCAGCGTCTCGGCCGCCTTCGCGCCGGCGAGTCCGCCGCCGACGATGACGAATGTCTGATCCGCGTCGACCACTTGATGCCTCCTCGTAAGGGTGCCGCCACATGCGAGCGTCCCGCACGCAGCGTGATGCGGGAAGAGGGGGTGACCCGATCAGGCCACGCAGGGTCACTTTCGAGTGCCCGTTCGCCTCCGGTGTCCCACCCGTCGCGCGCGGGTGACGGCGGCCGCGCTCAGGCCCGGCGTGTGAGCCGCGCGTGCAGCGAGCGCGCCGAGGCGTCCGTCAGGGACGCGATCTGGTCGACGATGACGCGCTTGCGGGCGCGGTCGTCGGCGGCCGCGTCGAACAGGGCCCGGAACTGTGGGTCGAGCCCGTCGGGTGCGCGGGCGGTGAGCGCCTCGGCCAGTTCGGCGACCACGATCCGCTGGTCGGCGCGCAGCCGCTCCTGTTCGGCGCGCTGCATGACGTACCGGTCGGCGACCGCCTTGAGGACCGCGCACTCCAGCCGGGTCTCGTGCGGTACGACGAGTTCGGCGCCGTAGCGGGTGAGCCGGTCGTCACCGTACGCCGCGCGCGTGGCGCTCTCCGCGGCCAGGCAGAAGCGGCCGATGAGCTGGCTGGTGGCGTCCTTGAGGCGGGCCTGGGCGACGGCGGAACCGTCATAGCCGTGCGGCCACCACTCCTCGTCCTGGAGCCGGTCGAGGGCGGCGGCCAGCTCGGCCGGGTCGGTGTCCTCGGGGACGTACCGTCCGATGGCCACCGCGAAGACCGCCCGGCGTTCCGGCTCGGCGTGCAGGCAGTTGGGGTCGATGTGGCCGGCGTGCAGGCCGTCCTCGACGTCGTGCACGGAGTACGCCACGTCGTCGGACCAGTCCATGACCTGGGCCTCGAAGGTGGTGCGGGCGCCGGGGGCGTCCTTGCGGACCCAGTCGAAGACGGGGCGGTCGTCCTCGTAGACGCCGAACTTCGGGGACGTCGGGTCGGTGGGGTGGGCGCCGCGGGGCCAGGGGTACTTCGTGGCGGCGTCGAGGGTGGCTCGGGTGAGGTTGAGGCCCACGGAGCCCTCGGGGGTGAACCGTTTGGGTTCGATGCGGGTGAGGAGCCTCAGGGACTGGGCGTTGCCCTCGAAACCGCCGCAGTCCTCGGCGAATTCGTTGAGGGCGACTTCGCCGTTGTGGCCGAACGGGGGGTGGCCGAGGTCGTGGGAGAGGCAGGCGGCTTCCACGAGGTCGGGGTCACAGCCGAGGGCCGCGCCCAGCTCCCGGCCCACCTGGGCGCACTCCAGGGAGTGGGTCAGGCGGGTGCGGGGGCTGGGGTCCCAGGCGTTGCTGTGGGTGCCCGGTGTGACGACCTGGGTCTTGCCGGCGAGCCTTCTGAGTGCGGCGGAGTGCAGTACGCGGGCGCGGTCGCGTTGGAAGGCCGTGCGGCCCGGTCGTTTGTCGGGTTCGGGGGCCCAGCGTTCGACTGCCGACTCGTCGTAGTACATGCACCGACAGTAAGGGCAGGCAGTGACAAACGGAGGGCTGTGTTGCGCCTGGTCGTCCGCCGGGTTCTGTGACACGGCCGAGCCGCTAGGACCAGAACTCGTCGTAGACCGCCGGGTCGGTCGTCGCCACCCAGCCCTCGGTGATCCGGCCGTCGTCGATGTGGAGGACGAGGGCGTAGTCCAGGTCGAGCGTTCTGCCCTCGCGTGAGGCCGTCACGTGGAGGAGAGCGACCGTGTGGTCGTCGTTGGCGAGGACGTCGTGGAGCGCCGGGCGGTAGGTGCCGCCCGTCAGCTGGAACTCGCGGCCGAACAGGGCGAAGGTCTCGTCCCGCCCCCGGTGGTCGCCCGCCAGGAGATTCCTGCCTCCGATGTGCCACACCACGTCGGGATGGAAGACCTCCGCCAACGCGTCCATGTCGCCCGTCGAGAAGGCGGTCATGGCGCGCTGGAAGACGGCGATGTTCGGATGGTCGGTCATCGGTGCCTCCCTCGGC
The DNA here is from genome assembly GCF_000719285.1 of Streptomyces bicolor. Classification (GTDB taxonomy): domain Bacteria; phylum Actinomycetota; class Actinomycetes; order Streptomycetales; family Streptomycetaceae; genus Streptomyces; species Streptomyces bicolor. The sequence goes on along the minus strand of NZ_JOFS01000009.1, from coordinate 386,185 downwards.
CTCCTGACGAACGTAAGGCCGGCGGCGGACCGGGACTCGCCGTCGTTACTCCGTCCGGTGGGGAGCCGGGAGCGGCGCGCGACCGCTAGGCCGATGCCAGTTCGGGGGTCGTGGTGGCCGGGGCCGCCAGGGTGCGGTCGTAGCGGTGGAGGAGCAGCTTCGCCATCGCCGGGTGGGTGCCGAGGGGATCCGACGCGATCCACGGGGCCGCCTCCGCGCACTCCGTGGCGAAGCGGCCGGGGGCCGTGAAGTACGACGCCACCGCGACCCTTGTGCGGCCCCGGGCGGCCAGCGAGCGAACGGCGTCCGGGACCGTCGGGGCCGCCGTCGTCGCGTACGCCGGGATCACCGGGACGCCCAGGCGGCCCGCGAGGAGCTGGGCCGTGCGGGAGGTGTCCAGTTTCGACTCGGGGTCGCGGGAGCCCGCCGCCGCCAGGACCACCGCGCTCCTGCGGCGGGTCGGCTCGTCCATGCGGGTACGCCAGCCGGCCTCCACCAGGCGGGTGTACAGGGCCTCCACCAGCAGGGGGTGCGGGCCGAGTGCGCCGGCCACGCGTGCGCGTACCCGCGACTCGGCGGCCATCTCGGGGATGTCCCGCTTGATGTGGTAGCCGCGGCTGAGCAGGAGCGGGACGAGGATCGCCTCGCGGTCGCCGAGGGAGGCGAGGGTGTCGGGGAGCAGGGGCTCGTTCAGCTCGATGTGGCCGAGGTGGACCGGCAGGGCGGGGCGCAGCTCGCGGACCTTGTCGAGGAGCGCGCGTACGGTGCTGAGGGCACGCGGGTCACGGCTGCCATGGGCCACGACGACGAGCGCATGGGGGTACCGCCCAGGCCGTTCAGGCACTGGGGGAGGTTCGGGGCGCCGGCTGCCGTCGAGCGAGACGAGGCTGAGCTGGCTGGCGAGCTGGCTGCTGATCCGGTTCATGATGTGCGCCGTACTGTCGAGGTGGGCCCCCTGGCCGGGGAGGTTCGTGGACTCGTCGTGAAGCGGGTTCGACGCCGTCATGAACCGATGGTGGCCGCGGCACGTTGCCGCCCCGTTTCGCAGGAATGACGGGTTCTTACGCCGGGTTCACGATGGGACCCCAAGGTTTGTGAGGCGGCTTGACCTGCGGTTTCGACTGTCGGAGTGAAGCTGGTCACGTCCAGTGCGGTGAACCGCGGGGGCCGACAGAACGTCCCTGACTGTCGAGAACGGGCCGTGTGCCGACCGGGGAGGGACCATCCGAATGCGCCGACCGAAGCTGCGCCGACCAAGACTTCCACGCACCCGCACCGGGCAGCGACGGCTGGTGCAGGCCGTGATGGCCGGGTGCGTGCTGGCGCTGCTTCCGGCCACCTGGATGTACGTCGTGACCGGTGACCGGCTGCGCACCACGGCCGACGTGCCGCGCACCGACGTCGCCGTCGTCTTCGGTGCCGGACTGTGGGCCGGCGAGCCCTCCCCGTACCTCGCCCACCGGCTCGACGCGGCGGCCGAGCTGTACCGGGCGGGGCGGATCAAGGTCGTCCTCGTCACGGGTGACAACAGCCGCAAGGACTACGACGAGCCCGACGCCATGCGCACGTACCTGACGCGGCACGGAGTGCCGGACTCCCGCATCGTCAGCGACTACGCCGGCTTCGACACCTGGGACTCCTGCGTCCGCGCCAAGAAGATCTTCGGCGTCGACGAGGCGGTGCTGATCAGCCAGGGCTTCCACATCCGGCGCGCGGTCGCGCTGTGCCAGGAGGCCGGGGTGGCGTCGTACGGCGTGGGGGTCGAGGCAAAGCACGACGCCACCTGGTACTACGGCGGTACGCGGGAGATCTTCGCGGCGGGCAAGGCCGCTCTTGACGCCGTCTTCGAGCCGGACCCCCGGTTTCTCGGACCGCAGGAGCCGGGGGTGGCGAACGCGTTGCGAAGCCCCCGGACCGAGGCCCGTCCCTGAACGGGCGGGAGCGGGGCCCTCGCCCTGCTCCCGCCCTCCGTGTGCGGGTCCCGGCCTCAGCGGCCGGTGAAACGCGGCCGGCGTTTCTCCAGGAACGCGCTCATGCCCTCCGTCTGGTCGTCGGTGGCGAACAGGGCGTGAAAGACGCGGCGTTCGAAGAGGATGCCGTCGCGAAGCCCGGTTTCCAGGGCTCGGTCGACGCACTCGCGGGCCGCCGTGACCGCCGCGTGGCCGTACGAGGCGATCGTCGCCGCCGCTTCCAGGGCCTCCGGCAGGACCTGGTCGTCCGGGACGACGCGGGAGACGAGACCGCAGCTTCCAGCCTCCCGTGCGTCCATCGTGCGGCCGGTGAGGACCAGGTCCATCGCCTTCGCCCGGCCGACGAGGCGGGTCAGCCGCTGGGTGCCGCCGATGCCGGGGATCACACCGAGCTTGATCTCCGGCTGGCCGAAGACCGCCGACTCCCCCGCGATGACCAGGTCGCACATCATCGCCAGCTCACACCCGCCGCCGAGCGCATAGCCGTTGACGGCCGCGATCTTCGGGGTGCGGAGCGCTGTGAACTCCTCCCAGTTCCCGAAGTAGTCCTCGGCCGCCATCTCCGCGGCCGTCTTCCCCGCCATCTCCTTGATGTCGGCGCCTGCCGCGAAGACCCGCTCCGAGCCGGTGACGACGAAGCAGCCCACCTCAGGGTCGGCGTCCAACGGGCGCAGGGCGTCGAGGAGTTCGGCCAGGAGTCCGCTGCTGAGGGCGTTGAGCACGTGCGGGCGGTGCAGGCGTACGGTCACCACGGCGCCGTCGCGTTCGATCTTCAGGTTGTCCATGAGTGCCTCCAGGTTGCCGCGGGGTCTACGAGTCCCAGATCGCGCCGTACGCCGGAATCCCGCGCCGCTCCAGGCCGTGCACCACCTGCCAGGTGAGCTTCTTGTTGGAGATGCAGATGACGGCCTCGGCCCCGAAGTCGCGGTACGCCTCGTAGGCCAGCCGCACCATGTCGGGCTTGCCGCGCCGGGAGGTGTCCCACACGAGCGCATGCGGTTGGACGGCGAGGATCTCGTCGACCAGGGCGTCGCCGTAGGTGGCTCGGGGGTCGCGGGTCGCCCAGACCAGGCGGGCGGGGACCTCGGCGGCCAGCAGATGGGGCAGGCAGGGGCCGATGCCGCTGCCGGTGGCGACGTAGACCACCTTCTTGAACAGTGTCTCGATGTTGGCGACGCCCGCCGTGGTGATGCCCTTGACCCACACCTTCGACGGCAGGTCGTCGATGAACGCGCCCGTCCAGTCCCCGGCGCGCGAGATGGTGAGCCGGAAGCCGGACTCGCCGGGGGCCGGGACGTTGGCGAAGGAGTGCCACTCCTTCAGCGGGCTGCGGCTGACCGCCGTCGAGGAGCCCGCGAAGGGGGTCTCGCCGTGGTCGAAGCGGGCCAGGACGACATGTCGGGACGGCCGTTCGAGGCGGACGTCGACCTTGCGCAGCCGTAGCCAGGGCAGGGCGACGCTGAAGGTGACGACCGCCAGGACGGTGATCGGGACCGGCTGTGGTGTGGAGAGCAGGGTGTGCGCCCAGAACAGGGCGAGGGCGCTCCAGCCGCCGAAACGGTGGATCTTCTCGAAGTGGTCGTGGTGGCGGGAGCGGAAGGGTGGGAGGGCGGTGGCGACGATGACGGCAAGGAGGGCGACCAGAGTCCAGCTCACCACGGCTTGCGGGCCGTCGGCTCCGGTGAACGCCAGCGCCAGGAACCAGGCCGATCCGGCCAGCGCACCGCCCACGTGCAGTCCGCCGAAGTGGTACACCTTGCCCAGCGTCCAGCGGATCTTCAGCGGCCAGGTCGTCGGCGCCCGAGTGGCCAGCCGGAAGAAGAGGTTGATGACGTACTGCTGGCGTACGACGACGGCGAGCGCGAGGTTGGCGAGGGCCGCGTGGCCCATGGCCTGCGGGGAGTGGGGCCAACTCGCCCACAGGAAGGCCAGATTGGCCGTCAGGACCAGGGCCGCGAGCCGGTTGTAGTGCATCAGGCGGGGGTGCTTGAGCAGGCGGCGCGGGAGCGAGGTGGGCGGGGGCAGTTCGGTGGACTGCCGTTCCAGGGAGGTGGTCATCGGGCCACCGCCATGTGCTCCTCGACCATCCGCAGCAGCGCCTGCTTGTCGATCTTGCCGCGGTCGGTCTCGGGCAGGAATGGCAGGGGCATGACATGCTCGGGGACGCAGTAGTACGGCAGCGCGTCCGCCACCGCGCGCCGGGCCGTGTCGGGGTCGACGTCCGCCGGGCACACGAAGGAGACGAGGGTGCGGGCGTCCCGTTTCAGGGTCACCGCGCGCAGACAGCCCTCGACCCGCTCCAGCACCGAGGAGACGGAGTCGAGCTCGACCCGGAAGCCGCGCACCTTGACCTGGTCGTCGGTGCGGCCGAGGTGTTCGAGTTCGCCGGCCGGGGTCCAGCGGCCGAGGTCGCGGGTGCGGAACATACGGTGGCCGTCGCCGAGGAACGGGTCAGGCGCGTAGCGCTCGGCGTTGAGGGCGTCGTTACCCAGATAGCCGGCCGACACGCAGTCGCCGCCCGCCCACATCTCGCCCACCTCGCCGATGGGCAGGGGGCGACGGTCGGCGTCGAGGACGTAGACCGTGTTGTTGGGGGTGGGGCGGCCGATGGTGAGCAGTGGGTCGGACGGGCGATGGCGGTGCATCGTGTTGACGATGGTCGTCTCGGTCGGGCCGCAGCAGTTGTGGAACGCGGCGCGGCGCGCCCACCGGTCGGCGAGCGGGCGCGGGCAGGGCTCTCCGGCGACCGCGACCGTGTGGACGCGTGGGCAGGCCGCCGGGTCGATGCCGGACAGCACGGTCGGGGTCGCGATCAGCACGTCGGCCGTGCGGGCCGCCGCCGCGATGTCCTTGCCCCGGATGACGAGAGTGCCGCCGTGGGTGAGACAGCCGAGGATCTCCCAGGCGGCCATGTCGAAGGCGACGTTGAGGAGCTGGGCGACCCGGTCGCCGGGACGGATGCCGAGACCGCCGGGTTCGGTGAGGAGGATGTTGGCGACGTTTCGGTGGGTGACCTTCACGCCGTTGGGGCGGCCGGTCGTGCCGGAGGTGAACAGGACGTAGCAGTCGTCGTCGGGGTGGATCGGGGTGCGGGGTGTCGGGGTGCGTGGTGTCAGGGCCCGGGTTTTCGGGGCGTACGACTGCGGCTCGTCCAGCGTGATCAACAAGTGGCCGTCGGGCAGCGGCACGCGGTGGGCGTGCTCGGCGACCGTGAGGACGACGCGGGTGCGGGCGGTGCGGACGATGTGGGCGAGCTGGTTCGGGGGCACGAGGCCGATGTCCTGCGGGACGTAGGCGGCGCCTGCCTTGAGGATGCCGAGCAGGCCGACCAGCATCGGGATCGAGCGGCGTACGAAGAGACCCACGTGGTCCCCGGGGCGTACGCCCTCGCGGGCGAGCCGGGCGGCAAGGGCGTCGGCGCGGCGGTCCAGCTCGCCGTAGGTGATCCGGTCGCCCAGGTGCTCGGCGGCGACGGCGTGCGGGGCGGCCGCGGCCTGCCGTTCGACGGCACGGTGGACGAGCGGATCGGGGACGGGGACGCTGGGGCCGCGGCCGTACCGCCAGAAGAGGCGCTGGTCACGGGGGGAGAGGTGGCCCAGGGGGCCTGGAGGGCGCAGGGGCATGGTCGGGGGACCTCCTGGCTGTTTCGAATGACGGTTTGCCGTGTGCGGCCGGATGAGCGGCGGACATGCCCGGGATATCGAACGCCGTGCGGAGTCCATGCGTCGTAAGCGCTGGCGCGGTGCTGGACGTGCGCACGACTGTAGCCGTGACTCTTCAATACTCAACAAGGCGTGATCGGCCAACTACGGTACGGAATGAGACACACGAGGCGATTTTCGAAACAGCGGCAACCCACGCACCGCCCGGCGGCGACTGAGAGCGGGGCGCTGTGCGCCTCACCGCGGCCGGGCGGCGACGGGGAGGTCACCGTCCCGGCCGTGTAACAGGGCGCCGTCCCGCACGTAACACGCCCGACTCACGCTGGACGGTATGCCGAACTCCGCGACGCCCACGCACTGCCCGTACTGCGCCCTGCAGTGCGGAATGAACCTCACGCCCCAGCAGGACGGGGGTGTCGCGGTGGTCGAGCGCCCGGACTTCCCGGTGAACAAGGGGGCGCTGTGCGGCAAGGGCCGTACGGCGCCCGCGGTGCTGTCGTCGAGCGTCCGCCTGACCTCACCCTTGGTGCGGTCGGGCGGCGAGCTCGTGCCGGCCACCTGGGACGAGGCGCTGGACCGCGTCGCCGAGGGCCTGGCACGCACGCGTACGGAACATGGCCCGGACGCGTGCGGGGTCTTCGGCGGGGGCGGCCTGACGAACGAGAAGGCGTACAGCCTGGGCAAGTTCGCGCGGATCGTGCTCGGCACCTCGCAGATCGACTACAACGGCCGTTTCTGCATGTCGTCGGCGGCCGCGGCCGGGATGAAGGCGTTCGGTCTGGACCGGGGGCTGCCGTTCCCGCTGGAGGACATCCCGAAGACCGGCTGCGTGATCCTGGTCGGCTCCAACCCCGCGGAGACGATGCCGCCGTCGCTCCGCTACTTCACCGAGCTGCGCGAGAACGGCGGCACGCTGATCGTCATCGACCCGCGCCGCACCAGGACCGCCGAGCAGGCCGACCTGCACCTGGCCCCCCGCCCGGGCACCGACCTCGCGCTGGCCCTCGGCCTGCTGCACCTGGTCGTCGCCGAGGGGCGGGTGGACGAGGAGTACGTCCAGGAGCGCACGGTCGGCTGGGAGGACGCCCGGGCCGCCGCGATGGCGCACTGGCCGGAGTACGTGGAGCGGATCACGGGGGTGTCCGTTCCCCAACTGCGGGAAGCCGTACGGCTGTTCTGCGAGCCGGAGCACGCGATGGTGCTGACCGCGCGCGGGCCCGAGCAGCAGTCCAAGGGCACGGACACCGTGGGTGCGTGGATCAACCTGTGCCTGGCGACGGGGCGGGCGGGCCGGCCGCTGTCCGGGTACGGCTGCCTGACCGGGCAGGGCAACGGGCAGGGCGGGCGCGAACACGGCCAGAAGGCCGACCAGTTGCCCGGCTACCGCAAGCTGGACGACCCGGCGGCGCGGCGGCATGTGGCCGAGGTGTGGGGCGTGGACCCGGACAGCCTGCCCGGGCCGGGGCGCAGCGCCTATGAACTGCTGGACGCGCTGGGTACGGACATCAAGTCGCTGCTGCTGATGGGCTCCAACCCGGTGGTGTCGGCGCCGCGTGCCGCGCACATCGAGGAGCGGATCAAGTCCCTGGATTTCCTGGCGGTGTGCGACGTCGTAATGTCGGAGACGGCGGCGCTCGCGGACGTCGTCCTGCCGGTCACCCAGTGGGCGGAGGAGACGGGCACGACGACCAACCTGGAGGGCCGGGTCCTGCTGCGCCGCCGCGCGATCACCCCGCCCGAGGGCGTCCGCAGCGACCTGGAGGTCATGCACGAGCTCGCGGCGCGGCTGGGCGGGGAACGGGGCCTGGAGAAGGGCTTCCCGACCGACCCCGAGGAGGTCTTCGAGGAGCTGCGCCGGGCCAGCGCGGGCGGGGCGGCGGACTACTCGGGGATCACGTACCGGAGGCTGGCGGAGGAGAACGGGGTGTTCTGGCCGTGCCCGGCGGTGCCCGAAGCAGCCGACGCCGAGAGCTCCGAGGACTGTGAGGACGCCTCGCTGGATGCGACCGCAGGGGCCGACGACCCGGCGCAGGACGAGGAGGCAGCCGCCGCCTCGGTGCACCCCGGCACGCCCCGCCTCTTCCTCGACCGCTTCGCCACGCCCGACGGACGGGCGAGGTTCGTCCCCGTCTCGCACCGCGCGATCGCCGAGGAGCCCGACGACGAGTACCCGGTGCTGCTGACGACCGGCCGGGTGGTGGCGCAGTACCAGTCCGGCGCCCAGACCCGCCGCGTCGACGAGCTGAACGCCGCCGCGCCGGGCCCGTTCGTCGAGCTGCACCCCCGGCTGGCGGCGCGGCTCGGGGCAGCCGAGGGCGACCCGGTGGCCGTGGTCTCACGCCGGGGCCGGGCGGTGGCCCCCGCCCGCATCACGACCGGCATCCGCCCGGACACCGTCTTCATGCCGTTCCACTGGCCGGGCGAGGGCCGCGCCAACACCCTGACCAACCCGGCGCTGGACCCGACGTCGCGGATGCCGGAGTTCAAGGCGTGTGCGGTGCGGGTGGAGGCGGTGAGGTCGTAGCAGGAGGGGGCTGGAGCGCACCGAAGGGGCGCGGGGCTGCATTGAATAGGCGGCTCCGCCGCGCGGACGCGACCAACCACGACGACGCCGCACACGACCGACGACATGTCGCGGCACTTCCGTAGTCGCCAGGCAACAGCCCCGCGCCTAACTCCGCTCCCGCCAGTCCCCGCTCCCGATCACCCTCCCCCGCGCCCGCAGCTGTGAGGCCACCGCGGGCGCGGCCACGTACACCCAGGCCCGCACAGTTGTGCCGTCGGCGTCCCGCGTGACCTCCCGCTCGACGCGTTCGTACAGGTTGCGCAGGTCACCCGGCGCGTACTCCTCCAACCGGTCGAGCTCTACGAGCAGTTCCCCGTATGCCTCCGGCAACGCCGTGACCAACTCCCCGCGGACCACACCCCTCGCCGCTTCCACGGCATACGGGTAGCCAGGTCCGTCGTACAGCACCGCTCCCGAGAGCCGCCCCGGCTCCTCCACCCGCGTCCGCCCACGCAGGAACCGGTCATGGTTGGGCTCGCCGGGGCGCAACGTGCCGTAGACGAAGAACGGGAGTCGAGGAGAGAGGGTCACGGAAACGATTCTCTCCCCTCACACACCTCCACGTATTCACCCTGGTCATGGCATGTGCACGCCCCCTTGAATCTGGGTCATCTCTAGTTACCGCCCAGTTCAAGGAGACCGATGAGTCGGATACGGCTGCATGTCCGAGGTTCCCGTCTCACCACCGCAGGGGTGGCCGCCGCGGCCACGGCCCTGCTGGCCACCGCGCTCTCCCCCGCCGCCGGCGCGGACGACAGGCCGACGAGGGCGAGCGCGCTCGAGAACGCGGCATCGGTCCTGCTGGAGCGGGCCGCGGCCCTGGGGCTGACCGCCGCGCAGGACACGACCGTACGGGACGTCGTCCTCGACGCGGACGGTACGCAGCACGTCCGCTACGACCGCACCTACCGCCAACTCCCCGTCCTCGGCGGCGACTTCGTCGTCCACCTGGCCAAGGACGGCACGTACCGCAGCGCCTCCCGCGCCACCAAGGGCCCGATCTCCCTGGCGGACATCACGCCCAAGGTCTCGGCACCGAAGGCGGCCGACCTCGCGGCGAACGCGCTGCGCGCCGTGAACCTCGGCGAGACGCTGAAGCGGCTGACGGCCAAGCCCCAGCTGGTCGTCGACGCCCTGCACGGCACCCCGAAGCTGGCCTGGCGGACCGACGCCGTCGCCCAGGACTCCCTCGGCAACCCGGTCGCCCGCACGGTGCTGACCGACGCCCGCACCGGCGCGCAGATCGACGCGTGGGACAGCATCGAGACGGCGAGCGGTGACGGCAAGTCCCTGTACGGCGGCACGGTGCCGTTGGAGACGACGGCGTCCGGGTCGACGTACCAGTTGAAGGACCCGACGCGCGGCGGCACGTACACCGGTGACGCCGCGAACAAGACGGACCTGTGCCTCCTGACGGTCTGCCTGAACCGCGCCCCCTCGACGGTCTTCACGGACGCCGACAACCACTGGGGCACGGGCACGACGGCCGACCGCTCGACGGTCGCGGTGGACGCCCAGTACGGCACGGACGTGACGTGGGACTACTACGAGGACGTCCACGGCCGCAAGGGCATCGCGGGCGACGGCAAGGGTTCCTTCAGCCGCGTGCACTACGGAAACAAGTACAACAACGCCTTCTGGGACGACAGTTGCTTCTGCATGACGTACGGGGACGGTGACGGGACGCAGCTCGGTCCGCTGGTGTCGCTGGACGTGGCGGGCCACGAGATGACGCACGGGGTCACCTCGAAGACGGCCGCGCTGACGTACTCGGGCGAGTCCGGCGGCCTGAACGAGGCGACCTCCGACGTCTTCGGCACGCTGGTGGAGTTCCACGCGGGCAACTCCTCGGATCCCGGGGACTATCTGATCGGCGAGAAGATCGTCCGGTCGGGCTTCGGACGGAACGCCCTGCGCTACATGGACAAGCCGTCGAAGGACGGCAGCTCGGTGGACTGCTGGAGCGTGACGGCCGGGCAGCTCGACGTCCACTACTCGTCCGGCATCGGCAACCACTTCGCGTATCTGCTGGCCGAGGGGAGCGGGGCGAAGACGGTCAACGGGGTCCAGTACAACTCGCCCACCTGTAACGGTTCTTCGGTGGACGGGATCGGGCGGGAGAAGCTCGGGGCGATCTGGTACCGGGCGCTGACCGTGTATATGACGTCCTCGACGAACTACGCGGGGGCGCGGACGGCGACGCTCAACGCTGCGCGGGATCTGTATGGGGCGGGGAGTGCGGAGTACGGCGCGGTGGCTGCGGCCTGGAGTGCGGTGAACGTGGGCTGAGCTGTACGCGGTCGAGCGCCGCTGAGGGGGGAGCTGCGTGGCCGGCTGCCGGTGGATAATTGGCTGGTCGCGCAGTTCCCCGCGCCCCTAGGTTGGCTGGATCACCCTCAGCCGCCATGGAGCCGTATGTCGTCCTCACCCGCCAAAATGCACCCCGACGAGCTCGACATTGACGAGGAGCTCGTCTCCCGGCTGGTCGCGGAGCAGTTCCCGCAGTGGGCGGGGCTGGCGGTGGTGCGCGTCGCCTCCGCCGGGACCGACAACGCCATGTACCGGCTGGGCGACGACATGGTCGTACGGCTTCCTCGGCTTCCCGGTGGGGCCCGGCAGATCGACAAGGAGCACCGCTGGCTGCCGCGTATGGCTCCGCGTCTACCGCTCGCCGTCCCCACGCCGCTCGCGAAGGGCGAGCCCGGTGCCGGGTACGGACTGCCGTGGGGTGTGTACGAGTGGCTGGACGGTGAGAACGCCTACGACGCGCCGCTCACCGAACTGCGGGACGCCGCCGCGCAGTTGGGACGGTTCGTGGCGGCGCTGCGGACCGTGGACGCGGTGGGCGGGCCGCCGTCCTGGCGGGGGAACCCGGTCATCAAGAACGATGCCCACGTCCGGACCGCGATCCGGGAACTGGGTGCCGCCGGCCTACTGGACCCCGAGGTCGCCGCAGCGGTCTGGGAGGAGACCCTCCGTCTCCCCCAGTGGGACGCCGCTCCCGTCTGGCTGCACGGCGACCTCCTCCCGGGCAACCTGCTGACCTGCTCCGGCCGCCTCACCGCCGTCATCGACTTCGGCGGCATCGGAGTCGGGGACCCGGCCGCCGACACCCTCGCGGCGTGGGCGGTATTCGACGCCGGGACCCGCGAGGTGTTCCGCGCGGCGGCCGACGTCGACGACGCGACGTGGGCGCGGGGGCAGGGCTGGGCGCTGTGCTTCGGGTTGATGGCGGAGCACTACTACGGCGAACTGTGCGGGAACGGGACCAATCCGGTGCTGGCGGAGGTGGGGCGGCGGACGGTCGGGGAAGTGCTGGCGGAGTACGCGGGCGGGGCGACGTAACGGCGGGACGATGCAACGGGGGTCGAGCCGGCCCGTGGGCCGGCCGGGACTCTCGGTCAGACCCGCTCCAGCGGCCGGTGCGGCCCGTCCGGGAGTTCAACCTTGATCATGTCGCCTGGGCGCACCGCACCGCCGCTCTTCACGGTGCCCATGATTCCCGCCTTGAGCACGAGTTTCCCCGCATCGTCACGCCCGACGACCTGCTTCAGCAGCCCGGCCCGGAAGTTGTCGATCTGGAGGCAGGGGTTGCGCAGGCCGGTCACCTCAACGACGGCCTCGTCACCGATGCGCAGCAGTGTCCCCACGGAGAGGCCGAGCAGGTCGATGCCCCGGGTCGTGATGTTCTCCCCGAGCTCGCCGGGTGCCACCCGGAAACCCGCGCCGCCGACCTCGTCGAAGAGCTCCTCGTGGATGAGGTGGACCTGGCGCAGGTTCGGCTGCGTGGGGTCCTGTGCCACGCGGGAACGGTGCTTGACCGTCACACCGGCGTGCACGTCCCCCTCGACGCCGAGTCCGGTGAGCAGGGTGATGCTCTCCCGGTTCGGCTTGGTGAAGGAGTACTCGCCGTTGCTGCTGACCGCCGTGACCGTTCCGCCCATGTCCGCCCCTCTTCGTCCTCATGCCGCTGGTCCGCCGCCTGCCCCTCCGTGCAACCTAGCGTCGAGGACTCCCTGAGCGACAGCGAGTTGTCACCCGTTCACACCCCCGCCGGGCCCTTTTCCGCGAAGCGCCCGAGCTACGGCGATGACCTGCTGAAACAGCGCTGTGAACCAGCCATACGCACTCCCTCCCGACACCCGTTCATCCCATTTCTGACGCCCGCTCAGGAAGCGCTCCCGCCCCGCTGCCACTTACCTCAAAAGGGCAGGGCTCGGCCGAGGCAGCGGCACATGGGGGTGCCGCGGGCCGTGATCCAGCGCGGAGGAGCATCGATGCGACGTACCACCCGCCTGCTGACCGGGAGCGCGCTCGCCGCCGCAGCCGCCGGTCTCGTGGTCACGCCCGCCTACGGCGACGACGGCGGTGACCTGGGGGTGTCCCCGTCCTCGGTCGTGCCGGGCGGGCAGGTGAGGGTGAATACGGGCGCGTGCGAGGACAGCGGTGCGGCGGGCGACGCCAGCGCCGTGGGCGCCGGTGCCTTCTCCCTCGTGCCGGGTACGGCCGAGCAGGACGCGAGCGGGGGGTTCCGGGTGCCGCCGAGCGCGCAGCCGGGGACGTACGAGATCGTCGCCACCTGCGCCGAGGGCGGCCGGCGGGTGAGCGGGGACCTGGTGGTCACGCTGACGGCCCCGCGCGAACAGGTGCATCCGAGAGGAAGTGTGAAGACGGGGGTCGGCGGCGCTCTCGGCGGCGACCCCGTGCAGACCGCGGCCGGCGTGTCGGCTCTCGCCGTCGCTGCCGCGGGCGGTACCTGGCTCCTGCATCGCCGGGCGAGAGGCGACGGGATCTGACGGACACCCTCCGCTGTCCGTCCACCGGTACCGCACGTCCCCTCCCCCTCCGGGTCCGACGCCCCTCGCGGCCCGGAGGGGGAACGGGCCGCCCAGCACAGTCCGGGCGGCCCAGCATAGCCCCAGGAGGCTCCCGTGCGCAGTCACCGCGGCGTCGGCGACGCCGCCATATCCGCCGTCACCGTCCTCGCCCTGTGCTCCGGCGCCTGGCTGCTGAGCAACGGCGCCGGGAAACACGTCCCGCCGCAGCCGTCGGCGGCGCAGGGCAGGGAGATCGCGCGGGGCGAGGACACCGATCGCTCCCCGGCCGCACGCTCGGCCGCCCCCGCACTCCCGCCCTCCCCACCCGACCGCATCCGCATCCCCTCGATCCGGGTCTCCGCGCCCCTCATGGGCCTGGGCCTGACGAAGACGGGCAGCCTCGACGTGCCGCCCGCCGAGCGGAGGAACCTGGCCGGCTGGTACGAGGCCGGCACCACGCCCGGCGAGACCGGCACCGCGATCGTCGCCGGCCATGTGGACAACGCCGACGGGCCCGCCGTCTTCTTCCGCCTCGGCGCCCTGAAGAAGGGCAGCACGATCGAGGTGGACCGGCGGGACGGCGGCACGGCGCTGTTCTCCGTGGACGCCGTCGAGGTCTACGACACGAAGGCCTTCCCGGACGAGAAGGTGTACGGCGCGGCGCGGCGCCCCGAACTGCGGGTGATCACCTGCGGCGGCGGTTACTCACGGACGACCGGGTATCAGGGCAACGTCGTCGTCTTCGCGCACCTCACCGGCAGCCGCTGACCCCTCCGCGCCGGCGGCCGCCGCCCCCTCCTCACCGGCGGTCGCAACCCTCTCGGCGCCCGCCCCCAGGATGTTCTCCCGGCCCCAGGCCCCGAGCGGAGCCAGGGCCGCGTTGAGCGAGACGCCGATCGCCGTCAGCGAGTACTCCACGCGCGGCGGCACCTCGTCGTACGCCTCCCGGTGCACGATCCCGTCGGCCTCCAGCTCCCGGAGCTGCGCGGCGAGGACCTTCTCGGTCACGCCCGGAAGCTCCCGGCGCAGCTCGCCGAAACGGTGCGGACGCTCGCCCAGCGCCCAGAGGATCACCACCTTCCACTTGCCGCCGACCACGTCCATCGCCGCGTCGGTCCCGCAGACGTACGCCCCCGGCCGCCGTCCGATCGGCATGCTGCCCCTCCCCTGCCTGGACTCTTTCCCCGTGGTAACCACCCACTCCGAAGTACGTACTTGAGCAGGCCGTTCCCCTGCGACGAGCCTAAACGCCATGACTGACAACGCACTTGCCGCCACGACCCCCACCCCGGCCCCGACTCCGACCCCTCTGACCCTCCTCGGTACCGGCGAGATGGGCACCGCCCTCGCCCGCGCCTGGCTCGCCGCCGGGCACCCGGTGACCGTCTGGAACCGCACCCCGGCCCGGGCCGAGCCCCTGGCCGACGAGGGCGCGACCGTCGCCGCGAGCGCCGCCGAGGCGGTGGCCGCGAGCCGGCTGGTCGTCGTCTGCCTGCTCGACGACACCTCGGTCGGCGAGGCCCTCGACGGCGCCGATCTCACCGGCCGCGACCTGGTCAACCTCACCACCGGCACGCCCGCCCAGGGCCGTGCCCGCGCCGCCTGGGCCGAAGCGCGCGGCGCCCGTTTCCTGGACGCGGGGATCATGGCCGTACCGCCGATGATCGGGGACGCGGAGTCGGGGGCGTACGTCTTCTACAGCGGCTCGCGCGGCCTCTTCGAGGAGCACGGCGACACCCTCGCCGTCCCGGCCGGCACCCGCTATGTCGGCGCGGATCCGGGCTTCGCGGCGCTGCACGACGTGGCGTTGCTGAGCGCGATGTACGGCATGTTCGCCGGCGTCCTGCACGCCTTCGCGCTGGTCCGCCGTGAGGACATCGCCCCGAAGGACTTCGCGCCGCTGCTGGTTTCCTGGCTCGGCGCCATGGCGCCCGCCGCGCACCAGGCCGCCGAGCAGTTGGAGAGCGGCGACTACGGCAAGGACGTCGTCTCCAGTCTCGCGATGCAGGTCGCGGCCAACGCCACACTGCTGGCCACGGCCGAGGAGCAGGGCGTGAGTCCGGAGCTGCTGACGCCGTATCTGACCCTCCTGGAGCGCCGGCTGGCCGAGGGGCACGGCGACGAGGACACCACCGGTGCGATCGAACTGCTGGATGTGCGGCGCGGGGGCGCGCCGGGCGTTTCGTAGGTCGCTCCTGACCTTCGGCCGGCGCGACCTCGGCGTCAAGCCTCCCGGCCACGCTCCGGAACCACACCTGTCGCTAGGCGACCCACTGCTCGTACGCCAGCTTCGCCACCAACGCGAACACCACCGTCAGCAGCACGCCCCGCACAAAGCCGCTGCCCTTCTTCAGCGCCGTACGGGCCCCCAGCGTGCCGCCCGCCAGGTTGAACACGGCCATCAGCGCGGCCAGTTGCCACAGGACCGTGCCCTGCCAGGCGAAGGTGGCCAGGGCGCCCGCGTTGGTGCAGCAGTTGACGATCTTGGCGGTGGCGGAGGCGGTGACGAGGTCCAGGTGGAGTACGGCGGTGAGGGCGAGGACCAGGAACGTGCCGGTGCCGGGGCCGATCAGGCCGTCGTAGAAGCCGATGCCCAGGCCGGCGAGGCCGATCGCCGCGAGGATCTGGCGGCGGGTGGCCGGGCCCGTCGCCGGGGCCGTGCCGAAGGCGGGGCGCAGGATCACGAACGCGGCGACGGCGAGCAGCACCACCATGATCACGGGCTTCAGCACCTCGGTGCTCATACCGGCCGCGAAGAAGGCACCGGCGGAGGAGCCCGCGAGTGCCGCCAGTCCGATGCGTACGGCGAGGCGCACATCCACGGGTGCCTTGCGGGCGTACGTCACCGCGGCGCCCGTCGTGCCGACGATCGCGACGGCCTTGTTGGTGCCGAGCGCGTACGCGGCCGGGGTGCTCGCGGGGAGGCCGAGCAGCAGGGCCGGGAGCAGGAGCAGGCCGCCACCGCCGACCACGGCGTCGATCCAGCCGGCCGCGAGGGCCGCGAGGCACAGGACGGCCACCATGGTCAGCGATATGTCGGGCATGATCGCGACCCTAGGCAGGTGATGCGTGGGGTGTCCATCTTGTTTGAGGGGCTCCTGAGGTTCAGGACAGGGAGGGGTGTGCGGCAGGTCATGCAGGACGCACCCGGTCGTAGACGATGGTGGCTGCACGGAAACCGGGGCTCCGGTCCACCCCGCCCCACCACCGCGAACGCCCACCTCACAGCCCGCCCCCGCCGCCCTCGCCGAACCCTCACACCGGCCCCCGGCCCCCGCTGAGGGCAGCGTTCCTCGTGGGAAACAGACGTGATGCGGTCGGGTAACACCCGCACCGCACGCTCCTAGGCATGACCTCGAATACGCGTGTGGTGGTGATCGGCGCCGGACTCGCGGGCGTACGACTCGCCCGGCGGCTCGGCGAGCTCGGCACGCCCGTGACGCTCGTCGGCGACGAGGAGCACCGCCCGTACAACCGGGTGCTGCTCGCCGAGGTGCTGGCCGGACGGTACAGCCCCGATGTGATCGCCCTGCCGGCGCCCGCGGAGCTGACCCGCGGCCGGGTCACCGGCATCGACCGCGAGGTGCGGACCGTACACCTCGCGGACGGCTCGGAGATCGCATACGACACGCTCGTGCTGGCCACCGGCTCCAACTCGGTGCTGCCGCCGCTGCGTGGCCTGTTCACGCCGGGCCACGTGCTGCCGGAGGGCGTCCACGCCTTCCGGACGATGGACGACTGCCTGGGGCTTTCCAAGGCGGTCCGGCCGGGTGTGAAGGCGGTCGTGATCGGCGGCGGTCTCCTCGGGGTCTCCGCGGCCCGTGCGCTCGCCCAGCGCGGCGCCCAGGTCGTGCTCGCCCAGCAGGGCGAGCGGCTCATGGAGCGCCAGCTCGACCCGAGCGCCTCGAAGCTCGTACAGCGGCATCTGAAGGACCTCGGCGTCGAGATCCACACCGAGTGCCGAGTGCGTGACGTGCGCTGCGTGGGCGGCGCGGTCCGCTCCGTGGAGATGCACGACGGCTACGCCCTCGACGCCGATCTCGTGGTGCTGGCCTGCGGGGTGCACCCCCGTGCGGGCCTCGCGCAGACCGCCGGACTCGAGGTGCGCAAGGGGATCGTCGTCGATGACGAGCTCCGCACCTCCGACCCGCACATCCGGGCGATCGGCGACTGCGCACAGCACGACGGCACGGTCTACGGGCTCGCCACCCCGGCGCTCGAACAGGCGGAAGTCCTGGCCGAGCTGCTGTCGGGACGCCGTACGGACGCCCGTTACACCGGCACCCGCGCGCTGACCCGGCTCACGCTCGCCGGCCACGACTCCCCCTTCGACCTCGCCGCGTTCGGCGAGACGGAGGCCCGGCCCGGCGACGACGTCGTGCAGCTCGCCGACGCCACCCGCGGCACCTACCGCAAGGTCGTCGTCCGCGACGACCGCCTGGTCGGCGGGGTTCTCGTCGGCGAACTCGGCACCGTCGGCGCGCTCGCCCGCGCCTGGGAGGGAGCAGAGCCGCTCCCCGACGACGGCCCCCTGCTCCACCTGCTCACCAACGATGGAGGCTCCTGATGTCCACGGCCACCCCCACAATCGTGCTCGTCGGCCATGGCATGGTCGGCCAGCGCTTCCTCGAAGCGCTCGCCGAGCGCGGCCTGACCGCCACGCACCGCGTGGTCGTGCTGTGCGAGGAGCCGCGTCCCGCGTACGACCGCGTAGCGCTGACCTCGTACTTCTCGGGCAAGACGCCCGAGGACCTGTCCATGACGGACATGGAGTTCATCGACACGCACGGCATCGAGCTGCGCATCGGTGACCCTGCGGTCTCCGTCGACCGCGAGGCGAAGAAGGTCACCGCCAAGTCGGGCGAGGTCTTCGAGTACGACACCCTCGTCCTGGCCACCGGCTCGTACCCGTTCGTGCCGCCGGTCCCGAACAAGGACGCCACCGGCTGTTTCGTGTACCGCACGATCGAGGACCTGCTCGCGATCGAGGAGTACGCGAAGACCAAGGCCACGACCGGTGCCGTGGTCGGCGGCGGTCTGCTGGGCCTGGAGGCCGCGGGTGCGCTGAAGGGCCTGGGCGTCGAGGCGCACATCGTGGAGTTCGCGCCGCGTCTGATGCCGGTGCAGGTGGACGAGGGCGGCGGCGCTGCCCTCCTGCGCACGATCGAGGAAATGGGTCTGAGCGTGCACACGGGTGTGGGCACGCAGGAGGTCGTCGTCGACGACGAGGGCGCCGTCACCGGCATGAAGCTGTCCGACGGCTCCGAACTCGCCACCGACATGGTCGTGTTCAGCGCCGGTGTCCGCCCCCGCGACCAGCTGGCCCGCGACTGCGGTCTGACGGTCGGCGAGCGCGGCGGCATCACCGTGGACGAGCAGTGCCGTACGGTCGCCGACCCGCACGTGTTCGCGATCGGCGAGTGCGCGCTGGCCTCGGACGGCCGGGTGTACGGCCTGGTGGCCCCGGGTTACGAGCAGGCCGAGACGGCCGCCGCGACGATCGCCGCCGACGAGGCCTCCTTCACCGGCGCCGACCTCTCCACCAAGCTGAAGCTGCTCGGCGTGGACGTGGCGTCCTTCGGTGACGCGCACGGCACCGCCGAGGACTGCCTGGACGTCGTCTACTCCGACTCCCGGGCGGGCCTGTACAAGAAGCTGGTCATCGGCCGCGACGGCACGCTGCTCGGCGGCATCCTGGTCGGCGACGCGGAGGCGTACGGCACGCTGAAGGCGTTCACCGGCTCGGTCCCGCCGGTCTCCCCGGAGTCGCTGGTGCTGCCGGCCGGTGCCGGGGCGCCCGCCCAGCTCGGCCCGTCCGCGCTGCCGGACGAGGCGATCATCTGCTCCTGCAACAACGTCACCAAGGGCACGATCCGCGGCGCGGTCAACGACCACCAGTGCACGACCGTGCCCGAGGTGAAGAAGTGCACCAAGGCCGGTACGACCTGCGGCAGCTGCGTCAAGGTCCTCGGCCAGCTGATCAACGCCGAGCTGGAGGCGTCCGGCGTCGAGGTCGACAAGGGCCTGTGCGGCTGCTTCTCGCAGACCCGCGAGGAGCTGTACGAGATCGTCCTCGCCCTGCGCATCAACACCTACCAGGACCTGCTGGACCGCTACGGCCGCGACGGCGCCAAGGGCGGCGACGGCTGCGAGATCTGCAAGCCGGCGGTCGGCTCGATCATCGCCTCCCTCGCCCCGACGATCGGCGCGAGCGGCTATGTCCTGGACGGCGAGCAGGCGGCGCTGCAGGACAGCAACGACCACTTCCTCGCCAACATCCAGAAGAACGGCTCGTACTCGGTCGTACCGCGGATCGCCGGTGGTGAGATCACCCCCGAGGGCCTGATCGTGATCGGCGAGATCGCCCGCGACTTCGGCCTCTACACGAAGATCACCGGCGGCCAGCGCATCGACATGTTCGGCGCACGCGTCGAGCAACTCCCCCTGATCTGGGCGCGGTTGGTGGACGCGGGCTTCGAGTCCGGTCACGCGTACGGCAAGGCCCTGCGCACGGTGAAGTCCTGTGTGGGCCAGACCTGGTGCCGCTACGGCGTCCAGGACTCGGTCCGGATGGCGATCGACCTGGAGCTGCGCTACCGCGGCCTGCGCTCCCCGCACAAGCTGAAGTCGGCGGTCTCCGGCTGCCAGCGCGAGTGCGCGGAGGCCCAGTCGAAGGACTTCGGCGTGATCGCCACCGCCAACGGCTGGAACCTCTACGTCGGCGGCAACGGCGGCGCGACCCCGCGCCACGCGGACCTCCTCGCACAGGACCTGTCGGACGCCGAGCTGATCCGCCTGATCGACCGCTTCCTGATGTTCTACATCCGTACGGCGGACCGCCTGGAGCGCACGAGCGTGTGGCTGGAGCGGATCCCCGGCGGCCTGGACCACGTCCGCGACGTGGTCGTCGAGGACTCCCTCGGCATCTGCGAGGAGCTGGAGTCCCTGATGGCGGCCCATGTCGCGAACTACCGCGACGAGTGGGCGGAGACCATCAAGGACCCGGAGAAGCTGGCCCGCTTCGTCTCCTTCATCAACGCGCCGGACACCCCCGACCCGGTCGTCGGCTTCGTCCCCGAGCGCGACCAGATCAAGCCCGACCTGCCGCTGCTGACCATCGGCCAGCGCCCCCTGGAAGGAAGCGCCCAGCGATGACCCTGGCACCCGAGACGACCGACCTGAAGGTCCAAGTACGGCTGGACGAGGACTGGTTCACGGTCTGCGACCTGACCCGGCTGCTCCCCGGCCGCGGTGTGGCGGCCCTGCTGCCGAACGGCGACCAGGTGGCCCTGTTCCGCGACCGCGCCGGACAGCTGTACGCCATCGACAACCGCGACCCGTTCAGCGGCGCGGCCGTCCTCTCCCGCGGCCTGACCGGAACCCACCAGGGCCGCCCGTTCGTGGCCTCGCCCCTGCTGAAGCAGCGGTTCGACCTGGAGACCGGGCAGTGCCTGGACGACGAGACGGTGCGGATCGCGACGTACGAAGTGCGGGCGTCGTAAGAGCTCGGAAGGGCTCTGGACGGCTCGCGAAGAGGGGCGGGGGGCGATGGCCGGAGCGCACGCCCCCGCCCCTTCACACCTTCAGGGCGTCGTACGTCACCCCGGTCAGCCGCTCCGATTCGTCCCAAAGTCGTTCCCCAGCACGGTCGTTGAGCGTCCAGGGTGCCCGCCACGACGGAGCGGGTGAGCCGCGCCACATGGCGAAGGACGGGCCGGTGAAGGAGTCGGGGCGGACGTCGGGGGCGGTCGCGGCGTACAGCGTGGGAAGCGCGCCGGCCTCGGCGGACTGGGCGAAGACGCGGTTGCCGACGCGCATGAACCACTCACCGGCCCGGCGCCCCGACATGCGCGGGCCCGCGGTCTGCAGGTTGGTGTCCGCGTACCCGGGATGTGCGGCGGCGGCCACCACCTCCGCCCCCTGCGCCGCCAGCCTGCGCGCCAGCTCGTGCGTGAAGAGCAGGTTGGCGGTCTTGGACCGGGCGTAGGCGACCCAACGCCGGTACCGCCGCTCGCCGTTGAGGTCGGCGATGTCGATGTTGGCCATCGCGTGCATCGGGCTGGAGACGGTCACCACCCGCGCGCCCGGCGTCCCGAGCAGTGCGGGCAGCAGCAGACCGGTGAGCGCGAAGTGCCCGAGGTGGTTGACGCCGAACTGCGTCTCGAACCCGTCCACCGTGGTGCCGTACGGCAACGCCATCACGCCGGCGTTGTTCACGAGCAGGTCGAGGCGGTCGTACGGGAACGCCGCGGCGAAGTCGCGTACGCAGCCGAGGTCTCCGAGGTCGAGTCGCTTCAACTCGGCCCGCGCAGCTGGCACTTCGCGCACCAGCCGGTCCCGCGCCTCAGCCCCCCGCGCCTCACTCCGGCACGCGAGCACCACCCGCGCGCCCTTCCGCGCGAGTTCCCGCGCCGTGACGTACCCGAGCCCGCTGTTGGCCCCGGTGACGACGGCGACGCGGCCGCTCTGGTCGGGGATGTCGTGTGCGGTCCAGCCGGGCATGACGAGGCTCCTTCCGGTGGCAGATTAAACGCCTACTTGTTGTGCCCTGTACCACTTTGTTCTGTTGCGTACAACAGTGTCCGATGCGAACGTATTCGAGGGGGCACTGCCGAGACCCCGGTAGGGCACGTCCTTGCAGGTCACGGCATTTTCACGTCGATATCACGACCGCATCGCGCCGACCAACCCCGACGCCCGCGACTCCGTGTGTCGACGTGTGTCCACGCACAGGGAAGCACACAGAAAGCGGGAAGATTCAATGGCGAACGGACCCATGGACAGGCGCTCCTTCGGCGGGCAGCCCGACCGGCCCAACGGCCACACCCCTGACCAGCGCACGGAGTACACCGGCCGGTACGTGGTCCTGCTCGACCCGAGCAATCAGGAGAGCGGGTTGAACGCGCTGCGTTCCTCCGCCGACATCGCGTCCGTCGAACGCGTCCGAGGAACCGAGACCGCGAACATAGCCGAACTCCTCGAGCGCCCCGACG
This sequence comes from Streptomyces bicolor, assembly GCF_000719285.1. Lineage (GTDB taxonomy): Bacteria > Actinomycetota > Actinomycetes > Streptomycetales > Streptomycetaceae > Streptomyces > Streptomyces bicolor. Next base: position 364,177 of record NZ_JOFS01000009.1, on the reverse strand, counting down.
TCTCGGTGCACTTCGAGGAACTCGGCGCCGCAGTCGTCGAGGTACGGCCCGAGCAGCGGCACGCGCTGGTGACCACGGCCGAAGCCGATCAGGCGATCATCGCGGCGGAGCCCGAGCGCATGGTGTACGCCATGCCGATCACCGCCCCGACGCAGGCGCCGACCGAGTTCTTCCCGGCCTACCGCAGCGACGAGGAAGTCGTCGCCCGCCACTCCAGGGCCGAGATGGCCGTAGCACAAGGCTCGGCCTGGGACGAGAAGGCCTTCACCTGGGGCCTGCAGGCGATCCGGGCCAACCTGTCCCACCTGACCGGACGCGGCGTGAAGGTCGCCGTGCTCGACACCGGCGTGGACACCGACCACCCGGACCTGGTCGGCTGCCTCGAGGAGACGATGTCGTTCGTGCTCGGCGAGTCCGTCGAGGACGCCAACGGCCACGGCACGCACTGCATCGGCACCGTTGCCGGTCCGAAGAATCCACAGCAGCAACCCCGCTACGGCGTGGCCTGCGACGCCCGGATCCTCGCCGGGAAGGTCCTCAGCAATCGGGGTACCGGCACCGACGGCCAGATCCTGGCGGGCATGGCCTGGGCGATCGCCCGCGGCGCACGAGTGATCTCCATGTCGCTCGGCGCACCGGTCCGCAAGAACGAGCTCTTCCCGCAGACGTACGAGATTCTGGCCAAGCGCGCGTTCGAGCGCGGGACGCTGATCGTCGCCGCGGCGGGCAACGACAGCAACCGGCCCCAGGACATCGACCCCGTCAGCCGGCCCGCCAACTGTCCGTCGATCCTGGCGGTGGGCGCGCTCGACAAGGCCATCGCGCCAGCGTTCTTCTCCAACGGCGGCATCAACGGCCAGGGCGGTGAGGTCAACATCGCCGCGCCCGGCTGGGACGTTCGCTCGGCCGCCCCCGGTGGCGGGTACACCCACATGAAGGGCACGAGCATGGCCACTCCGCATGTCGCGGGCGTCCTCGCCCTGCTCGCCGAGGCGAACCCCAACGCCTCCGCGGCCGACCTCAAGGCCGCCCTGCTCGCCGGCGCGTTCCCGCTGACGCAGCCCGTCCGCGACGTCGGCGCGGGCCTCCTCCAGGCCCCGTGAACGAGCCCTCCCGGCCCGCACCGGTCGGGGTCATCCTCGCGGTCGACCCCGACCGGTTCGCGGAAGTCGTCGAAGCGCTGCGGCGGGCGGGCCTGACGGTCACGGGTGAGCAGCCGACCCTCGGCACGCTCTCCGGCACCGTGGCCGGGGACCGGATACCGGCCCTTCAGGCGGTCGACGGTGTCGAATCCGTCGATCTGGAGCGGATCGTCCAGCTTCCGCCGCCCGACTCCCCGATCCAGTGAGACCGAGACGGCTGCCCCGGAGCCTGAGGACCGGGGCAGCCGTCCGCCCGTCAACTGTCGCAGCCCACCCCGTCGTTGTCGCGGTCGAGGTGGGAGGCGTAGCCGGGCTCGCCCCGGTGGATCGGGGCGGCACCGGCCGCACGGGCCTCGCTGCAGTTGGCGTAGTAGACGTCGTCGCCGGACGAGTCGCCGCTGTCGTCGGAGACGGAGCCGCTGTCCGCCGCGGGCGCCGCCGTGACGGTGGTGGTGACCTTGATCGTCTTCGTGGCCGTCACCGTCACCGTCGGCGCCGGTTCGGGTTCTTCCGCCGGGGCCGTCGTGGTCGCCGTGACGGTCACCGTGGGTTGCGGTGCGGCCGCCTTCGGCTTGGCGCCGGCCGAGGACGTGGCCTGGCTCGAGGTGCCGCCCGCGCCAATGCCGATGAAGAAGGCGAGCCCCAGAGCCGGAAGTACGTAGCGCTTGCGTGCCCACCTCGGCGCCGGGCGGAACGGCCGCTGCGGCGGCTGCGGTACATGCGGTGTCGTGTACGGATTGGTCATGTCATCCCCCCACTGGTGTTGCGTGAGGGGATGACCGTAATGCCCAGCGTCCGGATGTGGAGGAGATGTGTCTGTTTCGTGACCGCTGCGACTACGAGCGGAAGGGACCCCTCACCTCATACGTGATCCCGCCCGACGAACTGCCGCTCGTGCCACGCTGGCTGGAGAAGTACAGCCGCGTCCCGTCCGGCGAGAACGCCGGACCCGTGATCTCCGAGCTCGACTGGCCGTCGATCCGCAGGAACGGGGCGATCACGTCGTCCGGGGTGATCACGCAGATCTCCATGTTGCCGCCATCCTCGGCGACGAAGAGGTCGCCGGAGGAGGACCCGGTGATGTTGTCGACGCCGGTGAGGGGGGCCGTGCCGTTGACGAGGGAGTCGTCGTAGGCCAACTCGTAGGTGTTGTTGGTGAGGTTGAGCTGCCAGACGCGGTTGTCGCCCTTGGTGGTGAACCAGACCGTGTCGTCGGCGTAGTGGCAGCCCTCGCCGCCGTTGAAGGACTTGGAGCCGGAGACCTGGGTGCGGGTGGACGTCGGGGAGCCGTCCGGGTCGGGGACGTTCGCCCAGGTGAAGGAGCCGGACGTGCCGCTGCCCGCGACCATGACCTGCAGCGTGCCGGAGGCCAGGTTGCCCCAAGTGGTCGGCACGAAGCGGTAGAAGCGGCCGTTCGACTCGTCCTCGGTCAGGTAGATCACCTTGCGCACCGGGTCGGCGGCCGCCGCCTCGTGCTTGAAGCGGCCCATCGCGTCCCGGCGGACCGCCGCGTTCGTGCCCCAGGGGTCGGTCTCGTAGACGTAGCCGAGGGACACCTCCTCGCAGGACAGCCAGGTGTTCCAGGGGGTCTTTCCGCCCGCGCAGTTCTGGCGGGTGTTGGACAGGATCCGGTACGCGCCCGTGATCGCGCCCGTCGACGAGAACTTCACCGCGCTCGCGCCGCCGGACGGGTTGATCTCGGAGTTGGAGACGTAGATCCAGCCGGTGCCGTCGGTGTAACAGGCGCCGCCGTCAGGGGCGTTGTGCCAGGTGTAGGAGGTTCCGGAGACCGTCTGGCCGGAGCGGGCGATGACGCGGCTGGTGAAGCCGCTGGGGAGTCTGATGCCGTTGGCGTCGGGGGAGCCCAGCGCCCCGTAGGGGCCGGTGCCGGGCTGGGCCGGGGCCGCGTACGCGGCGCCGCGCCACAGGGTGCCGCCGAGGACGGCGGTAGAGCCGCCGAGGACGGCCGCACGGAGAAGGCTACGACGTTCCACTCTCTCTCCAAGAGGTGTCGTACCGCCCCGCCGCCGGTCGACGGCGGGGGTCGTGCCTGGGGGGCGGCATGGAACCTAGGGGCGGAGGGTGGACGGACCGTGACCGGCGCATGACCGTCGGACGGCATACCTGGGTGCTGCCTGTGCGCTGTCCCTGAGTGCTCAGCTGAGTGCCACCCGCGCGCGCTCCCCGGAGCGACGCCGCTGGTATGCGCCCCCTCTGATTGCAGCCCATGTGCGCTCACGCACGCAACGCCGGTACCACCCGCTTCCGCTGCCCCGGCTTGTCGGGCGCCGGGCCGTGTCCCTCGCGCGGCGCCTGAGCCGACGGCAGCCGGATCACCGCGTCCAGCCCGCCCGCGGCCGCCGCGTGCAGGCTCGCCTCACCGCCGCTCGCGTGCGCCAGCCGCTGGACCAGCGACAGACCCAGTCCCGTCCCGCCCTTGGGGGCGCCCGGCGCACGCCAGAAGCGGTCGAAGGCGCGGGCGCGCTGCTCCGGCGTCATACCGGGGCCCTCGTCGGTGACGTGCAGGTCGACCCAGGCGGGGCGGGCGTCGCGCAGGGCCCGGCGGGCCGGCACATACAGCCGCAGCTCCATGGTCACGGTGCTGTCGGCCGGGGAGGCGCGCAGGGCGTTGGACAGCAGGTTGTCCACGATCTGCTCCACCCCGCCGGGTACGGCGAGCACGGGCCCCACACTGCCCGCGAACAGCACCAGCGAGACCCGCTGCTTCTCGAAGAGCGGCTGCCAGGTGCGGTGCCGCTCCGCGCAGACCGCGCCCACGTCGACCGGGCCGGGCGTCGCGGCGCTCTCCTCCAGGCGGGCCATCGCCAGCAGGCCCTCCACCATCCGCGAGAGCCGGTCCGTCTCGGTCACCGCGGCGGCGAGACTGCCCCGGCCGCGGGCCGCGACGTTCGGCTCCAGGTTCTCCAGCCTCAGCCGCAGCGCCGCGAGCGGCGTCTTGAGCTGATGGGACGCCTCGCCCGCGAACGCGTGCTGGGCGTCGAGGAGATGGGCGAGCCGGGCCGCCGTACGGTTGAACGCGGCGGCGAGCCGACGCACTTCGGGCGGCCCCTTCGTGATCGTCACCGGCGTGGCCACGCCACCGTCCGCCAACTCGTGCGTGGCGACCTCCAGTTCACGGATCGGGCGCCCGGTCCAGCGGGCGATGGCGAAGCCGACCACGGCGACCGCGGTGAGCACCCCGAGCCCGCCGAGCCCGAGCAACAGCCAGACGTGATGGACGCGTTCGTGCACCGTCCGGGTCGGCACCGTCAGCCATACGGCACCCTGCAGACCCGAGGTGTGCCGGATGGGCGCGGCGACCGACAGGTACTCCACCCCGCCGATGGTCGACGTACGGACGTCCACCGTGGAGGTGCCGTGCAGGGCGGCCGCGATGCCGGGCCGGGAGGCGAGGTCGGCGGACATGACGGCGGCCAGCGGGTGCGAGGTGGCGAGCAGGGCGCCCGAGGCATCCACGATCACCACCTTCCCGCCGATGCGCTCGGCGCAGTGGACGACCCGGCGGGGCAGGTCCCGCTCCGCCCGCCCCGCGCTGAGGGACAGCGAGGCGTACGCCGACACCGATTCCGCCTCGTCCTTCGCCGCGTTCACCACCCGCTCCCGCTCGCTGCGCGAGTAGACGAAGCCCAGCGGGATCTCCAGACAGAGCAGGACGAGCGCGGCCAGGCTCAGATAGCTGAGCAGCAGCCGGCGGGTCATGGCGAGGACACCTGCTGCCCGCCCGGCTCCGCCTGCACCGCCAGCCGGAAGCCGACCCCGCGCAGCGTCTGGATCCACGCCGGGTCGCCCAACTTCCGCCGCAGCGAGGCGACATGGACGTCCAGTGTCTTGGTCGGGCCCTCGTAGTGCGGATCCCACACCCGGTCCAGGATCTGCTGCCGGGAGTACACCGCACCGGGGTCCTCGGCCAGCAGCGCCAGCAGCTCGAACTCCTTGGGCGTGAGCGTCACGGGCGCCTCGCCGACCCAGACCTGACGGGTGCGGCGGTCGACGACGAGGGGGCCCGGGACGTACATGGGCTGGGGCGCGGTGTCGTCGTACGACGAGGGTGGCGCGGCCTCGTGCGACGGGGGCGGCGCGATCTCGTACGACGGTGTCGGCGCGGCCTCGTACGGCCGGGGCGGCGTGGTCTCGTACGGCCGAGGCGGCGTTGGAGCGAGCGGTTCCGCCGCCACCGCACCGAGGCGCACCGGGTCCGCCACCATCCCCGCCCGCCCCTGCTCCGCCACCGCCTCCGTCCGCTGGGTCCGCCGGGTCACCGCCCGCACGCGTGCCACCAGCTCCCGTACGCTGAACGGCTTCGCCAGATAGTCGTCCGCACCGAGCTCCAGCCCCAGCACCCGGTCGGCCTCCTCACCCCGCGCACTCAGGATGATGACCGGCACGTCCGAGACCTGGCGGATGCGGCGGCAGACGTCGATGCCGTCCATGTCCGGCAACCCGAGGTCGAGCAGCACGACATCGCCGTACGGCCTTCTCAGCCCCTCGGCGCCGGTGGTGACGTGATCCACCGTCAGGCCGAAATTGGCCAGCCCCTCGACGAGCGGTTCGGCGATCGTCTCGTCGTCCTCTATGAGCAGTACTCGTATGCCCATTGACCCTGTCTCTCGAATTAACATTCTCTGCCCTGAAGTCAACACGCTACAGGGGACAAGCGCTTGCATGGCCGCGCGACAAAGAATGTCCAATTCCTGGGCGCGCTCTGGCCTTCGCTTAACCTTCGTCTGGTGTGGCCCTCTCTACGGTGTGATGACCTGGCCGAACTCCCAACCGAGGAGACACCGTTGAAGGCATTGCTGGACCGCGCCCGCTCGTTCAAACGGCGGGTCGATTTCGAGAGCGGTGAATACCGGAAACTGGCCGAGGGGCAATATCCCGAGGCGCTCTTCATTACCTGCTCGGACTCGCGGGTCATACCCGCACTGATTACCGGGGCACGGCCCGGAGAGATATTCGAACTCCGCAACGCGGGCAATATCGTGCCGCCGTACGGCAGCCCCGGCGCGTCGGGAGAGGCCGCCACCGTCGAGTACGCACTGGAGGTGCTCGGCGTTCAGGACATCATCGTGTGCGGTCACTCACACTGCGGCGCGATGGGGGCGCTGAAGTCCGGCGACGACCTCTCCGCGCTGCCCGGCGTGGACGCCTGGCTGCGACTGGCCCGCCCCGAACTGGCACCGGTCCTCACGACCGCCTCCGACGACCCGTCGCTGCCCGACGTGGCGCAGGGAAATGTCGTCAACCAGCTTGCCGTACTGCGGTCTTACCCCGTCGTACGCCAGCGGCTGGACGCGGGGCGGCTGCGGCTGCACGGCTGGTACTACGAGGTGGACACCGGGCAGGTGCACGAGCTGGAGGGCGACGGTCTGTTCCGGGTGCATAGCGGATGAGCGGGGCGCATGCGCGAGGGCGCGGGTCCGGGCGGACGAGGGGGCTCACGAAGGGGCGCACGCAGACGGCCGCGCCGACGACCGCCGGAGCCCCGGCGAGGAGTGTCCCGACGCAGAGCGCCCCGGCGAAGAGCGCCGCGGCGAAGAGCCCCACCGCCCCGTCGGCGAAGCCCGGCGCCGCCAAGCCCGACCTCGCCAACGAGATCACCGCCTCCCTCGTCGTCTTCCTCGTCGCCCTGCCCCTGTGCATCGGCGTGGCCGTCGCCTCCGGTGTCCCCGCCGAGCTCGGGATCATCTCCGGGGTGATCGGCGGCTTGGTCGTCGGCGTGGTGCGGGGCAGCACGCTCCAGGTCAGCGGGCCGGCCGCCGGGCTCGCCGCGCTCGTCGCGGAGACGGTGCTGGAGCACGGCGTGGCCATGCTCGGCGTGATCGTGCTGTTCTCGGGCATCCTGCAGATCGTCCTCGGCGTCGTACGCCTCGGCCGGATGTTCCAGGCGATCTCCATCGCGGTCGTCCAGGGCATGCTGGCCGGCATCGGGCTGCCGCTGATGTTCAGCCAGGCCTACCCGATGGCCGACAGCAAGGCCCCCGGCACGCCGATCGAGAACATGGCGGGCATCCCGGCCCTGTTCGCCGACATCCTCACCAACCGCCAGGCGATGATCGCCACGCTGCTCGGCGTCGCCACGATCGTGCTGAGCTTCGTATGGAAGAAGGTGCCGGGCCCGGCGAAGCGGATCCCCGCCGCGCTGGTCGCGGTCGGCATCGGCATCGCCGTCGCGGCGCTGCCCGGGGTGGACGTCAAGACGCTCCAGGTCGGCAATCTGCTGGCGGCCGTACAGGTCCCCGGAGCCGAGCAGTTCGCGGGCCTCGCGGACACCGCGATCATCGGCTCCATCCTCACCTTCACGGTCATCGCCTCCGCGGAGAGCCTGTTCACCGCGGCCGCCGTGGACCGTATGCACAGCGGTCCGCGCACCCGCTACAACACCGAACTCATCGCCCAGGGCGCCGGCAACACGGTCGCGGGCGTCCTCGGCGCCCTCCCGATCACCGCGGTCGTCGCCCGCAGCTCGGCCAACGTCCAGGCCGGCGCGAAGACCCGCATCTCCCGCACCCTGCACGGCCTGTGGCTGCTGGCCTTCGCCCTGCTGCTGCCGCAGGTGCTGGCGTTGATCCCGATCTCGGTGCTGGCAGGGGTCCTGGTCCACAGCGGCTGGAAGCTGTTCGCGCCGGAGGAGTTCCCGAAGATGTGGCGCCAGGACAGGGGCGAGTTCGTCGTCATGACGGTGACGACACTGGTCATCGTGGCGACGGCACTGCTGGAGGGCGTCCTGCTCGGCCTGGCAGCCGGCATCGTCCTCGCGGCCCTGCGCATGTCCCAGACCGTCATCCGGCAGCACATCGAGGACGACACGGCCAAGGTCGTCATGGCGGGCAACGCGACCTTCCTACGCCTTCCCCAGGTCATCGAGGCCCTGGAGTCCGCGGCGGCCTCGGGCAAGCCTCGCATCCGCCTGGACCTGACCGGGGTGACACATCTGGACCACGCGTGCCGCAACCAGGTGGAGGAGTTCACGGCACAGCAGCGGGGGATGGGACTGCGCGTGGAGCTTCTGATGCCGGGACCGCCGAAGGCGGAGGCACCGGCGGCCAGGACACCCGAGCCGACACCGAGCCCGACACCGACCGCGGCCTCGGCCCCCGGCCCGGACGCCCAGTGGTTCTACCTGGACACGCGCCCGCTGCCCGGCGGTTACGACGAGTACGCGGAGCGCCCGCCGCTGGTGGGCTGAGCGGGTCAGTGAACCCACCGCACCGTCCTCCCGTCTCTCCTCGTGACCACCACACGCGGAGGAGAACAGACCTTGACTGGCAAGGACGCCGAGCAGACCGACGAACGGGGTCACGGCTCCGGGCCCTGGTGGGCGGAGCTCGGCACCTGGGGGGCTGTCGGACTGATCGCCTTCGGGTGTCTCGTAGCGGCGTGGGGCTTCTTCCGGCTGCCCGGCGCCCCGGAGGAGATGGCGGGCGGCTACCACGCGGCCGCCAAGGTCGTCGCCGTCGGCCTGGTGGTCGCGGGAAGCTCCCTTCTGGGCCGCCGTGGCGACCGGGTCGCGGCCACGGAGGGGATGAACGAGTCGGACCGCGCCTGACGTGAGAGGGCGGCACCGACCTGGCCGAGACCGGGGGCGACGACAGCACGCCGTACATCGCGGCGGGCGGTGCGGCCGCCCTGCTCGCCGGGGGCGGGTGCTGCTGGCGGTGCGCAGGCGTCGCGCGCCCCGCTGACGCCCCACTGACGCCCTGCCGGTGCCCCTCTGCGTCGCGCTACGTTCCTTCGGGTGGGCGGCTGACCCGGCCTCGCCCAACCGAGGGAAGGAACAACGACGTTGGACACGACCGCGTGGCAGACCACGGCCGAACTCGCCGCGTTCCTCGACCGTTCCACAGCGCACGTGCCCGCCGCCGAGCGGCGCGTACTCCAAGTGCTGAAGATCGGGGAGGAGTTCGGCGAAGCCGCCCAGGCCGTCATCGGAGCGACCGGCACGAACCCGCGGAAGGGAGCGAGCCATACCTGGGACGACGTGACGGCGGAGGTCTGCGACGTGATCATCACGTCGATGGTGACGCTGCACCGCCTCGGCGTACCCGACCCCGAGGCCGTGTTCACCGAACACCTGAAGCAGGCCGCGGCCCGCACCGTCGCCGTCCGGGAGGGCTGACGTGGAGCGAGTGCGGCCGCGCGAGGAGTGGATCCGAACCCTTCCGCAGGCCGTCGTCGCGTCCTGCGTGCTGCTCCTGGACCCCGATGGCCGCATCCTGCTGCTCCGCTACGCCGAGGACCGGCCGATGGCTGGAACCTGGTGGCTGCCGGGCGGAATGCTGGACCACGGGGAGGACCCGCCGACCGCCGCGCGCCGAGAACTGTACGAGGAGACCGGCATCGTCCTCGACCAGCCTCTTCGATTCCTCGGCTACGACCACCGAGCCGACGTGAAGGGAACAGGCCCGGCGATCGACTTCTTCTTCCACGGCGGCACCCTCGCAACCGGGCAGACCATCAGACGCAGCCCCGAACACAACCAGGACGGCCTCTTCTCCCTGCCCGAGTTGGAGACGACGCCCCTGTCGGCACACCTGCCGACACTCACCGCCCTGCACACCGCCGCCCGCTGCGGAACCGTCGTGTGTCTCCGGGAAGGGCGGCCCCTGTGACCGCGATGACGCAACACGCCGCCGACGCCCGCCTGAACGCCGCCACCTGGGACGGAATCGGCCGCCCGAACCGGGCTCGCCCGAAGGCCATGGCCTGGACGTTCCGTACGGCCCCCGGCCCCGGTCCGGAACTCCTCGGGCCCCTGACCGGCGCGACCGTAGCGGAGCTCGGCTGCGGTCACGGAGCACAGCTCGCCGGCCTCACCGAGCACGGCCTCGCACGCGGCATCGGGATCGACGTGTCTCCGGTGCGCATCCACCACGCCATGACCAGCTTCGGACACATACGGACCCTGGAGTGGTGGCTGGGTGACGCGGTGCCGATCATCTCCCGCCTCCCCCTCCTGGACGCGGCGTTCTCCAACTTCGGCGCTCTGTGGTTCGCCGACCCGCACCGCATCCTGCCCGCCCTGACCGACCGCCTCCGCCCCGGCGGACGCCTGGTGTTCTCCTGCCTGACCCGCTCACCGGGCATGCCGGAGGGCAGGCGACGCATGCTGGTGCGGACGGGGCCGGCTCGGTCCATGTGGACGGTGCGGTGGATGTACTCACTGACCGGGTGGGCCCGCCTCCTCGGCGAGTACGGCTATGCCGTCGACTACGTGTTCCGGCCCGCGGATCCGGTGAACGCGTTCTGGGGTTCGGTCGTCGTGAGGGCCCTGCGGCGCGGGTAGGTGGGGGCACTCAGCGGGCGGGGCCGAGCCGAGCGCCCTCGGTCTGCGACATAGCTACCCGTCTCGTCACGTCGTGCACAGGCCACCGATCTCGGCACCCAGCTCCGCCACGCGGCGATCCCGGCCGAGCGGGCCGAGTCCTTCTCAGGCCATCGACTTCGGTGCAGGGCGCGGGTGCTCGACCCGCGGCTGCGCGGCATCGGAGAGCCGAAGCCCTTCGAGGCCGTGCAGCACTCCCGCGCTCGGCCGGCGTCAGACGTTTCCGCTGTGCCGGACGTTCCAGATGACGCGGGCGCCGGGCCGGTAGAGGACGAGGTGGTCGGCCTTGCCGTTGTGCTCGTAGTCCAGGGCCAGGACCCGGTCCCGGTTGTCGGCGAGGTCGTAGCCGCCTATGCCCCGGCCCGGCGAACCCTCCGCGTAGACCTGACCGAAGGTGTCGTCGGACTCGTGGCGCAGAATCGCACCAGATGGTCGAGCTTGCCACTGTGGTCGTAATCGAACGCGAACACCTGATCACGGCTGTCGGCCAGGTCGTAGCCGCCTATGCCCCGGCCCGGCGAACCCTCGGAGTACACGGGAGTGAAGCCCCCTCCGGCCTCATGGCGCAGAATCCACAGCGTGCCGGTACCGGGGCGGTAGAGCACCAGATGGTCGAGCTTGCCACTGTGGTCGTAATCGAACGCGAACACCTGATCACGGCTGTCGGCCAGGTCGTAGCCCCCTATGCCCCGGCCCGGCGAACCCTCCGCGTAGACGGGGGTGAAGTTGTTCCCGGCCCCGTGCTTCAAAATCCACAGCGTGCCCGTCCCAGGACGGTAGAGCACCAGGTGGTCGAGCTTGCCACTGTGGTCGTAATCGAACGCGAACACCCGGTCCCGGTCGTCGGCCAGGTCGTAGCCGCTGATGCCCTTGCCCGGCGAACCCTCCGCGTAGACGGGGGTGAAGTTGTTCCCGGCCCCGTGCTTCAAAATCCACAGCGTGCCCGTCCCAGGACGGTAGAAGACCAGGTGGTCCTGCCTGCCGCTGTGGTCGTAGTCGAACGCGATCGCCTGGTCCCGTCCGTCCCACACGTCGAATCCGCCGATCTCCGCACCGGCCCGTTCGGGGGTGAAGGCGATCAGACGACTGGTGACCGCGCGGAAGGCGTTGGCGCGCCCGCGGCCGAGCTTTCCGGCGTAACCGGGGTTGTCCTGGTTCGTGTCGTCGCAGGTGCTCTCCACGACGGCCCGGACCTGTTCCTGGGTCAGTTCGAGGTTGCGCGACCAGACCAGGGCGGCGACACCGGCGACATGCGGCGCGGCCATGGACGTACCGCTGAGGAAGGCGTATCCGCCGCCCCGGTACGTGGACCAGGTGTGGACGCCGGGGGCGCTGATGTCGACGGTCGTACCGTAGTTGGAGAACGACGCCTTCTTGTTCCGGCTGTCCAGCGCGGCGACCGCGATGACCTCGGAGTAGACGCCGGGGTACCGCGGCGTGACAGCGGTGTCGACGTTGTCGTTGCCTGCTGCGAAGACGATGACCACGTTCTCGGCGACGGTCTCGCGTATCGCGGTGCGGATGCCCGCGTGGTCGCCGCTGGTGCGCCAGCTGCAGTTGATGACGTAGCGGCGCTCGCGGTGCGCCCGCGCCTGGCGGCCGACGTAGGCGATGGCGTCGGCGCGGTTCTGGTTCATGCCCGTGGTGAGGTCGATCCTCAGGGGCATGATGCGGCAGTCCGGTGCCACGCCGATCACTCCGCGGGTATTGTCCACGGCCGCGGCGGTGCCGGCCACGTGCGTGCCGTGGCCGTCGTGGTCCTCGGGTACGCGGTCGGGGCCGTCGGCGAAGTCCCAGTCCTCGCCGCCCTGGGGCAGCAGGTTGGCCGCGAGGTCGGGGTGGGTGAGGGTGACGCCGGTGTCGATGATCGCGATCACGACGTCCGGCACGCCGCGGGTGACGTCCCAGGCGTCCGTGGACCGGATGTCGGTACCGGCGGTGCCCAGCACGCCGCGCACGGGCTGCCCGGCATTGCGTAAGCCCCACAGGCGGGCGAAGTCGACGTCGTCGGGCAGGTACAACGCGTCATTGAAACCCGCCTCGGAGGGCTCGGCGAACCGTACCTCGGGCAGGGCGGAGTAGGCCCGGACAGCAGCGAACAGGTCCTGGCCCTGCGGAACGGTGACCGTGTAGTACCCGGGAGTGCGCTGGACGGTGACCACGGCGCTGCCCTGCCTGGAGATGAGCGCCGTCGCCCGTTCGGAGTCGACGGTGTCGTCGAAACGGACGGTGAGCTCACCGGGGACGAAGTACCTCGTCGCACCGTCCTCGTCGATCATCACCGGCAGGGCGTCGGTGACGGCCGGCTGCGCGGTCAGGGCTGCGGCATCGCCGCCCGCGGCCGGGTCCAGCCGCACCGCAGCGAACCCCCGTGCCCGGTTGACACCCTCACTGATCTCCAGGAGCGGACCACTCTCCACGAGAGTTTCCACGGCCTCCCTGGTGATGCCTGGTTCCAGGCGCACCATGGCCTCGCCCGTGGACGGGCGGAAGACCTTGCGCCGGCCGCTGGACTTGTCCACGTACCCCAGTCCGCCCGCGAAGGCGTCCGACGGGTGAGAACTCATCACGTACCCCCCTGGTTGATGCGCCGTGCCCCTGCCCTCCTGGCGCGGGGCAACGAGTCGCACGGGACACACTGCTCCGCCGCACCGGAACAGGCCCAGGGCCGCGGCCGTACCAAACCCCGCCGCCCGACGGGCGGTGCAGGTCGCGCGGGGATTCCGACGACCGTGCTACGGAATTACTTGGCCAACCCTCCTGGCGGGCCGACCTGGCACGCTACGCCGACGTGCGGATTCCCGCGGCCTGCATCCGCCGGGCGCGAGCCACTAAGAGCCTGTGTCAGCCCTCGACCGCGGCACCATCGGCGTCAGCGGCCGATACGCCGGCGGGAGTTTGCCTCCGCAGCTGATGCAGGAGAGGGCAGCACCCCCGCACAGGGTGCCGCCCTCTTTAGTGCACCGGAGTCGCCGCCCATCGGTCTTGAGGGTCGGGGACGGGCGACGACTCCGGAGTTTCAGTGGCCGTACGGCCTACCGGTGGCCGTAGGGCCTGCCGCTGACCGGCGTTGCCCCTACCGGTGGTCGCTGCCCTCCGACTGCGTGGCCGCCCGCCCCGCCTCCAGCCGCGCCACCGGGATCCGGAACGGCGAGCAGGAGACGTAGTCGAGGCCGACCTCGTGGAAGAAGTGCACCGACTCGGGGTCGCCGCCGTGCTCGCCGCACACGCCGAGCTTCAGGTCCGGCCGGGTCTCACGCCCCGCCTTCGCCGCGGCGGCGACGAGCGAGCCCACGCCGTCCTTGTCGATCGTCTCGAACGGGGAGACACCGAAGATGCCCTTCTCCAGGTACGCCGTGAAGAACGAGGCCTCCACGTCGTCCCGGCTGAAGCCCCACACCGTCTGAGTCAGATCATTGGTGCCGAAGGAGAAGAACTCCGCCGCCTCGGCGATCTGACCGGCGGTCAGCGCGGCGCGCGGCAGTTCGATCATCGTGCCGATCGACAGCTTGAGCTTCGTGCCGGTCGCCGCCTCGACCTCCGCGATGACCTGGTCGGCCTCCTCGCGGACGATCTCCAGCTCCTGGACCGTGCCGACGAGCGGGATCATGATCTCGGCGCGCGGGTCGCCCTTGGCGTTCTTGCGCTCGGCCGCGGCCTCGGCGATCGCGCGGACCTGCATCGTGAACAGGCCGGGGATGACCAGGCCGAGGCGCACACCGCGCAGGCCCAGCATCGGGTTCTGCTCGTGCAGGCGGTGCACGGCCTGGAGCAGCCGCAGTTCGTTCTCGTGCGGCTCCTGGCGGGACTCGGCGAGGGCGACGCGGACCGACAGCTCGGTGATGTCCGGCAGGAACTCGTGCAGCGGCGGGTCCAGGAGACGGATCGTCACCGGCAGGCCGTCCATCGCCGAGAACAGCTCGACGAAGTCCTGCTTCTGCAGCGGGAGCAGCGCCTTAAGGCTCTCCTCGCGCTCGTCCTCGGTGTGCGCCAGGATGAGGCGCTCGACCAGTTCACGGCGGTCGCCGAGGAACATGTGCTCGGTGCGGCACAGGCCGATGCCCTGGGCGCCGAAGCGACGGGCGCGCATCGCGTCCTCGGCGTTGTCCGCGTTGGCGCGCACCCGCAGCCGGCGCTTGCGGTCGGCGAAGGCCATGATGCGGTGCACCGCCTCGACCAGCTCGTCGGCGTCCTGGGCGCCCGCGTGCATGCGGCCCTCGAAGTACTCCACGACGGGGGACGGGACCACCGGAACCTCGCCCAGGTAGACCTTGCCGGACGACCCGTCGATGGAGATGACGTCGCCTTCCTCCACCACGTGCCCGCCGGGGACGGTCATACGACGGCGCTTGGTGTCGACCTCGAGCTCCTCCGCGCCGCACACGCAGGTCTTGCCCATGCCGCGCGCCACCACGGCGGCGTGCGAGGTCTTGCCGCCGCGCGACGTCAGGATTCCCTCGGCCGCGATCATGCCGTCCAGGTCGTCGGGGTTGGTCTCGCGGCGGACCAGGATGACCTTCTCACCCGAGCGCGACCACTTCACGGCGGTGTACGAGTCGAAGACCGCCTTGCCGACCGCCGCACCCGGCGACGCCGCGATGCCCCGGCCGACCTGCTCGACCTTCGCCTCCTCGTCGAACTTCGGGAACATCAGCTGGGCGAGCTGGGCGCCGTTGACGCGCTGCAGCGCCTCCGCCTCGTCGATCACGCCCTGGTCGACCAGCTGCGTGGCGATACGGAAGGCCGCGCCCGCCGTGCGCTTGCCGACGCGGGTCTGGAGCATCCACAGCTGACCGCGCTCGATGGTGAACTCGATGTCGCAGAGGTCCTTGTAGTGGTTCTCCAGCGTCTCCATGATCTGCATCAGCTGGTCGTACGACTTCTTGTCGATCGTCTCCAGCTCCGCCAGCGGAACGGTGTTGCGGATGCCCGCGACCACGTCCTCGCCCTGGGCGTTCTGCAGGTAGTCGCCGTACACGCCCTGGTGGCCGGAGGCGGGGTCACGGGTGAAGGCGACGCCGGTGCCGGAGTCCGGGCCGAGGTTGCCGAAGACCATGGAGCAGACGTTGACGGCCGTGCCGAGGTCGTGCGGGATGCGCTCCTGGCGGCGGTACAGCTTGGCCCGGTCGCCGTTCCAGGAGTCGAAGACCGCCTTGATGGCGAGGTCCATCTGCTCGCGCGGGTCCTGCGGGAAGTCCCGGCCGGCCTCCTTCTTGACGATCTTCTTGAAGGAGGTGACCAGCTTCTTGAGGTCGGCGGCCTCCAGGTCGGTGTCGACCGTGACCTTCTTGGCCTCCTTGGCCTTGTCGAGGGCTTCCTCGAAGAGCTCGCCGTCGACGCCGAGGACCGTCTTGCCGAACATCTGGATGAGACGGCGGTAGGAGTCCCAGGCGAACCGCTCGTCGCCGGCCTGGTCGGCGAGGCCCTTCACGGACTTGTCGGAGAGCCCGATGTTGAGGACCGTGTCCATCATTCCGGGCATGGAGAACTTCGCGCCGGAACGGACGGAGACCAGCAGGGGGTTGTCGGCCTGGCCGAGCTTCTTGCCCATCTTGGTCTCGAGGGCGTCGAGGTGCGCACTCACCTCGTCACGCAGTGCCGCCGGCTCCTCGCCGCTGTCGAGGTAGACCTTGCAGGCTTCCGTCGTGATCGTGAAGCCCGGGGGAACGGGGAGTCCCAGGTTGGTCATCTCGGCGAGGTTGGCGCCCTTGCCACCCAAGAGGTCCTTGAGGTCCTTGTTTCCCTCGGTGAAGTCGTAAACGAACTTCGCTACGTGGGGTTCTTTGTTTTCCGACACGGTCTCGACTCCCTCGAGGACGCGGTGGCTGCCCTGACGGCGAGGAACATACCCAGATCGAAGGCGCCTGGGTACGTCTACTCGCGTGTCATGCGCCCGTAACCAGTCGTCCGCCAGTGGATCGAAAGTCAAGGCTTGGCAAGCGGTGACGGACGGATGTTTTCACTTCTTGAACGCAAGACCTTCCACGGGTACGGTTTTGCGCTCAGATGAGCAGCCATCCTGCACGTCTGATTTCGATCGATGAACGATCAAGGGGTGGCACCGAGTGCCACCCCTTGGAGAAGTGCAACCGCTCAAGATCCGCTCATCTGAGCGCAACCCTTATCAAGGGTGGCGAGAATCACGCTGCCACAGCCGACCGGATTTCACCATGCGGACATGCTCCGGACACGCCCCAGGACCGAAACGCGCCCGTCACACATCCCAGCTCACAGCCCCATCGCGAGCAGCCGTTCCTCCACCCGCTCCGGCGCGTAGAGATGCTCCACGACCAGCGCTCCGGCACCCACCAGCCCCGCCCGCTCCCCCAGCCGCGAGGTCACGACGTCCAGATGAGCGGTGGAGCGCGGCAGCGCCCGCTGGTACAGCAACTCCCGTACGCCGGTGAGGAAGGGCGTTCCGGCCAGATCTCCGGCGATCATCAGGACCCCGGGGTTGAGCAGCGTCACGACCGTCGCCAGCACGTCCCCGACCTGCCGCCCGGCCTCCCGCGCCAGCGCGGCCGCCCCCGGGTCCCCCGACGCCAGCAGGTCCCGCACATCCGCACCCGAGGCCGCCGGCACCCCGCTCTCGGCCAGCCGCCGGGCCACGGCACGGCCACTGGCGACGGCGGCCAGGCAGCCGTACGAACCGCACCGGCACAGCGCGTCGGCGCCCGCCGGCACCCGGATGTGCCCGATGTCGCCGGCGCCCCCGTCGATGCCCCGGTAGATCGACCCGCCGACGACGACTCCGGCGCCGATGCCGGTCGAGACCTTGACCAGGACGAACGCCGAGCAGTCGGGGAAAGCCGTGCGCTGTTCGCCGTACGCCATGAGGTTGGCGTCGTTGTCCACCAGGACCGGGACCGGGGCGGCGTCGGTGGCCTCGGTGAAGGCTCTGGCGAGGCGCCCCGCTATGTCGTAGCCGTCCCAGCCCGGCATGATCGGCGGCTGGACCACCCGGCCGGTCTCGGTGTCGACCGGGCCCGGGACCGCCAGCCCGATGCCGCAGACCTCCTCGGCGCGGTGGCCGGCCTTCTCCAGGAGCTCGGCGAACCAGCGGCCCAGCTCACCCAGCACCGCGTCCGGCCCGTCCTCGATGACCAGCGTGCCGGTGTGCTCGGCGAGGATCTCGCCGGTCAGTGACAGGACGGCGGCGCGCGCGTGCCGGGTCTCCAGGTCGGCGGCGAGGACGACGGCGTGGGCGTCGTCGAACTCGAGGGTGATGGAGGGACGGCCGCCGAGCGGGGAGTCCACCGGACCCCCGGCGCCCTCGCGCAGCCAGCCCGCGCGGAAGAGCCGGTCGAGGCGCTGGCCGACGGTGGCACGGGACAGCCCGGTGGCCTGCTGGAGCGCTCCGCGCGTGACGGCCCGTCCGCTCCGCACCAGTCCGAGCAGTTCTCCGACGCCGGTCTGACCCCGTGCGCTCATGCACACCCCCTTGTGTTTCTCAACTCTGCATTACATATTGAGTTTTGCGTGTTAAATAGACGTAACTCTACGGTAGCCATGACCGAACCGGTCGGCCGGACGTCTTTCGGGGAGCCCCGAGTGGATCGCACTGCCCAGCTCACAGCCCGTCCCACGGAGCGTGACATCGCATACGATCCGCCCCCTGCGGCGGATTCACCGCACGTCAGGGCCGCGCAGGTGCTGGAGGCCAACTGGACCGGCACCTCGACGGTGCCCTCGCGCAGCCTGTATCCGCACCAGTGGTCCTGGGACTCGGCGTTCATCGCGATCGGCCTGAGGCACATCTCGCCGTACCGTGCGCAGACGGAACTGGAGACGCTGCTGGACGCCCAGTGGGGTGACGGGCGCGTGCCGCACATCGTCTTCAACCCCTCCGTGCCGCTCGACGCCTACTTCCCGAGCCCCGACTTCTGGCGCTCCTCGACCGCGGGGCGCGCTGCGGGCGCCCCGCGCACCGTACAGACCTCCGGCATCGTGCAGCCACCGGTGCACGCGCTGGCCGCGTGGCTGGTGCACCGTGCCGACCCGGGACTGTCCCGTGCGCGCGGCTTCCTCACCCGGGTGTATCCCCGGCTGGCCGCCTGGCACCGCTATCTGCTGCACGGGCGCGACCTGGGCGGAGGCGGTCTCGCGTCCGTCGTGCACCCCTGGGAACAGGGGATGGACAACAGCCCCTGCTGGGACGCGCCCCTGAGCAGGGTCACGCCCGCCCCGGCCCGCTCCTTCCGCCGCGCCGACCTCGACCACGGCTCCGCCGAGGACCGGCCGACGGATCTGGACTACGGGCGGTATGTGCGGCTGGCCACCGACTACCGGGACGGCGGATACGCCGATGGCGCAAGCGACTTCGCGGTCGAGGACCCGGCGTTCAACGCCCTGCTCATCGCCTCCGAGCACGCGCTGGCCCGGATCGCGGGGGAGCTGGGGGCGACGGCCACGGCCCGGCACGCGCGCGCCGAGCGCCTGACGGCGGCGCTGATCGAGCGGATGTGGGACCCGGCGGAGGGGATGTTCTTCTGCCGCGACGTGCGCAGCGGCGGCCGAAGCGACGGGCGGGGCGAGGGGAGGAGCGGCGGCCCGGTCGGGGAGCTGATCCCGGAGCGCAGCGTCTCCGGCCTGATCCCCCTCCTCCTCCCCACCCTCCCGCGCGACATCGCCGCCGCCCTGGTCCGCACGGCCCACGGACGGCACTTCGGGCTCGGCGACACCACCCGCCTCGCCCCGTCGTACGACCTCCTCGGCGAGGCCTTCGACCGGCACCGCTACTGGCGGGGCCCGGCCTGGTTCAACACGAGCTGGCTGCTGGAGCGCGGGCTGCGCACGCACGGCGAGCGGGAGCGGGCCGACGCCCTGCGCGCGGCGGTGCTGGAGCTCGCCGCCGCCTCCGACTTCGCCGAGTACGTCGACCCGTACACCGGCGAGGCCTGCGGAGCCACCGGCTTCGGCTGGACCGCGGCGCTCGCGCTGGACCTGCTGCACAGCGAGACCGGCCCACAGCCGGAAACCGAAGCCACTGCGATGACGGGATTCAAGGGAGGTAACCGGGGATGACGGACCGCCATCATCTGCTCGTGTACGGGGGCACGTTCGCCGCCGTGGGCGACCGTGGGGACATCAGCGGCGTACGGGGCGTCGGCTCCCCGGAGGGGTTGTTCGTCCGTGACGCCCGGCACCTGAGCCGCTGGCAGCTCACGGTCGACGGGGCCGTGCCCGAGACGCTCAGCCCGGTCGCCGACGGGGACACCGCCCGCTGCGTCCTGGTCCCGCGCGGCGGCCGCAACGAACCGCCCGCGTACACGCTCTTCCGTGAACAGGCCGTCGGCGACGGCTCGTTCGTGGAGTCCCTGCGCGTGACGAGCAACCGCCCGGTGCCGACGACGGTCCACCTCGCCGTCACCGCCGACGCCGACTTCACCGACCAGTTCGAGCTCCGCTCCGACCACCGCACCTACGCCAAGACCGGCGCCACCCGCTCCCGCCAGGTCCTGGACCACGGCGTGGAGTTCACCTACCAGCGCGGCGAGTGGCGCTCGATCACGACCGTGACGGCCGACCCCGCCCCCGACGGCGTCGAGGAGACCGGCACCGGTGCCCGCCGCCTCGTCTGGGCCCTGGAGCTGGAACCCCACGGCACGACGGAACTGACCCTGCGGGTGATGGCCCGCCCGCACGGCGACAAACGGGCGCTGCGGGTACCGCACTCCCCCGCCGCCCGCAACGATCAACTCCTGGCGCTGGAGGGCGAGTTCGTGGAGGGCGTGGCCTTCCCGACCGGCTGGCCGGAGCTGGCCGCCGCGTGCGCCCGGGGCCTGGCCGATCTGGCCTCGCTGCAGGTCCCGGCGACGGGCCCCGACGGCGAGGAACTGCGCGTCCCGGCCGCCGGCGCCCCCTGGTTCCTGACCCTCCTGGGCCGAGACGCCCTCCTGACCTCCCTCTTCGCCCTCCCCTACCGCCCGCAGCTGGCCGCCGCCACCCTCCCCGCACTGGCCGCGACCCAGGCGACGGAGACGGGCCCCGAGTCGGTCGCCCAGCCCGGCAAGATCGTGCACGAGGTACGGCACGGCGAGCTGGCGCACTTCGGGCAGGTGCCGTACGGCCGTTACTACGGCTCGGTGGACGCGACGCCGCTGTTCCTGATCCTGCTGGGCGCGTACGTCGAGCAGACCGGCGACACGGCACCGGCCCGCCGGCTGGAGCGGCACGCGCGGGCGGCGATCGGCTGGATGCTGGACCACGGCGGCCTGACCTCCCGCGGCTACCTGGTGTACCGCGCCGACGAGGGCGGCCTCGCCAACCAGAACTGGAAGGACTCCCCCGGCGCCATCTGTTCGGCCGACGGCACCCGCCCCGCCGGACCGGTGATGGCGGTGGGCGCCCAGGGCTACGCGTACGACGCCCTGCGCCGCACGGCGTGGCTGTCCCGCACGGTGTGGCAGGACGAGACCTACGCGGCCCTCCTGGAACAGGCGGCCGGCGACCTACGGGACCGTTTCCAGCGGGACTTCTGGATGCCGGAGCACGCGTTCCCCGCCCTGGCGCTGGACGGCGCGGGCCACCAGGTGAACGCCCTGGCCTCGGACGCGGGACACCTGCTCTGGTCCGGCCTGTTGGACAAGGAGTACGGCGAACTGGTGGGCCGCCGCCTCCTGGAACCGGACTTCTTCTCGGGCTGGGGCGTCCGCACCCTCGCCTCCGGCCAGCCGGCGTACCACCCCCTCTCCTACCACCGAGGCTCGGTCTGGCCGCACGACAACGCCCTGATCACGCTGGGCCTGGCCCGCTACGGCCTCCACGACGAGGCCCGCACGGTCGCCCACGCCCTGGTCGACGCGGCGACGACGACCGGCCACCGTCTGCCGGAGGTCCTCGCGGGCTACGGCCGCGACACGCACACGGAACCGGTGCCGTACCCGCACGCCTGCGTACGCGAATCCCGCTCGGCGGCGGCCCCGTTGGCGCTGCTGACGGCGGTGGGAGGGGCGTAGGAGGGAGCGCGGGAGGAGGGCGGCGGGCCTGTTGGCCTGGTGTTTGCCCAGCGTTTGCCGAGCGCTGGGGCACCAGGGCTGAACACCGGCCGGGGGCCGACCGTACGGGATGACGGCGGGCCCCCAGCCTCCCCAGCGCGGCCCGCCACACCACTCCACCAGGGGCCTCGCACGGAAGGACCTTCGGGTGCCCGTCTTCACGCGCCTACGTCAACTGCCCGGCAAGAAGGACGACTTGCCCGTCGAGGCAACCGCGGACGCCGAGACCGACGACGTAGTGGCAGCCGCCGACGGCGAGGATGCCCCACAGGGGCCGCCCGCACTCGACGACGAAAGCGACCCGGCACCCGGAGCTGGCGAGTTCAGGAAGTACCTCCGCTGGACACTCACCGCCCTCGCCGCCGTCCTCATCCACGTCTGCCTGCAAATGCCGAACACCCTCGGCAACCTCAAGGCCACGGAGTTCATGCGCCTCCCCGCGGAGGCCATCATCGGCGCCGCCGTACTCCTCACCCTCCCCCGCCGCCCCCGCCTGATCGTCGCGGCGACCACCGGCGCGGCCCTCGGCGCCCTGACCGCCCTGAACGTCCTCGACATGGGCTACAACGAATTCCTGGGCAGGCACTTCAACGTAGTCCTGGACTGGGAACTCCTCGACGACGCCCAGTCGTACATGAAGGACTCCCTCGGCGGCACGACCACGACGCTCCTCACGATCGGCCTGATCCTCCTGGTCGTCGCCCTGATCGCCCTCGTCGCCCTGGCCACCATCCGCGTCGGCGAGGTCCTGGCCCGCCGCAAGGCGGACGCGTCGAGAGGCGCCCTCATCGCCGGCACCGTCTGGATCACCTGCACGGCGTTCGGTCTCCAGGTCGCCGGCGTGCCGATCGCCGCGGACCACACCGCCGGCGTCATCAAGGTCCACGCACGCCGGGCGATGGACACCCTCCGCGACGAGGCACAGTTCGCGAGGGACGCGAAGGCCGACACCTTCGGCAACACACCACCCGCCCAACTGGTCCCGGATCTGCGGGGCAAGGACGTCATCTTCACGTTCATCGAGAGCTACGGCCGCAGCGCCCTCGAGGACCCGGAGATCGCCCCCGGCGTCACCGGCACGCTCGACACGAGCACCAAGGCCCTCACCGACGCCGGCTTCCACGCCAGGAGCGGCTGGCTGACGTCGGCGACGTTCGGCGGCAACAGCTGGCTGGGCCACTCCACGACACTCTCCGGCCTCTGGATCGACAACCAGCAGCGCTACCGCACCGTGATGGCCAGCGACCACCTCAGCCTCACCAAGGTCTTCCAGAAGACCGGGGACTGGGACACGGTCGGCGTCATGCCCGGCGTGCAGAAGGCCTGGCCGGAACAGAAGTACTACGGCCTGGACAAGGTCTACAACGCCTTCCAACTCGGCTACAAGGGACCGAAGTTCAGCTGGTCGACGATGCCCGACCAGTACGCCCTGGAGGCCTTCCAACGCCAGGTCCACGGCAAGAAGCGGGACAAGCCCCTGATGTCGGAGATCATCCTGACCTCCAGCCATCAGCCCTGGGCGCCGATCCCCGAGATGGTCGACTGGGACGACCTGGGCGACGGCTCGATCTTCAAGCCCATCCAACGGTCAGGCACAAAACCGGCGGACATCATCTCCGACTCCACCCGCTCCAAGCAGGAGTACGGCAAGTCGATCTCGTACTCGGTCACCAGCCTCACCCAGTGGCTGGAGCGCTACGGCACCGACGACACCGTCCTCGTCTTCCTCGGCGACCACCAGCCGATGTCGCGGGTCAGCGGCGTCAGGGCCAGCCGGGACGTCCCGGTCTCGATCGTCGCCAAGGACCCGAAGATGCTGGACAAGATCGCCGACTGGAACTGGGCGGATGGCCTCCAGCCCACGCCCACGACCCCGGTCTGGAAGATGAGCTCCTTCCGTGACCGCTTCCTGATGGCGTACGGCTCGACCCCGAGCCCGTCGAAGTAGCGATCAGCCGCCGGAGGTGTCCAGTTCGGCGTCCTCGCTGACGCCCGCGCAGTCGTACGGGTCCTTCAGCCAGCCGTCCGGCAGCACCACGCGGTTGTTGCCGGACGTACGGCCACGGGGCCCGTCGGCGCCGGCCGGCCAGGGCTGGTCGAGGTCCAACTCGTCCAGTCCGCCCCGCAGTTCCGCCAGGGACGACGTGATGGCCAGCCGCTTGCGCATCTCGGAGCCGACCGCGAAGCCCTTCAGGTACCAGGCCACGTGCTTGCGGAAGTCGATGACCCCGCGCGACTCGTCACCGATCCACTCGCCGAGCAGCGTGGCATGCCGGACCATGACGTCGGCGACCTCGCGGAGGGAGGGACGTGCGATGTCTTTCTCCCGCGCCTCGAAGACCGCGACCAGATCCGAGAACAGCCAGGGCCGCCCCAGGCACCCCCGCCCGACCACGACCCCGTCGCACCCGGTCTCCCGCACCATCCGCACGGCGTCCTCGGCCGACCAGATGTCGCCGTTGCCGAGCACGGGGATCTCCGGCACATGTTCCTTGAGCCGCGCGATGGCGTCCCAGTCGGCGGTGCCCCCGTAGTGCTGGGCGGCGGTGCGGCCGTGCAGCGCGATGGCCGTGACCCCCTCCTCGACGGCGATCCGTCCCGCGTCGAGGTACGTGATGTGATCGTCGTCGATGCCCTTGCGCATCTTCATCGTGACCGGCAGGTCACCGGCACCGCTGACCGCTTCCCGAAGGATCGCGCGCAGCAGGTTCCGCTTGTACGGCAGCGCGGAGCCGCCGCCCTTCCGGGTCACCTTCGGCACCGGGCATCCGAAGTTCAGGTCGATGTGATCGGCCAGCCCCTCCTCCGCGATCATGCGGACGGCCTTGCCGACGGTGGCCGGGTCGACGCCGTACAGCTGGATCGAGCGCGGCTCCTCGGTCGCGTCGAAGTGGATCAGCTGCATGGTCTTCTCGTTGCGCTCGACCAGCGCCCGGGTGGTGATCATCTCGCTGACGAACAGCCCCTTGCCACCGCTGAACTCCCGGCACAGCGTGCGGAAGGGCGCGTTGGTGATCCCGGCCATCGGGGCCAGGACGACGGGCGGCTGGACGGTGTGCGGGCCGATCTGCAGGGGCGTGGTGGTCGTGGGCATTCCCCCATTGTCGCGTACGGCGACGCATACGACCGCCGCCGGTTCGCCAATTCATTAGTTAGACGCACTATCGAAACCGGCGTACGCTGGATCGCATGCCGGAGCTCAGCCCTCGCCGCCGACTGCTGGTCCTCGCGATCTGCTGCATGAGCCTGCTGATCGTGAGCCTCGACAACACGGTGCTCAACGTCGCCCTGCCGGCCCTGCAGCGCGACCTCGACGCGAGCACGTCGGGCCTGCAGTGGACCATCGACGCGTACACCCTCGTGCTCGCCTCGCTGCTGATGCTGGCCGGCTCCACGGCGGACCGCATCGGCCGCAAGCGCGTCTTCATGGCGGGCCTGGTCGTCTTCACCATCGGCTCGGCCCTGTGCTCCCTCGCCCCGAACCTCGACGCGCTGATCGCGTTCCGGATGGTCCAGGCGGTGGGCGGTTCGATGCTCAACCCGGTCGCGATGTCGATCATCACCAACACCTTCACGGACCCCCGGGAGCGGGCCCGGGCGATCGGGGTGTGGGGCGGTGTGGTCGGCATCTCCATGGCCGCGGGCCCGCTGGTCGGCGGACTGCTGGTGGAGTCGGTCGGCTGGCGGTCGATCTTCTGGGTCAACCTTCCGGTGGGGCTGGCGGCACTGCTCCTCACCCTCCGCTACGTCCCCGAGTCCCGCGCATCGAGGGCCCGGCGCCCCGACCCGGTCGGGCAGGTGCTGGTCATCGCGCTGTTCGGCGCACTGACGTACGCGATCATCGCGGCGCCGACGGCACCGGCCGCCGAGATCCTCGTCCTCGGCGGCATCGCCCTGACCGCGCTGACCGCCCTCCTCGTCTACGAGCCCCGCCGTGCCGAGCCCCTCATCGACCTGCGGTTCTTCCGCTCGGCGCCGTTCAGCGGGGCCACGGTGATCGCGATCAGCGCGTTCGCGGCGCTCGGTGGCTTCCTGTTCCTGTCGACGCTGTACCTGCAGAACGTACGGCAGTTGGACGCGCTGCACGCGGGCCTGTGGATGCTGCCGATGGCCGCGCTGTGCTTCGTCTGCGCGCCGGTCGCCGGACGCGTCGTGGGCAGCCGGGGCCCTCGGTTGCCGCTCCTGATCGCGGGGGTGGCGATGACGGCGTGCGGGGTGCTGTTCGCGGCGTTCGAGGCGGAGACCAGGAACGCGACGCTGGTGCTCGGGTACGTCCTGTTCGGGCTCGGCTTCGGGTTCGTCAACGCGCCGATCACGAATACGGCGGTGTCGGGTATGCCGCGGGCGCAGGCGGGGGTCGCGGCGGCGGTTGCTTCCACCAGCCGGCAGTTGGGGCAGACGCTGGGGGTGGCGGTCGTCGGGGCGGTACTGGCCTCCGGCGTGGGGGCCGCGTCGTATCGGACCGCGTTCGTCTCTGCCACTCGGCCGGCGTGGTGGATTGTCGCCGGGTGTGGGTTGGTGGTGCTGGTCGTGGGGTTGGTGACCAGTGGGGCGTGGGCGCGTGGGACTGCTGAGCGTACGGCTGAGCGGCTGGAGTCGGGTGAGGTGCGCGAAGCGTCTCGGGTCAGTGCGTAGTCTGGCGGCTGACGGTCGGTGGGGGCTGGTCGCGCCCACGCGGCGGAGCCGCATATCTACACAGGCCCGCGCCCCTTAGGGCGTTGCCCTTGCCAGCGCTATTTCGTGCAGCTTCTCCAGACGGGTTCTCGACTCCTCGTCCGCCGGAACATAGGTGACCATCCGCGGCCCCACCTCCGGGCTCAGCCACAGATCGGTGTGGTCCACCACCAACCGCCCCACATACCGGTTGATGAACTCCTTCCGCTTGCTGCGGTGAGACACCACCTCATGGCGGTCCCACGCCTCGCAGAACTCGGCGGACTCCGTGCGCAGGCGCTTGAGGAGCGTCTTCCAGGCGGGCTCGCCCAGGTGGCCGGCCATCGCGGCTCGGAAGCGGGCCGCCATCAGGCGTTGGGTCTCCGTCAGGTGCACGATCGACGAGCGCCACTCGTCGTGCGTGTACGACAGGATCATGCAGTTGCGGTCCTCCGGCGGCAGGGCGTCCAGGTCGCACAGCAGCAGCCCGTACGTGCGGTTGTAGGCGAGGATGTCGTACCGGCTGTTCTGCAGGCAGGCCGGGTACGGCTCCAGTTGCTCCAGTACCGCCCGCAGGGCAGGCGTCACCGAGGGGCAGGCCGTCGCCGGGGTCGGGTCGACCGCGCCGGCCAGTTGGAAGAGGTGGGAGCGCTCGCTGGGGTCGAGCATCAGCGTGCGGGCGAGGGCGTCCAGGACCTGGACCGAGACCTGGATGTCGCGGGCCTGCTCGAGCCACGTGTACCAGGTGACGCCGACGGCGGAGAGGTGGGCGACCTCCTCGCGGCGCAGGCCGGGCGTGCGGCGTCGGCGGCCGCGGGGCAGGCCGACCTGCTCGGGGGTGATGTGCTCGCGGCGGTGGCGCAGGAAGGCGGCGAGTTCATGGCGCCGGATCGCGGAAGCGGCCGTGGCTCGTGGGCCTTCCGCGGTCGCCGACGCCTGCTCCGCGGTCGCCGTCGTCTCCTGGGCCGCCATGGTCGTCATTCCTCCAGCCTGCCGTCGCCCGCACCCTGTTTCCAGGTGGTTCTTCTACCAGGATAAGAAGACTCTGGTACCACTCTGGGAGCCGCCGCAGGCTCGTAACCGTGACCGAAACCATGACTCCGCTCAAGGCCCGGACCACCGACGCACCACCCTCGCTCGGCGGCCTCGGTCTCTTCACGGTGCTGCTCGCGGCGGCACTCCCCCTCATCGACTTCTTCATCGTCAACGTCGCCCTGCCCACCATCGGCCACGACCTCGCGGCGAGCGAGGCCATGCTCGAACTCGTCGTCGCCGGTTACGGGTTGGCGTACGCCGTCCTCCTCGTCCTCGGCGGGCGGCTCGGCGACCTGTTCGGCCGGCGGCGGCTCTTCCTGGGCGGCATGGCGGCCTTCGGGCTGACCTCGCTGGCGTGCGGGCTGGCGCCCAGCGCGTGGGCGCTCGTCGCGGCGCGGGTCGCGCAGGGCGCGGCGTCGGCGGCGATGCTGCCGCAGGTGCTCGCCACCATCCAGGCGGCCACCAGCGGTCAGCGCCGCGCGAAGGCCATGGGCCTGTACGGCGCGACGGCCGGGCTCTCCATGGTCGCCGGGCAGATCCTCGGCGGCGTCCTGGTGGCGGCGGACGTCGCCGGCACCGGCTGGCGCTCGGTGTTCCTGGTGAACGTCCCCGTGGTGGTCGTCGGTCTCTTCCTGGCCGCCCGCGCGGTCCCGGAGACCCGCTCGCAGCGCCCGGAACCGGTGGACGGACCCGGCACGGTCCTGCTCGCCGTCTCCCTCCTCACGCTCCTGGCGCCGCTCACCGAGGGCCGGTCGGCGGGCTGGCCGCTGTGGACGTGGGTGTCGCTGGCGGCGTTCCCGTTCGTGGCGGCGGCGTTCTACGCGGTGGAGCGCAGGGCGGACCGCCGGGGCCGTACCCCGCTGGTGCCGCCGAGCCTGTTCGCCCTCGTGTCCCTGCGGCGCGGTCTGGTGCTGATGGTGCCGTTCTCGATCGGCTTCAGCGGCTTCATGTTCGTGATCGCGGTGGCACTGCAGCAGGGGGCGGGCCGCGGTCCGGTCGCGGCGGGGCTGGCGCTCGCCCCGATGGCGGTGGTGTTCTTCTTCGTCTCGCTGGCAGGCCCGCGCCTGGTGGCCCGTTACGGCACCCGGGTGGTGACCGCCGGCGCGGCGATCCAGGGCGTGGGTGTGGCCCTGATGGCGCTGGCCGTCTGGTACTCCTGGCCGGACCTCGGCCTGGTCGAACTGCTCCCCGGGGCGGCGGTCGCCGGCGCGGGCCAGGCCCTCCAACTCCCCGTCGTCTTCCGGATCGTGCTCTCCGAGGTGCCGGCGGCGCGGGCGGGCGTGGGCAGCGGGGTGATGATCACGACCCAGCAGTCCTCCCTGGCCCTCGGTGTGGCGACGCTGGGCACGCTCTTCCTCTCCCTCGTCCCCGGGCTGGGCATGCGGGACGCGCTGGTGACAACTCTCCTGGTCCAGTTGGCCGGTGTGGCGCTGACGGGGCTGCTCAGTCTGCGTCTGCCGCGCACGGTCGGCTGACCGAGATGTGAGGGTGTGGCCACAGCTTGGTCAACTCGCCGGGCAAGAGTCCCTGTTGATGTTGGTCTTCATGCACACTCCTTGCTGCGCGAGGCCGCGCACACGGACTCGATGTCCTCGGACGCTGGAGGCGTCATGCTGGAGATCAACACGAGCAAGGTGAGCCGCTGGGACCAACACGGCCGGGAGCACGTCGTACAGGTACTACGCAGGGGCGCGCAGCGCACGGTCAGATGTGACACGTGCGGTTGGCGCAAGGGTGCGCAGTTCCTGCCCTGGCTGAAAGCGGAGGAGCACCTGGCGGAGGCCCACCAGGCAACAGTGGACCCGACGGAGGCGCAGTCGGACCGATGACGTGCATCCGCAAGGACGTACATCCGATGACATGCAGCCGATGACGCGCATCCGTCGGTACCGCCCCGACGACCGCGAGGCCGTGGCGGACATCTGCGTCCGCACGGCCCACGAGGGCGGCGACAGCCGGCCGTACTACACGGACCCGGGCATCTTCCCGACGACCTTCGCGCTGCCGTACGTCACCCTGGAACCGGACCTGGCCTTCGTCCTGGACGACGGTCACGGGCAGGCGGTCGGCTACATCCTGGGCGTCGCGGACACGCCCCGCTTCGTGGCGGCGTTCCGTGCCGAGTGGCTGCCGTCCGCCGCCGACCGCTACCCCGAACCCTCCAGTCCGCCGAGCACCCCGGACGAGGAGATCATCCACCTCCTGCACCACCCGGAGCGCATGCTCGTCCCGGAGGTCACCGCCTACCCGGCCCATCTCCACATCGACCTGCTGCCCGCCTGGCAGGGCCGCGGTCACGGCCGGGCTCTGATGCGCAGCCTGTTGCGGGCCCTCCAGGACAAGGGAGTCCCAGCCGTCCACCTCTCCATGGTCACGGCCAACATCCCGGCCAGGGCCTTCTACGACCGCCTCGGCTTCCACGAGATCGACGTGCCGGATCCGGGCCCGGTCACCTACCTCGGCCGCACGACACAGAAGCTGGACGTGCTCTGACGGCTCAGTCCCGGGCCCGCAGCCCCCGGATCAGCAGATCCACGAGCGCCTCGAACTCCCCCTCCACTCCCGGCAGTTCCCACTCCCTGGCGTAGTGCGGGTCGTGGAAGCGGTCCGTGGCGCGGAAGAGGGCGCCGGCCGTGGTGGCCGGGTCCTCGACGGTGAAGGCGCCCGCCTCGGCACCCGTGCGCACGATCTCGGTCAACTGGCCGGTGAGATCGGCGATGTGCTCGCCGACGACCGTTTCGGCGGTCTCGGTGGTCAGCACCGAGTACGTGGCGAAGAGCTCCGGGTCGTCGAACGCCTTGCGGCGCTTGGCGGCGAAGAGGGCGGCGAGCCATTCGCGCACCCGGGTCTCCGGGTCGAGGCCGGGGGCGGCGACGATCGCCGCGAGCACCCCGGTCGTACGGTCCAGCCACCTCTTGGTGACCGCCTCCCGCAGCGCGGCCTTCGTACGGAAGTGCCGGTAGACACTGCCATGACTGACGCCGAGCGCGCGAGCCACGTCCACCACGGTCGCCTTGGCCGGACCGTGGCGGCGCAGCACCTCCTCGGTGGCTGCGAGGATGCGCTCGGCGGTCAGGGTCTCGGAGGTCGGTGCCATGCGTCAGACCGTACCTGCCGGCCCGGGCGCTACTTGCTGCCGAGGTGAGCCATCTGCGCCGCCGGGTAGCGGTCGCCCGCCGCCGCGTCCGCCGGCACGGCCTCCTCGATCGCGGCGAGGTCGGCCGCGTCCAGCGTCACGTCCAGGGCGCCCAGCGACTCGCCCAGCCGCTCCCGGGTGCGGGCGCCGACCAGCGGCACGATGTCGTTGTTGTGCTGCGCGCCCCGCGACAGCACCCAGGCGATGGCGATCTGGGCGACGCTCACGCCCTTCTGCTCGGCGATCTTCCGCAGCGCCTCGACGAGGCTCAGGTTGTGCTGGAGGTTGTCGCCCTGGAAGCGCGGCGACAGCGCCCGGAAGTCGTTGGCGGCGAGCTGCCGGTCGCGGGTGAAGTGGCCGGAGATCAGCCCGCGGGACAGGACGCCGTACGCGGTGATGGAGATGCCCAGCTCACGGGTGGTCGGCAGGACCGACTCCTCGATGCCGCGGGAGATCAGGGAGTACTCGATCTGCAGATCGGCGATCGGCGCGGTGGCGGCGGCCCGGCGGATCGTCTCGGCGCCGACCTCACTGAGGCCGACGTGCCGGACGCACCCCTTCTCGATCAGTTCCGAGATCGCGCCGACCGTCTCCTCGATGGGTACGGCCGGGTCGAGCCGGGCGATCCGGTAGACGTCGATGTGGTCGACGCCGAGGCGCTGGAGGGAGTAGGCGGCGAAGTTCTTCACGGCGGCGGGGCGGCCGTCGTATCCGGCCCAGTTGCCGTCAGGGTCCCGGAGCGCGCCGAACTTCACACTCACCAGCGCCTGCTCGCGCAGGTCGGCGGGCGCGGCGCGCAGGGCCTCGCCGATCAGCATCTCGTTGTGGCCCATGCCGTAGAAGTCGCCGGTGTCCAGCAGGTTCACGCCTGCCGCCAGGGCGGCGTGGATGGTGGCGATCGACTCGGCCCGGTCGGCGTCGCCGTACAGGGCGGACATGCCCATGCAGCCGAGGCCGAGGGCGGAGACCTGGGGGCCGGTGGTTCCGAGGGTTCGGGTGTTCATCGTCATGCCTCCACCATGCCCTAACAGCTGACAGATTTCAATACCTGTCATTCCATACTTGCCTCATCCCGCCCCCGGCCTGGTCCAGACCTATTGACGAAAGGTCTGGACCACGAGCACGCTGTCATGTCTACGACACCTCACCGCACCCCCACCGGGAGGCCCGTATGCTCCGCCGCGCCCTACGCCTGCTCGCCGCCACCCTGGCGACCGCCTGCCTCACCCAGCTCCCCGTCGCCACCACCGCCTCCGCCGCCGACACCTGCGCGGTCAAGTCGAAGCCGGCCGGCAAGGTCCTCCAGGGCTACTGGGAGAACTGGGACGGTGCCGCCAACGGCGTCCACCCGCCCTTCGGCTGGACCCCGATCACCGACTCCCGCATCGCCGCGCACGGCTACAACGTGATCAACGCGGCGTTCCCGGTCATCCGCTCCGACGGCACCGCGCTCTGGGAGGACGGCATGGACAGCGGGGTGAAGGTCGCCACCCCTGCCGAGATGTGCGCGGCGAAGGCGGCCGGCCGGACGATCCTGCTCTCGATCGGCGGCGCGACGGCCGGCATCGACCTCAACTCGACGGCCGTGGCGGACAGGTTCATCGCGACGATCGTCCCGATCCTGCAGAAGTACAACTTCGACGGCATCGACATAGACATCGAGACCGGCCTGGTCGGCAGCGGCAACATCAACCAACTGTCCACGTCCCAGGCCAACCTGATCCGCATCATCGACGGGATCCTCGCCCGGATGCCGTCCAACTTCGGCCTCACCATGGCCCCGGAGACGGCCTACGTCACCGGCGGCAGCGTCGTCTACGGCTCGATCTGGGGCGCGTACCTGCCCATCATCAAGAAGTACGCCGACAACGGCCGCCTGTGGTGGCTGAACATGCAGTACTACAACGGCAGCATGTACGGCTGCTCCGGCGACTCCTACTCCGCCGGCACCGTCGAAGGCTTCGTCGCCCAGACGGACTGCCTCAACAAGGGCCTGGTCATCCAGGGCACGACCATCAAGGTGCCGTACGACAAGCAGGTCCCGGGCCTGCCCGCCCAGCCGGGCGCGGGCGGCGGCCACATGTCGCCGTCCCTCGTCGCCCAGGCCTGGCGGCACTACGGCACCGCGCTCAAGGGCCTGATGACCTGGTCGATCAACTGGGACGGCTCGAAGAACTGGACGTTCGGCGACAACGTGAAGGCCCTGCAGGGCCGTTGAGCGCCGGGTGATCGGCGGTCCGGGGGCGCCCCCGGAACTGGGCACTACAGTGACCGGACGCCCATGGTTCCTGACGCCCGTGAACGACTCGAACTCAGACCACAGCGGCCCCTGCACCCGGGAGGGGCACCGTCTGGAAGATGCCGTGGCATTCCTACGCCTTCACCTACTGACCGATCACGTCCACGCGAGCTTCGCCCCCAGCGCCACGAACGCCCCCGCGAAGGTCCGCCGCAGCCATGTCATCACCCGGGGCCGGGAGACGACGTGGCTGCGCACGGAGGCCGCGAGGACGCCGTACGCCGCGAAGACCAGGAACGTCGCCAGCATGAACACGCCGCTGAGCGCCAGCATGCGCGGCAGGGCGTTCGCCTCGGACGGGTTCACGAACTGCGGGAGAAAGGCGAAGAAGAACATCGTCAGCTTCGGATTGAGGATGTTGATCAGCACGCCCCGCACGATCACCCGCCCCGAGGAGAGCGGCGCGGCCCCCTCGTCGACCGCGATGGCGTCCTTGTCCTTGAGCATGGCCCACGCCATGTACAGCAGATAGGCGACACCGGCGTACTTGAGGACCTGGAAGGCGGTGGCGCTCGCGTGCAGCAGTGCGGCCACGCCGGTGACGGTGGCCACCATGTGCGGCACGATCCCGAGGGTGCAGGCGAAGGCGGCGACGACGCTCGCACGGCGACCGCGGGAGAGTCCTGCCGCCAGGGTGTAGACGACGCCGGTGCCGGGGGTGGCGACCACGATGAGGGTGGTGACGAGGAAGGCGATGCTCATTCCCGTCACCCTGGTGCCGTCGCACACCGCGATACAGGGCCAATCGGTGGCGGGGCTGCTGGACCAATCGGCTGGGCCCCAGGCCCGCACAGAACACCCGCGCGGCGCGGACGGGCCCCACGGCGCCGACAGCCGCCAGGGGCCCGCACCGGCCTCAGCCCTGCTTCAGCGGTATCGCCAGGTCCACCACCTGCCGCCCCTGCGGGAAGGAACCGGTAGAAACCGCCCTGCCCGTCAGCAGGTCGACCCGGAAGGCACGTGAACCTGTGACCGCATACCCGGCGTTGGTGCCCGCCTTCGCCGAACTGTGGATGTCGAAGCCCGAGTCGCGCGGTACGTCCACGCCCGCCTTCCCGGTCGGGGCCAGGTTGCCCGCGTTGGCCGGGGACTGGACGGAGACCTGGTCCTGGGCCGTGTCCAGGTCGAACAGGGTCGTGGCCGTCGTCGCGTCGAGGTCGTTGTTCGTGTACGCCGCCCCCGTCACGCCCGCCGCCGTCACACCCGTGGTCGCGGGCGGCACCGGCGGGTTGGTGAGGGTGCCGTCGACAGCCGTCGTGCCCGCGGCGGGGGCGCCCGCCGGGTCGTCGATGTTGTGGCGGAGGTTCTGCCCGGTGTCGCTGATGACGCGCAGCCGGTTGGCGGCCGGGTTGAAGTCGACGCCGAAACCGTTGCCCTGGAGGGCGACGCTCAGCTGCGAGACCTTGGTGGCCTTGGCCCCGATCTCCCGGATCGTGTAGACGCCGCCCTTGTCGCCGACGCCGTACAGCCTGTTGTTCTGCACCCGGTAGTCGATGCCGACGAGCCTGCTGTCGCCCTTGAGACCGCTCACCGTGCCGAGCGGGAGAACGACGCCGGGCCGGTCGACGCGGAAGCGGACGAGCCGCTGGTCGCCGGTCAGCCCGACGGCGACGAGCCGGTCACCGGACGCCTGCGGCAGGCCGCTGCCGGCACCGCCCTTGGCCTCGATACCCGAGGCGGAGGACGACGACGCGTCGCCCTGCTGCCCGCCGTCACTCGCCGCCACGCATCCGACCGACCCGACCGCCAGAGCCATGACCGCCGCCCCGACCACTGCTTGCTTACGCATGATGCCCCCGTGAGAGGTCCCTCGCCACGACCCGCCCGGTGCGGGCCGCGCATGCCCTCTCCTTCGGAGCGGATCGCCCCGCGGATGGCGAAAAGGTGGGTTCTGTTACGACGGTTACGTCCGTAACGGAATCAGGGCAATCAGGCGGACCGCTCGAGGTTGATCCGACAACCAACTCCAGCCCCAATGGCACGAATTGCACCCCTCGTCGCATGGGTCTACGGTCGTTTGCAGGGGCTTGGGACCGACTGGCGGAATCGGCAGTCGCCACGGTCGCCACGGGGGTCACGCACATCCGAGCGTCTTCGCGGAGGCTTGTGATGACGAGCTTCGACGACACCGCGGGACGGGTGATCGCGGGACGCTACCGGCTTCTGCACCAGATCGGCGCCGGCGGCATGGGCCGGGTCTGGCTCGCCTACGACCTCGATCTGGCCTGCGAGGTCGCCGTCAAGGAGATCACCTTCGCGCAGGATCTGCCGGAGTCGGAACGCGTCGGCCGCGTCGCCCGGGCCCGGCAGGAGGCGCGCCTTGCCGCGCGGCTGCGTGAGCATCCGCATGTCGCCACGGTGCACGACGTCGTCGAGCAGAACGGGCTGCCGTACATCGTGATGGCCTTCGTTCCCGGCGCCATGACCCTCGGGGAGGTCGTCCGTGAGCAGGGCCCTCTGGACGCCGCCGAGACCGCCCGGATCGGTCTGGCCGTACTGGACGCCCTCATGGCGGGCCACCGGATCGGCATCCTCCACCGCGACATCAAACCGGCCAACATCCTGCTGACGCGCCCCGATCACGACACCCCGCTACACCGGGATCCCGGCCAGGTCCTGCTGGCCGACTACGGCGTCGCTCTGAAGCCCGACTCCGGCGCACCCCGCCTCACCGCGACGTCCGCACTCGTCGGCACCGTCGGATTCCTGGCCCCCGAACGCGCCCGAGGCGCACCGCCGACCGCCGCGGCCGACCTCTTCGCACTCGGCGCCACGCTCTACTTCGCCCTCAGCGGCAACGGCCCCTTCGACCGCGACTCGGAGGCCTCCACCCTGACCGCGCTGCTCTTCGAGGAGCCACCGGTGCCGGACCGTGCGGGCGCGCTGACGCCGGTTCTGACCGGGCTGCTGGCGAAGGAGCCGGAGCGGCGGATGACGGGCGAGGAGGCCGCAGAACTGTTGGCTGCGGCCGCGGAGGCAGAGAAGGAGCCCAAGAAGGAGAAGGACTCCAAGAAGGGGACGGCAACGGAGCGCATACCGACGCCCGTGCCGCCGCGGGAGGAGACCGTGGTGGACTCCTCCGGGAAGGACTCCCCCACGGGCGACGAGACGGTGATAGTCCCGCCCCGGGGCGGGGGAGACTCCGGCGGCGCACCGCCGGGCGACCGCCAACCGAAGCCCCAGTCGCCCCGCAGACCCTCCCGGAGCATACTCATCGCCCTCGTTGCCGTAGCGGCGCTGCTAGTGGGAGGCGGCTTGTGGGCGGGCGCCTCGATGATCGGCGGGTCGGACGAGGAGCCGGCTGCGGAGAGGTTCACCCCGACTGGGCAGGTAAAGCCCTACGGGAAGAACGTCGACTTGACCAAGGAACTGCGGCCCGGGGACTGCGTCTCCGCCGTCTGGGGTCAGGGGAGCTTGAAGGGCGAGCCCAATTCCGTCGGGGTCGTCGACTGCATCAAACAGAGCGGGTCCGTAGACGGGCAAGTGATCAGGACGGACGTTGCCGTGTCTCTCGAAGATGCGAGGGAGAACGGGGCCGCCCGATGCAAGAGCCTCCTGGGCAAGACAGTGCGCCGCATGGCAGACGCCCAGTCGTACGCGCTCGTGCCGAACGAGGAGGGGTGGAGGATCGGCGTGCACAGTACGGCATGCCTACTCTTCAACAAGTCCATTGGCCTATACGGCCCGGTCGGCACCTTCCGCGACCTCGGTGAGGAGTTCTTCCTGACCAACGCCTCGATCGGGGACTGCTTCAACAGGAAGGACGCCGGCGATTACTTCAGCATCTTTCTCGCCAGCTGCAACACCGCGCACCACGAGCAGGTCGTTGGCTTCGTAAAGGCGCCTGCTGGCCTGGATGAGACGGAAGGCTTCGAGCAAGCGCCCAAACTGTGCCAGAACAAATACCAGTCAGTGAGCCTGCCGGATGGCGCGGAAATGCAAGGCTGGACGAGCAGCGAAGATTGGAAGACCGGCTTCCGCTACGTGATGTGCACCCTCTACCGCCCCGACGGCCAGAAGCTGACGGGAGACGACGTCACATCCCCCGTCAGCCTCAGCTCACAAGCCCTTGACTAGGCGCCGATCAGCCGCCCAGCCAGGTACCCCTCGATCTGGTCCAGCGAAACCCGCTCCTGCTTCATCGAGTCCCGCTCACGAACCGTGACCGCGTTGTCGTCCAGCGTGTCGAAGTCCACGGTCACACAGAACGGCGTACCGATCTCGTCCTGGCGGCGGTAACGGCGACCGATCGCCCCCGCGTCATCGAAGTCGATGTTCCAGTTCTGGCGGAGCGCCTGCGCGAGGCCCTTGGCCTTCGGGGACAGCTCGGGGTTCCGGGACAGCGGGAGCACCGCCACCTTCACCGGGGCCAGACGGTGGTCGAGGCGCAGCACCGTCCGCTTCTCCATCTTGCCCTTGGCGTTCGGCGCCTCGTCCTCGACGTAGGCGTCCAGCAGGAACGCCAGCATGGCGCGGCCGACACCGGCCGCCGGCTCGATGACGTACGGAGTCCAGCGCTCGCCGGCCTCCTGGTCGAAGTAGGACAGGTCCTGGCCGGAGGCCTTGGAGTGCGCGCCGAGGTCGTAGTCGGTGCGGTTGGCGACGCCCTCCAGCTCGCCCCACTCGTTGCCGCCGAACTGGAAGCGGTACTCGATGTCAGCGGTGCGCTTGGAGTAGTGGGAGAGCTTCTCCTTCGGGTGCTCGTACCACCGCATGTTCTCCTCGCGCAGGCCGAGACCGGTGTACCAGTTCCAGCGCTGCTCCATCCAGTACTCCTGCCACTTCTCGTCCTCGCCCGGCTTGACGAAGAACTCCATCTCCATCTGCTCGAACTCGCGGGTGCGGAAGATGAAGTTGCCGGGCGTGATCTCGTTGCGGAAGGACTTGCCCATCTGCGCGATGCCGAACGGCGGCTTGCGGCGCGAAGTGGTCTGCACCTGGGCGAAGTTGGTGAAGATGCCCTGGGCGGTCTCGGGGCGGAGGTAAGCGATGGAGCCGCTGTCCTGCGTCGGGCCCAGGTGGGTGGAGAGCAGACCCGAGAACTGCTTGGGCTCGGTGAACTGGCCCTTGTTGCCGCAGTTCGGGCAGTTGATGTCGGCGAGGCCGTTCTCCGGGAGGTGGCCCTTCTTGGCCTCGTACGCCTCCTCCAGGTGGTCCGCGCGGAACCGCTTGTGACAGGAGGTGCACTCGGTGAGCGGGTCCGTGAAGGTGGCGACGTGGCCGGAGGCGACCCAGACCTCGGGGGCCAGGATCACGGACGAGTCGATACCGACCACGTCCTCGCGCGACGTCACCATGTAGCGCCACCACTGGCGCTTCAGGTTCTCCTTGAGCTCGACACCCAGCGGCCCGTAGTCCCAGGCGGCGCGCTGGCCGCCGTAGATCTCACTGCAGGGGAATACGAAGCCACGGCGCTTGCTCAGGCTGACGATGGTGTCGATCTTGTCGGCGGCCACGGTGCTCTCTTCATTACGACGACGGGCGACGAAGCGAGGCGCTTCACAGCG
This sequence comes from Streptomyces bicolor, assembly GCF_000719285.1. Lineage (GTDB taxonomy): Bacteria > Actinomycetota > Actinomycetes > Streptomycetales > Streptomycetaceae > Streptomyces > Streptomyces bicolor. Next base: position 326,065 of record NZ_JOFS01000009.1, on the reverse strand, counting down.
AATGCTTCAGGGTACCGGCGGGGGATCCCCCTCAACCAAATCGGTAGCACTCCGTGGGCGGCCACTCACGCTTGTTGACAATGGTTTCCACTACGGCTGAAAATGACTGTCATGAACGTACGACGACATCACATATCCGGGATTGCCATCGCGGCCGTCACCGCTCTCGGTTTGGGCACCCTCTCCGCCTGCTCCTCGGACAGCTCCGCCGCCGGCAACTCGGACAAGTTCGACGTCGTCGCGTCGTTCTACCCGATGCAGTTCCTCGCCGAGCAGATCGGCGGCGACCACGTCAAGGTCTCCAGCCTGACCGAACCGGGCCAGGAGCCGCACGACCTGGAGGTCAGCGCGCAGCAGCGGGCGCAGATCGAGGAGTCCGACGCGGCGCTCTACCTCAAGGGTCTTCAGCCGGCCGTCGACGAGGCCGTGTCCCAGTCCGGCGCCAAGACGAAGATCGACGCCGCCACGCTCACCAAGCTGGAGGACCACGGCAGCCTGGAGGACAGCCACGAGCACGAGGGCGAGGAGGCGCACGCCGAGGAGACCCACTCCGAGGAGGAGGAGCACGCCCTCGACCCGCACGTCTGGCTCGACCCCGTGAAGTACGCCGAGATCGCCAAGGGTGTCGGCGCGGCCTTCGAGAAGGCCGACCCGGACCACGCCGCCGACTACAAGAAGAACACCGACGCGCTGGTCAAGAAGCTCGACGACCTCAACATGCGGTTCGAGGACGGGCTGAAGAACACCAAGACCAAGGTCTTCTTCACCAACCACGCCGCCTTCGGCTACCTCGCCGAGCGCTACGGCCTGACCCAGGAGGCCATCTCCGGTCTCGACCCGGAGAGCGAGCCCAGCCCGGCCCGGATCAAGGAGCTCCAGGAGGAGGCCAAGGCCGACGGCGTCACCACCGTCTTCTACGAGACACTGGTGTCCGACAAGACCGCGAAGACCCTCGCCGACGACGCGGGCCTGAAGACGGACGTCCTCGACCCGCTCGAGGGCATCACCGACAAGTCCAAGGGCGACGACTACTTCGGGGTCATGGAGGCCAACCTCACGGCCCTTCGGACGGCTCTGGGAGCCAAGTGACCAACCCCATGGAGGACGGCATGACCGAGCCCGTCATATCGCTGCGCGGCGTACGCGCCGAGTTGGGCTCGCGCCCCGTCCTGCGCGGCATCGACCTCACCGTGAACCGCGGTGAGGTCGTCGCGCTGCTCGGCGCCAACGGCTCCGGCAAGTCGACGGCCGTGCGCAGCGTCATCGGCCAGGTGCCGGTCAGCGCCGGCGAGATCGAGCTGTTCGGCACCCCGCGGGCGCGGTTCCGCGACTGGGCGCGGGTGGGGTACGTCCCACAGCGCACGACGGCCGCGGGCGGCGTGCCGGCCACGGTGACGGAGATCGTCTCGTCCGGCCGCCTGTCCCGCACCCGCTTCGGCGTCTTCCGCAAGGCCGACCACGCGGCCGTACGACAGGCCCTGGAGCTCGTCGGCATGGCGGACCGGGCGAAGGACTCCGTCAACGCCCTCTCCGGCGGCCAGCACCAGCGGGTGCTCATCGCCCGCGCCCTGGCCTCCGGCCCCGAACTGCTGATCATGGACGAGCCGATGGCGGGCGTGGACCTGGCGAGCCAGGAGGTGCTCGCGCGGACGCTCAGGGAGCAGGTCGCGGCCGGTGCGACGGTCCTCCTCGTCCTGCACGAACTCGGCCCCCTGGAGCCCCTGATCGACCGGGCGGTCGTCCTGCGCGACGGCTGCGTCCTGCACGACGGCCCGCCCCCGAAGGCCGTAGGCCAGCACGCGCTGCCGGGCCACGACCACGTACACCCGCACGCGGCTCACGACGCCGAACCGATCCGGACGGGACTGCTGAGCTGATGGACTTCCTCAACTACGACTTCATGCAGCGGGCGCTGCTGGCCGCGGTACTGGTCGGCATCACGGCCCCGGCGGTCGGCATCTACCTCGTCCAGCGCCGCCAGGCGCTGATGGGCGACGGAATCGGTCATGTCGCGATGACGGGCGTAGGCCTCGGCTTCCTGTTGTCCTGGTCCCCGGTGTGGATGGCGACGCTGGTGTCGGTCCTCGGCGCGGTCCTGATGGAGCTGATCCGCTGGTACGGCCGCACCCGCGGTGACATCGCCCTCGCGATGCTCTTCTACGGCGGTATGGCCGGCGGCGTGATGTTCATCAACCTCGCGCCGACCGGCTCCAACGCGAACCTGACGTCGTACCTGTTCGGTTCGCTGTCGACGGTGAGCGAGTCGGACGTGACCGCGATCGTTCTGCTCGCCGCCTTCGTGGTGTCGGTCACCCTCGGTCTGCGCCGCCAGCTCTTCGCGGTGAGCCAGGACGAGGAGTTCGCGAGGGTCACGGGCCTTCCTGTGCGCGCCCTGAACCTGCTGACGGCGATCACGGCGGCGGTGACGGTGACCGTCGCGATGCGGGTGGTCGGGCTGCTGCTGGTCAGCGCGCTGATGGTGGTCCCGGTGGCGGCGGCCCAGCAGTTGAGCCGGAGCTTCGCGGCGACGTTCGCGATCGCCGTCGCCATCGGCGTCACGGTGACCATCGGCGGTACCGTGACCTCGTACTACCAGGACGTCCCGCCCGGCGCGACCATCGTGCTGCTGACCATCGGCGCGTTCATCGTGCTGACGGCGCTGGCGGCCCCGCTGGCCCGCCGCAGGGCCCGCGCGCTGGCGGCGGCGCACCCCGCCGGCGACCCGGCGGAGTGCGCGATTCCGGCCAGCAGGGAGTCCGGCGGGAAGGTCGGCGTCTGACCGCTGACAGTCCGGGCTGGCACAATGGCCCGGCAAGTGCAGACGTGAGGCGCGCCTGAGCCGTAGGGCGCGCCGTCAGAGGAGGAACCGGTGACGACCGCTGGACCGCCCGTGAAGGGCCGCGCGACCCGGCAGCGGGCAGCCGTGGCGGCGGCCCTCGACGAGGTCGACGAGTTCCGCAGCGCGCAGGAACTCCACGACATGCTCAAGCACAAGGGCGACTCGGTCGGTCTGACCACGGTCTACCGCACCCTCCAGTCGCTCGCCGACGCCGGCGAGGTCGATGTGCTGCGCACCTCCGACGGCGAGTCGGTGTACCGCCGCTGCTCGACCGGCGAACACCACCACCACCTCGTCTGCCGCGTCTGTGGCAAGGCGGTCGAGGTCGAGGGCCCAGCGGTGGAGAAGTGGGCGGACGCCATCGCCGCCGAGCACGGCTATGTGAACGTGGCTCACACGGTGGAGATCTTCGGCACGTGCGCGGACTGCGCGCGGGCGGCTGCCGCGAGCTGACCCTCAGGGCAGCATGTCGCCCCGGTCCGCACAGCGGTAGGAGCCGTCCTCGTCCCGCCACACGCTGTCGTACGACCAGCAGTGCAGCATCGGCGCCAGCGTCCACAACCGCAGCGCCACGAGGACGGCCAGAGCGCCGGCCGCCACCCACCCGATCCGCGACCGCCGCCCCGCCAGCGCCACGGCCCCGGCGGTCGGCAGCAGGGCGAACACCAACATCCAGACGACCACCGGGCCCATGTTCTCCCGCAGCCCCGGGAACGCCTCCATCTCGACCGTGCCGCCGAAGGCGAACAGCACGACCAGCGCGGCGAACACGAACAGCGCGCCCGCCGCACAGCAACGGGCGATCTGGGCGGCGGTCATACGCGGGGCAGGTTGTCGTCGAGCAAGGCCCGCAGACGGTCCAGGTCATCCCCGGCGCTCAGGCCGCGCTTGGGCAGGACCTCCACGAGCAGGATGTTCGGGTCCCGGCTGAGCAGCACCAGGTGGTCGCGGGTCTCCCGGTAGCCGCGGAACACGGGCCAGCGCTGGACGAGCGTCACATGCTCGGTCTCGGTCGTGATCCCCATCTCGCCCACGGACGTGCGGTACTCGCCCTGCCAGGAAATCGTGCGCCAGGCGTGGTGGGCCTGGAGGTGCGGGATCGACCAGGTCAGGGCGGCGCAGAACACCGCGGTCACGAACGACACTACAGAGCTGTCCCGTGCCGTCGCCACCAGCACCACGCCCCACCCGAACAACGCCGTGAACCCCCACCTGACCAGGTGGAGGTGCCGGCGGCGCTCCCGCACCCGAACGCCTGCGATCAGGTCCGCACGCATCGGCGAATAGACCAGCTCGACGGCCCCTTGTACGGCGTCCCGCCCCATGTCCATGACCATGAGGCGGGATCGTACCGGCACCGCTCAGTCCTCCTGACGGCCCTCCATGGCCAGCAGTTCCTCGTTGGGGATCGCCCCGCCGAACCGCCGGTCCCGCGACGCGAACTCCACGCACGCGCGCCACAGGTCACGCCGGTCGAAGTCCGGCCACAGCACGTCCTGGAAGACCATCTCGGCGTAGGCGCTCTGCCAGAGAAGGTAGTTGGAGGTGCGCTGCTCGCCGCTCGGGCGCAGGAAGAGGTCCACGTCCGGCATGTCCGGGTAGTAGAGGTACTTCGCGAAGGTCTTCTCGTTCACCTTCGACGGGTCCAGCCGCCCCGCCCTCACATCCTCGGCGAGGGCCTGTGCGGCGTCCGCGATCTCGGCCCGTCCGCCGTAGTTCATGCAGAAGTACAGGGTCAGCCGGTCATTGTCCTTGGTCTGCTCCTGCGCGACCTGGAGTTCCTTGGCGACCGACTTCCACAGCTTCGGCATCCGGCCGACCCAGCGCACCCGGATCCCCAGCTCGTCGAGCTGGTCGCGGGTCTTGCGGATGAAGTCGCGGTTGAAGTTCATCAGGAAGCGCACCTCGTCCGGCGACCGCTTCCAGTTCTCGGTGGAGAAGGCGTACAGCGAGATCGCCCCCACGCCCATCTCGACCGCGCCCTGCAGCACGTCCAGCACCCGCTCGGCACCGACCTTGTGCCCCTCGGTGCGCGGCAGCCCCCGCTCCTTCGCCCAGCGGCCGTTCCCGTCCATGACGATCGCCACGTGCTTCGGGACCAGCTCGCCGGGGATCTTGGGCGGGCGGGCACCGGACGGGTGCGGTTCCGGCGCCTTGTACTCGCGTCGGCGGCGCCCCAGGATCCCGCTTACGACCATGTGCTTCTCGTCTCCTCTTACGGCTTACTTCTCTACGTAACGAAGCGAACGCAGCCCGCGTTCCAGATGCCAGTGCAGGTAGGCGGACACCAATCCGCTGCCCTCCCGCACGTACCGCGGCTCGCAGGAGTCCGCGGTCTCCCAGTCTCCCGTAAGCAGCGCACCCAGCAGTTCCAGGGTCTGCGGCGACGGTACGACGCTACCGGGCACCCGGCAGTCGACACAGACCGAGCCCCCGGAGGCGACCGAGAAGAAGCGGTTCGGTCCGGGCATGCCGCACTTCGCACAGTCGCTGAAGCTGGGGGCGTAGCCGTTGACGGCGAGCGAGCGGAGCAGGAACGCGTCGAGAACGAGATGCGGCTCGTGCTCGCCGCGGGAGAGCGTGCGCAGGGCGCCGACGAGGAGCAGGTACTGCTGGACCGCCGGCTCGCCCTCGTGGTCGGTGAACCGCTCGGCGGTCTCCAGCATGGCCGTACCGGCGGTGTACCGCGCGTAGTCCGTCACGATCCCACCCCCGTACGGCGCGATGGTCTCGCTCTGCGTGCACAGCGGCAGCCCCCGCCCGATCAGCTCGCTCCCCCGCGCGAAGAACTGCACGTCGACATGGGAGAAGGGTTCGAGCCGCGCACCGAACTTGGACTTCGTACGCCGCACACCACGGGCCACGGCCCGCACCCGCCCGTGCCCGCGAGTGAGCAAGGTGATGATCCGGTCCGCCTCACCCAGCTTCTGGGTCCGCAGCACGATGCCGTCGTCCCGGAAGAGGCTCATCGCGCACCCCCGCGGGGCTTCTGGGTGCGCGGCACGATGCCGTAGTCGCGGAACAGACTCATGGGTTCATTCTCGCGTACGGGCGGAGTCAGCGGGTGCGGTCGGGATGGCTTATGGCGTCCCAGGGGGCCATGTTCCAGGGGCTGGCGGGGTTCGCCGGGTCCAGGAGAGCCCGCAGATGTGCGTCCGCGACCTCCTGAGCGGCCGGGAAGCCGGAGTCCGCCGTGCCCCGCAGCCCCTCCCGCCACACCTTCCGGCCCAGCAGGTAGTGATCGGCGTACTCGCTCCACGATCCGTACGTCCCCGCCACCGCCGGCACGATGTTCTTCAGCGCGGTCCAGGCGTCGGACTCGTCGATCAGCCCGCAGGCGAAGCCACGGCGGGCGATGTCGACGTACAGGGCGGCGTCCCAGGCGAGCGGCGCGACGCCGGTGAGCCGGTACGCCCGCGCCCGGTACCCACTGCGGGACAGGCCGTCGAGCCGGCCGATCAGCTGCTCACGCGAGGTGATCTCCCACTGCTCGGCCAACCAGCGCCGGGCCCCTTCCTCGTCGATCCGCGCGAACGGGTACAGCGTGGTGCGCGAGGCGCCCCGGTCCCGGCTCACCGGCGCGCTCAGCGACACCATCCACAGCTGGTGCATGGTGAGCGGCACGGGGTAGCGGCGGGACGCCTTCGCCCCTCTCCTCCTCCATCTCCACAGGCCCATGCCGCCGCACCCTATGCGCCCGTCGCTACGTCAAGGAATCTCACCCCGGCTGCGTGCGTTGGCGTACGCCGTCGCCGCGCGCAGCCGCTCGGCGGGCGTGGCGTTGCGTACGACCCCCGGCTCGGCGTCCCACTCTTTGCCGCCGCCGTACGGTCTCAGTTGGACATACGGCCCCTCATGCCCCATCACGACGCCGATCCGACCCGCACGGGTGTCGACGACGTACGATCCGATCGGCGGCTTCATCGCAGCACCGCCGCGAGCCGTTGCGCCGTCTCGACGGAACACCGGCCCAATTCCACGAGCGGGCAAGGGGCTTCACGCGCAAGACTCGCCGGGTCCAACCGGAGTGTCGGGAGCGTAATTCCTGCCTTCTCCAGCACCGCCCGCAATTCCTTCACTGCTTCCTCCGCTTCTTCGACGCAGCGCGCCGAGTGTCGTGCCGTCACGTGAACTCCCCTCCTATTTGGGTTTCACTCTTTCCATCTCCATCGTGACCTGCGGCGCCTACACTCGGCAGGAGTCTGTGCTCTACAAGTGCCGGGCAGCGGAAGGGGGTTGGACTATGGCCAATGGTTCACGGTTGGCGGCTTGGGAGTTCTTCGGGAGTGAGCTGAAGCGGCGCCGGGAGAACGCCGGGATGACCCAAGTGGAACTGGGGGCGCTGGTCTTCGTATCCGGTGGGTATATCGGCCAGTTCGAACAGGCGATTCGAAAGCCGCAATTGGATGTCGCCCAGCGGATTGACGAGGTGCTGCAAACCGACGGTTTTTTCGAGCGGACGTGGCGGCAGCTCATCAACGACAAGCGGTACGCGGATTACTTCGCGGCGGTCGTGGAGCTGGAGCGGCTGGCGACGAAGATCTGCGAGTTCGCGCCCACGGTGGTGCCGGGTCTGTTGCAGACGGCGGCATACGCCGAGGCGGTCACTCTCGCGGCCAACCCGTTCGTCACCGACGAGTACGTCGAGGAGAAGGTTACGGCCCGCCTGGAACGGGCTGGCATCCTCAAGGACGCTACAAGGCCGGAGTATTGGGCGATCCTGCACGAGAGCTTGCTGCGCGTCCCGGTGGGCGGCCCTACGGCGATGGCCGAGCAGTTGGAGCGCATCGCGCGACTGATGCGCGAGCGCACGGTGTGGGTGATGGTGATCCCGTACGTGACGGGAGCACACGCATCGATGACCGGGGACCTTCGGCTCATGGAGTTCGAGGACGCCCCGCCGATCGCCTATACAGAGACGTCGTTTTCGGGAACGTTGTTGGACGATCCGGCTGTGGTGAAGCGGGCACAGCGCGCATACGATCTGCTCAGGGGCGCCGCGCTGTCGCCGTCGGCATCCCTGGCCCTGATCGAATCAACGGCTGAGGACTACAGACGATGCGCGAGTACGACCTGAGCAACGCCAGCTGGTTCAAGAGCAGTTACAGCAACGGCGAGGGCGGCAACTGCGTCGAGGTAGCCGACGGAGTCCCCGGCGTCGTCCCCGTCCGGGACACCAAACTCGCCTCGGACAGCCCCGTCCTGCTGATCGGTGCCCCCGCCTGGACGGAGTTCGTCAGCCGCGTCTCAGCCTTCGGCTAGTCCCGGGGGTTCCTCCAGACGGGCGCTCCAGAGAAGGTCGAATCGTTCCATGCGGCGAGTGAGGATCTCTTCCCGGTCATCCAGCTTGGCGTTGGGGTAGAGCTGCTCCACATCAGTGGTCATCTCGAAGCACAGCTCTCCGTCATAGATGATGAATTCGGGCGTTGGACCCACCCTCCTGATGTCGCGTGGCAGCTCGGACAGGGCCAGCACACCGGCCTCGATGCCGTTGCTTTGCTGGTCCCTGAGGATTTCCTTCAGCTTGTGGTTGGCTTGCCGGTCCGCGAAGCTCTGAACGATGAACAAGCGCCTGACCTTCACGCCGTGCTCCCGTATCACGTCGCGCTGCACGCCCAGGTAGTGCTGCGCGGTCGCCGTCTCCCAGAAGGCCAGGTCGACGAAGGTGCTGGTGGCGTCGATGCTTCGGCGGGCGCACTTGGTGAGGGCGATGAGCGTGTCGTTGTTCTCCCCCTCCCAGTAGGCGGTCCCCGAGGCCAGTTCGGTCATCGTCTTGGCCAGCCGCGTGATCTCGGCCTGAGCGAACCTCTGGGTGAAGCCTCTGCCCTGTGATCCCACTTGGGCAGCGCTCCGGGCCAGCCGCGCCACATCCTCGGCGTTCATCCCCGACTGCTCCAGCCCGCTGAACAGCTCGGTCACCTCGCCGACCCGCTGAAAGCCCCGGTCCACCAGCTCGGTGAGCTCACGCTCGTGCTCTCGCCGGCCGATCTCCACCCCCGCCAGGCGCTGCTCGAAGTCGACCAGGTACTGGACGATCAGCGCCGCACCGCCGATGACGACGGCCAGGGCGAGTTGCCACAGGTCCTGCTGGGAGGGGTCGATCAGGTTGCTGATCACATAGGTCACCGTCCCCACGGCCACCGTGACCAGGATCTTCAGCACGACCGGCGGTATGCGCAACCCGCCCGTCGCCGGAACGCGGGTTCCCGGCTCGCCGTCCATGCCTCACGTTCCCGAAGTGACCGTCGGCTGTGGCTCGGGGCCCGCCTGGCGTTCCGACTCCGCCCACAGCTTGGCGAACTGGGTGACGCGGTCCTCGATATGGTCCGGCTCGGCGCTCAGCCAGGTTCCGTCCGGGTTGGACTCCTGGTCCGGCTTGGTCTCGTAGCAGAGTTCGCCGTCGAAGACGATGAAGTCGTCGACCCTGGGGTTCGACTCCATCAGCGATCGCACCGCTATGCGCGCGTCGATGCCCCGCCTGCGCTGCCTCTCGCAGAGTGCTCTGAGCTCCGGCGTGACCTCGTTCTCGTCCCGTACGACGAACAGGCGCCGGATCTCCACGCCCCGCCTCTTGATCGCCTTCTCCTGCGCGGCGAGGTACCGCTCGGCGGACCCGCTGGTCCAGAACGCCCGGTCCACCGAGGTGCTGGTGGCGTCGAGGGTCATCTTGACGCAGTCGGTGATGTCGATCAGCCACTCGTTGTTCTCACCGGGGCAGTCCGCGCTGCCGCTGCCGAGACCTTCCATCGTCTTGGCGAGGCGGCCCAGCTCCTTCTCCGCGAAGGCCTGCACGATGTCGCCGCCCCGTTCGCGGACCTTGGTGTATCCGAGGACCAGCCGGGTCACCTCGTCGGAGCGCAGCACCGAACCGTCCACCTGGCTGAACAGCGTCGTCGCGGCGAGGATCTCGTTGAAGCGCCGGTCGACCTTCTCGAACCGCTCGCCGAAGTCGATGAGGAACTGGACGATCAGTGCCGCGCTGCCGATGACGATGGACGCCACCCACTGCCAGATGTTCCCGTCGTCCTGGTCCAGGATGCTGGTCAGCAGGAAGGCCCCGCCCGCCGCCGACGCGGTGATCACGATCCGCCAGAACATCTTGGGCATACGCGGCTCCTGACGCGGCACGGGTGCCCCGTTGCCCCCCGCTCCTAATGGCGCTCCACTCATGTCTTGTCCCCCGTCTGTATGTGGTTCGGGTTCCGCCCCTCAGCTTGCGCTGAGCGCGCCTGCTGCGGCATCGCTACGGCCTGGAGGGCCAGTCGATCCCTGATGCGCCGACTGAGGTTCTCCCACTGTCGGGAGAACCCCGGTTTCTCTTCCAGTACGTCCCACAGGTGGCCCAGCGCGGGGTCCACATGTGCCCGTGGCATCCACAGATGCAGCAGGTGAACCACGATCGGATGAAGCGCCTTCACGACCGAAGGCCCGTCCGCCGCGCCGAGACGGCTGTTGTCCAGCATGTGCTGAACACTCGTCAAAAGCCAGTCGTGCAGGGCGAGATCCTCGCAAATGCCCGCCGCAGATGCTGCCGGGATGTGCTCGGGCAGCCGTAGCTCCATGGTCCGCAGTCCGCCCTCGGCGACCGTGAAGTTCACCAGGGACGCCCGCTCGCCCTCGGGAGTGCGTCGCGCCACCCAACGCAGCTTTGTGGGACTGGACTTGAACGGCTTCCCGCGGTCGAGGAGGGCGTGGCGGCGGAGCTGGGACAGGAGTCCTTCGGCGATCATCCCGAGGTCGAGTTCACCGCGTCCCGCTCCGCGCAACACACCTTCGGCGGTGGCCTGTTGGGGCAGCTTGCCGAAGGGTTCGACCAGGCCGGGGCGGACCAGGTACTGGCCCCAGGGGCGGCGCAGGTCGGGCCCGGCGGCCGGGAGGCTGAAATACGCGGTCGACTGCAGCAGCCGGCCCTCGGTCAGCGCCGCGCGGGCGGCCACCGTGCCGACGGCCCGGACCTTGCTGCCGTTGGAGGTGGGCAGCCGGCAGTCCACGCCGGTCAGGATCTCCGGGGAGAGGACGTACGTGGTGGGCCGCTCGGAGACCCGGACATGGACGTCGGCGCGCAGCCTGAGCAACTGGGCGGCGGCCCTGCCGTCCAGCGCCTGGAAGGACGGGAGCAGACAGGTGCGCACCTCGCCACAGGCGAGGACCGAACGCGCCGGTTGTCCGGGGGCCGCCGTCATCTCAGGTCTCCCCGGCCTCGGAGGAGCCGCCGGGCTCCTCGTAGAAGACGTAGGTGGCGCGCTGCGCGACCGCCGCCGGCACCGGCATCCCCTCGGCCGCTGACCGCTCGGCGACCTGTTGCAGCGCCCCCGCGTCGACGTCTATCTGGTCGAGGACGAGCCGTACGGCGTCCTCTACGGCGAGGAAGCGGTTCGGCATGAGGGTGCAGGTGCGGTACGCGCTGAACGGCGCCTTGGTGTCGGTGAGCTTGACCAGGGGGTCGAGCCGGTCCCAGTCGGGCGGGAAGTCCCCGCCCTGCCACTCCCGCGGCATCAGCACGGGCTGACCGAGGTGCCGTAAGAGACCGAGCCTGGCCAGTTGCCATACGGCGGCCAGGAACGGGCAGGACCACAGCCGCCGGCCGTCCTTCTCGGACCACAGCTCCACGTCCATGAAGATCGAGTGGTTGCGGGCCGCGGTCTCCTGCGGTGGCTCCCAGCCCTTGGCCCGGCCGCCGAGCGCAGGGGCGGGCATCGTGGGCGTGCGCTGGCCGTTGGCGAGCCAGCCGGTCCGGCTGACGGGCGGGCGGGAGCCGTAGCTGCCGGGCGGCGGTGACTCGACGAGGCGGTGCATGACCGACTCCGCGAGTTCGACGCGGTCGGCGACCGCGCAGGCCGACTCGCGGGCAAGGTAGTCGATGACCAGCCCCGCCTTCTCGGCCTCCTTCAGCACCATCGGGATCAGTTCGGCCGGGGTGGAGAAGCGGGTGAAGTAGTCGTCGATGAGGAAACAGGTGCTGATGCGGGGCCGCTTGCTGCGGCGGGCCGCGGAGGCGCGGACCGCGTCCACCCAGATCCGCACCTCGGCGAAGTGCTCGCCGAGGCGCTTGGGGCCCGCCTCGAAGTCCTCCATGTAGAGGTGGCCCAGCTCCAGGGAGAGATGGGCGAGCGGCACGGCCTGGGTGCGCGGTTCCGCGGTGGTCTCCTGGAACACGGCCTCGGTCACGCCGGCTCCCAGTACTTGTCGTCGGTCAGGCGCCCGGCGAGCTGGTTCAGCGCCTGCCAGGTCGCCTCGTTGGCGATCTGGCTGTCCAGCACGTCCTCGTCGGTGATGAGCTGCTCACGCCACTGCAGCACCGGTTCGAGGGGTACGGAGCCGAGGACCTGGCTGTAGCCGATGCCGTGGTTGGAGGCGAGCTGCTTGAGGTCGCCGTCGGTCTTGCGCATCCACGCCGACTGGGTGGGCGAGACCTGGGACCACAGCGGGGATTCGGGGTCGGGTACGGCGGCCCGCACGAAGCGGATCGAGTTGCGCAGCGCCTCCTCGTCATGGCCGCGGTCGACGCCGCCCGCGACGATGCCGCGCTTGCCGAAGACCAGGCTCGCGGCGGCCCCCACATGCTGGCGGGTCCACCGGTGGAACACCAGCCAGCGGGCCGTGACCTCGCTCATCTCGGGCTGCGCGGTGGCCTCCAGGACCATGTCGACGGCGTAGGAGCGGCCGGCGCTGAGGTCGACGACGACCAGGTCGAACTCGTAGTAGAGGGTCATGAGCAGGTCGACGCAGCGGCGCAGGTTCTCCTCGCCGGTGGCGAACTCGCCGCCGCTGACATCGCCGGGCATCAGCACCAGCCGGCCGCAGCCGGGCGGCGGGAAGCGCAGCACCTGGTGCTCGGTCTCGGACCAGACGTCGATCCGGGCCGGTTCGCTCACCTCCCCTATGAGGTAGGCGTGCAGGCCGCGGTCCTCGGTGTCCTGGCGGGCGTCGCCCACGTCGAAGACGGCCGCCGCGGTGGGCGAGCCGAAGTCGAAGTCGAGATAGCAGACGTCGTCCCCGGCCAGCGCGCGGTGGTAGGCGAGGTTGGCGCTGGTCACGGAGCGGCCCGTGCCTCCCTTGTCGGAGGCGGCGAAGATCAGCACGGTTCACACTCCCCGGTCCGCGGCTTCGCGGGCCCGGGCGAGCGCGTCGAGCTGTCCCAGCACCTCGAGTGCCAACGCGTAGGCCGTACCCGGCTGTTCGTCCACGAGGCTGCGGGCGCGGCGCAACTTGACCTCGATGTTCCGGAGCTGCATCCCGTGCCGGCCGTCGTCCTTGGGCGCGGGCTCCATCTGTTCGTTGCCCAGCAGGTGGGCCGACTCACTGAGCAACGCCCTTGCCAGCTCCGTGAGTTCGAGGCTGCGGATCGGTGGCTGCTGGTACATCTGGTGGGCCTGGACCATCACCTCGGTGACCCGCTCGGTGATGCTCCACGACACCGGTACGCGCCGCTTGTGGATCTCCGCCTCGGGATAGGCGGCGTGGATGTTGTCCCACAGGCCGACGCCCTCGCCGTCCCGGATCCGGCGCAGCCACATGTGGTCGAAGATGTCCTCGGCGAGTCTGAGCAGCCGGTCGTGCGAGGAGAGGTTGCGCGACAGCGTGCACAGCTGGACGGTTCGTTTCAGCAGCTGCGCCGAGAAGTCGGTCATGGACCAGGTCATGGGCGGGCCGAGCCGCTCGCTGCCCTGCAACGGCAGGGAGACGCCCTTGTTGTGCAGTTGCTGCACCATCGGGTCGTCGCGGACCATCCGGCTGGTGACGCGGCCGCGTTCGGCGAGGCGTTCCATGACGGCGACGGTGCGGGTCAGGTCGTCGTCGGTGGCCCGGCGCCGCATCAGGTCGTGCACGAGGATGGCGGCGACGGAGAGGGAGAAGTACTCGGACTCCAGCTTCTGGCCCGTCGTACGCCAGGGCAGGTCCTCCAGGGGCCAGCGCTCGTCGTCGAAGCGGGCGATGCGGGACCAGTACTGCTGGGTCAGCTCCCACCGCAGCCGGAGCGCCTCGGCGAGCTTCTGCTGTTCGGGGTTGAGCAGGCCGAGGGTGAGGGTGCGGTCGGAGAACAGGTCCTGGATACCGTCGAGGGCGACCACCGTGAAGTACAGGTACGGCACCGCGTTGGCGACACCCTCGGGCTGGGGCCCGATGGCTTCGCTGGTCTCGACCTCGGGGGCGCCGCGCACCATGGACCAGGCCCAGCCGCACTCGAAGAGCTGGTTCTCGTCCTTGAGGCCTTCCTGCACGTCGATACCGAGGAACACGCTCTCGTTGATCGCCGCGCGCAGTGAACGGAAGCGGCTCTGGAACTTGTTGAGCACCTGGCGCTGCGACATCCGTCCCTGGCCGAGGAGTTCGCAGAGTGTTTCGCCCTGCGAGGAGTCGGTGTCGAAGACGTTGACGGTGAAGGAGCGCAGCAGGCTCACCATGGCGGCGGTGAGCCGGTTGTTGGTGGCGATGCGCAGCTCGGCGATCGTCTCCTTGATGTCGCTGCGCCGGGTCCTGGTCTCGTAGATCTTGAGGAAGCCGAGCGTGGCCAGGCACAGGGTGACCGACATGGAGAACGAGTCGACGACGCCGACCCGGCGCTGTTCCTCGGTGAGCGGTTTGTTCTTGTCGGCGGAGCCGAAGTAGTACCCCCCGGCGAAGGTGGGCCTCTTGTCCTCACCGGTGTGGGTCCGCATGAACTCGGCGGTGGCCGTGACGAGGTTGGCCGGGACCTCCAGGCGTCCGCCGGCCCGCTTCAGGGCCTGCTGGACGTCCTCCTGGGTGGTGTCGGGGTCGTCCAGCCGGAACGCGGGGATCTCGGTGGCGGGGTACAGGAGGCAGAGCAACCGCTCCGCGTCCGCGACACTGCTTTCCTTGCCCCAGTCGCCCCATTCCCACTCTCCCCCGTCGAAAGAGTGGCGGGCGACCGCCTGCCAGATGTCCAGCAGATGCTGGCGTGGCTTGATCTGCATCCCATGCCCCTCACACAGGCCGCACTGCCATTACCTGAGGAATAACGCTGTTCTGTTGTGAAGATTCACCATGACGGTTCTTACGATTCCTTCGTCGGTGGACCGGTCAGCGGAGCGGAATATCCGCGTCCGAATTCCGGCGCCAGCCGTAGGCGACGATCATTCCCGAATATCCGTCGCGTACCTCGGCCTCGGATTCGAGCCGCTGTACCTTGAAGTCACGCGCGAATGCCTCAAGGCTCGCGCGCACCTCGGATTCTCCCACGTCACAGGCCGGGAAGAAGTGTTCGCCCGCGTGATAACCCCTGGAATGTTCCATGAAGGCGGCGGCGAAAGGGGCGTCGGGGGCCAGGGCGCGCAGAAAACACTCGACGCCGAGCATGAACTCGTCGCGGGACGTGGTCATCGATTCGGCGACGAAGAACATGGTCCCCATGGACCACCGGCCCTCGTGCCGCGCGAGGCCGAAGAGGTCGCCCTCCTCGACATGGACGACCTTGCGGAATCTCTCACGCGGGTCCGCGCCCAGGGAGCCGTAGGCCTCGTGCTCGCTCAGGGCGCCCCAGAACTGGTCCCAGTTGGTGTCGTAGCAGTCGACCTGGCCGGTCAGGTACTCGACGTTGGCGGGTGAGCGTTCGAAGAGGGTGATCTCCTCGCACCACGGCATCATGGCGAGTGCGGGATAGAGATTGGCGCCGGCACCCACGTCGATTCCGGAAACCGGGCCGCCGCCCTGCTTCTGGAAATGATCGACGAAATGATCCCGTACCAGGTGCAGGATCTCCGCGTCCTCTGCCTGTAAGACGCTGTAGTTGTGCTGCACGTAGGCGATCGGGTCGAACTCCGCCCAGTGCACCTGTGCGTTCAGCTGGACGTCCCCCGACGATCTCTGGGTCATTCACTCACGGTACCAAAAGAAGGCGCACTGGGAGCGCGTCGAGGCATAGCCAACTCGCGCACTTGAACCGCCGGATCGGCCTGCTCAAGATGGGCGGATCTCCCAGCCGAGCACCTGAAACGGCGGGCAACAGGCGCTCACCCGTACGAGTGACTCCATTCCATCGCATAGGGGGCAGTTGATGGCCGTTCCGGAGGAACGTTTCCCTGTTCCGGGTCACCGCTCCGACCAGGCGTTCTTCGTCGAGAGCAGCGATCGGCCGCTGACGATGAGGGGTGTCACCGAGGCGGATCTGAACGAACTCCTCCGCGTGGACCGGGAGGTCTTCCCCGAGGACCCGTACCCGTACTTCGTGCTCCGCCAGCACCTCGACGTTCACGGCGACCGCATCCTCGTCCTGGACGACGGGGAGTACCTGCACGGCTACGTCCTCTTCGTCACCACCTCGGACGGCTACACCTGCTGGGTGCTGAGCCTGGCCGTCAGCGCCGACCAGCGCGGCCGGGGGCTGGGCAAGCGACTGATGCTGGAGGTGCTGCGGCAGTTGCGCCGGGAGCGGGTGCACGAGGTGCGGCTGACGGTGGAGCCGACCAACGCGGCGGCGATCATGCTCTACCGGTCGCTGGGGTTCGCCGCGGAGGGCGGAGTGCGCAGGGACTATCTGGGGCCCGGGGAGGACCGGCTCATCATGGTGCTGGTGCTGGGGTAAACCCCACCGGGTAAACCCCAGGAGACATAGGGGAGTTACCAGGATGTGACACTCCGTCAAGGTCGGCCAGGCTGCTGTGCATGAAGCAGATCACCAAGAGTGCCGCCCTGATCGCCACCGCCTCCGCCGTCGTCTTCGGAGTCGTCACCCCGCTCACCGCGTCCGCCACCGACACGGCAGCCCCGCTGAAGTGGACCGAGTGCGAGGGCGAGGGGCTCGACCCGAGGCAGGAGTGCGCCACCCTCTCCGTACCGATGGACTACGCCGACCCCGGCGGCCCGACGATCGACATCGCCGTCTCCCGTATCCCCAGCGAGAAGCCGTCCGCCCGGCGCGGCGCGCTGCTGCTGATCGCCGGCGGGCCCGGCGGTGACAGCCTCGGCGACCCTTCCGGCGAGGGGAAGAAGCTGCCGCAGTCGGTGCGGGACGCCTATGACCTCATCGGGTTCGCGCCACGCGGCAACGCCCCCTCGACCCCGGTGAATTGCGAAGTCGGCGAGGAGGACCTCGCCCGCACGAGCCTGCGCCCCTGGCCCGCCCCGGACGGCTCCGTCACCGAGAACATGGCCACCGCCAAACGCATCTCCGACGCCTGCGCCCGCAACGGCGGCGAGCTGATGAAGCACATCAGCACGCTCAACAACGCCCGCGACATCGACCGCATCCGGGCCGCGCTCGGCGAGCGGAAACTGTCGGCGTGGGGGGTGTCGTACGGCACGTACATCGGCTCCGCCTACGCCGAGCTGTTCCCGCACCGCACCGACCGCATCGTGCTGGACAGCAGCGACAACCCCGACCCCGTGCGGGCGGAGCGCGCCTGGCTGGAGGCGTTCGAGGCGGGCGTCGAGGACAACTTCCCCGAGTTCGCCACATGGGCGTCCGCGCCCGGCAATCCGTACCGGCTCGCCGACACGGCGGCCGAGGTGCGGCCGCTGTTCCTGCGGCTCGCCGCCCGGCTGGACCGCGAACCGATCCCGTGGCCCGGCGCCAACCCGGCGGAGCTCGACGGCAACGTCCTGCGCCAGGCCACGCTGGACAACCTCTACGACCCCGACGACTACCCGATCCTGGCCAAGCTGATCCGGGCCGCGCGGAAGGGCGAGGTGCCGGCGGCGCCGCCCGCTCCGCCGGAGTCGATGCTGCAGAACTACACCGCCGTCGGGGCGGCGACCATCTGCAACGACGGTGCCTGGCCGAGGTCGGCGGCGGTGTACGAGAAAGGAGTCGCCGAGAGCCGCGCGAAGTTTCCGCTGACCGCGGGGATGCCGAGGAACGCGATGGTGTGTGTGGCGTGGCCCTGGCAGCCGAAGGAGGCGCCATTGCGGGTCACCGGGCGTGGGCCGTCCAATGTGCTGCTCGTTCAGAACGAGCGGGACGTGGCCACTCCGCTGAGCGGGGCTCTGAAGTTGCGGGAGGCCTTGGGCAGGCGGGCCGTCATGGTCACCGTGAACTCGACGGGCCACGGCTCCTATCTGGACAACGGCAACGCCTGCGGCGACGCCACCGTCTCCCGCTTCCTGGCGACCGGGAAGCGTCCTGGGCAGGACATCTACTGCTCCTAGGACACAGGCTCTCACCGTTCGGCGAGGGGCGTCGGGGCCTCCTGGACCGTCCAGCCGTTGCCGTCGGGGTCCTGGAAGAAGAGGAAGGAGTTCCAGCTCTCCTCGCCCCGGCCCTCCGCCCAGCCGGACGCGCCCATGTGCATGACCGGGGTCACCTCGACCCCGCGTTCCAGCAACTCCGCTCTCGCCGCGTCGATGTCCGTGACACAGAGCTGCAGGCCCCGCAGCGATCCAGGGGCCGTCCGGGGCTGCCCCGGGGGCTGCGGCATCCCGGACTCCAGCACGATGGAGCAGCGGGAGCCGGGCGAGGTGAGCTGGACGAAGCGGCCGACGCCCGCGTAGAAGGGTTCGTCGATGTCGGCGCGGAATCCGCACCGGTCGGTGTAGAAGGCCTTGGCGCGGTCGACGTCGGTGACCGGGACGCCGATCACCTCAAGGGTCCAGTCCATACGCGCACCTCCTCATCCATGGTCTCCCCGCGGGCCGGAGCGTGCCCGTCGGCCGTAGTGACGGGCCACCGCGTGGAAGGCCTGCTTCGGCTCCCAGTGCCAGTCGGAGGCCGGGTCGTCGGGGCAGTCCTTGACGGCCTTGGTGATGCTGTAGCTCGCCAGGTCCAGGTCGTAGCGCGGGTTGTCGGGGCGGTGGGGGGCGTCGGGGGTGACGAACTCGAAGGCCATCGCCGCGTAGAGGTTCATCGACTCGAAGACGTCCAGGAGATCGGCCAGGTAGGCGGCCTGTGTGCGTTCGCTGCGCACCAGGTCGCCCTTGATCTCCGGCGGCGTCTTGTCGTAGTCGACGACGTACCAGCCCATGCCGCCCGCCTCGGGGGCGCCGACGTACGCGCAGGTGCCGAACTCGGTGATGGCGAGCGGCTTTCCCCAGCGGAGGAATCGCCTCAACTCTCGTACGTAAGCGGCCGGTTCGCGGTGGTACGAGTAGTAGTCGATGCCGACCACGTCGAAGAGGGTCCAGTCGACCGGCTCGAACTCCTCGTCCTGGGCGGCGGCGTAGCTCAGCCGGCCGTGGAAGACGGAGCGGCCGACGCCGGCCGCCTTGGCGGTGAAGCGGGCCAGGCGGCGCTGCATCCTCGCCATGTCGACGGTGCCCTTCTGGAGGTTGTCGACGCGCTCCAGGACCGTCTCCCCCGGCACGATCCCGGGCACGAACAGCCAGAACTCGCAGCCCACGCTGAAGTCGACGCTCGCGCCCTGCCGGCGCAGCCGTTCCGCGAACCGGCCGCACTCGGCGATGCTCTCCAGGATCTCCCGCTCCGGCACGTCCCCGAGGGTCGGCTGGAGCCAGACGTGCAGCCCGCGTTCGGCGGCTTCGGCGGCCGTGGCGGTGAGGCGCTCGACGCCGTCGCCGGTGACGTCGACGGTGTCGGCGTGCAGGTCGTCGCGGATCGCCCGGACGTCCTCGCGCATGCGGGCGGCGCTCCACGCGGTCCCGGGCGTTTCACCGGCGCCGACGGTGTAGACGACGCCGCGGTGCCTCAGTCCCCGCCCACCCGCTCCCGTCGCCCCGGTCGCTCCGGCCCGCCCCGCGGGCAGCACCGCCCCCGCCAGTCCGACGGCCGCGGCCCCCGCCAGAAACCGTGCCCGGCTGATTCCCTCGGTGTTCTCCATACGGCCACTGTGGCGAGCACGGCCTCGCCGCGCCGTCGGCCGATGGTCTACGACCGCGCAACCAAGGAATGACACACGGCGTCGCTCACTGAAGAGATCGTCACCACCCGCCAGACGAAATCCGGCAGACGAAATCCGACAGACGAATTCCGAGCAAAGGAGAACAAGATCTTAGGCCGCCGCACCCTGCTGACCGCAGGCACCGCCACCGCCGCCGCGCTCCTGACCAGCGCCCCGGCCCACGCCACCACCACCGACCGCCTCCACGACCTGGAGCAGCGACACGGCGCCCGGCTGGGCGTGTTCGCCCACAACCTCGCCACCGGGCGGACCGTCCGCCACCGCGCCGACGAGCGTTTCCCGATCTGCTCCCTGTTCAAGACCCTGGCCGCCGCGGCCGTACTGCGCGACCTGGACCGGGACGGCGAGGTGCTCGCCAAGCGGATCCACTACACGCAGGACGACCTGGTGGCCAACTCCGACGAGACCGCCAAGCACCTGGCCACCGGCATGACCGTCGCCGAACTCGCCGACGTGGCCATCCGCTTCAGCGACAACACGGCCGGCAATCTCCTGTTGCGCGAGCTCGGCGGCCCCACCGCCGTCACCCGGTTCGCTCGCTCCCTCGGCGATCCGGTGACCCGCCTCGACCGCTGGGAGACTGACCTCAACTCGGCGGAGCCGTGGCGCGTCACGGACACCACGAGCCCGCGCGCGATCGCGCGCACGTACGCCCGTCTGGTCCTCTTCGACGCCCTGAACCGCCCCGACCGCGACCTCCTCACGCACTGGCTGCTGAACAACACCACCAGCGCCAACCGCTTCCGCGCCGGCCTGCCCAAGACCTGGACTGTCGCCGACAAGACGGGCGGCGGCTCCTACGGCGCGAACAACGACGTGGGCATCGCCTGGACCGAGGACGGCACCCCGCTCGTCCTGGCCGTCCAGACGACACGGCCCGATCAGGACGCGGCGCTGGACCACGCCCTCATCGTCGAGACGGCGGCGCTGATCGCCCGGGCCCTCACCTGAGACGGACCGGCGGGCCAGGCTTCGGGGCGCCGCGCAGGGACGGCGCCCCGGCCCGTCACGATGTCCGCGGCTCGCCGGCCGGCGCCCGCACGTCGACCGTGGCCGGGCGGTTTCTGAGTGGCCTGGTCACCTGTTTCGACAGGCACGACGGAATTCCCGCCGTCACGTCCGCCGGGTCCGCCGGGTCGGTCGCCTGGCGTCGGTAGGCGCTCGGCGACATGCCGACCAGCTCCGTGAAGCGTGTGCTGAAGGTGCCCAGCGACGAGCAGCCGACCTCGAAGCACACCTCGGTGACGCTGAGGTCGCCCCGGCGCAGCAGCGCCATCGCGCGCTCGATGCGCCGCGTCATCAGGTAGCCGTACGGCGACTCGCCGTAGGCGGCCTTGAACTCGCGGCTGAGGTGCCCGGCCGACATGTGCACACCGCGCGCGAGCGCCTCGACATCGAGGGGCTGCGCGTACTCCCGGTCCATCCGGTCGCGTACGCGGCGCAGCGCGGCGAGGGTACGCAGGCGCTGCTCCTCGGACGTCGGGCGGTCGGATCGCACCCCCGCATCATCCCGAACCCCCTCCGGCCCCGTCCACTCCCGCGCCTGCTCCCTCAGCTGCCGGGAGCGGGACGCGAGGAAGAACCTCACGGGCTGCGTGGTGACGCACATGCGGGGTCAGCCGCCGACGTAGGCCGCGAGGTGCTCACCGGTGAGGGTGGAGCGCTCGGCGACGAGGTCGGCGGGGGTGCCCTCGAAGACGATCCGGCCGCCGTCGTGGCCGGCGCCGGGGCCGAGGTCGATGATCCAGTCGGCGTGCGCCATGACCGCCTGGTGGTGCTCGATGACGATCACCGACTTGCCGGAGTCGACGAGCCGGTCGAGCAGGCCGAGCAGTTGCTCGACGTCGGCGAGGTGGAGGCCGGTGGTCGGCTCGTCGAGGACGTACACGCCGCCCTTGTCCCCCATGTGCGTGGCCAGTTTCAGCCGCTGCCGCTCGCCACCGGACAGCGTGGTGAGCGGCTGGCCGAGGGTGAGGTAGCCGAGGCCGACGTCCGCCATCCGCTCCAGGATCTTGTGGGCGGCCGGGGTGCGGGCCTCGCCGTTACCGAAGAACTCCTCGGCCTCGGTCACCGACATCGCGAGCACCTCGCTGATGTCCCGGCCGCCGAGGCGGTACTCCAGCACCGAGGCCTGGAACCGCTTGCCCTCGCAGTCCTCGCAGGGGGTGTCGACGCCGGCCATCATGCCCAGGTCGACGTAGATCACGCCGGCGCCGTTGCAGGTGGGGCAGGCGCCCTCGGAGTTCGCGCTGAACAGGGCCGGCTTCACGCCGTTGGCCTTGGCGAACGCCTTGCGGATCGGGTCGGCGAGGCCGGTGTACGTCGCCGGGTTGCTGCGCCGCGAGCCGCGGATCGGCGTCTGGTCCACCGAGACAACGCCCTCCGGCGCCGGGATGGAGCCGTGGATGAGCGAGCTCTTTCCGGAGCCGGCGACGCCGGTGACGACGCAGAGCACGCCGAGCGGGATGTCGACGTCGACGCTGCGGAGGTTGTTCGTGGTCGCGCCGCGGATCGCCAGCGTGCCGGTGGCCTTGCGGACCGTCTCCCTGAGCTTGGACCGGTCGTCGAGGTGGCGGCCGGTGACGGTGTCGCTCGCCCGCAGCCCCTCGACGGTGCCCTCGAAGCAGACGGTGCCGCCCGCCGTGCCGGCGCCCGGGCCGAGGTCCACGACGTGGTCGGCGATGGCGATGGTCTCCGGCTTGTGCTCCACCACGAGCACCGTGTTGCCCTTGTCCCGCAGCCGCAGCAGCAGGTCGTTCATGCGCTGGATGTCGTGCGGGTGCAGGCCGATGGTGGGCTCGTCGAAGACGTACGTCACGTCGGTGAGCGAGGAGCCGAGGTGGCGGATCATCTTGACGCGCTGTGCCTCGCCGCCGGACAGGGTGCCCGCGGGCCGGTCGAGGGAGAGATAGCCGAGGCCGATCTCGGTGAACGAGTCGAGGGTGTGCTGAAGCGCGGTGAGCAGCGGCGCCACGGAGGGTTCCTTCAGCCCCCGGACCCATTCCGCGAGGTCGCGGATCTCCATGGCACAGGCGTCCGCGATGCTGACCTTGCCGATCTTCGAGGACCGCGCGCCCTCGCTGAGCCGGGTGCCGTCGCACTCGGGGCAGGTGGTGAAGGTGACCGCCCGCTCCACGAAGGCCCGGATGTGGGGCTGCATCGACTCCTTGTCCTTGGACAGGAACGACTTCTGGATCTTGGGAATGAGGCCCTCGTACGTCAGGTTGATGCCGTTGACCTTGATCTTGGTCGGCTCACCGTAGAGGAAGGCGTGCATCTCCTTCTTGGTGTACTGCCGGATCGGCTTGTCCGGGTCGACGAAGCCGGACTGGGCGTAGAGCTGCACGGTCCACTGGCTGTCCGACTTCCAGCCGGGGATGGTGAACGCCCCCTCCGACAGTGACTTGGAGTCGTCGTAGAGCTGGGTGAGGTCGATGTCGGAGACCGAACCGCGCCCCTCGCAGCGGCTGCACATACCGCCGGTGCGCTCGAACGTCGCCTTCTGGGCCTTGGTCTTCGCGCCGCGCTCGACGGTGATCGCGCCGCTCGCCCGGACCGAGGCGGTGTTGAAGGAGTACGCGCTGGGCGGGCCTATATGGGGCTTGCCGAGCCGGCTGAAGAGGATGCGCAGCATCGCGTTGGCGTCGGTGGCGGTGCCGACCGTGGAGCGGGGGTCGCCGCCCATGCGCTGCTGGTCGACGGTGATCGCGGTGGTCAGGCCGTCGAGGACGTCGACCTCGGGGCGGGCCAGGTTCGGCATGAAGCCCTGCAGGAAGGCGCTGTAGGTCTCGTTGATCAGCCGCTGCGACTCGGCGGCGATCGTGTCGAAGACCAGCGAGCTCTTGCCCGAGCCGGAGACGCCGGTGAAGACCGTCAGCCGGCGCTTGGGGATCTCGATGCTGACGTCCTTGAGGTTGTTCTCGCGTGCGCCGTGCACGCGGATCAGCTCATGGCTGTCGGCGGCGTGCGGCACGGGCGATGTCTGCGCGTCCGTCCTGGCCCTGCTCATCGTGTGCGCTCCTCTTTGCGGCTCGGGCGGGGGTGCGGGGGTCCAGTGGTTCTGGGGTTCTGGGGGTTTCGGTGGCTCCGGGTTCAGCTTCGCTGCTGGATACGGATCAGGTTGCCCGCGGGGTCGCGGAAGGCGCAGTCGCGGATGCCGTACGGCTGGTCGGTCGGCTCCTGGACCACCTCGGCGCCGCTGGCCTGCACCTTGTCGAAGGTGTCGTCGACGTTCGAGGTGGCGAGCAGGATCCAGCCGTAGGTGCCCTTGGCCATCATCTCGGCGATGGTGCGGCGCTCGTCCTCGGTGATCCCGGGGTCGGCGGCGGGCGGCGCGAGGAGGATGGACGTGGCGGGCTGGTCGGCGGGGCCGACCGTGATCCAGCGCATCTTGCCCTGGCCGACGTCGGTTCGGACCTCGAAGCCGAGGGCGTCTCTGTAGAAGGCGAGGGACGCGTCCGGGTCGTCGTGGGGGAGGAAGCTGGCGTGAATGGTGATGTCCATGGCCGTCACGCTAGCGGGGGGTCGGGGGCGGCGCTTCTTGATTCCTGACCGGTGTCGGTGGCGCCGTCGCTTCTTTCGCCCCCGCCGCCCCTACCCGTCCCATCCCTGAAAGATCCGGACCGGCGTTTGCCGAAAATCAGCCCCTCCGGCGGGGTCGAGAAGAACCCGGCGTCAGCCACCGGCGGCCCCCCGCCACTCCTGCCCCGCCCGCGCCTCGATCCCCCTGAAGTGCACGGCCATCGCCCGCTGCGCCCCCTCCACGTCCCCGGCCCGCAAGGCCGTCACGATGTCGCGGTGCCAACGCGCGGTGGCGTCGGGAGACGGATCGTCGGGACGCCCCCGCGCACCGTTGACGCGCCGGAAGACCGTCCAGAACGCGGCGAGCAGCTGCGGCACCAGGTCGTTGCCGAGGGACGCGTAGAGCAGCTCGTGGAACTCGCGGTCGAGGTCGGGAAAGGGCCGCCCCGCCCGCCCCGCCTCCTCCATCCTCGCCACGACCCCCTCCAGCCGGTCCAGCTCCGCCTCGGTGACCGTCGCCGCCACCCGCCGGATCAGCCCCTCCTCCAGCACCTCCCGCACCTGCAGGATCTCGGCGAGCGCACCGGCGTCGTGGTCGTGCCGGGTGAGTGTGCGGAAGGTCAGCCCGTCGACCAGCGGGGTCAGCGAGGCCTGGCCGACGTACGTCCCGTAGCCGTGCCGGATCTCCACGATGTCCAGGGCCTGGAGCGCCTTGAGGGCCTCGCGGACGGAGTTGCGGCTGACGCCGAGGTCCTCCATGAGCTCGGCCTCGGTGGGCAGCAGGGCGCCGGCCTGGAGCCT
This sequence comes from Streptomyces bicolor, assembly GCF_000719285.1. Lineage (GTDB taxonomy): Bacteria > Actinomycetota > Actinomycetes > Streptomycetales > Streptomycetaceae > Streptomyces > Streptomyces bicolor. The sequence continues at coordinate 301,093 of NZ_JOFS01000009.1, read as the reverse complement.
GCGGTCGATGATCAGCTGCATGACCTGGCGCTGGATCCGGCTGTTCCTGGGCTCCTCGGACGTACGGGACGTACGGCTGTTCCTGGGCTGCCCGGGCATGCGGCGCATGGTACGCGCACCCGGACGTCCCACGTCCCATGTCCGCGGGATACGGCTCTGACGGGGGGTCAACTCTGGCCATTTCACAGCGCCATTGGTCCGACCTGTGGCAGATGCGCCATTCGTGTGAGATCCCTTGACCGCCCCCATCGCCCCACCTATGGTCGCGCTGACCGTCAGGACGTAGGACGTCGTATCTCCTCACCTTCCGAGATCCTCCCAAGATCCCTTCCCGAGATCGTTCCGAGCTCTTTTTCTCCGCTGGAGGAACCGTGCCCGACGTGACCCACGACGTGCCGGCGCTGCACCGCCGGTCGTTCCTGAAGTACACCGGCGCGCTGGGCGCGGCCGCAGCCGTCTCCGCGTCGCTGTCGGCCTGTTCGTCGGGGCCGGAGTCCACGAACGAGACCGGCGGGGGCGGCGGCCAGAACCGGACGCTCACCGCGGTGATCGGCTACGGCAACGACGGCAGCTGGGACCCCACCCAGACGGCGTCCGCCTTCTGCATGGCCGCCAACAACCACATCTACGAGGGACTGCTGGACACCGATCCCATCTCGCGCGAGCCCTATGCCGCCCTCGCCACCCAGGTGCCGGCCGACCCGAACGCCACGTCCTGGAAGTTCACCCTGCGCGCGGGCGCCAAGTTCCACGACGGAAAGCCGGTCACGGCCGACGACGTGGTCTTCGTCTTCGACCGGATCCTCGACCCGAAGACGCAGACCCTCGCCAAGGGCTTCTTCGCGAGCTGGCTGAAGGAAGTCCGCAAGATCGACGCGCAGAACGTCGAGCTGGTGCTCAAGTTCCCCTTCCCGGACGGGATTTCGCGGCTCACCCTCGCCAAGATCATGCCGAAGCACGTCTTCTCCCAGCCGGGCGCCTGGGAGGACGCCATCAAGGGCAAGGCGATCGGCTCGGGGCCGTACCGGCAGACCGCGCACCACCCGAAGTCCAACACCACCTTCGAAGCGTTCGCCGACTACAACGGCCCGCGCAAGCCCGCCTTCAAGAAGATGAACTGGCTGACGATCGTGGACGCGGCGCCTCGCGTGGCCCGGATCTCGGGCGCGAGCGCCGGGGCGCAGATCGCGGACAACATCCCGTACGCCAACATCGGGCAGCTGGAGAGCGGCGGGCTGACGGTCGCGGGCGGGGCTGGGATGAACAACCTGTTCCTGATGTTCAACACCAAGCACAAGCCCTTCGACGACGTACGTGTCCGGCAGGCGCTGCACTACGCCATCGACACCGAGAAGATGATCGAGGTCGCCCTCAAGGGGCACGGCAAGCCGTCGAGCTCGTTCCTCAACGAGGCCAACCCCAGCTACCGGCGGGCGAAGACCGTCTACGACCACGACCCCGACAAGGCGAAGGCGTTGCTGAAGGAGGCCGGGGTCAGCGGGCTGGAGATCGAGATCCTCGCCGTCAACGTGAGCTGGATCGTGGACTGTCTGCCGACCATCAAGGCGTCGTGGGACGCGATCGGCGTCAAGACCACCCTCTCCCCGCAGGAGACGACGGCCGTCTTCACCAAGATGGACCAGAAGCAGGACTACCAGGTGGTCGCCGCCGCCTCGAACCCCAACCAGTTCGGCCTCGACGCCGACCTGATCATGCACTACAACTACGGCCCCGAGAACCTGTGGATGCAGTACACGCGGTGGGCCGACAACTCCGTCGCCAAGGCGCTCTTCAAGGACATGGACCGGGCGACCCAGGAGCCCGACCCCGACAAGAAGAAGACGATGATCCAGGACTACATCGACGTCGTCGCCGAACAGGCCGTGCTCTACCCGGTCGTCCACAACGAGCTGATGACGGCCTGGAACCCCAAGCAGCTCACCGGCATAAGGGCACAGCCGTACCCCGGTATCAACCTCCTCCAGGCCAAGTGGGCCTAGGAGTCCCTACGTGGTCACCGTCGTCAGGATCCTGGCCCGTCGCGTCGCGCTGCTCGTGCCGCTGATGCTGGGCATCGTGCTGTTCGTGTTCCTGGTCATGCGGTTCTCGGACGTCGACCCGGCGTCCGCGTTCTTCCAGGGCGCGAACCCCACCGCCCAGCAGCTGCACGACTTCCGTGAGGAGAACGGCCTGCTCGATCCCTTCCCCGTCCGCTACGTCGCCTTCGTCGGCGACCTGCTCCACGGCGACATGGGCACCAGCGCCCTGACCCGGGCGCCGGTCGTCGACCAGGTCATGACCGCGCTGCCGCTCACCATCCAGCTCACCTTCCTGGGCCTCGGCATCGCGGTCGTGCTGTCGCTGCTCGGCGGCGTCACGGCGGCCATCTACCGCGACCGCCTCCCCGACCAGATCATCCGCGTCGTCTCCCTCACCGGGGTCGCCGCCCCCGGCTTCTGGCTGGCGCTGCTGATGATCCAGTACCTCGCCGTCGACCTCGGCTGGTTCCCGACCGGCGGCTACATCAACCCGGCCGACTCCTTCACCGGTTGGCTGAAGACCATGACCCTGCCCGCCTTCGCGCTGTCCCTGCCGGTGGCGGCGCAGCTGACGCGGATCGTGCGGACGGCGGTCGTGGAGGAGCTCGACAAGGACTACGTCCGTACGGCGATCGGCAGCGGGCTGCCGCCGGTCGTCGTGGTCGGGCGGAACGTCCTGCGCAACGCGCTCATCAACCCGCTGACCGTCCTGGGCCTGCGCGTCGGTTACCTGCTGGGCGGCGCGGTGGTCATCGAGACGATCTTCTCCCTGCCGGGCATGGGGAAGCTGATGATCGACGCGGTGAAGAACGGTGACCCGGCGGTCGTCCAGGGAGTGGTCCTCACGACAGCCACCGGCTTCGTGGTCGTCAACCTGGTCATCGACATCCTGTATCTGCTGGTCAACCCGCGACTGCGGGAGGCGACGTGACGTTCAACCGCAAGCGTCTGGCCGAGGCGCTGTCCCGGCCCGGCATCCGGCTGCGCGGCTGGCGCAAGCTGCCGCTGCTGTCGAAGGTCGCCGTCTGCTTCCTGGCCGTCGTGGTCCTGATGGCGCTGTTCGCCCCCGTGCTGTCGCCGCACGACCCCCTCGACCAGCAACCCCCCGTCGACGGCACCGGACACCCGTCCGCCGACCACTGGATGGGCCAGGACAGCCTGGGCCGGGACATCCTCAGCCGGCTGATGTACGGCGCCCGCTGGTCGCTGGCGATCGGGCTCGGCGCGACCGGGCTCGCGCTCGTCGTCGGCGCCCTGATCGGCGCCATCGCGGCGACCTCCCGCAAGGCGGTCGACGAGACGCTGATGCGCTGCCTGGACGTGGTGATGGCGTTCCCCGGCATCGCGCTGGCCGCCGTACTCGTCGCGGTCTTCGGCGGCGGCATCGCGGTCCTGATCTGCGCGATCGCGTTCCTGTTCACTCCGCCGGTCGCGAGGGTCGTACGGGCGAACGTCCTCGACCAGTACGGCGAGGACTATGTGACGGCGGAACGGGTCATCGGCGCCCGCACCCCGCACATCGTCATCAAGCACGTGGCGATCAACTGCGCCGCCCCGGTGCTGGTGTTCTGCACGGTCCAGGTGGCCGAGGCGATCGTCTTCGAGGCGTCGCTGTCCTTCATCGGCGCGGGCGTCCGGCCGCCGGACCCGTCCTGGGGAAGCGTCATCGCGGACGGCAAGAACATGGTGCTGACGGGAGGCTGGTGGGCGACCGTCTTCCCCGGTCTGCTGATGCTGGTGACGGTGCTCTCGCTGAACATCCTCTCCGAGGGCGTGTCGGACGCGTGGGCCGCGCCCTCGGCGCGCGAGGTCGACGTACGGGACGAACACGACAAGCTGGAGGCACCGGAGCCGGGCAGCGGTGAGGTGCTGCAGCTGCCGGGGCTGGTGGAGGCGGCGGCGCGGCTGCGGTCACGGGCGCGGCCGTTGCCGCAGGGGCCGCAGCCGGTGCTCGCGGTGGAGAACCTCGCCATCGGCTTCGAGGCCCGGCATGCGGGCGTGGACATCGTCGACGGCATCAGCTTCGAGGTGCAGCCCGGCGAGGTGCTGGGGCTGGTCGGCGAGTCGGGCTGCGGCAAGTCGCTGACGGCACTCGCGGTGATGGGCCTGGAACCGAAGGGCGCCCGGGTCCGTGGCCACGTCCGCTTCAACCAACGCCAGTTGGTGGGCGAGCCGATGCGCGTACGCCGCAAGCTGCTCGGCCACGAGATGGCGATGATCTACCAGGACGCCCTGTCGTCCCTGAACCCGGCGATGACGATCCGCGCCCAGCTCAAGCAGGTCGTACGCCGCGGAGGCCGCCGCAGCCCCCACGAACTGCTGACGATGGTCGGCCTGGACCCCGAACGCACCCTGCGCAGTTACCCGCACGAACTCTCCGGCGGCCAGCGCCAGCGCGTCCTGATCGCCATGGCCCTGTCCCGCGATCCGAAGCTGATCGTCGCCGACGAGCCGACGACCGCGCTGGACGTCACCGTGCAGGCGCAGATCATAGAGCTGCTGCTGAGGCTGCGGGAGGAGCTGGGCTTCGCCCTCATCCTGGTCTCGCACGACCTCGCGCTGATCGCGGACGTCACGGACCGGGTGGTCGTGATGTACGGCGGCCAGATCGTGGAGACCGGCGTGACCGCCGACCTGGTGGAGGCACCGGCGCACCACTACACGCGCGGCCTGCTCGGCAGCGTGCTGTCCCTGGAGTCGGCGCAGGAGCGGATGACGCAGATCAAGGGCGTGGTGCCCTCCCCCGCCGACTTCCCGGCGGGCTGCCGTTTCGCGGACCGCTGCCCGCTGGCGAGCGAGGCGTGCCGGACCACGGCTCCTGACCTGGTGGGGACACCGACGCATACGGCGGCCTGCCATCACCCGGCGGTGGTGCTGGCGCCGACGGATCGCTCGGAAAGCGGGGTCGTCCAGTGAGTCCGGAGAACGCGCTGGTGGAGCTGTCCGACGCGCACGTCGTGCACAAGGCGCGCAGCGGGGGACTGTTCACCCGGGACAAGGTGTTCGCCCTGACCGGCGCCGATCTCGTCATCGCGCCCGGCGAGACGGTGGGCGTGGTCGGGGAGTCGGGGTGCGGCAAGTCGACGCTGGCGAAGGTGCTGGTGGGGGTGCAGCGGCCGACGGAGGGGACGGTGGCCTTCCGGGGGCGCGACCTGTGGGCGATGAGCCCGGCCGAGCGCAGGACCGCCGTCGGCGCCGGAACCGGGATGATCTTCCAGGACCCCTCGACGGCGTTGAACCGCCGGCTGACGGTCCGGCAGATACTGCGGGACCCCCTGGATGTGCACGACCGGGGGACGAAGCCGGGGCGTGAGGAGCGGGTACGGGAGCTGATGTCCTTGGTCGGCCTCCCGCGCGCCCTCACCGACGCCCTGCCCGGCCAGCTGTCGGGCGGTCAGCGCCAGCGCGTCGCCATCGCCCGGGCGCTCGCCCTGGACCCCGAGCTGGTGGTGGCCGACGAGCCGACGAGCGCGCTGGACGTGTCGGTCCGCGCCCAGATCCTGAACCTCCTCCTCGACCTGAAGGAGCGGCTGGGCCTCGCCCTGGTCTTCGTCTCGCACGACATCCAGACGGTACGGCGGATGAGTGACCGCGTGATCACGATGTACCTGGGCCGGATCGTCGAGGAGGCCCCGGCCGACCGGGTGACCGACCGGGCCCGGCACCCCTACACCCGCGCCCTCTTCTCCGCCACACCCGGCCTGATCGACCCGATCGACCCGATTCCGCTGGTCGGGCCGGTGCCGTCGGCGACGCGGCCGCCGAGCGGGTGCCCGTTTCGCACGCGATGCTGGAAGGCGACCGAGGTGTGCGCCGAGGCGATGCCCGAAATTTCCGGTGCGTCCATCCCGGGGCACCGGTACCGCTGCCACCATCCTGTGGAGGAGGACCAGTCGACCCGTGACCTGGTGACCCAGGCCGCGTCCACCAGGGAGCCTTCATGAATTTCCCCACCCCGTTGACCGGTGTCGTCCCGCCCGTCTGCACGCCCCTGACGCCGGACCGCGAGGTGGACGTCCCCTCACTGCTCAGGCTGGTCGACCACCTGGTGGAGGGCGGGGTGCACGGCCTGTTCGTGCTGGGCTCGACGTCGGAGGCGGCGTATCTGACGGACCGGCAGCGCAGGCTGGTGGTGGAGTCGGTGGCCGGGCATGTCGCGGGGCAGCTTCCGGTGCTGGCCGGGGTGATCGACATGACGACGCCGAGGGTGCTGGACCATGTCCGCGAGGTCGCCGGCGCCGGTGCGGACGCGGTCGTGGCGACCGCCCCCTTCTACGCCCGGACCCACCGCGCCGAGATCGCCCGCCACTACCGCCTGATCGCGGCGGCCTCGCCGGTCCCGGTCATCGCCTACGACCTCCCGGCCTCCGTCCACACCAAGCTTCCCGCCGACGTGATCCTGGACCTCGCGGCCGAGGGCACCCTCGCCGGTCTGAAGGACTCCAGCGGCGACCTCGCCGGTTTCCGCGAGGTCGTCACCGGCGCACGTGTCCGTCCCGACGTCCGGCGCTTCAGTGTGCTGACCGGGTCGGAGCTCGTCGTCGACGCGGCGCTCGCGATCGGGGCCGACGGGGCGGTGCCGGGGCTCGCCAACGTCGATCCGCACGGTTACGTGCACCTCGATCGGCTGTGCCGCGCGGGTGACTGGGAGCGGGCGCGGTCGGAACAGGAGCGGTTGTGTGCGCTGTTCGGGATGGTGACGGTCGGGGATCCGGGGCGGATGGGGGGCAGTTCGTCGGCGCTGGGGGCGTTCAAGGCGGCGCTGTATCTGCGGGGGGTCATCGGGTGTCCGGCGACGGCGGAGCCTCAGGTGCCGTTGTCGCCGGAGGAGGTGGAGCGGGTGGGGAAGTTTCTGGCCGGTGCGGGGTTGCTGTAGCGGCTTTTCTCGCCCCCGCCGCCCCTACCCGTCCCATCCCTGGGGGCTGCCGCCCCCAGACCCCCGCTTCGGCCCCGAAAGGGCCTCGTCCTCAAACGCCGGACGGGCTGAGTAAGTCAGCCCCTCCGGCGTTTGAGGAGCGGGGGTCCAGGGGGCAGAGCCCCCCAGGGGCGGCGGGGGCGAGAAAACACCCGGCCGCGCCCGCTAGCCCAGGTCCGTCACCGGCAACCTCCGGAACTCGATCGTCTCGTACGTCCCCGTCTCCCCCGTCTCGTACAGGATCCCGACCGTACGCCGGTCCACCCGCACCAGGTCGGAGTACGCCGCCCGCCGCTGAGACAGCGTCAGCGCCTTCGTGAAGGTCGCCCCGCCGTCCGTACTGCGCCACACAGCCATCGACTGGCGGGCGGTGGGAACGGACGGACCGGAGAACAGCAACGGGCCTCCGCGCCCGGGGAGTTGGAGGACACTCGCCTGCACCACCGGGACGTCGTTCAGGGCGGGCTGGACGGTGTACGGGCGGTCCAGCGTCTCGCCGCCGTCGCTGGAGTGGCCGTCGAGACGGTTGCCGCTGCTGGTGCCGTGCTGGTCGCGGGAGTTGAAGTACAGACGGCCGTCGGGGAGTTCGGCGGCGGTCGACTCGTTGGCGTTGCTGTAACCGTCGTAGGAGGCGTCGACGAAGCCCATGTGCCAGGTGAGACCGGCGTCGTCGCTGTAGATGGCGTGCGCGCCGTAGTACTTGGGCTCCTGGCCGGTGTCGGCGGAGCCGGGCGCCGGGGCCGCCGAGTGGTTCGACGGGACGACCAGGCGTCCCGCGTGCTCGCCCCGCGTGAGCGCGATCGCGTGCCCCGGGCCCGTCGCGTACCAGCGCCAGTTCGCCGGCTTCACCTGCCGCGTGATGTCCCGGGGGGAGGAGAAGTGCCGCCCGTCGTCCAGGCTCCGCTGGACGAACACCCGGCGGCTCTCCTCCGGCGTCGCCTCGCCCCGCATGATCTCCGCCTCCGTCACATCACCGCTGTTGTAGGAGGTGACCAGCACGACCGTGCCCGTGCGCGGATCCACCACCGGCGCCGGATTGCCGCGGGTGTCCCCCTCCCCGGCGGCGACCACCGTCAGCGGGCCCCAGGTGCAGCCGCCGTCGGTGGAGCGTCTGAGGACGACATCGATGTCTCCGGTGTCCCCCGCGCTGTCGTGCCGGCCCTCGGCGAAGGCCAGAACCGTGCCGCGCGGGGTCGTGATCGTCGCCGGGATGCGGTACGTGTCGTAGCCGCCCTCGCCCGAGACGTACGGGAGGGACGACGTGCAGCCGGTGCCCGCCGACGCGGTGCCGGCCGTGGTGAGCGGAGTGGTCAGGAGTACTGCGGTGGCCAGGAGTGTGCGGCTCAGGATGGTCATCGAGCTCCCTTGACGGAGGGTCAGACTTTGACCTGTCCGTCACAGACTCCCCGGTGACACCATTCCTGACTCATACGCCACGATGACCAACTGCGCCCGGTCCCGCGCCCCCAGCTTGCCCATGATGCGGCTGACGTGGGTCTTCGCCGTCAGCGGGCTCAGTCCCAACGCCTCCGCTATCTCCGTGTTGTTGAGACCGCGCGCGACCAGCGTCAGCACTTCGCGTTCACGTTCGGACAGGCATTCGGGCCCGGCGGTGGTGGGTGCGGAGGGGCTGCGCAGGAAACGCTCGATCAGCCGTGCGGTCGGACCCGGTGACAGGAGGGCCTCCCCCGCCGCCACCGTGCGGATGGCGTCGAGGAGTTCGGCCGGACGGGTGTCCTTGACGAGGAATCCGGAGGCGCCGGCGCGCAGTGCGTCCACGATGTTCTCGTCGGTGTCGTAGGTGGTGAGGACCAGGACCCGCACCCCGGCCAGGTCCTCGTCGGCCGCGATGAGCCGGGTCGCCTCGATGCCGTCCAGATCGGGCATGCGGATGTCCATCACGACCAGGTCGGCGCGGGCGCTGCGGACCAGTTCGGCGGCCTCCCGGCCAGTGCCCGCCTGGCCGACGACCTCCATGTCCGGGGCCGACTCGACCAGCATGGCGAACGCCTCCCGCACCAGCGTCTGGTCGTCCGCGAGCAGCACGCGGATCATCGGTTCCCCTCCCGGTCCGTTCCGACGGGCAGTACGGCCCTCACCTCGAAACCCCCCTCGCGTCGCGGCCCGGCGTCGAGTGTGCCACCCACGCTGCGGGCCCGCTCGCGCATGCCGACGAGGCCGTAGCCGGGGCTGTTCGCAGCAACGGCGGCGGGGCACGGGCCGTCGTCGGTGACCGACACCCGCAGGGCGCCCCGCTCCTCGTACAGCTCGACGCGTACGGCCGGTTCGGACCCCGCGTGCCGGACGACGTTCGTCAGCGCCTCCTGCACGATCCGGTACGCGGCCGCGCCCACGGCGGGCGGCGCCTCCCGCGCCCGTACCTCCGACTGCACCCGCGCCCCGGCCAGCCGCGCCGCCTCCACCAGGTCCGGTACTCCGTCGAGCCCGGGCAGCGGGCCGCGCGCCTCGCCGGCCACGCCCTGTTCGCGCAGGACGTCCAGTGTCGTACGGAGTTCACCGCGTGCGGTGCGGCAGGTCTCGGCGATGTCGTCGAGCGACTTGGCGATCGTCTCGCGGTCCAGCCGCTCCGGGTCGGCGGCCAGGACGTGCGCGGCCACCGACGTCTGCACGCCGATGAGCGTGATGCTGTGCGCGAGCAGGTCGTGCAGGTCGCGGGCGATGCGCAGGCGTTCCTCGGCGACGCGGCGGCGGGCCTCCTCCTCGCGGGTGCGTTCGGCGCGTTCGGCGCGTTCGACGATGGAGCGGACGTACTGGCGGTAGTAGCGGACGTCGATACCGCAGAACAGGACCGCGACGACCCAGCCGGAGATCCGCAGGACCTCCATGGTCCCGTCGGGGTTGGTGAAGGCGTTGATGGCCAGCGTCACGCCGAGGACGCCGGTGCCGACGAGCAGCGTGCGGCGCACCGTGCCCGTCGCCGCGACGGTGTAGAGCACCACCATGGTCGCGGGGATGGGCGCGGCGTGGTTGTTGTCGAGGGCGTGGTACGGGGCGATGCAGACCAGCACCACGAGCATGACCGGCATGGGACGGCGGCGTCGCCACACGAGGGGCACGTGCGCGGCGAGCAGCAGGGTCCAGCCGAGCGCGTCGGGCCGCAGCCCGTGGTCGCCGAGCCGGGCGGTGACCACGGCGAGGGCGGCCCAGGCCGCGGCCAGCAGCGCGTCGTTGCGGGTGCGGTGCGGGGCGGTCAGGGGGTCGCGGTTGATCGCCGCCATGGTCCGCTCGCCGAGGCGGGGACGCGCCGCTGTCGTGGTTTCCTGCACGGGCTCATCTTCCGTGAGCGGGGCGCCCCTTGGGGAGTCAGGGGCGCCGGTCGGGTCAGTGGGCGGAGACGGCCACGCGCTCCGGTTCCTTCGGCGGGACGGGTGGTTCGGGCGTGCGGGCGAGCCGGCCCGGCCACCACACCCTGCGCCGCAGCGCCACGCTCGCGCTGGTCACCAGGTAGGTGCGCACCAGGAAGGTGTCGAGCAGGACGCCCACCGCGATGACGAAGCCCAGCTCGACGAGCGGTACCAGCGGCATGCTGGTGAGCACCGCGAAGGTGGCGGCGAGGACGAGCCCGGCGGAGGCGATGACGCCGCCCGTCGTGCGCAGCGCGGTGAGCGCGGCAGTCGCCGGTTCGGCGCCGTTCAGGCACTCCTCGCGCATCCGGTGCATCAGGAAGATGCCGTAGTCGACGCCGAGAGCCACCAGGAACACGAAGGACAGCAGTCCGAGCCCGGGATCCGTGCCCTCGAAGCCGAACACCGGCCCGAAGACGAGTCCGCCGATGCCGAGCGCCGCGCCCCACACCGCGACCACGGCTCCCACCAGGATCAGCGGCGCGACGAGCGAACGCAGCAGGGCGATCAGGATCAGCAGTACGGACAGCAGCACGATCGGGACGACGATCGTCGTGTCCCGGGCGTTGGTGTCCTTCAGGTCGATCTGCTCGGCGCTGGGCCCGCCGACGAAGGAGCCGTCGAGCCTGTCGCGCAGGGCCTCGATGGTGGCGGTCTCCCCCGCTGACTGGGGCGGTGCCGTGGCGAGGACGGAGATCTCCGTCCAGCCGTCTCCGGTACGTCCCTCTTGGGCGCTGTCGACGCCCCGGATACCGCGGATCGACGCGAGCGTGTCGTCGGCACGGTCTTCCGGCGTGATGACGGTGATGGGCTGGGTGCCCCGCTCGGGGTAGGCCTCGGCCAGCGTCTCCATGGCGGCGATGGCGTCGGGCTTGCTGGTGAAGGAGTCCGCCTGCTTGAGGCTGCCGGGCAGGTTCAGCGCGCCGAGCGCGAGGGCGCCGAGCAGGACGGCGCCGCCCACCAGCACAGTGATCGGCCGGCGTCCGGCGGAGCTGCCCATCGCGGTGAACAGGGACCTGCGGGCCTTGGGCGTGCTGCCGAAGCGCGGCACGAGCGGCCAGAAGACGCGTCGGCCCAGCAGGACGAGGATCGCGGGCAGCAGTGTCAGCATCGCGGCGAGCGCGCACAGCACACCGACGGTGCCGAGGGGGCCCATGCCCCGGCTGGAGTTGAGGTCGGCGGCGAGCAGGCACAGCAGTCCGGCGGCGACGGTGCCGGAGGAGGCGAGCACGGCGGGCCCGCAGCCCCTGAGCGCGGCGGCCATGGCGTCGTACGGCCGCTCGATGCGGCGCAGTTCCTCGCGGTACCGGGAGATGAGCAGCAGCGCGTAGTCGGTGCCGGCGCCGAAGACGAGGATCGTCATGATCCCGGAGCTCTGGCCGGAGATCGAGGTGCCGAAGCCCTGATGGAGCCCGTATGCCACGCCCATGGACAGGTAGTCGGCCATGCCCGCGACGGCGAGCGGCACCAGCCACAGGAACGGGCTGCGGTAGATGAGGATCAGCAGCAGCGCGACGACGGCCGCGGTGGTGTAGAGCAGCGGCCCGTCGAGCGAGTTGAAGACCTCGGCGGAATCCGTGGCGAGCGCCCCCTCGCCGCCGACCTCGACGCTCAGTCCGTCGCCGCCCTTCGCCACGTCCCGCACCTCGTGGACGAGTTCGTCGCGGGCCTTCTCGTCCTGGCCCGGCTCGGTGCTGGCCACCGGGTACATCAGGGTGGTGCCGTCCTTCGACGGGATGCCCTGTGGCCGGGCGGTGAGCTGGTGCGCGCCGGCGATCCGGTCGATCTGGTCGGCGGCGGTGGCCCTGTCGGCCGCGGTGAGCCCACCGTCACGGTGGTAGACGACGACCATCTCCGTGGCCTCACCACCCGGCAACCGGTCCTGGATCTTCGCGACCTGGGTGGAGTCGGCGCTCGCCGGCAGGTAGTCGATGGCACGGTCGCGCTGGGCGTCCGCCAGCTTCGACGCGAACGGCGAGGCGATCGCGAGCACGGCGATCCACAGCCCCAGCACGAGCCAGGGCACGGCACGCCGTCGCCGCGCTGCTGTCCTTACGGCCCCCATCTGACGGGCCTCCCTCCGGTCCGGATGTCTGGATCGGTTCCAGACTCCCGGCGGGACGGGGGCGGATCGTCGGGCGCAGGTGCGAGTTCGGGGGTACTGCCGGGGGCGGCGGGACGGCCGGATTACTCCCCCGGGAGTACTGCGGGCGAAGAGCGCGGGGCCCGGGCCGAGGCGGCGGTCGTCTCGTACCGCCGAGTTCTACGACGGTTGAGTTCTACGACGGTTGAGTTCTACGACGGTTGGCTCTACGACGGTGTGCGCGCCGCCGCGGCCAGCAGCCGGGTCACGTCCTCGGCGCAGATGGTGAGGGCGGCGCCGACCGTCGCCAGGACGTCGCGCTCGGCGGGCGTGTAGGGGCCGTCGGCCAGGGCGATCCGGGCGCCCTGGAGCAGGATGGACTCGCGTCCGGCCGGGGCGAGGTGCGGGGCGAGCGGGTCGAGGGCCTCGTGGAGCTCTATGGCCAGACCGGCACCGCAGGGCTCGGAGAAGACCCGCCCGGTGTCCGCGGCCAGCGCCTCGACCAGGGCGTTGAGCTGTTCCTCCGTGCAGTCGTCGAAGCCGGCCGCCCGCACCGTGGCCGCCGCGGCCTCCAGGGACGGACGGGCACAGGTGCCGCCCGCCGCCAGCACCGCCAGGGCGACGGTGTGCACGGCGTCGCGGAGCATCGCGGAGAAGCGGGTCGTGGTCGGGTGGTCCAGGATGTCGGTGCCGAAGTGACGCCGACAGGCCGCGCACTCCACGACCGGGGCGGTCTCCCCACGCGGCAGCACGGGCACGCCGAGCAGAGTGAAGCGGCGGTGTCCGGTCAGCCGCTGGTAGTTGCGGTCGCCCCCGCATCCGGGACAGAAGAACTCGCCGTCACCCATGGCCGACCACGCGGTGCGGGTGCCCAGGATGCGCGCAAGCCTGGCGGCACGGCCGTCTCGTCCCCGTCCTGGCAGCACGTCGCACCTCCGTAATGCCGCGGCAACATCGCCGCGCTTGCGTGATGTTAGCCACATCACGGACGCGGAGTCAGTACCCCGGACGAGACCTTTCCGTGACCTGCACAGGTCAATGGCTGGAAATGGACGGGCTCCGCCCGCCGAGAAACGGCGAGCGGAGCCTACCCAAGGGGCGCGGGGAACTGCGCGACCAGCCACGACGGAGCCGCACTCACCCACTCTCCAGTGCGCCTATGGCGAGTGGAGACGGCCCACCCCGCAAAGCGAAACCGCTAGCGAGCGGCCCGGTTGACCGCCGACACGACCGCCTTCAGCGAGGCCCGCGTGGTGTTGGCGTCAATGCCGATCCCCCACAGCACCTTGCCGTCGATCGCACACTCGATGTACGACGCGGCCTGCGCGGACGCGCCCTCACTCATCGTGTGCTCCTGGTAATCCAGCAGACGCGCGTCCACGCCGATCTTCGCCAGCGCATCGAAGAAGGCCGAGATCGGACCGTTGCCGCTACCGGCCAGGACCGTGTCGACGCCGTCGACGGTCGCCTCCACCTTCAGCGTGTCCACACCGTCCGTGTCGGTCGTCGACTGACCGTTCTTGACCTGGATCCGACCCCACGGGTTCTCGGGGTTCGGCAGGTACTCGTCCTGGAAGACCGCCCAGATGTCACCACCGGTGACCTCGCCGCCCTCGGCGTCCGTCTTCGCCTGGATGATCTTGGAGAACTCGATCTGCATCCGGCGCGGCAGGTCCAGCTTGTGGTCGTTCTTCAGGACGTACGCGATACCGCCCTTGCCGGACTGCGAGTTGACGCGGATGACGGCCTCGTAGGAGCGGCCGACGTCCTTCGGGTCGATGGGCAGGTACGGCACGGCCCACTCGATGTCGTCCACCGTCACGCCCTTGGCGGCCGCGTCGGCCTCCATCGCGTCGAAGCCCTTCTTGATGGCGTCCTGGTGGGAGCCGGAGAAGGACGTGTAGACCAGGTCGCCCACGTACGGGTGGCGCGGGTGGACCTCCATCTGGTTGCAGTACTCCCACGTACGACGGATCTCGTCGATGTCGGAGAAGTCGATCTGCGGGTCGACGCCCTGCGAGAACAGGTTCATGCCCAGGGTGACCAGGTCGACGTTGCCGGTGCGCTCACCCTGCCCGAACAGACAGCCCTCGACGCGGTCGGCGCCGGCCATCAGCGCCAGCTCGGCCGCCGCGACGGCCGTACCGCGGTCGTTGTGCGGGTGCACGGAGACGCAGACGTACTCGCGGCGCGACAGGTTGCGGCTCATCCACTCGAAGCGGTCCGCGTGCGTGGACGGCGTCGAACGCTCCACCGTGGCGGGCAGGTTGAGGATGATCTCGCGGCCCGGACCCGGCTGGTAGACGTCCATCACCGCCTCGCAGACCTCCAGCGCGAAGTCCAGCTCGGTGTCGGTGAAGATCTCGGGGCTGTACTGGTAGCCGAACTCGGTCTCCGGGCCCAGCAGCTTCTCGGCGTACTCCATCACCAGGCGGGTGCCGTCGACGGCGATCTGCTTGATGTCGTCCTTGGAGCCGCGGAAGACCACCCGGCGGAAGACGGGGGCAGTGGCGTTGTACAGATGGACGGTCGCCCGCTTGGCGCCCTTCAGGGACTCCACGGTCCGCTCGATCAGGTCCTCGCGGGCCTGGGTCAGTACGGAGATCGTGACGTCGTCGGGGATCGCGCCCGGCTCCTCGATGATCGACCGTACGAAATCGAAGTCCGTCTGGCCCGAGGCCGGGAAGCCGACCTCGATCTCCTTGTAGCCCATCTTGACCAGCTGGTCGAACATCCGGCGCTTGCGCTCGGGCGACATCGGGTCGATCAGGGCCTGGTTTCCGTCGCGCAGGTCGGTGGAGAGCCAGCGGGGGGCAACGGTGACGCGGGTGTCCGGCCAGGTGCGGTCCGGGATGTCGACCTGCTCGTAGCGGCCGTACTTGTGGATCGGCATGGAACTGGGCTGCTGGCGGTTCGCCATGTTTGCGGGGCTCCTCAGGATGTCCGGAAGGACGGCCGACGACGCAACGCGAAGCTCCGCGGGGAGGGAGTCGACCTGGACTACAGGCCCTCGCCGCGGCAGCTAAGAAGAAGCAGCCCGAAACGCATGATGCTCCGCATGCTAGCCGAGCCCCTTCGGATGCGGGGCGCCGTATCAGTATGCGGGACCCGAAGGACGAATGGGGCAAAAAGTGCGCCATACCACTTCGTCACGGAGCGTGCGGCTCCCTGTCGGCATATTTCACCAATCATGGTTGCGGGTAGTGACAGCGGCATCACCCAATGCAAGGGTGCCGGGCATGACGACGAACGGGGGCTTCGAGCCCGTCTTCTGCACCGTCGTACCGCCACATGTCCTCGACAAGCTGGCACGGAACGACGACCCCGCACTCTCCGGTCCCGCCCGGCGGACCCTGATGCGCGACAGCGAGCTGCGCGGCAAGCGCCGTGTGACCACCGAGTTCGCCCTCGCGGCCGCCCCGACGGCGAAGGCACCGTCGGAGCAGCCGCTGCGGACGATCTACGACGCCGAGCACGGGACCGCCCTGCCCGGCACCAAGGTCCGCGGCGAGGGCCAGGACCCCGGCCAGGACGCCACGGTCAACCGGGCGTACTCCGGCCTCGGCGCCACCTTCGAGCTCTTCCTGAAGGCGTACCAGCGCCACTCCATCGACGGCGACGGC
The DNA here is from genome assembly GCF_000719285.1 of Streptomyces bicolor. Taxonomy (GTDB): domain Bacteria; phylum Actinomycetota; class Actinomycetes; order Streptomycetales; family Streptomycetaceae; genus Streptomyces; species Streptomyces bicolor. Next base: position 285,068 of record NZ_JOFS01000009.1, on the reverse strand, counting down.
CTGCCCCTGGACGCCACCGTCCACTACGACGAGAACTACAACAACGCCTTCTGGAACGGCGAGCAGATGGTGTTCGGCGACGGTGACGGCGAGATCTTCCTCGACTTCACCATCCCGATCGACGTCATCGGCCACGAGCTCACCCACGGCGTCACCCAGTACACGGCCAACCTCACGTACTACGGCCAGCCCGGCGCCCTGAACGAGTCCATGTCGGATGTCTTCGGCGCCCTCATCAAGCAGTACACGCTCGGCCAGACCGCCGCCGAGGCCGACTGGCTGATCGGCGCCGGCCTGCTCGCCCCCAGCGTCTCCGGCAAGGCCCTGCGCTCGATGAAGGAGCCGGGTACGGCGTACGACGACGACGTCCTCGGCAAGGACCCGCAGCCCGCGACCATGGACGAGTACGTCCGCACCGGCCGCGACAACGGCGGCGTCCACATCAACTCCGGCATCCCCAACCACGCGTTCTACCTGGTCGCGACCGCCCTCGGCGGCCACGCCTGGGAGCGGGCGGGGCAGATCTGGTACCACGTCCTGACCGGAGGCGAGCTGTCGGACCGGGCCATGTTCTCCGACTTCGCCAAGCTGACCGTCGACGCCGCACGCAAGCTCTACGGCGACGCCACCGACGAGCGTCGGGCCGTGGAGAAGGCGTGGGAGCAGGTCGGGGTGCGGATCCTGTAAGTCCGTACTAGACAGGAACCCATGCGTATTCAGGTACGGCGCACGGGCGGATTCGCGGGCATCGAGCGGCACGCCGAGGTGGATACCTCGGGGCGGCCCGACGCCCAGGAGTGGCACGCCCTGGCCGAGAGCGCGGTCGCGTCCGGCCGGGGCACGCCCCCGATCGGGGTTCCGGACGGCTTCAGCTACCAGATCACCGTGGACGGCAAAACGGTGTACTGCTCGGATCCCCGGCTCACCGACGAGCAGCGCAAGCTGATCTCCAGAGTGCTCAAGGAAGGCGCGTAACGGGCAGTTCACGCCGGGCCGTTGACTTCCGTTACCGCCGGTACGGATGATCCGGCGCATGGCGACTGATGCGCGCGGCGCGACGAACCCGATACCCCAGTTCCCGGCCGGCTTCCTGTGGGGCGTCTCGACCTCGGCCCACCAGATCGAGGGAGCGACGGACGAGCGCGAGAAGTCCGTGTGGGACGCCTTCACGGCCGAGCCGGGACGGGTGAAGGACGGCTCCACGGCAGCGGTCGCCTGCGACCACTACCACCGCTACCGCGAGGACGTGGCGCTCCTGGCCGACCTGGGCGTGGGCGCGTACCGCTTCTCGATCTCCTGGCCCCGGGTGAACGCGCCGAAGGGCCTCGACTTCTACGACCGTCTGGTCGACGAGCTGTGCGCGGCGGGCGTACGCCCGGTCCCGACCCTCTTCCACTGGGACCTCCCGGTCGCGCTCGACTGGCTCGACCGGGACACGGCCGCCCGTTTCGCCGAGTACGTGTCGGTGGTCGCCGAGCGCCTGGGCGACCGTGTGGAGAAGTGGATCACCCTCAACGAACCCGCCGAACACACCCTCCTGGGCCACGCCCTCGGCACCCACGCCCCGGGCAGGCAGCTCCTCTTCGACGCCCTCCCGGTGGCCCACCACCAGCTCCTGGCCCACGGTCTGGCCGTACGCGCGCTGCGCGCGGCCGGTGCCACGGACATCGGGATCGCCAACTCGCACGGGCCGACGTGGCCGGCGTCGCGGGAGCAGGCGGACCTGGACGCGGCGGACTTCTACGACCTGCTCCTCAACCGGCTGTTCGCCGACCCGCTGCTGCTCGGCCGATACCCGGACGGCATCGGCGAGTTGATGCCCGGTGACGTCGAGTCCGACCTGAAGGTCATCGCCGAGCCGCTCGACTTCTACGGCGTCAACTACTACGCGCCGACCCGGGTGGGCGCCCCGCAGGGTACGGAGATCGAGTTCGGCGGGGTGACGATGCCGGCCGAACTGCCCTTCTCGGTGCGGGAGATCGAGGGTGTGCCGACGACGGACTTCGGCTGGCCGGTGGTCCCCGAGGGCCTGACGGAACTGCTCACCGGCTTCCGGGAGCGCTACGGCGACCGGCTCCCTCCGGTCGTCATCACCGAGAACGGCTGCTCGTACGAGGGCGTCGACGACCAGGCGCGGATCGCCTATCTGGACGGCCACATCCGTGCTCTGCACAAGGCGGTGGAGGCGGGCGTGGACGTGCGCGGGTACTTCGTCTGGTCGCTGCTCGACAACTTCGAGTGGGCGGAGGGATATGCGCGCCGGTTCGGCCTGGTGCACGTGGACTACGAGACGCTGACGCGGACGCCCAAGGCGTCGTACGGCTGGCTGCGGGACGTGCTCCGGGCGCAGGGATGACGAGGGCCGAGCCCGGTCTGCCACCCCATGCCCTCATCGAACCCGGCATGGGGGTGCCCCCGGTTTGAGCGAAGTCGAAAACTGGGGGAGGGTCGGCGGGGGCTGGACGGCGGCGCTGGGGCTGGCCAACGTGGCGATCTGGGTGGGCTGGTACGGCCCGCTGCAGATCCTGCTGGCCCGGCAGGCGGAGGACTTCGCGCCCGGCACGGGGATGTCGAAGGAGACGCTGCTGGCCTGGGTGACGGGCGTGGGCGCGGTCGTGTCCCTGGCGGCTAACCCGTTCTTCGGCGCCCTGTCGGACCGCACCACGGCCCGTTGGGGCCGCCGTACGCCGTGGATCGTGGCCGGTGCGGCGGGCGGCGCGCTGTCGCTGCTGCTGCTCGCCGGCGCGGGCGGACTGTGGACGATGGCGGTCGGCTGGTGCCTGGTCCAGCTGACGCTGAACGCGGCCTTCGCAGCGGTGACGGCGGCCGTGCCGGACCGGGTGCCGCGGCTCCAACGCGGGGCGGTGGGCGGCTGGTTGGGGGCGGCGCAGATCCTCGGCGCGGTCGCCGGTACGGGTCTGGCGACGGCGGCCGGCGGGATCGCGGCGGGATATGCGGCGTGCGCGGTGTTCGCGGTGGCCGGGGTGTTGCCGTATGTGCTGAGGTACCGCGATCTGAGGCTGGGGGTCGCGGACCGGCCGGCGTGGTCCTGGGGCTCGTTCGTGCGCGGCTTCTGGCTGAGTCCGCGCCGCTACCCGGACTTCGGCTGGGCCTGGCTGACCCGCTTCCTGATCAACCTCAGCAACGCGCTGGTGATCCTCTACCTGCTGTACTACCTGCGGGACCGGCTCCGCTACGACGACCCCGAGCAGGGAGTGCTCATCCTGACCGCGGTGAACAGCGTCACGCTGCTGGCCACGGTCGTGGTGGGCGGCGTCTGGTCCGACCGCGTGGGCCGCCGCAAGCCCTTCGTGCGGTGGTCCGGCGTACTGATGGCGGCGGCCACCGCCCTGCTCGCCGCCTGGCAGACGTGGCCGAGCGCGATCGTCGTGGCGGCGCTGCTGGGCGTGGCGCTGGGGGTGTTCATGTCGGTCGACTTCGCGCTGATGACGGACGTACTGCCGAAGGCGGGGGACCGGGGCAAGGACCTCGGCGTCATCAACGTGGCGAATGCGTTGCCGCAGGTGGCGGCACCCGCCCTCGCCGCGCCGATCGTCACCTACATGGGCGGCTACCGGGTGCTGTACCTGGTGGCGGCCGTGATCGGGTTGGCGGGGGCGGTGCTGGTGGGCCGGATCAAGGGCGTGGACTAGTCAGCGGACGGTCCGGCAACGCCGACTAGAGGGCTCCGGCATCCCGCGCCGCATAAACACTGGGATACACCGGCCGATACCCCAGCTCCCGTCGGATCCGCTCGGTGGACATGATCGCGAGCCACGGATCGGGATCGGTACGGTCGTACAACCCCTCCGGCACGTCAACCCCGTTCAACTGGTGCAACTCAACCGCCGTAACAGGGGCGTCGTCGGCGATGTTGTAGATCCGCCCCGCGATCCCCGGCGCATGCAGGATCCGCAGCAGCCCTTGGGCGACATCCGCGTGATGGCCCATCTGCAACCGCTGGGTCGCCGCCCAGTTCCCGGCCCACATCAGGGACTGGGCGAGATGCGGATCGCCCTCGCCGTAGACGAAGGGCAGCCGCCCGACCCGCACGTCCATGCCGTCCAGCGCGAGCAGCTCCCGCTCGGCCTGCGCCTTGGACTCGGGGTAGGCGCCCCACATCGCCCCGCCGGGCCGGGTCTCGTCGTCCTCGGTCAGCGGCCGTCCGCGTCCGACGCCGTACACGAGTCCCGTGCTGACCTGCACGAACCTCCGCACACCGGCGGCCTGCGCGGCGCGGCCCAGTTCCACGGCCGCGTCCCGGTTGACGGCCCACGCCTCCTCGTCCGGGACCCCGCGGAAGGACGCGGCGACGTTCACCACGGCGTCGACCCCGGCGACCGCCTTGCCCAGCACCTCCGCGTCCCGCAGATCACCGACCACGACCTCGGCGCCCAGCTCGGCGAAGGGCTCCCCGCGCGCGGCGTCCCTGACCAGCACCCGCACGCTCTCTCCAGGCCGGGCCTGCGCCAGCAGCCTCGGCACGAAGCGGCGGCCGACCTGACCCGTCGTACCCGTCACCAAAGTCAGCATGTCCTGCTCCTCTCGTCACCGACCACCCTCGGACGGCACGGGTACGAGCGGGAGAGACCCGTTGATCAGGGGATCGGCAGTCCCTGGATAAGCCGGGCGGCATGCCCGAGCCTGGGGGAGTGAACCGAGCCGAACTCGCTGACTTCCTGCGCCGCGGCCGTGCCCGCCTCGGCCCCTCCGACGTGGGCCTCACGGCCGGCAGCCGCCGCCGTACGCCGGGGCTGCGCCGGGAGGAGGTGGCGGCGCTGGCCGGGATGTCCGTGGACTACTACGCGCGGCTGGAGCAGTCACGGGGGCCGCGCCCGTCCCGCCAGATGCTGACGGCCCTGGCCCGGGCGCTGCGCCTCACCGATGTCGAGAGCGACCACCTGTTCCATCTGGCGGGCGAGGAGCCCCCGCGCCGCGAGACGGCGTCGGGGCATGTGCGCCCCGGTCTGCTGCTGATTCTGGACCGCCTGTACGACACGCCGGCACAGGTGGTGACCGACTGCGGCGAGGTGCTCGCCCAGAACGCCATGGCCAGGGCGCTGGTCGGCGACGTGATGTCCCGGCCCCCGCGCGACCGCAACCTGGCCCGCCTGTTCTTCCTGGACCCGGCCGCGCGCGCCCTGTTCCCGGAGGAGGACCGCGCGGACCACGCACGCGGCCATGTCGCGAGCCTGCGCGCGGTGACCGCGGCCCGCCCCGACGACCCGGAACCGGCCGCGCTGGTCGCCGAACTCCGTGCGGCCAGCGAGGAGTTCGCCCGCCTGTGGGACGAGCACGAGGTGTCCCGGCGCAACCGGGCGACGAAACGCTTCGTGCACCCCGTGGTCGGCCTACTGGAACTCGACTGCGAGGTCATGCTCAGCCACCTGCACCACCACCTCCTGGTGGTCCACACGGCCCGACCGGGGACGGAGGCGTACGAGCGCCTGCAACTGCTGCGGGTGGTGGGGGTGCAGGACATGTCCCCCGCTCCGAGCAGGTGAGTCCGAGCAGGTGAGGTCAGAACCCCAGCTTGCGAAGCTGCCTCGGGTCCCGCTGCCAGTCCTTCGCCACCTTCACGTGGAGGTCCAGGAACACCGGCGTCCCCAGCAGCGCCTCGATCTGCTTGCGCGACTTGATCCCGACTTCCTTCAGCCGCTTGCCCTTCGGGCCGATGATGATGCCCTTCTGACTGGGCCGCTCGATGTAGACGAAGGCGTGGATGTCGAGGAGCGGCTTGTCGGCGGGGCGGTCCTCGCGGGGGAGCATCTCCTCGACCACGACGGCGATGGAGTGGGGCAGCTCGTCGCGGACGCCCTCGAGCGCGGCCTCGCGGATCAGTTCCGCGATCATGATCTGCTCGGGCTCGTCGGTCAGCTCACCGTCGGGATAGAGGGCCGGCCCCTCCGGCAGAAGCGGAACGAGCAGGTCGGCCAGCAGGCCCACCTGCTTGTCGCCGACCGCCGAGACGGGCACGATCTCGGCCCACTCGAAGCCGAGCTCCTTGCCCAGCTGGTCGATCGCGATCAGCTGCTCGGCCAGCGTCTTCGGGTCCACCAGGTCGGTCTTGGTGACGACCGCGATCTTCGGCGTCTTCTTGATCGACGCCAGCTCCTTCGCGATGAAGCGGTCGCCGGGACCGATCTTCTCGTTCGCGGGCAGGCAGAAGCCGATCACGTCGACCTCGGCCCAGGTGGTGCGTACGACGTCGTTCAGGCGCTCGCCCAGCAGCGTGCGCGGCTTGTGCAACCCGGGGGTGTCCACCAGGATCAGCTGCGCGTCGGGCCGGTGCACGATCCCTCGCACCGTGTGCCGCGTCGTCTGCGGCTGGTTCGCGGTGATCGCCACCTTCTGCCCGACCAGAGCGTTCGTAAGCGTGGACTTGCCCGCGTTGGGGCGGCCCACGAAGCAGGCGAAGCCGGCGCGGTGGGGGGCCTCGGACGGCTCGGATGACTGACTGCGAACGCTCATGGCGCCCATTCTCCCTGATCCACAAGCCCCCGCCGTACAAGGGAGCGACCACACCCCGCACACAGGAGCGACCACCACCCGCCGCGTGAGCTTCCGGAAACCCCCACGCAATGAAACACCCCGGAAACACACCCGTACACAGCCGGAAACGCTTCCCGGTGAACCTCTGACGAGCCCCCGCACCGTTGGAGACCACCGTGCCCCTCGCCGCCGCAAGCGTCGACACCGGCGACACCGCCTGGCTGCTCGCCGCCACCGCCCTCGTGCTGCTGATGACCCCGGGCCTGGCCCTGTTCTACGGCGGCATGGTCCGCACGAAGAGCGTCCTCAACATGCTGATGATGAGCTTCGTGTCCATCGCCCTGGTGACGGTCGTCTGGCTGGCCTGCGGATACTCGCTCGCCTTCGGGGACGACGCCTTCGGCGGGCTCATCGGCGGGCTCGACCTCGCCGGCATGTCCGGCCTCGGCCCCGACAGCGTCCAGGGCACCGTCCCCACCCTCCTCTTCGCCACCTTCCAGCTCACCTTCGCGATCATCACGGCGGCGCTGATCAGCGGTGCGATCGCCGACCGCGCGAAGTTCGGCGCGTGGCTGGTCTTCGTGCCGGTGTGGGCGCTCCTCGTATACGTTCCCGTCGCCCACTGGACCTGGGGCCCCGGCGGCTGGATCCTCGACCGGCTCGGCGCCCTGGACTTCGCCGGCGGTCTCCCGGTCGAGATCACCTCCGGCGCCTCCGGCCTCGCCCTCTGCCTGGTCCTGGGCCCGCGGCTCGGGTTCAAGAAGGACGCCATGCGGCCGCACAACCTGCCGATGGTGATGCTCGGCGCAGGTCTTCTCTGGTTCGGCTGGTTCGGGTTCAACGCGGGCTCCGCCCTCGGCGCCAACGGCCTCGCGGCCGCCGCCTTCCTCAACACCCTCGCCGCCGGCTGCACCGGCCTGCTCGGCTGGCTCTTCGTGGAGCAGAAGCGCGACGGTCATCCGACGACGCTGGGCGCCGCCTCCGGCGCGGTCGCCGGCCTGGTCGCCATCACGCCGTCCTGCGGCTCGGTGTCCCTGCTCGGCGCGCTCGTCATCGGCCTCGCCGCCGGTGTCGTCTGCTCCTACGCCGTCGGCTGGAAGTTCAAGCTCGACTACGACGACTCCCTGGACGTCGTCGGCGTCCACCTCGTCGGCGGTGTCATCGGCACCCTGCTGATCGGCGTCTTCGCGACGTCCACGATGACGGGCGGGGCCGAGGGCCTGCTGTACGGCGGCGGACTCGCGCAGCTCGGCAGGCAGCTGGTGGCGATCGTGGCCGTGGCGGCGTACGCCTTCCTCGTCACCTACGGCATCGGCAAGGTCATCGACAAGGCCATGGGCTTCCGGGCGGGCGAGGAGCAGGAGCACACCGGCCTGGACCTTACGGTGCACGCCGAGACCGCCTACGATCACGGGGTCCTGGGGCACGGCGCCCCGGTCACCGCGTCCCCCTCCTCCTCCGTCGCCGCCGCCCAGAAGGTCAAGAAGCAGGCATGAAGCTCATCACCGCGATCGTCAAGCCGTACCGGCTCGACGAGGTCAAGACCGCCCTCCAGGAGATCGGTGTGCACGGTCTGACCGTGACCGAGGCGAGCGGCTACGGCCGTCAGCGCGGCCACACCGAGGTGTACCGGGGCGCGGAGTACCAGGTCGACCTGGTGCCGAAGGTCCGGATCGAGGTCGTCGTGGACGACGCGCGGTCCGACGACGTCATCGACGCGATCGTGAAGGCCGCGCAGACCGGAAAGATCGGCGACGGCAAGGTCTGGGCGCTGCCGGTCGACACGGTCGTACGGGTGCGGACGGGCGAGCGCGGCCCCGACGCGCTGTAAAGCCGTAGGGCCGGTCCGGCGGATCGTCCCGGCGTCGCCGCGGGGCCCGGCACGCACAGCTGCGGCGTTGTCGTCGGTCGCCGCCGTAGCGGCTGATCGACACGGCTCCTCCGTCTCGCAGTTGCACGCACAAGCTCCGGCGACGCCGGGACCGCGCCCTGGCGTCAGCGCGTCAGGCGCCTCAGTCGAACACGAACGGGCCCGGCGACTGCGGCCCGGTCGCCGTGCACGTGATGGTGATGCCGAAGACGGTCATCTGCAGCGAGCCGCCGAAGGCCTCCAGGCTGTCCCCGGAGGCGACGGTTCCGCTGAGCGGGCCGACCTGGACGGGGTCGCCGGCGGCCATCGCCGGGTTCTCCGTGCCGGTGAAGGCGACGGTGCCGCCGCCCGCCTTCACGAGGGTGAGTGTCGAGGAGATCGAGTCCTCGCCCAGCGCGATCGGCGCGGTGATCGCGGAGGAGTTGACGGTGACGGTGGCGGCGGTGCCGTTCTGTGTCGCCGTGAGGGTGGCCTCGCCGCCGCCGAAGCTGCCGCAGTCGGCGTTGATCGTCGCGGTTTCGGGGGTGACGGCGAGGGCGGCGGGCGCGAAGGCCAGTCCGGTGGCCGCGAGGGCCCCGGCCACCAGCGCCGCACCTGCTCCGATTCGCTTGCCTCTCATCCGATTCATCGGATCCTGTTCCCTTCCCGTGTGGGGATTTCGGTGTGGGGATGAACGGGAGGTACGAGGACGGGCCGTGCGGGCGGACGTGGTGCGGGACGTCGCATGGGGGGTGAATCTGACGGTCCGTCGGAACTGCTGTTTCCATTGATGCGCGTGGGGTGGAGCCCGGCAAGGGTGATTTCCGGCCGACGACAACCGCTCTCTGCCGGGCGAGGGCCCCGCCGGGAGCAGCGGAGCGTCACCGGTCGGTTACCGGCCGCGAAAGCGCGTCCCGCTCGTGAAGCGACCGCCGTGGAGCCCGTGAAAACGGCCACCGTGAAAAGGCCTACGGCGTTGTCAGTCCCCCGGCGTACTCTAGAAATCGCCAGGCCGCCCACGTGGCAGGCGAGTCGTATCGAGGAGGATGAGCAGGCCTACAGAGCCGGCCCATGACTCAGACACCCACAGCTCACACCCCCGCGCAGGGGCAGGCACGAGCGCAGTTCACCGTCCCCGCCCAGCACCCCATGGTGACCGTCCTGGGGTCCGGCGACTCCCTCCTGCGCGTGATCGAGAAGGCCTTCCCGGCGACCGACATCCATGTCCGGGGCAATGAGATCAGCGCGGTCGGCGACAGTCATGAAGTCGCCCTTGTCCAGCGTCTGTTCGACGAGATGATGCTGGTGCTCCGCACCGGACAACCGATGACGGAGGACGCAGTGGAACGCTCGATCGCCATGCTCAGGGCAACGGAGAACGGCGAAGGCCCGGAGGAGACCCCCGCCGAGGTCCTCACCCAGAACATCCTGTCCTCGCGCGGTCGCACGATCCGCCCGAAGACGCTCAACCAGAAGCGGTACGTCGACGCGATCGACAAGCACACGATCGTCTTCGGCATCGGCCCCGCCGGCACCGGCAAGACGTACCTCGCCATGGCCAAGGCGGTGCAGGCCCTGCAGTCCAAGCAGGTCAACCGCATCATCCTGACCCGGCCGGCGGTGGAGGCGGGCGAGCGGCTCGGATTCCTCCCGGGCACGCTGTACGAGAAGATCGACCCCTACCTGCGCCCGCTGTACGACGCGCTGCACGACATGCTCGACCCCGACTCCATCCCGAGGCTCATGGCCGCCGGGACGATCGAGGTCGCGCCGCTCGCGTACATGCGTGGCCGCACGCTGAACGACGCCTTCATCATCCTGGACGAGGCCCAGAACACCAGCCCCGAGCAGATGAAGATGTTCCTCACCCGCCTCGGCTTCGACTCGAAGATAGTCATCACCGGTGACGTCACCCAGGTCGACCTCCCGGACGGCACCAAGTCCGGTCTGCGGCAGGTGCAGGACATCCTGGACGGCGTCCCGGACGTCCACTTCTCCCGGCTCTCGTCCCACGATGTCGTACGGCACAAGCTCGTCGGCCGTATCGTCGACGCGTACGAGGTGTACGACAGCAAGCACGGCACCCAGAACGGCACACACAAGGGCCGCGGCGGCAAGGCCGGGCACAAGGGGAAGTAGAGAACACGCACGACCATGTCGATCGACGTCAACAACGAGTCCGGAACCGAGGTCGACGAGCAGGCGATCCTCGACATCGCCCGCTACGCGCTCGCGCGGATGCGCATCCACCCGCTCTCCGAGCTCTCGGTGATCGTCGTGGACGCCGACGCCATGGAGCAGCTCCACATCCAGTGGATGGACCTGCCCGGGCCCACCGATGTCATGTCCTTCCCCATGGACGAGCTGCGGCCGCCCTCCAAGGACGACGACGAGCCGCCCCAGGGGCTGCTCGGTGACATCGTGCTGTGCCCCGAGGTCGCCGCCAAGCAGGGGGCGGAGGCGCCCACGCAGCACTCCATGGACGAGGAGCTCCAGCTGCTCACCGTCCACGGAGTGCTGCACCTGCTCGGGTACGACCACGAGGAGCCCGACGAGAAGGCCGAGATGTTCGGCCTGCAGGCCGCCATCGTGGACGGCTGGCGTTCGGAGAAGGGCCTGACGGGGCCCTCACCGGCCCCGACTGTGTCATGAGCATCCCCCTCATCTCCGGTGCGATCGCCCTGGTGGTCGTCGCCTGGCTCGCCGCCTGCGCGGAGGCGGGCCTGGCGCGCGTCTCCAGCTTCCGCGCGGAGGAGGCCGTACGCGGCGGCCGGCGCGGCAGCGAGAAGCTCGCGCTGGTCGCCGCCGATCCGACGCGCTATCTGAACGTCGCGCTGCTGGTCCGGGTGGCCTGCGAGATGGCCGCGGCCGCGCTCGTCACGTACGCCTGCCTCCAGGAGTTCGACAGCACCACCGAGGCGCTGCTGGTCGCGATAGCGGTCATGGTCCTGGTGTCGTACGTCGCCGTCGGGGTCTCCCCGCGCACGATCGGCCGCCAGCATCCGCTGAACACGGCGACGGCGGCGGCGTACGTCCTGCTGCCGCTCGCGCGGATCATGGGGCCGATCCCCTATCTGCTGATCCTCATCGGCAACGCGCTCACCCCGGGCAAGGGCTTCCGCCGCGGCCCGTTCGCCTCCGAGGCGGAGCTGCGCGCGCTGGTCGACCTCGCCGAGAAGGAGCAGCTGATCGAGGACGAGGAGCGCCGGATGGTGCACTCGATCTTCGAGCTGGGTGACACGCTGGTGCGCGAGGTCATGGTCCCGCGTACCGACCTGATCGTGATCGAGCGGTACAAGACGATCCGCCAGGCCCTCACCCTCGCCCTGCGCTCCGGCTTCTCGCGCATCCCGGTCGTCGGGGAGAGCGAGGACGACGTGGTCGGGATCGTGTATCTGAAGGACCTGGTCCGCAAGACGCACATCAGCCGGGACGCGGAGAGCGAGCTGGTGTCGACGGCGATGCGGCCCGCGTTCTTCGTGCCCGACACCAAGAACGCCGGGGACCTGCTGCGGGAGATGCAGAAGGAGCGCAATCACGTGGCCGTCGTGATCGACGAGTACGGCGGCACCGCGGGCATCGTCACCATCGAGGACATCCTCGAGGAGATCGTCGGCGAGATCACCGACGAGTACGACCGTGAGCTGCCGCCGGTGGAGGAACTGGGCGAGGACCGCCACCGGGTCACCGCCCGGCTGGACATCACCGACCTGGGCGAGCTGTACGGCCTCGACGAGTACGACGACGAGGACGTGGAGACGGTCGGCGGGCTGCTCGCGAAGGCGCTCGGCCGGGTGCCGATCGCCGGGGCGTCGTCCGTGGTGGAGCTGCCCGACGGCCGTGAGCTGCGCCTGACGGCGGAGGCGGCGGCCGGCCGACGGAACAAGATCGTGACCGTTCTCGTGGAGCCGGTGAGCCCCGTCGCGCTCCGGGAAGAGGAGAAGGAGTCCGAGTGACGCCTCAGGAACTGCGCGCCTTCTGCCTCTCCCTCAACGCGACCGTCGAGGACTTCCCCTTCAACCTGGAGACCTCGGTCTTCAAGGTCCTGGGCAAGCTCTTCGCCCTGACCAACCTGGACACGCACCCCCTGAAGGTCAACCTCAAGTGCGACCCCGAGGACGCCATACGGCTCCGCGGCGAGCACCCGGGCCTGATCGTCCCCGGCTGGCACATGCTGTGCTCTCTGGGGGGATACCCCCCAGACCCCCGAGCGGCACTGGAACACGGCGACGGCCGACGATGCACTCCCCATCCGCCCCGTCGCCGCAACCGGAGGTGAAGCCGACGTGACACCTCAAGAACTGCGCGCCTTCTGCCTCTCCCTCAACGCGACCGTCGAGGACTTCCCCTTCAACCCGGAGACCTCGGTCTTCAAGGTCCTGGGCAAGCTCTTCGCCCTGACCAACCTGGACGCGCACCCCCTGAAGGTCAACCTCAAGTGCGACCCCGAGGACGCCGTACGGCTCCGCGGCGAGCACCCGGGGCTGATCGTCCCCGGCTGGCACATGAACAAGCGGCACTGGAACACGGTCACGGTGGACGGCGAGCTCCCGGACCGCCTGGTCCGGGAGCTCATCGAGGACTCGTACGACCTTGTCGTGGCGGGTCTACCGAGAGCCGACCGCCTCCGCCTCGACCGCCCCTGAGCCGGCCGCCGCCCGCCAGGGCCGCAGGCCGAGCGCGATCAGGGCCGCGGCGGCCAGGACGATCGCCACGTTCAGCGCCATGACCGTGCGGGTGCCGGACAGCAGGTCGCCGGCGGTGGTGGCGAGGACGCCGAGCAGCGGGATGCCGACCGTGAGGCCCACCTGCTGGGTCGAGGTGACCAGGCCGGTGGCCAGGCCCTGCTCCTCGTCGGGGACACCGGAGGTGACGGTCAGGCCGTAGGAGATGATCGCGCCCAGGTGGAACATGCTCGCCACCGAGACGGCGGCGGTGGCGAGCCAGACGGACCAGGTGTGGGCGTTCAGGAACAGCAGGCCCGCGGTGAAGACGCCCTGGCCGGCCAGCGAGACGACCAATGTGCGGCGCGCGCCGAGCCGGCTGATGACCCTCGGGGTGAGCGAGCCCGCGATCACCGACACGACGCCCTGGACACCGAAGACCAGGCCGGTCTCCCACGCCGACAGGCGCAGGGTCTCCTGCAGGTACAGGGTCAGCACGAAGACCACCGTCGACATCATCGAGAAGGTGACCAGACCGCCCAGGTTGCCCCACGCCACCGTGCGGCGGCGCAGCATGGGCAGGGAGACGAGCGGTTGCCGGGTGCGGGACTCGACGACCGCGAAGGCCGTGAGGAGCGCGATGCCCGCGACCAGGGTCGCGATGACGTCGGCGCGGCCGAAGCCGTGGTCGGCGGCGGTCGTGAGGGCGTAGATCAGGGACAGCAGGCCGCCGGTGACGGTGATCGCGCCGGGCACGTCCAGGTGCGGGCGCTCGGGGGTGCGGGACTCGGGCAGCAGACCGGGCGCGAGCGGCAGCACGATCAGCGCGAAGATCGCGAGCAGGCCCATCGTGGAGCGCCAGCCGAGCGCGTCGGTCAGGACTCCGCCCGCGACCATGCCGATGGTGAAGCCGAGGGACATCAGCGTCCCCGAGATGCCGAGGGCGCGGTCGCGGGCCGGCCCCTCGGCGAACGTGGTCGTGAGCAGGGACATTCCGGTCGGGACGATGACCGCCGCGCCGAGACCCTGCAGCGCGCGTCCGGCGAGGAACGACGCCGGGTCCCAGGCGAACGTCGCGAGCACCGAGGCCGCGGCGAACAGGGCGAGGCCGGTGAGGAACAGCTTGCGGCGGCCGTAGAGGTCGCCGATGCGGCCGAAGAGGAGCAGGAACCCGCCGGACGGCAGCGCGAACGCGGTGACCGCCCACTGCAGCGCCGACTGGCTCATCCCGAGGTCGGCGCCGAGGACGGGGAGGGCGACGTTCAGGACGGAGAAGTCGAGCGCGACCATGAACTGGGCCGCGCACAGGATGAACAGGACGAGTTTGTCGCGCGTCGACATCCGGGGGGTGTCGAGCGGTGAGGTGGGACTGGGAGTGGAACTGGGAGTGGGGCTGGTGGTGTCGATCGCCATGGGCAAGAGACTGCTGGCGCCGGAATAGCCGTGGGGAGCGGGAAGTTGTGCTGGTGGTGGCACCACCAGGCAACGGGATGAGGGGGATCCGTACGTGTCTCAGGGCACGCTGAAGAGCCAACGGCGGCAGGAACTGCGCGAGTTCCTGATGACCAGGCGGGCCCGGGTGACGCCGGCCGAGGCGGGCCTGCCGGACGGCGGGGCGCGGCGCCGTACGCCGGGATTGCGGCGCGAGGAGGTCGCCGTGCTCGCCGGGGTGGGCGCCTCCTGGTACCAGTGGCTGGAGCAGGGGCGGGAGATCACCGTGTCGCCGCAGGTGCTGGACTCGGTGGCGCGGGTGCTGCGGCTGAGCAACGCCGAGCGCCGGCACCTGTATCTGCTGGCCGGGCTGAATCCGCCGACGCCCGAAGTCGCGCCCGGCAAGCAGGACATGTGTGACGGGCTGCGGCGGCTGATCGACGCGTGGATGCCGTATCCGGCGCACATCATGGACCGGTACTACAACGGCGTGCTGTTCAACGACGCGGCCGCGACGGTGCTCGGCATACGGCCCGGCAGGCGGTGGAACTGCCTGATCGACTTCTTCACCGATCCCATGTACCGGGCGCGGGCGAAGAACTGGGAGGCGAACGCCGGTACGGTCGTGGCGCAGTTCCGCGCGGTGTGCTCGGCCTCCCCCGACGACGAGGGATTCCAGGCCGTGCTGGCCGAGGCGACGGCGTCCAGTCCGGAGTTCCGCGAACTGTGGGAGCGGCGGGACATCGAGGACGCCGGGCAGATCCGCAAGGAGCTGGACCATCCGCTGGTCGGGGTGCTGTGCCTGGAGTCGAGCGTGATGCAGATGCCGGTGCGGCCCGATCTGTCGATCGTGCTGCACACGCCGCTGGACGAGGCGAACACGGCGGCGAAGCTTCAGTGGCTGGCGTCGCCCGAGGGGCGGCGCGGGGCGATGTACCCCGTGGCCGGGTAGGCGTACCCCGTGGCAGGGCAGGGCGGGTGCCGCTTCGTATGCTCAGGTCATGACCGACAACAGCGCGCTTGACCCCGAGGACCGCAAGATCGTCACCCTGGCCCGTTCCGCGCGGGCCCGCAACGGTGTGCCCGAGGGGGCGGCCGTACGGGACGAGACCGGCCGTACGTATGTCGCCGGGACCGTCGCCCTGGACTCGCTGAAGCTGAGCGCGCTGCGGACCGCCGTGGCGATGGCGGTGGCGTCGGGGGCGAAGTCGCTGGAGGCGGCGGCGGTCGTGACGGAGGCGGAGTCGCTGTCGGCGGAGGACCGGGCGGCGGTGCGGGATCTCGGTGGGGCTGGCACGCCGGTGCTGGTGGCGGGGCCGGACGGGGTGGTTCGTACGACGGTGACGGCCGGCTGAGGCCCGCGGGACACGGACCCGGCCGGAGTTCAGGTCCGGGCCGCCCCCGTGATGTGGCTGAGCACGCAGAGCCATCGGTCGTCGCGCCGTACGAACACGTCGGTCGTCCATTCGTCGGCGTCGAAGCGTTCGCCCCGGTAGTGAGCGGTGTTCGTGATCCGGGCCGTCAGGACCGCCGAGTCGCCGTACACCTGGATCCTGGGCTCGCCGACGAGCTGGAACGCCGAGTGGGTCAGGTCGCCGGACTCGACGTACGCCAGGAACTGCCCTCGGGTGGAGATGCCCGACTCGGAGACGATGACCCAGTCCTCGGCCATGAAGCCGGCGATCCGCGCGGGGTCGTCGGAGACCATCGCCGCCGCCCAGTCGTGCGCGAGGGCGGCGAGCCGGTCGTGCAGCGCACCGTCCGGTCCGTGCGGGGCCGCACTCGCGTCGTCGCTCATGGCCGGATGGTAACCGGAGCCGGCCGACGGGGCGCCCGGAGCGGATCCGACGGGCGAGTGTCAGTGCCGGGTGCCACGCTGAAGTCATAGCGGATCTGCGGAAGGGCATCGTCATGATCACCACTGACCTCTCCCCCGGCTCCCCCTGTTGGCTCGACCTCGGCTCTCCCGACGTCCGGGCCGCAGCGGCCTTCTACGGCGCGGTGCTCGGCTGGGAGTTCGAGTCCATGGGTGAGGCGGAGGACTTTGAAGGCGGGATGTTCAAGAAGGACGGCAAGACCGTCGCCGGGCTCGGCAAGCTCACCGAGGAGGGGGCCCGCTCGGCCTGGATGATCTACTTCACCGTCAGGGACGCGGACGCCACGACCGAGGCGGTTCGCGGTGCGGGCGGCACCGTGCGGGTCGAGCCGCGGGACCTCGGCGACTGGGGCCGGATGGCGCAGTACAGCGACCCGCTGGGCGGGCAGTTCGCCGTCTGGCAGCCGGGGAAGAACGCGGGCTTCGAGCTGGCGGACGAGACGGGGTCGCTGTCGTGGACCGAGCTGTACACGAGCGACGCCGGGGCCGCGAGGGAGTTCTACGGCACCGTCTTCGGCTGGCAGTACAGCGACATGGAGCTGCCGGGCGGCGGGGGCACCTACACCCTCATCACCCCTGCCGAGCTGCCCGAGGAGCGTATGCAGGGCGGCCTGATGGAGCTGCCCAAGGAGAACCTCGCGCTGGCGGGCGGACAGCCGTACTGGCACCCGGTGTTCAACGTCGACGACTGCGACGCCGCGGTCGCCAAGGTCACCGAGAACGGCGGCAGCGTGCAGATGGGGCCGGAGGACGCGGAGGGCGTGGGCCGGCTGGCGGTGTGCCTGGACCCGGCCAACGCGGACTTCGTGGTGCTGAAGCCGGCGCCGCCGAGTTGAGCCCTGCCGCCCACCGCACTCTCACACCGACCGGCGAAACCCGATCGTCGGCACCGCCCGCCGCAACGGCCAGGGTCTCGCCGCGTCCTCCGGCACCACGTCCGCCAGGAACGCGTACCGGCGCAGGGCCTCGGGGTCCTGCCGGTCGAGGGACTGCACCTGGCGCCACCAGGCGCCGATCTCGGCCCAGCCGGGGGCGGAGAGGGAGCCGCCGAACTCCTGCACCGAGAGGGCGGCCGTCAGCCCGGCGAAGGCGAGCCGGTCGGCGAGCGGCCAGTCGGCCAGGGTGCCGGTGACGAACCCGGCCACGAAGACGTCACCGGCGCCCGTCGGGTCCAGCGCCTCCACCGCGATGGCCGGGACCACGGCCGTCTCCCCGGTCCGGCCGTCCACCGCGTACGCGCCCTCCGCGCCGAGGGTGACCACCGCCACCGGGACGTACGCCGTGAGGGCGTGGGCCGCCTCGCGGGGGCACTCGGCGCCCGTGTACCGCATGGCCTCCTGGGCGTTGGGCAGGAACGCCTCGCAGTGCTCCAGGTCGGCGAGGCCCGCCAGATCCCACGCCCCCGTGTCGTCCCAGCCGACGTCGGCGAAGATGCGGGCGCCCTTGCTCGCGGCCTGCGCGATCCAGGGGGCCCGCTGTCCCGGCACCAGGGAGGCCACGGCGGCACGCGCGCGGGGCGGGCAGTCCGGAGCCGGCTCCTCCGGGGGTGGCTCGTGGCCGTGGGAGACCATCGTGCGCTCCCCCTCGTACGCCATCGAGACCGTGACCGGCGAGTGCCAGCCGGGCACCGTGCGCGACGGCGAGAGGTCGATGCCCTCGCCGTGCTCCAGCGTGTCCCAGCAGTACTCGCCGTAGTGGTCGTCGCCGAAGGCCGCCGCGAGCGATGTCCGCAGGCCGAGGCGGGCCAGGGCCGTCGCCATGTTCGCCACCCCGCCGGGGCTCGACCCCATCCCGCGCGCCCAGGACTCGGTCCCGCGCACGGGGGCCGAGTCCAGGCCGGTGAAGATGATGTCGAGGAAGACCGTGCCCGTGAGATACACGTCCCAGGGCGGGTCGGCGGGCGTGCGCAGGCCGGAGAGGGGGTCGACCTGGGCGCTGTGGCCACGGCGGTACTGGCCTCCGGCCGTGGCCGTCCTGCCCATGGGCGTCTTCCCCATGGTCGCCTTCCCCTGCGGCGAGGGGCCCTTTCCGTTGGGCGCGGTGGGCGTGGTCACGGTGCGCTCCCTGACGTGGTGCTGATCTGGCCAGTGTGCACCACCCCACTGACAACGCCACGGGGATCTTCCCCGAACCCCCCTTCCGTGCCGGGCCGGGGAGCTGCTACCAGCGAGGCACCGGGGGCGTGACCCACCCCGGGTCGGCGACCCGCATCGCGGCCGCGTCGTCGCGGTCCCGCAGCGAGCCGTCGTCATCCAGCCACCGCCGGTGCAGCTCGGCGAGCCGTTCGCGGTCCAGCTCGACGCCGAGGCCGGGCGCGTCCGGCACCGCGACCTTGCCGTCGTCGAAGGTGAGGCGCTCGGTGAGGACGTCCTCGGACTGCCACGGATAGTGGGAGTCGCAGGCGTGCTGGAGGTTCGGCACGGTCGACGCCACGTGGGTCATCGCGGCCAGGGAGATGCCGAGGTGCGTGTTGGAGTGCATGGACACGCCGACGCCGAAGGTGCGGCAGACGGCCGCCAGCTGCTGGGTGTTGCGCAGCCCGCCCCAGTAGTGGTGGTCGGAGAGGACGACTTGCACGGCGTCCTTGGTGAACGCCTCCTTGATCTCCGCGAACGTCGTCACGCACATGTTGGTCGCCAGCGGCACCCCGGCCCGCGCGGCGACCTCGGCCATGGCGGCCGTACCGAGCGTCGGGTCCTCCAGGTACTCCAGGACGTCCCCCAGTTCCCGTGCCACCTTCAGCGAGGTCTCCACGGACCAGGCCCCGTTGGGGTCGAGCCGCAGGGGGTGCCCGGGAAACGCCTCCGCGAGCGCCCGTACGGCGGCGATCTCCTCCTCCGGCGCGAAGACGCCGCCCTTGAGCTTGAAGGAGGTGAACCCGTAGCGCTCCTTGAACCGCCGCGCCTGCTCGACGACCCCGGCCGGATCGACGGCGGCACCCCAGTCGTCCTTCTCGGCGCGCACGCCCTCCGGGTGGCCGGCCCACTTGTAGAACAGGTAGGCGCTGTACTCGACCGCGTCCCGCACCTTGCCGCCGAGCAGCGCGTGCACGGGCAGCCCGAGCGCCTTGCCGAGGGCGTCGAGGCAGGCCACCTCGAAGCCGGAGACGACGGACAGCCGCAGCTTGTCGGCGGTCTGGACGCCGCGCAGCCCGCCGACGTCGACCTGGCCGGAGACCCGGGACCGGTCGACGGCCACGTCCTCCGCGAAGACGAACAGCCCGTTGAGGTCGCTGACTTGACGACCGATCAGTTTGCCGGCGAACGGCCGGGCGAGCTCCAGGTACTTGCTGTCGCCGTACGTCTCACCGACGCCGACGAACCCGCCCGCCGTCTCGACCTCCACGATCAGGCGGGGCGTGTACGGCTGGTGGACGCCCTGGGTGTTCAGCAGCGGCGGGTCGGCGACCAGGATCGGCGTCAGGCGGATGTCCGTGATGGTGAGGTCGCGGGTCACAGTGCGGCTCCTACGAGGTCGAGACCGGAGGCGAGCAGGGCCCTGAGATCCGCCAGGTCACCGGCCGACGGGTCGGTGAGCGGGGCGCGGACGGGGCCGACGCGGTGGCCGCGCAGCCGGGCCGCCGCCTTCACCAGGGACACGGCGTAACCGGGTACCCGGTCGCGGAGTTCGACGAGCGGGACGTAGAAGTCGCGCAGCAGCTTGTCGACCGTGCCGCGGTCACCATTCTTGAAGGCGGTGAAGAAGGCGTTCGCGATCTCGGGGGCGAAGGCGTGGACGGCGGAGGAGTAGGCGGGGATGCCGACGGTGGCGTAGGCGCGGGCCTGGATCTCGGCAGTGAGGGCGCCGTTGAAGAAGAGGAAGTCCTCGGGGGCGGCGAAGGTGAGGCGCTGGAGGCCGTCGAGGTCGCTGTGGCCGTCCTTGAGGCCGATGACGCCGGGGATGGCGGCGACGCGCTGGAACGACTCGACCGTGAAGGCGACCTGGCCGCGCTGGTAGGCGATGAGCGGGAGGCGGGTGCGGGCCGCGATGTGCTCCAGCTGGGCGACCAGGCCGTCCTGCGGGGCGGCGATCAGATAGTGCGGCAGGACGAGGAGGGCGTCGGCGCCGGCCTCCTCGGCGATGCGCGCCAACCGGACGGCCTGCGCCCAGCCGTATCCGGTCCCGGCGACGACGGGCATCCGCCCGCCCGACTCCTCGACGGCGATCGAGACGACCTGCCGGTACTCGTCCTCGTCCAGCGAGAAGAACTCGCCGGTGCCGCAGGCGGGGAAGAGGGCGCCGGGGGCGGTGGCGAGCCGGCCGGCGACGTAGGCGCGGAAGCCGTCCGGGTCCAGCGAGCCGTCCTCGTGGAAGCTCGTGAGCGGGAACGACAGCACTCCCTGTGCCATGCCGTCCCGCAGACGCCGGGCCGTGTCCGTATCGAGACTCACCCTCGGTCATCTCCCTATGTAGATGCCATCTATGTATGGAAATGGAGATTAGATACGCGAACGCCGACCGTCAATGGCACGGTCGGCCCACGATCCGGACGCGGTCGGTCCGATGACGAGTCCGATTACGATCGGCCCATGTCGGAGACAGGCGGCGTCCGCGAGGTGAAGTCCGCGGCGCGGACGGTCGAGTTGCTGGAACTCCTCGCCGCGCGCGGCGACCGTCCGGCACGCCTCCAGGAACTGGCGGACGCGCTGGACGTGCCGCGCAGCTCCATGTACGCGCTGCTGCAGACCCTGATCTCCCGCGGCTGGGTCCGCACCGACGTCACCGGTTCGCTCTACGGCATCGGCATCCACGCCCTGCTCACGGGCACGACCTACCTGGACTCCGACCCGCGCGTCCGCGTCGTACGCCCGTATCTCGACGAGGCCTCCGACGCGCTGGGCGAGACGATCCACATGGGGCGGCTGGACGGCCGTGACGTGGCGTACCTGGCGACGCGCGAGTCGCACGAATACCTGCGGACCATCAGCCGGGTCGGGCGACGGCTGCCGGCGCACGCGGGCGCGCTGGGGAAGGCGCTGCTGGCGGAGCGCCCGGAGGCGGAGCTCGCCGAGGGACCGTACGAGGCCCTCACCCCCAACACGCACACCACCCACGACTCCCTCGCGGCGGACCTCGCCGAGGTGCGGGCGCGCGGCTACTCCGTCGACCGCGAGGAGGGCGTCCTCGGCATCGTCGGCTTCGGCTTCGCCCTGCGCTACGACATCCCGGCCCAGGACGCGATCAGTTGCTCGGTACCGGTGGCGCGGCTGTCGGCGGGGCACGAGGAGCGGATCGTCGCGGTGATGCGGGAGATCCGGGCGAAGATCGAGGCGACGGTTCCCGGTGGGGGCGGGTCGGTGCACTGGCGCAGGTGAGGGGCGGGCAACGGCCCTGGCGGGGCCGGATCAGGGCTGGTTGAGGCTGATTGAGGGCTGGTTGAAGGCGCTCGTTTACCCGCCGTTCCCCGCCCCAAACAGAACGTGCCTCACATCACACCCCCCGCGCTTCTTCCCTCCTCCCCCTCCTTGATACAAATTCTGCGCGCGTTCCTGTCCGTCGACGGCCTGCGCCCCACCCCCTCTTGAGCCGCTTCTTTCGCATGCCCTGGGAACGCCCGTGTTCGCCCCCCGCACCACCCCCTGGCCCCTCGTCGCCCTTTTCACGGCCGGGTACCTCGCCCCGTATCTGCTGCCGGCCGTTGTCGGCAGGCTCGACTCCGGGCTTCCGCTCTCCCCCACCCAGGCGGGCGCCGTCGGCAGCGCGCTGCTGCTGAGCTCGGCGTCGGCGGGCTTCCTGTTGGCGTCCCGGGTGGAGCGGATCGGGGCACGCGGGCCGGCCCGCGCCGGGCTCACCCTCGCTCTCCTCGGCTACGGCGGGGCGGCCCTCGCGCACTCCGTACCGGCCGTCGTCCTCGGCGTGCTCGTCGGCGGCTTCGGATCCGGTACGGCCACCGCGGTCGCCGCCACCCGCATCGCCGCCCAGCCGGACCCGCACCGGGCCACCACGATGGGCCTGCTGGGCGTGTCCGCCCTCGCGGGCGCCGTCTATCTGACGGTCCCCCACCTCGGCCCCGGCCATGGCCTCCCGCTCGCCGCGATCGCCCTCACCGCGTTGGCCGTGTGGCCGCTGACGGGCCGGCTCCCGGCCGCCACGGCCAGGTCGCAGCAAGGCGGTTGGGACACCTCCTCCCGCCTCCCCCACCGCCGTCAGGGCCTGACCCTCGCCGCCTGCATGCTCTGCTGGTCCCTCGCCCAGAACTCCCTCTGGGGCGTCAGCGGCCGGATCGGACTGAGCCAGGCGCACCTGACCGAGGCCACGGTCGGCGCGGTCTTCGCCGTGGCGCTCGGCGCCGGGCTGCTCGGCGTCACCGGGGCGGGCGCGCTCGGCCCGCGCCTCGGCCGGGCGCTGCCCATCGGCGCCGGTACGGCCCTCATCGCGGCCTGCATCGCGCTCAGCGCGTCCGCCACCGACCTGCCGACCTTCGCGACCGGCGAGATCGCCTGGAACACGCTCTACCCGATCGTCCTGTCGTACGTCATCGGCCTCGCCGCCTCCCTCGACGGGCGCGGCCGCTGGGCGGTGCTCGTCGGTTCGGCGTCGTCGCTGGGCACGGCGGCGGGCCCGCTGACCGGGAGCGTGCTGTCCGCGCAGGCCGGGTTCCCGGTCATGGGGGCGGTGCTGGCGGCCGGGCTGCTGGTGATCGCCGTACCGATGACGGCGGTGGCGCTGGGCAGGCGGACACGGAAGACCGTGGAGGCCGCCGAGGTCTTCGAGCACGTGGCGATCGTCGAGATCCCCCTGGACTCCGTCGAGGCCACCCCGGCCGTCCCCGAGCGCCTCGCCCCGGCTACCTGAACTCGTAGGCCTCCACCTCGGCCAGATACCGCGCCCGCAACTCCTCGTCGTCCTCCAGGAAGGAGGCGAGGAACGAGTTGCGGGCGAGCTCGCGGAGCCGCTCCTCGGTCAGACCGAGGGTCTGGCGCACGGCATCGAAGTTGTCGCCGGCGTACCCGCCGAAGTAGGCCGGGTCGTCGGAGTTGACCGTGCACAGGAGCCCGGCGTCCAGCATGGCGGGCAGGGGGTGGTCGGCGAGGACGTCGACGGTGCGCAGCCGCACGTTCGACAGCGGACACAGCGTCAACGGCACCCGCTCCCGCACCAGCCGCTCGACCAGCGCCGGGTCCTCCATGCACCGCAGCCCGTGGTCGACGCGCTCGACGCCGAGGACGTCGAGGGCCTCGGTGATGTAGGCGGGCGGCCCCTCCTCGCCCGCGTGCGCGACGCGCCGCAGCCCGAGCGCGGCGGCGGCCTCGTAGACCTCGCGGAACTTCACCGGCGGGTGCCCGACCTCGGCCGAGTCCAGGCCGACACCGACGATCCGGTCGAGATACGGCTCGGCGGCCCGCAGCGTCTCCATGGCCGACTCGGCGGAGTCGTCGCGCAGGAAGCACATGATGAGCCGGGTGGAGACGCCGTGGTCGGCCTCGCTGCGCTCCAGCGCCCGCCACAGCCCGTCCACGACCGTGCCCAGCTCGACGCCCCGCTTGGTGTGCGCCTGCGGGTCGAAGAAGATCTCCGCGTGCCGCACCCCCTGGGCGGCGGCGCGGGCGAGGTAGGCGTTCGCGAGGTCCGCGAAGTCCTGCTCGGTGCGCAGGACGGCCATGAGCTCGTAGTACAGGTTCAGAAAGGACTGGAGGTCCTCGAACTGGTACGCCTTGCGGAGCTCTTCGGTATCGCCGTACGGCAACTCGACGCCGTTCCGGTCGGCCAGTTCGAAGGCGAGCTCGGGTTCGAGGGTGCCTTCGATGTGGAGGTGCAGTTCAGCTTTCGGGAGGGGCATCGAAGCATCGTACGGCGGGGTCAGCGCCGCTTCGGCAAGGGCACCCGCAGCAGGTCGTGCGCGACCGTCAGCTCCCCGTCGAACCCGGCGTCCCGCGCCTGCCGCTCGAACTCGTCGGGCTCGGTGTAGCGCTGGCTGAAGTGGGTGAGCACGAGATGCCGTACGCCGCATTCGAGTGCGACACGGGCGGCCTGACCGGCGGTCAGGTGACCGTGCTCTGCGGCCAGTTCGATGTCATCATCCAGGAAGGTGGACTCGATGACGAGCATGTCGCAGCCCTCGGCGAGGGCGTACACCCCGTCGCACAACCGGGTGTCCATGACGAAGGCGAACCGCTGCCCGCGCCGGACCTCGCTGACGTCCTGGAGCGAGACTCCGCCGAGCGCCCCTTCGCGCTGGAGCCGCCCGACGTCCGGCCCCTTGATGCCATGCGCGGCGAGGCGCTCGGGCAGCATGCGGCGGCCGTCGGGTTCGACGAGGCGATAGCCGTACGACTCGACGGGGTGCGAGAGGCGAGCGGTGTGCAGCGCGTATCCACCGGTGTCGGCGATGACGCCGTCGGCGCTGACCGGGACCTGCGTGATGTCGACGGTCTCGCGGTAGGCGGTGGCGTAGCGCAGCCGGTCGAAGAAGCGCTGCCCGGAGCGCGGGTAGTGGGCGGTGACGGGATGCGGGACCTTGTCGAGGTTGATCCGCTGGATGACGCCGGCGAGCCCCAGGGAGTGGTCACCATGGAAGTGGGTGACGCAGATCCGGTTCAGGTCGTGGGCGGCGACCCCGGCGCGCAGCATCTGCCGCTGGGTGCCCTCGCCGGGATCGAAGAGTATGCCCTCGCCGTCCCAGCGCAGGAGATACCCGTTGTGGTTCCGGTGCCGGGTCGGGACCTGGCTCGCGGTCCCGAGGACGACCAATTCGCGTACGGACACGGTGACTTCGGCTTGCTTCCGGTTTGGCGGGTTATCCGGGGGGCCACTGCATGCCACGGCCGCCGAGGACGTGCGCGTGGGCGTGCCAGACGGTCTGCCCGGCGCCGGCGCCGGTGTTGAAGACGATGCGGTAGCTCTCCAGCTTGTCCTCGTCGGCGACGGCCTTGGCCTCCCGCAGGACGTCCGCGGCGAGGGTCGGGGCGCCGGTGGCAAGGGAGGCGGCGTCCGGGTAGTGCGCCTTGGGAATGACCAGGACGTGGGTGGGCGCCTGGGGGTTGATGTCCCGGAAGGCGACGGTCGTCTCCGTCTCGCGCACGATCGTCGCCGGGACGTGCCCTTCGACGATCTTGCAGAACAGACAGTCGTCCTGCGGCTCCCCTGCCATGGTCCCTCCGGGGGTTGGGCCGGTTTGGTTCACGGGGGGCATCGTATCGTCGTCGGGTGCGGGTGATCGGTGGCTGGTCGCGCCCACGCGGCGGAGCCGCATATCGACACAGCCCCGCGCCCCTTTTAGGTTGGCAAAGCTGGCGGTGTCTTCGCGGGACTGGTCTCCAGCTTCTCCAGCGCGATGCGGATCGCCTCGTCCAGTTGGGTGTCGCGGCCCGCCGCGTAGTCCTGTGGGCGTTGCACCACCTCCACGTCCGGGTCCACGCCGTGGTTCTCCACGTCCCAGCCGTAGCCCTCCAGCCAGATGGCGTACTTCGGCTGGGTGATCAGGGTGCCGTCGACCAGGCGGTAGCGGCTGTCGATGCCGATCACGCCACCCCAGGTGCGCGTGCCGACCACCGGGCCGAGCCCCAGGGCCTTGATCGCCGCGTTGACGATGTCGCCGTCGGAACCGGAGAACTCGTTCGCCACCGCCACCACGGGTCCCCGTGGGGCGTCCTCCGGGTAGCTGTACGGGCGCATCCCGCGCGGCAGTTCCCAGCCGACGATCCGCCGGGCCAGCTTTTCCACGACGAGCTGCGAGGTGTGGCCGCCGCCGTTCTCGCGGACGTCCACGACGAGGCCTTCCCGGGCCACCTCGACGCGCAGGTCGCGATGGATCTGGGCCCAGCCGGGCGCCTGCATGTCGGGGACGTGGAGATAGCCGAGCCGTCCGCCGGACTTCTCGTGGACGTACGCGCGGCGGTCGGCCACCCACGCGTGGTACCTGAGCGGCTGTTCGTCCGCGATCGGGATCACGACCGCATGCCGTACTTCTCCGCCGCCCGCCGGCGAGATCGTCAGCTCCACCGCCTTGCCCGCCGTGCCGACGAGCAGCGGGCCGGGCCCGGTCAGCGGGTCCACCGGGACACCGGCGACGGCCACGATCGCGTCCCCGGCCCGCACCGCGACACCGGGCGCGGCCAGCGGTGCCCGGGCCTCGGGGTCGGAGGTCTCCGACGGCAGGATCCGGTCGATGCGCCAACTCCCGTCCGGGTGGCGGGAGATGTCGGCGCCGAGGAGGCCCTGCCGGGCTCCGCCGCCGTATCCGCCGCGCGGCGAGACGTAGGCGTGCGAGGTGCCCAGCTCGCCCTGCACCTCCCACAGCAGGTCCATCAGGTCGTCGTGGGTGGCCACCCGGTCCACCAGCGGGCGGTAGCGGTCCAGGACGCCCGTCCAGTCCACCCCGCTCATGTCCGGCCGCCAGAAGTGGTCCCGCATGATGCGGCCGGTCTCCTCGAACATCTGCCGCCACTCGGCCGACGGGTCGACCGTCTGCCGTACGCGTGACAGGTCCACGGTGATGTTCGAGTCGCTGTCCTCGTCGCCGGAGGCACGCCGGTCGCTGGGGACGACCTTGAGCCTGCCGTCGGTCCACAGGAGCACCCGCTTGCCGTCGCCGCTGACCTCGAAGTGGTCGGCGTCGTCGGCGAGATGCTCGACGCGCCGCTGGACGAGGTCGTAGCGCTCCAGCTCGGTCTTGGGTTCGGGGCCGTCGGGCGTGGCCCGGGCGGCGCCGAGGGCGCCGCGCACGGGGTGCCGCAGCCACAGCACGCCGTCCTTCGCGGCCCGCAGATTGGTGTAGCGGGCGGCCTCGACCGGGAACGGCACGATCCGGTCGGCGAGCCCTTCGAGGTCGATGCGGGTGGTGGGGGCGCCCTCGCTGTCGGGCGTCTCGTCCTTGTCGGGCGCGTCGAAGGGGCGGCCGTGCCGTTGCGGGCCGAAGGGGGACGGGGTGGTCGCCGCCAGGGTGATCAGGTGGGGGCGGGAGCCGACCACGAAGGCGAGGTCGAAGACGTGCTCGTCGTAGACCGGGTCGAAGGCCCGCGTCGACAGGAACACCAGGTGCTTGCCGTCCTGGGTGAACGCGGGCGCGTAGTCCTGGAAACGGAGTGGGGTCGCCTCGGAGACCGACAGATCGGTGGTGTTGGCGAGCTTCAGCTGGCACAGCGGGCGCGGGCCGGGGTGGGACCAGGCGAGCCAGGCCGAGTCGGGCGAGAAGACCAGCCCGGAAACGTCGCCGTCCGCGCTGCGGTCGACCTCGCGCACCTCGCCGGTCTCCCGTTCGACGAGCAGCACCCGGCCGTCGTGCGCGGCGACCGCGGCCCGGCTGCCGTCGGGCGCCATGGCGAGCCCCAGCACCCGCCCGAGCTGCCCGGCGGCGAGCCTGCGCGGCGTCGCCCCCGGTGCGAGGCCGGTCGCCGGTGCGAACTCCAGCGCGTCGTCGCCCTCGGCGTCCGTCACCCAGACGACCCACTCCTCGCCCTCCGCCCGGAAGGTGCGGGGCCGCCGGGCCCGTACGCCCGGCTCGGCGGCGAGCGTACGGGCGGGCCCGGACCGGTGGGTTACCCAGTGCACGGCGCCCCGGACGGCGACGGCGCTGCCGCGCGCGGTGTGGTCCGGGGCCGCCGACCCGAACCAGCGGGCGGCGTTCACCGGGAACGGCTGCCGGTCGGTGCGCTGCCCGCCGAGCCGGATGTCGAGCCTGCGCGGCTCGGCCCCGTCGAGGTCGTCGAGGAGCCACAGCTCACCGGCGCTGGCGTACACGACGCGGGTGCCGTCGCTCGCGGCGTGCCGGGCGTAGAAGCCTCCCCCACTCTCGAATCCGCTCGAGCGGGAGGTGCCCCCATGGGGGGTGTGCCGGCGTAGGTCGGAGCCGTCCGCGAGGGAGGAGTACACCGCCCCGACACCCTC
Organism: Streptomyces bicolor; assembly: GCF_000719285.1. Lineage (GTDB taxonomy): Bacteria > Actinomycetota > Actinomycetes > Streptomycetales > Streptomycetaceae > Streptomyces > Streptomyces bicolor. The sequence goes on along the minus strand of NZ_JOFS01000009.1, from coordinate 256,930 downwards.
GTGATCGGAGAGGAAGGCGATGCGCTCGCCCGCCCACACGGGGTACTCGATGTTGCCGTCCAGCTCCTCGTGCAGCCGTACGAAGTCCCCGGTGCCCTCCGGGTCGATCCACAACTTGCCCGCCGTACCGCCCCGGTAGCGCTTCCACCATGCGGCCTCCAGCCCCATGGGCGCGGAGGCGAGCACCAGCTTCGGCCCGTACACGACATCGGCGACGGGGCCGTACGGCAGCGGCGTGGCCGGTCCGCCGTCGAGCGGGACCGTGTGGGCCCAGGTGCGGCGGCTGCCCGCCTGGCCGTGGCTGCTGATCGCGAGGACCTGGCCGTCGGGGGTCCAGCCGCGCACCCGGGTCTGCCGGCTGCCCCAGTGGGTGAGCCGCCTCGACGGGCCGCCGTCGACCGGCGCGATGTGCACCTCGGGCGTGCCGTCGCGGGTGGAGGTCCAGGCGACGGTCGTGCCGTCGGGCGAGATGCGCGGCAGGGTCACCGGCACGTTGTCGGCGCTGACCCGCCAGGCCCGGCCGCCGTCGAGCGGGGCGAGCCAGACGTCGTCCTCCGCGGTGAAGGCGACCAGGTCGCCGTGCAGATGCGGATAACGGAGGTAGGCGGGCGCGGGGTGCGCGGCCGAGGGCGAGACGGACGTCGCGGTCTGTGTCACCCGATCACCCTAAGCAAGGGCGGCGGCCGGGGACAGGACTTTGGATCACTTGGATCGTCTGCCCGAACTCCCCCGGGCGTGCGGTCACTTGCCCTCCGGCCAGCAGTTCGGGTGCTGCTTGCAGTAGACGGTCTTGGTGACGGTCACCGTGACGGTGGGCCCGGGCTGCTGTCCGCCTCCCGGATTGACGGGCGAGGGCGTGGCGTCGCAGTTGCCCAGCCCGTTCACGTTGAACCATTCCTTGCCGTCGATCTTGGCGACGAGGTGCCCGCGCACACAGGATCCGCTGACGGCCCGGGTGATCCGGCCGGTGACGACGATGTCCTTGCCGTCCTTGGTCTCGCCCTCGCAGTCGACCTTGACCACGGTGTTCTCGCTCGCCGTCGGCGCGGCGGAGCCGCCCTTGGCGTCCTCGTAGGAGCCCGTGCAGTTGAGCCACTGCACGTCGGCCTTCTGCCGCTCTAGCTCCTCGGTCACCGTCTGGTCGGTCGTGAACGCCACGGTCGCGCTGCTCAGCCCGCCCGGATCACAGGCCACGGCCCCGCCGACGGCGACCACGGCGAGCCCAGCCACACCCGCCACCCGCACCCCGTACGCGCGACGACCGGCGGGACGGCTGCGCCCCGTGTGACCCGTGCGGCCCCAAACCCTCCTGAATGCCCCCATGGACGGCAGCCTGCCACTGTCCCGGCCGACGCGGTAGGGCGCATACGGCCACTCCTTGCTCGCGCACGTCACAATCGAGCGTCGCCGCGCCGACCGCCCAACCGGCCCAGCCCCGAGGAGCGTTGACGGTGGAGGTGGAACGGCTCGCCCAGCAGGTCCGCGGCTGTTCGAACACCGTCCTCAGCCACGCAGCAGCAGCCACTCCTGCAGTTCCACCAGGTTGCCCTCCGGGTCCTTGAGGTGGGCGACCCGCATGCGGTCGGTCATGGGGGCGGGGCCGTGCAGGAGGGTCGCGCCGCGGGAGGTGATCTGCGTGCAGTAGGCGTCCAGGTCGTCCACGCGCAGGACCACCAGGGAGCGGTGACCGTCGGGGGCGTCGCCGAGTTCGCCGAGGACCTCGGCCATCATGGCGCGGTCCTGCAGCGCGATGCCGGCCGAGCCGGCGGTGGGGCTGAACTTCTCGTAGGGCCCGTTCACCGCGCCCGACTGCGGCTTGAGGCCGAGGACGTCGGCGTAGAAGCGGTAGCAGGCGGCGAAGTCGGTGACGAGGAGCCGGACTTGGGCGAGTTCCACGACGTTCCCCCGTCGGGTCAGGACCAGCGGCCGGTGCGGCCGAGGAGCAGGGCCGCCGCCGCGGTGCCGGCGGTCGATGTACGCAACACGGTGGGCCCCAGCACACAGGTCCTCGCGCCGGCCTCCTCGAAGAGCGCCAACTCGTCCTTGGACACGCCCCCTTCGGGGCCGACGACCAGCACGATCTCGCCCTGCGAGGGGAGTTCGGCGGTGGCGAGGGGTTCGCTGTCGTGCTCGAAGTCGGAGTGGAGTACGGCGGCGAAGTCGGCCTTGGCGAGAAGTGCGGCAACCTGCTTGGTCGTCGCCGCGTCCGCGACCGCCGGGAAGCGCACCCGGCGGGACTGCTTGCCGGCCTCGCGGGCGGTGGCCCGCCACTTGCCGAGCGCCTTCAGGCCCCGGTCGCCCTTCCACTGCGTGATGCAGCGGGCCGCCTGCCAGGGCACGATGGCGTCCACGCCGACCTCGGTCATGGTCTCCACGGCCAACTCGCCCCGGTCGCCCTTGGGGAGGGCCTGGACGACGGTGATACGGGGCTGCGGCGACGGCTCCTCGGAGACCGAGGACATGTGGACGATCAGCCGGTCCTTGCCCTCGGTGCCGACCACGTCGCACACCGCGTAGCGCCCGGAGCCGTCGGTGAGAACGACCTCCTCGCCGGGCTGGAGCCGCTTCACGGAGACGGCGTGGCGGCCCTCGGGCCCGTCGAGCACATACCGGCCTCCCCCGGCCGCGTCGAAGTGCTCGACCACGAACACCGGCGCGGTCATCGCCGCCCCCCGTTGCCCGACAACGCTGTCGCCGCGGCGTCCAGTTCTGCGGCCAGCACCTCCACCAGCTGCCCGGCGGGCAGTTCACGCGCCATCCGGTGGCCCTGCCCCGCCCACAGCGCCATGCCCTGCGGGTCGCCGGACGCGGCGGCCTTCTTGCGCAACGGGGAGGTGAGGTGGTGGATCTCGGGGTAGGCGGCGGGGGCGTAGGGCCCGTGTTCGCGCAGGAAGCGGTTGACGAGGCCGCGGGCCGGCCGCCCGGAGAACGCGCGCGTCAGCTCGGTGCGGGCGAACAGGGGGTTGGTCAGCGCCTGCTTGTGCAGGGTGGTGGCGCCGGACTCCGGGGTGGCGAGGAAGGCGGTGCCCAGCTGGGCGGCTATGGCGCCGGCGGCGAGCGCGGCGGCGATCTGGCTGCCGCGCATGATGCCGCCGGCGGCGACGATGGGCAGGCTCACGGTCTCGCGGACCTGGGCGATCAGCGAGAGCAGCCCGATGCCGGTGCCGTCGGTCTCGGGGTTGTCGCGGTGAGTGCCCTGATGACCACCCGCCTCGACACCCTGCGCGATCACGGCGTCGGCACCGGCCCGCTCCACGGCGAGCGCCTCGTCGGGGGTGGTGGCGGTGACGAGGGTGAAGGTTCCGGCACGCCGCAGGGACTCGAGCACGTCGCTGCTGGGCACGCCGAAGTGGAACGAGACGACCGGCACCGGATTGTCGAGCAGCACGGCCAGCTTGGCCTCGTACCCGTCGTCCCGCCCGCTGTCCGGGTCCCCGAGCTCGGTGTCGTACCAGGCGGCCTCGCCGGCCAGCTGGTGCGCGTAGACCTCCACGGCCGCGGCGTCGGCATGGTCGGGCTGCGGCATGAAGAGGTTGACCCCGAAGGGCCGCGCGGTCAGGCTCCGCAGCTGTTTGATCTCCTGGTACATCCCGTCGGCGGTCTTGTACCCGGCGGCGAGGAACCCCAGCCCCCCGGCCTCGGCCACGGCAGCGGCGAGCTGCGGCACGGAGACGCCGCCTGCCATGGGGGCCTGCACGATCGGGTGGGGAAAGAGATCGGTCAGTGCGGAGGACATGACGGCATGTTGTCACGTCCCCCGAACAAGTCCGAATCGGGTGTGCCCCTTGGCATACGCCAGCGGAATCAGCCCGTCCGGCGTTTGAGGACGAGGCCCTTTCGGGGCCGAAGCGGGGGTCTGGGGGCGGCAGCCCTCAGCTACGGCGAGCAACCCCCACCTACGGTCAGCGCCCGTTGAACGCGTCCTTCAGCCGCGAGAACAACCCTTGCTGCCCCGGCTGGAACTGCCCCTGCGGCCGCTCCTCGCCCCGCAGCTTGGCCAGCTCCCGCAGCAACCGCTCCTGCTCCGGATCCAGCTTGGTGGGCGTGGTCACCTCGACATGGACGATCAGGTCTCCCCGCCCGCCGCCGCGCAGATGCGTCACGCCCCGCCCGTGCAGTGGAATCGACTGCCCGGACTGGGTGCCGGGCCGGATGTCGACCTCCTCCAGCCCGTCCAGCGTCTCCAGCGGCACCTTCGTACCGAGAGCCGCCGCGGTCATCGGGATCGTCACCGTGCAGTGCAGATCGTCGCCGCGCCGCTGGAAGGTCGGGTGCGGAAGCTCATGGATCTCGACGTACAGGTCACCGGCGGGACCACCACCCGGCCCGACCTCGCCCTCACCGGCGAGCTGGATCCGCGTGCCGTTGTCGACACCGGCCGGGATCTTGACCGTCAGGGTCCGACGCGAGCGCACGCGGCCGTCGCCCGCGCACTCGGGACACGGCGTCGGCACCACCGTGCCGAACCCCTGGCACTGCGGACACGGCCGCGAGGTCATGACCTGGCCCAGGAAGGACCGCGTCACCTGGGACACCTCACCGCGACCGCGGCACATGTCACACGTCTGCGCGGAGGTCCCCGGCGCCGCGCCCTCACCGTTGCAGGTGTTGCAGACGACGGCCGTGTCGACCTGGATGTCCTTCGTCGTGCCGAAGGCCGCCTCGTCGAGCTCGATCTCCAGCCGGATCATCGCGTCCTGGCCGCGCCGGGTGCGCGAGCGCGGACCGCGCTGGGACGCCGTACCGAAGAACGCGTCCATGATGTCCGAGAAGTTCCCGAAGCCACCGGCGCCGAAGCCGCCCGCGCCCGCGCCGCCCGCCTGTGACAGCGGGTCGCCGCCGAGGTCGTAGACCTGCTTCTTCTGCGGGTCCGACAGCACCTCGTAAGCGGCGTTGATCTCCTTGAACCGCTCCTGGGTCTTCGGATCCGGGTTGACGTCCGGGTGCAGCTCGCGGGCGAGCCGCCGGAAGGCCTTCTTGATCTCTTCCTGCGACGCGTCGCGGCGCACGCCGAGCACGGCGTAGTAGTCCGTGGCCACTTACGACTCCGCCAGGATCTGTCCGACGTAACGTGCCACTGCGCGTACCGCTCCCATCGTTCCCGGGTAATCCATGCGGGTCGGTCCGACCACGCCGAGCTTGGCGACTGCCTCGCCGCCCGAACCGTAGCCGACCGACACCACGGAAGTGGAGTTGAGCCCCTCATAGGCGTTCTCATGACCGATGCGTACGGTCATGCCCGAATCCCCGGCCTCGCCGAGCAACTTGAGGAGCACGACCTGCTCCTCCAGCGCCTCCAGGACGGGCCGGATGGTGAGGGGGAAGTCATGTCCGAAGCGGGTGAGATTGGCGGTGCCGCCGATCATCAGCCGCTCCTCGTTCTCCTCGACGAGCGTCTCCAGGAGGGTGGAGAGCACGGTCGAGACGGTGCCGCGGTCCTCCATGTCGAAGGCCTCGGGGAGGTCCTCGACGAGCCGCGGCACATCGGTGAAGCGCCGCCCCGCGACCCGGCTGTTCAGCCGCGCGCGCAGATCCGCGAGCGAGGCCTCACCGAAGGGCGCCGGGCAGTCGACCATCCGCTGCTCGACCCGACCGGTGTCCGTGATCAGTACGAGCATCACGCGCGCGGGCGCGAGGGACAGCAGCTCGACGTGCCGGACGGTGGACCGGGTCAGCGAGGGGTACTGCACGACGGCGACCTGCCGGGTGAGCTGCGCGAGCAGCCGCACGGTGCGCGCCACGACGTCGTCGAGATCGACGGCGCCGTCGAGGAAGTTCTGGATGGCGCGCCGCTCCGGCGGGCTCATCGGCTTGACGCCGGCGAGCTTGTCGACGAACAGCCGGTAGCCCTTGTCGGTGGGGATGCGCCCGGCGCTGGTGTGCGGCTGGGCGATGTACCCCTCGTCCTCCAGGGCCGCCATGTCGTTGCGGACGGTCGCCGGGGAGACACCGAGGTTGTGCCGCTCGGTCAGGGCCTTCGAGCCCACCGGCTCCTCGGTCCCGACATAGTCCTGGACGATGGCGCGCAGAACCTGAAGCCTGCGTTCACTCAGCATCTCGGCGCACACCTCCAGAACTCGTTCACCTTGGCGTCTTTCCTGGCACTCTGTCCGTCCGAGTGCCAGCCGTCCCCGGCCCAGTGTACGGCCGTGGGGTACGCCCCGGGCAAGGCCGGTCATGTGATGCCGTGCCCGGACGTGCTGTCTTGGTTAGCGTCGCCGTATGACGGTGACTTGGGAAGAGCTGGGGTGGGAGCGGCTGGCGGCCGGGGTGGGCCGGTGCCGGCTTCCGGTGTGGGACTGCACGGTGGGGCTGGTCGTCGGGGACGGGGCGGCGCTGATCGTCGACGCCGGGTCGAGCCTCGGGGAGGGCACGCGATTGCGTACCCAGGCGCAGTGGCTCGCCGGGCATCGTGTGACTCATCTCGCGCTGACCCATCCCCACTTCGACCATGTCTTCGGGGCGGCGGCGTTCGCGGGCACGGAGGTGTACGGCGCGGTCGGCGTGGACACGGTCCTCGGCGGACGGCACGCGCGCGAGGAGCTGCGCGGGGACGCGATCCGCCACGGGCTGGACGCCGCCGCGGCGGAGGAGGCCGTGGACGCGCTGGTCCGCCCCCACCACCAGGTGAGCGGCGAGTGGACCCTCGACCTGGCCGGCGGCCGCCAGGTCCTGCTGGCGAACGTGGGCCCCGCCCACACGGCCCACGACCTGGTGGTGCTCGTACCGGGCGAGCTTCCCGGTGATCGGGAGGTGGTCTTCTGCGGCGACCTGGTGGAGGAGTCCGGCGAACCCCAGGCCGGCCCCGACGCCGTACCGTCCCACTGGCCGGCGGCCCTGGACCGCCTTCTGGAGCTGGGCGGCGAGGACGCGCTGTACGTGCCCGGTCACGGAGCGGTGGTGGACGCGGAGTTCGTACGGCGTCAGCGAGACGCCCTCGCGGCCCGCTTCGGCGTGTCGCGGTGATCCGCGGGACGCGCGGCCCGGGCTTCTCCTATCGTCACTCGAATGCGCCAGTACTCACCGGACCTGACCCCGCCCTGGAAGAAGCCCAAGCCGGTACCCGAGGTCCCGGCCGACCCGGGTCTGGTGGTGGAGGAGCCGGGCACGGGTTTCTGCGGCGCGGTGATCCGCTGTGAGGCGGGCACGGTGACCCTGGAGGACCGCTTCGGCAAGCACCGGGTGTTTCCGCTGGAGCCGCGGGGGTTCCTGCTGGAGGGCAAGGTCGTGACCCTCGTACGGCCGTCGGGCGCGGCTCCGGTACGTCCCACCCGTACGGCGTCCGGTTCGGTCGCCGTCCCCGGCGCACGCGCGCGCGTGGCCCGCGCCGGCCGTATCTACGTGGAGGGCCGCCACGACGCCGAGCTGGTCGAGAAGGTGTGGGGCGACGACCTGCGCATCGAGGGCGTGGTCGTGGAGTACCTGGAGGGCGTCGACGACCTCCCGTCGATCGTGGCCGGCTTCGCGCCGGGTCCGGACGCACGGCTGGGGGTCCTGGTGGACCACTTGGTGCCGGGCTCGAAGGAGTGGCGGATCGCCGAGTCGGTGACGAGCGAGCACGCCCTGGTGGTGGGCCACCCGTACATCGACATCTGGGAGGCGGTGAAGCCGTCGTCGCTGGGGATCGAGGCGTGGCCGCGGGTGCCGCACGGGCAGGACTGGAAGGCGGGGGTGTGCCGGGCGCTGGGGTGGCCGTCGGAGAACACCGGGGCGGTGTGGCAGGCGATTCTTAAGCGGGTGGGGTCTTACCGGGACCTTGAGCCGGAGTTGTTGGGGAGGGTGGAGGAGCTGATCGACTTCGTCACGGCGCCGGAATAGGCGGGAAAGGCGCTGGTGGGAATGCCGATGTCCAGCACGGACAGAAGCAGTGTCTCCCCGTACTTCCACATGCGCCGACTCCGGTAGTCGGCACGCTCGCCGCTGCCGTTCGGCTCGGTGAGCACGAGGCACTCCGCCCTGATCGGATCAACGATGAGATACACCGGTACCCCTGCGGCCGCGTAGATCGACCGCTTGGCCACGTAATCACGGTGTGTACTGGAACTGGACACGACCTCGACCAGCATCGTGACCGCTTCGACCGGCAGAAGCCGACCGGACTCCGGTCCGGCACCCCGTTCGAGCACCACCAGGTCCGGGACGGGCTCGCTCGTCTCTTGGTGGATCTCGACGTACTGGCACTGCAACCGCTGCCAACGAGGCTGTGGAACACCGTCCGCGATTTCCGCAACCGTGCGGTTGTGCACGATGTCCGGGGACCTCGTCATCACGATGTCGCCTCGCAGCAACTCGGCCCTGAGACCCTCGGGGACGTCGAGCGTGCCGAAGAAGTCGATCACCTGGCGATCATTCATGGCGGAACCCTAGGAACAGGACACGCACGTTGAGGGCGGCGTGGGGAACCTCCACCCGGACAGGTGATCAGTCCACCAGGTCCCGCACCACCGCATCCGCAAGCAACCGCCCCCGCATCGTCAGCACAGCGCGCCCCTCGTCGTACGGCCCAGCCTCCAGCAGCCCCTCCCCCAACGCCCGCCGAGAAGCCGCCAGCCCCTCCTCCCGCAGCAAACCCAGCGGCGCCCCCTCCCGCAACCGCAGCTCCAGCAGAATCCGCTCGACCCTCCGGTCCTCCTCCGACAGCAGCTCCCGCCCCGCCCCCGGCGACCGCCCCTCCGCCAGCGCCGCCGCATACGCGCCCGGATGCTTCACGTTCCACCAGCGCACCCCGCCCACGTGCGAGTGCGCCCCCGGACCCGCCCCCCACCAGTCCGCGCCCCGCCAGTACAGCTCGTTGTGCAGGCACCGGGCGGCCTCCGAGGTCGCCCAGTTCGACACCTCGTACCAGTCGAAACCGGCCTCCGACAGCACCGACTCCGCGATCAGGTACCGGTCCGCGTGCACGTCGTCGTCCGTCATCGGGACCTCGCCCCGGCGGATACGGCGGGCCAGCTGCGTACCCTCCTCCACGATCAGGGCGTAGGCGCTGACGTGATCCGGCCCGGCGCCGAGTGCCGCCTCCAGCGACGCCCGCCAGTCGTCGTCCGTCTCCCCCGGCGTGCCGTAGATCAGGTCGAGATTCACGTGCTCGAAGCCCGCCGCACGAGCCTCCGCCACGCACGCCTCCGGGCGCCCCGGCGTATGCGTCCGGTCCAGCACGCGCAGCACATGCTGCTTCGCGCTCTGCATACCGAAGGAGATCCGGTTGAAGCCGCCCTCGCGGAGCGTGGCCAGATACGCCGGGTCCACCGACTCCGGGTTCGCCTCCGTCGTGATCTCCGCGTCCGGTGCCAGGCCGAACTCGTCGCGGATCGCCCCCAGCATCCGTACGAGATCGTCGGCGGCCAGCAGGGTCGGCGTACCGCCGCCCACGAAGACCGTGCGGACCTCGCGCGGGTCGTCGCCGAGGACCTTGCGGGCCAGGCGGATCTCGTCGATGAGGGTGTCGGCGTAGTTGTCACGGGACGCCAGCACTCCGCCCGTGCCGCGCAGCTCGGTCGCCGTGTACGTGTTGAAGTCGCAGTAGCCGCAGCGGGTCGCGCAGTACGGGACGTGCAGGTAGAAGCCGAGGGGGCGGTCGGCCGCGTCGGCGAGCGCGTGCAGCGGCAGCGCGCCGTCGGCGGGGACGGGCTCGCCGTCGGGGAGTGCGGAAGGCATGGGTTCTATTGTCCCGTACCTCGCCGGTGTCCCGTGCCCGTCGGTCACTCGGCCTGCAGCACCAGCAGCGCCAGGTCGTCCTCCGGCGGACGGCCGCTGAACTCGTGCACCAGCCTCCGGATGCGTTCCGCGATCAGCTGGGCGTTCAGGCCCGCGCATCCGGCGAGCGCGGTCGCGAGGCCGTCGCCGTCGTCGAACTGGCGGGAGCCGCTGCGCCGCTCGGTCACGCCGTCGGTCACGCACAGGAGGGTGTCGCCGGAGCGCAGCTCGAAGGTCTCGCTCGTGTACGTGGCGTCCTCGACGACCCCGAGGATGGTCTGGGGCTCCGCTGCCGTGTGGACCTCGCCACCCGCGCCCAGCAGTAGGGGCAGGGGGTGTCCGGCGGAGGCGAGGGTGCAGCGGATGCCGCCGTCGAAGGGGGTCAGTTCGCCGTAGAGCAGGGACAGGAAGCGGGTCTGCGGGCCGTCGCCGGGTGCGACCGGACCCACCAGGGCGCGGGCGGCGGCGTCGGCGGCCTCCGTGGCGTCGTCCAGGAGGAGCTGGTTGAGGCGGTCGAGGACGTCGGCGACCCGGTAGCCCTCGCGGGCGAGCAGCCGCAGCCAGGGGCGCGCGATGCCGATCACCACGGCCGCCTCGGGCCCCTTGCCCTGGACGTCGCCGATGGCGAAGCACCAGCGGCCGTCGCCGGCCGGGAACAGGTCGTAGAAGTCACCGCTCGGGCCGCCCTTGTCGCACGGCTCGTACACCAGGGCGCTGGCCACCCCGGGGATCTCCGCGACCGCGCCGGGCAGCAGTCCGCGCTGCAGGACCCGGCTGATGGTCTCCTGCCGGGCGTACTGGCGGGCGGCGCCGATGGCGAGGGCCACCCGGCGGCTGAGGTCCTCCACGAGCCCGGTGACCTCGTCGGGAAAGCGCGCGAGGCCGGCCCGGCCGATGACCAGCGTGCCCAGCGGGCGGCCGCCCGCGATCAGGCGGTACGCGAGCGCCGTGCCGCGGATCCCGCGCTCGCCGAGCGCCGCACCGGGCCAGGGATAGGGGACGGGGCCGGTGCGATGGTGGTCGGACGGCTCCGGCGGCTCCTTCTCCAGGGCGCGGCGGAGTTCCTCGATGAGGTTCTCGGAGCCGTGCCAGACCCGCGCGAGCCGGGGCCCGGCCCCCGCGGCGCCGTCCACCGGCCGGTCTCCCCAGCCGCCGGGGTCGCCGGACCGGGAGTACCCCCAGCGCCCGGCGACCTCGTCCTCCAGCCACACCGCGCACCAGTCCGCCAGCCGCGGCACGATCAGCTGGCCGGCCAGCGCCGCGACCAGGTTCTCGTCGAGCTGACCGGCGAGCAGGTCGGAGGCCTCGGCGAGGAAGGACAGGGCGCCCCGGTTGAGCCAGTCCCGTTCGCGTTCGGGGCGATGGGGGTACGGCGAGTGGTCCGAGTAGCCCAGGTCTCCGTGCTCGAGCGAGGCCGGTGGGTGTCCCTGGGCGAGGGAACCCTGAAGATCTCCCTGGGCGAGGGAAGCCGCCGGATCCCCCTGCTCGCCCGAGGCCGGGAACGCGGGCCGGTCCGGACCCTGCGGCGGCTCCGGCGCGAGGATCTCCGCCACACGCAACCCGCGCTCCAGCGCACGCTCCTGCGCGTACGCCTCGATGTCGTCCCTGACCGCCACGGGATCCTCCGCGGGCAGCCGCGCCCACACGGTCTTGGCGCCGGTGCGGTAGGTGACGCCCCAGGACTCGGCGAGCCGGGCCACCAGCCGCAGGCCGCGGCCGTACTCGGGAGTCTCGTACGGCGCGTCGACCTCACCGTCGCGCGGGGCGCGCGAGGGGTGGTGGTCCAGTACCTCGACGAGGAGGGCGCCGGTGTCCTCCTCCAGCCGGCAGGTGAGCTCGACGTCGGTGCCGGCGTGCACGACGGCGTTGGTGACCAGCTCGCTGACGGCCACGACGGCGTCGTCGACGAGTCGGTCGCTGAGGAGCTCGGTGCCGGGGAGCCCGGAAGTCGCCCACTCGGTGAGGGTGGCCCGCACGAGGGAGCGGGCGGAGCCCGGGGAGAGCGGGGTGCCGGGGAGGGTGGTGCGGGTTTCCGGGCGCATGACTTCCCCCACACGCGGGTGGGATTCGCGATCCGTGCGCGGGCGCGCGCCCTCGTGCGCAGGCGCATCAGAGGCACGGGTAACGGTTTCCCGTTGCACCGGAATGGCCCCCATGGACAGCTCCCCGAACGGTTCGGACGAATACGCCTCAGTCGACGCCGACAGAGTGACAGACTGGCCACGCCCATAAGCACCGAGTTACCGAAGTGGGCCGCCATGAGTGAGAACCGTGCTACGCGTGTGTTCGAAGACGGACAGAAAGACGGTCAAATTCGAGCATCGGAACTACGCCCACTGCTTGCCGCGATGACCGCTGCCCGCGACGGCGACTTCCGCAGGCTCCCGGAGACCGGTGAGGGAGTGGTGGCCGAACTGACGGCGGTCTTCAACCAGATCATGGACCGGAGCACGCACTTCAACCGTGAAGTGCAGCGGGTCAAGCGGGAGTTGGTGCGGCACGGCAGGCTCGACGAGCGGCTCTCGGCGAGCCCGGGGCCGGGTGACTGGACGACCCGGGTCAACGACGTCAACCAAGTGCTCGACGCCCTGGTGGCCCCGGCGGCCAACGCGACGCGCGTGCTCGACGCGGTGGCCGGCGGCGACCTCACCCAGCGCGTCGATCTGCATGACGGCAGCCGCCAGTTACGCGGCGACCTGCGCCGCCTCGGCCGGGCCGTGAACAAGATGGTCGACCAGCTCTCCCTGTTCACCGGCGAGGTCACGCGCGTCGCCCGCGAGGTCGGCACCGAGGGCCGGCTCGGCGGCCGGGCCAAGGTGCAGGGGCTTTCCGGCAGTTGGCGGGACGTGACCGAGGCGGTCAACACGATGGCGTCCCGGCTGACGGCCCAGGTGCGCGACATCGCCCTGGTGACCACGGCCGTGGCCCGCGGCGATCTGACCCGCACGGTCACCGTGGAGGCGACCGGCGAACTGCTCGAACTCAAGCTCACCGTCAACACGATGGTCGACCAGCTCTCCGCCTTCGCCGACGAGGTCACCCGCGTGGCCCGCGAGGTCGGCACGGAGGGACAGCTGGGCGGGCGCGCTCAGGTTCGGGGCGTCAGCGGCGTATGGAAGGACCTCACCGACAACGTCAACTTCATGGCGTCGAACCTCACCTCCCAGGTCCGCAACATCGCCCAGGTCACCACCGCCGTCGCCAACGGGGACCTGAGCCAGAAGATCACCGTCGACGCCCAGGGCGAGATCCTCGAACTCAAGTCGACCATCAACACGATGGTGGACCAGTTGTCCGCCTTCGCCGACGAGGTGACGAGGGTCGCCCGCGAGGTCGGCACCGAAGGCAACCTCGGCGGGCGGGCCCAGGTGCGCGGGGTCAGCGGCGTCTGGAAGGACCTCACCGACAACGTCAACTTCATGGCGGACAACCTCACCTCGCAGGTCCGCAACATCGCCCTCGTGTCCACGGCCGTGGCCCAGGGCGACCTCGGCAAGAAGATCACGGTCGAGGCGAAGGGCGAGATCCTGGAGCTGAAGTCGACCATCAACACGATGGTCGACCAGCTCTCCGCCTTCGCCGACGAGGTCACCCGCGTCGCCCGCGAGGTCGGTACCGAAGGCAACCTCGGCGGTCAGGCGCAGGTGCGGGGCGTCAGCGGCGTCTGGAAGGACCTCACCGACAACGTCAACTTCATGGCGCTGAACCTGACCTCCCAGGTCCGCAACATCGCCCAGGTGACAACGGCCGTGGCCAACGGCGACCTCTCCAAGAAGATCACCGTGGACGCCCGCGGCGAGATCCTCGAACTCAAGGACACCGTCAACACGATGGTGCAGCAGCTGCGCGCCTTCGCCGACGAGGTCACGCGCGTCGCCCGCGAGGTCGGCACCGACGGCCGGCTGGGCGGCCGGGCGCAGGTGCTCGGCGTCTCGGGCGTCTGGCGGGACCTCACCGACAACGTCAACTACATGGCCGACAACCTCACCTCACAGGTGCGGAACATCGCCCAGGTCACCACCGCCGTCGCCAACGGCGACCTGTCCAAGAAGATCGACGTGGACGCGCGCGGCGAGATCCTGGAGCTGAAGACCGCCATCAACACGATGGTCGACACGCTCTCCTCCTTCTCCTCCGAGGTCACCCGCGTGGCCCGCGAGGTCGGCTCCGAGGGGCAACTCGGCGGCCAGGCCCGGGTCGAGGGCGTGTACGGCACCTGGAAGCGCCTGACGACGAACGTGAACGAACTCGCGTCGAACCTGACCACCCAGGTCCGTGCGATCGCCGAGGTCGCCTCCGCCGTGGCCCAGGGCGACATGTCCCGCTCGATCACGGTCGAGACGCGCGGCGAGGTCGCCGAGCTGAAGGACAACATCAACCTGATGGTGGCCAACCTGCGTGAGACGACCCGCGCCAAGGACTGGCTGGAGTCCAACCTGGCCCGCCTCGCCGCCCTGATGCAGGGCCACCGTGACCTGATGGAGGTCGCCGACCTGCTGCTGCGCGAGCTGACCCCGCTGGTCAACGCCCAGTACGGCGCGTTCTTCCTGGCCGACCCGGACGAGGAGAGCGCCGCACTGCGTACGACCGTTCCGGCGAAGGGGCTCGCGTTCATCGCCGGGTACGGCTCGGCGCAGGGCGCGACCGTCGAGACCGGCGGCCTCCCGGTGCACGGCCTGGTCCGGCAGGCGGCCCGCGAGAAGAAGCGGATCCTCGTCGAGGAGGCCCCGCCGGACTACATCAAGATCAACAGCGGGCTCGGCGAGGCGGCACCGACCAGCGTCGTCATCATCCCGATCCTCTTCGAGGACAAGCTCCTCGGCGTGATCGAGCTGGCGTCCTTCTCCCGCTTCTCCGACGTGCACCTGGCGTTCTTCGACCAGTTCGTGAACACCATCGCCGTCGCCATCAACACGATCATCGCCAACTCCCGTACGGAGTCCCTGCTCGGCGAGTCCCAGCGCCTCGCCATGCAGCTCCAGGAACGCTCGGACGAACTCCAGATGCAGCAGGCGGAGTTGCAGCGCTCCAACGCCGAACTGGAGGAGAAGGCGGCCCTGCTCGCGACGTCGTCGCAGTACAAGTCGGAGTTCCTGGCGAACATGTCGCACGAGCTGCGCACGCCGCTCAACTCGTTGCTGATCCTGGCGCGCCTGCTGTCGGACAACCCGGACGGCCATCTCTCGGACCAGGAGGTCCAGTTCGCGACGACGATCCACCGCTCCGGCTCGGACCTCCTGCAACTGATCAACGACATCCTGGACCTGTCCAAGATCGAGGCGGGCCGGATGGACGTACGCCCGAAGAAGCTGCCGCTCATCAAGCTGCTCGACTACGTCCACGCCACGTTCCGCCCGCTCACCCTGGACCGAGGGCTCGCCTTCGAGGTGTCGGTCGGCGAGGGCGTGCCGCGCGAGATGTACTCGGACGAGCAGCGCCTGCAGCAGATCCTGCGCAACCTCCTGTCCAACGCGATCAAGTTCACCGCGTCGGGCAAGGTCGAGCTGCGCGTCAACCGGATGAAGGACCCCGAGCACCAATGGGGGTCCCCCCGCTCGAGCGAAGTCGACAGTGGGGGAGTCCACGAGGGCGACGACGTGATCGCGTTCGCGGTGTCCGACACCGGCATCGGCATCGCGGCGGAGAAACTCCCGGTGATCTTCGAGGCGTTCCAGCAGGCCGACGGCACCACCAACCGCAAGTACGGCGGCACGGGCCTCGGCCTGTCCATCAGCCGGGAGATCGCGGGCCTGCTGGGCGGCCGTATCGTCGCCGAGAGCGAGCCCGGCAAGGGCTCCACCTTCACGCTGTACGTCCCGGTCATCAGCCCCGGTCACGCGGCCACCGGCCCGTCCCTGGAGGACCGTCCACTGCCGATGCCGGAACAGCTGTCGGCCGAGCCCTTCCCGACCGCCCACGACGCGGACGAGAGCTGGCCGGCACCGACCAAGCTGGAGACGTGGCAGACGGGCCGGGCGGGCCGGGTGCTGCCGGGCCGACGGGTGCTGATCGTGGACGACGACATCCGCAACGTCTTCGCCCTCACCCATGTTTTGGGCCGGGTCGGCATGCCGGTGCTGTACGCGGAGAACGGCCGCGAGGGCATCGAGACGCTGGAACGCAACCCGGACGTCGAACTCGTCCTGATGGACATCATGATGCCGGAGATGGACGGATATGAAACGATCTCCGCCATCCGCCGCACCCCCCGCTGGACGGACCTGCCCATCGTCGCCCTGACCGCGAAGGCCATGCCCGGCGACCGGGAGAAGTCCATCGCGCGGGGCGCCAACGACTACGTACCGAAGCCGGTCGACGTGGATCAGCTGCTGACCGTCGTCTGCGACCTCCTGGACCCCGAGGGCGCGGAACGCGGAGCGGACCCCACGAAGCCGGAGAACACCGCAGAACCGGGACCGAGCACTTCCGAGGAGGAAGAGGTCCTGCCGACCATCACCGAATGAGGCCACTACACCATGAGCGCTGAGGCAACGACCGACGAGCGTGGCGGCATCCTCCTGGTCGACGACATGGAGGACAACCTGATCGCGCTGGAGGCCGTCCTGGGGTCCCTCAACGAGCCGCTCGTCCGCGCACGTTCGGGCGAGGAGGCGATGAAGGCGCTGCTGCGCCAACGCTTCGCCCTGGTCCTGCTCGACGTCCGCATGCCGGGCATGGACGGCTTCGAAACGGCCACGAACATCAAACGGCTCGACCAGACCAAGGACGTCCCGATCATCTTCCTGACCGGAGCGGAGGACGACCCCGGCTATGCCTTCCGCGGCTACGCCACAGGCGCCGCGGACTACTTGACCAAGCCGTTCGACCCATGGGTACTGCGGGCGAAGGTGACGGTGTTCCTGGACCTGTACCGCAAGAACAGGCAGTTGGAACGCCTGCTGAGCCGCGAGCACAGCCACGGCGAGGAGCTGAACACCCAACTGGCGGCTCTGGAGGCTCAACTCTCCGGTGACAAACCCCCGGACGTCACGGACCTACGCGCAAGGGTCCACGAGATACGTCGACTTATCGGCGCAGGGGGAGCTGTCTGACCCAAGGGGCGCGGGGAACTGCGCGACAAGCCACAACGAACCGGCAGCCGCCCACGGTCCCCCGCCATCCCTCTCCTACGGTGCTACGCCTCCCGCGTCCCCGCGTACATCTCCTCGATCAGATCTTTGTACTCCCGCTCCACCACCGGCCGCTTCAACTTCAGACTCGGCGTGATCTCCCCGTGCTCGACATCGAGATCCCGCGGCAGCAACCGGAACTTCTTGATGGTCTGCCACTTCTGAAGCCCCTCGTTGAGCTTCTTCACATACCCGTCGACCATCTCGACCGTCTGCGGCGCCGCCACGATCTCCGCGTACGACTTCCCGGAGAGCCCGTTCTCCTCGGCCCAGGCGACAATCGCGACCTCGTCCAGCGCGATCAGCGCCGTGCAGAAGTTCCGGTCGGCGCCGTGCACCAGGATGTTGGAGACGTAGGGGCACACCCCCTTGAACTGCCCCTCGACCTCGGCGGGCGCGATGTACTTGCCGCCCGACGTCTTGATCAGGTCCTTCTTGCGGTCGGTGATGCGCAGGTACCCGTCGGGGGACAGCTCGCCGATGTCACCGGTGTGGAACCAGCCGTCGGCCTCCAGCACCTCGGCGGTCTTGTCCGGCAGCCCGTGGTAGCCCTCCATGATGCCGGGGCCGCGCAGCAGGATCTCGCCGTCGTCCGCGATACGCACCTCGGTGCCGGGCAGCGGCTTGCCGACCGTGCCGGTGCGGTAGGCCTCGCCGGGGTTCACGAAGGACGCGGCCGAGGACTCCGTGAGGCCGTAGCCCTCGAGGATGTGGATGCCGGCGCCCGCGAAGAAGTAGCCGATCTCCGGAGCGAGCGCGGCACTGCCCGACACGCACGCGCGCAGGTTGCCGCCGAAGGCCTCGCGGATCTTGGCGTAGACCAGCGTGTCGGCGACCTTGTGCTTGGCGGCGAGGCCGAAGGGCGCGGAGTGGGTGCCGGTGCGCTTGAAGTTGTCCTGGGTGACCTTGGCGTACTCGCGGCTCACCTCGGCGGCCCACTGGAAGATCTTGTACTTGGCGCCGCCGGCCGCACGGGCCTTCGCGGCGACTCCGTTGTAGACCTTCTCGAAGATGCGGGGCACGGCCGCCATGTACGTCGGCTGCACGACCGGCAGATTCTCGATGATCTTGTCGACGCGGCCGTCGACGGCGGTGACGTGCCCGACCTCGATCTGGCCGGAGGTGAGCACCTTGCCGAAGACGTGCGCGAGGGGCAGCCACAGGTACTGAACGTCCTCGGGGCCGACGAGCCCGGTCGCGGCGATCGCCTTCGCCATGTACGCCCAGTTGTCGTGCGGCAGCCGTACGCCCTTGGGACGGCCGGTGGTGCCCGAGGTGTAGATCAGGGTGGCGAGCTGGTCCTTGGTGATCGCACCGACCCGCTCCTTGACCAGGTCGGCGTCCTTCTCCAGCCGGGCCGCGCCGCGCTTCTCCAGCTCGTCCAGAGTGAGGATCCGGTCGGCGGTCTCGACACCGGCCGGGTCGATGACGACGACATGCGTGAGGTGCGGCAGCTCGGCGCGCTTCTCCACCGCCTTGGCCAGCTGGGCCGCGTCCTCGGCGATGAGCACCCGGCTCTCGGAGTCGGCGAGGATGTACGCCGACTCCTCGGCGTTGGTCTGGGGATAGACGGTGGTGGTGGCCGCGCCGGCGCACATGATGCCCAGGTCGGCGAGTATCCACTCGATCCGGGTCGAGGAGGCGAGGGCCACCCGCTGCTCGGGCTGGACGCCCAGCTCGATGAGCCCTGCCGCGATCGCGTAGACCCGCTCGGCGGCCTGCGCCCAGCTCAGCGACCTCCAGTCGTCCGGGCCCTGGCCGGAGGCGGTGGGCACCGGGTAGCGATATGCCTCGGCGTCCGGCGTTGCCGCCACGCGCTCCAGGAAGAGGGTCGCCACGCTCGGCGGACGGTTCTCGATCAGTGTCTGTGTGTCGCTCACGACATCCTCCGGGGCCCGCGACGGTGCGGCTGGCTCAAATAGCCGGCTTTCCAGTCGGCTCATTACGGCGGTTTTCACTCGCGCGCTCTTGTTTAACTCGCGAGTAACTCTCGAGCAGGGATCAGAGTAAAGGCGGACCGGCCACCGCGTAAGGGTCTGCGGCCTGTCACTTCCTACAGATCACTACCCGCTGTACGCACAGGGGCCCGCCGTACTTGCGCACGACGGACCCCTGTTGCACCGGTTTGCCGGGTCACCCTGTGTTACCAGAGGTTACTTCTTGCCCTTGCCCGACCCCGCGCTGTCATCACTGCTCAGTACGGCGATGAAGGCCTCCTGCGGAACCTCCACGGAACCCACCATCTTCATCCGCTTCTTGCCTTCCTTCTGCTTCTCCAGCAGCTTGCGCTTACGGGAGATGTCGCCGCCGTAGCACTTGGCGAGGACGTCCTTGCGGATGGCGCGGATGGTCTCGCGGGCGATCACCCGGGAGCCGATGGCGGCCTGCACGGGCACCTCGAACGCCTGCCGCGGGATCAGCTCCTTGAGCTTGGCGACGAGCCGTACGCCGTACGCGTACGCCTGGTCCTTGTGCGTGATCGCGGAGAAGGCGTCGACCTTGTCGCCGTGCAGCAGGATGTCGACCTTGACCAGGCTGGAGGTCTGCTCGCCGGTGGGCTCGTAGTCCAGCGAGGCGTACCCGCGGGTCTTGGACTTCAGCTGGTCGAAGAAGTCGAAGACGATCTCGGCGAGCGGCAGGGTGTAACGGATCTCGACCCGGTCCTCGGACAGGTAGTCCATGCCGAGGAGGGTGCCGCGCCGGGTCTGGCACAGCTCCATGATCGAGCCGATGAACTCGGTCGGCGCGAGGATCGTGGCGCGTACGACGGGCTCGTACACCTCGTTGATCTTGCCCTCGGGGAACTCGCTCGGGTTGGTGACGGTGTGCTCGCTGCCGTCCTCCATCACGACGCGGTAGACCACGTTGGGCGCGGTCGCGATCAGGTCGAGGCCGAACTCGCGCTCCAGCCGCTCGCGGATCACGTCGAGGTGCAGCAGGCCGAGGAAGCCGACGCGGAAGCCGAAGCCGAGCGCGGCGGAGGTCTCCGGCTCATAGACCAGCGCGGCGTCGTTGAGCTGAAGCTTGTCGAGGGCCTCGCGCAGCTCGGGGTAGTCGGAGCCGTCCAGCGGATAGAGCCCGGAGAAGACCATCGGCTTCGGGTCCTTGTACCCGCCGAGGGCCTCCGTCGCCCCCTTCTGCTGGCTGGTGACGGTGTCACCGACCTTGGACTGGCGGACGTCCTTCACGCCGGTGATGAGGTAACCCACCTCACCGACGCCGAGGCCGTCCGCGGAGAGCATCTCGGGCGAGTTCGTACCGATCTCGAGCAGCTCATGGGTGGCGCCCGTCGACATCATCCTGATGCGCTCGCGCTTGTTGAGCTGGCCGTCGATGACACGGACGTACGTGACCACGCCCCGGTAGGAGTCGTAGACCGAGTCGAAGATCATCGCGCGGGCGGGGGCGTCCTTGACGCCGACCGGCGCGGGGACCTCCTTGACCACCCTGTCGAGCAGGGCGTCGACGCCGACACCGGTCTTGGCGGAGACCCGCAGCACGTCGTCGGGCTCGCACCCGACCAGGTTGGCGAGCTCCTCGGCGAACTTCTCGGGCTGCGCGGCAGGCAGGTCGATCTTGTTCAGCACGGGGATGATCGTGAGGTCGTTCTCCATCGCCAGGTAGAGGTTGGCGAGGGTCTGGGCCTCGATGCCCTGGGCGGCGTCGACGAGGAGGATGGTCCCCTCGCAGGCGGCGAGCGACCGTGAGACCTCGTAGGTGAAGTCGACGTGCCCCGGGGTGTCGATCATGTTGAGGATGTGCGTGTTGCTCTTGTCGTGGGTGGGAGCCCACGGCAGACGCACCGCCTGGGACTTGATCGTGATGCCGCGCTCACGCTCGATGTCCATCCGGTCGAGGTACTGAGCACGCATCTGCCGCTGCTCGACCACACCGGTCAGCTGGAGCATCCGGTCGGCGAGCGTGGACTTGCCGTGGTCGATGTGCGCGATGATGCAGAAATTGCGGATCAGAGCCGGGTCGGTACGGCTCGGCTCGGGCACATTGTTAGGGGTCGCGGGCACGCAGGGTCCTGTCTCTTGAGGCGCCTTATGCCTCGGGTCGGATCTATACGTAGGTTCCATGGTCCCATGGGCGGCGACCGGGGGGCGGTTTGGGCCGCGATGGGGGGCTTCGCAGGCCGGTTTGGGGTGGCCGGAGTGCCACTGGTAGCCTGGGTGGCTGTGTCTCATGCCCTCTCAGCGCGAGGCACACCCCAAGAAAATCACCCGGTACAAGTCCGTGCGGCTCCCGTGCGGCCTCGTACCAGAACCTGAAAAGGCTCATTCGTGGCGAACATCAAGTCCCAGATCAAGCGGATCAAGACCAACGAGAAGGCTCGGCTGCGCAACAAGGCCGTCAAGTCCTCCCTGAAGACCGCGATCCGCAAGGCCCGCGAGGCCGCTGCCGCGGGTGACGTCGAGAAGGCCACCGAGTACCAGCGCGCCGCGTCGCGCGCGCTCGACAAGGCCGTCTCGAAGGGCGTCATCCACAAGAACCAGGCCGCCAACAAGAAGTCGGCGCTTGCTTCGAAGGTCGCTTCCCTCCAGGGCTGAACCCCTTATCTGGTCTGATCGGATCCGGTTCTCCGGACCCAGCCGCCGGAAGGACCCAGAGCGGGCCCTCTCTCATCCGCTCCCGTCCGGCACCCCGAGCCTGTACGCGGCCTGCGTTCGCCACGCGGGTACGGGCTCAGCAGCTTGAGCCGAAGGCCCCGGCTTCTCGCCCTTCCCCAGGGCGGGTGCCGGGGCCTTCGGTATATGTGCGTCACGACATATGTGCGTCACGACCAGAATTCGTTGGCCATGTCGATGTCCTCGACGCACTCGTCGAGATCGGTGACCTTGTCGCCGACGATCCGGAAGACGATGCCTCCGTTCTCGTCGATGTGCTTGGCGCCCCGGTCGGCGGTGAAGTGGTGCGTGGAGATGGCGTGCCCACGACCGTCGACGAAGATGTCGCGCAGCTCCACCTGGAACGATCCGCCCGTCTCCGAGGAGAGCCGGCCGTAGTACCCGTCGAGGATCGAGTCGATGCCCTTGAAGTCCCCCGACAGTGGGTGCGAGCCGGGTACGTGCTGCGTGCAGTCCCCGGTCATCATCCCGCGCAGGGTTTCCATGTCTCCGCGCTGGAAGGCCTCGTAGCCCCGGCGGACGAGCTGGGCGTGCGGGTGTTCAGCCATGGCCGTCGCCACCTCTCCGCGTCCGGCGATGAACGGCTGATACGAACGATTCTCCTCCTCACTCAGGTGCCGGCCACTTGATCTCGGAGTCCGCGCTGTTCAGGACCAGAAGTCGTCGAGCGCGTCCAGGTCGTCGAAGCACTCGTCGAGGTCGGTGGCCTTGTCCCCGACGATCCGGAAGACGATGCCTCCCTCCAGCTCCACACGCTTGCCCCGGCGCTCGGCCGTGGAGTGGTGCAGGGACACCGCGTGCCCCCGGCCGTCGACGAGGACGTGCCGCAAGTCCGCCTTCAACGTCCCGTTCGTCTCCTCGAAGAACCGCCGGAGCACATCGAGGATCGCGTCCCGCCCCTTGTAGTCGCCCGACAACGGATTACTGCCGGGGAAGTGGTACGTGCAGTCCCCCGCCAGCAGCCCACTCAGGGCGTCCAGATCACCGCGGGAGAACGCTTCGTAGCCCTTGCGGACGAGCTGGGCGTGCGGATGTTCAGCCATGGCCGTCGCCACCTCTCCGTCGCCTCGGCGATTACGGCTGACACCCCGATTCTCCTCCCCGCCGACGCCCCGTCGACTCGATCACGGAGTGGACGCGGTGGACGGAGCTACGCCCGCCCCCTCGAACGTGCCGCTCGCGCGACGGTCACGACCGCCTTCTCCAGGGCGTACCCGGGATCGTCCCCGCCGCCCTTCACTCCGGCGTCGGCCTCGGCGACCGCCTGCAACGCGACCGCCACGCCGTCGGGCGTCCACCCCCGCATCTGCTGACGTACGCGGTCGATCTTCCACGGCGGCATGCCCAGCTCGCGCGCCAGGTCGGCGGGCCGCCCGCCTCGGGCCGAGGACAGCTTCCCGATGGCCCGCACTCCCTGCGCCAGCGCACTGGTGATCATGACCGGGGCCACGCCGGTCGCCAGCGACCACCGCAGCGCCTCCAGCGCCTCCGCGGCCCGCCCCTCGACCGCCCGGTCGGCGACGGTGAAGCTCGACGCCTCGGCGCGGCCGGTGTAGTACCGCCCGACGACGGCCTCGTCGACGGTCCCCTCGACATCGGCGACCAGCTGACTCACCGCGGACGCCAGCTCCCGAAGATCGCTCCCGATGGCGTCGACGAGCGCCTGACAGGCCTCGGGCGTCGCGGACCGCCCGGTCGCCCGGAACTCCTGCCTGACGAACGCCAGCCGGTCCGCCGGCTTCGTCATCTTCGGGCACGCCACCTCCCGCGCCCCCGCCTTGCGCGCGGCGTCGAGCAGCTTCTTGCCCTTGGCCTGACCGGCGTGCAGCAGCACCAGCGTGATCTCCTCGGCGGGCGCCGTGAGATATGCGGTCACGTCCTTGATCGTGTCCGCCGACAGATCCTGCGCATTGCGCACGACCACGACCTTGCGTTCCGCGAACAGCGAGGGGCTGGTCAACTCGGCCAGCGTGCCCGGCTGCAACTGGTCCGGTGTCAGCTCCCGCACGTCCGTGTCGGCATCGGCGGCCCGCGCGGCCACCACCACCTCCCGCACGGCACGATCGAGCAGCAGCTCCTCCTGACCCACGGCGAGGGTCACGGGGGCGAGGGGGTCGTCGTTCGCAGTCTTCCTGGCCATCGCGACAAGCATGGCATGGGGGACTGACAACGGGTTCCCGTGTCGGTGGCGGGCAGCGAGCCGAGCGCCGTGCTACGCCGTCGCCGTCCTCAGCGCCGGGTCCCCGAACTCGGTCAGTGCGCGGGCCGCCGGTATCCGATCAAGCTACGGCTCCTCCCGCCACCCGTCCCACTCCCCCGCGAATTCATCCAGCTCCACCGGATCCAGCCGCCCCTCCTCGTCCCGCAGCACCACCAGCCACTGTGCGTCCTCGGCGTCGTCCTCCCCGGCCAGCGCGTCCCGCACGAGCCGCGGCTCCTCAGCGATTCCGAACCGCTCCCTGAGCACCTCGGCCACCTCCTCCGCCGCGTCGCGGTCGGGCAGCACCAGGACATGTCTCACGTCACTCACGGAGCCATTTTCCGGCACGCCTGCCGAGGCAACCGCCGGCCCTGGAGCGCTCGCACGCCGTCCGCCCGGTCAACCGTGCCGGTCGGCGCCGCGCACCGTCGGCACCCGGTCCAGCTCGATCCCGAACCGCTCCCGGTACACCCCCAGCACCTCCTCGTCCGTGCCCAACTCCCTCTCCTGACGCGTACCGTCGGCCGCCGTCGCCTTGAACGTGCGGCCACTGAGCGTGATCCGTCCTCCCTCCTCCGTCACCCGCGAACACACCAGCGACTGCGTGAAGTGCGACGCCGGCGATGTGCTGTGCCACCACGCCCCCGCCACGAAGTCGCCGAGCACCCGGGGCCTGCGCTCCAACCGGTACTCCGGTCGGCCGGCCATCTCGACCTCCAGGTCCGCCGCCTCCGCCACGTCGTGCCCGCCCCGCACCCCGGCCGCGTCCGGTCCTGCCTCGACGATCCGGAACACGCCCGCGGGATCCACCTGCTCACTGCGCGCCTCGAACGCCAGCGGATAGTGGCTGTGCGCCCCGAAACCGACGTCCGCCAGCCAGGCGCCCCCGTCCACCGTCCCCACCTTCAGCGCCATGTGGTCGTAGGGAATCCCGAGCCGCCCCTTTGGCCCGTGCACCCGAGCCGCGAGCAGCGTCACGTCGAAGCCCAGCGCGGTGAGCAACGCCCCGAAAATCCCGTTCAGTTCGTAGCAGAACCCACCCCGTCCGGCCCCCACCACCTTGTCCAGCAGTCGCTTCTCCTCCAGCACGATCTCCTCGCCGAGGTGGATCGACAGGTTCTCGAACGGCACGGTCTGCAGATGGCGCAGATGCAGCTCGCGCAGCACGTCCACGGTGGGCCACGCCGGGTGCTCGACCCCAAGGCGCCGGAGATAGGCATCAACCTCAACGGAATCCATGCCCTCAGTCTCCCGCCACCTCGAGCTCCGCGCCCGTACCCGCGACCGCCAGCGCTCCGTCCTCGTCCGTCCGCAGCACCACCGCGCCCTGCGCCCGCAGCGCCGCCACGGTGCCGGGAGCCGGGTGCCCGTACATGTTGTCCGCACCGCAACTGATCAGCGCCAGCCGCGGCGCCGCCCGGCGTATCAGCTCCGGGTCCTGGTACGCCGAGCCGTGGTGAGCGACCTTGAGCACATCCACGCCGCCCAGCAGCGCCCCGGCCGGCGATCTCAACAGCGCGCGCTGGGCCGGGGGTTCGAGATCCCCGAGGAGCAGGAGCCGCAGCCCGGCCGACCGGACGAGCATGGTGACACTGGCGTCGTTCGGACCCTCCGGCGCCGGCACCGGCTGGGGCGGCGGCCACACCACCCGCCAGCTCAGCGCCCCGGTGCGCCGCTCCTCCCCGGCCACGGCCCGCGTCAGGGGGATGCGCCGAGCGGCTGCCTCCCTTCGTACGAACTCCACTTGGTCCACGGGCTCTTCGTGCCCGGTGGTCTCGATCGCGCCCACCTCGCGCCCCCGCAGCACGCCGGGCAGACCCGCGACGTGGTCGGCGTGGTAGTGGGTGAGCACGACGAGCGGCACCCTGGTGATCCCGAGCGTGCGCAGGCAGCGGTCGACCAGGGTCGGGTCGGGACCGGCGTCCACGACCACACCCGTCCCCTGGCCCGCCGCGAGCACCGTCGCGTCGCCCTGTCCCACGTCGCACATCGCGAACCGCCACCCGGGCGGCGGCCACCCCGTGACCACCCTGGTCAGCGGCGGCGGCTGCACGACCAGCAGCAGGAGCAGCGCCCCGCAGGCGGCACACCACCAGGGATGCCGCAGCAGTCGCCGGCCGGCGAACAGGACGACCAGCGTGGCGAGCGCGAGCAGCGCCGCCCCGGCCCAACTGCCGGGCCAGTCGATGCCCGCCCCGGGCAGGGCGGCACCTGTCCGGGCCACGTCCGCGATCCACCCCGCGGGCCAACTCGCGCACCAGGCCAGCACCTTGGCCACCGGCATGGCCACCGGTGCCGTCGCCAGTGCCGCGAAGCCCAGCACCGTGGCCGGCGCGATCGCGAACTCCGCCAGCAGATTGCACGGCACCGCCACCAGGCTCACCCGGGCCGACAGCACCGCCACCACCGGCGCGCACAGCGCCTGCGCGGCAGCCGCGGCCGCCAGCGCCTCCGCCAACCTCGGCGGGACCCCTCGCCGGCGCAGCGCGGCGCTCCACCGGGGCGCGAGGGTGAGCAGGGCACCCGTGGCGAGCACGGAGAGCAGGAAGCCGTAACTGCGGGCCAGCCACGGGTCGTACAGCACCAGCAGCAGTACGGCCGTCGCCAGCGCCGGGATCAGTGATCTACGGCGTCCGGTCGCCAGGGCCAGCAGTGCGACGGCTCCACAGGCCGCGGCCCGCAGCACGCTCGGGTCCGGTCGGCACACCACGACGAACGCGAGGGTGAGCCCTCCGCCGAGCAGCGCGGTGGTCCGCAGGGAGATGCCGAGGCGGGGCGCGAGACCACGGCGCTCGGCCCGCTGGGCCAGGCCGGGTGGGCCGATGAGCAGGGCGAGGATGATCGTGAGGTTGCTGCCGGAGACGGCGAGGGTGTGC
Source organism: Streptomyces bicolor (assembly GCF_000719285.1). GTDB lineage: Bacteria > Actinomycetota > Actinomycetes > Streptomycetales > Streptomycetaceae > Streptomyces > Streptomyces bicolor. The sequence goes on along the minus strand of NZ_JOFS01000009.1, from coordinate 230,400 downwards.
GCGAGGTCGGTCTCCTTGAACGCCTCGTCCAGCTCCGGGGTGATCCGCGAGGTGTCGCCCACGACCAGTCCCGGCAACAGCGCCCGCGCGTCCGCCGGCAGCCCGTCGGTCGCCTCCCGCAGCCCGCCGCGCAACCGCCCCGCCAGCCGCTGCGCCGCACTCGGCCGCCCCACGACCTCCGGCACGGCCGGATCCCGGACCCGCAGTACGGCGGCGATCCGGTCCCCGTCGGCCAGCGGGGCCGCGAACCGGGCGGTCACGCGCAGCCGCGTGGAGGGGAGCAGCCGTAGCCAGGGCGAATGCCGGTCGGCAGCGGATAGGGACGCGCCATCGGCCTCCCCGGAGGACTCCCATCCAGTTCCCTGGGTGCCGCCGGAGGACTCCCGTCCAGTCTCCATGGCGTCGTCGGAGGACTCCCGTCGAGTCCTCTTGGCGCCGTCGGAAGACGCCCAGCCACCGTCGACGATCATCAGCACCGGCGCCCGCGTCACCACGGCCGCGCCGTCCGCCCCTTCGATGCGCCGTACGTCCGCGTTGATCAGTACGGACGCAGGCGCCATGTGATTCCCCCTGACCCGGGGCCGGGTGAGCCGTGGGTCGGCGGTGACCTCGACCTCAGCGGTCACGGTGGCGTACTCCCGTGCCAGCCCCGGCACCGGTCCGCGCCGCAGATCGGCTCCGTGCAGCCCGGCGGAGAGCGCGGCCGCGGCGATACAGAGCAGGACGGCGGCCGCCGAGATACGCGGCCAGACGAGTCGCGCGGTCGTGGTGGCCGGCCCACGCGGCCCCTTGAGCGGGCCCACCGAGGACTCCTGTCGCCCACCGCCCCACCGCACCAACAGCAGTACGCCTGCCCCGACCAGACCCACGCCCACGGCCCCAGCCGCCCACACCGATGGGGCATCCAGCATCAGCGCCGCCGTCGCCCAGGCGGCGAGCGCGGGTGGGACCAGTCGGAGGTCCGTCGGTCCTTCCTGTCGGGGGTGGGAGGCGCCGAGCCGGCTTCCGGACGCGGCGTGGACGGCGGCACGGGAGGGCGCGAGGTCGGGTGCGCGTACGTCGTGACTCATGGCCGTACGAGATTCCGGAGATCTGCGAAACGACGGGTGCCGATGCCGTTGACTTCCTGCAGTTCGTCCACGGAACGGAAGCCGCCGTGCTGGGTGCGGTAGTCGACGATGTGCTGGGCCAGCACCGGGCCGACGCCCGGGAGAGTGTCGAGCTGGTCGACGGTTGCCGTGTTGAGGGAGACCGGCGCCGTGGGCGCCGCACCGCCGACAGCGACGCCGCCCGAGCCCGTGCCGGACGCCGCGCCGGGGACCGCTGCCGGACCGCCGACGATCACCTGCTCACCGTCCACCAGGAACCGGGCCCGGTTGAGGGCGTCGGTGTTCGTGCCGGGACGCACTCCACCGGCCGCGCGCAACGCGTCCGCGACCCGCGAGCCCGCCGGGAGGCGATGGATCCCCGGCTCGCGCACCTTGCCGCTGACGTCCACCACGATCTCCGCCGCTGCCGTGCCCGCGGCACCCGGGACACCGGCAGCCGCCGAGGCACCCGCCCCGGCTTCCTCACCCGGCTCCCCACCCCCGTACGGGGCCACCGCCCGCACCACCTCGGGCGCCCGCACGGACTGTGTCCGGCCACTCCAGAAGTGCTGTGCGGCGAACCCGGCGGCCAGGACCAGCACCACGGTGAGCGCGACCACACTCCGCCGCTCCAGCCCACACCTCGCCTGCAACCAGACCGGCATCCGCTCCCGCAGCGCCAGCCCGGCCCGCGCCCGCCAGTCCCCGGTGCGGGAGTCACTGCTCCCGGAATCAGCGCCATGACCGGATCCGCCGACCACACCCGCATCCACCACGTCGCCGAGCCCTGCCCCGCCGACCGCACCGGCATCCGCCACACCCGAGCCCGGCATCGCCTCACCGGGCGGGACATCGGAGCTCACAGCCACGTCAACAGGCGGGCCCTGCGGACGCACCCCCGTACCCCCACGCCGAACATCCGGACCCGGCGCCACGCCGTCCTCCGGGACCTGCGTCCCCACCCTCGGCGGCCCCGCCCCCGACTCCCGCCACTCCACGGCCCGTTCGGCGAAAATCACCTCCGCCCGGCGGCGCAGTTCCTCCGCCGATGCCTCCCGTTGCCGTGCCCGCCCACGGTCACGCAGGCGTCGATGACGAGCGCGAACGTCGGAGTGAGGGCCGCGGCCCGGGCCGCTGGTCACAGTCGTCGTGCGTGTGCGTGTGCCCGCGAGAGGGCGTGTCCGGGTGCCCGTACGTGTACGTGATCGAAGTGCCATGCGACGAGGATCGGACACCTCGCCCTACTCGCGATGATCTTGCTCAATACCCGGGGATTACCGCCCAGTTGTGGATAACTCAGCCACCCACAAGAGTGGCTCATGCACGCGAGAGCGATTCACACACCTGCGGGGCTCGTCACCGCGGCGAAACCACAACCCCCAGCAACCCAGGCCCCGTATGCGCGCCGATCACCGCCCCCACCTCACTCACATGCAGTTCCGCCAGCCCCGGCACCCGCGCCCGCAACCGGTCCGCCAGCGCCGACGCCCGGTCGGGGGCGGCGAGATGGTGCACCGCGATGTCGACCTGTGCGCTGCCGGCCCGGTCAGCCGCGATCTCCTCCAGGCGGGCGATCGCCTTGGACGCCGTCCGCACCTTCTCCAGTGGGCCGATCCGCCCGCCCTCCAGCTGCAGCAGCGGCTTCACCGCGAGTGCGGAGCCCAGCAGGGCCTGCGCGGCACCGATGCGGCCACCGCGGCGCAGATAGTCGAGGGTGTCGACGTAGAAGTAGGCGGCCGTGGCCCCGGCTCGCTTCTCCGCGGCCGTCACGGCGTCGTCCACCGTGCCGCCCGTCTCCGCCGCCTCGGCCGCGGCGAGCGCGCAGAAGCCGAGCGCCATGGCGATCATCCCGGTGTCCACCACCCGCACCGGCACCGGCGCCTCGCGCGCCGCGAGGACCGCCGCGTCGTAGGTGCCGGAGAGCTCGGCGGACAGGTGCAGGGAGACGATGCCGGTGGCGCCGGACTCGGCGACCTTGCGGTAGTGCTCCGCGAAGACCTGGGGGCTTGGGCGCGAGGTGGTGACGGGGCGTCGCTTCTGCAACGCCTGGGCGAGGGAACGGGTAGAGATCTCGGTGCCCTCGTCCAGCGCCTGATCGCCGAGGACCACGGTCAGGGGTACCGCGGTGATGCCGTGGCGCTCCATCGTCCGCGGCGGCAGGTAGGCCGTTGAATCGGTGACGATCGCGACATGGCGGGACATGAGCTGGAGGTTACCTGGCGTAGCGCCCGGGCGGCAGCCCGACCCCGCTCGGCCGGGCATGCCTTGGCCTGATCACCGCGTGCTCACGCGGGCTCAAGTCGTGCTCTCGGGGCGGGCCTTCTTCTGCCAGGGATATGTCGGGCGGGGGTCGGGCGGAGTGATGGCGGGCCTGGTCGGCTCCTCGGCCCGCTGTGTCCGTGGGGTGTCCGGCCAGGTCTGCTCTGTCGTCGCGGCGGCCTCGGGGGCCGGTGCCTCGGGCCACGGGGGCGGCGTCGACGACAAGCCGTCCGGCGGCGTCGAGGACGAGGAGGGCTCCGTCGTCTGCCAGTGCCGCAGGGCGCCGGTCTCCACGTCGATCTGCGCGCCGAGGGTGTCCAGGTCGTCCTCGGCGAAGCGGCGGGCCCGGTCGCGCGCGGCCCAGCGCAGGGAGTCCGCCGACTGCACGATGCGCTCGGTGCGCTCACGCAGCTCGGGCAGTCTCTCGGCGAGCTGCGCACGGTCCGGCTCGGACTCCAGCCGCCGCAGTTCGGCGTCCAGTTCGTGTCCGTGGGCGCTGAGGCGGTGGAAGAGGCCGAGGGACTCCTTGAGGGACTCGTCCTCGCCCGCGCCCGCCTCCAGCGCGTCCTGGGTGGCCCGCATGGAGGTGCGCAGCTTCAGCCGCAGCTGGGCGAGTTCGCCCGCCGGGCCCGGCTGGGCCAGGGACTTGGCCCGCAGGGTGTGGTTCTCGACCGTGCGCCGGGCGTGTGTGATCGTCTGGTCCACACGGCGTTTGGCGGCGCCGACCACCTTCACCGTGGCGTACGCCCCCAGCGCGACGAAGAGCACGAAGAGCAGGGCGACGACTGCGATCACTGCATCCACGAGCTCCTCCTCCGGCCGACCACGACACCACGCCGCGTCACTCTTCAACGGTAAACGCAGCAGGCAGGCCCGGAGTTCCAGCAGAACCCCGAACCTGCCCGTAGGGGATCACCCCGAGCCAGGATCACCCGAGACATCCGTCACACTCACGCCCGCCCGGAGCCGCCCGCCACGCTGACGGCCGCCCCTAGCCATCGGTCACCCTCAGAGCCGCCCCGAGCCATCAGCCCGCTCACGGCAGCTCCGAACCAGCCCGACACTCACGGCACCCGAACGTGCCCAGCGCCCAGCGCTCACCGTCCCCGAGCCGCTCGTCACGCTCACGGCCGCTCTGAGGCCTACGCCACGATCACGGAACCGGCCCAGCCCTGGCCACTCAGGCCGGGCCCAACCGCCGGAGGCCTACGCCGGAACGATGTTCACCAGCTTCGGCGCGCGCACGATCACCTTCCGGATCCCGGCCCCGTCCAGCGCCGCCACGACCTTCTCGTCGGACAGGGCGACCTTCTCCAGCTCCTCCTCGGAGATGGCCGGCGAGACCTCCAGGCGGGCCTTGACCTTGCCCTTGATCTGCACGACGCAGGTCACCGTCTCGTCGACGACGTACGCCGGGTCGGCGACCGGGAAGTCCTGGTGGACGACCGAGTCGTCGTGGCCCAGCCTGCGCCACAGCTCCTCGGCGATGTGCGGGGCCAGCGGCGCCACCATCAGCACCAGCGCCTCGGCGACGGAGCGCGGCACCGCCCCGCCCGCCTTGGTCAGGTGGTTGTTCAGCTCGGTGACCTTGGCGATGGCGGTGTTGAACCGCATGCCCTCCAGGTCCCCGCGCACCCCGTCGATCGCCTTGTGCAGGGCACGCAGCGTGTCCTCGTCGGGCTCCGCGTCCACCACCGTCACGTCACCGGTCGTCTCGTCGACGACGTTGCGCCACAGCCGCTGCAGCAGCCGGAACTGGCCGACCACCGCGCGCGTGTCCCACGGACGCGAGACGTCCAGCGGGCCCATCGCCATCTCGTACAGCCGCAGCGTGTCGGCGCCGTACTCGGCGGCGATCTCGTCCGGAGTGACCGCGTTCTTCAGGGACTTGCCCATCTTGCCCAGCAGCCGGGAGACCTTCTCGCCCTGGTAGTAGTAGGCGCCGTCGCGCTCCTCCACCTCGGCGGCCGGTACCGCGATGCCACGGCTGTCGCGGTAGACGTAGGCCTGGATCATGCCCTGGTTGAACAGCTTGTGGAACGGCTCCGCGGAGGAGACGTGCCCCAGGTCGAACAGGACCTTGGACCAGAAGCGGGCGTACAGCAGGTGCAGCACGGCGTGCTCGGCGCCGCCGACGTACAGGTCGACGCCGCCGTGCGGCCGGCCCTCGCGCGGGCCCATCCAGTATTGCTCGATCTCCGGGTCGACCAGCTGCTCGCTGTTGTGCGGGTCCAGGTAGCGCAGCTCGTACCAGCAGGAACCGGCCCAGTTGGGCATGGTGTTGGTCTCACGCCGGTAGCGCTTCGGGCCGTCGCCCAGGTCCAGGGTGACGTTGACCCAGTCCTCGTTGCGCGACAGCGGCGTCTCGGGCTGGGTGTCGGCGTCGTCCGGGTCGAAGGTGCGCGGCGAGTAGTCCTCGACCTCGGGCAGCTCCAGCGGCAGCATCGACTCGGGCAGCGCGTGGGCGATGCCGTCCTCGTCGTAGACGATCGGGAAGGGCTCGCCCCAGTAGCGCTGGCGGCTGAACAGCCAGTCACGCAGCCGGAAGTTGACCGTGCCCTCGCCGATGCCCTTGGACTCCAGCCACTCGGTGATGCGCGCCTTGGCCTCGGCGACGCCCAGGCCGTCCAGCGAGATGTCCTCGTTGGCGGAGTTGATGATCTTCGCGTCGTACGACGAGAAGGCGTCCTCCCACGTCGAGGTGTCCGTGCCCCGTCCGTCCGTCGGCTCGACGATGCAGACGATCGGCAGCTCGAAGGCGCGCGCGAACTCGAAGTCGCGCTGGTCGCCCGCCGGTACGGCCATGATCGCGCCCGTGCCGTAGCCCATCAGGACGTAGTCGGCGATGAAGACGGGGACCTGCTCGCCGTTGACCGGGTTGGTCGCGTACGAGCCGATGAAGACGCCGGTCTTGTCCTTGGCCTCGGCCTGGCGCTCGACGTCGGACTTCGAGGCGGCCTGCGCGCGGTAGGCGGCGACGGCCTCGGCCGGGGTGGCGTGACCGCCGGTCCACACGTCGTGAGTGCCCTCGGGCCAGGCGTCCGGGGTGAACTTGTCGACCAGCGGGTGCTCCGGCGCCAGCACCATGTAGCTCGCACCGAACAGGGTGTCCGGGCGCGTGGTGAAGACGGTGATGCGCTCGCCGTCGATCGGGAAGTCGACGCGGGCGCCCTCGGAGCGGCCGATCCAGTTGCGCTGCTGCAGCTTGATGGCCTCGGGCCAGTCCAGCTCGTTCAGGTCCTCCAGCAGCCGGTCGGCGTACGCGGTGATCCGCATGTTCCACTGGCGCAGCTTGGCCTTGAAGACCGGGAAGTTGCCACGCTCGGAGCGGCCCTCGGCCGTGACCTCCTCGTTGGCCAGGACGGTGCCCAGACCGGGGCACCAGTTGACCGGCGCGTCCGAGGCGTACGCCAGGCGGTACTCGCCCAGGACGTCGGCGCGCTCGGCGGCGCTCAGCTCGCTCCACGCGCGCGTGCCGCCCTCAGCACCGGGGACGACGCGCTCTCCCGACTCGAACTGCGCGACCAGCTCGGTGATCGGCCGGGCCTTCTTCGCCTCGTCGTCGTACCAGGAGTTGAAGATCTGCAGGAAGATCCACTGGGTCCACTTGTAGTAGTCCGGGTCGATCGTGGCGAACGACCGGCGCTTGTCGTGGCCCAGGCCCAGCCGGCGCAGCTGGGCCTTCATGTTCTCGATGTTGGCCTCAGTGGAGACACGCGGGTGCGTGCCGGTCTGCACGGCGTACTGCTCGGCGGGCAGGCCGAAGGCGTCGAAGCCCAGGGTGTGCAGGACGTTGTGGCCGGTCATGCGCTGGAAGCGCGCGAAGACGTCGGTGGCGATGTAGCCCAGCGGGTGGCCGACGTGCAGGCCCGCACCGGAGGGGTACGGGAACATGTCCATGATGAACTTCTTGGGCCGGGCGACGACCGCGGGGTCGCCCGCCAGGTCGCCCTTCGGGTTCGGAGCGGCGTACGTGCCCTCGGCGTCCCAGAAATCCTGCCAGCGTGCCTCGATGTCGGCCGCCATGGCGGCCGTGTAGCGGTGCGGCGCTGCTGCCTCGGCGGCGGCAGCGGGGTTCGTCTCGCTCATGATCCTCAAAGCTCCATCGATCGTCTCTGCCAGCGGCTGCGGTTCTCTGGAAACGAAAAATCCCCTCGCACAGGAGGGGACGCCGCGCCGATTCCGACCATCCGATTCGCCCGGTGGTCGGGACTGATCAGCGCGGCCCGCTAAGCAGAAGGCGTACGGCACGCATGGCGTCAGGGTACCGCAGCGCCGGAGCGGGTCGCGACGGGCTTTCGACGGGGGCGCGGGCGGGCTTTCGGCGGGGGCGCGCGTGAACAACGGCGCCCCGGGTTCCGTACCTGAGGGTTGTGAAGACCTCGAAAAGCTGAAAAACGTTCAATTGTTACCTGGCGTAACAGTCGCTAAGGGACATCGCACGCCCCTCGCTGCCCGCAGATAACAACGCAATAACTCAAACGCCGTACCCCCCGGTATGGAGCCACTTAGAGTGCGGCACCGGGACCGCCTTCCCGAACCGCTCGGAGTTGCCCCCATGAACCCTCGTCGTAGTAACAGTTCGCTCCCCAGGACGGGCCGGTCGGCCTACGGGGTGGCGACCGCTGCTGTTCTGCTGCTCATACCCCTGGTCGTGCTGCTCGGCGGCACCTGGCTCCAGGAGTTCCTCAACTTCGGTGCCGGTGTCCTGTCGCTCGTCTGCCTCACCTGCTCGGTGATCTGGGGCCTCGTCGCCCAGGACCGGATGATCCTCAACACCCGCCAGCGGATCATCGCGCAGGGCATCCACCGGGTGACCGCCGTGGCGTCGATCGCGTTCCTCCTGGTGCACATCGGCGTCAAGCTGGCCCTGGACCACGCCAGCCCGATCGCCGCCCTGATCCCCTTCAGCCTCTTCGTCTTCGGCGGCGACGAGATCCCGGGCAGCGCCTTCCTCATCGGCCTGGGCTCACTGGCCGCACTGCTCATGATCTTCGTGGGCGTGACCGGCGCGCTGCGCAACCAGTTCGCCTCCCCCGCGCCGGTCGCCGCGCGCTGGCGCGCCATGCACATGCTGGCCTACCCGGCCTGGTGCGCCGCACTGATCCACGGACTGTTCGCCGGCCGCCCGGCGGCGACGTTCTTCATGGTCTGCTACGAGCTCTGCGTCGTCGCCGTCGCCGCGGCCCTCGCGCTGCGCGCCGCCCCGCGCCCGGTCAAGCGCAGGTTCGCCGACCGGATCGCCCAGATCATCGGCAACGAGCCGGGGGCCCGCGAGGACCTGGAGGAGAGCCGCGCCAGGGCGGCGTCCGGCTCCGCACTGCCGGGCTACGAGGACCAGCGCCCGTCCCGTTCGTCCCGCCGGTCGCGCGACGAACGGAGCGGCCCCCTGCCCGGCATGCCCTCCCAGGCCCCGTCGGCCGCGGAGACCACGGCCGGCTTCGCAGCCGCCTACCGCGCCGTCAACCCGCGCTCCCGCGGACGGCAACAGCAGCCGTACGCCGACCAGACCGCGCGCATGGACCTGCCGCTGGACATGCAGCCGACGGAGGCGATCCCACGCGTCGACGGCGCAGGCGGCGGCACCGGCAACTGGCCGATCCCCTCCCCGCCGCCGGTCGGCGAGGCACCCCCGTCGGCCTACGACCCGCTCAACGACACGGGATACAACATCCCTGTCTATGACAATTCAGGCGCCTCGAGCTACGGCTCGGGCGCTTCGGGCTACGGCTCGAGTGATGTGTACGACACCGCTGAGACGAACGCCGTCTTCGGCACGTACAACCAGAACGACACGTACAACAACAGCGGTCCCGCCACTGAAACAATGCCCGGTGCCTCCTACGACTTCGACGCACCGGGTTCGGGCGAACCTTGGAACACGCCTTCCGGAGGCTTTAAGTGAACGAGGCCCTGCCCGACGTCCCCGAAGTCCGCGTCGTCGGCCTTCCCCAGCTGACGTCGGGCTTCGACCTTGTCGAAAGACTCGATCTGCCCATGCATCTGAAGGTGCACGGGCCGCTCGAACCGATGGGCGGCGAGCAACTCGCCAAGCTCGCCGAGAACATCAACCTGAAGGGCCGCGGCGGAGCGGGCTTCCCCTTCCACAAGAAGCTGCGCTCGGTCGCCGAGTCCGCCATCAAGCGCGGGGTCCGGCCGGTCGTCGTGGTCAACGGCAGTGAGGACGAACCGGCCTGCCGCAAGGACACGGTGATGATCAACCGTGCCCCGCATCTCATCCTGGACGGCGCGCTGCTGTGCGCCGAGGCCCTGGGTGCCCGCACGCTCGTGGTGGCGGTCACCCGGGAATCGACCCAGCGGTCCATGGAGGCCGCCCTCGCCGAGCGCGGCCTGAGCAACAGCCGCCGCTCGGCGCTACGCGCGTTCGTCCAGCGCAATCCGGTGCGCATGGTCACCGGCGCCGCCGCCTCCGTGATCCGCTCCATCGACGGCGGCCCGGCGATCCCGCCCGGCCGCAAGGTCAGCGCCTCCCAGAACGGCGTCGGCGGCGCACCCACCCTGCTGTCCAACGCCGAGACGTTCGCCCAGCTGGCCATCGCCGCACGCATCGGCCCGGAGCGCTACGGCAACACCGGCCTGTACGACGAGCCGGGCACCGTCATGCTCACGGTCTCCGGCGCGGTCGCCCGCCCCATGGTCATCGAGGTCCCGACGGGCGTGCCGCTGCGCTACGTTCTCCAGCTCGCCGGCGCCCCGCCTGTCCCGCAGGGCGTGCTGACCGGCGGCTACCACGGCAAGTGGATCGACGCGGCGACGGTCAACGAGGCGATCGTCTCCCGTAACTCCCTGGACGCGGTGGGCGGTTCGCTGGGAGCCGGCGCGATCCTGCCGATCACTCAGGAGACGTGCCCGCTCGGCGAGTCCCTGCGCGTCGCGCAGTGGCTGGCCGAGGAGAGCGCCGGCCAGTGCGGCCCCTGCTACCTCGGCCTGCCGGCCGCCGCGCGCGGCTTGGAGGACATCCTCAACGGTGGTGGTCCGGCCGCCCTGGAGGCGCTCAAGCAGGTCGCCAAGAACGTGAAGCGGCGTGGCGCGTGTTCGCACCCGGACGGCTCCGCGATGTTCCTGGAGTCGACCATCAAGGCGTTCACCGACGACCTCGCGGCGCACGTCCTCGGCAACGGCTGCGGACGGCCCGTAGAGGGCGTTCTGCCGCTGTTCGAGGGCGGCAGGGCACCGACGGGCATCCCGGGCGGCGCCGAGGCGGAGGAGAACGGCCCCAGCCGCCAGAAGATCCACGTCGACTGGACGCTGTGCCGGGGCCACGGCCTGTGCGCGGACATCCTCCCGGAGGTCTTCCAGCTCGGCGCCGACGGCTTCCCGACCGTCGCCCAGGCCATGGTGCCGCGCTACGCCGAGGCCAAGGCGCTGCGCGCGGTACGCCGTTGCCCGGCCCTTGCCCTGCGCATCGAGGAGGACACGCGCACGCAGGAGTCCTCCCGCAACCTGCCGGTCCTCTCCCAGGGCCGCGGCAGACGCGCGCTGGGACGCTGAGGCCGGCACGCGCGCGTGGAGGGGCCGTCCAAGCCGGACGGCCCCTCAATCTCCTCTGAAACCAGGTGAAACAGAACTCTCGGCAAACGAAAAGATCCCGCCGGATCGAACCGATCCGGCGGGATCTTGCTGTGGAGCTAAGGAGAATTGAACTCCTGACCTCCTGCATGCCATGCAGGCGCTCTACCAACTGAGCTATAGCCCCTTGCTTTGGTCCGCCCGGTTTCCCCGGCGGCGACGCCAACATTACCGGTCGACCTGGTGCAGCACCAAATCGTTTCCCGTCCGCACCGATACGGGCACTAATGTCGGGTTCCGTGACCGTGATCGCGTCCGCCGGAGTTCGCCGTCGAGCGCCGGTCTCCATGGGGGCCTGCCTGGCCTCCTTCGCCGTGTTCTGGGTCGCCCAGCGAGCCGCGGACGTCTCGATGATCGACCTGATGGTGTACCGGGCCGAGGGCGCGACCGTACGTGCGGGAGGCGACCTGTACGCGCTGCGTACGACGACCGCCCGACTGCCCACCACCTACCCACCGTTCGCCGCCCTGCTGTTCACTCCCCTGACGCTCCTCGACACGGCGGCGATGCGCACCCTGGGGACGGCCGGCAACCTTGCCCTGTTCGTGGCGTTCGTACGGCTGTCCCTGCGTCTGGTCGGGCACGCGCGCGTGGAGAGCGTCTGGTGGGTCGCGGCGTTTGCCGTGTGGTGCGAGCCGGTGTGGACGACGCTGCGGTACGGCCAGATCAACCTGCTGCTCGCCGTCCTGGTGCTGTGGGATCTGTCACGGCGCCCGGGTGACCGCTGGGCCGGGGTGGGCATCGGGCTCGCGGCGGCCGTCAAGCTGACGCCCGCGTTGTTCGCGGTGTTCCTGCTCGTCACGGGTGTCGTCGCCCGCCACCGGCACGGCTCCGGGGGCCCTTGGCTGCGGCACGCGCGCGTGGCGGCCGGATCGTTCGCCGGGGCGACCCTGCTGGCCGCGGCCCTACTGCCGTACGACTCCTGGCGTTTCTGGACGCGCATGGTGTTCGCGGCGGGGCGCGTCGGGCACGCCGAGGACACCGCGAACCAGGCCCTGCGCGGCGTCCTGGCGCGACTGCTGCACACGCCGGAGCCCGGGGCCGTCTGGATCGCCACGGCGGCCGTGATGGCCGTGACGGGGCTGGGCGTGGCCGTGGCGGCGGAGTTGGGCGGGGAGCGGGCCTGGGCGGTGACGGCGTGCGCGGTGACGGCGCTGCTCGTCAGCCCGGTGTCCTGGTCGCACCACTGGGTGTGGTGCGTGCCGGTCGCCCTGCTCCTCGCCACGCGCGCGTACCGGGCCACGGCCCTGGGCACACTGCTGGTCTTCTGCTCGTACGCGCTGTGGTGGGTGCCACACGGACCGGGACGGCATGAACTGCATCAAAACGGAATCGAGTTGATGTTGTCGGCCGGCTACGCAGGGGCAGGCTGCCTTTTCCTCGTGATCGCCGGGATCTCCCTCGGGAACCCCGGCCCTCGTCAAGCCGTGACGAAGGAATAGAAGCGCTTGAGTGTGCAGTGTTCTTCGAGGAGACGGCCGTAGATCGGTTCGCCCTCGAGTTCACGGTAGGTCTCGATGGGGTCGCCTTTTATGATCAGCGCCCGTGCGCATTCCTCGCACCAGTACTGGTAGTCGGGGTTCACCGGTTCCATGTCACGGACGATCGGCGTTCCGCTGCCGCACCAGTCGCACTTTCGCCTGTGTGCACCCATCGATCAGCTCCAGCTGTGGCCGCAGGCCGTGCACACGTAGGAAATTCCGCCGTTGTCGCCGAGGAGCTGGGCGACATGGACGGAGCCGCAGGAAGGGCAGCTGAGCCGGGTGATCGTATCCCGTGTCAACGCTGCTTCGAAGAGGTGACCGACCTCTTCGAGGATGCTCGCAGGCATCACTACTCCCTCCCGTCGGGCCGCGCCCCCTTCCGGCCGTTTGATTCTGCCACGGCCGGACCAATACGGTCAGCGACGCCTCAGTACCAGTCCGGACACGGCAGCATCCGTGGCCGTACGGACCGTGCGAACACGCACCCCAAAGCGCCTCTTGAGAGGTATACGCCTGCGAGGCCCGAGTGACTCAAGCCGGACCCGAACACTTCAGCGGATACCAGAAGATCCCGCCGATCGCTTCGATCGGCGGGATCTTGTTGTCTCGCTGTGGAGCTAAGGAGAATTGAACTCCTGACCTCCTGCATGCCATGCAGGCGCTCTACCAACTGAGCTATAGCCCCTGGCCACGCGGCGGAGCCGCATGAGTTTTCTGTCTCCCCGCTCGGCGGGGCGAACAAGAAGAACTTTAGCCTGCGACCTGCCGGAAAGTGAAATCCGGGTCCCGGGTCGCCCCGACCGGGACCCTGGTGGCTCAGTCGTCGTCGCCGAGCACCGGCTCCGGCAGCGTGCCGGCGTTGTGCTCCAGCAGACGCCAGCCGCGGGCGCCCTCGCCGAGGACGGACCAGCAGCAGTTGGTGAGGCCGCCGAGGCTCTCCCAGTGCCGGGGCTCCAGACCGAGGAGGCGGCCGATGGTCGTACGGATCGTGCCGCCGTGGCTGACCACGACCAGCGTGCCTTCGTCCGGGAGCTTCTCGGCGTGCCGGAGCACCACGGGCGCGGCGCGGTCGGCGACCTCGGTCTCCAGCTCGCCGCCCCCGCGGCGCACCGGCTCACCGCGCTTCCACGCGGCGTACTCCTCGCCGTACCGGTCGATGATCTCCTCGTGCGTCAGCCCCTGCCAGACGCCCGCGTAGGTCTCGCGCAGGCCCTCGTCGTGCGTCACCTCCAGGCCGGTGAGCGCGGCCAGCTCGGCGGCCGTATGGGCGGCGCGCTGGAGGTCGGAGGCGATGATCGCGTCGGGCTTGAGACTGACGAGCAGCCGGGCGGCGCGCCGGGCCTGGGAGACGCCCGCCTCGGTGAGGGCGACGTCCGTGGAGCCCTGGAAGCGGCGTTCCACGTTCCAGGAGGTCTGGCCGTGCCGCCACAGGATGACGCGGCGGCCCCGGCCGGCCTTGCCCGCGAGCACGTCGCCGGCGGCGCTCATCGCCACTCACCGCCCAGCTCGGCCGCCTCCTCGGCGGCCTGGAGCTTGGCGTGCTCCTCGGCCTTGCCACGGGTGGCCTTGGCGTCGTCGGGCAGCTCGAGCTCGGGGCAGTCCTTCCACAGCCGCTCCAGGGCGTAGAAGACGCGCTCCTCGCTGTGCTGGACGTGGACCACGATGTCGACGTAGTCGAGCAGCACCCAGCGGGCCTCGCGGTCGCCCTCACGGCGGACCGGCTTGGCGCCGAGCTCCTTCAGGAGCCGCTCCTCGATCTCGTCGACGATCGACTTGACCTGGCGGTCGTTGGGTGCGGAGGCCAGCAGGAAGGCGTCCGTGATCGACAGTACGTCGCTGACGTCGTAGGCGATGATGTCGTGCGCGAGCTTGTCGGCGGCCGCCTGTGCGGCGGTGTTGACGAGCTCGAGAGAACGGTCGGTAGCGGTCACTACAAGGCTTTCGGTCGGCGGACACTTGAACTCACTCGGCATCAAGGGTCTCACGGACCGGTGACAGCACCCCACGTGATTACCGGCTCACGTGGGGTGGCCTGCGGTTCTGTACGTTCTGCGGCTACGGCGACGACGGCTCGTAGTCCTGGCCGAGGACCACCGAGACATCGGCGTTCCCGGACACATCACCCTTGGTGACGGCGTCCGCGGACAGGCCCAGGGTCTTGGCGACCTCGGTGGCGTTCTCCTTGTCAGCGGCGTCGGCGTAGCGGACCTCGGACGTGGCCGCGGCGGATGCCGTGCCGCCCTCCAGGAAGGTGAAGCCGCCGTTCAGCAGCACCACGCGCGCCTTCTCGGTGTTGTCCTTGGCGCCGCTGGCGTTCTGGACGGACACGCGGACGGCGGCGTCCTTGTCGGGGCTCTTGGCGGTGCCGCCGAGGACGTCTTTGACGACACTGGCGCTCGCCTGGGCGCTCAGTGTGCCGTCGGTCCCGACGGGCAGCATGGCGGTCTTGTAGTCGCCGCCCTTGGCGAGTTCGGCGAGCTTGGCGAGGAAGGCGCCGAGGTCCTTGTCGGTCAGCGGCGGCTCGATGATCATGCCGAGCGTCTGCACGGTGACGGTCGCGCCCTCGGTGTCCGAGGTCAGCTTGCGCAGCGTGGCCTGCATGACCTGCCCGAACCGCTCGAGCTGGGCGTTCTGGGCCTCGCCTGAGCCCTGGTACGTGGCGTAGGCGACGGCCATCTTGCCGCTGAGGGTCTGGGCCTTGCCCTTGCGGACGAGGGGCGCGGCACCCTTGGTCTTGGCGTCCGGGTCGGGCACGTCGGCGTTGGTGTCGACCTCGATGTTGCCGACCAGGTCGACGAGGTTCTGCAGATACGGGGTGTCCAGCCGCCAGGTGCCCTGGATCTCGGTGCCGAGGACGGTGTCGATCGCGTCGCGCGTCCCGGAGGAGCCGTCGTCGTCGACCGACTTGGCGAGCGTGGTCGTGCTGCCGTCGTCGCCGGACAGGGCGAGCGAGTTGGGCAGCAGGACGGTGGTGCCCTGCTGGGTGGTGGTGTTGTCGACGAGCAGCGCCGTGGAGGTGCCGCCCTTCTTGGTGTTGTGCAGGTGGACGACGATCACGTCCCGCTTCTGGGCGGCGACCGGTGTGTCGGTGCCGGTCTTGTCGTCCGACGACGACAGTCCGGGCAGCTTTCCGGCGTACCAGAGATAGCCGACGCCGCCGGCCGCGATGAGCGCCAGCACGACCACGAGGGCGATCACGCGCGCGCGTGCCCGCCGCCGGGCCTCCTCGCGACGCTCGGTGCGGTTCTCGGTGAACTTCAGCCAGTCGATGACGTCCTCGGAGTCCTGGTCGGGCTCCTCGACGAAGGCGAACTGCTCGGTGTGGTAGTCCCGGTCGGCCCGGTCCTGGATGCCCGTGTCCTCGACCGGTCCGGCCTGGTGCGGGATGTAGGCGGTCTGCTCGGCGACGCGGGGCTGGTGTCCGCTGGTGGCGGTACGCCCGTACGGGTCGTACGGCGGTGAGTGCGCGCCGGCCTGCTGCTGCTGCGTGCCGGTGCCGTACGGGTCGTAGGAGGGCGTGGGCGGCTGCTGACCGGTGTCGCCGGTGCCGTAGGGGTCGTACGGCGGGACGGGCTGCTGCCGGCCGGTCGCGTACGGGTCGTAGCCGTATCCCTGCTGTGCGTACGGGTCGTACTGCTGCTGGGGCGGCTGTTGCTGCGGGATCTGCCGGTACACCGGCCGCCCGTACTCGTCGTAGCCGACGAGTTCGTACTGGTCGGCGCCGTGCCCTGCGGCCCCCGCGTCGTATCGGTCGTTCACCGGTAGCCCCTCTCGGCTCACTGCCTCACTCGCCGCGGTACAGCTCACGTTTGTCGATGTAGCGCACGACTCCGTCGGGCACCAGATACCAGATGGGGTCTCCCTTCGCGACTCTCGCGCGGCAATCGGTGGACGAGATGGCCAGCGCGGGAACCTCGACCAGCGACACGCCGCCTTCCGGGAGCCCGGCGTCGTCGAGGTGGTGGCCGGGCCGGGTGACGCCGATGAAGTGCGCGAGGGAGAAGAGCTCCTCGGAGTCCCGCCAGGTCAGGATCTGGCCGAGGGCGTCGGCGCCGGTGATGAAGAAGAGGTCGGTGTCCGGGTTGAGCGCGCGTAGATCGCGCAGGGTGTCCACCGTGTACGTCGGGCCGCCGCGGTCGATGTCGATGCGGCTGACGGAGAACTGCGGGTTCTCGGCAGTGGCGATGACCGTCATCAGATAGCGGTCCTCGGCCGGGGAGACGTGCCGGTGGCTCTTCTGCCAGGGCTGGCCGGTGGGCACGAACACGACTTCGTCGAGGTGGAACGTCGCGGCGACCTCGCTGGCCGCGACGAGGTGGCCGTGGTGGATCGGGTCGAACGTTCCGCCCATGACGCCGAGGCGGCGCTTGCCGCCGTTCGACGGGCCGTTTCCGGGGCCGGTAGGCATGTCCTGCTCTCCCATGCGTGCAGACCCTACCGGCCCCGCCTGAGAACTCCGGCCGACAGCTGTCCGGGCGGAGCGGTAGGGGCCTCGCAGGCGCTCAGCGGTCGCGGTTGAAGCGGGTCGTGATCCACAGCAGCAGCATGAGGATGATGAACGCGCCACCGCCGGTGGCCAGGGCGCTGATGCTGTCGTGGTTGCCGCCGTGCTCCTCGCCCTCGGCGGCGAGGGTGACCAATTGGGCAGCGGCGCTGTGGAAGCTCATCTTCGGCGTGACCTATCGGGTGTGGGCGGGATAAAGATGTCGGCCCATCGTAAGCGGGCGCCATGACGGCGATCACGCCGACTCCACCGTCGGGGCGCCCGGGACGAACCGTGGGGAACCTTCCCGCGGGCTCATTCGTCCTTCCGCCTGTAGCCCCGCAACAGGAACCACGCGGTCAGCACACAGCCCACGACCATCACGATCAGCACGACCCGGAGCAGATTCCCCGCCCCCTGCTGCCCGGCCGCGCTCGCGGCCTCGGTGAGCCAGGCGGCGGTGGGGTTGTGCTCCATGGCGCGGAACTCCTTCGCTGTAGTGCCCGTCCACGGTAACTCCGCCTAGGCTGGGCTCTGCTTCGGGGGCGCAAAGGGCGGAACAAGGCTCCGCAAAGGGCCGGCACAGAGCCATCCACACGCACATGGGGGAAGACATGTCCGACGGCCACGAGCACAACGGGCACGAGAACGTACCGAGCAGGCAGCGCAGGCGTTTCCCGGAGATCTCCTCGCGCGCCTACGAGCACCCGGCCGACCGCTCGGCCCTGGTGGCCCTGCGCAAGCTCAGCGGCTTCGACACCGTCTTCAAGGCGCTGAGCGGCCTGCTGCCCGAGCGCAGCCTCAGGCTGCTGTTCCTGTCCGACTCGGTGCGGGTGTCGGACCAGCAGTTCGCGCACCTCAACGACATGCTGCGGGACGCCTGTTACATCCTGGACCTGGAGAAGGTCCCGCCGATGTACGTCAACCAGGACCCGGTGCCCAACGCGATGTGCATCGGCCTGGACGAGCCGATCATCGTCGTCACGACCGGCCTGGTGGAGCTCCTCGACGAGGAGGAGATGCGGGCGGTGGTCGGCCACGAGGTGGGCCACGCCCTCTCCGGCCACTCGGTGTACCGCACGATCCTGCTGTTCCTGACCAGCCTCGCCGTCCGGGTCGCCTGGATCCCGCTGGGCAACATCGCGATCATGGCGATCGTGACGGCGCTGCGGGAGTGGTTCCGCAAGTCGGAGCTCTCCGCCGACCGGGCCGGCCTGCTGGTCGGCCAGGACCTCCAGGCCTCGATGCGCGGCCTCATGAAGCTGGCGGGCGGCCACCACCTCCACCAGATGAACGTGGACGCCTTCCTGAAGCAGGCCGAGGAGTACGAGGCGGGCGGCGACCTGCGCGACTCGGTGCTGAAGATCCTGAACGTCCTGCCCCGCTCGCACCCGTTCACCACGGTCCGCGCGGCCGAGCTGAAGAAGTGGGCCGAGTCCCGCGACCACCAGCGGATCATGGACGGCCACTACCCGCGCCGCACCGAGGACAAGGACACGTCGGTCACCGACTCCTTCCGCGACTCGGCGTCCCACTACGCCGACCACGTGAAGTCCTCCAAGGACCCCCTGATGAAGCTGGTCACGGACATCGCCGGCGGCGCGGGCGACCTGGGCAGCCGGGTACGCCGCGGCTTCGGCGGCTTCACGAGCGCGCCCCCGAAGGACGAGCCGAGGCGGGAGGACGGGGACGGCCAAGGGTCGGGCAACTGATGTGCAGCCGGCGGGGGCGGCCGCATTTTTCAGCGGCTCCGCCGCGGGCCCTCCGGCTCACACCTTCGGCTGGGAACCCGCCGCCAACGACCCGCAAAGCGCCGTAGCCCCACCCGTGGCATAGGGGTCGGTCCCCGCCGGACCGCCCTCCTTCGCCGTCTCCCCCGCCAGCAACGGATGCAGCCGGTCCGTCGAGTCGTCGGCACAGGACAGCGGCCCGGCCTGGACGTAGGACACGACCAGCTGCGCCTGATGCAGCCGCAGGTCCTCCCGGTCGAACCGGAAGTGCAGCTCACGCCGGACGGTGAACAGCGACGCCTCGGCCGCCTTCTCCCCGGCCTCCACCGGCCGCAGGGCGTACACGAACGTATGGTCCGCCGTGACCTCCAGGGTGGAGGAGTCGGTCTCGGCGGCCTGGAGGGTGCCCTGGACCCGGATCTGGCGATCGGCCAGCTCGGCCTGCGAGGGGTCGAAGCGAACCAGCCACCCGGTCGGCGCGTGCCGCCCGTCGGCGGTCGGCTGCCGGAAGCTCTGGTCGAACTGGTCCAGTTGATCGGGATCGAGCAGCACCCGGACCGGCCGGACCTGGTCTCCGGTGAGCACCTCGGGATAGAGCGCCGACCGCACGATGTAGTCCTTCGCGATGCTCAGCGCGTTGGTCACCTGACTGTCCGAGAAGTGCGCCGTCCGCCGCGCGGCGGGAAGCGGAATGCCCTCCGCGCCGATGCGGAACTGCGCGGCGGGGCTCTGCGCGTACAGGTGCTCGGTGTCGGTCGTCCCGGGCACCTCGCCCTGCGGGGCGAGCGGGATGACGGTCATCCGCAGGGGCTCGGCCGGCGGCCCGGAACCGGCGGGGCTCTGGTAGGGGTGCCGTACACCCATATAGATCGCCGTACCGAAGGCCACGGCGATCAGGAGGACGAGGATCAGTGCCTGCCGGGACATGCCCCGGCGCATGGGTGGACGGCGGCGTACCGCGGGCGCGTGGTCGCTCAGGCGCTCCTGCGCGGAGAACTCCTGGAGGCGGGCAGCGCGCACGAACGACTCGTCGAACACGACGGATCGGTACTCGTCCTCTCCACCTCCGGGGCCGCCCTCGGGTGTCCCCTCAGGTGGGTCTCCAGGCCCTCCCATATCTTCAGGGTAGGTCGCGGGGGGCTCGGGTAAACGCCCTGGTACACGACAAGTTCTGACAGGTTCTCACCAGGACGGTCGGGCGGCTCTCAGTAGCGTTCAGGCCCTCGACCAGGTCCGATCAGGGCGTGCGCGGGGTCGCCGAGATGGCCGGCTGGGAGTGATCGGCGGAGACGGAGGGAGAGGCTCCGCTGCCCTGTTCCAGCCCGGTGGACGCGGGTGGCGGGACCTGGTCCCGGCTGCTGGAGGAGGCGCCGCGGTAGACCGCCGTGAAGGCCAGCGCGACCATGCCGATGCCCATCACGAGGGCGAGGATCCAGGCGACGGGACGATGCCAGCGGACCTGCTTGCCGTAGGTGCCCGGGGCGCCGTAACGGCCCTCGAGGATGTCCGTGTCGTCCAGATCGTCCAGCTCGGGATCATGGCCGAATCCGGCGCGGCCGTCGGCGCCGTACCCGTCGTCGTACCGCTCGCCCCGGCCGTGTGCCCGGCGTGCTTCCGCCTCGGAGGCCTCCGCTCTCGCCTGGGCGGCGGCCAGGAGGCGTTCCACGGCGGTCGGCTCGTGCACCACGGCCGCCCGTACGAAGGCCTCGTCGAAGACCACGGAGGCGAACTCTTCGTCCGACACCCCGCGGTCGTGGTCGTCGTCGGGCTCCCAGCCGTCAGGGAACGGCGTGCCCCCCACGTCCTCCGGCACGGCTCCAGAGTAGTCCTGGGGGGTCAATTTGGGCAGACGGTATGGAAATTCATCCGCCCTGTGAGACACCCCTCGTGCGGCAAGGAGGCAGCCCGGGGGCGCGTGTCGGGCGCATATGCCCTGGCCGCGCGCCACGCGCCCCAGAGCCGGCCCACGCGCCCCGCCGACTCGAATCCGGCGCGATTCAGCGCCGTACGTGCCCGTCCCCGGTGACGATGTACTTCGTGCTGGTCAGCTCCGGCAGCCCCATCGGGCCCCGGGCGTGCAGCTTCTGGGTGGAGATGCCGATCTCCGCGCCGAAGCCGAACTGGCCGCCGTCGGTGAAGCGGGTGGAGGCGTTCACCGCGACCGTGGTGGAGTCGACCAGCTGGGTGAAGCGGCGGGCGGCCTGCTGGGAGGTCGTGACGATGGCCTCGGTGTGGCCGGAGGTCCACAGCCGGATGTGCTCGACGGCCTTGTCCAGTGAGTCCACGACCGCGGCGGCGATGTCGTACGACAGGTACTCGGTCTCCCAGTCCTCCGCCGTGGCCTCGACGACGGTCGCCTTGGAGTCCTTGGCGTACGCCAGCACCCTTTCGTCGGCGTGCACGGTCACGCCGGCCTCCGCGAGGGCGTCCAGGGCGCGCGGCAGGAACACGGGAGCGATGTCCTGGTGGACCAGGAGGGTCTCGGCGGCGTTGCAGACGCTGACGCGGTGGGCCTTGGAGTTGATCAGGATCTCGATGGCCATGTCGAGGTCGGCGTGGGCGTCGACGTAGACGTGGCAGTTGCCGGTGCCGGTCTCGATGACGGGGACGATCGACTCCGACACGACGGTCTGGATCAGCGAGGCGCCACCGCGCGGGATCAGCACGTCGACCAGGCCGCGGGCCCGCATCAGCTCGCGCACACTCTCGCGGCTCTCCCCGGGCACCAGCTGCACGGCGTCGGCGGGCAGCCCGGCCCCGCCCACGGCGTCACGGATCACCCGGACCAGGGCCATGTTCGACTCGTACGCCGAGGCCGAGCCGCGCAGCAGCACGGCGTTGCCGGACTTCAGACAGAGAGCGGCGGCGTCCACGGTGACGTTCGGGCGGGCCTCGTAGATGATCCCGACGACGCCCAGCGGGACGCGGACCTGCCGCAGGTCGATGCCGTTGGGGAGGGTGGAGCCGCGCACGACCTCGCCGACCGGGTCGGGCAGTGCGACGACGTCCCGGACGTCGGAGGCGATGGCCCGCACGCGCTCCGGCGTGAGCGTCAGCCGGTCGATGATCGCCTCGCTTGTGCCGGCCTCGCGGGCCTTGGCGATGTCCTTGGCGTTGGCCTCGACGATTTCGCTCGTACGGACCTCCAGGGCGTCCGCGATGGCGAGCAGCGCGTCGTCCTTCTCGGCCCGCGGCAGCGGGGCGAGGTCGGCGGCGGCGGCCTTGGCGCGGTAGGCGGCCTGGGTGACCGGGGACATGGAGTCGTACGGCGAGAGCGTGGTCATGAAAGAAGGGTAGTGCGCTCGCGAGGCCGGTCCATCGCTCGTTCCAAACCCCGAGACGCCACCGAAACGCTCCCCTCGCCCTCTTTTGCCCCCCAAGCGCCGCAACCATCAATTGAGGAACCACGACGGCGGGCAACCCGGGTCCGCGAGAGCGGCGCCGGCTTAGGCGCACTAGTAAGGGTGGACACCCACGGGCGTCGCCGGTGGCGGTCCGTAGCCCTCCGCGATGCGCTGGTGGTAGGTCTCCCGGTCGATGACCTCCAGGCCGACGATCTCCCAGGGCGGCAGTCCCGCGCTCTGCCGGTGCTCGCCCCACAGTCGCAGGGCCACGGCGGCCGCGTCGTGCAGGTCCCGGGCCTCTTCCCAGTAGCGGATCTCGGCGTGGTCGTTGGCGTACCTGCTGGTCAGCAGAAAGGGGTGGTCGTGGGCAAGCTGTTCGAGAGCGCGCCGCACCTCCTTCAGCGGGGCCTCCCGGCCGGAGACGCTCAGGGTGACGTGCCACAGGCGGGGCAGGTCCTTGGGCTCCTCGTACCGGTCGCCGGCCGCGACGCTCGTCAAGGCGCGCTCCTCACCGGCCGCATGGGACGAGGCCCCTCCGGCACCGCGGGACGCCGTCCCAGGGCGCACTCGTCTCACGACGGCCTCCTTTACGCAGTGACCGAACCGGCTCGTGCGGAATGTGTCCCTGAGACAAAGTTGAGCAGGCCGGGGGCGTTCGCGGGGCGATTTTGCGGAACGTGGACCTCAACGTCCACCTCAGGGCGACTTCGACAGCAGGGCGTTCCCCCCGTTTTCGGCCCATGGCCGGCTGCTCTCAGGGCTGCAGGATCACCAGGTCGTCCCGGTGAACGACCTCCCGCTCGTACTCCGCCCCCAGCTCCCGCGCCAGCTCCCGCGTCGACCGCCCGAGCAGCTGCGGGATCTCCTTGGCGTCGAAGTTGACGAGCCCGCGTGCGACCGCGTGCCCCGCGCCGTCGCGCAGCTCGACCGGGTCGCCCGCGCTGAACTCGCCCTCGACAGCGGCGATTCCGGCCGGCAGGAGCGACATACGGCGCTCCACGACCGCCCGTACGGCGCCGTCGTCCAGCGTCAGCGAACCCTGCGGTGTGGAGGCGTGCTGCAGCCACAGCAGCCGGTCGGCGGAGCGCCTGCCGGTGGCGTGGAAGTAGGTGCCGGTGTCGCCGCCGTGCAGCGCCTCGGCGGCGTGGATCGCGCTGGTGAGGACGACCGGGATGCCGGCGGCGGCCGCGATCCGGGCCGCCTCGACCTTGGTGACCATGCCGCCGGTGCCGACTCCTGCCTTGCCGGCGCTGCCGATCTCCACCTCCGCCAGGTCCTCGGGTCCCCGCACCTCCGCTATCCGCGAGGTCCCCGGCTTGCGGGGGTCGCCGTCGTACACGCCGTCCACGTCGGACAGCAGCACCAGCAGATCCGCCCGTACGAGATGGGCGACCAGGGCGGCGAGCCGGTCGTTGTCGCCGAAGCGGATCTCGTCCGTGGCGACGGTGTCGTTCTCGTTGACGATCGGGAACGCGCCCATGGCGAGCAGCTTGTCGAGGGTGCGGGAGGCGTTGCGGTGGTGGGCGCGGCGGCTCATGTCGTCGCTGGTCAGCAGGACCTGCCCGACGCGGACGCCGTAGCGGGCGAAGGAGGCGGTGTAGCGGGCCACGAGCAGGCCCTGGCCGACGCTGGCGGCGGCCTGCTGGCGGGCCAGGTCCTTGGGGCGTCGGCGCAGGCCCAGCGGGGCGAGTCCGGCCGCGATGGCGCCGGAGGAGACGAGGACGACCTCCTTCTCCCCACCGCTGCGGCTCTTGGCGAGCACGTCGACGAGCGCGTCCACGCGATCGGCGTCCAGGCCGCCCGACGCGGTGGTCAGCGACGAGGAGCCCACCTTGACGACGACCCTGCGGGCTTCGCGCACACCCTGCCTTGCCCCTGCCACCTGTGCTCTTTCCCCTCGCGTGCATCCGGTTCCGTGCTCGGCAATCTACGCGAAGCGGATCGTGTGGCGCGCGGCGATTCCAGCCTCCGGACAGGCGAGCGGTAACTGTTTGCTCACAGGTCGCATACGGCAAAAAGGTTGCGTTGGTTGCCTATAGAAAACAACGACAGGGCAAACTTATGTTGAATGCCGTGTCACACAATGCCCACCATGGTCAGCGCGGCAAGCGCATCCTGCTCCGCTCGGGTAAGAGCCCCTACGACGTCGTTCCCGTGGAGGAGGCCCTCCACCGGGACGTCATCGCCACCAACGCCGGCAACCTGATCTTCAGCGACGCCACCCACAAGATCCTCGAGACACCGCACACCGAGGTCGTCTCGAACGGCATCCGTACCGATGTGTCGGCGGCGGGCCGGATCAACGAGGAGTTCGACGCGTTCGTCGTCCCGCTCGCCAATGCGTTCCGGCCGTCTTTCGAGGCGCAGTTGAAGCGGCTGACGCGGCTGATCGGCAAGCTGAGGATCCCGGTGGTCGTGGTGGGGGTCGGCGCACAGGCCGGGCTCGGCTACAACCCGGCGCGGCTGAAGCCCATCGAGCCCGCCGTGCGCGAGTTCGTCTCCGCCGTGCTCGACCGCAGCGCCTCCATCGGTGTCCGCGGCGAGTTCACCGAGAAGTACCTCAAGGATCTGGGCTTCCGGGACGTCGAGGTCATCGGCTGCCCCTCGCTCTTCATGTACGGCAAGGAACTCACCGTCACCAAGCGGGAACCCGCCCTCGGCGCCGGCTCCCGGATCGCGGTCAACGGCTCGCACAGCGCGGTGCGGTCGCAGGGCCTGGACCGGGTCATCACCCGCGCCCACGCCCGCTACCCGTACCTGCGCTTCATCGGCCAGAACCTCAGCGACGCACGGCAGTTGCACTGGCGGGACCTGTCCGACCCGAACGGTCTGGTGACGGCGATGCCGACACACCCCGAGCACCCGATGTACCGGGAGGACAAGGTCCGCGTCTACATCGATCCGGTCACCTGGATCGACGACCTGCGCGCGTTCGACTTCTCCTTCGGCTCCCGCATCCACGGCAACATAGCCGCCCTGCTCGCGGGCACACCGGCGACGGTGCTGTGCGGCGACTCGCGCACGCTGGAGCTGTGCCGCTACTTCGACATCCCGCACCGCCGGATCGACAGGCTGCCCGAGGACCTGGACCCGGCGTCGCTGTACGAGGAGGCCGACTTCGGCGCCCTGATGAGCGGCCACCAGGAGCGGTTCGAGCGGTTCACGGCGTTCCTGGAGGGCAACGGCCTCAGCAACACGTTCACACACGGCGACGGCGGCGCCGCCTTCGAGCAGCGCATGCGGTCACTGTCCTTCCCGGCGGGCATCCGCCCCTGGAACGACGCCGACCTCGCCTCGCTCACCACCCGGTTCGGCTGGCTGCAGAGCCGTATCTCCGAACTCGCCACGGACAACGACCGGTTGAGACGGGAGCTGGCCCGCACCGGCAAGGCGGGCACGGCCCTTCCGGCGGCGTCCGTCTACCGACGGGCCCGCCGCGTGGTGGGCGGCCCGATCCGCCGGGCGCTGCAGTCGGGACGCTAGGCCCTGCCGTCTGGATCATCCCGGCATAGGCCTGGAACTCCCGCGCTTCAGGTCACTCCAAACCCTACGGACACTCGCGTGTCGTCCGGAGGTCGGCGTGCGTTAACCCGGACGCACGACGTCCCCGCCGACCTTGGAGTGACCGCAGTTGCCCACACCCCTGTCCCGCCTCCCGGTGCGAGCGCTTGTCACGGCTCTGCTGGCCGCCGCCTTCGGCGCCCAGGCCGTGGCGGCGCTGCGCCCGCACGTCCCGCTGCTGATCGCGGCGACCATCGCCTCGCTGGCCGTCGAGGGCGTGCTGTACCGCTGGCACCGCGGCATGCTGTCGCTGTTCGCCAAGTCGCACGCGGACATCACCGTGCGGCATGTGCTGCGGGACCTGCTGCTGGTCGTGGCCCTGCTGCGGCTCGGCGAGCAGCACCGGGAGACGGTGTACACGCCGCTGGTCGCGGGCCTGCTCGCCTTCTACGCCCTGAACTGCGCGATCCAGGCGGTCTCCGTCCTGGTCCGCCGCACCCGTACCCTGCCCGTGGTCACCCGCAACATCGACGCCTCCGCCCTGCGCCTGACCCCCGCCCCGCGGCTCCTGCTGCGCCGCCCCGGTGACCGCCTGCCGGCCTTCGGCCTCCCGGCCACCGTGGGCCTGCTGGCCACGGCTGCCACCGACGACCCCCGCTGCGCGGCCCTCGGCATCGCGCTGTCCCTCGGGCTCGCCCTGGTGGGCCTGTACGACCTTCTCGTACGGCTGCTGCCGAGCCGTCGCCCGGCGAGCGAGCGGGAGACGCTGGCCTGGCTGGACGCCTGGCTGGCCGAGTACCGGCCGACGGTCGGGCTGTACTTCTCCGGCGGCGCGTCCTCCGCCTACCAGGCGAACATGTGGCTGGAGCCGCTCGCCCAGCTGGACGGGCGTCCGCTGATCGTGCTGCGCGAACGGTTCATGGTGCAGAAGATCGGGCCGACGGACGTGCCGATCCTGTGCCTGCCGAAGGTCTCCACCTTGATGCGCCTGGAGCAGTCCACGCTCCAGGTCCTCATCCACCCCTCCAACTCCGGCAAGACCTCCCAGGTCCTGCGCATCCCCACGCTCAAGCACACCTTCGTCAACCACGGGGAGAGCGACAAGCTGTCGTCCTGCAACCCGTACGCGAAGGCCTACGACGAGGTGTGGGTGGCCGGTCCCGCGGCCCGGGAGCGGTATGCGGCGGCCGAGGTCGGCGTCGAGGACAAGGACGTGGTGGAGATCGGCCGCCCTCAGCTGGACACCGTACGGCCGTACGCAGGCGCGCCGACCGGTACGTACACGACCGTTCTGTACGCGCCGACCTGGGAGGGCTGGGACGGCAACCCCGGCAACACCTCGGTGATCGAGGCCGGCGAGAACCTCGTACGGGCGCTGCTCGCGGACCCGGGCGTACGGCTGCTGTACAAGCCGCATCCGCTGACCGGGTCGGTGGATCCGCGGGCCGGGGCGGCCGATCTGCGCATCCGGGAGCTGATCAGGGCGGCGAACCGGGAGCGGACGGACGAGCGGCCCGGCGACAGCGGTGAACTCGCCCGTCGGACGAAGGAGTTGGACCGGCTCACCACGACGACCGTCCGGGCGAGCGCCGACCTGCTCGAGCGGATGATGTACCAGTCGGCGCCGGAGCCGGGGCGGGCGGAGGCGGTGGCGCGGGCCACGGCGGCCTGGGAGGAGGCGTACTGGGCCTCACTTCCGGAGGGGGAGCACCAGGTCTTCACGGACGTGCGGCCCACGCTGTACGCCTGCTTCAACGAGGCCGACCTGCTGATCAGCGATGTGTCGAGCGTGATCAGCGACTTCCTGGCGAGCGGCAAGCCGTACGGCGTGGCGAACACCAGCGGCCTCGCGGAGGACGTGTTCCGCAAGGCCTTCCCGACCGTGCGCGCGGCGACCGTGCTGACGCCGGACGCGGCCGGGGTGCCGGAGTTGCTGGACGCGGTGCGGCACCCCGAGAAGGACGAACTGGTTCAGGCCCGCGCGGAGTTGAAGCGGCACCTGCTGGGACCGGACGAGCCGGCGTCGCAGGTGCGCTTCAACGAGGCCGTACAGGCGCTGTGCACGGCGGCGCGGGAGCACCGGGCGCGGATGGAGGAGCGGCTGGCCGCCGAAGTCCTCGCGGAGATCCCGGACCAGCGCGGCTGCGTCACGCCGCAGCAGCCCGCCCGCCCGGCGTAGCCCCGCGCGAAGCCTTCAGCACCCGGCGCGCCTTGCGCACCGCCCGCCGCAGGAACGAGTCCACGCCGCCCTCCCGGTATCCGGGGAAGGCGCGGGCCTCGCGCGGTTCGGCGAGGTACACGGAGTCGGGTATCCCCGCGGCGGCGTCCCTGAAGTGCGGGTAGGCGAGGTAGAGACGGCGGCCCTTCTTCTCCAGGAGGGCCGCCGCCTGCTTCTTGGCCTTGATGAACTCCACCACGGGCAGGAGGAGTTCGGGACGCTGTTCGGCGACCAGGTGCAGGCGCAGCCGCTCGTCGACCTTGAGGCGGCGGGCGATGTCCGGGGTCCAGTAGGCGTCCATGAGGGGCTTGGCCAGTTCGAGCTTGTGCTGCCGGACTTTCTCGCTGTCCTTGGCGTACTTGGGCCCGAACTGCGGCAGCAGGGTGATGAGGAAGGGGCGGACCATGAGCAGGTCGCGGCGGTCACCCGCGGGGACGTGCTCGGCTATCAGGTTCATCAGGGCGCGCGCCGAGTCGAAGCGCAGGGTGTATCCGCCGGTCTTCGTCACGTGCTTGCCGTCGTCGCGGCCGACCAGGTAGTAGCAGGTGTGGTCGGCGATCACGGAGACGCCGTTCGCCCGCAGATAGGCCTCCATCGTGAACAGCGCGTCCTCGCCGGTCCACAGGGACTCGTCGAAGCGCATGTTGTGCCGGGTGAGCAGCTCGCGGCGGAAGAGCTTCTGCGCGCTCAGCGTGAACTTGATGTTGGAGGAGAAGACGTCGGTCCGGTCCAGCGTCTTGCCCCACATCGACTTGGGCGCGGTGCGGTTGACGCCCTCGACGCGGCCGAGTACCACGTCGGTGCCGTTCTTGTCGGCCATCGCGACCATGCGCTCCAGGGCCTCGGGACCCAGCCGGTCGTCGGCGTCCAGGAAGAAGACGTAACGCCCGGCCGCCTTGCCCAGACCGACGTTGCGCGGACCGCTGGGGCCCCCGGAGTTCTCCTGCCGGACCACGGTCACCGGCATGGGCACACGGGCGGCGAACTCCTCCAGGCACTCCCCCGTGCCGTCCGTGGAGCCGTCGTCGACGGCGATGACCTCGATGCGCTCCGGGTCGATGGTCTGTGCCTCGACGGATGCCAGGCACTCGACCAGATACGGCATCGCTTCGTACGCCCCGATGATCACAGTCACATCAGGCTGCGTGACGGTCACGTTTCCCCCTTGTCAACGGGATATTTCCCCCGTATCGCCTCATTCGCTACCTGGTAGACGACTGGGCGATGGAAGCGGTTGCCTCACAACCGTGGTTTGGTGAGTCAGATCACACGAGGCAACTGACATGGAGTCACGCTGTCCGGGCAACGTAAGAGGCCCGCAAGAAGCGGGCAAGAAGCGGCCGTTCACAGGAAACGGCCCCCGAGGATTCGCTCCTCGGGGGCCGCGCCGTCGGTTCGCGGGTCAGGCCGTCACATCGTCCTCGGCCGTCGCCATCCGCTGCTCGGGGACGGCCGCCAGCCGTGACTCCTGGGCGACGTTGCGCGTCTCGGCCTTGATCGCGAGGTTCGCCACCGCGGTGTTGAACTGGACGATGGAGGTCGGCTCGTCCGGGCCCAGCAGGTACCGCTTGAGATCCTTGCGGTCCTCGGCGAGCGGGTCCGCCGCCGGGTCGCGTACGGCGTCCAGCAGCTCGCCCAGCTCGGCCGCGCTGTTGGACAGGATCGTCGCGGCGCGCACCGCGGTGTTCGCCCGCTTGAACTCCTCGACGCCCACCTCGGCGGAGTCCGTGACGGCGTACGGCTTGCCGCTGGCGATGAAGTCGGAGACCACGCTGGAGATGTCGGAGACCATCGCGTCGGAGACGTTGAAGCAGTCGTACAGGCGCGGCTCGGCGCCCGTGATGACGCGGTGCTCCCAGACCGGGAAGGACCGCCAGTACGCGTCGTTCCACTCACCGCGCAGCCGGGCGATCTCCTCGTGCTTGCGCATGTCCACCAGCCCGTCACGGGTGGCCTCGGCCTCGTCGCCCTTGGCGTTCCCGTTGCCCTTGCCGGACAGCTCGGCGAGGCGGGCCTCGATACGGGCCAGCTCGGCCTTGGCGGCGGCCTGCGCGGCGCTGTCGGCCGGGAAGCGCGAGTCGGCGGCCCGCTCGGTGGCGGCCTGCTCGACCAGGGCGGTGATCCGGCGGTGCGCGGCGCCGGCCTCCTTGCTGACGGTGCCGGTGAAGGGGTGCGGCTTGTACAGGACGCGGACCGGCGGGTCGGCCTTGACCAGCTTCTTCACGATGTTCTCGCCGGCCAGCACGATCGAGGTGTTGCCGGGGTTGCCGTCCCAGCCCTCCCAGGTGGGCGCGTAGAGCACGGTCGGACAGCGTCCATCAGCGGCTCCGCCGCGGGGGCCCTCGGGGACGCCGTTCCAGCCCTGGATCGGCGCCAGCTGCGGGCGGCCGACCTCGACGATGTCGTCGTCGCGGACACCGACGTCGGCGATGGCGTAGCGGTCGCGGCCCGCGCGGCCGGCGGTCCACACCTCGTCGTAGACCTTGCTGTACGGGTTGACGCTGGCCAGCTTGTCGCTGTCGCCGTGGCCGATGAAGACGTGCTTCATGGTGGGGACGCGCAGCAGGTGGATGTTCTTGCCGACGTTCGCGGCGTACAGCGCGACGCGCACGTTGGACAGGTCCAGGTTCATCAGGTGCACGCCACCGGGCACGCAGATCACGGGGACCGTGGTGGGCGCCAGGTTGTTCAGGATGACGCGCTCGCGCAGGATGATCAGCGGCTTGGAGTCCAGCTGCTCCATGGTCTCCAGCCACATGTTGACCTGGTAGGCGGAGTCCTTGGAGCCGGAGAAGTACAGCACCGTCTCGGGGCGGTACTCGGCCAGCCAGTCGTCGACGGCGGCCAGGACGGTCTCGGCGTTCGGCGGGACCTTGCGGCCGCGGACGTACGGCACGAGCGCGAGGACGTACAGGCAGCCCAGGCCCACCGTGACGCCGATGCCGATGAAGCCGGCGACGGCCGACTCCAGGGCGGCCGAGGCCAGGATGCCGGCGACGGCCGCGAGGTCGAGGTGCAGCATCTTCTCGGCGGAGCGGTGCAGCAGCCGGCGCGGCGGGGCGTCCGGGATGCGGATGCGGGAGGCGAGGTCGACGTTGCGGGTGGCGACCGGCATACGGCGGCGGTTGCGGATCAGGGTGACCAGCGCGCCGTGCGGGGCCTGGAGGCCGTAGAAGGCTATGAAGCACGCGATGGCGCCGTAGTAGATCAGGTCGTCCGCGAGGCCGAGCCGGGCCAGCAGGAGGACCAGCAGCAGCTGGCGGATCAGGAAGCGGATCGACAGACCGGCCCGGACCTTGCTCAGGCGGTTGACCAGATAGCTGCCCTTGCGGTGCAGATAGTGGTCCGCCAGGTACGTCACGGCGGCCGCGGCCGCGAAGGCGGGAACGCTCGGGACGAGCGCGGCCAGCATGAGCGCCGGGAAGCCCAGGATCATGAGGGCCGCCGCGGCCAGCTCGGCCGGGCTGCCCACCCGGGCGACGCGAATAGCGGTGGATATCACGGAGAACCTGCTCAGGGAGAGGGGCCGGTCTGAAGGGGTGAAGGACTCAGGCCCCTGTGAATTCTTCGTGAACGAAGAATCGCAGAGGCCTGAATTCCATAAGGCTATTGACTTCTGATTATGCCATGCCGTCCTGGCGGTCCAGGACACTGGCGAGCGCCTGCTCGAAGCCGGACGCCTTGCCGGCGGCCGCCGTCGGGTCCTGCTGGCGGACGTCGATCACATGGCCGGTCAGCTCGGAGAGCAGCACGTCGAGGGAGGTGCGGGCGACGGCCTCGGAGGAGAGCAGGCTGCCCGCGGGCTCCTGGCCGAAGGCCTTGGTGCGCATCGGGGTGGCGGTGCGCTCCGGGTTGATGCAGTTGACGCGGATGCCGTCGCCGACCCACTCGTCGGACAGGGCCTGGGTGAGGTTCACCATGGCGGCCTTGGTCGAGGAGTACAGGCTGTACTCGGCGCGACCGCGGGTGTAGCTGCTGGAGGTGTACAGCAGCAGCTGGCCGTTGGTCTCCGCCAGGTACTTGTACGAGGAGCGCGCGATCTGCACCGGGGCCAGGTAGTTGACCTTCAGCGCCTCCTCGATGGTGGCGTTGTCGGTCTCGGCGAGCTTGCCGATGCGCAGGACGCCGGCGGTGTTGACGACGTAGTCGATGCGCCCGGTCTCGGCGTAGGCCTTGGACAGCGCGTCGTCGACCTCCTCCGGGTTCTCCACGTGGGTGCCGGTGGTGGAGCGGCCCAGCGCGTACACCTTGGCGCCGTAGGACTCGGCGAGTTCGGCGATGTCCTTGCCGATGCCGTAGGAACCGCCGAAGACGACGACGGTCTTGCCGGTCAGCAGCTCGCGGTAGGCCTCCTCGCTCACCTGCTCGGGAGCGGCGGTGGAGGCCAGCTGGAAGAGCTTGTCGGCGATGAAGACGTCGACGGGCTGGGTGACCTTCATGTTGTACTCGTCACCCGCGACGACGTGGATCGGCACGTCCGGCAGGTACTTGAGCACGACGGAGCAGTCGTCCGTGGCCTGGAAGTTGGGGTCACCGGCGGCGACGTCGTAGGCCCGCTTGATCGTGGACAGCTTGAAGGCCTGCGGGGTCTGGCCGCGGCGCAGCCGGGAGCGGTCCGGGATCTCGGTGATGAACTCGCCGTCCTCGCCGTGCGTGCGGGTCACGATGATGGTGTCCGCGGACGGGATGGCGACGTCGACGGCCTGGTAGCGCTCCAGCGCCACGACACAGTCGTCGATCACGCGCTGCGACAGCAGGGGACGCACGGCATCGTGGAACAGGACGTTGAGGTCCTCGCCCTCGGCCAGGCCCTCACCGAGGGCCTCGATGGCGCGCTCGGTCGTCTCGTTACGGGTATTGCCACCCTCGATGATCTTCTTGACCTTCGTGAACCCGGCCTTGGCGACGATCTTCTCGATGTCCGGCACATAACCGGGCGCCATCAGCACGATGACGTCGTCGATCGAGTCGGCCTTCTCGAAGGTGGTCAGCGTGTGCTCGATGACTGCCTTGCCGGCGATCTTCAGCAGCTGCTTGGGGATCGACAGACCCACGCGCTGACCGGTACCACCGGCCAGGATCACTGCGGTGGTACGGGGCTTGGCTATGTGCTGGGACACAGGTGACCTACCTTGTGGCGACTGGGAACTTGGAAATGGTCCCACTTGGGGTTACCGCAGTGCAAGGTGAGCGTCCCCGGCTGCATATGTGCGCGCAACCTGTCATTCACCTTGTACGCATGGTCCTTGCCGAGAGTGTGCGCGGACGTTCACGGAATTGCTGTGAGTAACGGCACAGGCTCACCGAAGCCGCAGCCGCTTGAGGCAGCGATGGCCGAGTACTCGCACCAGTTCCTTGGACGACGTCGGGTGAACCGTGCGTGACTTGGCGGCCGCGGTGTGCCGCACGGCTTTTGCATTTCCGACAAAAGCCGCATGTCTCCGATGACTCCGATTCCCGTCCGGCCAATACGCTCCGCGATCTCCGCGCCGGCCTCGGCGGCGGCCTCGACGGCCCATCGCGGGGTGCCGATCTTCACGTCGCCGGGACCGGGAGTGCACGTGTTCTTCATATGCGTCACGGCGCCGTTCCGGGCGAGCTGTGAATAGAGCTCCGCGGGCAGATTGGCGCGGAATTCCTTATTAAGGTTCCGCAGCATTTCGGTCTCGGCGAGGGTGAGCGAGCGATTCGCCGCGTCCGGACCCGGCCGCAGTAACCCCGCGGGCACCCCGAGCAGCACCTCGAAGGTGCGCATCAGCCCCTCCCGGTCCCGGTCGTCGACCACGACGACGGTGACCCGCTCCCGGCCGACCGCCCGGGCCCAGCGCTCGACGAGCCGGTCGTGCCGGTGCCGGCGCCAGAAGCTGGGGGTGGGCTTGTCGTACGGCGGCCTGCGGAGCATGTGCTCCAGCCAGTCGATCCGCTCGATCGTCCCGTCGTCGGGGGCGTCGGCGAAGAACTCAGGAGAGTGACCTGGGACACGGATGAGTCCCAGGTCCCCCACCAGCGGTGACGGGAGTTACACGACCTCGACGCCCGGCCGGCCCGCCTCGACCCGCAGCCGCGCCAGAGTGCTCGGCGTAGCGGTCTGCTGCCGGACCGTGTCCACGATCCGCACCTGCGCGTCGATGCCGTCACGGCGGATGTCGAAGAGGTGGTAGCCGCGGTGGGCGTCGAGCAGCTTCCAGTGCGGGTTGTCCGGCAGGCGCGGGTCCCACTCCTTGTGGAAGGCGGCCTGGTCCTGGTCGCCGTTGCTGGAGATGGACGTACCGACGAACTCGGCGCCGACGACGGCGGAGTCCGGGTCGGCGTAGTCCTCCTTGAGGTCGCTGATCATCGTCAGATGGCGGTCGCCGGTGAACACGACCGGATTGCGGACCTGCTTCAACTCCTGCATCAGGGCGTTGCGTTCGACCTGGTAGCCGTCCCAGGCGTCGTAGTACCAGAGCTTGCCCTCACCGACCTTGAGGTCGGTCTCGGCCATCATGATCTGCGAGCCGATCATGTTCCAGCGGGCCGGCGAGTGGCGCAGCCCGTCGATGAGCCACCGCTTCTGCTCGGCGCCGAGCATGGTGAGCGAGGGGTCCTGGGCGCCTTCCTGGCTGGTGGCCTGGTCGCTGCGGTACTGCCGGGTGTCCAGCACGCTGAGCCGGGCCAGGCGGCCGAACTCCAGGCGGCGGTACATCTGGATGTGCGGGCCGTTCGGGATGGCGCTCGCGCGGACCGGCATGTGCTCGTAGAACGCCTGGTAGCCCGCGGTCAGCCGGGCCACGAACGCGTCGTGCGGCTGCTTGTCGGGGTCCTGCGGGATCTCGCCGGCGAAGTCGTTGTCGACCTCGTGGTCGTCGAAGGTGACCACCCAGGGCGCGTTCGCGTGCATCGCGGCGAGGTCCGGGTCGGTGCGGTACTGGGCGTACCGGTTGCGGTACTGCACCAGGCTGTACGGCTCGTCGGTGCCCTCATGCTTGCGCAGTGCGGTCGCCGACGGCCGGGACTCGTAGATGTAGTCGCCGACGAACAGCACGAAGTCGGGGTCCTGGACCAGCATGTCGGCGTACGGCGTGAAGTAGCCGTGCTGCCAGTTCTGGCAGGAGGCCAGCGCCATGCGGACCCGGCCGCCGGAGCTGTTCGGGTGGGGCGCGGTGCGGGTGCGGCCGATGGGCGAGAGCTGCCCGCCGGCGCGGAAGCGGTACCAGTAGGTACGGCCCGGGCGCAGCTTCCGTACGTCCACGTGGACGCTGTGCCCCAGCTCGGGCCGGGCCTGGGCGACGCCCCGGCGCACCGGCTTCCTGAACCGCTCGTCCTCGGCGAGCTCCCACTCCACGGTCACCACGCTTTCGGGCATCCCGCCGCCGTTCAGCGGGTCGGGGGCGAGCCGGGTCCACAGCACGATGCCGTCGGGCAGCGGGTCGCCGGAGGCCACGCCGAGGCTGAACACGCCGTCGGGCAGCGGGGTTTCGGCTGCCCGGGCGGCCGTCGGCAGCCACAGCTGGGCGGAGGCCGCGGCGCCGAGCACGGCGGCGCCGGCGGTCAGGAAACGGCGTCGGTCGGGGGACACGGACCCGGTCTCCGGGGTCATCGGCGAACTCCCTTGCCTCGCTGGCCTCTTGGACACTTCGGATGCTCACGCCCGTGGGCGGTCCGGCTGCTGAACTGCGCGCTTCGCGTGCATGACAAACAGGGAGACAACAGAAGACCCGTTGCGGCACGGCAGGGTGCCCTTGCCACAACGGGTCCGGTGTTCGATCAGTGGTTGAACCCGTGGGGATCAGTAGTTGAACCCGGAGCCCAGCTTCGCGTTGGCCGCGACCGTGCCGAGCGTCCCCGCCCCGAAGGTGAACGAGCCGGTCGGCGTGATCCCGGCCGACGTGGCGGGGAACACCCACACCGACCCGGCGTTCGCGTTCTCCCCCGGTGCGCCGACGACGAGTTCGGCGCGGCCGTCGCCGTTGCCGTCGACGAGATGCGTGGCGGTGCCGAAGACGTCGTTGCTCTCGGCCGCGCCCGGCACCCCGGCGGTGTTCTGGTTGACCCCCTTGGCACCGGCGCCGGTCAGACCGTTCGCACCGCCGCGCAGGACGACGACACCGCCGGCGTTGCTCAGCCCGTCGAAGTCCTCGAACGGCACCCCGGCGGCGACGTCGTCGTAGCCGTCGCCGTCGACGTCCGCGACGGACACGTCGGCGCCGAAGCGGTCGTACAGCTCGGCGGCGCCCGGGACCCCGGCGCTGTCCTGGTTGACGTACATCGCCTTGGTGCCGACGGGCCCGTCCGCGGAACCCGGCACGAACGCGACCCGGCCGCCCTCGGGGATCGGGGTCGACAGGTCGCTGTCGGCGCCGTCGTAGCGGCCGACCACGATGTCGTCGTAGCCGTCGCCGTTCACATCGCCCAGATCCAGCGACTCGCCGCCCTGCACCCGCCAGCCCCGGCTGTCCTCGATCACGACCTTGTCGGCGAGCCCGTCCGGCGTGCCCCGCCAGTACGTGATGCGGCGAGCGTCGCCCTCGTCACCGTCGTGCATGGTGCCCACGACATCGTCGATGCCGTCGCCGTTCACGTCACCGGTGGCCAGGTCCAGGAAGCGGGGGTCGGAGTCGTCGAAGACGATCTGCTCCCCGCCGCTCGACGAACCGTCCCGCCCGAAGGGCCCCTTGACGACCCGCAGCCTGACGAGGCCCTGCACGACGACCAGGTCGGTGGCCCCGTCCCCGTCCACATCCCCGACGGTGAGCTCTCCCCGAGCGCTGAGCCCGTCGTACGTCTCGCGCCCGTACGCCAGCGGCGCCCCGCCCGACAGCCCGTTCGCCCCGCCCCAGACGACCTGCACGAGCCCGGTCAAGGCGCCCCCTTCCACCGAGTCCTCGCCGGTGACGCCGACGATCAGGTCCGCGTACCCGTCCCGGTCGAGGTCGGCGCTGCTCACCGCGCTGCCGAACAGGTCTTCGCTCTCGGCCGAGTCGGTGACACCGGCCGTGTTCTGGCTGATGACCTGCTTGGCAGAGGTCTTGAGCCCGCTCGCCGACCCGTACACGACGGCGACGTACCCGGCCCGTGTCCTGCCGTCGACGGTCGCGTCGGGCGCCGCCACGGCGAGGTCGGCGTAGCCGTCGCCGTTGAAGTCGTCCTTCAGCTCCGCGGTGGCCGGCTTGGTGTCGGCCACGGCGTGTGCCGCGGGAAGGGTGGCCCCCGTGACGGCCAGGACGACGGCGAGACCCACGCGCCAGGCCTTGCGATGTCTGTTCATGTCACTGTCCTGTTCTGCTGGTTACGAGGAGGGGGTCGCCGTCAGTCGGCCAGCGAGGCTCCGAAGGAGGCCCCGAGCGAGGTCAGGCCCATCGTGGAAGGCCCGAAGGAGAAGGAACCGCCGGCGGTGACACCGCTGGAGGTGGCCGGGAAGACCCACGCGGCCCCATGTCCGAAGTTCTCGGCCGGGTCGCCCACCACGAGGCCGTCCCGCTTGTCGGAGTCGGCGTCGACGAGGGCGGTCTCGGCACCGAACCTGTCGCCGTTCTCGGCCGTGCCGGGCACACCGCTGGTGTTCTGGGTGAACGCCTTGATGCCGGTGGTGGTCAGGCCGCCCGCGCTGCCGCGCAGCACGAGGACGCCGCCCGCGTCGGCGACGCTGCCCAGATCCTCGCCGGGCAGGCCGGTCGCCACGTCGAGGTAGCCGTCGCCGTTGGTGTCGCCGATGGACAGGCCCGTCCCCATGCCGTCGCCGCGCTCGCCCGAGCCCGGCACACCAGCCGTGTCCTGGTTGATCCACACCGGCTTACGGGTGGTGGAGACGCCGCCCGGGCCGCCGTACACGACGGCCAGCGCACCGCCCTTGGTGGGCAGCTCGACGTCGCTGTCGTAGCTGTCGTTGGAGTGGCCGACGACGATCTCGCCGTACCCGTCCTTGTTCAGGTCGCCGATCGCGACGTCCTCGCCGCCGATGATCCGGCCCTGGGCGTCCTTGAGGTTGCCCTGGTAGGTGAAGCCGCCGGGGCCGCCCGTGAGCAGGGAGACGGCACGCGAGTCCGGTTCGTCCTGGGAGGAGGTGCGCACGGCGAGGTCGGCGACGCCGTCGCCGTTCACGTCACCGGCCGCCACCGAGTGATGATTCGAGTGCTCATCGGCGCCGATGGCGAAGAAGTCCTTCTTCGCGGGCTGTCCGGCGCGGGTGAACGGGCCGTGCCACACCTCGCCGGGTGCCTCGTTCTCCGGTACGTCGTTGCTCACCATCACGATGTCGGATCGCTTGTCGCCGTCCACGTCCGCGACGGTGAACCGGCCGGACCACTCGTAGCCGATGCTCCATGTCAGCTCGGCGTGGCCGACAGCCCCTTCGGACCACCCCAGTTGACGAGGAGGGCGACACCGTAATCCATGTACGGCTTCTCCGACTCGGCGGTCGTCACCAGGTCCGCGTATCCGTCCCCGTCCAGGTCCGCGCTCGCCAGCTCCGCCCCGTAATAGGCCTCGTTCGTACGGTCCGGCCAGGTCAGCACCTGCTTGCGCGACGTCGACAACCCGCTGGAGGAGCCGTACAGCACGCTGATCGCGCCGCGCCCCGGCGTACCCCCCACCGCGGCGGCGTGGGCACCGATGACCGCGTCGGGATACCCGTCCCCGTTGAAGTCGTCGTGCAGCCGCTTGGCGCTCGGCGTGCCGGCCGCGGCCTCCGTGGCGGCGTTGACGGCGGGCACCGCCAGCGCGCCGGCGACGATCGCGACGCCGGTGGCGAGAGCGAGGCGTCTGCGGCGGGTGAGCGGAGTACGGCGGTGGGAACGCGAAGTCATGTGATTCCTGACGCAGGGAGACGTGTGAATGGCGTGAGGGGACGTGAGGGGATGCGGGTCAGCGCGGGAACCGGTGGCCGAGCCAGGCCCCGGTCGCGACCGTCCCGAGGGTGCGGGCGCCGACGGCGAAGGAGTTCTTGGCCGTCACCCCGGTGGAGCCGGACGGGAACACCCACACGCCACCGGCGTACGAGTCCTCTCCGACCGCGGCGACGACGGGCTCGGCCCGCCCGTCGCCGTTGCCGTCGACGAGATGCACCCGCTCGCCGAAGCCGTCGCCCTTCTCGGCGGTGCCGGGAACGTCCGCGCTGTTCTGGCTGAAGAGCCTGCCGCCGGCCCCGGTGGGACCGTCCGGTCCGCCGGGCACGACGACGAAGGTGCCGGCCTCCCTCAGCGTGCCCAGGTCCTCCAGCGGGTCGCCGGCAAGGACGTCACCGTAACCGTCGCCGTTGACGTCGGCGACCGCGAGGTCGTACCCGAGCACGTCCCCGGCCTCGTCGGTACCGGGCATGCCGGGGGTGTCCTGGGTGATGGTGTGTGCGCCGACGGCATTGGCCGGGCCGTTCGCCGTGCCGTAGATGAACCGGAGCCGTCCGTAGCCCATGACGATGTCCCCGCGGCGGTCGCCGTTGACGTCGCCGATGGTCAGGGACCAACCGGGTCTGATCTTCTCGCCCTGCGCGTCCTTGAGGACGACGAGCGGCCGCAGGCCCTCGCGGCTGCCGCGCAGGAAGTTCAGGTGCTCGCCCCGGTTGCCCTCATCGTCGGCGTCATACGACCGAGCGAGGGTGACGAGGTCGGTGATGCCGTCGCCGTCCACGTCACCGGCCACGACCTTGACCAGTTCGATGTCGCCGTCGTAGAGCTGCACCCCGGTAGTGCCGGCGGGTACACCGTCGCGCCCGAACGGCCCGTACTCCATGCGGCCGCTGTAGAGCAGGTCCTCATGGCCGTCCCCGTTGAAGTCGCCCGTGACGGTTCCGAAGCCGCTCTGGTACGGGCCGTCGCCGACGGCGGGCCGCACCTTCCCCGAGGCGAAGCCGCCGGGGCCGCCCCACAGCACGGTCCGGCTGCCCTTGCGGGCGATGCCGCCCTGCTCCCACTGCTCACCGTCGGCCGACACCTGCAGGTCGCTGTACCCGTCGCCGTCCAGGTCGGCGGCGACGAGGTCCGAGCCGAAGCGGTCCCCGGCCTCGACGGTGCCCGCGATCCCGGCGGAGGCCTGCGTGTACACCTTCCTGGCCGTGGCGCGCAGCCCGCTCGCGGACCCGTACAGCACGGCGACGTAGCCGGCCCGCGTCTTGCCGTTCACGGTGGCGTTGGGAGCGGCGACGGCGAGATCGCCGTACCCGTCGCCGTTGAAGTCCTGCCGCACGGTGGCGGTCGCCGCCCGGGCATCCCCGGCCGGCAGCACACCGACGCTCGCGGCCGCCAGGGCGACAGCCATGGCAACGGTACGCCGCGTTCTGTACGAAACAGCCTCGACCACGTCGACTCCGGGAATTCGATGGGCAGTTGACGGTGGTGAGGTCCTGAGAATTCAAGATCCTCATCCACGCCGCCCAGTACGACTCACGGAGGGACGAAGGGGTTGCCCCAAGATACGCCGGGAATTTTCCCGGCGTTAACCGATCCAGCCAGTCCGGCGATCGGGACCGAGCCGGGGCCGTCACGGCGAAGCGAAGGGCCGGGGGCAGCAGCCCCCGGCCCAGTTCACGACAGCGCCACGCGCCTGCTCGGACCTAGAACGGCTCGAAGTCGTCGAACTCCTGCGCCGCTTCATCACGCTCGGCCTGCTTGTCACGCCGACGCTGCGCAGCGGGCCGAGGCGCCTCGAAGCGGTGGTCCTCGCCTCGCCGCCCGAGCATCTCCGCACCGGACATCAGCGTCGGCTCCCAGTCGAATACGACGGCGTTCTCCTCGGGACCGATGGCGACGCCATCCCCGGCGCGGGCCCCCGCCTTCATCAACTCCTCTTCCACACCGAGGCGGTTGAGCCGGTCCGCGAGATACCCCACGGCCTCGTCGTTGTTGAAGTCGGTCTGCCGCACCCAGCGCTCGGGCTTCTCACCGCGCACCCGGAACAGCGGCTCGCCACCGATCTCCTCGCGGGTCACGGTGAAGCCCGCGTCGTCGACGGCCTTCGGCCGGATCACGATCCGCGTCGCCTCTTCCTTCGGCTTGGCGGCACGTGCCTTGCCGACCAACTCGGCGAGCGCGAACGACAGCTCCTTGAGCCCGATGTGCGCAACCGCCGACACCTCGAAGACCCGGTACCCACGGGCCTCAAGATCCGGCCGCACCATCTCGGCGAGGTCCTTGCCATCGGGTACGTCGATCTTGTTCAGGACCACGATGCGGGGCCGGTTGTCCAGCCCGCCGTACTCCCGCAGCTCCGCCTCGATGACGTCCAGGTCGGAGACGGGGTCCCGGTCGGACTCCAGCGTCGCCGTGTCCAGGACGTGCACGAGCACACTGCACCGCTCGACGTGCCGCAGGAACTCGAGCCCCAGGCCCTTGCCCTGGCTGGCGCCCGGGATGAGCCCCGGGACGTCGGCGATGGTGTAGACGGTCGAACCGGCGGTCACCACGCCGAGGTTGGGCACGAGGGTCGTGAACGGGTAGTCCGCGATCTTCGGCTTGGCGGCGCTCAGCACGGAGATCAGCGAGGACTTGCCGGCGCTCGGATACCCCACCAGCGCCACATCGGCGACCGTCTTCAGCTCGAGGACGATGTCCTGGAGGTCCCCGGGCTCACCGAGCAGCGCGAACCCCGGCGCCTTGCGCCGCGCCGACGCCAGCGCGGCGTTGCCGAGCCCGCCCCGGCCGCCCTGCGCGGCGACGTACGACGTGCCGTGCCCGACCAGGTCGGCGAGCACATTGCCGGCCTTGTCGAGGACGACGGTGCCGTCCGGCACGGGAAGGACCAGGTCCTGCCCGTCCTTGCCGGACCGGTTGCCGCCCTCACCGGGCTTGCCGTTGGTGGCCTTGCGGTGCGGGGAGTGGTGGTAGTCGAGCAGCGTCGTGATCGACTGGTCGACGGTGAGCAGCACGTCCCCGCCGCGCCCGCCGTTGCCGCCGTCGGGCCCGCCGAGCGGCTTGAACTTCTCACGGTGGACGGAGGCACAGCCGTGGCCTCCGTTACCCGCGGCGACGTGCAGCTCGACGCGGTCCACGAAGGTGGTCATGGTGGGGTGCCTCCAGCACTGCGAAAACGTACGGATGTGTCTCTTGCGTAACACGCGAAAGGCGGACCCGCCTTCCCGGAAGGGAAGTGAGGTCCGCCTCGCGAAAAGTTCGGTCGAAGCCTTGAGTCAGGGGACTCAGGCGACCGGAACGATGTTCACGACCTTGCGGCCACGGCTGGTGCCGAACTCCACCGCACCGGCCTGCAGCGCGAACAGCGTGTCGTCGCCGCCGCGGCCGACACCGGCGCCCGGGTGGAAGTGGGTGCCGCGCTGACGGACCAGGATCTCGCCCGCGTTGACGACCTGACCGCCGAAGCGCTTCACGCCGAGGCGCTGAGCGTTCGAGTCACGACCGTTACGGGTGGACGATGCGCCCTTCTTGTGTGCCATCTCTCCTCAGTCCCTTACTTCGCAGCCG
This sequence comes from Streptomyces bicolor, assembly GCF_000719285.1. GTDB lineage: Bacteria > Actinomycetota > Actinomycetes > Streptomycetales > Streptomycetaceae > Streptomyces > Streptomyces bicolor. The sequence goes on along the minus strand of NZ_JOFS01000009.1, from coordinate 188,313 downwards.
CGGGGATCTCAGTGACCTTGATCGCCGTGTACTGCTGGCGGTGGCCCTGACGACGGCGGTAGCCGGTCTTGTTCTTGTAGCGCAGAATGTCGATCTTCTGGCCCTTGTGGTGGTCCACGACCTCGGCCTGGACCTTGATGCCGGCCAGCACCCACGGGTCACTGGTCACAGCGTCGCCGTCGACAACGAGCAGGGTCGAGAGCTCGACCGTGTCGCCAACCTTGGCAGTGGAAATCTTGTCAACCTCAACGATGTCGCCGACAGCAACCTTGTGCTGGCGACCACCGCTGCGCACGATGGCGTACACGCGGATCTCACTCTCTCGCTCGGAAACGGCACCCCCGCAGTCCAGCCGTCCGGCACGCGGGCGGCCTCTCCGGAACACCCTGTGCTCCGGAGGATGAGGTTTACGGGGATGTGGCGCGCCTATATCCACGGACACGCCGACGGTCAAGGTTACGGGGCCGTGGCCGAGGGGGTCAAACCGGGCCGGGCCCCAGCGGTGTGCGGCCGATCACGTGGACCGACCGCACACCTCGCTGGTCAGCTGTCGCCGGTCAGCTTTCGTCGGTGGCGGCAGAGACCGTGGTCTTCTTCGCCGTCGACTTGGCCGCGGCCGTCTTGGCGGTTTTCGCCGCCTTCTTGGCCGTGGCCTTCTTGGCGATCGTCTTCTTGGCCGCGGTCTTCTTGGTGGCGGCCTTCTTCGCCGTGGCCTTCTTGGCCGTCTTACGGGCCGTCTTCTTGGCCGGAGCGGCCTCCTCGACGACCTCCTCGGCGGCCGGGGCCTCCGTCGCCGCGGGCTCGCCCTGTGCCTCCCCCGCCGGGACGACCACGACGGCCGCCTCGTCGGACGCGGTCGGCGCGGTGGCCTTGCGCACGGCACGGCGCCGCGGACGGGCCGGAGCGGCGCTTTCGGCGACCGCCTCGGCGGGAGCCTGCTCGGACGGCTCCGCCGGGGCCTCGGACACCGGCTCGGGCGCGGTGGACGCCGTCTCTCCGACGGTCACCACGGCGGCCTCGGCACCTGCGGGCGACCCGGCGGGCGCGGACACCTTGCGGGTGGCGCGACGCCGCGTACGGCCCTTGGGCGCGGCCTCCTCGGCAGCCGGAGCGGCGGCCTCGGCAGCGGGCGCCTCGGTGGCCGCGGCCTCCACGACCGCGTCCTCCAGGGCCACCGGCTCGGCCTTCGCCACGGCGGCCGGCTCCGGCTGCACCGGGCGCGCGACCTCCTCGGCGACGGTCACGTCCTGAGCCGTGGGCACCGCCTCGGCCTTCCTCGGCGCACCCGCCGGAGCCGACACCCGCCGGCCCCCACGGCGCCGGGAACGACCACCGCGCACGGCGGCCTCCGCCTCGGCGACGCTGCTGTACAGCTCCTCGTCCGCCGCGAAGGCGGGCTCGGGCAGCGCGGCCGGCTCGGCGATCTCGGCTGCGACCTCGGCCTCGGTCTCCGCCTCCTCCTCGGCCGTCTCGACCGCCTCGGCGGCGACCGTGGCCTCGTGCACCTGCTCGGGACCGGCACCGGCACGCGCGCGCTTCTTGCGCTTGCCGCCGCCACCGACGGCCGTCGGCTGCTCCATGTGCACGATGACGCCGCGCCCGTTGCAGTGGACGCAGGTCTCGGAGAACGACTCCAGCAGCCCCTGGCCGACCCGCTTGCGGGTCATCTGCACGAGCCCCAGCGAGGTCACTTCTGCCACCTGGTGCTTCGTACGGTCGCGGCCCAGGCACTCCAGCAGGCGCCGCAGCACCAGGTCCCGGTTGGACTCCAGCACCATGTCGATGAAGTCGATGACGATGATGCCGCCGAGGTCGCGCAGCCGCAGCTGGCGCACGATCTCCTCGGCCGCCTCCAGGTTGTTCCTGGTGACGGTCTCCTCGAGGTTGCCGCCCTGGCCGGTGAACTTGCCGGTGTTGACGTCGACGACGACCATCGCCTCGGTCCGGTCGATCACCAGCGAACCGCCGCTGGGCAGCCAGACCTTGCGGTCCAGCGCCTTGGCGAGCTGCTCGTCGATCCGGTACGTGGCGAAGACGTCGACCTCGGAGGTCCACTTCTGCAGCCGCTCGGCCAGGTCGGGCGCGACGTGCGAGACGTACCCGTGGACGGTCTGCCAGGCCTCGTCACCGCTGACGACGACCTTGGAGAAGTCCTCGTTGAAGATGTCCCGGACGACCCGGACGGTCATGTCCGGCTCGCCGTACAGCAGCGTCGGCGCGTTGCCGTTCTTGGACTTCTTCTGGATCTCTTCCCACTGCGCCTGCAGCCGCTCGACGTCCCGGCGCAGCTCGTCCTCGCTCGCGCCCTCGGCGGCGGTGCGCACGATGACGCCCGCGTCCTCGGGGACGATCTTCTTGAGGATGGTCTTCAGCCGCGCCCGCTCGGTGTCGGGCAGCTTGCGGCTGATGCCGGTCATGGAGCCCTCGGGGACGTACACGAGGTAACGGCCCGGCAGGGAGACCTGGCTGGTCAGACGCGCGCCCTTGTGCCCGATCGGGTCCTTGGTGACCTGCACGAGGACCGACTGCCCGGACTTGAGGGCGGACTCGATGCGCCGCGGCCCGTTGGCCATGCCGAGCGCCTCGAAGTTGACCTCACCGGCGTACAGGACGGCGTTGCGGCCCTTGCCGATGTCGATGAACGCGGCCTCCATGGACGGCAGCACGTTCTGGACCTTGCCCAGGTAGACGTTGCCGACGTACGAGGTCGCCTGCTCCTTGTTGACGTAGTGCTCGACGAGCACGTTGTCCTCGAGGACGCCGATCTGCGTACGGTCGCCGTGCTGCCGGACGACCATCACGCGCTCGACGGCCTCACGGCGGGCGAGAAACTCGGCCTCGGTGATGATCGGGACGCGACGGCGGCCCTGCTCACGGCCTTCCCGGCGGCGCTGCTTCTTGGCCTCCAGACGAGTGGAGCCCTTGATGGACTGCACCTCGTCGGACGGCTCGGCCTTCGGGCGGGGCTCGCGGACCTTGACGACGGTGCGCTCGGGGTCGCCCTCGCCGGGCTCGGTGTCGACGGTGGCGTCACCGGCGCGACGACGACGGCGACGGCGGCGCCTGCTGCTGGAGCTGGAACCGGCGCCCTCTTCGCCACGGGCGTCCTCGGCGTCCTCTTCCTCCTGCTCGGCGGTGTCCTCGGCGTCCTGCTCGGCCTGCGCGGCGGCGAGGTCCTCGGCCTCCGCGTCGCCGCCCTCGGCCTCGGCCTCCGCGGCCTCACCGCGACGACGGCGCCGGCCACCACGCCGACGACGCCTGCGCGACCCGGTCTCCTCGGCCTCCTCGCCCTCGACGACGTCCTCGGCGGCCTCGTCGGCCTCCTCGGTCTCGTCCTCGGCGGCGGCCTCGACGCCCTGGGCCTCGGCCTCCTCGCCGTACGCGCCGCCCCGGCGCCGGCGACGACGCCGCGACGTGCCGGGCTGCTCCTCCTGGAACTCCTCGACTTCCTCGGCCTCCGGCTCGGCCTCCGTCTCCGCGGCGGCCGCTGCGGCGGCCCGCTGGGGCGTCTGGAACTGCGGCTCGGTGAACACCGGCGCCTGGAACACGGCCACCGCGGGACGGGCCGGCCGCGGAGCCTCGGCCGCCTCGGCGGCGGAGGTCTGAGCGGGCTCGGCGAACCCGATGGCGGCACGGCGCACGACCCGACGGCGACGGCGCGGGCCGGCTTCCTCGGTCTCGGCGCCGGCGGGGGTGCGGGCCTCGTCGGCGGGCGCCTCGGCGGGGGCGCCGACACCGGTCACCGCGGCGGTCTCCACCTCGATGCCCGGGGTCACGGGGGTCTCCGCGGTCACCGGCGTCTCGGCGGGAGTCTCCGCCTCGGCGACAGCGGCCTCAACGGGCGCGGACACACGCCGCGTGGCGCGGCGACGCGTACGGCGCGGAGCGGCTTCGGCGGCCTCGGGGACCTCCGTGGCCTCGCTCGGCTCCGCGGACGCGACCGGGGCGGCAGCCTCGGCGGGCTCCTCCGCCTCGGCTGAGACCTCGGTACCGGCGGCAACCTCGGCGGCCTCGTCGGCGACCGGAGCACCGGTGGGCGCGGAGGCGCGACGCACCGCACGCCGACGCGTACGGCGCGGCGCCGCCTCCTCGGTGGCCTCGGCGGACGCGGCAGCGACAGGCGCCTCGGCGGCGGGGCTCTCGGCTTCCTCACCGGTCCCGGCAGCAGCGGACCCGGAGACCACGGTCTCGGCGGCCTCCGCGGCGGCCGGAACGCCGGCGGGCGCCGACGCACGACGCACAGCACGCCGACGCGTACGAGGCGGCGCAGCCTCCTCGGCGACCTCCGCGCCCTCAGCCGCGGGCGCGGCCTCGGGGACCGGCGCGGCTGCAGCGGCGGCGGGCACCACGGTCTCGGCGGCCTCGGCGGCGGCCGGAGCACCGGCGGGCGCGGACGCCCGGCGCACGGCACGCCTGCGCGTACGACCGGCGGGCGCGGCCTCCTCGGCAGCCACCGTCTCTGCGGCCTCTTCGGCTGCTTCGGTCTCTTCGGCTTCCGCAGCCTCAGAAGTCACCTCGGCCTCAACGGCCTCGATGCCCTCCTCGGCCTTGTCGGCCTCTTCGGTCACCGCCGCGACATCGGCGGCTTCGGCGACCGGTATGGCCGGCTCGACCACCTCCGCGGGCTGCGCCTCGGCGGCAGCCGCGGGTGGGCCCGCCGGGCGGGATGCGGCACGCCGCCGCCGGCGCGGCGGCAGGGTGTCGCTCGGGGTGTTCAGTTCGGAACCCTCATTGGGTTCGGTCGGCTCGAGCATGCGGGCGTTTCTCCCGTCAGGCTCCTGGGCGCCGCGCATGGTCCGGCGATGTGCCGGTGACGTCCGCGGCTCGCGCGGTGCGCGACTGCCGCCGTCCGGGGCGCGGGCGCCGCACGGGAGCTCTCTGTGTCCTGTCTCGCCGGTTCCGTACACCTCATGCGTACGGCCTGGCGAAAGTCTTCTGGTCGGTGCGCTGCCCGACCCAGGTGGCTCCCGAGTACGAGGGCGGCGCTTCGACGTGCGTCCCTACGGAACCTTCCCTACGCCGGCGCCGTCGCGGCGGCAGCGGTCTCGGCCTCGGTTGGGGCCGTCGCTGCCTCGCGGTCGGGCGCGAGCGGGTCGGTCACCGTGCCGGTCTCTTCATCGAACAGCCCCTGCGCCAGCCTGGTCACCGCTGCGGGGACCGGCGGCGCCAGGTCGGCCACGGCGCGGAGACCGGACAGGACGTCGTCGGGTCGTACGGCAGGCGTCACGTGCCGAACAACCAGCCGCAGTATCGCACAGGGCTGGTCGGTCGGCCTATCAGCCCGCGAACTGTGCGTTTCTGTTCCGTCGCTGCTTTCCAGGCTTTCCAGGTGGACGACCGCCGGACGGGCGTCGAAGGTGCGCACGCCGTTCTTGGTCATGCGCTGCACCTCAACGGCGTCGGCGGCGTTGAAGGCGGCGACCGCGCGCCCGGCGTCGGCCGGGTCCACGCCGTCGAGCCGCAGCTCCCAGACGGACGCCGTGAGCCGGTCGGCGAGCCCGGAGACCCGGGCCTCGACCGCCTCGATGACGTCCAGCCCGGCGGGCAGCGACTCGTCGAGGAGCACTCTCAACTGCTCCGGATCGCGCGCCTCGGTGAGCGCGATCTCCAAGTACTCCGCCTCACTGCCCGTGCCGGTGGGTGCGGCATTGGCGTACGACACCTTCGGATGCGGCGTGAACCCCGCCGAGTACGCCATCGGCACCTCGGCACGGCGCAGCGCACGCTCGAAGGCGCGCTGGAAGTCACGGTGGCTGGTGAACCGGAGGCGGCCGCGCTTGGTGTAGCGCAGTCGGATGCGCTGCACCGCGGGTGCGGGCGGCGGGCCTTCGGGCTGTCGCTTGCCCAGTGTCGTTCAGTCCTTCGTGAGAGCGGTCGTACTGCTACCAAGAGTACGTGCCTCACGGCCCGGAGGTTCCCGCCGGGCGACCGCCTCCCGTTCCTTCGGCTCCCCGAAGAGCATTCGCCGGAAGTCGGCGCGCGCCTGCCGTACGGACTCGCGGGCCGCCGTGAGGGCCTGCCGGGTGGCCCGCCCCACGCTGCGGGCGGCCTCGGCGACGGGCCGCAGCACGGCGTCGCGGACCAGGTGCCCGATCGGCGTGAGCACCGTCCGGTACACCCACCGCACCGGCTCGACGAAGGTCCACCGCAAGAGGGTCGCGAGGAACCGGCCGACGGCGAGCGAGATCCGTCCGGCGACCCGCCAGGCGTGCCCGAGCGCGTCCCAAATTTCCCTGCCGATGACGGCGAGCACCCGGCCGACGGGTGCGAGCACCCACCGGTACAGACCGAGCGCGGGCAGCACGAACAGCACGCGGGCGATCCAGTACAGGGCGATCCCGATCCCGGTGACGACTGTGCTCACGACCCACACGACGCCCCTCGCGCACCAGGCGATCGCCCGGCCGACCGGCGTGAGGATCCACTCGTACACCCACAGGGCGGGAACGACGAGGAGATACCGCAGCAGCCACGCCACCACACCGAACACACCGAGCCCGATCGCGGCGAGCACCGCACCGAGTCCCTTGAGGACCCACATCACGGCATGCCCCACGGGCGTGAGCACGCGCGCGTAGAGCCACGCCAGTCCGGCCCCGATCCCCCGCACCACCCACGCGCTCGCGTGCCAGATGCCCCGGGCCACCCACGCGCACGCGTGCCCCACCGGTGTCAGCACATACCGGTACAGCCACACCGCGGGCACGACGACGAGCACGTTGCCCAGCCACGCGAGCCCCTTGGCGAGGGGCACGACCACATACCGCCACAGCCCCACGAACGGCCAGACGAACACCGCACGCCCCAGCCACAGCAGCGCACGCCCCACCGGCCGCAACACCGTGTCGTTCAGGAACCGCCCGGCGACGACGAGCGCGTCCCACACCATCCGCACCGGCACGACGAGCACGAGCACGACGATCCGCACCGGCAGGCGTATCGCGACGACCAGACACCCTTCGGGTTCCTGGCGTGGCGGAGGCGGTTTTTCGAGATCCATACCGTGGTAGACGCCGGAACGGCCTGCCCGGATGCAGATCGCACGTGCTCTTCCTCCGGCTCGTCCGCCGCCCGGCCGACCACCGGCAGAACCGCGAACGCCCCTTCCCCTCGAGGGAGGAAGGGGCGTTTGGCCTTCACTTCACGTCAGTGCGAGTGCCCGCTCGGCACCGGCGCGGCGTTCTTGACCGTCAGCGGCAGCAACTTCTTGCCCGTCGGCCCGATCTGGATGTGCGTGTCCATCTGCGGGCACGCTCGGAACAACACAGGTCGTGACGCTGCTACTCCACTTCGATGCCGTAGTCCTGAAGGAGCTGTTCAAGACCCCGTGGGTAGCCCTTGCCGCCAAGGACGAAGTCCCAGTCACCATTTGGCCTGTGCCTGAAGGAGCCCAGTACCAACGCTGTTTCCCCGGCGCGGCCATCCGAGACTTCAAGCCGGCCGATCTCCGCCCTGGCGGGGTCCAGCAACCGGATACAGGCGTCGGTGAAGCCTGACAGGTCGGCGTCCGGGTTCACCTCTGGATCAACGGCAGCCACAAGCACCAACCGGTCAGCCTCCTGCGGGAGTCCGTCGAAAGAGACACGAATCGCTGCCTTGTCCGGCGCCTGTGCCGGCACTGCTCGCACCGACCCATCGGGAGTCTGCGGGTTGTTGAAGAACACGAAGTGCTCTTCGCTCAGAACTCGGCTACCACGGCATGCGAGTGCGCACACGTCCAATGCGACGTTCCCCGACCACGTCATGCCCAACACGTTGTAGTCGTCGGTCGGGCTTGCAGGTCCGGCAGGCGTCGTCTGCGTTGGGGCCGCTCGCCCACCCTCCCCCAGACGGCCACGAAGGCCGTGCCTGTGCAGCAGATCGACCAGCTCACTGCCCGAGATGAGCTCCAGGGGCTTCCCCCGGGCGAAGGTGTGCGAGCCGGGTCCGTATGCCGAGGTGGTCACCAGAACGCCTTTGTTGGCGCCGCGGTCCTGGACGGTGCCGTACAGGTCGCGCACAGCGGTGGGAGGAACCGTGTTCCGGTAGCGCTTCACCTGTACGACGATCTTGCCGCCGCGGATGGGAGTCGGGTCCAGCGCGTCTACATCAACGCCCCCGTCGTTCGAGCGCTGAGTCGTCACCGCCTGCATTCCCATCGCACGGAACAGATCGGCCACCAGGGACTCGAAGGCGATCGGATCCATGTCATACAGATCCGGTTCACCATCCCCGCCATGGGTGACGACGTGGTTGCCGACGTCCCGAGGCTGACGGCTCGGCCGCACCGAGGTGAGCTGATCGGGGCGAGTGGCGAGCTGTCCGCGCAAAGCGTCGGTCAGACAGCTGACGGGATCCACCTGCTCCAGATGCAACTCGGTGAAGCCCGACCGACCAGCCATGACGGTCGCCAGAAAGATGTGCGACTGCCTTCCCGTCGCCGGGTCCGGCGCGTCCACGAAGCCGTTCAAGGCGACCGAGTCGAGTATGCCGTACTCATCAGCGGCGAACAGCTGATGCAGCACCAGCAGCGTGCTCTGCGCCAGCACCTCTCGGTACAGCGCCCGACGCTGGGTCACGGGCCGAGCGATCTCCTTGTCCTGGTCCTGAGAGGGGACATACCTCACCGACTTCGCCTCAGGCACGACGTCGTACGTGGGCATCTCCCAGTCCAGGACGAGTTGCCGGGCCGCTGGGTCGAAAGCTGCGGCGACCTGCCGCGGGAAACCTTCAGGCCAGGCAGTCGACGAGTAGAGCGCGGCCGAGAAGTACTCGATCACGGAGTCCGGATCGCCTCGCCTCACCCCCTCGGTCACCTCGCCGATGCCGGCGTTATGCCGACGTATTTCCGACCGCTGAGCCTCCGCCGCTCGCTCATACTCCTGCTGTGCGGCCGCTAACTGCTGCTGCCGCTGTGCTTCGGCAGCCTGCGCCGCGTGCCAGTCACGTTCGAAATGAGCCCGCGCCTCGGCCTGAGCTTGCGCGCGCCGACTCGCGGTCCAGCCTCCCTGCGCCTGATACTGGCTCTGATCCGGCATACGCACAGGCCACGCAAGCGGTCCTGGATCGAACGGTGCGATCTCTTCCCGGCGCATCAAGGACGACGCTCTGAAAACCGGCGCCTGGCAACCAGCGACCAACAGGCCTTGTAAGGACGCGACCTGGGCTTCGATCTCCTCCGTACGCCGCCTGGCCTCCGCCTGCCGGAACTCTCGATGCCCCTGAGCAGCGAGCCGCTGGTAAGCCCGCGCCTGCCGAGCTTCCTCCCTGCGCTGTCTCGCCTCGGCTTCCATCTGGCGCTGTTGCTGACGCTGCATCTCAGCCCAGACGCCGACCAAACCAGCAGAGCGACGACTCATGCGCTACCTGCCCTCCCCAGGGACGTCGGCACCGCCGACCAACCTGATTGCCCCCGCAACCAGTAGTAACAATGCGACTTTATCCAGTAATCACCATCCTGGATATCAACTTGCCAAAGGCAAGTTGAGCCGACCGTTCAAGCAGCTCATCGGCGTCGGACAGCATTGAGCCCCCTCTGTATTGAGAGGGGGCTCAACATCGCTGTATGGGGCCTCAGCAAGGTCTGAGCACTCAGACCCACTCGACCTCTGAGTGGATGCCCAAGGACTCAGCGGGGCTTGGCAGAGGCGTAACAGGCACCCGCCGCGGCGCTGACCGTCGAAGGCCAAAAGCCCCGGCAGAAGCCAGCGCAGCGGCCACCCCTTCCGCGCTCGCCTCCGCCAGTGCCTCAATCACCCGATCGAGTGCCTCGCCCACCTCAGTGAGAGTGACCGCTCGGTGCCGGCGCAGCGTTCTTGACCGTCAGAGGCAGCAGCTTCTTCCCGGTCGGGCCGATTTGTATAGCCGTGTCCATCTGCGGGCACACCCCGCAGTCGAAGCACGGCGTCCACCGGCAGTCCTCGACCTCGGTCTCGTCGAGGGCGTCCTGCCAGTCCTCCCAGAGCCAGTCCTTGTCGAGGCCGGAGTCCAGGTGGTCCCAGGGGAGGACCTCCTCGTACGTGCGCTCGCGCGTCGTGTACCAGTCGACGTCCACGCCGAACGGCGCCAGCGCCTTGTCCGCGCAACTCATCCAGCGGTCGTACGAGAAGTGCTCACGCCAGCCGTCGAAGCGACCGCCGTCGTCGTAGACCGCGCGGATGACGGCGCCGATCCGGCGGTCGCCGCGGGACAGCAGGCCCTCGACGATGCCGGGCTTGCCGTCGTGGTAGCGGAAGCCGATGGAGCGGCCGTACTTCTTGTCGCCGCGGATCTTGTCGCGGAGCTTCTCGAGGCGGGCGTCCGTCTCCTCGGCCGACAGCTGCGGAGCCCACTGGAAGGGCGTGTGGGGCTTGGGGACGAAGCCGCCGATGGAGACCGTGCAGCGGATGTCGTTCGACCGCGACACCTCGCGGCCCTTGGCGATCACCTTCGTCGCCATGTCGGCGATCTGCAGGACGTCGTCGTCGGTCTCCGTCGGCAGGCCGCACATGAAGTACAGCTTCACCTGGCGCCAGCCGTTGCCGTAGGCGGTGGCGACGGTCCGGATCAGGTCGTCTTCCGAGACCATCTTGTTGATGACCTTGCGCATGCGCTCGCTGCCGCCCTCGGGGGCGAAGGTCAGGCCCGACCTGCGGCCGTTGCGCGTCAGCTCGTTCGCCAGGTCCACGTTGAAGGCGTCGACGCGGGTCGACGGGAGGGACAGACCGATCTTGTCCTCCTCGTACCGGTCGGCCAGGCCCTTCGCGATGTCGCCGATCTCGCTGTGGTCGGCCGACGACAGGGACAGCAGGCCGACCTCCTCGAAGCCCGTCGCCTTCAGGCCCTTGTCGACCATCTCGCCGATGCCCGTGATCGAGCGCTCCCGGACCGGGCGGGTGATCATGCCCGCCTGGCAGAAGCGGCAGCCCCGGGTGCAGCCGCGGAAGATCTCGACCGACATGCGCTCGTGGACCGTCTCGGCGAGCGGGACCAGCGGCTGCTTGGGGTACGGCCACTCGTCGAGGTCCATGACCGTGTGCTTGGACACACGCCAGGGGACACCCGACTTGTTCGGTACGACGCGGGCGATACGGCCGTCGGAGAGGTACTCGACGTCGTAGAACGCCGGGATGTACACCGCGCCCGTCTTCGCCAGGCGGAACAGGACCTCCTCGCGGCCGCCCGGGCAGCCCTCCGCCTTCCACTCACGGATGATCTTCGTCATGTCGAGCACGGCCTGCTCGCCGTCGCCGATGATCGCCGCGTCGATGAAGTCCGCGATCGGCTCGGGGTTGAACGCCGCGTGGCCGCCGGCCAGGACGATCGGGTCGTCGATGGTGCGGTCCTTGGACTCCAGCGGGATGCCGGCCAGGTCCAGGGCCGTGAGCATGTTCGTGTAGCCTAGTTCGGTGGAGAAGCTGAGCCCCAGCACGTCGAAGGCCTTCACCGGGCGGTGGCTGTCCACAGTGAACTGCGGGACGCCGTGCTCCCGCATCAGCGCCTCCAGGTCCGGCCACACGCTGTACGTGCGCTCGGCGAGGACACCCTCCTGCTCGTTCAGGACCTCGTAAAGGATCATGACGCCCTGGTTGGGCAGCCCGACCTCGTACGCGTCCGGGTACATGAGCGCCCAGCGGACATCACAGGACTCCCACGGCTTGACCGTGGAATTGAGTTCTCCGCCGACATACTGGATCGGCTTCTGCACATGCGGGAGCAGAGCTTCGAGCTGCGGGAACACAGACTCAGCGGCCGCAGCGGATTCGGCAGGCATCTCGCGAACCTTCGTGAGCTGGACTGAACTGACAGGGGTGACCATCTAGCCTAACGCGACCGAGACGGCCCCTCGTACGCCCACAGTCCCGCCCCGACTTTGATCGCCGTCCAGAGCCTCGGAAGCTCGGCCTCGTCCTCGGCCGCCCGGCGCTCCTCACGCCCGTACAGCAGCCCGTAGGTGAACGACGGCTCCCCCGCCCGGTGCGCCTGCCGTGCCAGTTCCCGCAGCGCCTCCCGGGTCATCACGCTGTCCTGGTGGTCGCCGAGCAGGTTTTGCAGGCTCTTCATCGACTTGACCAGCCCGGCGGCCGGATCACCGAGGGCAGGGACGGCCGACTCCGCCGAGTACCGAGTCCGCTTGGCCCGCTTCCGCGCCTCGTGCAGCGCGAGGTCCCGCCCGTGCCCGGGCTCCAGCACCAGCGCCTGCTCGACCAGCCCCGACACCTCCGAGAAGTCCTTCCGTACGGCCTTCCCGATCACCTTCTCCGGCTTCCCCCCGGCGGCCTCCAGCAGCGGCGGTTCGGCGACCAGGGCATCGAGGGTGTCCAGCAGCTCCAGATACCTCTTGCCGTCGAGCACGTTCATCAGCCGCCGTCGCGATCCCCCGCTCCGGGCTTTCGACCAGGTGCGCAGCCGGGTGCGGACGGGCCCGGACAGCAGGGTCCGCGGCAGTTCGTCGATGGCTGCCGTCAGCCGCTCGGTCAGCACCTCCTGGTCCCGGTCGACGCCGAGCTCCCCGGCCAGCCATTTCAGCTCCTCGCCGATCGGGTCGGTCACGGCCCGGTCGAGGATCTTGCCGTACGACTTGAAGGCGCTGCGCATCCGCCGGGTGGCGACCCGCATCCGGTGCACGGAGTCGTACACATCCCGCCGCACGGCCGGGTCGAGCTCGACGATGGCGTCCCGCTGCGCCCGGAGGTGGTCGAGCACGTGATCGCCGGCGGTGACCGGCGCCTTGACCACCCGCGCCTTCTTGCCACGCTTCTTCTTCGGCGCCGTCTCCGCCAGGGCCCGCTGCAGCTTCGAGGCCGACGAGGACGGCCGCACGCCCGCCTTCTTCAGCCGCTTCTCGACCTTGTCGAGGAACGCCGGGTCGGCGCCGTCGGCCAGTTCCACCTCGATCTCGGTCCACTGTGCGGTGCCGCCGTCGCCACTGAGCCGTTCGGCCAGGACGGCGTCCACGCTGACCTCTGCCAGCACCCGGCCCTCGACGTCGACGAGGTCGCGCACATCACGGTCGGAGCGCAGCCGGACCACCGGCACCAGCTCGGTGTCCCGGACCCGGGAGCGGACGAGACCGGCGAGTGCGCGGGGCAGTTCGTCGGACAACGGGGCCTGGATCTCGTCCCGTATGCCCGGGCCGACGGGGAACTTCAGATGCCAGCCGGCGTCGGAACCTCCCGTCCTGCGCCGCAGGGTCAACGACGACGCGGCGAGACGCTCGTCCACGGTGTCGTAGTAGGTGGCGTCCAACTGCGCGACACCTTTGTCGATGACCGCCGCTACCCCGGCGACGCCGGTCAGGTCGGGCAGGCCGCTCTCGTCGGACTCGTACTTCCGCTCGATCTCGCGCTTTGTGTCCGCCATGAGCCGAATCTAATAGGAGTCACGATGTGATGACAGGGCTTACCGGCCATGAACACCAGGTGAACCAACTCGGCCCGGTCCAGGGCTCTTACTCGAAGAGTTGGGGGAGTCGAGGACGAGGACGCCGTCCGGGCCTAAGCGCGGCCCGGGGGTGCCGGCCCCAGGGACGGCCACCCCGGCCGACGGGTCACCAACCCCACGGCTCCACCCACCGGGGGCCTACGCGGACATGGGACGCTGCAGCCTGATCGACTGCAACAACCCCACCGCCACCCACACCGCGAACATCGACGACCCGCCGTACGACACGAACGGCAGCGGGAGCCCCGTCACCGGCATGATCCCCAGGGTCATCCCGATGTTCTCGAACGACTGGAAGGCGAACCACGCCACGATCCCCGCCGCGACGATCGTCCCGTACAGGTCGGTCGTCTCGCGCGCAATCCGGCAGGCCCGCCACAGGATCACGCCGAGAAGCAGGATGATCAGCCCGCCGCCGACGAAGCCCAGCTCCTCCCCCGCCACCGTGAAGACGAAGTCGGTCTGCTGCTCCGGCACGAACTGGCCGGTCGTCTGCGAGCCGTGGAACAGCCCCGCGCCCGTCAGCCCGCCCGAACCGATCGCGATACGCGCCTGGTTGGTGTTGTAGCCGACGCCCGCCGGGTCGAGCTCGGGGTTGGCGAAGGCCGCGAAGCGGGCGATCTGGTAGTCGTCCAGGACGCCGAGTTGCCAGACCGCGATCGCGCCGATCGTCCCCGTGCCGATCAGTCCGAAGACCCAGCGGTTGGAGGCGCCGGACGCGAGCAGCACGCCCAGCACGATCACCACCATCACCATGACCGAGCCGAGGTCGGGCATCAGCAGCACGATCAGCATCGGCACGGCGGCCAGGCCCAAGGCCTGCACGACCGTGCGATGGTCCGGGTACTGCTTGTCCCCCGCGTCCACTCTCGCCGCCAGCAGCATCGCCATGCCCAGGATGATCGTGACCTTCACGAACTCCGAGGGCTGCAGCGAGAATCCGCCGGGCAGCTTGATCCAGGAGTGGGCGCCGTTGATGGTGGAGCCGAGCGGGGTGAGCACCAGCAGGATCAGGAAGACCGAGACGCCGTACAGGATCGGCACGGCCGTGCGCAGCGTGCGGTGGCCCAGCCAGACCGTGCCGATCATCAGGGCGAAGCCGATGCCGGTGTTCAGCAGATGCCGGACCAGGAAGTAGTACTGGTCGCCCTGGTTGAGCTCGGTGCGGTTGCGGGTCGCCGAGAAGACGAGCAACGAGCCGATCAGCGACAGGACGATCGCCGCCAGCAGTATCGTCCAGTCGAGCCTGCGGGCGAGCGAGTCACGGGCGAACAGACGGGTCCAGCCCGCCCGTTCGGGCCCGTACCCGGAGACCTGGAAGCTGTTGGCGCCGGTCATGTGAGCATCCTCCGGCTTCCCCGCCTACGGCTCCGCCGCCGCCTGCGCCGGGTGTCCCGGTTCTCGGCCGACGGCGTGGCCACCGTGGCGGCGAGCTGCTGCTGGTCGGCCGAGTCCTCGCCCTCCTGGCTGGCCCGCTGCTCCTTCGCCGGGTCCTTGGAGATCTTCGGCGAGGTGATGGTGCCGTCCGTGCGGACCTTCGGCAGGCTCTTCTGCGGCGTGGGCAGCAGCGCCTTCTTCTTGTCGATCGTGCCGTCGTCGGAGACGCCGTACAGCGCGTCGTAGATGTTGCGCACGGCCGGACCCGAGGCGCCGGAACCCGTACCACCCTGGGAGATCGTCATGACGACCGCGTAGTCCTTGGTGTACGTGGTGAACCACGAGGTCGTCTGCTTGCCGTAGACCTCCGCGGTACCGGTCTTGGCGTGCATCGGGATCTTGTCCTGCGGCCAGCCGACGTCCGCGAACCGCCAGGCGGCCGTACCGCGGGTGGCGACGCCGGCGAGGGCGTCGTCCATCTCGGCCAGCGTCTGCCTGCTTATGGGCAGCTTGCCGTGGGACTTGGGCTTGATCTCCTGGACGGACTTGCCGTCGGCGCTGATGATCGCCTTGCCGACGGTGGGGTCGTACAGGGTGCCGCCGTTGGAGATGGCCGCGTAGATCGTGGCCATCTGGATCGGCGTGACCAGGGTGTCGCCCTGGCCGATGGAGTAGTTGACCGAGTCACCGGCGCGCAGCCGGTTGCCTTCGAGGCAGTTCTCATAGGCGATCTTCTCGGCGTACGAGCCGTCCTTCTTGCCGTACTTGCACCAGGCGTCCTTGTTGGCCTTCCAGTAGTCCTGCTTCCACTGGCGGTCCGGGATGCGTCCGGTGACCTCGTTGGGCAGGTCGATCCCGGTCTCGGCGCCGAGGCCGAACTGGTGCGCCGTCTTGTAGAACCAGTCGTTGGCGTTCTTCTTCGGCTTGGTGCCGCCGTCGCGCTGCCACTCCTGGTGGGAGAGGCGGTAGAAGACGGTGTCGCAGGAGACCTCCAGAGCACGCCCCAGGCTGATCGGGCCGTATCCCTTGGACTCGAAGTTCTTGAAGACCTGGCCGCCGATCGAGTAGGAGCTCGAGCACTGGTAGGGGCCGTCGAAGGAGTAGCCGGCGTTGACCGCGGCGGCCGTCGGGATGACCTTGAAGACGGAGCCGGGGGCCGACTGGCCCTGGATCGCGCGGTTGAGCAGTGGGTAGTTGGAACTCTTGCCGGTCAGCTTCTTGTAGTCCTTGGCGGAGATGCCGCCCACCCAGGCGTTGGGGTCGTAGGTCGGGTTGGACGCCATGGCCACGATGCGGCCGGTCTTGGCCTCCATCACCACCACCGCACCGGAGTCGGCCTTGTACCGCTCGTTGGTGTTGCGGTCCCACTCCTGGCGGGCCTTCTTCATCGCATCGTTCAGCTCGTACTCCGCCACGCGCTGCACCCGGGCGTCGATGCTGGTGACGAGATTGGAGCCGGCCCGAGCGGCGTCCGACTGGGCCTGCCCGATGACCCGGCCGAGGTTGTCCACCTCGTAGCGGGTGACGCCGGCCTTACCGCGCAACTCCTTGTCGTACTGCCGTTCCAGTCCCGAGCGGCCGACCATGTCCGAGCGCAGGTAGGGCGAATCGCTGTCCTGGGCCTGCTGGATCTCCTCGTCCGTGACCGGCGACAGATAGCCGAGGACCTGCGCGGTGTTGGCCGCACCCGGGCTCGCGTAGCGGCGCACCGCCTGCGGCTCGGCCGTGATCCCGGGGAAGTCCTCGGCACGCTCGCGGATCTGCAGCGCCTGCTTCGCCGTGGCCTCGTCGGTGATGGGGATCGGCTGGTACGGCGAGCCGTTCCAGCACGGCTGGGGCGTCTCCGCGTCGCACAGCCGGACCTTCTCCATCACCTCCGTCGGCGTCATCCCCAGCACACCCGCCAGCTTCGTGAGCACCGCCTTGCCGTCGTCCGGCATCTTCAGCAGATCCGTACGCGAGGCGGACACCACCAACCGCGTCTCGTTGTCCGCCAGCGCCACCCCGCGCGCGTCCAGGATCGACCCGCGCACGGCAGGCTGCACCACCTGCTGGACGTGGTTGCCGGACGCCTCCTTGGCGTAGGCGTCGCCCTCGCGGATCTGCAGGTACCACAGGCGTCCGCCGAGGGTGCCGAGGAGGGAGAGGACGAGGACCTGGATGACGATGAGCCGGATCTGGACGCGTGGCGTCCGGCCCGTCTCGGGAATGTTGGTCATGTCTGCTGCTCCCCCTCTCAGCTCATGAACGAATGGGTGTGCGCGAATGCCGTCCGGATGCGTACGAGTGATGAACGACGGGGCCGCGCGGCCCGGTTCCGGTGATCGTCACTCGTTCCGGTGAACTCTGGTGCGGTCACAGCCGCTTGACCCCCTTGATGCGCCCGGCGCGTGCCGTCCGCGACCGCGCGGCCTTCACCTTCAGGCCGCCCAGTCCACCGCGCTGACCGCCGATGCGCAGGCCGGTGCCGCCGGAGAGCCAGCCGGAGGAGATGCTGGGCTTCTTCGCCTGGGAGTTGGTCTCGGCGAGCGGGTCGTTCTCCGCTCTGCGGGCCAGCGCCATGATCCCCGGGACCACGAACGGCGCGAGCAGCAGGTCGTACAGCGCGGCCGTGAACAGCAGGCTGCCGAGGCCGACATGGCGGGCGGCGGTGTCCCCGACGAGGGCGCCGACTCCGGCGTACAGCAGCGTCGAACCGATCGCGGCGACGACCACGACCACCATCGGCCCGGTGGCCGACTTGAGCCGGCCGTTCTCCGGCTTGACGAGCCCCGCGAGATAGCCGATGACGCACAGCACCAGCGCATAGCGGCCGGCGGCGTGGTCGGCGGGTGGGGCGAGGTCGGCGAGCAGGCCGGCGCCGAAGCCGACGAGGGCGCCGCCGACATGGCCGTAGACCAGGGCGAGGCCCAGCACGGTCAGGAGCAGCAGGTCGGGGACGGCGCCCGGGAGGTGGAGGCGGGCGAGGACGCTCACCTGGAGTACCAGGGCGACGACGACCAAGGAGGAGGAGAGCAGGATTCGGTTGACGCGCATGGGGCTTCAGCTCCTACTGCTCTTGCTCGTACTGATTCTGACCGTCGGCCTGCGGCTGGTCCTGGCCGTCGCCCTCGGACTCGGCGCCCGGCGTGACGGTGACCGTCACGGTCGGCGTCGGGGTCGGCTCGGGCTTGTCCGGGAGGACCGTGTCGCGCGGGTCCTTCGCGGGGGCCTGCACGACGACTCCCACGATGTCGAGCTTGCTGAAGCCGACGTAGGGCGTGACATACAGGGTGCGGGTCAGGTTGCCGCCGGACGGGTCGACGCGTGAGACGACGCCGACGGGGACGCCTGGCACGAAGGGTTTGTCGGCCTGCGAGCCGAAGGTGACGAGGCGGTCGCCCTTCTTCACCTCGGCCTTGCCGTTGAGGAGTTCGACGCGCAGCGGCCGGTCGCCCTGGCCGGAGGCGAAGCCAAGCTCGTCGGTGGACTCCATGCGGGTGCCGACGGTGAAGTCGGGGTCGTTGGCGAGGAGCACGGTCGCTGTGTTCGGGCCGACGGTGGTGACCCGCCCGACCAGTCCGTCCCCGTTGAGGACCGTCATGTCGCGCTGGATGCCGTCGTTCGCGCCGGCGTCGATGGTGATCGTCCAGGAGAAGCCCTGGGCGGCCCCTATCGCGATGACCTCCGCGCCCTTGATGCCGTACTGCCCCTGGCCCGCGATCTTCAGCATCTTGTCGAGCTGCCGCAGCCGGCTGCGGTTGCGGTCGTCGCTGCCGAGCTTGGCCTTGAGGGCCGCGTTCTCCTGCTCCAGCTGGGCGAGCCGGTCGTGGCGCTCGCCGGAGTCGCGGATCGCGGCGACCGCGTTGCCGACCGGGTTCACCGCGGCCGACACACCGTCCTCGATCGGGCCGAAGACCGCCGCGGCGGCGGACCGGGCGCCGTCGACGGGGGAATCCTCACCGCCGCGGATGTCCACCGTGATCAGCGCGAACGCGATGGCGATCAGCAGCACCAGGAGCAGCCGGCTCTCTCGTGTGTCCCTCACGTGCGGCGGCCGTGCCCTTCTTCATAGGAATTCGGGAAACCCCCGGTAAACCCCAGGGGTTCTGTATACGGAGTTTGTACGCGGAGTTGTATGCGAGGTTTCGATGCTTCGAGGTTTCAACGCTCTTCGGGAAGCTTATGCCTCTATATCAACGATCCGCCGTACGAGAGGAGATCATCCCGTACGGCGGAATCGAAGAGTTACGTCATCTGCGCGGCTGGGCGTCCAGCACCTGCTGCAACGCCTCGAACTCCTCGACGCACTTGCCGGATCCGAGCGCCACGCTGTCCAGCGGGTCCTCGGCGATGTGGATCGGCATGCCGGTCTCGCGGCGCAGCCGCTCGTCGAGGCCGCGCAGCAGGGCGCCGCCGCCGGTCAGAACGATTCCTCGGTCCATGATGTCGCCGGACAGCTCCGGCGGGCACTTGTCGAGGGTCGTCTTCACCGCGTCGACGATCGCGTTGACCGGCTCCTCGATGGCCTTGCGCACTTCGGCCGCGGAGATGACGACGGTCTTCGGCAGCCCGGAGACGAGGTCCCGGCCGCGGATTTCGGTGTGTTCGTCAGCATCGAGGTCGTACGCCGAACCGATCGTGATCTTGATCTGTTCCGCCGTGCGCTCACCCAGCAGGAGGGAGTACTCCTTCTTGATGTGCTGGATGATCGCGTTGTCCAGTTCGTCGCCCGCGACACGGATGGACTGGGCGGTGACGATGCCGCCGAGGGAGATGACCGCGACCTCGGTGGTGCCGCCGCCGATGTCGACCACCATGTTGCCCGTGGCCTCGTGGACCGGCAGGCCGGAGCCGATGGCCGCGGCCATGGGCTCCTCGATGATGTGCACCTGGCGGGCGCCGGCCTGGGACGACGCCTCGATGACGGCGCGGCGCTCGACGCCCGTGATGCCGGAGGGCACACAGACGACGACCCGCGGGCGAGCCAGATAGCGCCGCTTGTGGATCTTCAGGATGAAGTAGCGGAGCATCCGCTCGGTGATCTCGAAGTCGGCGATCACGCCGTCCTTCAACGGACGTACGGCAACGATGTTGCCGGGCGTGCGCCCGATCATCTTCTTCGCCTCGGCGCCGACCGCGAGGATGCCACCGGTGTTCGTGTTGATCGCGACGACGGACGGCTCGTTGAGTACGATCCCGCGACCCCTGACGTACACCAGCGTGTTGGCGGTCCCGAGGTCGACAGCCATGTCACGGCCGATGAACGACATTGAGTTCCCCATCAGGATTCGTCTGGCCTTCCCGGGAGCTTTTGACGGCTTTTCAGGTCGGCGAAGTGGGTGCTGTGACGTGAAGGCTTCCATCGTAGACGCGCCTGCACGAACACTGCGGGAGGGTCTTCGCCAATTGTCAGCAGATGGCGAACCGCCCCGCTTGTGGAGACGGGCCATCGGGGGCACTCGTTCCCTCGATCGCCACGCATATGCACGCGGGTGTCACACATATGCACGCACGAGTGGGGACTACCGGGACTTCAGCCCCCACACCGCGATTTCACGACTGCTGCGGACCTAGGCGCGGCCCGGGAAGAAAATCTTCACCTCGCGCTCGGCGGACTCCTCGGAGTCGGAGGCGTGGATGAGGTTTTCGCGGACGATCACACCGTAGTCGCCGCGGATGGAGCCGGGCGCGGCGGCGATCGGGTCGGTCGGGCCGGCGAGCTGACGCAGTCCCTCGATGACCCGCTCGCCCTCGACGATCAGGGCGACGACCGGGCCGGAGGCCATGAACTCCACCAGCGGCTCGTAGAAGGGCTTGCCCTTGTGCTCTCCGTAGTGCTGTTCCAGGGTCTCCTGATCCAGCGTGCGCAGCTCCAGCGCGGTGATCTGCCAGCCGGCCTTGCGCTCGATGCGGCTGATGATCTCGCCGGTCAGGCCGCGGCGGACTGCGTCGGGCTTGAGCAGGACGAGGGTGCGCTGGGTCACGGGAGGGCTCCTTCTTACAGCCGGTGGTGCGGTGGGATGAGGCTACAGGGCGTTCCCAGGTGCCTGTTACGCAGTGTCAGCTTGCGCTCAGGCCCCGGACGGGCTGCTCTCACCGCTCTGCGCCGCGAATCTCGCCTTCGCCTCGTCGACCTTCCTGCCGAAGTGCACCGAAGCCCACCAGAGCGCCGCGAAGACCACGCCGAGGAAGAACATCGTGGGGACGATGAAGCCGGAGGCGATGAGGGCGATCTGCAGGGCCCAGCCGAGGGCGACGCCGCCGGGGCGGGTCACCAGGCCGCACAGCAGCAGGCACAGGAACATCGCGATGCCGCTGACCGTCCACACCTGCGACATCGACAGGTCGGGGTCCTTCATGGCGACCAGACCGGCGAAGCCGATGACGAAGAACTCGCCGATCAGCGTCGAGGAACAGAGCGTACGCATCTTTCGGACTCAGCCCTTCCGCAGGAGCAGCCGGGCTTCGCCGACCGTGATGACGGACCCGGTGACGAGCACGCCGCCGCCCGCGAACTCGCCTTCTTCCTCGGCCAGCGTGATCGCGGCCTCCAGCGCGTCGGGCAGTCGCGGCTCGACCTGCACGCGCTCCTCGCCGAACACCTCGACGGCGATGGCGGCGAGTTCGTCGGCGTCCATGGCGCGGTGCGAGGAGTTCTGTGTGACGACGACCTCGGCGAAGATCGGCTCGAAGGCCTCGAGCAGCTCCCGCACGTTCTTGTCGCCGCTCGCCCCCACGACCCCGATCAGCCGGCTGAAGTCGAAGGCCTCACCGATCGCCTCGGCGGTGACCCGCGCGCCGGCCGGGTTGTGGGCGGCGTCGAGCACGACGGTGGGAGAGCGCCGTACGACCTCCATACGGCCCGGCGAGGCGACGGTGGCGAACGCCTTGCGGACCGTGTCGATGTCGAGCGACTCGGCCCGCGCGGCACCGACGCCGAAGAACGCCTCCACGGCGGCGAGGGCGACGGCGGCGTTGTGCGCCTGGTGCGCGCCGTGCAGCGGCAGATACACCTCGGGGTATTCGCCGCCCAGTCCGCGCAGCGTGACCAGCTGCCCGCCGACGGCGACCTGACGTGCCACGACCCCGAACTCCAGGCCCTCGCGGGCCACGGTGGCGTCGACCTCCACGGCCTTCTTCAGCAGCACCTGCGCGGCGTCCACCGGCTGCTGGGCCATGATCACGGTGGCGTCCTGCTTGACGATGCCGGCCTTCTCGGCGGCGATCTCGCCCGGCGTGCTGCCGAGGCGGTCGGTGTGGTCGAGGTCTATGGGCGTCACGACGGCGACGTCACCGTCGATGACGTTGGTGGCGTCCCAGGAACCGCCCATCCCCACTTCCACGACGGCGACGTCGACGGGCGCGTCGGCGAAGGCGGCGTACGCCATGCCGGTCAGCACCTCGAAGAAGGAGAGCCGGTACTCCTGCGAGGCGTCGACCATCTCGATGTACGGCTTGATGTCGTTGTACGTCTCGATGAAGCGCTCGGCGGAGATCGGGGCGCCGTCCAGGCTGATCCGCTCGGTGATCGACTGGACGTGCGGGGAGGTGTAGCGGCCGGTGCGGAGTTCGAAGGCGCCGAGGAGGGCCTCGATCATGCGGGCGGTCGAGGTCTTGCCGTTGGTGCCGGTGATGTGGATGGAGGGGTACGAGCGCTGCGGCTCGCCCAGCACGTCCATCAGAGCGGCGATGCGGCTCACCGAGGGCTCGAGCTTGGTCTCGCCCCACCTCGTCGCGAGCTCCGCCTCGACCTCGCGCAGGGCCTTGTCGACCTCGGGGTCCTCGGGGCGCGCGGGCACGTCTGCCTCCGGCGGGCCGCCCTGGGTGCGCAGGGTGCGGCTGCCGGCCTCGATGACCGCGAGGTCGGGGTCGCGGTCGGTCTCGGCCGCGATGATCTCTTCGAAGGAGTCGAGGGGGTCGGGCTCGTTCTGGTCGCTCACGGGGCCAGTCTACGGAGCGGGACTGACAATGTTCGCGGTGGCTTGGGGGTGGTGCGCCCAAGGGGCGGGGTGGCTTGTGTTGTCCGGCGGCTGCGGGTCGTTTGTGGTTGATCGCGCAGTTCCCCGCGCCCCTTGGGGCACGAAGGCCCCCGGCGCTGGCACAGCACCGGGGACCTCCGACGTACGAACGCCTACGCAGGTGGCAGCTTCTCCAGCTGCGCCTGGATGCGGGCGATGTCCTCCTCCGCCTTCGCCAGCCGCGTGCGGATCTTCTCCACCACGTGGTCCGGGGCCTTCGAGAGGAAAGCCTCGTTGCCGAGCTTGGCGTTCGCCTGGGCCTTCTCCTTCTCGGCGGCGGCGAGGTCCTTCGCGAGGCGCTTGCGCTCGGCCGCCACGTCGATCGCGCCCGAGAGGTCCAGCGCGACCTCCGCGCCCCCCACCGGCAGTGTCGCCGTCGCCGTGAAGGCGTCGCCCTCCGGCTGGAGGCGCAGGAGCTGGCGGATGGCCGGCTCGTGCGGGGCGAGTGCCGTGCCGTCGAGGGTCAGGCGGGCCGGGACGCGCTGGCCCGGCTGGAGACCCTGGTCGGCGCGGAAGCGGCGGACCTCGGTGATGACCTGCTGGAGCGTCGCGATCTCCTGCTCGGCCGCCGGGTCACGGAAGCCGCTGTCCGTCGGCCAGTCGGCGATCACGATCGACTCGCCGCCGGTCAGCGTGGTCCAGAGCGTCTCCGTGACGAACGGGACCACCGGGTGCAGCAGCTTGAGGGTGACGTCGAGGACCTCGCCGAGGACGCGCTTGGAGA
Organism: Streptomyces bicolor; assembly: GCF_000719285.1. Lineage (GTDB taxonomy): Bacteria > Actinomycetota > Actinomycetes > Streptomycetales > Streptomycetaceae > Streptomyces > Streptomyces bicolor. Next base: position 164,811 of record NZ_JOFS01000009.1, on the reverse strand, counting down.
CCTCGGCCGGCTCGCCGCCCGCGGCGAACGTCGTCTTCGACAGCTCGACGTACCAGTCGAAGACCTCGTCCCACGCGAAGTGGAACAGCGCGTCCGACAGCTTGGCGAACTGGAAGTCCTCGTAGAACGCGTCGACTTCGGCGACGACGGAGTTCAGGCGGGACAGGATCCAGCGGTCCGTCGAGGACATCTTCGACGGTTCCGGCAGCTCGCCCTCGACCGTCGCGCCGTTCATCAGCGCGAAGCGCGTCGCGTTCCAGATCTTGTTGGCGAAGTTGCGGGAGCCCTGGACCCAGTCCTCGCCGATCGGGACGTCGACGCCCGGGTTGGCGCCGCGCGCGAGGGTGAAGCGCAGGGCGTCGGAGCCGTACTTGTCCATCCAGTCCAGCGGGTTGACCGCGTTGCCGAAGGACTTCGACATCTTCTTGCCGAACTGGTCGCGGACCATGCCGTGCAGGGCGATGGTGTGGAACGGCGGGGTGCCGTCCATCGCGTACAGGCCGAACATCATCATCCGGGCGACCCAGAAGAAGAGGATGTCGTAGCCGGTGACCAGGACGGAGTTCGGGTAGAACTTCGCGAGCGACTCGGTCCGTTCGGGCCAGCCGAGGGTGGAGAAAGGCCACAGGCCGGAGGAGAACCAGGTGTCGAGGACGTCGGTGTCCTGGTGCCAGCCCTCGCCGGTCGGGACCTCGTCGTCGGGGCCGACGCAGACGACCTCGCCGTTCGGGCCGTACCAGACCGGAATCCGGTGACCCCACCACAACTGCCGCGAAATACACCAGTCGTGGAGGTTGTCGACCCAGTCGAAGTACCGCTTCTCCATCTCCTGCGGATGGATCTTGACCTTGCCGTCGCGGACCGCGTCACCGGCGGCCTTCGCGAGCGGGCCGACCTTGACCCACCACTGCATGGACAGGCGCGGCTCGATGGTCGTCTTGCAGCGCGAGCAGTGGCCGACGGAGTGGACGTACGGCCGCTTCTCCGCGACGATCCGGCCGTCGGCGCGCAGCGCGGCGACGATGGCCGAGCGGGCCTCCAGGCGGTCAAGGCCCTGGAAGGGGCCGTGGGCGGTGATGACCGCGTGCTCGTCCATGACGGTGAGGGACGGCAGGTCGTGGCGCTGGCCGATCTCGAAGTCGTTCGGGTCGTGCGCCGGGGTCACCTTGACGGCACCCGTGCCGAACTCCGGGTCGACGTGCTCGTCGGCGACGACGGGGATACGGCGGCCGGTGAGCGGCAGCTCGATCTCACGGCCGACGAGGTGGCGGTAGCGCTCGTCCTCGGGGTGGACGGCGACCGCGGTGTCGCCGAGCATCGTCTCGGCACGGGTCGTTGCCACGACGATGGAGTCGTCGCCCTCGCCGTACCGGATGGAGACGAGCTCGCCGTCGTCGTCCTGGTACTCGACCTCGATGTCCGAGATGGCGGTCAGGCACCGGGGGCACCAGTTGATGATGCGCTCGGCGCGGTAGATCAGCTCGTCGTCGTAGAGGCGCTTGAAGATGGTCTGGACGGCCTGGGACAGGCCCTCGTCCATGGTGAAGCGCTCGCGCGACCAGGCGACGCCGTCACCGAGGCGGCGCATCTGGCCGGAGATCTGCCCACCGGACTCGGCCTTCCACTGCCAGACCCGCTCGACGAAGGCCTCACGGCCGAGGTCGTGCCGGGACTTGCCCTCCTTGCCGAGCTCCCGCTCGACGACGTTCTGCGTGGCGATACCGGCGTGGTCCATGCCGGGCTGCCACAGCGTCTCGTAGCCCTGCATGCGCTTGCGGCGCGTCAGGGCGTCGATGAGGGTGTGCTCGAAGGCATGCCCGAGGTGCAGGCTGCCCGTGACGTTCGGCGGCGGGATGACGATGGTGTACGGCGGCTTGTCGCTCTTCTCGTCCGCCTCGAAGTAACCCCGCTCTACCCAGCGCTCGTACAGCGGCCCCTCTACGTCGGCCGGCGCGTACTGGGTCGGCAGTTCGGTGTCGGGCGCTGGTGGCTGCTGCTGAGCGTTCTCGGTCACGCGCTCAGTTTAGGGGTGTCCCGGCGGTGTCCCGAAACGCGTTTGTTCTGTAACGGTGCGCCCCCCGATGCAACGCCGTTTCCGGGCCTGCGCCAGGATGTCGGGAACACATAAACATCTGGAGGGGAACCCAGAAATGAGCTACAACCAGCCGGGCCCGTACGGCGGGCAGCCCCAGCAGCCCGGACCGCACGGCCAGCCCGGTCCGTACGGCCAGCAGCCGCAGGCGCCGCAGCCCGGCTACGGCTACCCCCAGCAGGCTCCTCCAGCTCCGCCGCAGCCCCAGCCCGGCTACGGCTATCCGCAGCAGCCCCCGCAGGGTGTCCCGCCCCAGCAGCCGCCGTACGGCCAGCAGCCGCCCTACGGCCAGGCCCCGTACGGGATGCCGCAGCCGCCGGCCCCGGAGGGCGGCGGCAACAAGAAGACGGCCATCATCCTCGGCGCGGTCGCGGTCGTGGTCGCCATCGGCGTCGGGGCGTACTTCGTGTTCGGCAGCGGGAGCGGCGGTTCGGACATCGCCGACGACGGGGCACACAAGCTGACCACCCCGTCGACGATTCTCGACGGGGAATACAAGAAGGGCAGCGACGCTGGTAACGGCGCTATGACCGAGAGCGACCTTGACGACGCGGAGTCGTGGGGCGTGGAGGATCCCAAGGGTGTCAGCGCGAGCTACACCGCAGGATCGGGCCTCACGGCGAAGAGTCTGATATTCGCCGGCGTGTACGGCACCATCAACAACCCGGAAGTGGTCGTCGATGCGATGTTCTCGCAAGTCAGTGAGGGCGCTGCGAAGGGCTCCGGTAGCGGCAAAATCGTGGGCAGCCCCAAGGAGTTCACACCCACTGGCTTCGAGAACGGCATCATGAAGTGCCAGGAGATCGAGACCACAGAATCCGGCCAGACCGTGACGATGCCGTTCTGCATCTGGGCTGACCACAGCACAGTCACCTACGTGCTGGGATTCGATGTTGCCAGCCTGGCCGCGGGCAAGAGCACACCGATGGAGGAGGCTGCACAGCTGGCGGCCAAGGTTCGCGAAGACATTCGCGTCAAGGCCTGACCCATCAGGACTCATGCGTGAGGGGCTCAGCCAGCTGGCTGAGCCCCTCACGCATAGGAGACGTATCGCTACGAACTAAGTAGCCCGCGACACAATTCGCCCCGCTCTAAGCCCGCTTACAGGCAGCGACGGCATGGGCCTCCTTGACGTTAATGGCTTTCAGCTCCACGAGACACTGCGGACTCGGTATATCGCCCCAAGGAGCCGGAGCATGAGTAGCCGGCCAGCCGCAAGCATGCTTCACCTTGGGACCCACCACATAGTCCCTGTGGTGAAGATAAGCCGCGCAGTCAGCCAAATCGGCGTGTGCCGGGGCCGCTGCCACCAGGGGAAGGACCCCCGCAGCAACCGTCACGGCCACGGTCGCCAGCACACGCTTCGTCTTCAAGGACGCCATGTCCTTACCTCCCGTTTCCTTCGGTCACAGAAGATCTAAACCGAGGGCAGATGTAAGGCACAAGCGTTCGATGGGGATCGTCTTGATCTTTTCGGTAAGCAGTGAGGGTGCCCAGCCGACTCATCGGCTGAGCACCCTCATCTGTGTACGAGCACAGTGCAGCGTTACGCGCTCTTCTCGTGCCGCCCGTCGTTCTTGCCCAGGATGCGCGGCACCAGCGTCGGGTTCACGTTCGAGTGAACGACGTCCGCCGTGATGACGACCCGCGCCACGTCCTTGCGGGACGGGACCTCGTACATCACCGACATCAGGACCTCCTCCATGATGGCGCGCAGGCCGCGCGCGCCGGTCTGGCGGAGGATGGCCTGGTCGGCGATGGCCTCCAGGGCCTCGCGCTCGAAGTCGAGTTCCACGCCGTCGAGTTCGAAGAGGCGCTGGTACTGCTTCACCAGCGCGTTGCGGGGCTCGACCAGGATCTGGAGCAGGGCCTCGCGGTCCAGGTTGTGGACGCTCGTGATGACGGGCAGCCGGCCGATGAACTCGGGGATCATGCCGAACTTGACCAGGTCCTCGGGCATGACGTCCTCGAACTGGTCCTTGGCCTCCAGCTCGCGCTTGGAGCGGATCGTCGCGCCGAAGCCGATGCCCTTGGCGCCGGCCCGGGACTCGATGATCTTCTCCAGTCCGGCGAAGGCGCCACCCACGATGAACAGGACGTTCGTCGTGTCGATCTGGATGAACTCCTGGTGGGGGTGCTTACGGCCGCCCTGCGGCGGGACCGAGGCGGTGGTGCCCTCGAGGATCTTCAGCAGGGCCTGCTGGACACCCTCGCCGCTGACGTCCCGGGTGATCGACGGATTTTCACTCTTCCGCGCGACCTTGTCGATCTCGTCGATGTAGATGATCCCGGTCTCGGCCTTCTTCACGTCGTAGTCGGCCGCCTGGATCAGCTTCAGCAGGATGTTCTCGACGTCCTCGCCGACATACCCGGCCTCCGTCAGCGCCGTCGCGTCGGCGATCGCGAACGGGACGTTCAGCATGCGGGCCAGGGTCTGCGCGAGCAGCGTCTTGCCGGAGCCCGTGGGGCCCAGCAGCAGGATGTTGGACTTCGCCAACTCGATGGCGTCCTCGCGGCTTTGACCGCCGCCGTTCTCGCCGGCCTGGACGCGCTTGTAGTGGTTGTAGACGGCGACGGAGAGGGCCTTCTTCGCCGCCTCCTGGCCGACCACGTACCCCTCGAGGAACTCGTAGATCTCGCGCGGCTTGGGCAGTTCCTCCCAGCGGACCTCACTGGTCTCCGCGAGCTCTTCCTCGATGATCTCGTTGCAGAGATCGATGCACTCGTCGCAGATGTACACACCAGGGCCTGCGATGAGCTTCTTGACCTGCTTCTGGCTCTTGCCGCAGAACGAGCACTTGAGCAGATCGCCGCCGTCACCGATGCGTGCCACGGTGTGCTTCCCCTTCGCCTGGGAGACGACTGGACGTTTCGTATCCAGCGGCTCCTGGTGCTGCCTTATGTCCGACGGTACCTTGCCGAGCCCCCCGTTCGGGCCCCCCTTGGCGCGGTTCACTTTGACGTGCACCGTCCCAAACCGTGCCAAGGGGCAGCAGACAATACCGGGTCCGCGTCAGCGAACGTCGGCGTTGTTCATCTTCCGCGTGGAGATGATCTGGTCGATCAGCCCGTACGACAGCGCGTCCTCGGCCGTGAGGATCTTGTCGCGCTCGATGTCCTCGCGGATCTTCTCGATCGGCGTGGTGGAGTGCTTGGCCAGCATCTCCTCCAGCTGCGAGCGCATCCGGAGGATCTCGTTGGCGGCGATCTCCAGGTCGGAGACCTGACCGCGGCCGGTCTCGCTGTACGGCTGGTGGATCAGCACGCGCGCGTTGGGCAGCGCCATGCGCTTGCCGGGCGTGCCGGCGGCCAGCAGGACGGCGGCGGCGGAGGCCGCCTGGCCCATGCAGACCGTCTGAATGTCCGGCTTCACGAACTGCATCGTGTCGTAGATCGCCGTGAGCGCGGTGAAGGAGCCGCCCGGGCTGTTGATGTAGACCGAGATGTCCCGGTCCGGGTCCATCGACTCCAGGCACAGCAGCTGCGCCATGACGTCGTTGGCGGAGGCGTCGTCGATCTGCACACCGAGGAAGATCACGCGCTCCTCGAAGAGCTTCGCGTACGGGTCGTACTCGCGGATGCCCTGCGAGGTGCGCTCGACGAAGCGGGGGATGACGTACCGGGACTCGGCGACGGGCACCGTGCTCTCGGCGCGTGCGCGGTCGTACAGGCCGCTGCCGGGGAAGTCGTTCACTGTCTGTCTCCTAGGGGCTGAGGCGGTCGGCTGGGGGCTGTGCTGGGGGCCGTGCGCCCCCTGCTGGGGCTCAGGCCCCGGTGCCGCCGCCGCCCGGCATGCCGGCGGCCGTGGCGATCACGTCGTCGATGAGGCCGTACTCCTTGGCCTCGAACGCGTCGAACCAGCGGTCGCGGTCCGAGTCGCGGGTGATCTGCTCGACCGACTGGCCGGTGTGCTGCGAGGTGAGCTCGGCCATGCGCTTCTTGGTGTGCAGCAGCCGCTCGGCGTGGATCTTGATGTCGGAGGCCGAGCCGGCCAGGCCCGCGGAGGGCTGGTGGATCAGGATCTCGGCGTTCGGCAGCGCGAAGCGCTTGCCGGGGGTGCCCGCGCTGAGCAGGAACTGGCCCATGGAGGCGGCGAGGCCCATGGCGATCGTCACCACGTCGTTCTTGATGTACTGCATGGTGTCGTAGATCGCCATACCGGCCGTGATCGAGCCGCCGGGGCTGTTGATGTAGAGGTAGATGTCCTTGTCCGGGTCAGCGGCAAGGAGCAGCAGCTGCGCGGTGATCTTGTTCGCGATGTCGTCGTCGACCGGCTGGCCGAGGAAGATGATCCGCTCGTTGAGCAGCCGGTTGTAGACATGGTCGCCGAGGCCACCGCCGATGGAAGGCTCGCCGGCGGCGGAGGGCATCAGATTCGTCACGTATCCACCTGCTCGTCTTACGACGGCGCCGGGCCGTCTTACGTCTTCTGTGGGCAACGGAGGCTCCCCTGCCCTCATACTCATGGACCCTAACGCGCAGGCTGGGCGGTGCCATCCCGGTTCCCCGGGTGTTCGCCGGGGGCGTAGCGCGGTGCGCTCCGCAGAGTGGGCCGCGTCCCTCGCCGTAGCTCCGCGGGCAGTGGGCGGCTGCGGGCTGATTGTGGCTGGTCGCGCCCGCGCGGCGGAGCCGCACATCGATACAGCCCCGCGCCCCTTTGGGGACGCTGCACGGCCGTACGGAAGAAGGGCCCGGGGATTGTGCTCCCCAGGGCCCTTCCTACGAGTTACTCGGTGCCGTGGGCTCAGCCCTCGGACTTCTCCTCGGCGGCCTCGTCGGCGGTGCCCTCGGCGGCCTCCACCGTCTCCACGGCGGCCTCGATCTCGTCCTCGTCCTCCAGGTCGATGATCTCGCCGTTGGTGTCCTTGACCACGGCCTTCTCGACCACGACGGCCAGGGCCTTGCCGCGGGCGACCTCGCCGACCAGGAGCGGAACCTGGCCGCCCTCGACGACCGCCTGGGCGAACTGGTCGGGGGACATGCCGGAGGAGGCGGCGCGGCGCATGAGGTGCTCGGTGAGCTCCTCCTGGTTGACGTTCAGCTTCTCCTGCTTGACGAGCTCGTCGAGCACGAACTGGGTCTTGATGCCCTTGACCGCGGCCTCGCGGGTCTCGGTCTCGAACTCCTCGGCGCTCTTGCCCTGGATCTCCAGGTACTTGTCGAGGGTGAGGCCCATCTGGCCGAGCTGGTGGTGCTCGAGGTTGTGCTTACGGGTGTTGATCTCGTCCTCGAGCAGCTTCTCGGGGACGGGCACCTCGACGAGCTCCAGCAGCTTCTCCAGGACGCGCTCCTGGGCCTGCGTGGCCTGGTCGAACTGCTTCATGTTCTCGAGGCGCTTGCGGCTGTCGGCCTTGAGCTCGTCGAGGGTGTCGAACTCGGAGGCGAGCTGCGCGAAGTCGTCGTCCAGCTCGGGCAGTTCGCGCGCGGCGACCTGGGTGACCTTGACGGTGACCTCGGCCTCCTTGCCGGCCGCCGAGCCGCCCTTGAGCTCGGAGGTGAAGGTGGCCTCAGCCCCGGCCTCCAGGCCCTTCACGGCGTCGTCGATGCCGTCCAGCAGCTCGCCGGAGCCGATGGTGTACGAGACGCCGTTCGCGACGCCGTCCTCGAGGACCTCGCCGTCGACCTTGGCCTCCAGGTCGATGGTGACGACATCGCCGTCCTCGGCGGCACGCTCGACCGGGGAGGTGGAGGCGAAGCGCTCGCGGAGCTGCTCGACCGACTTCTCGATGTCCTCGTCGGTCACCTCCACGGCGTCGACCTCGACCTCGATGCCGGAGTAGTCCGGGATCTCGATGGCCGGGCGGACGTCGACCTCGGCGGTGAAGTTCAGCGTCTCGCCGTCCTTCAGCTCGGTGATGTCGACCTCGGGCTGGCCCAGGACGGAGAGCTCGGCCTCGTTGACCGCCTCGGTGTAGAACTTCGGAAGCGCGTCGTTGACCGCCTCCTCCAGGACCGCACCGCGGCCGAACCGCTGGTCGATGACGCGCGCCGGGATCTTGCCCTTCCGGAAGCCCTTCACCGTGACCTGCTGGTTGATCTTCTTGTACGCCGCGTCGAGGCTGTCCTTGAGCTCCTCGAAGGGCACCTCGACAGTGAGCCGAACCCGGGTCGGGTTCAGGGTCTCCACGGCGCTCTTCACGGTTCGGTCTCCTTGTGGCTGACTTCTTGGTTTCTGCCGGAGCCAGACTGGTCCGGCGGATTCGCCGCCCGGAGGACTTCGTGACTTCGTACGGAGAGACACACGGGCGTGCAGCTTGCATAGTAACGGCAGCGGCCACACGCCCTCAAAGGCGATCAAGGGACACGATCACCCGAGGTCGTCGCACATGATGGCCGGTGGTGACCGGTCGTGGTCGGGGTGGCGGGATTTGAACCCACGGCCTTCCGCTCCCAAAGCGGACGCGCTACCAAGCTGCGCCACACCCCGTGCTGGTGCGACACGTAGGGTACATGGCCGCAGGCAGTGGGGCGGCCGCATTTACGGGGTGTGCGCCGAGGGGGCCCGACCCGCTACGATGCCTGCAGTGCCGCGGTCACCTGACCTGCGGCGTGTCGCTGTGCGGGCGTAGCTCAATGGTAGAGCCCTAGTCTTCCAAACTAGCTACGCGGGTTCGATTCCCGTCGCCCGCTCTGTATGCCGAAGGGCCCGGTTCCGTGAACCGGGCCCTTCGCATGTCCGGCCGCGTGTCCCGAGACGCGCACGCGCCTGGTCTAGAGGTTGGCCGCGTCCACGGAGTAGACGGAGCGCACGCCGTAGGGGACGTAGAGGGCGTCGCCGGAGCGGGTGATGGGGAGGCCGCTGCCGGCCGCGGCGTCGCCGCCGGGGCTGGGGCGGGCGTCGCGTTCCCTGCCGGTGTCGCGGTCCAGGGCGGCCAGGCGGCCGCCGGGCGAGGCGATGATGACGTACGCGCCGAAGGCGAGCGGGGGGCCGGGGGACTCGACGGAGGAGCGGGTGTCCCAGAGGCGGCGGCCGGTGCGGGGGTCCACCGCCTGGACGCGTCCGCTGGAGGTGGTGAAGAAGACCGTGCCGTCGCTGACGGTACCTGTGCCGCCGGCGGCCACCGGGCGGGCCAGGCGCACGGTGTGCTTGGTGTGGTCGGCGACGTCGATCGCGGTGAGGGAGCCGTAGGCGGCGGTGCTGTCGTCGACGAACAGCAGGCGGCCGTCGGCCTGCCCCACCAGCGTCAGCGAGCCGGACACGCCGACCGTCCAGCGAGGTGCGCCGGTGGCGGGGTCGATACGGATGACCCTGGCCCGCTCGCCCCCGGCGTCGGAGCACAGGAGGTAGCCGTTCCCGGCGACGGCACGCAGGTCGCAGATGTCGGCTTTGGGCAGGGAACGCCGCCAGCGCGGCTTGCCGGTGGCGGCGTCGAGCAGCGTGTACGACATCGACTTGACCGGGTCCGCGCTCAGGACGCCCTGCGGGACGACGCCGACGTTCGACTGGGCGCCGCCCGGGCCAATGCTGGGGGCGCTCGCCTCCGTGCCGTGCCATACGCGCCGGGACCACAGGACCGAGCCGGAGCGGGCGTCGAGGCCCTGGATCGAGTAGTCGTAGATCATCGAGCCGGGTTCGTTCTTGTTCGGGACCTCGTTGTTCTCGTAGACGTAGACCCGGTCCTCGTTGGTGCCGAGCACCTCGCCCTCGGAGCTGCCCGTCTCGTCCGGGGTGGGATCCACGGGGCTGCTCCAGGCGACCCTGCCGGTGGCGAGCTCGAAGCGTGCCGCCTTGACGTCGTCGCCCGCGCAGATGAGGCCGCCGTCGGCGACGGCACAGTTCGTGAAGGAGCCCCCGGCGAAGCCCTCGGGGTCGTGGGTGTCCTTGGCCTGCCAGGCACGCCAGCCGGCGGGGAGGTCGCGCGCGGCCGGGGTCGGCTCGGCGTTGACCGCCACGACGGTGACGGTGGTCGCGGCGGCCAGCAGCAGGGCGCTCAGGGCGGAGACGAGGAGGAGTCGGCTGCGGCGCCGCCGGCGTGGGGCGGACGGCTCGTCCGGGGTGGTCGCGGGGCCGGGTTCGGGGCGTGGGTCGGGCAGGCGGCCGTCACGCAGGAGCGTGAGGAGTTCGGTGGTGGTGGGGCGGGACTTCGGATGCTTTTCCAGGCACAGGCGGATGAAAGGGAGCAATTCGTCCGGTACGCCGTCGAGTTCCGCATCGCCGTCGACGACCCGTAGGGCCGTCTCGTAGGGGCTCGGGCTGTCGAAGGGGCCGCGGCCGGTGGCGGCGTAGGCGAGGACCGAGCCGAGGGAGAAGACGTCGGCGGCGGGGCCCACTTCCTGCGGCGAGGAGAACTGCTCGGGGGACATGTAGGGCGGGGTGCCCATCACGCGGCCGGTCTGGGTGAGGACGTCGGAGGCCGCGAACTCGGCGGCGCGGGAGATGCCGAAGTCGATGACGCGGGGGCCGTCCTCGGCGAGCATCACATTGGCCGGTTTCAGGTCCCGGTGGATCATTCCGGCGCGGTGGATGTCGCGCAGCGCCTCCGAGAGCCCTGCGGCGAGTTCGCGCAACTTCGGCAGCGGCAGCGGGCCGTGGCGGCGGACATGGGTGCCGAGGTCCTCGCCGGGGATGTAGAGCGTGGCCATCCAGGGGCGCGGCGCGTCGGCGTCCGCGTCCACGACGGGGGCCGTGAAGGCACCACTGACCTGGCGGGCGGCGGCCACCTCGCGGCGGAAGCGGATGCGGAACTCGTCGTCGTCGGCGTACTGCGCGTGCACGACCTTGAGGGCGAGACGGCGGCCGGAGGCGGAACGGGCCAGGTACACCACGCCCATGCCACCGGAGCCGAGGCGGTCCTCGATCCGGTAGCCGCCCACTTCCGCCGGGTCGGTCTCGCGCAGCGCCATCCCGTACGTCCCCCGTTCCGCACCGTCGTTTCGTACGTTCGACGATCACGAACGAGGGTATCCGTACCCTTCCGGGCGGCCCCACGGACCCTAGAACTGGATCGAGTTGATGGTCTCGGCTATCGAGTTGAGGAACCGCTGGATGTCGTCGGCCATCCCGGTCGAGGCCAGGAAGAAGCCGAACAGCACGGCGACTACGGCGGGGCCGGCCTTCAGGGATCCGCCACGGATCAGCACCACCAAGACGATCGCCAACAGCAGCACCACTGACAGCGAAATGGCCACAACAGATCACACCCTCGGTCGGTCCGCTCTCCCGGCCCGGGGACGCGACCCCGCGCACCCCCGCCAGAACCATCGTGCCACCAACCGGGCCCCGCTATGCGGCACGTGACGTTTCGTTCGCCACACCTGTGCCGGATCTGTGCGGGTCGCGAGCGCTCCGGACCTTGCGTCTTGTGCCCGTACTGCTTTTCGACCGGACACCCGCACAGGGAATTCGGCGAGATCGTTTCCATCGGCACACAACGTGTTCGCGGGCATTTCGAATTCTTGACGTGGTGATCATTCAATGATCATTGCGCCGCAGGCAACTCCTGGTCATATGCACCTTTTAGTCAGGATGAATCCGGACAAGACGGGTGGCCAACAGGTGGCCGACAGGTGCATGTTCGTTGTACACGCGTCATCGAGCGCAATAACCACGAACAACCTCGGGGGTTTTACGAAATCACACAGACAACGCTAGGGTGCCTCAGATGTTCCACGCTGTCTCGTCCCCCGTATGCGCAGCGAGGTCCCGGATCGACTCCCCCGGATTCCGGCGGGAGGGTCTGTGACGAACTCGCTGCGCCCGCACGGCCACAACAGAGCGCCCCTTCCCCCGGCACAGTCGTCGGCGGACGGCGTGCCGAGTCCGCGCTCACCGCAGAGCCGGCAGGCTCAGGCGGACAACAGACCCGCGTCCAGCGGTGCCAAGCAGCGCGACGCGTTCTTCGACAACGCCAAGTACCTGGCGATCGTACTGGTCGCGATAGGACACGCCTGGGAGCCCATCAAGGGCGACAGCCGGATCCTGGAGGGCGTGTACACCGTCGTGTACACCTTCCACATGCCGGCGTTCATCATCATCTCCGGCTTCTTCTCGCGCAGTTTCGACGCGACTCCCAGTCGGCTCAAGCGGCTGATCACCGGCGTCGCCGTGCCGTACATCGTCTTCGAGACGGCGTATCCGCTCTTCAAGCGCTGGATCGACGAGGACCCGAGCCAGGAGATCAGTCTCCTGGACCCGTGGTATCTGACCTGGTTCCTGTGCGCGCTGTTCATCTGGCGGATGACCACCCCCATCTGGAAGATGGTGCGCTGGCCGCTGCCCGTCGCGCTCGGCCTCGCCATGGCGGCGACGGTCACCCCGGAGATCGGCGACGACCTGGACCTGCAGCGGGTGCTGCAGTTCCTGCCGTACTTCGTGCTGGGTCTGATCATGAAGCCCGAGCACTTCCACATGGTGCGCACGCGTACGGTGCGGATCCTGTCCGTGCCGGTGTTCGCGGTGGCGCTGGCCTTCGGATGGTGGGCCGTGCCGCGCATGAACACCGCGTGGTTCTACCACCGTGACGCCGCGCAGGAGCTGGCCGCGCCGTGGTGGAGCGGGCCGGTGATGGTGCTGGCGATGTTCGGCTGCTCGCTGCTGCTGACGGCCTGCTTCTTCGCCTGGGTGCCGCGCCGCCACATGTGGTTCACGGCACTGGGCGCGGGCACGCTGTACGGCTATCTGCTGCACGGCTTCGTCGTGAAGGCCGGTGACTACCAGGGCTGGTTCGACCACGCGTGGCTGCAGCGCCCGCTGGGCGAGATCTTCGTCACCGTCTGCGCGGCGATCGGTGTCACCCTGCTGTGCACCAAGCCGGTGCAGCGGGTGTTCCGGTTCGCGATGGAGCCCAAGATGGAGTGGGCGTTCAAGCGGGATGCGGCGCAGCTGGCGCGTGAGCGCGAGAAGCGTGAGGGTGCGGCCGCTCGGGAGAAGGTCAACGCCTGACCGGAATGCCCCGGTTCCTTCTGTGGGACGTCACTCGCCGGCCAGACCGAGAAGTGCGCGCATCTTTGCGTACTTCTCGGTCAGTCGTTTCCGGGTCGCCTCGTCGAGGAGCGCGAGGCGTGTGGGGTCCGCGTTGTGCGCCAGGTCGGACTGCTTGACCAGGAGCGCGCCGTCGGTGGCGAGGATGCGCTGTGCGTACGACTCGGGGGATTCTCCGTCGCGCTTGGTGAGCGCGAGCACGATGGCCTTCGTGCGGGGGCTCAGGGGGGCCTCTGCGAGCCATCGTTCGTCGAGCGCGTCGTCTTCGACGGCGTCGTGGAGCCAGGCTGCGGCGATCTGTTCGGGGTCGCCGCCGCGGGTGCGTACGCCGTCGGCCACGGCCCTCAGGTGCTCGGTGTAGGGGCGTCCGGCCTTGTCGGTCTGGCCCTCGTGGGCGGCGCGGGCGATGGCCTCCACGGCGGCGAGGGACAGCTGGGTTCGGGGTGTCTCGGTCACCGGTCCAGTGTCTCGCCCCCGCCGGCCCTACCCGTCCCATCCCCCAGGGACGCTGCCCCTTCGACCCCGGCCCCTCTGGGGGCTGCCGCCCCCAGACCCCCGCTTCGGCCCCGAAAGGGCCTCGTCCTCAAACTCCCCCAGAGGGGGCACCCCCAGACGGGCTGAGAGATACGGCCCGGCGCCGAAAAGTCGCCGCCGCCCGAGGAAGACGCCCCCTGCGGGTGGGTGGGGGCTGGGGGGTGGTGTGGTTTCGGCCTCGACACCCGACCCACTGAAAAACACTGCCCAACACCGAGAAGGCGCCGCCACCCGAAGAAGACACCCCCTGCGGGTGGGTGGGGCTGGGGGGTGGCGTGGTTTCGGCCTCGGACACCCGACCCGCTCAAAGACACTGGCCGACGCCGAGAAAGCACCGCCACCCGACGAAGACACCCCTCGCGGGCGGGCGGAAGCTAGGAACGGTGTGGCCTCGGCCTCGAACACCCGACCCGCTCAAAGACACTGGCCGACACCGAGAAAGCACCGCCACCCGACGAAGACACCCCCCGCGGGTGGGTGGGGGCTGGGGGGTGGTGTGGCCTCGGCCTCGGACACCGGACACTGGGCCCCGGGACGGAGTCGCCCCGTCCTCAACGCCGGATCCGCTGAAAGGTCGTGACCGGCGGCGTGACGTGTGGACCCGGAGGGTCAGCGGGTCGCCGTTGCTGTGGGGCCCTCGCGGCAGATCAGTAGGAGGGCGCGGTCGTCGTTGACGTCCTTTGCGACCGCCTCGATGAGGTGCCACGCGGCGCCGTGGAAGCCGCCGGCGACGTAGCGGTCGGCCTCGCCGGTGAGGCGGTCGATGCCTTCGACGATGTCGCGGTCCGATGTCTCGACCAGGCCGTCCGTGAAGAGCATCAGCACGTCGCCGGGGCGCAGCGAGCCCTTCACGGGGTCGAACTGGGCGCCGTCGTACACGCCGAGAAGGGGGCCCTCGGCCGCCTTCTCCTCCCAGCGGCCGCTGCCCGCGCTCAGTTGCAGGCCCGGCGGGTGGCCCGCCGAGTACAGCTCGTAGTCGCCCGAGTCGAGGTCCAGGACCAGGTGGATCGACGTGGCGAAGCCCTCGTCCCAGTCCTGGCGGAGGAGGTAGCCGTTGGCCGCGGGCAGGAAGGCGTGCGGGGGGAGGCTGCCCAGGAGGCCGCCGAAGGCGCCCGAGAGGAGGAGGGCGCGCGAGCCCGCGTCCATGCCCTTGCCGGACACGTCCGTCAGGACGACCTCCAGGGTGCGGCCGCCGTTGGTGCGGGCCGCCACCACGAAGTCGCCGGAGAAGGACTGGCCGCCCGCCGGGCGCAGCGCCATCTCGCGATGCCAGCCGTGCGGCAGGCTCGGCAGCTTGCTCTGGACGCGGATGCGTTCGCGCAGGTCGAAGAGCATCGTGCCGCCGCGCCGCCAGGGCACGCCCACGCGGCTGCGGAACTGCGCGATGAGGAGGCCGAAGAAGCCGCAGGCCGCGACGACGAGGACCACGCCGGGGGTCACGCGGGACGGGCCCTCCGTGTACGGCCCCAGCTGCACGGACTCCACGATCAGCGCCGTGGCAGCCGCCGCGTACAGGCCCAGCAGGCTCGCCGGGCGCAGCAGCAGACCGCCGGCGACGATGGGGAGGACCAGTGCGGCCGGGGAGAACCACACCGGGTTGGCCATCGTCACGGCGCAGATCAGGGGAACCGTCAGGAGCAGGCCGGCCAGTGCGATCCAGTCCGAGCCGTCGCCGCGGAAGTAGTCCACCGCGCTTCTGCGCACGCCGACGCGGGCCCGGTGCCACTGCATCCTCAACCGGGCCATGAACGTCTCGGCCGCCGTGCGCCGCTCTCGTCCTGCTGCCATTAGTTCGGGACCCTATCCATCGGACCAGCTGCTTGGCACGGGAGGTCCCACTTGTCCCCCGTCCGAGGTTCAACTTCACAGTGAACTTCACGGAAAGCGGTCTCGCCGCCGCCAACGAGAAATTCCCTCGCTCGTCCCGCAATGCCCTGGTAGGCATGGTTCATGGCGAAAGACAGTGCGAGCCACCCCGGGTACGCCGAGCTGCGGGTGTTGCGCCGGGACGACTGGGACAACTGGTACGACACGCTGATCCGCGGCTTCGGCGGGGTCCCGGAGGCGGCCGAGGAACGGGAGTTGTGGAACTCCCTCACCGAGTTCGACCGTTCCCTCGGTGCCTGGGACGGGGACGCGTGTGTGGGCACGGCCGGTGCCTTCAGCTTCCGGCTGACCGTGCCCGGCGGTGCCGCCGTGCCCGCCGCCGGGGTCACCATGGTCAGCGTGGCCGCGACGCACCGCCGGCGCGGCGTCCTGACGTCGATGATGCGCCGGCAGCTCGACGACGTGCGCGCGTGGGGCTGGCCGCTTGCCGTGCTGACCGCCTCCGAGCCGGAGATCTACGGCCGGTTCGGGTACGGCATCGGCACGTTCCATGTGAACTCCGAGATCGACACGGCCCGCGTCCGCCTGTCCGTGCCGCCCGGCACGGATGACGTACGTCTGCGGTACGCCGTCGCGGCCGACGTCCTCGACGTGTGCGAGGCCGTGTACGCGCGCAAGGTCCCCGGCCGGCCGGGGATGCTCGTACGGACGCCCGGCTGGGAGCGGCTCCGGCTGCTCGACCCGGAGAGCGACCGGGACGGCGGGTCACCCTTGCAGTGCGTGCTGGCGGAGCGGGACGGCGAGGTCGTGGGGTACGTACGCTTCCGGGTCAAGCCGGAGTGGGATGCCGGCGGACCCAAGGGCGTCGTCCATCTGCGGGACACCGAGGCCCTGGACCCGGCGGCGCAGGCCGCGCTGTGGCGGTTCCTGTTCGACATCGACCTCACGTCCACGGTGAAGGCGTACGGGCGCCCGGTGGACGAGGCCTGGCAGTACCAGGTGTCCGACATCCGGCGCTGCGCGCTGCGGGTGCGGGATTCCCTGCATGTACGGCTGGTGGACCTCGGGGCCGCACTGGAGGCGCGGACCTATCAGGCGCCGGTGGATGTGGTGCTGGAGGTCGAGGACGCCTTCTGCCCCTGGAACGCCGGGCGTTGGCGGCTGTCCGGCGACGCCAAGGGCGCGTCCTGCGAGCGTACGACCGACGCGGCCGATCTCGCCCTGTCCGTACGGGAGTTGGGGGCGGCCTATCTCGGTGGCGTGAGCCTGGAGGCGCTGGGCGCGGCCGGGCGGGTGCGGGAGCTGCGGCAGAGGGCGCTGGCGGAGACCTCGGTGGGGTTCGCTTCGGCTGTGGCGCCTTGGCTGCCGCACGGGTTCTGAGCCCGAGCCGGGGGCGGATCCGGCAACGCCCCTACGGAGTCTGGCAGTTCGGGCACCAGAACAGGTTGCGCGCGGCGAGGTCGGCGGTGCGGATCTCGCCGCCACAGATGTGGCAGGGCAGGTTGGCCCGGCGGTAGACGTAGACCTCGCCGCCGTGGTCGTCGACGCGGGGCGGGCGGCCCATCGCCTCGGGGGTGTGCTCCGGGCGTACGGTGTCGATGCGGTTGTTGCGGACGCCCTCGCGCATGAGCTCGACGAGGTCCGTCCAGATGGCGTCCCACTGCGCGGGGGCGATGTCCTTGCCCGCGCGGTAGGGGTCGATGCGGTGCCGGAAGAGGACCTCGGCGCGGTAGACGTTGCCTACGCCCGCGATGACCTTCTGGTCCATGAGCAGGGCGGCGATCGTCGTACGGCTGCGGGAGATCCGGCGGTATGCCAGGTGCGGGTCGGCGTCGGTGTCCGCGCGGAGGGGGTCGGGGCCGAGACGGTCGTGTATCGCCTGCTTCTCGGTGTGCGTGATCAGGGCGCAGGTGGTGGGGCCGCGCAGGTCGACGTATGCGGTGGCGTTGGCCAGGCGGAGGCGGACGGTGTCCGTGGCTGGGGGTGCGGGGGCGTCGCCGAAGTTGACCTTGCCGAAGAGGCCGAGGTGGATGTGGATCCAGTCGGTGTCGCGGAAGCCGAGGAAGAGGTGCTTGCCGTGGGCCTCGGTGTGGGTGAGTTCGGCGCCGTCGAGGAGGGCTGCGGCGTCGGAGAACTTGCCCTGGGGGCTGGTGACGTGCACTGCCGTGCCGGCGAACCGGCTCGCGTAGTCCTGGGCGAGCCGGTGGATGGTGTGCCCCTCAGGCACGGTGGCTCCTTCGTCGTGTGCGGGTGGGTGGGGCCGGGCGTGCGGTGTTTCCGCCCCGCCGCCCCTGCCCGTCCCATCCTGAAGGGGCTCCGCCCCTTCCACCCGGTTCCCTGGGGGCTGCCGCCCCCAGACCCCCGCTTCGGCCCCTGAAGGGCCTCGTCCTCAGACGCCGGACGGGCTGAAAAAACCAGCTACTGCTGCGGGTGGTGCGGCGGGATCGGGGGCAGGTCGCCTGTCGTCTCGTAGGACGCGAGCATGTCGATGCGTCGGGTGTGACGCTCATCACCGGAGTACGGCGTGCCCAGGAACGTCTCGACGAACTTCGTCGCCTCCTCCGTCGTGTGCATGCGCGCACCCACCGCGACGACGTTGGCGTTGTTGTGCTGGCGGCCCAGCGCGGCCGTCTCCTCGCTCCAGGCCAGCGCCGCGCGGACGCCCTTCACCTTGTTCGCGGCGATCTGCTCGCCGTTGCCGGAGCCGCCGATCACGATGCCGAGGGAGTCGGCGTCCGCGGCCGTCCGCTCCGCCGCACGGAGGCAGAAGGGCGGGTAGTCGTCCTGGGCGTCGTAGATGTGGGGGCCGCAGTCGACCGGGTCGTGGCCGGCCGCCTTCAGCCACTCGACGAGGTGGTTCTTGAGTTCGAAGCCCGCATGGTCGGAGCCGAGATACACGCGCATGGAACGAGTGTGACACGGCTGTTTCCGGGCAGCAGCGTCGGGTGTCGATCACGTCAAATGTGACGCAGGCTATGGAAGCTCAAGGAAACCTCAAGTAACAATCCCGAATCAAAGGTTTCCGAATCAGTTCTCCTCCGATTCACTGGTCCGACTCGTACACCGCTCGTTCACCCCCCGTACGAGAACCGCTCCCCACGGCGCAAAGGAAATCCGTTCCATGACTTCGCAGCCGACCCAGAAGACGGCCGGATCGGCCGGACCGGCCGGACCCGCCCCCGGCGGCCACGGCCTACAGGCCGGGCTCAAGAACCGCCATCTCTCCATGATCGCCATCGGCGGTGTCATCGGCGCCGGACTCTTCGTCGGGTCCAGCTCCGGTATCGCCACCGCCGGCCCCGGCATCCTCCTCTCCTACGCCCTCGTCGGCACGCTCGTGGTGCTGGTGATGCGGATGCTGGGTGAGATGTCCGCGGCCAACCCGACCTCGGGGTCGTTCTCCGCCCACGCCGACCGGGCGCTCGGGCGCTGGGCCGGGTTCTCCATCGGCTGGCTGTACTGGTTCTTCTGGGTCGTCGTGCTGGCGGTCGAGGCGACCGCCGGTGCGGTGATCCTGGAGGGCTGGATACCGGCCGTACCGCAGTGGGCCTGGGCCCTGATCGTGATGGTGGTGCTGACCGCCACCAACCTCGTGTCCGTCGGGTCGTACGGCGAGTTCGAGTTCTGGTTCGCCGGGATCAAGGTCGTCGCGATCGCCGCGTTCATCGTCATCGGCGGTCTGGCCGTCTTCGGTCTGCTGCCGGGCGTCGACAGCGACCAGGCCGGGATCAGCAACCTCACCGAGCACGGCGGCTTCCTGCCCAACGGTGCCGGGGCCATCCTCACCGGTGTGCTGCTGGTCGTCTTCTCCTTCATGGGCAGCGAGATCGCCACGCTTGCCGCCGGTGAGTCCGAGAACCCGCAGCAGGCCGTCACCAAGGCCACCAACAGCATCATCTGGCGAGTCGCCGTCTTCTACCTCGGCTCGATCTTCGTCGTGGTCTCGCTGCTGCCGTGGGACAGCAAGTCCATCGCCGACGACGGCTCGTACGTCGCCGCGCTCGACTCCCTCGGTATCCCGCACGCCGGTCAGATCATGAACTTCATCGTGCTGACCTCGGTGCTGTCCTGTCTGAACTCCGGCCTCTACACCGCCTCCCGCATGGCCTTCTCCCTCGGCGAGCGCGGTGACGCCCCGAGGGCCTTCGCCCGCACGACCGGCAACGGCGTGCCGCGCACGGCGATCCTGGCCTCCGTCGTCTTCGGATTCGTGGCGGTGTTCTTCAACTACGCCTACCCGGACTCCGTCTTCCTCTTCCTCGTCAACTCCTCCGGCGCGGTCGCCCTGTTCGTCTGGCTGGTCATCTGCTTCTCGCAGCTGCGCATGCGCAAGATCATCCAGGCCGAGGCGCCGGAGAAGCTGGTCGTGAAGATGTGGCTGTACCCGTACCTGACCTGGGCCACGGCCGCGCTGATCGTCTTCGTCCTCGGCTACATGCTCACCGACACCGAGCACGACGGCCGCAAGACCGTGCTGCTGTCGCCCTGTGGAGGGGCGGTGGGGTGCGCTGTGCACCCCACCGCCCCTCCCTTTTTCCGTGCGGTCACAGCACCGTGAAGCCGTCCTTCACCTTCTCGTAGGTCCGCAGGGCCTCGGCCTCGATGTCCGGCTGGTACCACGTGTTGATCTGGTACGACTTGCCGTCCATGGTGAAGCCCAGCAGCTGGGCGTGCCAGGGCGCGCCCTGCAGGGTGAAGGTGTACTCCCAGACGACCGCCGGGTGCCCGCGGAACGTCGTCCGCTCCAGGCGGATCTTGCGGTACTGCTGCCCCTGCTGGGCGTTCTTCTCCGACTTCCGCCAGGAGTCCATCAGGTCGTCGCGGGCCAGGGACGACTTGGCGGCGAGTTCCTGCTTGCCGTCCGGCGAGGTGTAGTGCACCTCCGACCCGGTCTTGACGTCCCGCCGCCACCCCTCGGGCGGCACCCACGCGAACCCGCCCGCTTCCCGACGCGACCCGGGCGGCAGGCTCTGCGGCCTCGACGTGCCCTCGACCGTGGACGACGGGCCGGCGCCCGGGGAGGACTCTGCGGAGGCGGACGCCGAGGATCCGGCTTCCTTGCCTCCCGGCGACCCCAGGTTGGTCGCCAGGACGACCGCGACGACAGCCCCCGCCGCGACGACACCGACGGCCACGGCGACACGTCCCGTACGGCGCCGCCCTCGCCGGGGTTCGGCCGGGACCGGCGGGCCGGGGAGCTCGCCGGGTGGCATCGGGTGGTACGGCCGTGCGGCGCCGGGCAAGAACTCCGGCTCCGGGGCGGGCCGCCGCTCGGTCACCGCATCGGCTCGGGACAGGGAGACGCCGGGGCGGCGGGGGGTGGGACTGCCGGGATGATGGGCCGCCGGGGGGTGGGAGCGGGCCTCTGAGCGGGGTTCTGAGGGGGGCTCTGTGGAGGAGGGAGGGGTGGTGGAGGGGTTGGTGGTGGAGGAGGAGCGCGGGGCGGAAGAGGTTGAGGATGGGGCCGGCTTGGTGATCGAGGGTTGCGGCGGTATCGCGTCGTGTACGGCGTCGTCCGGTCGCCGGGGGTCGCGCGGGGTGAGAGTCGGGGGCGTCGGCAGAAGGGCGGGAGTGGGTGTCTCCGTCGGGGGCGGCTGGGGTGCCGGGATGGCCGGCGTGGGCTCTGGATGCGGGGTCGGCTGGGGGGTGGGATTGAGCGCGGCCGTCGTTGGGGGATCCGGCGTCGGCTCGGTTTCGTGCGTGAGGTTGTCCATCCGCTCGAGCTCGATCGCCGACCCCTGATCGGGCTGCGGGGCGGGCCGCGGCTCAGGCCGCAGCTCCGGTGCCTCCGCCGAGGCGGGTTCCCCGCGCACCGGCCCTCCGCGCACCGGCTCACGCTGCCCCGGTTCGCCGCTCCCCGGCTCCCCCTGCCCCCGCCCCTCCACCGGCTCCCGGAACTCGCCGACCACTCCCCCGAGCACCGGCATCGTCGGCACCGGTGCCGGAAAGGCCACCGGCTGCAGAGCCGTCTCCAGATCGTCCAGGCCGGGCCGGGCCGACGGGTCCTTGTCCAGGAGCGCGGCGAGTACGCCCCTCAACGGGCCTGCCGTCGGCGGCAGTTCGGGCTCCTCGTACAGGACCGCGTGCAGGGTCGCCAGGGTCGTGTCGCGGGAGAACGGGGAACGGCCGGCCAGGGCCGCGCTCAGTGTGGCGCCCAGGGACCAGATGTCGGACGGTGGGCCCTGGGGGCGGCCGGAGACGCGCTCGGGCGCCATGTAGTCGGGCGAGCCGACCAGCATGCCGACCATGGTGAGGGCTTTGGCGTCCTGGATCGCCGCGATGCCGAAGTCCGTCAGCACCACCCGGCCCCGCCCGCTCGCCGCCTGCGCCTCGGCCTCCACCAGGACGTTGCCCGGCTTGATGTCCCGGTGCAGGACACCGCGGGCGTGGACCTGGCGCAGTGCCGCCACGAGGCCCATGCCGATCCGGGCCGTTTCGCACGGGCCGAGCGGGCCCTCTTCCGCCACGATCCGTTCCAGGGAGCGGCCGGCCACCAACTCCATGACGATCCACAGGCGTTCGCCCTCGTCGACCACGTCGTAGACCCGTACGACGTGGGGGTGGTCGATCCGCGCCGTCGCCCGCGCCTCGCGCAGGGTGCGTTCGCGGCGGGTGCGGGTGTCCTCCGGATCGAGGCCGTCGATGCGCATTTCCTTGACGGCGACCAGTCGATCGAGTATTTCGTCGACCGCTCGCCACACCCGCCCCATTCCCCCCTGACCGATACTCTCGACCAGCCGGTAGCGCCCCGTCACCAGTAAACCGGGAAGCCCGCCACTCCTCGTATTTCCCGCGCTTCCCGCATTTCCCGTATTCCCCGGCAATCCACTGCACCCCCCTCGAAGCCGCATCGGACATCCGCCATTGAAACACAATGGTCACACTTCGCGCCGTACCAGCATAGTGCGGAGAAATCTTGTGGTAGCTCTTCAAGTACTGCGAATTCAGGCGCAGGCAAGGGGGACGAACATGAGTTCTCGTCGCACGACGGCCATCGCGGGATCGCTGGTCGCGGCATCTTTCTCGGCAGTGCTGATCCTTTCCGCCACTGCCGGCGCGGACGAGCAGGGACCCGGCAGCAGCGAGGGGGGAAAGGTCATCGACGAGGCGCCGGCCGGGGTGGAACTGACCACCGAGCTGCCCGAAAAAATCTCGGTGGACAATAGTTCGCAAGAAACCGACATCACCGCCACGGTGAAGAACGAAGGGACCAAGGACAGCGGAGAGATCAGGCTTCTGGTCGTCGGTTTCGACGGCCTCACCGTCAAGAATGTCGAGGGCTGTTCAGCGATCGAGGAAAGCGGCCTTCCCGAGGGCTCGAACAGCGGATTCAGCTGCCCCATCGACAATCTCCCCGCCGGTGAGTCGAAGTCGTACGCCGTCGACGCGACGTACGACCTGAGCAAGACCGGCAAGATCTGTCTTCCCGTCCAGACCGGTGACGGCAAGAAGACGTACTGGCAGCAGGGCCCGGTGCCGTTCGGTACGACGAACCCGTCGCCCGACGCCCCGGCCACCCCGCTGCTGTTGGGCACCGACAACACGCCGGTCGCACCGGGCGCCGACGAGCTGCCCAAGACGGGCCTCGGCCGTGACGTCCTGCCGCTGGGCGCGGCGGGCGCGACGCTGATCGCGGCGGGCACGGCCGGGCTGTGGTGGTCTCAGCGGCGGCCTCGGCGGATGGAGGGCTGACTCCACGGAGAGCTGAGGAAGGCCGGGGCGCGAAGCCGCGCCCCGGCCTTCCTCATGGAAACCGCGTGTCAGCGGTTGGCGAGCTTCCAGACCGTGGGCAGCGCGCCCATGGCCAGGGCCGCCTTCAGGGCGTCGCCGATCAGGAACGGGGTGAGGCCGGCCGCGATCGCGGCGGTCGCCGACATGCCGGTGGCGAGGGCCAGGTAGGGGACGCCGACGGCGTAGATGATCGCCTCGCCGAGCAGCATCGCGCCGGCCGTGCGCAGCGCGGTGCGGTCGGCGCCGCGGCGGGCCAGGGCGCCGACGACGGTGGAGGCGAGGATCATGCCGAGGATGTAGCCGAAGGACGGGGCCGCGGCGCCGGAGGTGCCGTCCGCGAACCACGGCACGCCCGCGATGCCCGCCAGCGCGTACAGCGCGAGGGAGAGGAAGCCGCGGCCGGCGCCGAGGGCCGTGCCGACCAGCAGCACCGCGAGGGTCTGGCCGGTCACCGGCACCGGGGAGCCCGGCACGGGCACGGAGATCTGGGCGGCGAGGCCGGTGAACGCGGCGCCGCCGACGACGAGCGCGATGTCGCGGGCGCGGGAGGCCGGGATCAGGTCGGCGAGGACCTGTCCGGTGCGAGCGGGGGCGGCGGCAGCGGTGCTCATGGGGACTCCGCGGGGTGAGGGCAGTACGGGACGGTGTGACGCTATCCCAGGGTGTTTCGCTCGATCACCGTCAGTGGTCGACAAAGGCGCGTTCGCGGGCTTGGTGGGCTCCGGACAAAGAGTGGCTGTTACACCGGGTACGGCGTGATGCCGGTCACTGAGGCAGGGACGTTGAGCTCACATTCCGGTCCGGGAGCCGACTGTGGGGTTTCGCCAATCGTGTGACCCGTGTGGGACGACGCCGTCTCGCCCGTCGGTCGTCGTCTGGGCAGCGGGTGGCCGCTTTGCTAGCTTCGAGCGCATGGTCGCCCAGTCCCGGAACTTCTCGTCGCGTCGCCATGTCGACCTGCGACGCGTGGGCGCGGCCGCCTGTCGCCGTCCCGGGTGAGTCGGCCCGTCGGTACGACTCGCCCGCTCCCAACGGCGCAGTGTCGGACCGGCTCCCGAGGAAGTTCCCCATGCCCCATACCGCGACACCCACCCTTTCGTCCCCCGTCCCCCGCGTCGCCGACCGTGACCGGCGCCGGACCAGCGCCAGCGTGATCCTGCGCTCCGTACTCGAGCACGGGCCGGTCGCGCGCAGCACCATCGCCCGGCTGACCGGGCTGTCGCCGGCCTCGGTGACCGACTACTGCGCCCGCTTCACTCAGCTCGGGCTCATCCGGGAGGCCGCCGCGCCCCGGCAGGCCAAGGGGGTCGGGCGGCCGCATGTGCCGGTCGACCTGGACGATTCCCGGTTCGTGGTGGGCGGGGTGCATGTGGCCGTGCCGTACACCACGGTGGCGCTGCTCGATCTGCGCGGACGGGTCGTCGCCGAGCGGGAGGTGAAGCACGCGGGGTCGATCGAGCCGTACGGCGTGCTGGCCGGGGCCGCCGACGGGCTCGCCGCGCTGCTGGACGGGGCGCCGGGCAGCCGGCCGCTCGGTGTCGGCTTCGCGGCCGGCGGCTGGGTGGACCGGGACTCCGGGACCGTCGTCGAACACCCGCTGCTGGGCTGGCGCGAGGTGCCGGTGCGGGAGGTGCTCGGCGCACGCACCGGGCTGCCGGTCCATGTGGACGGGCACGCGCGGGCGTTGGTGAACGCGGAGCGGCTGTTCGGGCGGGCGCGCGGCAGCCGGAGCGTGCTGCATCTGTTCGTGGGCAATGTGGTCGACGCGGCGTTCGCCACCAACGACGAGGTGCACCACGGGCCCCGCTCCCAGGCCGGGACCATCGCCCATCTGCCGGTGCCGGGCGGTACGGAGACGTGCGACTGCGGGCGTTTCGGCTGCCTCCAAGTTGAGCTGAGCGAGCGGACGTTGTGCCGTAGGGCGCGGGCGGCCGGGGTCATCGACGGGGTGAACCCGATGCATGTCGTGCGCGCGGCGGCGGACGGCGATCCGGTGGCGGTACGGCTGCTGACCGAGCGGGCGCGGATGACCGGCCGGGCGGTGGGGCTGCTGCTCGACGTGCTCAATCCGGAGACGGTGGTGGTGACCGAGTTGGGGGTCGTGCACCGGGAGGACTGCCTCGCCGCGTTGCGCGCGGAGGTCGGGGACGAACGCGCGACGGCCGTCGTGCCGACGGGTTTCCCGCATTCCGTGCTCGCCGTGGCCGGTGGATCGGTGGCGCTCGACGTGCTCTACCGGGATCCGCTGGCCGCTTCACCTGAGGCTATTTAATTCAGAAACTCGGAATGTTGACAGGGGCCACCGATGACCAGGAACATCCTGCTCATGAGCCTGTTCGTGAGCTGTCGCACCCTTTGTTGCTGACACGTTGCCGCGTGTGAAGCGCTCATTTCCCCCTGCGTGAATTTCCCCCGCCCTGGCTTTTCCCTGCCCGGAATTCCGCCTGCCTTCCCGTCACTTTGGCTTATGGAGTCCTGCCATGCCGTCTCTGCCTGCCCCGGGCATCGATCGCCGTCTGTTCCTGACCTCACTGCTGGGCGTCACCGCCGCTGCCGCCGGCCTCACCGGCTGCGCCGAGAGCAGCGCCGCCGACGCGGCCGAGGGGGCCTCCACCGCCCCGCTCGCCAAGAAGGTTCCCGCCGGAACCAGCCTGAAGATCGCCTCGTTCCAGAACACCCAGCAACTCCAGTTCAAGCTCGCCGAGTTGGGCGAGCTGCCCTTCAAGGTGGGCGGCTGGCTGAACATCGGCGCCGGACCCGATGTCATCAACGCCTTCCGCGCGGGATCCCTGGACCTCGCCAACAACGCGGGCATCCCGCCGATCCAGGCGCACTACCAGGGCTTCGACGCGAAGATCGTCGCGATCAACATCACCCGCAAGCCCAACTACCTCTTCGCCACCAAGCCCGGCAGCGACATCCGGTCGGTCGAGGACTTCAAGGGCAGGAGGCTCGCCTTCTCGCAGGGCCAGGCGCAGGGCGTGGTCCTGCTGCGGGCGCTGAAGAAGGCGGGCCTGGCCTACGACGAGGTGGAGCTGGTCCCGCTGACCAGCAACCAGTTCCTCACCGCCCTGCAGTCCGGCCAGGTCGACATCGCCCCGCTCGGCAACACCCAGGCGCCCGCCTACCTCGCGCAGTACGAGTCCAAGGGCGCCCGCACCATCACCACCGACGTCGTCGACCTGCTCAACCTGCTGTGGGCGCCGGTCTCCGTGCTGAACGACCCCGCGAAGGCCGCGGCGGTCGCCGCGTACATCCCGTACTGGGCCAAGGGCCAGGTGTGGACGTACGAGAACCCCGACATCTGGAACGAGGAGTTCTACGTCAAGACCCAGAACCTGACCCTCGCCCAGGCGAAGTCCATCTCCGAGCTCGCCAACAAGCCGCTGTTCCCGCCGAGTTGGGACGAGGCCATCCAGTGGGAGCAGGAGACCGCGGATCTTCTCGCGGAGGGCGGCTTCGTGAAGAAGTTCGACGTCGGCGAGCTCTTCGACCACCGCTTCGAGGGCATCGCGGCGAAGTCCGTACCCGCGGAATACCGGAGGTGACCCCAGCCATGACCGCCACAGCCGTGAGTACGGCCCCCGCCCTCCCGGAAACGGACCACCGCGTCCGCCGGCGCCGCTCCCTCGCCCCCGGCAAGCGCGTGCCCGCCGCCCGGCTCGTCGGCCCCGCCCTCCTCGTCGTCCTGTGGGCCGTCGCCTCCGCCGCCGGAGCACTGGACCCCGGCGCGATCCCCGCACCCTGGACGGTGCTGGACACCGGCGCCCACCTGTGGACCGACGGCACTCTGCCCGACGACATCCTGACCTCCCTGCAGCGCGCCGGGACCGGATTCGTCATCGGCCTCACCGCCGGGGTCGTCCTCGCGCTGGCCTCCGGGCTCAGCCGGACCGGGGAGGCGCTGATCGACGGGACGGTGAACCTCAACCGGGCGATCCCGACGCTCGGCCTGATCCCGCTGTTCATCCTCTGGCTGGGCATCGGCGAGACCTTCAAGATCGCGATCATCGCCATCGTCGTGTACATCCCGATCTACCTCAACACGCACGCCGCCCTGTCCGGCATCGACAGCCGCTTCGTCGAGCTCGCCGAGGTGCAGGGGCTCAGCCGGGTCCGGTTCATCCGGCAGATCGTCGTCCCCGGCGCGCTGCCCGGCTTCTTCGTCGGGCTGCGGCTCGGGGTGACCGGGTCCTGGCTGGGCCTGGTGGTGCTGGAGCAGATCAACGCCACCAGCGGCCTCGGCTACATGATGTTCCAGGCGCAGAACTACGGCCAGACGGACGTCATCCTCGTCGGCCTCGTCGTCTACGGCATCTTCGGCCTCGTCTCCGACAGCACGGTCCGCATCATCGAACGGAGGGTGCTGTCGTGGCGCCGCACACTGAGCAACTGACCCGCCCCGCCGTCCAGCTCCGGGGTCTGACCCGCTCCTTCGACGGCCGTACCGTCCTCGACGGCATCGACCTCGACATCCCGGCCGGGCAGTTCACGGCCCTGCTGGGGCACAGCGGCTCCGGCAAGAGCACGCTGCTGCGGGCCGTCGCCGGCCTGGATCATGAGGTGGCCGGCAGCGGGCAGCTCAGCGCGCCGGAGCGGGTGTCCGTGGTGTTCCAGGACTCCCGGCTGCTGCCCTGGCGCCGGGTCCTGGACAACGTACTCCTCGGTCTCGACGGGAAGGAGGCGGTGCGGAAGGGGCGCGAAGCGCTCGCCGAGGTGGGGCTGGAGGGGCGTGAGCGGGCCTGGCCGAACGAGCTGTCGGGCGGGGAGGCGCAGCGGGCTGCGCTGGCTCGGTCGCTGGTTCGGGAGCCTGAGCTGCTGCTTGCCGATGAGCCGTTCGGGGCGTTGGACGCCCTTACGCGGATCCGGATGCACGGTCTGCTGCGGGAGCTGTGGGAGCGGCATCGGCCCTCGGTGCTGCTGGTCACCCATGACGTGGACGAGGCGATCGTGCTGGCCGACCGGGTGCTCGTGCTGGAGCGGGGGCGGATCGGGCTGGACCTGACCATCGACCGCGATGCGCATGCGCGCGGCGAGTACCGGGGGCGGCTGCTTGCGGCGCTGGGTGTGACCGAAGACGTGCGGTGACCGTCGGCTGCCGCGAGCTCGGGCGGTTTTCGCCCCCGCCGCCCCTACCCGTCCCGTCCTGAAGGGGCTCCGCCCCTTCGACCCTGCCAGGGGCTCCGCCCCCTGGACCCCCGTCGGCCCCGAAAGGGCCTCGTCCTCAAACGCCGGACGGGCTGGATCGCCTGGACCGGCGCTCGCAAGCCTCCCCCGGTCACCCTGACCCTCCCCGCCCCCGGCCCGAAGCAAAGGACACCCCATGCCCCGCCAACTCCACCTCAACGCCTTCCTCATGAACACCGGCCACCACGAGGCCTCCTGGCGCCTCCCAGAGAGCGACCCGTACGCCCATGTGGACCTGGCCCACTACGTCCACCTGGCCCGCATCGCCGAACGCGGCACCTTCGACTCGCTCTTCCTCGCCGACGGCCCGCAGCTGTGGAACAACCTCGCCCAGCGCCCCGCCGGCGCCCTGGAGCCGCTCACCCTGCTCACCGCGCTGGCGACCGCCACCGAGCACATCGGCCTCATCGCCACCGCCTCGACCTCCTACAACTCCCCCTACAACCTGGCCCGCAAGTTCGCCTCCCTCGACATCATCAGCGGCGGCCGGGCGGGCTGGAACATCGTCACCACCGCCGGTGCCGAGGCCGCCCGCAACTTCGGCCTGGACGCCGAGCCCGCCCACGCCGAGCGGTACGCCCGTGCCGCCGAGTTCCTCGACGTCGCCCTGAAGCTCTGGGACAGCTGGGAGGACGACGCGATCGTCGCCGACAAGGCGGCCGGGGTGTGGGGCGACGACGCCAAGATCCATCCGCCCCGGCACAGGGGGACGTACTTCAGCGTCGAGGGCGCCCTCAACGTGCCGCGTACGCCACAGGGTTATCCGCTGCTCGTGCAGGCGGGGTCGAGCGAGGACGGCAAGCGCTTCGCCGCCCGGTACGCGGAGGCCGTGTTCACCGCGCAGCAGACGATCGAGGACGCGCGGGCCTTCTACGCCGACCTCAAGTCCCGTACGGCGGTGGCCGGGCGGGATCCGGACCACATCAAGGTGCTGCCCGGGATCGTCCCGGTCATCGGGTCGACGGAGGCCGAGGCGCGGGCACACGAGCAGGTTCTCGAGGACCACATCGTGTACGCGCACGGCGTGGACCGCCTGGAGCGGCTGCTGCAACTGCAGCCCGGCACCCTGGAGTTGGACGCCCCGCTCCCCGCCGACCTGCCGTCCGAGGAAGCCGTCGAGGGCGCCAAGAGCCGCTACTCGCTCGTCGTCGAACTCGCCCGGCGCGAGCGCCTCACCGTCCGGCAGCTCGTCAGACGGCTCGGCGGCGGACGCGGCCACCTCACCTTCGCCGGCACGCCCGAGCAGGTCGCCGACGCGATCGAGACCTGGTTCACGCAGGGCGCGGCCGACGGCTTCAACATCATGCCCCCGGTGCTGCCCTCCGGCCTCGACGCCTTCGTCGACCAGGTCGTCCCGATCCTCCGCGCCCGCGGCCTGCTCCGGACCGAATACGGCCCCCGCCGGACCCTGCGGGAGCGCTACGGCCTCCCCCGCCCCGCCAACCAGTACGTCAGTCCCGCACCCGCCCTCGTCTGAAACTCGTCTGAAAGGACTCCCCCGCATGTCCCTCGACATCCGCAAGGTCACCGCGAACATCGGCGCCCGCGTCCATGGCATCGACCTCTCCCAGCCCCTCGCCGAGGAGACCGTCGTCGCCCTCCGCGAGGCCCTCAACGACCACAAGGCCCTGGTCTTCGACGACGTTCACCTGGACGACGCGGGCCAGCAGGCCTTCGTCCGCCACTTCGGCGACCTCACCACCGCGCACCCGACGGTGTCCTCCGTCGACGGCGTCCCGAACGTCCTCCCCGTGGACAGCGAGCGGGGCCGCGCCGCCAACCACTGGCACACCGACGTCACGTTCGTCCTCAGCCCGCCGCAGGCCACCAGCCTGCGCAGCATCACGGTTCCGCCGTACGGCGGCGAGACCCTCATCGCCAGCTCGGCGGCCGCCTACCGCAACCTGCCCGAGCCGCTCAGGCAGCTCGCCGACACGCTGTGGGCGGAGCACACCAACGACTACGACTACGCCGTACCGGACGAGGAGATCGACGACGAACAGGCCGCCCAGCGCGCCCAGTTCACGTCCATCAAGTACCGCACGGTCCACCCGGTGGTCCGCGTCCACCCGCTGACCGGCGAGCGCGGCCTGTTCATCGGCGGCTTCGCCCAGCGGATCGTGGGTCTGCCGCCGGGCGAGTCCCGCAAGATCCTGGACCTGCTCCAGGCTTACGTGACCCGGCCGGAGAACGTCCTGCGCCACCGCTGGTCCGAGAACCAGCTCGTCCTCTTCGACAACCGCATCACCCAGCACTACGCCATCGACAACTACGACGGCCTGCCGCGCCGCCTGCACCGGGTGACCGTCGCCGGTGACGTGCCGGTCGGCATCGAGGGCAAGGAGAGCTACTCGATCGAGGGCGACGCCTCGCACTACACATCCGTAGCCGCGTAGTCACACCCGGTGCCGAGTGCGTCCGCATAGTGGGCAGCCTCTCCTTCCAAGCGGAGAGGCTGCCCAGACTGTGGGCGTTTTTGCCCATCTCACGCATTGGACGAGCCGCGCCCATGCCCAGCACCCCCACGGTCGACACGCCGCCACAAGCGGACGACGCCACCCTGTCCCACAGCCTCAAGCAGCGCCATCTGTCGATGATCGCCCTCGGCGGTGTCATCGGCGCGGGCCTGTTCGTCGGGTCCGGCGCCGGTATCGCCGCCGCCGGTCCGTCGATCGTCGTCGCCTACATCCTCTCCGGCCTCCTCGTGATGCTGGTGATGCGGATGCTGGGCGAGATGTCGGCGGCCCACCCCTCCTCGGGCTCCTTCTCGGCGCATGCCGAGCGGGCGATCGGCCCGTGGGCGGGCTTCACGGCCGGCTGGTCGTTCTGGGTGCTGCTCTGTACAGCCGTCGGCCTGGAGGGCATCGGCGCCGCGAAGATCGTCACGACCTGGCTGCCGCATACGCCCGAGTGGGCGTGGGTGGCGCTGTTCATGGTCGTCTTCTGCGGCGCGAACCTGGCCGCCGTCAAGAACTTCGGCGAGTTCGAGTTCTGGTTCGCCGCGCTGAAGGTCGGCGCGATCACGCTGTTCCTGGTGCTGGGCGGGCTGGCGATCGCGGGTGTCCTGCCGGGCACGGACGCGCCGGGCGTCACGAACCTCACCGGTGAGGGCGGTTTCCTGCCCAACGGCAGCGAGGGACTGATCATCGGCCTACTGGCCTCCGTCTTCGCCTACGGCGGCATGGAGACGGTCACCATCGCGGCGGCCGAGTCGGAGAACCCGGTCAGCGGGGTTGCGAGCGCGGTCCGCACGGCCATGTGGCGCATCGCCCTGTTCTACATCGGCTCGATGGCCGTCGTCGTCACGCTCGTCCCCTGGGACTCGAAGGAGATCGTCGAGAAGGGCCCGTACGTCGCCGCCCTCGACCACCTCGGCATCCCCGGCGCCGGCCAGCTCATGAACGTGGTGGTCCTGGTCGCCCTGCTGAGCGCCATGAACGCCAACATCTACGGCTCCTCGCGCATCGCGTACTCGCTCGTCCAGCGCGGGCAGGGCCCGAAGGCGCTGGGCCGGGTGTCGGGCGGGGTTCCGCGGATCGCCGTCCTCGCCTCCTCGGTGTTCGGCTTCGTGTGCGTGGTGCTGAGCTACTGGCGGCCGGACGATGTCTTCCCCTGGCTGCTGAACATGATCGGCGCGGTCATCCTGGTCGTCTGGATCTTCATCGCCGTCTCCCAGCTGCGACTGCGACGCCGGCTGGAGCGGGAGACGCCGGAGAAGCTGGTCGTGCGGATGTGGGCGTTCCCGGTGCTGACGTGGGTCGCGTTGGCGGGGATGGTGGCGATCTTCGTACTGATGGCCCGGGAGCCGGACACGCGTGTGCAGCTGTACTCGACGGGTGGGATGACGCTGTTCCTGGCGGTCGTGGGATACGCCTGGCAGAAGGCCCGCGCCAAGAGCTGACGCCCCGCGACACCGCTGCGACGGCACCAAAGCCCCCGTGTGATCCACACGGGGGCTTTTTGCTGTTAGCTTGTTGTTGCAAGCTACTTGCAATAAGAGCTCTGAGGGGACCCTTCATGCCCGTCTACACACTCCCGGAACTGCCCTACGACTACTCCGCGCTCGCGCCCGTGATCAGCCCCGAGATCATCGAGCTGCACCACGACAAGCACCACGCGGCCTATGTGAAGGGCGCCAACGACACCCTGGAGCAGCTCGCGGAGGCGCGGGACAAGGAGCAGTGGGGGTCGATCAACGGCCTGGAGAAGAACCTGGCCTTCCATCTGTCCGGGCACATCCTGCACAGCATCTACTGGCACAACATGACCGGTGACGGCGGTGGCGAGCCGCTCGCCGCCGACGGGGTGGGCGAGCTGGCGGACGCCATCGCCGAGTCCTTCGGGTCGTACGCCCATTTCAAGGCGCAGCTGTCCAAGGCCGCCGCGACCACGCAGGGTTCGGGCTGGGGTGTGCTCGCGTACGAGCCGCTGAGCGGGCGGCTGATCGTCGAGCAGGTCTACGACCACCAGGGCAACGTCGGGCAGGGCGCGACGCCGATCCTCGTCTTCGACGCCTGGGAGCACGCCTTCTACCTGCAGTACCGCAACCAGAAGGTCGACTTCATCGAGGCGATGTGGCAGGTCGTCAACTGGCAGGACGTCGCCCGTCGTTACGAGGCCGCCAAGTCCCGTGCCGATGTGCTGCTGCTCGCCCCCTGAGCCGTTTTCCCTGAGTCGTCCTGCCTCGTGATCGTCTTCTCACCCTTCACGAACGGCAGGCGGAAAGAAGGAAGCCCCCGCGAGGACGTGACTCGCGGGGGCTTCCCCTTGCCGGGAGAGCGGGCGTCAGGGCTTGCGGCCCAGGCCGCCGTGCTGGCCGATCGGGCGGGGGTCCTCGTCGCTCGGCTCGGGGCGCCAGAGGGGGACGGAGACGATGCCCGGGTCCACCAGATCCAAGCCCTCGAAGTAGCCGGCGATCTGGTCGACGGGCCGCAGGAAGTACGGGACGGCGCCGGTCTCGTTGTAGGCGTCCTGGGCCTGCTCGTAGGCCGGGTCGGTGCCTCGGGAGCCCTCGTTGAGGGAGAGGTAGCTGCCCGAGGGCAGGCCGGCCAGGAGGCCGCGGACGATGTCGCGGGCCTGGTCGTAGTCGGCGACGTGGCCGAGGATGCCGCTGAGGATCAGGGCCGTGGGGCGGGAGAGGTCGAGGGTGCGCGAGGCCGCTTCAAGGATCTTCTCCGGCTCGTACAGGCTCAGGTCCTCGTACGCCGTCACGCCCTCGGGCGTGGAGGTGAGGAGGGCACGGGCGTGCGCCAGGACCAGGGGGTCGTTGTCGACGTAGACGATCCTCGACTCGGGGGCCATGCGCTGGGCGACCTCGTGCGTGTTGTCGACGGTCGGCAGGCCCGTGCCGACGTCGAGGAACTGGCGTACGCCCGCCTCCGCGACCAGGTACCGGATGCTGCGGCCCAGGAAGGCCCGGCTGCTGCGGGCGATGGTGACGATGCCGGGGAAGACGGCGGTGTAGGCGTCGCCGGCCGCCTCGTCCACGGGGTAGTTGTCCTTGCCGCCCAGCCAGTAGTTCCAGATGCGGGCCGAGTGCGGTACCGAGGTGTCGATCTCCGTCATGCGCCCATGGTGCTACGGCAGGTCGGGCTCGCAGGGCACATTGAGGGAGAGAAGTGCGGCGGATCCGTCGGGGTTCATGCGGAGTTCGCTGATCGCCACGTTGCGCAACTTCGGGAACACTCTGCGGTACTCCCTCGCCGGGATGGACAGCAGCGTGCACAGCACCAGACGGAACAGGGTGTTGTGGGCGACGACGAGGACGCGTGCGCCGGGGTGGGCCGCGGCGATGCGGCGCAGGGCGGCGGCGCCACGTTCGGCGGCGGCGACGGGGTCCTCGGCCTGAGGGAACGGGTTGGCCACCGGGTCTGTGCGGAACGCCTCCGCGGCCGTCGGGTTCTCCGCTTCGAACTCCGCGAGCGTACGGCCCTCCAGCACGCCGAAGTCGCATTCGCGGAGGTCGGGGTCGCGGTGCGGGGTGAGGCCGAGGGCGCGGCAGGCGGGTTCTGCGGTGGCGACGGCACGGGAGAGGGGGGACGTCCAGATCGCGTCGACCGGGTGGGCGGCGGCCCAGCGGGCGAGGGCGTCGGCCTGGGCTCGGCCCGTGTCGGTGAGCGGGATGTCGCTGATGCCGGCGTAGCGGTTCTCGGCGTGCCAGGTGGTTTGGCCGTGGCGGGCGAGGAGGAGGGTCGTGGCTGTGGTCATCGGCTGTCCAGTACTCGGCGTGAGGGCTGAGGTCGGGGGGTCGCGCAGCCCGGCGCTGACGGGGTGCCGCCTTCTGTGGGTCGGGAGCCGCCCCAGCGGCACGACTGCCCGCAGGCTGGGCGGGTTGAACAGCCGACAGCGCTGCAGCACCCCAAGGGGCGCGGGGCTGTGACATATCCGGCTCCGCCGCGTGGGCGCGACCAGCCACATACCACCCGCAGCCGCCATCGAACCCAAGGCCCCGAGCTGGTGGGCTCATGGAGCCGACGTATCCATGTCGAGGCGCGCATGCGCGTGCGCCGCCACCGATGGCGGCAGCCAGCCTCGAGTGGCGAGTTCGTCGATCAGACGGGCGTACGGTTCCGCGAAGCGCGTCGTGCGGTCGGGGCGGGGTTCGATCGTCGTGGCGATGTGGGCCATGGCCTCCGCGGCCTCCGGCAGGCCCGGCGCCGCGCCCGCGCCGTACGCCGCCAGCGCGGCCATCCCCAGGGCGGGTTCCGTCTGCTGCGGCACCCTCGCCGGGCGGCCCAGGACATCGGCGCGCAGTTGGTTCCAGTACGGGCTGCGGGCGGCGCCGCCCGTGAAGGTGAGGGGGCCGTCGAGGGGGGCGCCGAGGTGGTGCAGGTAGTCCAGGCACAGGCGTTCCGTGAAGGCGACGCCCTGGAGGAGCGCGGCCCACAGGTCGGCGTCCGCCTCCGGTTCGCCGAGGACGATTGCGGAGGCGTCGGGGGCCAGGAACGGGAAGCGTTCCCCGGGTGACACCAGGGGGTACGTGATCGCCCCCGACGGCTCGTACGCGGCGGCCCTCGCGTCCATGGCCGAAGGATCCGCGCCCGGGAACGCCGCCGTGAGCACGCCCGCGCCCACGCTGGAGGCACCGCCGGGCAGCCAACTCCCGTCCGGCGCACGGTGGTTGTAGACCACGCCGGTCGGGTCCCGGACCGGGACCGGGGCCGCGCCCTTGAGGACCAGCGTGGTGCCGAGCACCGAGTTCCAGGAGCCGGGGCGCAGCGCGGCGGAGGCGATCTGTGCCGCGCAGCCGTCGGTCATGCCGGCGATGACGGGCGTGCCGGCGGGGATGCCGGTGGCCTCGGCGGCGGTCGCGGAGACCTCGCCGAGGGGGGTGCCGGGGCGGACGACGTCCGGGATCGCCGTGTCGGGCAGGCCGAGGCGGGGCAGCATGGCCGGCCAGGCGTCGCGCTCCAGGTCGTAGCCGGTCTTGAGGGCGTGGCTGGAGTCGGCCGGGGGCAGCTCGCCGGTGAGGAGGGAGACGATCAGGTCCGGCTGGTGGGTGACCCGGCCGTGGCCGAAGTTCTCGGTCAGCCAGAGCAGCTTGGGCAGCGCCCAGGTGTCCTGCACGCCGATCCCCGCCATCCGCGCCCGCGCCGCCTGAGCCGTCGCGCGCCCGTCGTCGTACATCAACGCGGGGCTCATCGGCCGCCCTGCCCCGTCCGTCAGCAGCACGGTCCCGGACGTCCCGCACACGGCGAGCCCGCCGACCGGCACGCCCCTCAAGGAGCCGAGCGCGGACCGGGACGCCGCGCACAGCCCGTCCCACCACTCGGCCGGATCCTGCTCGTGCCGCACACCGTCCCGCCGCCCGCCGAGGGGCGCCGAGCCGCTGCCGAGGACCGTGCCGTCCCCGGTGACCAGCAGTACGCGGACGCTCTGGGTGCCCAGGTCGATCCCGAGCCATGCCTCCTGGTCCTGCTCCATCCGGACCTCCCGCCCTTTTGGTCGTTCGCCTCCGGGGCGCTTTCTGCCCCTCCGGCTCGCTCCCGCACATCTCGATCCGTGAACTTCACACTCTGCCCTGAGATTTTCCCTTGCGCGAGGGATTGACGCCCAACTTCCGCCGTTCCACCCTCGGTTAGCGAGTCGACTCGCCGTGTTAACCCCCGAGCACCGGACCCAGCCCCACGTGGAGGTCACGGATGGACACGCACGTGCACGACCGCCGACGTTTCCTGGCACTGAGCGCCGCCCTCGCCGCCACCCCCCTCCTCTCCGCCTGCGGTGCCGGGTTCGGCGGTGACGACAGCAAGAGCGACGGCTCGGCGGCGGACGACGTCACCGGCTCCTTCGACTGGCAGCGCGAGAAGGGCACGACCGTCAAGGCGCTGCTCAACAAGCACCCGTACACGGACGCCCTGGTCGCCGACCTGAAGGCCTTCACCGAGAAGACCGGCATCAAGGTCGAGTACGACGTCTTCCCCGAGGACAACTACTTCGACAAGCTCACCGTCGACCTGTCCAGCGGACGCGCCTCGTACGACGTCTTCATGCTCGGCGCGTACATGGTCTGGCAGTACGGACCGCCGGGCTGGCTGGAGGACCTCGGCCCCTGGATGCGCAACTCCTCGGCCACCGGCGCCGAATGGGACCAGGCCGACTTCTTCCCGAACCTCCTCCAGGCCGACCAGTGGTCCCTGAAGGCGGGCGCGCCGCTCGGGCAGGGCGGGCAGTACGCGCTGCCGTGGGGCTGGGAGACGAACGTCGTCGCCTACAACACGGATGTCTTCAAGCGGCTCGGCCTGAAACCCGCGGAGACCTTCGACGAGCTGCGTGAGATCGCCGGGACCATCAAGCAGAAAGCGCCCGGTGCCGGTTTCGACGGCATGTACGGGATCGCCGTACGCGGGTCCCGGAGCTGGGCCACCATCCACCCGGGCTTCATGACCATGTACGCGCGCAACGGGCTCAAGGACTTCACGGTCGAGGGCGGGAAGCTCACACCCGCCATGAACACCCCGGAGGCCGTCGCCTTCACCGAGGACTGGGCCGGCATGGTCAAGCAGGGCGGGCCGCCGTCCTGGACGTCGTACACCTGGTACCAGTGCTCCAGCGACCTCGGCGCGAAGAAGGCCGGGATGCTGTTCGACGCGGACACGGCCGCCTACTTCCAGGCCGTGGAGGGGGCGAGTCCCGCCTCCGGGAAGATCGCCTTCCACCCCGGACCGAAGGGGCCGGACGGGTCGCTCGCCACCAACATGTGGATCTGGTCGCTCGGCATGAACGCCAAGAGCAAGAAGAAGAGCGCCAGTTGGCTGTTCCTGCAGTGGGCGACCGGCAAGGAGCACCTGCGCAAGAGCGCGATCACGCACAACCACATCGACCCGGTGCGCCAATCGATCGCCGATGACGCCGCCTACAAGAACAAGATGAGGAACCTCCCCGGCTTCATCGAGACCTTCGAGACCGTCGTCGACCAGACGAAGATCCAGTTCACCCCGCAGGCCCAGTTCTTCGACGCCACCACCAGCTGGGCCGCCGCCCTCCAGGAGATCTACGGCGGCAAGGGTGCCGAGTCGGTGCTGGACGGGCTGGCGGGCGATCTCGCCGACAAGGTGGGCTAGCCCGATGGGATGGCGGCTCGCCCTTCGCCCGTACGTCCTGATCGTCCCCGCCCTGCTGCTGACCTGCGGGATCCTCTATCCGTTCGGGCTCGGCCTGTACTACACGCTGTTCGACTTCTCGGCGAGCAAACCGCAGCCGGACATGGTGCGGTTCGAGAACTACGAGACCGTGTTCACGCAGGAGGCCTTCTGGAACTCGGCGTGGGTGACGGTGCTGTACGCGGTCGGGGCCGCCGCCGTGGAGACGGTGCTGGGAGTCGCCGTGGCCCTGCTGCTGCACCGGTCGACGATCGTCGGGCGGATCCTGGAGAAGATCCTGATCCTGCCGCTGATGATCGCCCCGGTGATCGCGGCGATCATCTGGAAGCTGATGCTCCAGCCGTCGGTCGGGGTCGTGAACTACCTGCTCAGACCCTTCGGACTGGGCGGAGTCCAGTGGACGGACACCCCGACCGGCGCCCTGCTGTCGTCGATCGCCGTGGACGTGTGGGTCTACACCCCGTTCGTGGCGATCCTCGCCCTCGCCGGGCTGCGGTCACTCCCCACCTCCCCCTTCGAGGCGGCGGCCGTCGACGGAGCGGGCTGGTGGTACACCTTCCGGCGGCTGACGCTGCCGATGCTGTGGCCGTACGTCCTCGTCGCGGTGATCTTCCGGTTCATGGACTCGCTGAAGGTGTTCGACATCATCTACGCCCTGACGGAGGGCGGCCCGGGCGACTCGACCGTCGTCCTGCAGATCCGGGCCTATCTGGAGGCGATCCGCTTCCAGCGGTACTCGTTCGGCATCAGCTACACGATCGTGCTCTGGGCCGTGGTGTATCTCGCCGCGATGGTGCTGGTGAAGCACCTGGGGAAGATCCAGCGGAAGGCGGCGGAGGTGGCTGCCAAATGATGTTCAGGAAACGGCTGTTGGGGTGGCTGGCGGACGCCGCCCTCATCCTCTATTTCCTCTTCGCGCTGTTCCCGATCGCCTGGATGGTGATCCTGTCGCTGAAGCCGACGAACGAACTCTTCTCCACCTACTTCTCGTTCTCCCCCACCCTCGACGGCTACCGCACCGTCCTCGGCGACAGCGAGGGCATCCCGTTCGTGCGGTTCTTCGTCAACAGCCTGGTGGTGTCGCTGGGCGCGGTGGCCCTCTCGCTGATCGTCGGTCTTCCGGCGGCGTACGCGTCGGCGCGCTGGCGGTTCAAGGGCTCCGAGAACCTGATGTTCACGCTGCTGTCGTTCCGGTTCGCGCCCGAACTGACCGTGATCATCCCGCTGTTCGTGCTGTACCAGAAGCTCGGACTGTTCGACACGTACGTCGGCATGGTGTGGGTGCTCCAGCTCGTCACCCTGCCGCTGATCGTGTGGATCATGCGGTCGTACTTCGCCGATCTCACGCCCGAACTGGAACAGGCGGCGCTGCTGGACGGCTACACGCGCAAGCAGGCGTTCGTGAGGGTGGCGCTGCCGCTGGTCAAGCCGGGGGTGGCGGCCGTATCGCTGCTCGCCTTCATCTTCGCCTGGAACAACTTCGTCTTCCCTCTCATCCTGACCTCCAACGAGGCCCAGACCGTGACCGTGGGTGCGCTGTCCTTCCTCGGCGGGGACCGGCCCAAGTACAACCTCACGGCCGCCGCCGCGCTGGTCTCCGTCGTACCGCCGCTGCTGCTGGCCCTCACCATCCAGCGGTATCTGGTGCGCGGCCTGTCGTTCGGGGCGGTGAAGTCGTGATCCGTCTGTCCGGCGTCCGCAAGACCTACGGCAAGGTCACCGCACTCGACGACCTGGAACTGGACGTCCGGGAGGGCGAGTTCTTCTGCCTGCTCGGCCCATCGGGCGCCGGCAAGACCACCACCCTGAAGACCGTCGCCGGGCTGGAGACCCCCGACGCCGGCACGGTCGAGCTCGACGGCAGGGACATGCGCGGTGTCGAGCCGTACGACCGTGGCGTGGCGATGTGCTTCGAGAGCTACGCCCTCTATCCGCACAAGTCGGCCTACGACAACCTGGCCTCGCCGCTGCGCTCCCCACGCCACCGCCTGCCCGCCGCGCAGGCCCGGGAGCGGATCGGCGAGATCGCCGAACTCCTCGGCATCTCCGCCCTGCTGGACCGCCCGGTCGGCCGGCTGTCCAACGGCCAGCGCCAGCGCGTCGCCCTCGGCCGCGTCCTGGTCCGGCCCGCCCGCGCCTTCCTCCTCGATGAGCCCTTGTCCCACCTCGACGCCAAGCTGCGCCAGCAGATGCGGGCCGAGCTGAAGGCGATCGGTGCGGTGCGGCGCACCACGACCCTCTACGTCACCCACGACTCCGTCGAGGCACTGGCGCTCGGCGACCGGATCGGGGTGATCCGGGACGGGCGGATCGTGCAGACGGGGACGCGGGAGGAGATCTGGTACCGGCCGTACGACACGGAGGTGGCGCGGGCTTTCGGGCGGCCCCGGATCAACCTGCTGCCGGGGACGATCGCCGCCGACGGCGGTTTCCGTTCCGCGGACGGCGAGGTCGAGCTGCCGATCCGCGCCGAGGCGGCCCCCGGCACGCAGGTCCTGATCGGCGTCCGGCCCCGCGACCTCACCCTCGGCGAGAGCTCCGGCCATGAACTCGCCGGCACGGTCTACGTCACCGAGGTGCTCGGCCGGTCCGTCGAGGTCACCGTCCGGCTCGGCGAGCAGCATGTGTCCCTGGTCGCCCCGCGCGGCGACACGGCGGGGCTGCGTCCCGACGATCCGGTACGGCTGTCGGTCCGGCCTGAGAACCTGCTCCTGTTCGAGGCCGACCGGCCGGAGCGTCCAGGACGAAGGATCGGACAGTGAACCGGGCAATGAACAGCGCACAGCAGGGCCCCGCCGCCCGCCAGGCCGCCATGGCCGAGCAGGTCCTCGCCGACGGGTCGGCGACGGCCGCCGAGCTGGCCGAGCGGTTCGGGGTGAGCCTGATGACCATCCACCGGGATCTCGACGAACTCGAACGGCAGGGGATCGTAAGGAAGTTCAGGGGCGGGGTGACCGCACAGCCCTCCGGGGTCTTCGAGTCGAACGTGCAGTACCGGCTGAAGACGATGCGCGCCGAGAAGGCCGCCGTCGCCGACCGAGCCCTGAAGCTGATCGAGCCCGGCATGGCGATCATGCTGGACGACTCCACGTCCACCCTGGAGATAGCCCGCAGGCTGCGCCTCGGCGAGGTGACCCCCCTCACGGTCGTCACCAACTTCCTGGAGGCGATCAACCTCCTCTCCGACCAGCGCGGCATCCACCTCATGGCCCTCGGCGGCGACTACGACCCGCTGCACTCCTCCTTCCTCGGCGTGTCCTGTGTGGAGGCGATAGAGCAGCTGCGGGTGGACGTGTGCTTCGCGTCCACATCGGCCGTGCA
This sequence comes from Streptomyces bicolor, assembly GCF_000719285.1. GTDB lineage: Bacteria > Actinomycetota > Actinomycetes > Streptomycetales > Streptomycetaceae > Streptomyces > Streptomyces bicolor. The sequence continues at coordinate 123,596 of NZ_JOFS01000009.1, read as the reverse complement.
CGGGGGTTACGCCTACCACCAGGAGCAGCACATCGTGTCGGTGAAGCGGGCCATGCTCGACGCGGCCGCCCGCAACGTCCTGCTGATCGACCACACCAAGCTCGCCCGGGTCGCCCTGCACCGGGTGGTCCCGCTCTCCCGCTTCGACCTGCTCCTGGTGGACGACGGGGCGTCGGCGGAGGCGCTGCGGGACCTGGACGAGCACAAGGTCACCTACGAAGTCTGCGCGAAGGCACCGACCGTGACGAAGGGCAGCGATGACCGAGCTGGAGCTACGTGATCTGCGCAAGACCTTTTCGGCGCGGGGCCGCCCGGCGGTCGACGCCGTACGCGGTATCGATCTGGCCCTGCGCTCAGGGGAGCTGCTGGGATTGCTGGGGCCCTCGGGCTGCGGGAAGTCCACCACCCTGCGGATGATCGCCGGCCTGGAGACGGTGACCGGCGGGGACATCCTCGTGGACGGCTCATCGGTGATCGCACGACCGGCCCAGCAGCGCAACATCGGGGTCGCGTTCGAGAACTACGCCCTCTACCCACCGCTCACGGTGGCGGAGAACCTGGCGTTCGGCCTGCGGGCGCGCAGAAGGGCCGACCGGGGCGACGTCGACCGCAAGGTCAAGGAGATCGCCGAACGGGTCGACCTCACCGCCATCCTCGACGCCCGCCCGGCCGGCCTCTCCAGCGGTCAGAAGCAGCGCGTCTCCCTGGCCCGCGCCCTGATCCGCGAACCGGACGTACTCCTCCTCGACGAGCCCCTCTCCCACCTGGACGCGGCCCAGCGCGACACGACCCGCCGCGAACTCAAGCGCATCCAGCGCGACTTGGGTCATACGACCATCCTGGTCACCCACGACCAGGAGGAGGCCCTCTCCCTTGCCGACCGGATCGCCGTGATGAGGGACGGCGTGATCCAGCAGCTCGGCACCCCGTACGAGATCTACGACAGCCCCGCCAACGTCTTCGTCGCGGACTTCGTGGGCGAGCCCGCGATCAACCTCCTCCCCGGCATCGCGGAGGCGGACGGCCACGCCCGGCTCTCCCCCACCGTGCGGATCGCGCTGCCGATGCCGGTGCCGGCGGGCCGGGAGGTGGTGGTCGGCATCCGCCCGGAGGACCTGAGCCTGACCGGCGAGGACGGCGGCCTCGCCGCCCGCGTGGTGGCGCACGAACCCCTCCTCGAATCGGGCATCGCGACCCTCGCCCTCGACGGCGTCGAACGCCCCCTCGTCGTCCTCACCGACCCCGAGGTACGCCTCGCCCACGACGACCGGGTCCACGTCACCGCCGACCCTCACCTCACCCATGTCTTCGACGCCGAGACGGGAGACTCCCTCAGATGACCCACGGGAACCGCGTGCGCGTGGTGGCCGCCGGCGACCACTTCATCCTGCCGTCGCTCATCAGGCAGGCGCTGGACCACGAACTCACCTGTGACGTACGCGAACTGCGACTCGGCTGGCCACTGGAGCCCTTCGGCCCGGTGGCCGAGGTGACGGAGGCGAGCGACGCCGAGGACGAGCTGATCGACGCGCTGACGGGCGCGCGGGTGCTGGTCACCCAGATGGGCCCGGTGACGGAGCGCGTCCTCGACGCCTGCCCGGAGCTGCGCCTGGTGGTCGTGTGCCGGGGCGGCCCGGTGAACGTCAACCTGGACGCGGCCAAACGACATGACGTCCGCGTGTGTTACGCACCCGGCCGCAACGCCGCCGCCACCGCCGAGTTCACGGTCGGCCTGATGCTGGCGGCCCTGCGGCGCATTCCTCAGGCCCATGAACTCCTTGCCCGGCAGGGGAGCTGGGAGGGGGCGACGTACTACACGTACGAGCACAGCGGACTGGAGCTGGAGGACCTGCCGGTCGGGTTGGTCGGCTACGGAGCCGTGGGCAGCAGGGTCGCGCGGGTGCTGTGCGCGTTCGGGGCCCGGGTCATGGTCTTCGACCCGTACGTGCACGGCGAGATCCACGGCCTGAGGGTCGCGTCGCTTGACGAACTCCTGCGGAAATCCCGGGTGATCAGCCTGCACGCCCGGCTCACCACGGAGACCCGAGGCCTGATCGGCGCCCGCGAACTGGCCCTGCTGCCGGAGGGCGCGGTGGTGGTGAACGTGGCCCGCGGCCCGCTGCTGGACGAGGACGCGCTGTGCGACGCGCTGGAGAGCGGGCGCCTGTCGGCGGCGGCCCTCGACACATACGAGACGGAACCGGTGCCGCCCGGTTCGCGCCTGTTCGGTTTCGGCGACCGTGTCGTCCTCACTCCCCATCTGGGCGGTGCGAGCCGGGCGGTGGCGGAGAAGGCGGCGGCGATCGCGGCGGCGGAGGTGGGCCGCTGGGCACGCGGCGAACCGCTGGCCCACTGCCTGACGTGAGCCCAGCCTCGGGTGAGAGCTCACCAACGTGACTGGGCCGACGACACCGACATGTGGCGCCCCGAAGGCGACCGAGCCAGATATTCGACACGCCAGCTGCAAAAGGCACTGCACACCCGACCGAGCCAAGAAGTGGGTTGGAATGTACGTCGGCATAGATGTAGGCACGTCCACAGTGAAGGCCGCCGCCTTCGACGCCACCGGCCGTGAACTGGCCGTCGCATCCCGCCCGGTGCGCCTCAGCCTGCAGGGCGGGCTCGTCGAGCAGGACATGGACGAGGTGTACGGCGCAGTGGTCGCCGTACTCCAAGAGGTAACCGAACGCGTCCCGGAACCAGTCGAGCTCGCCGGCCTCACCGGCCAGGGCGACGGCGTCTGGCTGGTCGACACAGACGGCCGCGCTGTACGCCCAGCCGCCTCCTGGATGGACGGCCGCGCACACGAACTGGTCGACCGCTGGCTGGCGGACGGCACGTTCGAGACGGTGTTCCGGCGGACGGGCAGCGCGATGTTCCCGGGGTGTCCGGGGCCGCTGCTGGCCTGGCTTGACAGCCATGAACCGAAGGCGCTGGATGCCGCGATCGCCGCCCTGTACTGCAAGGACATGGTGTTCCAGCGGCTGACGGGCGCGGGCCCGACAACGGATGTGTCGGATGCGTCGATGCCCTTCCTGGACCCGCGGACGCGGACGTACGACAACGGGGTCGTCGAGCTGCTCGGGCTGACCCACCGGCGCGGGCTCCTCGCCCCGGTCAGCGACCCGGTCTCGACGGCTCGGACGCGCGGCGAGGGGCTCCCGTCCGGGACGCGGATCGCGAACGGGCCGTACGACCTGCCGGCCTGTGCGCTGGGCGCGGGGGTGACGTCCCCCGGGGACGGTCTTCTCATCGTCGGCACCTGTCTGGCCAGCCTGGTCGCCACCACCGACCTCGACCTGACCGGCGAACCGGCCGGCCTGTACATCAACACCGACCGGCCCGGGCACTGGCTGCGCGCGATGCCCGCGATGGTCGGTACGGCCGCGCTGGACTGGGTGCTGTCGACGACGGGCGTACGGCACGAGGAGGTCGACGGGCTGCTGGCCGAGACCCCGCCGGGAGCGAATGGCGTCCGCGTACTGCCGTACTTCGCACCCTCCGGCGAACGCGCCCCCTTCGTCGAACCACGTCTGCGCGCCGAACTGTCCGGCGTATCGCTGGAGTCGACCCGCGCCGACCTGGTCCGGGCGACCTGCGAGGGCATCGGCTATGCCGCCCGGCACTGCCTGCAGGCGGCCGGGCTCACCGGGACGCTGGCCGTGTGCGGCGGCGGCACCCGCAGCCCGGCCTGGATGCGGCTGCTCGCCGATGTGCTCGGGCGCCCGCTCAGGGTCGTCGAGGGCGAGGTCGGCGCGCGGGGCGCGGTGCTGGCGGCGGCCGAGCGGTACGGGGTGGCGCTGGACGCTCAGGCGTGGACGCGGCCGACGGACGTCGTCGAGCCGGACGAGGGGCGGGCGGCGTACTACACGAAGGGATACGAGGAACACCTGTCCCGTCTGACGCAGGCGCGCGGCCGGGCACGCGCGTGAAGAGCCGTACGACGAAAGGGAGTTGTATGCACCCGAGACGTAGATCCCTGCTGCTCGCGGCCGCCGGCACCACGGCGGCCGCTGCCGTGCCCACGACGGCGACCGCTTCCGAAGCCGTCGGCTCCCGGCCGCCGGGCCCGATCGTCATCGGTCATCGTGGCGCGGCCGGCTGGCGCCCCGAGCACACCGCGTCCTCGTACACGTACGCCGTGCAGACCGGCGCCGACTGGATCGAGCCGGACCTGGTGCCGACGAAGGACCACGTGCTCGTGGTCCGGCACGAGAACGAGATCTCCCAGACCACCGACGTGGCACGGCACCCGGAGTTCGCGGACCGGCGTACGACGAAGACGGTGGACGGTCGGGCGGTGACCGGCTGGTTCACCGAGGACTTCACGCTGGCGGAGCTGAAGACGCTGCGGGCGGTGGAACGCCTCCCCCTCGTCCGCAACCGCAACACGGTCTTCGACGGCCGGGAGCAGATCCTCACCTTCCAGGAGGTGGTGGACCTGGCGCGCAGGCTGTCCAGGTCCTACGGCCGTACGATTGCGGTCTTCCCGGAGACCAAGCATCCGACGTACTTCCGCTCGATCGGCCTGCCGCTGGAGCCGAGGCTGGCGTCCGCGGTCCGCCGTAACCGGCTCGGTCCGCGCGAGTGTGTCCTGCAGTCCTTCGAGCCGACGAGCCTGCAGCGCATGACCGGTCTGGGCGTACCGCTGTGGCAGGCGCTGGGGACCACGGGTGGGCCGTACGACCTGGTCTCGTCCGGTGATCCGACGACGTACCGGGACATGATGACGCCGGCGGGGCTGGCGCGGATCGCCGGGTACGCGGACTGGATCGGGCCGGACAAGTCCTCGGTCGCCGGCACGTCCCTCGTCGCGGACGGGCATGCGGCGGGGCTGCGGATCGGGCCGTACACCTTCCGCGCGGAGAACCAGTTCCTGCCGGCGGAGTTGCGGCGGGGTACCGGCGCGACCGATTTCGGGGACGCGTTCGCGGAGTACGCGCTGTACTACGGCTTGGGGGTCGACGCCGTGGTGACCGACTTCCCGGATCTGGCAGTGATGGCGAGGAGGGGTTGATGGGGACGCGCGTACTGGACTGCCCGAAGTGCGGCACCATGCAGGTCTTCCGGGAACTCAACAAGGAGGAGCGGGCAGCGGTCCGTGCGCAGATGAAGAATCCCCGCTACTACGTGGACAACCTCTGGCGCTGCACCGCCAAGGGCTGTCGGACGTACTTCCCCCAGTTCAACAAGGCCGGCTACGGCCTCCTCCCCGAACAGTTCGGTGAGGAGGCCGCCGAGAAGTGACCCCTACAGGTTGCTGAAGTCCGGACCCCTGGTACGGGTGCGCTTGATCTCGTAGAAGCCCGGCACGGAGGCCACGGCGAGGGTGCCGTCCCACAGCCTCGCGGCGTCCTCGCCCTTGGGGGCCGGGGTGACGACGGGGCCGAAGAAGGCGATCTGCTCGCCGTCGGCGCCGGGGACGGCGATGACCGGGGTGCCGACCTCCTGGCCGACCTTCTCGATGCCCTCCTTGTGGGATGCGCGCAGCTGCGGCTCGTACTCGGTGCCGTCCCAGTGCTCCATGAGGGACTCGGGCAGGCCGACGTCCTTCAGGGCGGCGGCGACCGTCTCCTTCTCGGGGCCCTCGCCCTGGTTGTGGATGCGGGTGCCGAGCGCGGTGTAGAGGTCGCCGAGCACCTCGGTGCCGTGCTCCTCCTGGGCCGCGACGACGACCCGGACCGGGCCCCACGCCTTGGTCTCGAGCAGCTCGCGGTACTCCTCGGGCAGGTCGTCGAGCTTGTCCTCGTTGAGGACGGCGAGGCTCATCAGGTGCCAGCGGACCTCGATGTCGCGGACCTTCTCCACCTCCAGCACCCAGCGCGAGGTCATCCAGGCCCACGGGCACAGCGGGTCGAACCAGAAGTCGACGGGGGTCTTCGCGGAGGTGGTCGCGCTCTCGGACATGGCTCTCCTCTGGATGCGGTCGTTTGAAAGCGCAACAAGGACCGCCCGCATGTCATTCCCCTGCTCACCGTCAGGAGCGCATGGCAGGATCAGTGCTGTCCGCATACTGAACACCACCCCGAGGGAGTGCCACCGTGCCCGGTGAGAATCTGTCCCGCGACGAGGCCCGGGAGCGGGCCGCCCTGCTGTCCGTCGACGGGTACGACGTGTCCCTCGACGTGCGTTCCGCCGTCGGCGACGGGGACTCCGAGAGCGGGGCGCCGCGCACCTTCCGCTCGGTCACCACGATCCGCTTCCGCTGCAACGAGCCCGGCGCCACCAGCTTCGCCGACCTGATCGCGCCGAGCGTGACGGCCGTCTCCCTCAACGGCAAGGACCTGGACCCGAGCGAGGTCTTCCACGGCTCGCGGATCACCCTGGAGGAGCTGGCCGCCGACAACGAGCTCGTCGTCGACGCCCAGTGCGCCTACTCCCGCACCGGCGAGGGCCTGCACCGCTTCGTCGATCCCGAGGACGGCGAGGTCTACCTCTACACGCAGTACGAGCCGGCCGACTCCCGCCGCGTCTTCGCGAACTTCGAGCAGCCGGACCTCAAGGCTCCGTTCCGCTTCGAGGTGCGGGCGCCCGAGGGGTGGACCGTGTGGAGCAACGGGGCCGGTGAACTCGCCGACGGAACCTGGAAGTTCGCCGAGACGAAGGCGATCTCGACGTACATCACGTGTGTGGTGGCGGGCCCGTACCACTACGTCACGGACTCCTACGAGCGCACCTTCGCCGACGGGACGACGCTGCGGATCCCACTGGGCGCCATGTGCCGCAAGGGCCTCGCCCCGTACTTCGACACCGACGACGTCTTCCTCGTCACCAAGCAGGGCCTGGACTTCTTCCACGACCACTTCGACTACCCGTACCCGTTCGGGAAGTACGACCAGGCGTTCGTGCCCGAGTACAACCTGGGCGCGATGGAGAACCCGGGGATGGTGACCTTCCGGGAGGAGTTCATCTTCCGCGGCAAGGTGACGCGGGCGTCGTACGAGGGCCGGGCCAACGTCATCCTGCACGAGATGGCGCACATGTGGTTCGGCGACCTGGTCACCATGGTGTGGTGGGACGACCTGTGGCTGAAGGAGTCCTTCGCGGACTTCATGGGCACGTTCGCGAACGTCGGCGCGACCCGCTTCAAGGACGCCTGGATCACCTTCGCCAACCGCCGCAAGGCGTGGGCGTACCGCGCCGACCAGCTGCCCTCCACGCACCCCATCACGGCGGACATCCGTGACCTGCAGGACGCGAAGCTGAACTTCGACGGCATCACGTACGCCAAGGGCGCCTCGGTCCTGAAGCAGCTCGTGGCGTACGTCGGCCAGGACGCGTTCCTGGAGGGCGCGCGGCGCTACTTCAAGCGGCACGCCTACGGCAACACGCGCCTCGGTGACCTGCTGTCGGTGCTGGAGGAGACCAGCGGACGGGACATGGGCGCGTGGGCGCGGTCCTGGCTGCAGACGGCGGGCGTGAACTCGCTGACCCCGCAGGTGCTGCTGGACGCCGAGGGCCGTGTCGACGAGCTGGCGGTGGTGCAGGAGGCGGCGGAGTCCCACCCCGAGCTGCGCCCGCACCGGGTCGCCGTGGGCCTGTACCGGCGGGGCGCCGACGGGGCGCTGGAGCGGTACGCGCAGGCCGAGGTGGACGTCGACGGGCCGCGGACGGTCGTGGCGGAGCTGGCGGGCGCCGAGGCTCCGGAGCTGGTGCTCGTCAACGACGACGACCTGACGTACTGCAAGACCCGCTTCGACGAGACGTCCCTGGCGACGCTGCGCGAGCACCTGGGTTCGCTGACTGATCCGCTCGCCCGTGCCCTGTGCTGGTCGGCGCTGTGGAACATGACGCGGGACGCGCTGCTGCCGGCGCGGGACTTCGTGGATCTGGTGCTGCGGTTCGCGGGGCGCGAGTCCGACATCGGCGTGCTGCAGATGCTGCACGCGTGGGCGAACTCGTCGCTGGTCCACTATGTGGCGCCCGAGTGGCGTCCGACCGGCGAACGGCTGCTCGCCGAGGGCGCGCTGCGGGAGCTGCGGGCCGCCGAACCGGGCGGCGAGCAGCAGCTGGCGTGGGCGCGGTTCTTCGCGTCGGTGGCGTCCGAGGAGTCCGACCTCCAGCTGCTGAAGGACCTGCTGGAGGGCACCGCGAAGATCGACGGCCTGGACGTCGACCAGGAGCTGCGCTGGGCGTTCCTGACACCGCTGGCGGCGCACGGCGTCGCCGACGAGTCGGTGCTGGCGGCCGAGCTGGCCCGCGACGACACCGCGTCCGGCAAGCGGCACCAGGTGCGCTGCCTGGCCGCGCGGCCGTCGGAGGCGGTGAAGGCGCAGGCGTGGGTGCAGGTCGTCGAGTCGGACGTGCTGTCCAACGCCCTGGTCGAGGCGACCATCGCTGGCTTCACCCAGCCGTCGCAGCGGGAGCTGCTCGCGCCGTACACCGACAAGTACTTCGCGGCGATCGAGCGGGTGTGGAACGAGCGGTCGATCCAGATCGGCATGGACGTGGTCCGGGGCCTGTTCCCGGCGCTCCAGCAGTCGCGGGCCACGCTGGACGCGACGGACGCGTGGCTCGCGGCCCACGAGGACGCGGCGCCGGCACTGCGACGGCTGGTGCTGGAGGCGCGGGACGATCTGGCGCGGGGGCTGCGGGGGCAGGAGTGTGACGCGCGCGGGTGAGCCGCCCCGGGTCTGCCGTAGGGGCTGAAAGCGCCCCGCAGGCGAACGAGTCGTCCGAACCGCGTCAACCAGCCGACACCTTTGGCCAAAGGTCTCGGCCCTCCGTGACCGTTACGGAATTCAGGCAATAGCAGCCGTAACCCCTGGACCAACCCGAACGGACCAGGGGTTTTCCGTGCCTACTCGGCATCCGAACACCCGTCCTTTAGTGCCAGGTTGTCCGCTTTTGTCGACGGACGTGTAACAGCGGTTAGCGAGCCGATCGGACGCGGGAACCTCCGGGTCATGAACCAAAACACCCCGGTCCCCCCGCTCTCCCCCCGCCCCCTGCGCCACCTCTCCGAGGTGCACCGCCGTGTCATGACCGCCGCACAGCTGAAGTCGCACGGCATCTCGGCCGCCGAGATGAACGACCAGTGCCGCCCCGGCGGGCCCTGGCAGCAGTTCCTCCCCGGCGTCTACCTGCTCCACCCCGGCCCGCCCACCAGCGAGGAGCGCCTGCACGCGGTACTGATGTACGCGGCGCGGGAGCGGACGGCCGGGGTGCCGTCCCAGCCGAACGCGGGCGAGGGACACACCGCCCCGGTCTACGGCGAGGCGGTGATCACGGGCCTCGCGGCGCTCACCCTGCACGGCTTCTCGGCCACCCCGCCGCTGACCGCGCTGGACACGATCGACGTCCTGGTCCCGCGCCTGCGCCGGCTGCGCTCCACGGGCTGCGTCCGCATCCTGCGCACCCCCGCGCTGCCCACCCCCCAGCAGGTGACGGGCCTCCCGGTGGCCCCGGTGCCGCGCGCCCTGGCCGACGCGGTGGCCGAGCTGACGGACGCGAGCGCCGTACGCCGGCTGCTGACGGAGGCCGTCCGCGCCGGGCACTGTGAACCGGCTTCGGTGGTACGGGAGTTGAACCAGGCGAAGCTGCTGAGCCGCCCGCACGTCGTGGACGCGGTGGACACCCTGCTCGCCGAGGGCCGCGCGATCGCCGAGGACCGGCTGTACGAGATGGTCCACGACTTCGCCCTCCCCGACCCCGTCTGGAACGTCGACCTGCGCCTGCCAGGCGGCCCCCACCTCGGCGGTCTGGACGCCTACTGGCCGGAGCAGGCGGTGGCGGTGGAGCTGGACACCCGGGCCCCGCGCCAGGGGGACCGGCAGGACGACGACGCGCTCTGGTCCGAATACGCCCGCAAGCGTGAGCACTTGGAGCGACTGGGCATCACGGTCGTGTACATCACCCCGAAGAAGCTGCGGGACGCGATGGAGCAGCAGGCGGCGGTGGTCCGTACGGCGCTGATGGCGGCGGCGGACCGCGATCCGGCCGCGTATGTCGTGGTGCTGCCCCGGTAGTGACGGACCGGGATGCGCGGCACCAGGAGGGGAGAGGAGGGGCCGCCGGTCACACCGGCGGCCCCTCCTCGCGTCGTCAGCGGCACCGCGTCACACGGCCGGCCGGTCGAGGGCGACGGGCCGGCCGGTCGGCGCGGTCCGTGCGAAGCGGGTCCGCAGCCGACGCCACGCGGTCGGCGCCTGCCGGGGCTCGTCCGGCACGACCGGTGCGTCCGGCAGCGCCGAGAGGGCACCGGAGCTGGTCTGCCAGTCGTCGAACACGCCGCGGAACATCTGGTGTTGGTCCTGGAGCGGCACCGAGCGCCTCACTGTGGCCACGACGGCCTCCTTCACATCCGTACATGCACCCATGCACGCCCTCGTCGATGATCCGAAGGTAGCGAGCAATGGCTCGCTGCTACCGTCCAATGGCATGCGGGAATCACAGACCAATCTGGCGGGCGATCTTCTGCTGCACCTGGGCCGGCCCGGCGACGGGCCGCTGCACGAGCGGGTGAAGCGGGCGCTGCGTGCGGCGATCAGGGACGGGCGGATCGAGGTCGGCACCGCCCTGCCGCCCAGCCGTCAGCTCGCCACCGACCTGGGCTGTTCCCGCTGGGCGGTGACGGAGGCGTACAGCCAGCTCGTCGCCGAGGGATACCTTCACGCGCGAACCGGCTCGGCCACGCGGGTGCGCTGGACGAACGCCCCGGACGCCGCCTCCGGGCGGCACGCACCGCGCCGCGCGCCCGAGGCCCGCTTCGACCTCGGGCCCGGTCTGCCCGACCTGCGCGCGTTTCCGCGCCGGCGGTGGGCGGAGGCCGTACGGGCACAGGTGACGACCACGCCGTTCACCGAGTTCGGGTACCCGCCGGCCGGCGGTCACTCCCGGCTGAGGCGGCTGCTTGTCGAGTACCTGGCCCGTTCCCGCGGCGTCACGGCGACCCCTGACCAGGTGACGGTGTGCACCAGCGTGACCGACGGAGTACGGCGCCTCTGCCACGGCCTGCGTGCCGAGGGCATCACCGCGGTCGGCTGCGAGGAGCCGGGCTGGACCCGGCTGCGGGACGTGATCCGGGCCGCGGGTGTGGACCCGGTGCCCGTACGCACGGACGGCGGGGGCCTGCGCGTCGACGACCTCGCCGGACACACCGGTCTGCGGGCCGTGCTGACCTCCCCGGCGCACCAGTTCCCGCTGGGCACCGTCCTCGCCCCCGAGCGGCGCGCCGCCCTGCTGCGGTGGGCCCGCCAGGTGGACGGCGTCGTCCTGGAGGACGACTACGACGCGGAGTTCCGCTACGACCGCCGCCCGGTCGCGGCCCTGCAGGGCATGGACCCGTCCCGCGTCGTCCTGTTCAAGTCGCTGAGCAAGATACTGTCCCCGGCGCTCGGCATCGGCTGGATCGTGGCACCGCCGCGCTGGACCCGGCACCTGCACCGGTCGGACCAGACGGCGACGCAGCCCCCGACCCTCGACCAGCTGGCCTTCGCCGCCCTCCTGGAGTCGGGCGCGTACGACCGCCATCTGCGCGCCTGCCGCAAGCGGTACCGCGACCGCCGCGACGCGCTCGTGCGAGCCCTCGCCGAGGAGTTGCCCGGCGCCCCGGTCTCCGGCATCGCGGCCGGCCTGCACCTCATCCTCCGGCTGCCCGCCGACGTGGACTCCGCCGCCGTGGTCGGCGCGGCGGCCGCCCGCTCGTTGCGCATCGCCGACCTCACGGCCTATCACGCCACCGAGGACCACGCCGATCACGGCCTGGTCCTCGGGTACGGGAATCTTGCGGATGGGACGGTGGGGGAGGCCGTACGGCTTCTGCGTGAGGCGATCGAAGACGTCGGGTAGCGGCGATCGGTCGCCTGCAGAAATGTCCTCAGAGCGGCTCCGGCAGCGTCGGGCGTGGCGCCCCGGTGTGGAGTCGGTCGATGAGGGCCGCGTAGGAGGCGATCATGCGGGTGCGGCTGAAGAGTTCGCGGCTCGCCGCGAGGGCCGGGGCGTACGCGGCGCGGTCGGCGACCGCGGTCGTCCAGGCGCCGGCGATCTCCTCGGGGTCCGGTGCCGTGAGGATGCCGCGTCCGGCCACGATGGCCGCGCTGTCGCCGACGTCGGTGGTCACGGGTACGGCCCCGCACATCATGCCCTCGATGAGGCACAGGGGCGCCGCCTCGCCCCAGGCCGAGGTCAGGGCGACCACGTCGGCACCGGCGTAGAGGGTCTCCATGTCGCTCCGGACGCCGAGGAGGCGCAGGCGGCGCCGGTCGGGTCCGACGGCGGCCTCGATGTCGGCGTCGAGCGCGGGGTTGGCGGCCGTCATTCCGGCGCCGCACATCAGGACGTGACCGCCCGGGGTGCGGCGCAGCCAGGCACCGGCGGCCCGGAGGAAGAGGGGGACGTTCTTCATCGCGTCGTAGCGGGCGGCGTAGACCACGACCGGCGCCGGGTGGTCGATGCCGAGTTCCGTCCGCAGGGCGAGCCGGCGCGCCGGGTCGGGGCGGAAGCGGAGCAGGTCGACGCCGTTCGGGATGACGTGGAGCAGGTCGGCCGGGATGCCCGCCGCCTCGTACGCGGCCCGCGTCGACTCGGCGCAGCAGACGCAGGCCGCCACCGTGCCGTCGGCGATGGCGGCCTTGAGCTCGTCCAGCGCGGGGCCCTGGTTCTGCGGGTCGGAGCGGTGCAGGGAGACCAGGACCGGGCGGCGCGGCAGGCCCGCCTGGTTGAGCAGGGCGAGCGGCTGTTCCTTGAGGGAGAGGATGACGTCGGCCCCGGCCATGGCCCGCGCGGTTTCGGCCAGCTCCGGCCCGCTGAAGGTGGCCGGATCATGACCCGCGCCCTGGACTCGGCCCAGCGAGGTGACGCCCGCCCCGGCCGCGGTCAGCGACCGGTAGCAGGCGTCGTCCTCCATGCGCTGGCGGGTGGCCTCGCGGTACACCTCGCCGTGAATGCTCAGCACCCGGTGGCGCTGGCCGCCCTCCATGAGCCCCAGCACCACGTCGCCGTGCGCGATCCGGGCTCCGCCCGAGAAGAAACCGTCGTAGACCGACAGCACACGCAGTCCGTGTTCCGCGCGCATACGATCACCCGCCTTGCACACATATCAAGCCATCCCCCGTGAAGTGCGGGTTAGCCGATATGAGGCGGTACGGACATTACGTCCGAATGAACACGGTGCTTCGTGTCCGAGTCCTCTCGATTACCGGCCCTCACCGGCGCCTTTCCGCAGAACTCGGCCTCGACCACGCTCGCCATGTCCCCCGCCCAGTCGCCGTTGAGGTTGAGGGCGAGGGAATGGCGGCCGTCCTTGGTCGTGACCGCCTCGGACAGGGAGCCGTGGATGCCGCCGGCGTGGCCCCAGACGGTGACGCCGCAGCTCAGCTCTGTCTTGATCAGACCGAGACCGTAGCCGTTGGGGCCCGTCGTGGTCATCTCGGCCAGTTGCTCGCGCGGGATGAGCCTGCCGCGCAGGAGGGCCGTGTAGAAGCGGCTCAGATCGGCCGAGCTGGAGATCATCTCGCCGGCCGCGTAGGCGAGCGACGGGTTGAGCTCCGTGACGTCGTACGTCGGCCCCGTCGTCGTCTCGGCCAGCTTGGCGTAGGCGCGGCTGCTGGGCCGGGGCATGGTCACGCGGGTGCCGGGGACGGACGTGGCCGTCAGGTGCAGGGGCTTGATGATCCGCTCACGGATCGCGTCGCCGTACGGCCGCCCTGTGACCTTCTCGATCACCATCCCGGCCACGACGTAGTTGGTGTTGGAGTACTTCCAGGACGCCCCCGGCTCGAAGTCCGGCTCGTGGGTCATGGCGAGCGCGACCAGTTCCTCGGGCTTCTTCGTGTCGTAGCGGTGCTCGAAGAAGCCGTCCTTGAGGAAATACGTGCGGCCGAAGTCCTCGTCCGCCGTGTAGTTGAAGATGCCGCTGGTGTGGTTGAGAAGCTGGCGGACGGTGATCCGGCCGCCGTCGTGGCCGTTGCCCCGCACCACGCCCGGCAGCCACTGCTCCACGGTGTCGTCCAGCGACAGCCTGCCCTCCGCCTCCAACTGGAGCAGCACCGTCGCGACGAACGTCTTGGTGATGCTGCCGACCCGGTAGCGGTCGTCCGCGGAACGCGGCTTGCCCGTCTTCAGGTTGCCGACCCCAGCCGTCGCCGACCAGGTGCCGTGACCGTCCTTCGCCGTCACCGTCACACCGGGGACGCCGTCCCCGACCGCGGCCTCGATGGCCTTCCGGGTCGCCTCGTGGTCGCCTCCGACGGGCGGCGCCGCCACCGCGGGGGCCGCGAGGGCCACGGACAGCGCCACCGCGGTGGTCACCAACAGGGCCGTGCGGGTCATACGTACGCTCATCTCTCTCCCCCATCTCGTCCGCTCTCATCGAGCGTGGTCGGTGGGAGAGACCGGGCGCTTGGGGTCAAGGTTGAGCCCCGGTACGGCAGTTGAGCGAGTTTCAGCCCTTCTTCAGCACCAACTCCGCGTTCCGGTCCTTCCGCTCGCCCGCCAGCGTCGTCCGCGCGCCCGGTGCGTTGAGGGAGAGCTCGCGGTAGAGGGCGGCCAGGCCCGTCTGGGAGAGGTCCGTGAAGCTGGTGCGGTGTGGGGCCGAGGACTCGATCAGCGTCGTGAAGAGCGAGATCGTGCCGTCGTGGTTGTCCACCACCTCGATGATCCGGGCGAGTTGGGGGAAGTCGACGTGGGAGGCGGTGGAGATCTCCCAGAAGGAGTGGCCGCCGGAGCCGGAGTGCGGCGTGATGACGTTCTTGTGGATGTGGCCGTTCACCCAGGCGAGGACGTTGCGGTGGCCGCCGAGCAGGGAGAGCAGCTCCGCGCCGCCCACGCGCCGCTCGTTCGGGCGGGCCGGGTCGCGGCGGAGGTTGTCCATCGTCTCGCTGGTGTGATGGCTGAAGATGATCGCGTACGAGTCCTTGTTGTCGCGCAGCGTCCTGTCCAGCCACTTGAACTGGGCCGCCCCGATGGACCCTTCGTAGTGCCCGCCCGGGTCGGTCGTGTCGAGGCTGATGCCGATGACGTCGTCGGCGATCCGGAAGCTGTAGTACTGGGTGCCCGCGTCCAGGTTGGCCGTCGAGTAGCCGTGGCCGACCGGGCCGTGGCCGCGGTGGGCCGGGTTCAGGTGGGCTTGCACGTACTGCTTCGGCGTGAAGGGCGCCCGGCTCTCGTCCGGCGTGACCGAGCGCATCGAGCGGGCGTGGGCCTTGAGGAAGTCCTTGAAGACGGTGCCCCTGGGGTCCTTGTCCTGCTTGAGGGAGTCCTGGAGCTTCTTGGCGTCCCCGGCGGAGACGTTCATCAGCTTCTTGCCGCCGACGGCCAGGTCGGTGAGGTAGGAGTCGCTGTGCGAGGCGTAGGTGCCGAGCGGCATCGCGTCGTGGTTGCCGACCGTCGAGTACCAGGGGATGTTCAGGCCCGGGCTGCGCAACTCGCGGATCGCGGCGGCCAGATAGCCGTCGATGTGCGGGAAGCCGAGCTGCTTGTCGGCGTCGCGGACGCTGTCGTCGGCCTGCCAGTACAGCTTCAGGCCGCTGTTCTGGACGCCCTCGTAGTGCCGCGGGTCACCGGTGTTCGGGGTGACGCGGCCACCGCTCATCACCGTCAGGAACCACTCCAGCTCGGACTTGCAGTTGTTGTCCGTGTTGTCGCCGGTGGTCATGGCGAAGTGCAGCGGGGCGCCGGTGACGGGGGCGCCCCGCAGCGCGTTGATCCGCTCGACGAGCGCCACCGCGCCCGGCACGGTCAGCGCCTCCTGCGGCCGCCACGCGTGCACGTCCGTCGAGCGCAGGTACTCCAGCCGGAGCGGGTGCTGGGCGTCGATCAGGTGCAGGTCGGTGAGCTGCACGAACGCGGCGAGCGCCGTACGCCTGCTCTCGCGCCCCGACTTGGCCGACGCCAGGTTCTCCCGGACGACCCGCTTCCAGCCGGGGCCGTCGCCGAGCCGGCGGTAGCCGGAGGTGCCGCGCGGGGTGGCGACGTTCGTGAGCGTGGTGCCCCGGGTGTACGGCGCGAGCGCGGCCGGCACCCTGCGGGAGGCTCCGACGGGGGCCTCGGCGGCGGCTTCACCCGCGGCGGCGTTCGGTGCGCTCGCGGCGTTCGGCGCGTTCGTGGTCGTGGCGGCCTGGCTGTCGGTGGGCCGCAGGGCGTAGCCGACGCCCGCGGAGAGGGACACCGCTCCGGTGGCGGCGAGCAGGGTGCGGCGGTGGACCCCCAGCGCGGAGCTGGCGACAGAGCGTATGCGCGACATGCGCGATCTCCCCGAGTGCGAACGCGTCGGCAACAGGACACGAGCGTCCGCCTGACGCGAACGGCCCGCTCACTGTGGATCGTTGGCACCGGGGATGACCTGTGCATGAACATGACGGCAACGCGCAGCGCCGATCACCGTACGTGGATCTTCGCCCACCTTCCGCGTTCACGGCCGCTCGTCGAACGGCCGGGACGCGGTCACTCGCTGTTCATCTTTCGGGGTAGTGAAGCTACTTCCCGGCGGCCCGGATCCGCCCCGCGGCCGGCCGCTCCCGCCACAGCGACAACCCCTTGTCGACCATGGACACGCGGGTCAGCCCGGTCACCTCGTCGAGCGGGTGCCAGGCCGCCATGTCCGTCGAGCCGTTGGCCTCGTAGCGCAGCTCGCCGCCGGTGATCCGCGCCTCGTAGACGAGCCGTACGCCGTGATGGTCGACGTTCCGGCCGAAGCGGCCCGGGAAGACGCGGTGGGAGGAGTCGATGCCCAGCAGACCCGTGGGCTCGACGAGGTAGCCGGTCTCCTCCGCCAGCTCCCGTACGACCGTGTCGTAGGGATCCTCGCCGTGCTCCATGCCACCGCCCGGCAGCACCCACTCGAAGCCGCCGCCGGGCGCCGGGGACCGGGCGAGCAGGAGTTGTCCGTCTCGTACGCATATGGCGTAGGCCGCCACCCTCAACTTCTTCCGCACATACGGACATTAGAGCGCCGGCAGCGGATCGGCAGGTGAGTATTCGGCTTGCGGGCGATGCGCCCCCTTTTCACGCCCTCTCACCCCAAATGCACAGCGGGTTTCCCCCATCCCTCCATTTCGATTGGGTCAACTCTTCCCAAACATCCTTCCCTTGCGTAAGGCTGTGCGGTCGTCCGGGATCACATACCGGACGCCCGATGCTCCTTTACCAACAAGGGATGCCGATGACCCTCACCCCCCAGCGGGAACCGAAGCCGGGCCCGAGACGCGCGGCCCGCATTGCCGTGGCCGCCGGTCTCGTCGCCGCGCTCTCCGCGGCCGGGCCGATACCCATGGCCATGGCCGTGGACCCCGCGCCCGCCGCGGCGGACCCCAGCGTCAAGTCCGCCCATGACAAGCTCGGTTCGGACGACGCCGACCTGCTCGCCGAGGCCAAGGCCGACGGCGCCAAGAACGTCACGATGATGGTCGCGACCGCGCCCGGCCAGACCGAGAAGGTCGCCGGGCAGCTGGACGCGGTCGGCTCTGTGGGCCGTACCTACGACAAGCTCGGCTACGTCCGGGCCACCGTCCCCACCGGCAAGGCCGACTCGGCCATCGCCGCCGCCACGAAGCTCTCCTCGGTGCACGGCATCGACCTGCGCGAGGAGATACCCCTGGACGATCCCGCCGTCGACACGAAGGAGTCGTCGGCCGCCGCCACCGCGGCCGCCGCCCCGGGCAAGAACACCCCGGCGGAGAATCCGTACAACCCGTCCTTCGAGACGGGCGCCGTCGACTTCGTCGAGGACCACCCGAAGTCGGACGGCCGTGGCATCACCATCGGCATCCTCGACAGCGGTGTGGACCTCGGGCACCCGGCGCTGCAGAAGACCACCACCGGCGAGCGGAAGATAGTCGACTGGGTCACCGCCACCGACCCCATAGTCGACAGCGACCGCACCTGGCGCCCGATGGTTACCTCCGTCTCCGGGCCCACCTTCACCTACGGCGGCAAGACCTGGACGGCGCCCGCGGGTTCGTACCAGGTGAGCACATTCCTGGAGTCGTACACCACCGGCGGTGACGCGGCGGGTGACGCCAACCGCGACGGCGACAAGACCGACTCGTGGGGCGTGCTGTACGACGCGGCGGCCGGCACGGTCCGGGTCGACCTGAACAACAACAACGACTTCGGTGACGACACCCCGATGAAGCCGTACAAGGACGGCTTCCAGATCGGGTACTTCGGCACCGACAACCCGGCCACCGACGTCGCCGAGCGGCAGCCGTTCGTCGTGGAGATCCGCAAGGACGTCCCGATGGACCCCCTCGGCGGCGACTGGGTCGGCCAGAAGCGCGACTTCGTCAACATCGGCGTCATCGAGTCCGAGCACGGCACGCACGTCGCCGGCATCACCGCCGCGAACGGCCTGTTCGGCGGCGAGATGAACGGCGCGGCGCCGGGCGCGAAGCTCGTCTCCTCCCGCGCCTGCACCTGGACCGGCGGCTGCACCAACGTCGCGCTCACCGAGGGCATGATCGACCTCGTCGTCAACCGCGGCGTCGACATCGTCAACATGTCCATCGGCGGTCTCCCGGCGCTGAACGACGGCAACAACGCCCGCGCCGAGCTCTACACGCGCCTCATCGACACCTACGGCGTCCAGCTGGTGATATCGGCGGGCAACTCCGGCCCCGGCGCCAACACCATCGGCGACCCGGCCCTGGCCGCCAAGGTCATCTCGGTCGGCGCGACCGTCTCCAAGGAGACCTGGGCCGCCAACTACGGCTCGGTCGTGTCCAAGCCGTACGCGATGATGCCGTTCTCCTCGCGCGGCCCGCGTGAGGACGGCGGCTTCACCCCGACGCTCTCCGCGCCGGGCGCCGCGATCAACACCATCCAGACCTGGCTGCCGGGCGCCCCGGTCGCCGAGGCGGGCTACTCGCTGCCGGCCGGCTACGGCATGCTCCAGGGCACCTCGATGGCGTCCCCGCAGGCGGCGGGCGCGTCGGCGCTGCTGCTGAGCGCCGCCAAGCAGAAGGGCATCGACCTGACGCCCGCGAAGCTGCGCACGGCTCTCACCTCGACCGCCGACCACATCAAGGGTGTTCAGGCGTACGAGGAGGGTGCCGGCCTCATCGACATCGAGGACGCCTGGGACTCCATCCGTGACGGCGCCACCGCCCACGAGTACACGATCAAGGCACCGGTCGACACCGCGATCGACCAGTTCCTGAAGACGCCGGGCTTCGGCACGGGCGTCTACGACCGCGAGGGCGGCCTCAAGGCCGGGCAGAAGAAGACGTACGACGTCACGATCACGCGTACGTCCGGCCCGGACAAGGCGATCCGGCACGAGCTGGACTTCGAGAACAACGCGGGTGACACCTTCCGGATCATCGGCGACGACGAGATCCGCCTCGGCCTGAACAAGCCGGTCACCGTCAAGGTCGCAGCCAAGCCGTCCTCGGCGGGCATCAAGAGCGCGATCCTGGAGGTCGACGACCCGCGCACCGAGGGCATCGACAAGCAGGTCCTCAACACGGTCGTGGTCTCCGCGCCGCTCAAGTACACCTACTCCGCGTCGGGTTCGGTGCAGCGCAACAGCACCAAGTCGTACTTCGTGACCGTCCCCGAGGGCGCGAAGTCGCTGGAGGTCGCGATCGGCGGGCTGAAGGGCAAGAGCCAGACCCGGTTCATCGCCATCGACCCGACGGGCGTCCCGGCCGACACCACGGGCACCCCGTACTGCTACAACAACTACCTCGACGGCAACGGCTGCAAGCCCGATGTGCGGTCGTACGCCGACCCGCGGGCCGGTGTCTGGGAGATCGAGGTCGAGTCCCGGCGTACGTCGCCGCTGCTCGACAACCCGTACAAGCTCGACGCCCAGGTGTTGGGCGCGACCTTCGACCCGGCGGAGAAGACCATCGCCGAGGCGAAGATCGGCACTCCGGTCACGGCGGAGTGGACCGTCACCAACGAGTTCTCCGCGATCGACGGCAGCCTGAAGGGCGGCTCCCTGGGTTCTGGCATGGTCGGCGAGAGGACCATCGCGGACGGCGAGTCGCAGGAGACCTCCCTCACTCTCCCCGAGGGTGTGGAGCGTCTTGAGGTGGCGATCGGGGGCGTCTCCGATCTGAAGGCGGACCTCGACCTCGCGGTGCTCAAGGACGGCCAGGTCGTCGGTCAGTCCGCCGACGGTGACTCGGAGGAGAAGGTCAGCGTGACCGCGCCGGCCGCCGGTACGTACACGATCGTCGTCGACGGCTACTCCGTTCCCAGCGGATCGACGTCGTACGGCTACAAGGACGTGTACTTCGCGCCCTCGCTCGGCGCGGTGACCACGGATGCCTCGACGGCTGTGAAGCTGGCGAGCGGCGAGTCGGCGAAGGTGTCCGCCGAGGTCCTGGTGAAGGGCGCGGCTCCCGAGGGCCGGAAGTTCTTCGGCGAGCTCCAGCTGGTGAACAGCCGCGGCACGGTCGCGGGGACGAGCACGGTCACCATCGAGAAGGCCGTTCCGTAGCAGTAGTTCCCGGCATGAGGACGAGCGGGGCCGGTGCTCGGCAGAGCACCGGCCCCGCTTCCGTCATCCCGCGGACCTGTGCCGTTTGACCACAACGGCGACCGCGATGACCAGCAGGACCGTCCACGCGGTGATCTCTATGGTCCCGAACCCGCTGCCGAGCAGGACCAGTAGGCCGGCGAACACCGCGACAGTCGCGAGAACCTTCAGGAGAAGCTTGACCACCAGGCGTCTTCCTTACTTGTTGGAGCTGGTGAAGGATGTGCCGCCGTTCCCCTTCACCTTGATCTTCGACCAGGGGTAGTTGGTGGCGTAGCAACCATAGACGGGCGCACAGAGATCGATGCGCCGCTTCATGAGCGAAGTGGCCGACGCGGCCGGAACCCTGCTCTTCTCGTTGCGCATGCGCTCGCCCACCTGAACGACATCCTGCTCGTTCGAGGTGTAGTCGGACCGCTCGCCCCAGGCCGTGACCTTGGATCCGTCGTACTTGAAGCGCGCCTTGTGGTGGTACTTGTAGATCACCGTTCCCGTGTAGCTGTAGTTCGTGACGGTGACGTGTGTCCACTTCCAGCGGCCCGCGGCCGCTCTCACCGAAGCGCCGGACGCCGCGGTCTCCTCGGGCACCTCCACGACGTCACCGACGGTAGAGTCCCCCCGGTCGGCCGCCAGCAGTCTCTTGAGTCCGTCGCTGGTCTCCGCCGCGGCTGAGTCCGCGTCGGAGAGCCCCGAGGTGGCGGTGGATTCCATGGTGCCGTCGGGAAGGATGACGTACTCGATCTCCTCGACCGACGTCCTGGGCTCGACGCGCGGGTCCGGCGTCGTCGCGGCCAACTCCGGAATGCCGGCGATCAGTTCGGCGTCCGCGTTGGTCCACGTTCCGTTCTGAATACGCTGCAGCGCAGCTGCCACGGCCGGGTCCGGAGTTCCGGCCGCATGGGCTGCCGGAACGGTGGCGGAAAGCGCGGCCACCGCGCTCAGAACCATCGCCGACTTGACGAAGCCGCTGCGAAGAGTGCGCGAAACGAGCATGCTGAAGCCACTCCTGAAATGTGGTGGGTGATGCGCTCCGGAATTTCCCGGCCCGCTGTTCGACTGCACCGAATCTAGAACGCCGTCACGGCATTCCCGAGAGTTTCCGGGTGGCAGCCGGCGGCCTTGGCACGTGGCGGCCAACCGGCCGGGCGAATCGCCCAATTCACCCCATCCAAGGTCGCCTGTCACATGAAAGTGCTGTTCGTTGCATGGCTTTCGCCTTAAACTTCGACGCGACCACAGAATTACTTGGAGTTACATCAGGGGGACAGGTGTCCAAGACGGCGAGTCTGAGCACTGAAGTCCAAGCCGTCTACCGGGCACTGCTCCAGCATCCCGAGTGGGGGCTGGCGGACATCGCACGGAACACCCGGCTGTCCGAGGACGAGGTCCGCTCCGCCCTCGACCAACTGACGGACCGCTCGCTGCTCCATGAACGCGCGGACAGCGGTGGCGGGTTCATCCCGGTCAACCCGGAGGTCGCACTGACACCCGCCCTGCGGCGCCTGGAGGCGGAACTGGACGCCCGGCGTGCCCATCTCGCCCGGGAGCGGGCGGCCATCGCCGATCTGGCCGCCGAGTACGCGGCGCTGACGACCGGCCGCGGCAGCGGGGACACGGAGCGGCTCGTCGGCGTGGACTCCGTGCGGGTGCGGCTGTTGGAGCTGTCCCAGCGGGCCGAGTCGGAGGTACGCACCTTCGTTCCGGGCGGCGCACTGAGTCCCGCCGCGCTGGCCGCGGGCCGCCCACTGGACGAGCAGAACCTGGCACGTGGTGTACGCATCCGCACCGTCTTCCTGGAAAGCGTCCGCAACGATCCGGCGACCGTCGACTACGCGACCTGGCTGACCTCCCTGGGCGGCGCGACGCGCACGGTGCAGGTGCTGCCGATGCGCATGATCCTTTGCGACGACATCGCCGGCATCGTCCCGATCGATGTCGACGACAGCAGCCAAGGCGCCTACCTCGTTCGCTACCCCAGCCTGGTCAAGGCCCTGGGAGAGCTCTTCGAGATGGTCTGGGAGCATGCCACACCG
This sequence comes from Streptomyces bicolor, assembly GCF_000719285.1. GTDB lineage: Bacteria > Actinomycetota > Actinomycetes > Streptomycetales > Streptomycetaceae > Streptomyces > Streptomyces bicolor. The sequence continues at coordinate 101,138 of NZ_JOFS01000009.1, read as the reverse complement.
CTCGGGGCGCGCTCGGAAGGCGAACAGGACGACGCGCCCACCGATCGTGAACGCGCGCTGCTCAAGATGCTCGGCGCCGGGCTGACCGACGAGGGCATCGCCCGCAAGATGGGCGTGTCGCTGCGAACGGTGCGCCGGCACATGGCGGCCCTGCTGGAACGTCTCGACGCGCAGAGCCGGTTCCAGGCGGGAGCCGAGGCCGCCCGGCGAGGCTGGATGTAGCCGCTCCGCGGGATCGGGCTCGGTGGCCGGACCCGGCAATGGCAGCCTGCTGCCATTGCCGGACGAGCGCGGATGCACTCGACGACCGTCAGGATCGAAGTGTGTTCGCCGTCAAGGCCGTTCTGGCACCCCGCGCCGAGGCCACCGCCACCGATCCACCCGAACCTTCCTTTGCAGGGCACTTGTTGGGGGCTTCACCACCGGCCGTCGCGCACGTCACTCTCCGGCGCAGCAGCCGGGGCCTCACGGCCATGATCTTCACGGAGGCACGGGATCTCCGCGAGGCGGAGTCCGTGGCCCATGCCGCATGTCTTTCGTGGCTGGACGAGGAGCGGCTACGTGGCTGGTCCCTGGTCCGCTGCGAAGGGGATCTCTGGCTCACGGTCGAGGCCACCGAGGAGTATGGCATGTGAGTGTCATGTCCGCCGTGGGCCAGAGTGAAGTACTGACACGGACACCCGAAGGCGTCGATGATTTCTTCCGGAGCGGAAAAGCGCGACGGACACCGACCCCGTAGGCGCCGACTCCGCGCAGACCAATCGGCACAGAAATCGGGTGGGGAAATGAGAAATCGCACCACGGCGTCCGCCAGAATTATCGGCATCATGACAGCGGTGACCATTCCGTTCATTTCCCTTTCTGTCAGCGGCACACCGGACACCGAGTATTCGGCGGTGGCCCTGCAGCCGGCCGATGAGAAAGGCCCGTCCGAGGGCAGCGATCACATGCCCCCTCCCCAGAGCGATGGGCCGGACGGCTGGGTGTGGGACTGAGTCGTCGCCGCGGCCGTGAGGGCGGGCGTCCGGTCCAGTACCGGGCGCCCGCCCTTCGTCATTCGCAGGTCAGCTTGCGCGCCTCGGGCAGCGATGCGGTGATCCAGGCCCGTTCGGGGGCGATGTCCTGCTCGCCGACGACCCAGACGTCCGGGCTCGCGGCGTCCCTGGGGATGCCGACCAGGATGTGTTCGCCCTTGTCGACTGAGTCCTCCTCCATCACGAAGGTCACCTCGCCGTCCTCGCTCTTCGCCGGCTGGAAGAAGCGCGTCACGCTCAGGGTGATCCGCTCCTGCCCCGTCCCGGGCACCGGCGCCACGGCGATGACGTCGCCCTCGGCGACCAGGCGGGCGCAGGCGAGGTAGTGGGGGCTGCCGAAGGCGGTGCCGGAGGCCGGGGAGGCGGCCTCCTTGCTGTCGGCGGCCGCGTCCCCTCCCGAGCTCGCGGTGTCGCCGGACCCGGTCTGGGTCAGCAGCCAGCCCATGCCGACCAGCACGGACGCCGCGGCGGCCACGGCGAGGCCGCCGAAGGCGGCGGCGAACACCCGCCGCCGGACGCGGGAGGGCTGCCGTACCGGAACCGGGGCGGGCTCGGGGGCCGGTGCCGGTGGTTCGGCGAGCGCCCGCCCGATGATGTCCAGCTGCTCCCGCAGCAGCGCCACATCGGCGACCGCGGAGCGGTGCTCGGCCATGAAGGCGGAATCGGCGCGAGCCTCGTCCGGCAGAGGCTCGTCCATGATCGCGGCCAGCAGGGCATCGTCGCTGCTGATGTAGCTGCGCCGGTCTTCGTTCTCGGCGGCCATGTCACACCACCTCGTCCTCGTGCAGGCGGGCGCGCAGGGCCCGTACCGCCGTGTGCAGCCTGCTCTTGACCGTGCCCTCCGGGATGCCGAGCTGCTCGGCGATGCCACGCACGGGCAGGTCGGCGTAGAAGCGCAGGACGAGGACCTGACGCTGGGCGTCGGGCAGTTCGTCCAGGCCCTGGGCGACGGCGAGGGAGAGCAGCCTGGTGTCCTCGCCGGAGGGGTGGGCCGGCTCGCGCAGGGCGGCGAGCCGTTCGCCGAGCCGCTCCTGGCGCTTCTTGGCGCGGTGCCAGTCCATGGCGAGGTTGGAGGCGACCACCGCCGCCCACGCCGACACGTCCCGCGGCGCCTCCCGGCCGCTCGCGGTCCGCTCCAGCAGCCGCAGGCGGACCTGCTGTACCCCGTCCGGCAGGTCCGCCTGCGGCACCCCGCCCAGCGCGAGCACCGCCCGCACCCGACGCTCCTGGGCCGCGTCCAGCGGATCGTCCAGTACGTCCTGGACGGCGCCGCCCCCCTGGCCGCGGCGTGCCTTTCTGCGCAGCACAGCCACCCCTCCCCTCGCCGTGTTGTGCCTATGACGCCGGTGTGGGCCAAAACGTTCGGCCGGATTTTCCTCAGTGCCGCAGAGGCGTACGTCACACCGCTGCGTAGCCCGGTGGCGTGCGGGCAGGCGAGCTTGCGGCGCGGGGCCGCCGTGGGACGATTTTCTGCAGCTCAGACGGGGTGGGAGCCGTAGAACCGGAGCCGGGGACGGGGTCCGTCGCGTCCCATGGTTCGGGCATCCCGGTCAAACAATTGGACAGGCGGGCCGAGACTGACCGCATGATGGAAACGCCTCGGCCATGCAGCAGACACAGACAAGCCACGTAGAAGGAGTCGCCGTGAGGGTCGGAATCGTCGGAGCCACCGGTCAGGTCGGCACGGTCATGCGCAGGATCCTCGCGGAGCGTGAGTTCCCGGTGACCGAGCTGCGCCTGTTCGCCTCGGCCCGTTCGGCGGGGACGGTCCTGGACGGCGTGACGGTGGAGGACGCCACCACGGCCGACTACACCGGCCTGGACATCGTGCTGTTCTCGGCGGGCGGCTCGACCTCGAAGGCGCTCGCGCCGAAGGTCGCCTCGCAGGGCGCCGTGGTGATCGACAACTCCTCCGCCTGGCGCCGCGACCCCGAGGTCCCGCTGGTCGTCTCCGAGGTGAACCCGCACGCGATCGCCGACCGCCCCAAGGGCATCATCGCCAACCCGAACTGCACGACGATGGCCGCGATGCCGGTGCTGAAGCCGCTGCACGCGGAGGCCGGCCTCGAGGCGCTGGTCGTCGCCACCTACCAGGCGGTGTCGGGTTCGGGTCTCGCGGGCGTCGACGAGCTGTTCGAGCAGGTCAAGAAGGTCGGCGACGACGCGCCCAAGCTGACCCACGACGGCTCGGCGGCGGAGTTCCCCGCGCCGAACAAGTACGTCGCGCCGATCGCGTACAACGTCCTGCCGATGGCCGGCTCCATCGTGGACGACGGTCTGAACGAAACCGACGAGGAGCAGAAGCTCCGCCACGAGTCCCGCAAGATCCTGGAGATCCCCGGCCTGAAGGTCTCCGGCACCTGCGTGCGCGTCCCGGTCTTCTCCGGCCACTCCCTCCAGGTCAACGCCCGCTTCGCCCGCCCGATCAGCGTGGAGCGCGCCAAGGAGCTGCTGGCCGGCGCCCCCGGCGTGGCCCTCACCGACGTCCCGACCCCGCTGCAGGCGGCCGGCCAGGACCCGTCGTACGTCGGCCGTATCCGCAGCGACGAGACGGTCGAGCACGGCCTCGCCCTGTTCGTCTCCAACGACAACCTCCGCAAGGGTGCCGCGCTGAACGCGGTGCAGATCGCGGAGCTGGTGGCGGCCGAGCTGAAGGGCTGACGCCGGTACGCATGCGAAAGGGGCGCCCGCCGGGGAACGGGGGGCGCCCCTTCGTCGTGCTCAGAGGTCGAGATGGAGCCGAAGGGCGGCGTCGATCTGTGCCATGCGCTGACGAGGTACCGACCCGATCGGCCGCAGCAGCCGGTCCGGGGCCAGCGCACGGACCTGCTCGCACTGCACCTTGGAGTCCTTGAGGAGACCGCACTCCCCCGCGGGAAGCAGCACCTGGAACGGATGGACGCGCGAGGTGTTCGCGGTCAGGGGAACCAGCGTCACGACGCCCCGTCCGGTGCGCTCGACCGCCGTATTCGCACCGTCGTTCGAGACGATCACCGCCGGACGCGCCTTGCTGGCCTCACTGCCGCGCGTCGGCTCGTAGTCGACGAGGTAGATGTCACCGCGCTTCATCGGTCAACCCGTCCCCCGAGAACTGGTCCCAGAACTCGGCGTCCTCGCTGCCGTCCCACTCGGCGAACGCCTCCGCGTACTCCTGCTCCAGATGAGCTCGACGCAGCAGCTCGATGGCGTCGTGTATCACCGCGGACCGGGAGTCCGCCGCTTTCTTCGCGGCGTACTCGTCGACGAAGGCAACATCCTCCTCGGGCAGACTCACACTGATCTTCATACCCTCAGGGTAGCAAGGTATGACCACCTTGGCTACCAATCGTACTACCGATAGAGAGCCAACTCTTGCGCACCTCATAGAGGAAACACCCGTACTCCACAGCCCGCACATGGACGACCGCCACCGCTGGGTCGGCGAAAGCCTCCGCGAAGGCCCCCTCGAAACCCCCCGATTCCACGAGCCGGCCCCCGAGGATCCGCCCGTCGGCCGAGTACCGCCGCAGCGTGCGGTGGGCGTTGGTGAAGGGCAGCGTGTCCCCGTCGGGGCCGTCGCACTCCTCGGCGTGGACGAACACCGGCCCCTGCTCGTCGTAGGCCCCCGGATCGACCCCGTGCTCCGCCGCCCAGCGCCGCAGGGGCGCGTACGAGACGAGCGCGATCCGATCGCCGGGAGCGCTGCGGCGCAGGCAGCAGCGCAACGGCGCCCCGCCCTCCTCGTCGGTCACGGGAACCATGCGGCGTCCCGCGTCGTCAACTGAGCGCAACTCCTTCAGGACCGTCGGATCGATGGCGCGTGCGAGGTAGGCCGTCATGCCGCCAGCCTCACCCGCCCGTGCCCCGCCCACCGGCGGTGACCGGACATCGCGCTCCGTGCGAGTCCCATGGAAGGATGGCGCAACCCACACATATCGAGGAGATGACCGCGTGCCTGGCACAAACCTGACTCGCGAAGAGGCGCAGCAGCGGGCGAAGCTGCTGACCGTTGACTCGTACGAGGTCGATCTCGACCTCTCCGGCGCGCAGGAGGGCGGCACCTACCGGTCCGTGACCACGGTGCGCTTCGACGTCGCCGAGAACGGCGCCGACTCCTTCATCGACCTCGTGGCCCCGACCGTCCACGAGGTCACCCTCAACGGCGACCCGCTCGACGCGAGCGAGGTCTTCAACGACTCCCGGATCGCGCTGCCCGGCCTGCTTCAGGGCCGCAACGTGCTGCGGGTCGTCGCCGACTGCGCGTACACCAACACGGGCGAGGGCCTGCACCGCTTCGTCGACCCGGTCGACCAGCAGGCGTATCTGTACACCCAGTTCGAGGTCCCGGACGCCCGCCGCGTCTTCGCGTCCTTCGAGCAGCCCGACCTGAAGGCGACCTTCCAGTTCACCGTGAAGGCCCCGGAGGGCTGGACGGTCATCTCCAACTCGCCCACCCCGGAGCCCAAGGACAGCGTCTGGTCCTTCGAGCCGACGCCGCGCATCTCGACGTACATCACGGCGCTCATCGTCGGCCCTTACCACTCCGTGCACAGCGTCTACGAGAAGGAAGGCCAGTCCGTCCCGCTCGGCATCTACTGCCGGCCGTCGCTCGCCGAGTACCTCGACTCGGACGCCATCTTCGAGGTGACCCGGCAGGGCTTCGACTGGTTCCAGGAGAAGTTCGACTATCCGTACCCGTTCAAGAAGTACGACCAGCTGTTCGTGCCGGAGTTCAACGCGGGCGCGATGGAGAACGCGGGCGCGGTGACCATCCGCGACCAGTACGTCTTCCGGTCCAAGGTGACGAGCGCGGCGTACGAGACGCGCGCGGAGACCATCCTGCACGAGCTGGCCCACATGTGGTTCGGCGACCTGGTCACCATGGAGTGGTGGAACGACCTGTGGCTGAACGAGTCGTTCGCCACCTACACCTCCATCGCCTGCCAGGCGCACGCCCCCGAGTCGCGCTGGCCGCAGGCGTGGACCACCTTCGCCAACCAGATGAAGACCTGGGCGTACCGGCAGGACCAGCTGCCGTCGACGCACCCGATCATGGCGGAGATCCGCGACCTGGACGACGTCCTCGTCAACTTCGACGGCATCACCTACGCCAAGGGCGCCTCGGTCCTCAAGCAGCTCGTCGCGTACGTCGGCCAGGACGCGTTCTTCACGGGCGTCCAGGCGTACTTCAAGCGGCACGCGTACGGCAACACGCGCCTGTCCGACCTGCTGGGCGCGCTGGAGGAGACCTCCGGCCGCGACCTGAAGAGCTGGTCGAAGCTGTGGCTGGAGACGGCGGGCATCAACATCCTGCGCCCCGAGATCGAGACGGACGCGGACGGCGTCATCACGTCCTTCGCGATCCGCCAGGAGGCCCCGGCGCTGCCGACGGGCGCGAAGGGCGAGCCCACGCTGCGCCCGCACCGTATCGCGGTGGGCCTCTACAACCTGGACGACGAGTCGGGCAAGCTGCTGCGCGACGAGCGCATCGAGCTGGACGTGGACGGCGAACTGACGGCCGTACCGCAGCTGTCGGGCACGCGCCGCCCGGACGTCGTCCTCCTCAACGACGACGACCTGTCGTACGCGAAGGTCCGCCTGGACGAGGAGTCGCTGGCCTTCGTCAAGGACCACCTGGGCGACTTCGAGGCCTCGCTCCCCCGGGCCCTGTCCTGGGCGTCCTCCTGGGACATGGTGCGCGACGCCGAACTCGCCACCCGCGACTACCTGTCCCTGGTCCTGTCGGGCATCGGCAAGGAGTCCGACATCGGCGTCGTGCAGTCGCTGCAGCGCCAGGTGAAGCTGGCGATCGAGCTGTACGCCGCCCCGGCCGCCCGCGAGGCCCTGCTGACCCGCTGGACGGACGCCACGCTGGCCCACCTGCGCTCGGCGGACGCGGGCAGCGACCACCAGCTGGCGTGGGCGCGGGCGTTCGCGGCGACGGCCCGGACGCCGGAGCAGCTGGACCTGCTGGAGGGCCTGCTGGACGGCTCCCAGACGATCGAGGGGCTGGTCGTCGACACGGAGCTGCGCTGGGCGTTCGTGCAGCGCCTGGCGGCGGTGGGCCGCTTCGACGAGGCGGAGATCGCGGGCGAGTACGAGCGGGACAAGACCGCGGCCGGCGAGCGCCACGCCGCCACGGCCCGCGCCGCCCGCCCGACCGCCGAGGCCAAGGCCGAGGCCTGGTCGTCGGTCATCGACTCCGACAAGCTCCCGAACGCCGTCCAGGAGGCGGTGATCGCGGGCTTCGTCCAGACCGACCAGCGCGAACTCCTCGCCCCCTACACGGACAAGTTCTTCGAGGTCGTCAAGGACATCTGGGACGCCCGCTCCCACGAGATCGCCCAGCAGATCGCGATCGGCCTGTACCCGGCGATCCAGGTCTCCGAGGCCACGCTCAGCAAGACGGACGTCTGGCTGTCGTCGGCGGAACCGAACGCGGCCCTGCGACGGCTGGTGTCGGAGTCGCGGGCGGGCGTTGAGCGGGCGCTGAAGGCGCAGGCTGCGGACGCGGCGGCGGAGCGGTAGCCGTTTCGTAGGACGTACGTGGTGGGGCGCCCGGTACAACACTGGGCGCCCCCTGCTGCCCGAAGCGAGGAACCGCCTGGCCTGCGGGCCACTTCCAGCCCTACCTGCCCAGCCCGCGGGCAGTCGTGCCGCTGGGGCAAGTGAGCCCCGCAGCAACATCCCCCAGCGCCGCCAGCACCCGCCCCACCACAGCCCGCGCCTCCGCCCCCTTCCGGACGGCCGCCACCACATGCCGAACCGGCCGCGGCTCCCCCACCTCCCGCATCACGACACCGTCCCGCCCCACCGCAACCATCCGGGGCACCAACGCCACCCCCATCCCCGCCTCCACCATCGCCAGAATCGCCGTCCACCCCGCCGCCGAATGCCCCTGCCGAGGACTGAACCCGGCCGCCTCGCACGCCCCTCGCGTGATGTCCGACCACGGCCCGCTCCCTCCGAAGATCCACTCCTCCCCGGCGAGATCGGTCAGCCGCAGCCCTTCTACGGCCGCCAGTTCGTGCCCCTTCGGAAGCGCGACGTCCAACGGGTCCGCGAGCAGTTCCACCCGCGTGAAGCGCGCGTCCCCGACCGCCGGTGCCTGCGCGGCCAGCGACAGCGCGAGGTCCACCTCCCCCGCGGCCAGCAACTCGTACGCCTCCCCTGCCTCGGCCTCCCGCACCCGCACGACCACGCCGGGCGCCGTCTCCCGCAACGCCCGCACAGCCGGTACGACCAGCGCGGGCACCGCCGTGGAGAAGGCCCCCACCCGCACCTCGCCGAGCTCACCGTGCACGTAGGCCGCCAACTCGGCGTCCGCGCGCTCCAGTTGCTCGAACACGGCCTCGGCATGCCGCAGCACCAGCCGCGCCGCGTCCGTCAGCCGCACCCGCCGCCCCTGCGCCTCCAGCAAGGGCACCCCGACCTGCTTGGCGAGATTCGTCAGCTGCTGCGACACGGCCGACGGCGTCATCCGCAACGCCTCGGCTGTCGCGGTCACCGTCCCCCGCTCCCGCAACGTCCGCAGGATCTGCAGCTTCCGGATGTCCCAGTCGACCATGGCGGCAACCTACGTCACCGACGCGCCGCCGCACCCAGGACGACCCCACCGAGGATCAGCGCCATGCACAGCACCTGCGTCCAGCCGATCGCCTCGCCGAGGACGGCCCAGGACAGCAGGGCCACGCACAGCGGCTGGAGGTAATAGACGACCCCGGCACGGCTCGCGCCGACCAGCGCGATCGCCCGGTTCCAGGCGAAGAAGGCGACTGCGGAGGAGGCGACCCCCACGTACAGGATCGGCAGGACGGTGCCGGGCGTCGGGTCGAAGCCGCCCTGCACGACGAGGCTCATGCCCTGCGCGGGCAGCAGCAGTGCCGTGCCCAGCAGGAACGTGGTGAACAGGAAGGCGGTACCGCCGAGTTCGGCCGGCTTGCGCCGCAACAGGCCGCTGTACGACGCGAAGCAGCACGCCGCCGCCACCATCCACAGGTCCCCCGCCGCGAAACCGCCCCCGCCGGTGCCACCGCCTATCAGCAGCACGACGCCCGCACAGGCCGTGAGCAGTCCCAGCACCCGGCGCGCCCCCAGCCGCACTCCCGCGACCCGCTCGAACACGGCGATCAGGACCGGCGATGCCGCCATGATCATGCCCATGTTGGCGGCGGGCGTGGTCAAGCCGGCCTGGTTGACGAGGGTGTTGTACGTGGTGATGCCGAGGAGTGAGGCAAGGAGCACGAAGCCCAGGTGACGGCGGATCAGCTTCCGTTGCCGCCATGCCTGCCGGGCCCCGAAGGGTGCCACCGCGACCAGCGCCACCATCCACCTCCAGAACGCGTGCTGCACGGGCGGAACGCTGTCGTGCAGCGCGCGTGAGGTGACGAAGCTGCCGGACCAGACGAGTGTGGCGAGGGCGGCGAGCGCGATACCGAGGGCGGCCGCCTTGGGGAGGGCGGTCGGGGTGGCTGTCCTGGGGAGGACGACGGTCACGGAGGTCCTTTCGCTGGGCGGTGATCGGGCTTGATCTACCGTCGCAGCGCCGGATCCATCGCGTCCATCGAATCTTTTCGAGCGTTCTTTTCAGAGGAACTGAAGGGTCGTGTCGCGACCTTGGTACGCGGCCGGAGTTGACCCACAACCGTCGCCCCGAAAGCCAGCCCCATCCCGACGAGCTGCACCGGCGTCAGCGCCTGCCCCAGTGCCGCCCAGCCGACCACCGCCGCCGTGAGGGGCGACAGCGGCCCGAGGAAGGTGACCTGGGTGGCGCTGAGGCGGCCGATGCCGCGGAACCAGAGCCAGTACGCGACCGCCGTGTTCGCCAGCGCCAGATAGAGGTAGCCGGCGGCCGCCCGGCCGTCGAGCGCGGGCGGAGCGCCCTCGACCAGAACGGCGAGCGGGGCGATGAGCAGGCCGCCGGCCGTCAGCTGCCAGCCGGTGAGGGCGAGGGGGCCGACGCCGTCCGGGCGTCCCCAGCGCTTGGTCAGTACGGTGCCGGCGGACATGGACGCCGTGGAGGCCAGCGCGGCCAGCACGCCGACCGCATCGAGCGCGCCGGCCGCCTTCAGCACGACGAGGCTGACGCCGAACGCGGCCACGATGCCGGTGAGCACGTTCCGCACCGTCGGCCGTTGCCCCAGCAGCAGCGCCGAGAGGCCCACGACGAACAGCGGGCCGACCGAGCCGACGACCGCCGCCATACCGCCGGGCAGGCGGTACGCGGAGAGGAAGAGCAGCGGGAAGAAGGCACCGATGTTCAGCGCCCCCAGCACCGCCGACTTCCACCACCAGGCGCCGCGCGGCAGCACACGGGCGACGGCGAGCAGCAGCAGCCCGGCGGGGAGGGCGCGCATCAGGCCCGTGAAGAGGGGCCGGTCGGGCGGGAGGAACTCCGTGGTGACGGCGTAAGTGGTTCCCCAGGAGATGGGCGCCAGGGCGGTGAGGAGGGTCAGGGCGGCACGGTTGGCGGCCATGGGGCACACCCTTCAGGGCTAGTAGGTCAGTAGAAAGCAGCTTAGCGCTAATCTACTTTCCGTCAAGCCACTTTCTTGCGGCCGAGCATCCGGCGGCCGATACTCGGCGCATGAGCGAACACCCGCAGCGCAAGGACCCCGTCGACGCGATCATCGACCAGTGGGCGGCCGTGCGACCCGACCTCGAGACGAAGGCCATGGAGGTCTTCGGGCGGATCTACCGCCTCTCGCGCACGATGGGCGACCGCATGGAGAAGGCGTACGCGCCCTACGGCATCTCACGCGGCGAGTTCGACGTCCTGGCGACCCTGCGCCGCTCCGGCGAGCCCTACACGCTCTCGCCCCGGCAGCTCTCGGCGACGCTGATGCTCACCACCGGCGGCATGACCGGCCGCCTCGACAAGCTGGAACGGGCCGGCCTGCTGCGCCGCTCCCCCGACCCGCACGACCGGCGCGGACTTCAAGTCACGCTCACCGAGAAGGGCTTGAGCCTCATCGACGAGGCCGTCGGCGCCGGGCTCGCCGTCCAGACGGAGGCACTGTCCACCCTCGACGACGAACAGGCCGACCGACTGGCCGACCTGTTGCGGGCGTTGCTCGCGGGGACGCCCGAACCCCGATAGGACGGGTTCCGCTCACCCCAGATGGGCGGCGAGCGCCGCCTCCACGGCCGCCACGTCCGCGCCCTCCGCCGCCCATGCCACGTATCCGTCGGGCCGCACCAGCACGGTCGTACGGCGATCGCTCGCCCAGCGTTCCACGGTCAGCCGGTCCTTGCGCCCGCCCTGCTCCTCGGGCACCTCCAGGCCCTCCGGGGCGATCAGCACGGACCGTCCGCCACGCAGGGCCTCGTAGAGCCGGCCGCTCTCCAGCGCCACGTCGGGGACACGGGTGCCGACCAGGCGGTGGGAGCCGCGGGGGGCGGGGTACTTGTAGCCGACGCCCGAGATCTGGGCCAGGGCCTTGGCCTGGGCGGGCCGGGCCGCGTTGACGAAGGCGGAGAAGAGGGCGCGTACGGCACGCAGCGCCGGGTTCTGCGCCCGCGCGAGCCGGACCAGCCCGCCGCTGCTGCGCAGCACGGCCTTGCCGACGGGGTGCCGCTCGGCCTGGTAGGTGTCCAGCAGGCCCTCGGGAGCCCAGCCCCGCACGGCCGCGGCGAGCTTCCAGCCGAGGTTGGCCGCGTCCTGAAGGCCGGTATTCATGCCCTGGCCGCCGGCCGGTGAGTGGACGTGCGCGGCGTCGCCGGCGAGGAAGACCCGGCCGACCCGGTACTGGGGCGCCTGCCGCTCGTCGCTGTGGAAGCGGGAGAGCCAGCGCGCGTCGTGCATGCCGTAGTCGGTACCCAGGGCGCGCCGGGCGACCTCCTTGACCTCGTCGAGGTCGAGCGGGGCGTCGTCGGGGGCCTCGTGGCGGCGGTTCCAGCCCATGACGCGGTACCAGCCGTCGCCGAAGGACGCGATCATCGCGAAGGAGTCGCCCGCGCCGTTGACCGTGAGCACGCTCTCGGGCCGCTCGGCGAGCCGGACGTCCGCCAGGAACAGGGACTTGATGACCGAGACACCGGGGAAGGGCAGGCCGATGGCCTCGCGCACGGCACTGCGGTGACCGTCCGCGCCGACGACGTACGCCGCGCGCCGCGTCACGACCGCCCCGTCCGGGCCGCGCACATCGAGGTCGACCCCGCTGTCGTCCTGCCGCAGCCCGACGACCTCGTGCTCGAAGAGGAACTCCACGCCGAGCTCCCGCGCCCGCCGCTCCAGCAGCCGCTCGACCTCGTACTGCGGCGTGATCAGCAGGAACGGGAAGCGGGACGGCAGCGTGCCGAGGTCGAGCGAGAGGCGACGGAAGAGGCGCAGCTCGGTGATGGTGCTGCCGGTGGCGAGCAGCGGGTCGGCGAGGCCGCGGGCGTCGAGCTGCTCCAGGGTCCGGGCGTGCACACCGAAGGCGCGGGAGAGATTGCTGATCTTGTGCGGGCGCCGCTCGAGGAGGACGACGGGGACACCGGCTGCGGCCAGGTCACCGGCGAGGAGGAGGCCGGTGGGGCCGGCGCCGACGACGATCACGGGGTGGGTGGCGCCCGGGGAGCTGGGGGTGCGAGTGCCGTTCATGGTGGCCTCCTGTGCCAACGGTTGTTGGTCAACGCTTGTTGGCAACCGTATGGGCGCGCGCCATGGATGTCAACACTTGTTGGCCTACAACCGTTGGCAAACGCGCATTGACCACCAAGCGGTGACCCACAGTCGTCGCCCAGAGTCGTTGCCCACAATCGTTGACCCACGCTTGTTGACCCACGCTTGTTGACCCACACACGTTGGCCTACGGTTGTTGGCATGAACCAGAGCACGTCCCCCGCCCCCTCCCGCCGCTCCGACGCCACGCGCAAGGCGATCCTCGACGCCGCCCGCGAGCGCTTCGCGACCGACGGATACGACCGCGCCACCATCCGCGCCATCGCCAAGGACGCCGGCATCGATCCGTCGATGGTGATGCGCTACTACGGCAACAAGGAGGGCCTGTTCGCGGCGGCCGTCGCCATCGACCTGCACCTGCCGGACCCGGCGTCGCTGACCCGGGACGACGTCGGCCGGGCGCTCGTGACGCACTTCCTGGGCATGTGGGAGAAGAACGAGGTGCTCACGGCCCTGCTCAGGGTCGGCGCGACCAACCAGGCCGGGGCCGAGCGCATGCGGGGCATCTTCGGGGACCAGTTGCTGCCGGTCGCCCGCCGGGTGTGCCCCGACCCCGAGCAGGCGTCGGCGCGGGCGGCGCTGGTGTCGGCGCAGTTGCTGGGGCTGGCGCTCACGCGCTACGTCCTGCGGTTTCCGCCCGCCGTGGATCTGGCCCCCGAGGAGGTCGTGGCCTGGCTGGCGCCCACGGTGCAGCGGTATCTGACGGCGCCGCACCCGGCGTGAGAACACACAGAGGGCGCCGACCTCGTCGTACCGTACGGCGGATGCGCGTACGCACGACGGGGCCGGCGCCCTCGGGAAGAGAGATGACCGGACGGAACCGTCCCGGTCAGGCCTTCGCCTTGGCCTTCGCCTTCGGCTGGCGGTCGGTGGAGCGGTCCAGGACCATCACGAGGCCCGCGATCACCGCGAACAGCACGATGGGGGCCAAGACGAACTGGCCCAGCGTCTCCATGACGCTCAGGCCCTGGCCGGGGTCGTCGCCGTCGTCACGCGTGAGCGCGAGCGCGGGGGACGACATGAGCAGCATCATCAGCGTCGTACCGGCGGCCAGGGCGCCGGCGCGCAGGGCGTTCTTCTTGTCCACGGTCCCAAAAGTACAGAACCCCACGAGGGGCCGCGCGCCCGGGGTGCCGTATGCGACGTAGCCCCGGGCGGCCTCACACAGGGTCACCGTCAGGCGGGACTGTCGCCGCCCCGCAGTACCTCCACCAACGCCCGCACCCTCGGCGATGCCGCCAGCTCCTCCAGCGTCACCGGCCGCCCCTCCGCGTCGGCGACCGGCAGCCGCCAGTTCGGATACTGGTCCCACGTCCCCGGCAGGTTCTGCGGCCGTCGGTCGCCCACGCCGTCCGGGAGCCAGACGCCGACCATGCGGGCCGGGGTGCGCAGCAGGAAGCGGTGCACGGCCTGAATTTCGGCCTCCTCCTCCGAGGTGCCGCGCCCGCCGTGGGTGCCCTGCAGCAGCCCCAGCCGGGACAGCAGCTCCAGCCACTCGCCCGTGTCCGCCGACGCCTCCGCCCGCTCCTGCTCCAGGGGCCGGGTCAACAGGCCGAGACTGTCGCGGAGTTCGACGTGCTCGCCGGTGAGGCGGGCCGCGGTGGACGGCAGGTCGTGCGTGGTGGCGGTGGCGAGGCAGTCGGCGCGCCAGGACTCCGGCGGCAGTGGCCGGCCGTCGCCGTTCCAGTCCCGCTCGAACCACAGCACCGAGGTGCCGAGCACGCCCCGCGAGCGCAGCGTCTCCCGCACACCCGGCTCCACCGTGCCGAGATCCTCCCCGATCACCACCGCCCCGGCCCGGGAGGCCTCCAGCACCAGGATCGCGAGCATGGCCTCGGCGTCGTAACGGACGTAAGTCCCCTCGGTCGGCGTATGCCCCTGCGGCACCCACCACAGCCGGAACAGCCCCATGACGTGGTCGATGCGCAGGGCGCCCGCGGAACGGAACAGGGCCCGCAGCAGTCGGCGGTACGGCTCGTATCCCGACTCGGCGAGCCGGTCCGGCCGCCAGGGCGGAAGTCCCCAGTCCTGGCCGCGCGCGTTGAAGGCGTCCGGCGGCGCGCCCACCGACATCCCGGCGGCGAAGTACTCCTGCTGCGCCCAGGCGTCCGCGCCCCCGGGGTGCACACCGACCGCGAGGTCGTGCACGATCCCGACCGGCATCCCCGCCTCCCGCGCGACCCGCTGGGCTGCGGTCAGCTGGGTGTCGGTGAGCCAGGCGAGACGGCAGTGGAAGTCGACCCGGTCCATCAACTCGCCGCGTGCGCGGGCGGTTTCGGGTGACCTCGGGTCCCGTAGTCCCTCCGGCCACCGCTGCCAGTCCGAGCCGTGCACCTCCGCCAGCGCGCACCATGTGGCGTGGTCCTCGAGCGCCTGTCCCTCCCGCGCGAGGAAGTCGACGTAGGCGGCCCGCCGCCCCGGCCCGAGCGGCACCGCGCGGACCAGTTCGAGCGCCTCCCGCTTCGCCTCCCACACCGCGTCCCGGTCGATCAACTCCCCCTTCTCCAGCACCGCTTCCCGCAGCCGCCCGGCCCGCTCGAGCAGCCCCCGTACGCGCTCGCGGTCCTCGACGTACGCGAACTCGGGGATGTCCTCGACCCGCAGGTGCACGGGGTCGGGGAAGCGGCGGGAGGAGGGGCGGTAGGGGGACGGGTCGGTCGGGGTGCCGGGTACGGCCGCGTGCAGCGGGTTGACCTGCACGAATCCGGCGCCGAGCACCCGGCCGGCCCAGCCGGCGAGTTCGGCCAGGTCGCCGAGGTCGCCCATGCCCCAGGAGCGGCGGGACAGCAGGGAGTAGAGCTGGACGAGCAGGCCGTACGAGCGTCCGGTGGGCGTGGGCAGCCGGGGCGGGGCGACGACCAGGTGGCTGGTCGCCGTACGGCCGTCCGGTGTGGTCGCCGTCAAACGGTGGACGCCGGGCGGGAGTCCGCCGGTGTCGGTGCGGATCTCGCCCTGCTCCGTCGTGATGTGCAGCCGGGTGCCGGACGGCAGCCCGGCCGGCGCCTCGGGCTCGGCCCCGCTCCAGCACACCACCGTCGGGGGCAGCAGCCGCTCGCGCAGTTCCCGCTCTCGCGCGGCGAGCGCGGTACGGACCGCGCCGGGCGTGCTCGTGTCGACGTCGAGGGCGGCCAGGGCGAGGGTGAGTGCGGTGGCGGAGGCCGTGACCGTGCGGTCGGCGGACGGCTGGTAGGAGGTGGCGACGCCGTACAGCTCGGCGAGCCGGGACAGGTCGTCGCAGGGGCGGCCCTCAGGGTCCTCAGGACCTTCAGGGCCCTCGGCGAGGGGTTCAGCCGACCGCTGGGCTGTCATCTACGGCCTCGGGAAGTCCATGTCCAGGTCCATACCGGTGTCCATACCCGCATCCCAGACCGCCGCCTCACTGGTCAGCGGCGCGGCGTCGGCGAGCGGCGGCTCGCTGGTGAGGGGCTCGGCGTCGGGCAGGGGTGGTTCGCTGGTGAGCGGGGTCTCGGCGCAGGCGCCCTCGGCGCTGAAGACGCAGTCGTGCATCTCGGGTCCGATGGGCGCCTCAGGTTTGGACAGGGCCGATGCTGCGGGCACGGGGTCCTCCTTGTCGAGTACGTCGTGTACGTCGTGTGCGTCGTGGCGGTTACCGCAGCCCTACCCAGTGGGCGCGGAGGCAGACGTACACAACGCAACAACGTGCCTCTCGTCACATTCCTTGTCCCGCCACGGGGGCGCACTGATGTTCCGGGGACTGTTCCGTGGACGCGCCCTGATGTTCCGCGGGCGTGAACCGGCCACCCCGGAGTCGTCGATAGACGGGGTGTGAGACTGTTCCGCCCCATGGGGGGCCACCGGGAGAAGGACGAGGAGCACTCGGACGCGGCGCTGCTGCGTGCCGTGGCGGGCGGCGACTCGGCGGCGCTGGCCACGCTCTACGACCGGCACGCGGGGTGGCTGCACGCACGGCTGCGCCGGCGCTGCGCCGATCCCGAGGTGGTGCGCGAGGTGCTGCAGGACACGTTCGTGACGGTGTGGCGGTCGGCGGACGCGCACCGTGGCGACGAGGCCGGCGGCTGGCTGTGGACCATCGCCGCGCGGCGCCTGGTCGACGCACGGCGGGCGCACGAGCGAACCACGCGGCTGGAGGCGGCGCCGATGGACGAGGCTCACACCGGGCACGCGCCGCAGTCGGCCGTGCCGTCCGCCGAGGACCGGGTGCTGGCGGGACTGGAGTACGGCGATGTGGGCACCGCCCTCGACCGGATCTCGCCCGAACTGCGCGACGTGCTGCGCGCCACGGTCGTCGACGGACTGTCCACCCGTGAGACCGCCCGCCTCCTCGGCATACCCGAGGGCACCGTCAAGTCCCGCGCGATGCGCGCCCGCGCCGAACTCCGCGCCGCGCTCGCCCAGTTGCACCCCTCGCCATTGGGAGGCCCGGCATGACCGGCTGGCACGCGTCCGACGCCCTTGTCACCCGCTACGCGAACGGCTCACTGCCGGACCCGGACGCCTGGTCGCTGGAGAAGCACCTGGAGTCCTGCGGAAGGTGCGCGGCCCGTGTGTCGCGAGCGGTGCGGGAGACACCGGCCGGCGTGGTGCTGGCCGAGGTGCGGGAGACGGTGCTGAGGACGAGCGAGCGGGAAGCGGCGGAGGGTGCCCTGACCGCCCGGGGCACTCGGGCAGCGCCGGCCGTACGAACGGCGGGGGACGCACGGGCGTCCGGGGCTCATGCCTCCACCTCCGGCTCCGCCTCCACCTCCGCCGCATCCGCATCCGCATCCACATCCACGCCGGACCACACCACGGCCGCCGCACCCTCGCGGCCTTACCGCCGAGCCCGGCTCCGGGGACCCCGGTCCCTCACCACCGCGCCGATCGGCTCCCGCACGGCCCGTGTGCTGTGGGCCGCCGGGCCCGCCGTACGCGGTGCCTGGTCGGCGGCCGTGCTGGGAGTGGCACTCGCCGCGGTCCTGCTGGCCCGGTTCGCCGACTTCGCGGGGGCGCGGCCCCTGTTGCTGGCCGTCGCTCCGGCGGTGCCGGTCGCCGGTGTCGCCCTGTCCTACGGGGCGCACTCCGATCCGCTGCACGAGATCGCGGCGGCGACACCCTCGGCGGGGCTCCGGCTGGTGCTGACGCGGACGGCCGCCGTGCTGGCGGTGAGCCTGCCGCTGCTGACCCTGGCGGGGGCGCTGCTGCCCTCCTCGGGTGCCCCCGCCGCGGCGACCTGGCTGCTGCCCGGGCTCACGCTGACGCTGGTTTCGCTGGCCCTGGCCGGTTACGTCGGCTTCCGTGCCGCAACGGCCGTGACCGGCGGCGGCTGGCTGTGTGCCGTACTGGGCCCGGTGCTCACCGCGGACGGCCGGCTGACCGCACGCCTGGCCGAGCAGGTCTCCGCCTACCTCGACGGTGCCCCGGCCCAGGGCGGCTGGGCGGCGGCGGCAGTGCTGTGCGCCGCGCTGCTGGCCGCCCGCCGTCCCGCCTACGACCGCCTGGACCGGCGTTGACCTCGGCCGGGAAGCCCGGCCCGCACCCGACATCACACCGAACCTCGCCGCACATCCCCTCCGCCTCAGGCCGAGGCGGCCGTCCCACGCGGCCACTCACCCCACCCGATCCACCTGGAGCCCCCTTGCCCACCATCCGCGTGACCGATCTCCACGTCCGTCACCGCAAGACCGTCGCCCTCGACTCCCTCGACGTCGACTTCGGCCCCGGCGTCCACGGACTGCTCGGTCCGAACGGGGCCGGCAAGACCTCGCTGATCCGGGTCCTCGCCACGGTCGCCGAACCGAACAGCGGCCGGGTGGAGATCCTCGGCGAGGACACCGGGGAGCACCGGCGCCGCAGCGCGGTGCGGCGCCGGCTCGGCTACCTTCCGCAGGAGTTCGGCTACTACCCGGGTTTCACCGTGCGGGAGTTCGTCGCCTACGTGGCGTGGCTGAAGGACATGCCCGCCGCCGAGACCCCGGCCGCCGTCGAACGGGCCGTCGCCCGGGTCGGCCTCGGCGACCGGATCGACGCGAAGGTCAGGACGCTGTCCGGTGGGATGGTCCGCCGTGTCGGCATCGCCCAGGCCATCGTCAACGACCCCCGGGTGCTGCTCCTCGACGAGCCGACCGCCGGTCTCGACCCGGAACAGCGTGTGGAGTTCCGCGAACTGCTGCGCGAACTGGGCGCCTCGGCCACGGTCATCGTCTCCACCCACCTCGTGGAGGACGTGGCGGCGGCCTGTACGGAGGTCACGCTCATCGACGCGGGTCGGGTCGCCTACCGCGGCACACCCGAGTCCCTCGCGGCTCTCGGTGAAACGGCGGCGGGCGTCGTCGGCGACAACCCGATCGAGCGCGGTTACACGGCAGCCCTGCGCGCCCACCGCGGCCCCGAGTCCGCCGCCCCCACGGCCCACCCCCTCGAAGGGGCGGCCCGATGACCCTCATTGCAGCCCAGGACCACGCGCATGGCCAGGAGCCGGGACAGCAGGCGCACGACAACGCCCCGAGCGCCCCTCCCCCGCGCGCATCCCGCCGTCCTCGTCGCGCATCCCGCCATCCCCTCCGCGCCGAGTTCCTGCGCGGCTTCGCCCCCTGGACGGGCGTGGCGCTCTTCCTCGCCATCGCCGTGGCCATGGCCGGCACGTCCGCGCAGTGGCAGGGCGGATGGGCCGAGACCCGTGGGCGGCTGCACACCACAGCCGTGCTGCTCGGCGTGCCGCTGGCCCTGGCCGCCGGCTGCCGGCAGGGCGGCCGGGAGCGCAGACGCCGTACCGAGGAGCTGATGGCGACGGCCGTGCGGGGCACGCTCGCCCGGTTCCTGGCCGCCGCACTGCCGGTCGCATGCTGGGCGGTCGCCGGGTACGTGGTCGCCGCCGCCCTGACCCTGCTCGCCACGGCGCTCCGGGCCACCGGTGATCGTCCGGATCTCGTCGCGCCGCTCACGGACGCGGTCGCCCTGGCGTCCGCCGTCCTGGTGGGACACGTCGTGGGCCGCCGGCTGCCGTGGCGGTTGACGCCGCCGCTGCTGGCGGTGGCCGGGTACGTCGTCCTCGGCTTCGTGACGTACGACAGCACCGGCTCGCTCCGGCACCTGACCCCCATCGGCGACACCTCGGACATCGACGTACCGGTGTGGTGGCAACCGCTCGTCATGGCGGTGTGGACGGGCGGTCTGGCGGCGGCCGCGGTCCTCGCGTACGCGGCCCGCCGCCGGTTCACGGCCCTGTTGCCGCTGGCCGCCGCTATGGCCGCGGGCACGCTGCTGGTGCAGACCGGCGACGGGCTGTGGCACACCAACCCGGTCGCCCGGCGGCAGGTGTGCGACACCTCCACCACCCCGCAGATCTGCGTCAACGCCCGCTATGAAGACCTCCTGCCGCAGGTCACGGCCGCCTTGGCCGACCTGACGGGCCGACTGGACGGCGTACAGAACCTGCCGGTCCGCTTCACCGATCTGCCGGGGGAGCCCGGCCCGGACGAGGTCCGTCTGCCGATCACCACGCCGATCGGCTGGACGGTCGTACGGGGACGGCTCGCCTCTCCGCGGCAGTTCGCGTGGGAGGCCGGGATGGCGCTGTACGACCGCGCCGAGTGCGACACGGCCGTGGACCCGAGCGTGGCAAGGGTCGACGAGGCCGTGCAGCACTACCTGGCACCGAATCCGCTGGCCGGGGACTTCGACAAGCTGGAGGCCGAGGGGAGCGAGGCCGATCGCGCGGAACTGCGGGACCGGCTCGAGGCCCGGGCCCGCCTGAGGGAGATGGGCGGCGAGGAGCGCCGGGCCTGGCTGTCCGCGTACTTCGCGACCGCGCGGGCGTGCGACCCGAGCGAGGTGCCGGCCCTGTGACGACGTCCGGCCCGCTCCTCTACGTCCGCTCGCGCACCGTCCCTCGCACGGTCGCCGCGCTCGCCGCGACCGCCGCCCTCGCGGTCTGGGCCGCACACGAACTGGACGCCTATCTGGACCCGGACCGCCGGGTGCCGGTCATCGCGCTGGCCCCGCTGTTCGCGGCCGCGGTGATCGGCACGAGCCTGTACACGGCCTCCGAGGAACTGGACCGCACGGCCGTCCGCCCCTGGTGGCGGCGCCGTCTGGTCCATCTGCTGACCCTCACGGCGCTGGCCGCGGCCCTGCTGCCGTGGGCCGTCCTCGGGCACGCGTCCTTCTTCGGCCCGTCGGCCATGATCCGCAACACGCTCGGCTGCACCGGCCTCACCGCGGCCGCGGCCGCCCTGCTCGGCGCCCGGCTGAGCTGGCTGCCGGTCTTCGGGTACGTCAGCGCGGTGTATCTGGGAGCCTCCGCCCTGCGCGGGAACTCGGTACCGCTGTGGGCATGGCTGGTGCAGCCGGCCGCGGAGCGAGGCGCATGGGTGGTGGCGCTCGTCGCCTTCGGCGTCGGCGGCGTGCTGTATGTGCTGCGGGGCGCGCGGGCGGAAGGGGCGCGCGACTGAGAGACCCGTGTCGGGGGACCCCGCGACGAGACCGCGGGGTCCCGGAGGCACCGGGTATGCGAAGGCCCGGATCGTCAGGCGGAAATGCCGTCGATCCGGGCCATGGCGTCCTCCGCGCCGTACGGCTGCAAGTACGGCAGCCAGCGCGGGTCCCTATGCCCGGTGCCGATGATGCGCCAGGCGAGACCGGTGGGTGGAGCGGGTTTGTGGCGCAGCCGCCAGCCGATCTCGAACAGGTGTCGGTCGGCCTTCACATGGTTGCAGCGGCGGCAGGACGCCACCACGTTGTCCCAGACGTGCTTGCCCCCGCGGCTGCGCGGAATGACATGGTCGACGCTGGTTGCGACGCCACCGCAGTACATGCACCGGCCCCCGTCGCGCGCGAAGAGCGCTCTGCGGGTGAGGGGAACGGGCCCCCGATAGGGGACCCGGACGAATCGCTTGAGCCGGACCACGCTGGGTGCGGGGACTGTGACGGTCGCGCTGTGCATGAAGGCGCCGGACTCCTCGAGGCATACGGCCTTGTTCTCGAGGACGAGGACGAGCGCGCGGCGGAGCGGTACGACGCCGAGTGGCTCGTACGACGCGTTGAGGACCAGGACATGCGGCACGGATGCCTCCTTGGGCGTCGGCGGCGCGTGGCTCGCGCCGGGACGATCTGTAGTCAGTCTCCCCTCTTGCCTGGTGAAAGCGCCACCATGTCCCGGTAACGGGCTGGGAGTGTTTTCAACCACATCTGATTCATCCCCCGGACGATGAACGCTTCATCCCCCCAGTTCATCCCCGGGTGGGCACGTTTCCTCCCTCGAACATGGCGGCGATCCACACACGATGCCCCGATAGTGTGGTGGACCTGCCCCGCCGGTGACCTTTTCGTGACCTTGATCGACCTTGACCATCTGCCGGTGGGGCGGGCCGCTGCACTGGAGGTACCCGCCGTGTCCCTGCCCGCCGTCCTACTGACCGCCGGCTCGTCGCCGTCGCCGACTCCCTCGGGGTCGACGACTCCGGCGGTTCCCTCGATCCAGGACGCCCAGGAGAGCGCGACCCAGGCCGCGAGCTGGGTCGAGCAGAACTGGTCGACGTGGCTCGCGATAGGCCTCAAGGTCCTGTTGATCCTGGTGATCGCGGGGGTGCTGAGAGTGCTGATCCGGCGGGCGATCACCAAGCTCATAGACCGGATGAACCGCACCGCGCAGGCGGTGGACGGCACGGCTATCGGCGGCCTCCTGGTCAATGTCGAACGCCGCCGTCAGCGCTCCCAGGCGATCGGCTCGGTGCTGCGCTCGGTGGCCAGCTTCGTGATCATGGGCACGGCCGCGCTGATGGTCCTGTCCGCCTTCGACATCAACCTGGCGCCGCTGCTCGCCTCGGCCGGTGTCGCGGGTGTGGCGATCGGCTTCGGCGCCCGCAACCTGGTCACCGACTTCCTCTCCGGCGTCTTCATGATCCTGGAGGACCAGTACGGCGTCGGCGACTCGATCGACGCGGGCGTCGCCTCCGGCGAGGTCATCGAGGTCGGCCTGCGCGTGACCAAGCTGCGCGGCGACAACGGCGAGATCTGGTACGTCCGCAACGGCGAGGTCAAGCGCATCGGCAACCTCTCGCAGGGCTGGTCGACGGCGGGCGTGGACGTCACGGTCCGCCCCTCCGAGAACCTCGACCGCGTGAAGGCCGTGCTGAACGAGGTCGGCGAGGCGATGAGCAAGGAGGAGCCCTGGAACGAGCTCCTGTGGGGCCCGATCGAGGTGCTCGGCCTGGACAGCGTGCTGCTGGACTCCATGGTCGTGCGCGTCTCGGCGAAGACCATGCCCGGCAAGTCCCTCACGGTCGAACGCGAACTGCGCTGGCGCATCAAGCGCGCCTTCGACGCCGCCGACATCCCGATCGTCGGCCGCGCCCCCCTCACGGCGGAGGAGCAGGCCGCGACCGACCCGACGGCGGGCATGGCAGCCCCGTCGGCGTACTCCAACACGTCCTCGCCGCAGGCGCAGGCGGCTACGCCGCTGGCGCCGCCGAGTGTGACGAAGTAGGCGTACGAGGCCGAAGCAGGCGTACGACGAAGGGGGCGCCCGGATCTCCGGGCGCCCCCTTCGCGCTCATCGCGCGGGCAGACACCTCAGTCCACCCACCCCCGCCACCGCGGCCAAGGCGGCTCACATCGCCCGTCGGCGACCGCCTCCTCATAGGCCTGCTGGGCGAACTGATCCAGCTGAGGTCCGGGCGGCGGCTTGCCGAAGAGTGAGTAGGCGACCACGCACTCGCCGTGCGGCACCGGCCGGGTCGCCCAGTAGACGAAAGAGACACCCGCAAGGATCACGGCGAGCCAGGCGAACAGCGAACGGCGGCGATCATGTGGCATCCGTGCAATCTAACTCCGAGCGGTCACCGCGCCCAGCCCGGCGTCCAGATCTCCGTCTCCCGGCGCTCGGTCCGGTTCGCGGCGAGGTGGGCGCGGAGTGCCGTGAGGGTGGGGTGCGGGTTGTCGGTGCACCAGAGCAGGGAGTGCGGATAGACCGGAGTCGGGTCGCGCAGCGGAATGCGGCGCAGGTCCTGGTCGGCGGGCCAGACCAGGCGGGTGTCCGCGCCGACGAAGGACGCCAGTACGGCGGAGTCGGCGATCGTGTCACAGAGCGGCTCGATGCCGAAGTCGGGTCCGGTCGCCTCGATGGTGAGCCCGAACTCCGCGGCGAGAGCCGCGTAGTAGGCGGCCCATTCGGTGCCCTCGACGATGCCGGGCATCCAGATCCGGTGCCCGGCGAGGCGGGCCGGCGCCACGGCGCGGGCGGCGGCCAGCGCGTGTCCCGCTCCCGTGAGGAGCTGCAGCGGCTCGTCGTACACCGGGACGGCCTCGATGCCGTCGGGCAGCCGGCTCGCCGGAACGGTGACCGCACGGAAGGACGCGTCGATCGTGCCGGCGCGCAGGGCGGCCACGGCCGCGTCGGCGTCGAAGAGGGTGACGACGTCGAGGTCGGTGTCGGGGTGGGCTCGATGGAAGCCGCGCAGCAGGACCGCCGGGGCGAGCCGCCGGCCGATCACGTCGACGCGCAGGGCACGGCGGCCGGGGCGTACGGAGGCGACGGCCCGTTCCTCGGCCTGGAGGAGGGCACGCGCGTGGGGCAGGAATGCCTGTCCGTCGATGGTGAGCCTGGCCCCGCGCGCGGCGCGGGTGAACAGGCGCACCCCGAGGTGCTTCTCCAGCGCGGCGATGCGCTTGGAGACGGCCTGCTGGGTGACCGACAGGAGCACGGCGGCGTCCTGGAACCGGCCCGAGTCCGCTGCGGCGACGAAGGTGCGCACGGCGTCGAGATCCACAGCGCCATCGTAGGCGTACAACTGGTGGTTGTGTCCGGGAGCCCGTCGGTTGTTTGAACTGAGGAATCGCCTGCGGCTTGGATGTCTCCGGTCAACGTGAGGTTGGGGCTGGGCCGAGGCTGGGGCGGGCATGACGGGCAGGCGGTCGCTGGGGCGGGACTTCGGGTGGCTGTGGGCGGCCTACGGGGTCAGTACGTTCGGGACACGGCTGGCCTTCGACGCGTTGCCGCTGATCGCGGTCGCCGTGCTGCACGCCGGGGCGACCGAGGTGGCGTTGCTGGCGGCCTCGGGGCTCGCGGTGGGGGCGGTGGTGGCGGTGCCGCTCGGGGCGTGGGTGGAGTTCCGCCGGAAGCGGCCGGTGATGATCGTGGCCGACCTGCTCCGGTGCGCGGCGCTGCTGAGCATTCCCGCCGCGTTCGCACTGGACGGGCTCGGTATCGGGCAACTGCTGGTGGTATCGGTGGTCGTCGCCGCGTCGGACATCACGTTCGTCGCGGCGAGCGGGGCCCATCTGAAGTCCCTCGTTCCGCCGGAGAAGCTGCTCGTGGCGAACGGCCGTTTCGAGGCCACGATGTGGACGGCCACCGCGCTCGGGCCGCCGCTCGGCGGGGTGGCGATCGGGGTGTTCGGCCCGATGACCACGGTGCTGGCGGATGCGGCGAGCTATCTGCTGTCGGCGCTGGGAATCGGGGCGATCGGCGGTAAGGAAAGGCAACAGACCCGCCCTGACATACCCTCAGGCCTGCGGACGGGCGACCTCATGGCCGGCTGGCGGCACCTCCTCACGGACCCCACCCTGCGCCCGCTGTTCCTCAACCAGGTCCTGGTCAACGCCCTGATCATGGCACCGGCCCCGTTGCTCACCGTCCTCATGCTCGGCCAACTCGGCTTCAGCCCCTGGCAGTACGGGCTCGCCCTGGCCACCCCATGCCTGGGCGGCCTGCTGGGCTCGCGCCTCTCGCGCCGGCTGGTGGCCCGTTACGGCCGACACCCGGTCCTGCTCACCGCCGGCACACTGCGCGCCTGCTGGCCCATCGGGCTGGCCTTCGTCGGCCCTGGCACGCCCGGGCTCCTCCTCGTCATGGCCGTCGAGTTCGGCCTGATCACCTGCATCGGCGTCTTCAACCCGGTGCTCGCCACCACCCGCCTCGACCGCACCCCGCCGGACCGGATCACCCGCACCCTGTCGGCATGGACGGTCACGAGCAGGACGACGACCGCCGCCATGACCGCGCTGTGGGGCCTGTTGGCGGCTCTGACCGGCCCACGCATCGCGATCGCGCTGGCCGGCACCCTGCTCCTGGCGACCCCACTCCTCCTCCCCCGGCGCGAGCGTGCACCGCTCCACAGCGCCACCGGGTAACGACTGGGTCGCCTGGTATAGACCTCTCTTGACGCCACCTTCCCATCGGGTCTACCTTCCTGGGCAAGTCGATAGGAAACTTTCCTAACAGTGATCCTGGATGGACTTCCGTCGTAGATCGCTGAGAAGCTGGTCAGCCGAGAGGCAGGTGTCGATCGCCATGGCAGGATCCGCCGGTACGCCGGGCACCCCACGCGTCCTGCGCGCCATGAACGACCGTGCCGCCCTGGACCTCCTCCTGGAGCACGGGCCACTGTCCCGCACGCGGATCGGCAAGCTCACCGGCCTGTCCAAGCCGACCGCCTCCCAGTTGCTGGCCCGCCTGGAGGCCGCCGGCCTCGTCCTGGCCACCGGCACGACCGAGGGCCGACCCGGTCCGGGCGCCCAGCTGTACGAGGTCAATCCGGCCGCCGCGTACGCCGCTGGGCTCGACGTCACCCCCGAACGCA
Organism: Streptomyces bicolor; assembly: GCF_000719285.1. Taxonomy (GTDB): domain Bacteria; phylum Actinomycetota; class Actinomycetes; order Streptomycetales; family Streptomycetaceae; genus Streptomyces; species Streptomyces bicolor. The sequence goes on along the minus strand of NZ_JOFS01000009.1, from coordinate 74,922 downwards.
TCCTCGCCGCCGTCGCCGACATCACCGGCCGCACGGTCGGGTCGTACGAACTGCCCACCCCCGGCAGACGCCCGGCCCATCCGGTCGCACGGCAGGTCACCGACGCCCTCGACGGCGCGGTGAAGGCGGCGGGCCTCGCCCGCGACGACGTCCACCGGCTCGTCATCGGCACCCCCGGCGCCTTCGACCCCAACACGGGCCGGCTGCGCTACGCCTCCCACCTCCCCGGCTGGCACACCCCCGCGCTGCTCGACGAACTCGCGGCCGCCCTGCCGATGCCGGTCGAGTACGAGAACGACGTCAACCTCGTGGCGTTGGCCGAGCAACGGCTCGGCGCGGCCCGCGGCCACGAGGACTTCGTGCTGCTGTGGAACGAGGGCGGCCTCGGTGCCGCCCTGGTCCTCGGCGGGCGCCTGCACCGCGGCTGGACCGGCGGCGCGGGCGAGGTGGGTTTCCTGCCGGTTCCGGGTGCACCCCTGGTCCGTCAGGTGACCAAAGCCAACAGTGGCGGCTACCAGGAGCTCGCCGGTTCACAGGCGATCCCTCAGCTCGCACGCGACATCGGCATGACGAACATCCCGTCGGGGCCGTACGCCGAGGCCGCCGCCACCCTCGTCGAACGGGCCGCAGGCGAGGACACCGTCCTGAACCGGCTGCTCCTGCAGACCTATGCGACCCGGCTGGCCACCGGTCTCGCCTCCCTGGTGTCGGTCCTCGACCCCGAACTGGTCGTCCTCAGCGGCGCCTCCCTCACCTCCGGCGGCGAGGTGCTGCGCGCCCTCGTCCAGGACGAGCTGGAGGAGCTGGCCGCGTCCAGGCCCCGGCTCGTCGTCGGTGACGTCCGTGAACACCCCGTGCTGCGGGGCGCGTTGGAGAGCGCGCTCGCGACCACACGCGACGAGGTCTTCGACACCTCGCGCTGACCGCCCGCCCCCGCAGCCCAGCCCTTCACCCCAGCAGCTCAGCCCTCCCACTCGGCAGCTGAGCCCTTCCGACCCACCCCCCGCCTTCCCTCACCCACCCCTGTCCCGCCCTTGGGAGACCTCGCCATGTCCGGAAAGTCCAAGAACGTCATACCCTCAGCGCCCCGTAGGACGGCCGCCGCCCTCGCCGCCACCGCCTCCCTGGCCCTGCTCGCCACGGCCTGTACCGGCCAGTCGGAGTCCGGCGCCACCGACGACCCCAACGCCAGGACGACGATCACCTTCTGGCACGGCTGGAGCGCGCCCGCCGAGGCCAAGGCGATCCAGGAGAACGTCGACCGCTTCGAGAAGGCCCACCCGAACATCACGGTGAAGGTCGTCGGCAACATCAACGACGACAAGCTCAACCAGGCGCTGCGCGCGGGCGGTTCGAACGGGCCGGACGTGGTGTCGTCGTTCACGACCTCCAACATCGGCAAGTTCTGCTCCTCCGGCGCCTTCCTCGACCTGAAGCCCTTCATCGAGAAGTCGAAGCTCGACCTCGACAAGCTGATCCCGAAGCCGATGCTGGACTACACCCAGTTCGAGGGCACCCGCTGCGCCCTGCCCCTGCTGGGCGACGCGTACGGCCTCTACTACAACAAGGACGCCTTCGACAAGGCCGGCATCAAGTCCCCGCCGAAGACCTGGTCGGAGTTCGCGAAGGTCGCCGAGAAGCTGACCGTAAGCAAGGGTGACAGTTACCAGCAGCTCGGTTTCATGCCGACGTACCACGGCTACGAGACGGTCGTGGACCACTACATGTCCCAGTGGGACCACGCCTACTTCGACAAGGACGGCAAGTCGAACATCGCCAAGGACCCGGCCTTCGCCGAGATGTTCACGTACCAGAAGAAGCTCATCGACGACCTCGGCGGCTTCCAGAAGCTGGAGAAGTACCGCAACACCTTCGGCGACGAGTGGGGCGCCAAGCACCCGTTCCAGACCGGCCAGGTGGCCATGCAGCTCGACGGCGAGTGGCGCCTCGGCATGGCGAAGGACGCCGGCGTCGACTTCGAGATCGGCACCGCCCCGATGCCCGTCGCCGACGACGAGGCCGACGAGTACGGCAAGGGCTTCCTCTCCGGCACGATCATCGGCATCGACCCGCAGAGCGAGAAGCAGAACGCGGCCTGGGAACTGGTGAAGTACCTGACGACCGACACCGAAGCCGTCGTCTCCTTCGCCAACGCCATCCACAACGTGCCCTCCACGTTCGCCGCCCTGAAGTCGCCCGACCTCAAGGTGGACCCCGGCTTCAAGACGTTCCTGGACATCGCCCAGAACCCGCACTCGAACACCCCGCCGGCCTCCGTCAACGGCTCCACGTACCAGACGACGCTGCAGGACTTCGGCTACCAGTACGAGTCCGGCAAGGTGACGGACCTCAAGGCCGGTCTGGAGAAGACCGCCGAGCAGATCGACACCGACATCGAGCAGGCGAAGTAGCGCCGTCGATGCCCACGCACACTCTCCGCGCGAAGCGCCGCAGGTCGGCGCTTCGAACGGTGGCCTTCCTGTCACCGTGGCTCATCGGGTTCGGCGTCTTCTTCGCCTATCCGCTGGTGTCCACCGTGTACTTCTCCCTGATGAAGTACGACGGCTTCGGCACACCGGCGTTCCGCGGCCTGGGCAACTGGGCCTACGTCTTCAACGACTACCCCCTGTTCTGGCCGGCCCTGCGCAACACGCTCTGGCTGGTGCTGGTGATGGTGAGCTGCCGGGTCGTGTTCGGCCTCGGCATCGGCCTGCTCATCACGAAGATCAAGACCGGCACGGGTGTCTTCCGCACCCTCTTCTACCTGCCCTACCTCGCCCCGCCGGTCGCCGCGACGCTGGCCTTCGTCTTCCTCCTCAACCCCGGCACCGGCCCGGTCAACTCGGTCCTGGACGGCCTGGGCCTGCCGACGCCCGGCTGGTTCACGGACCCCACCTGGTCCAAGCCGGCCCTCACCGCGCTCGCGCTGTGGGGGGTGGGCGACCTGATGGTCATCTTCATGGCCGCGCTGCTCGACGTACCGAAGGAGCAGTACGAGGCCGCCGAGCTGGACGGCACATCGGCCTGGCAGCGGTTCCGGTACGTCACCCTGCCGAACATCTCGCCGATCGTGATGTTCGCCGTCGTCACGGGCGTGATCCAGACGATGCAGTACTACACGCAGCCGCTGGTCGCCGGGAAGGTCGCCTCCGGCATCATCGGCGGCTCCGGCCAGCAGTTCGAGCCCGGCTACCCGGACAAGTCCACGCTGACCCTCCCCCAGCTCGTCTACAACCTCGGCTTCCAGCGCTTCGACTACGGCTCTGCCTGCGTGGTCGCGCTCGTCCTGTTCGCCCTCGCCATGGCGTTCACCGCGCTGCTGATGCGGCGCCGGGGCGGACTGATCCAGGCAGGTGACTGACCATGACCCAAGTGCTGGAAAAGCCGGTTCAGTTGGGAACCCCAACAGTCGCCGAGCGCACGGCCCGCCGCAAGGCGCTCCTGGAATGGATAGCGATCCACTCCCTGGGCATCGCGGCCGCCCTCTTCTTCACCCTGCCCTTCGTCTTCGTCGTCCTGACCTCCCTGATGAGCGACCAGCAGGCGCTCACCCGCGACCTCGTCCCGGACACCTGGGAGTGGAGCAACTACACCAAGGTCTTCGACACACCTGGCTTCCTGACCTGGTGGAAGAACACGCTCGTCTACGCCGGCCTGGGCACGGTCCTCACCGTGGTGTCGTCCGTCCCGGTGGCGTACGCGCTCGCCAAGTTCCGCTTCCGCGGCCGGAATCTGACCCTGATGCTGGTCATCTCGATGATGATGCTGCCGCCGCAGGTGGTCATCATCCCGATGTACCTGTTCTGGGCGAAGCAACTGGACCTCTCGGGGACCCTCTGGCCCCTGATCATCCCGATGGCGTTCGGGGACGCGTTCTCGATCTTCCTCCTGCGCCAGTTCCTGACGACGATCCCGAACGAGTACCTGGACGCGGCGAAGGTGGACGGCTGCGGCGAGTTCCGCACGCTCCTGCGAGTCGTCCTTCCCATGGCGAAACCGGGCATAGCCGCGGTGGCCCTCTTCCAGTTCTTCTACGCGTGGAACGACTACTTCGGCCCCCAGATCTACGCGTCCGAGAACCCCGGCGCATGGACCCTGTCCTACGGCCTGGAGTCGTTCAAGGGCGCGCACCACACCGACTGGAACCTGACCATGGCCGCGACCGTACTGGTCATGGCCCCCGTGATCGTCGTGTTCTTCTTCGCCCAGAAGGCGTTCGTAGAGGGCGTCACACTCACCGGAGTAAAGGGTTGAACAACCTATGAAACTCACCGTGGTCGGCGGAGGCTCGACCTACACCCCCGAACTCATCGACGGCTTCGCCCGCCTCCGGGACACCCTGCCCATAGAGGAACTGGTCCTGATGGACCCGGCGACGGACCGCCTGGAACTGATCGGCGCCCTGGCCCGCCGTATCCTCACCCGCCAGGGCCACCCCGGCACGATCACGACCACCACGAACCTGGACGAGGCGGTGGACGGCGCCGACGCGGTCCTCCTCCAGCTCCGGGTGGGCGGCCAGGCGGCCCGCGAACAGGACGAGACCTGGCCCCTGGAATGCGGCTGCGTGGGCCAGGAGACGACGGGCGCCGGCGGCCTGGCGAAGGCACTGCGCACGGTCCCTGTGGTCCTGGACATCGCGGACCGCGTCCGTCGCACCAACCCCACCGCCTGGATCATCGACTTCACCAACCCGGTCGGCATCGTGACCCGCGCCCTGCTCCAGGAGGGCCACAAGGCGGTCGGCCTGTGCAACGTGGCGATCGGCTTCCAGCGCAAGTTCGCGGCCCTGCTCGGCGTCACCCCCTCCGACGTCCACCTCGACCATGTGGGGCTCAACCACCTCACCTGGGAGACCGGGGTGCGCCTGGGCGGCCCCGAGGGCGAGAACGTCCTGCCGAAACTCCTCACGGACCACGGCGACACCATCGCCGCCGACCTGCACCTCCCCCGCACCCTCCTGGACCGCCTGGCCGTGGTCCCGTCGTACTACCTGCGCTACTACTACGCCCACGACGAAGTGGTGGAGGAACTGCGCACCAAACCGTCACGCGCCGCCCAAGTGGCCGAAATGGAACGGCAGTTGCTGGACCTGTACGCCGACCCGGCCCTGGACGGGAAGCCGGACCTGCTCTCCAAGAGGGGCGGCGCCTACTACTCGGAGGCGGCGGTGGACCTGGCGGCAGCGCTGCTGAACGGCGCGGGCAGCCCCTACCAGGTGGTGAACACGTACAACAACGGAACGCTGCCCTTCCTCCCCGACGACGCCGTGATCGAGGTGCAGGCGGCGGTGGGGCCGTCGGGTCCGGCCCCGCTGCCGGTGCCCGCCGTGGACCCCCTGTACGCGGGCCTGATGGCGAACGTCACGGCCTACGAGGACCTGGCCCTGGACGCGGCGCTGCGCGGCGGCCGCGACCGGGTGTTCAGGACCCTGCTCGCGCACCCCCTCATCGGCCAGTACGCGTACGCCGACGCCCTCACCGACCAGCTGATCGCACACAACCGGGAGCACCTCGCGTGGGCATGACCGCACGTGTCCTCGCTGTCGACGCGGGCAACAGCAAGACCGACGTGGCGGTGGTGGCAGCCGACGGAACCGTCCTGGCCACCGCCCGCGGAGGCGGCTTCCGCCCGCCGGCGGTGGGCGTGCAGCCGGCGATGGACACCCTCGCCGAGGCGGTGGAACAGGCCTTCACCGCGGCGGGGGTGACCTCCGTCGACCATGTCTCGGCCTGTCTGGCGAACGCCGACTTCCCGGTGGAGGAGGAGACCCTGGCGACCGCGCTGCACGCACGCGCGTGGGGCACGACCGTCGAGGTCCGCAACGACACCTTCGCGATCCTGCGCGCGGGCGTGCCGGAACCTCGCGGGGTCGCCGTGGTCTGCGGCGCCGGCATCAACTGCGTCGGCATGCGCCCCGACGGCCGTACCGCCCGCTTCCCCGCGCTGGGCCGTATCTCCGGTGACTGGGGCGGCGGTTGGGGCCTGGCGGAGGAGGCGCTGTGGCACGCGGCCCGCGCGGAGGACGGCCGCGGAGTGGCCACGGCGTTGGCGCAAACGCTCCCCGGCCACTTCGGCCTGCCCACCATGTACGCCCTGATCGAGGCCCTGCACCTGCAGGACATCCCCGACGCCCGCCGCCACGAACTGACGCCGGTCCTGTTCGCCACGGCGACGTCCGGCGACCCCGTGGCCCGCGCCATCGTGGACCGCCTGGCCGACGAGGTGGTGACCATGGCCACGGTGGCCCTGACCCGCCTCGACCTACTGGAGGAGGAGGCACCGGTACTGCTGGGCGGGGGCGTACTGGCGGCCCGGCACCCCCGACTGACCGACGGAATCCGTGACCTCCTCACGTCCCGCGCCCCCAAGGCGGTACCGCGGGTGGTCACGGCGAGCCCGGTACTGGGGGCGGCACTGCTGGGCCTGGACCGGGTGGGGGCGGTGGCGGAGGTGCACGAGCGGGTACGCACCCACTTCGAACCCTGAACGCCGGTCCGCGTCAGCGGGGCTCTGGGGCCCGCAGGCCCCAGGGGGAACCGAACCGATTCCCGCCGCGTGTTCATGGGCAGGGGTGGTGCGGGGGGGATCCTGCCCAGCCGCTTCCACTGCGATCCGATCAAGATCCAGTGAAGGCCGGTGCGGATGTCAGTCCCGCCAGCGATACTTGCGGCGACGGGATGACCACGGGGGAGGTCAACAGTGACACAGACGCCGACGAGCAGCGCACCACCACCGGGACACAGCCCGGCCCCCGGCGCACCCACCATGCCGTCCGTACCACCACAGCCCAGCCGCCCCGCCATCCCCGCCCAACCCCGCCGTACGGCCTTCGCCGAGGGTTTGGACCAACTCCGCGCCGTCGCCACCACCGAACCCGGCCGCCTGAGGATCATCGGCGCCCTGCTGGCCCTCTTCGTCGTCGCCTTCGGCGCCGTGGCCGCCTGGCAGATGACGGAGCGGGCCGCAGCGGCCGACGACGTCCTCAACCGCAGCCAGCCCCTCAGCTCCGACGCGGCCGACATCTACCGCTCCCTGGCGGACGCCAACACCGCGGCCGCCAGCGGCTACCTCGCGGGCCTGCAGGAGAAGCCCGCCATGCGCGAGGGCTACGAGAAGGACATCCGCACGGCCGCCGAGAAACTCGTCAAGGCCGCCGCCAACTCCGAACCGGGCTCCCCCTCGGCGAACACCATCGCTGAACTCAGCAGGCTCCTGCCGGAGTACAAGGGCCTGGTCGAGACCGCGCGGGCCAACAACCGCCAGGGCTACCCCGTGGGCGGCGCGTACCTGCGCGCGGCGAACGAGATGATGCAGCAGAAGATGCTGCCGTCGGCCGAAGAGCTGTACCAGACGGAGAACCAGCGTCTGCGCTCCGACTACGCGGACGCGAAGTCCTTCCCCTGGGCATCGGCCGGCCTCGGCCTCCTCGCCCTTGCCGCCCTGGCCTGGGCCCAGCGCCGCAACTACCAGCGCACGAACAGGGTCCTCAACCACGGCCTCGTCACCGCGACAGCCGCCGCCAGCGTGGTCCTGCTGTGGCTCGCCGTGAGCCACACGGTGGCACGGGCGGGCCTGAACGACTCCTACGAGCACGGCGTCCGCTCCCTGAACGTCCTGCACGAGGCCCGCATCGCCTCCCTGACCGCCCGCAGCGACGAGAACATGACCCTGGTGCGAAGGGGCGCGGACTCCAAGACGCTCGACGACGGTGCCGTCGTGGACGCCTACGAGTGGGGCTACGACCAGCAGATCGACGAGCTCGGCAAGGCTCTCGCCCGAGCGGAGGGCCTCGCCGACGACTCGGCGGGTCAGAAGCCCGTTCAGGACGCGAACGGCTTCATGAAGATCTGGAAGGACCGCCACAGCCTCGCCCGCGACGACAACAACTCCGGCAACTACCAGGCTGCCCGCGACCGCGTCATCGGCGCCGCGAAGGAGCCGACCAGCGTGTGCTTCGACAACGTCGACAAGGCGCTGGCGACGGCGCTCACCCACGAGCAGAACGAGTTCAAGCAGGCCGCGAGCGACGGCCGTGACTCGCTGACCGGCCTCCCGACCGGCGCCGCGGTCCTCGCGGTCCTGGGCGCGACCGGCGCGGTCCTCGGCATCGGCCGCCGGCTGTCGGAGTACCGGTGAGAGGGGGCACCACGATGAACGCACGCGACACGACGACGCACGCACACGGCACGACGACGCACGCAGCCGCCCACGCCCCGGTCGTTCTCCGGCCCGCGGCCGGCCCGTGGCGGCGTCTGCGCACCGGCCTGCGCGGCTGGGGCGGCGTGGGCGCGATGGCCCTCCTCTGCGCCCTGGCGGTGACGTTCGCCCTGCTGCTGCCCCTGAGCCAGCCGCGGGGAGACGACGCCGGTACGACGACCGGCGGCCAGGGCATCACCCACACCACCCAGGTGAAGGCCGACGACTGCGAGAACCCGCAGGACCAGAGCCTGTCGCCGTCCGGCGGCGACGGCAAGGCACCCACGCTGGACGCCATCAAGGCCCGCAAGGACCGGCGCCTGATCGTCGGCGTCGACACCAACAGCTACCGCTGGGGCTACCTCGACCCGAACAACCCGGCCGGTGAGCTGGAGGGCTTCGACATCGACCTGGTCCACCGGATCGCCGAGGACATCCTCGGCGACCGCGACGCGGTGCGGTTCAAGGCGATCCCGACCAGCCGCCGTATCGAGGCGATCCAGAAGGGCGAGGTCGACATGGTGGTCCGCACCATGACGATCAACTGCGACCGCATCGAGCAAGTCGCCTTCTCGGCGCCCTACTTCGTGACCGGCCAGCAGGTCCTGGCCCCCAAGACCTCGACGATCACCGGCTTCGACAAGACCCTGGCCGAGAAGAAGGTGTGCTCGGCGCAGGGCTCCACCGCGTACGACAACCTCGAAGAGGGCAGGAAGAACGGCGACCTACCGGACTCCGCCGACATCAGGACCACCGTGCCCAACCAGCTCGACTGCCTGGTGAAGTTGCAGCTCGGCCAGGTCGACGCGGTCGTCACCGACGGCGCGCTCGCCGCGAGTCAGGCCGCGCAGGACCCCACGGTCGAACTCAAGGGCGGCCTGTTCACCGACGAGTACTACGGCGTGGCGATGAAACTGGGCTCCGACGATCTGGTACGCCAGGTCAACCGGACCCTGGAGAACTACGTCAAGGACGGCGGCTGGGAGGCGTCGTACGAGAAGTGGCTGCACCCCACCATGGACCAGGGCGACAAGAAGTCGGCGTCGGCGACTCCTCCCGAAGCCCGGTACAAGTGACGGACCATCGACTGACGGACGTCACGACGGAACACGGCAGCAGACGGCAGCACACGACAGCAGACGACGGAACACAACGCAGCGAGAGGTGATCGATGGGCGTCACGGACCCCGCCGGGCCGGTGATGGACCGGGACGAGGTGGACCGTGCGCTGGCGCGGCTCGGCGCGGAGCACGAGGCGATCGAGACCTCGCTCCTCGCCCTGCAGGACCACGCGGGCCGCAGACTCCTCGAGGGCGCCGAGCTCACGGGCGTCACCAAGGAGCGCTGGACGACCGCGGAGGCGTCGATCACGCTGCTGTGGGCGTACTTCGACGCCTACACCGACGCGTTGCGCTCCGCCCGCGAGATCAGGGCCCGGCGCCGCTGGTCCAGCCGCGACGACCTGGTGGAACTGACGGAGCTGCTGCGCGGCGAGTCCGTGACGGTGGCCGGATCGACGGCCGCGACCGCCAACGCCCCCACCCTGCACGGCGGTTCGGGCAAGCTCAGCGAACAGTTCACCCTGACCACGCTCGTGGACCGGATGAACGAGCTGTACGCGACCTCGCTGGACATGGTCGTCGCCGCCGACGCGGTCTGGTCGGCGCTGCCCGCCCGTATCGATTTACTGGCCGCCGAGCTCCAGCGCACGCGAAGGCTCGCGCACTCCGTCGGCGTACGCCCCGGCGAGCATCCGGCGGGCGACGACCTGGAGCGCATCACACGCACGCTCACCAACCTGCGCGCGGAGGTGGTCTCCGACCCGCTCGCGTACTGGCTGCCCACGCAAGGGAGTTCGGCGCCGGGCGGCGGCCGGCCGGACACCACGGTCTACGACCGCGAGGCGCGCGCCCTGGAAGACGTACGCCGTGAGATCGACGCGGTACTGACGGTCCGCCAGGATGCCGAGCAGCGTCTGGTCAAGCTGCGTGACGTGCTGTCCCGCGCGGACCGTACGCTCGCCGAGGCCCGCACCGCGCGCGGCGAGGTGCTGGCGAAGATCGCCGCCACGGAGGTGCCGGTCGTCAGCGGCCCGCCGACCGTGCTGCAGGAGCAGCTGGCGACGGCCGCCGAGTACCGCCGACAGGCCCAGTGGCACCGTCTGTCGCCGCTCCTGGAGTCGCTGGAGCAGAAGGCGGAGGACGAACTGCTGCGCGCCCGCGAGTCGTTGACCGCGGTCACCGCACCCCTGGCGGTCCGCGCCGAACTGCGCGGCCGCCTCGACGCGTACAAGGCGAAGGTGGCCCGGCACGGCCTCGCGGAGGACCCGTTCCTCATCGAGCGCTACGACGCGGCCCGCCGCATGCTCTGGAGCGCGCCCTGTGACCTGCGCGTCGCCGAACAGGCCGTCCTGCGCTACCAGCAGGCGGCCGCCGAACTGCTCGGCGGCCCACGCGTGCCGGGGCCGCGCGGGCCCGAGGACCGCGGGGGGCCGCAGGGATGAGGGACAGGGGGGAGTCGTCGTCATGAGTCAGGCACAGCAGTCCTGCCAGCGCCCGGACTGCGGCGGGACGTACGAGGACATGGGTGGCGGCGAGCTGTACTGCGACACCTGCGGCCTCGCCCCGGTCGTCTCGGCGACCGGCACGGTGGGCTCGCCGCCCACCGGAGTGACGGTCGGCGGCAAGGGCTCGCGCGGCTCGGCGGGCAGCGGCAGCTCCCGCCCCACCAGCCGCGGCAGCTCCCGTACGTCGTCCCAGTCGTCGAAGTCCCGGCGCTCGGTGTCGGGACGGCTGTCCCGCTCGCTGTCGGGCCGTACCACCGGCCGCTCGGTGTCGGTGCGCAGCTCCGGCTCGGGCGCCGGCTCCAGCGGGCGCGGCAGGCTCGGCGCGGGCCTCGTCCAGGTCCCGGACGTCCCGCGCCCCGACCCGCGCGCGATGGTGCTGGAGAACCCGGAGGTGCCCGAGCGCAAGCGGTTCTGCTCCCGCTCGGACTGCGGTGCCCCGGTCGGCCGGGCCCGCGGCGACCGCCCCGGCCGTACGGAGGGCTTCTGCACGAAGTGCGGTCACCCGTACTCCTTCATCCCGAAGCTGAAGGCCGGGGACATCGTGCACGGCCAGTACGAGGTCGTGGGCTGTCTGGCGCACGGCGGCCTGGGCTGGATCTACCTCGCCGTGGACCGCGCGGTCTCCGACCGCTGGGTGGTGCTCAAGGGCCTGCTCGACACCGGCGACCAGGACGCGATGGCGGCGGCGATCTCCGAGCGGCGCTTCCTCGCGGAGATCGAGCACGCCAACATCGTGCGGATCTACAACTTCGTCGAGCACCTCGACAAGCGCACCGGCTCCCTCGACGGCTACATCGTCATGGAGTACGTCGGCGGCAAGTCGCTCAAGGAGATCGCCAACGGCCGCCGCACTCCCGAGGGCAGGCGGGACCCGCTCCCCGTGGAGCAGGCGTGCGCGTACGGCATCGAGGCGCTGGAGGCCCTCGGCCATCTGCACAGCCGGAACCTCCTCTACTGCGACTTCAAGGTCGACAACGCCATCCAGACCGAGGACCAGCTCAAGCTGATCGACATGGGCGCGGTGCGCAGGATGGACGACGACGAGTCGGCCATCTACGGCACGGTGGGCTACCAGGCGCCGGAGGTCGCGGACGTGGGCCCGTCGGTGGCGTCCGACCTCTACACGGTCGCCCGCACGCTCGCCGTCCTGACCTTCGACTTCCAGGGCTACACCAACGTCTACGTCGACTCCCTGCCCGACCCCGACAACATCGAGGTCTTCCGCCAGTACGAGTCCTTCTACCGCCTCCTGGTCCGCGCCACCGACCCCGACCCGGCCCGCCGCTTCGCCTCCGCCCAGGAGATGGCGGAGCAGCTGACGGGTGTGCTGCGCGAGGTCGTGTCCCTGCAGACGGGGCGGGCGCGGCCGTCGCTGTCGACGCTGTTCGGGCCGGAGGTACGGGTCACGGACACGGAGTTGTTCCCGAAGCTGGACGGGGATGTCTCGCGGCTGGGGGCGCGGGCGGTACGGAGTAGGAAGGCGTCGGCCGCGTCCGGTCCGACGGCCGCTCCGCCGTCTCCCGCCGCGCCCGACTCCTTCGCCGCGCCCGTCTCGTCCGCCGGTCGGCCTGCCGTCGGCACCGGACGTGCCGAGCGGCCGGACGCAGGAGCCGCGAACGCCCTGACGGCCGCTTCGAACCTCGTCAAGGGCGTCAACGCCCCGGCGGCCGCCCTCGCGCTCCCCGTCCCGCACGTGGACCCTTCCGACCCCAACGCCGGTTTCCTCGCGGGCCTGATGACCACCGCCCCGGCCGAGCTGCTCGGCGCCCTCGCCGCCGCGTCGGCGCCGTCGACCGAGACGCGGCTGCGGCAGGTGCGCGCCTGGCTGGAGAACGGCGACACCGGCACCGCGCACGAGACGCTGCTGAAGCTGGAGGACGAACGGCCCGACGACTGGCGGGTCGTCTGGTACCGCGGTGTGGCCGCCCTCGTCACCGGCGACCACGAGGGCGCCGCGCTCGCCTTCGACGCGATCTACGACGCCTTCCCCGGCGAGCCGGCCCCGAAGCTGGCCCTCGGCATGTGTGCGGAGGTGCTGGGCCAGCTGGACAACGCCGCCGAGTACTACCGGCTGGTGTGGTCGACCGACCCGAGCTATGTGAGCGCCGCCTTCGGTCTGGCCCGCGTCCAGCTCGCGAGCGGCGACCGCCACGACGCCGTACGGACCCTGGAGTCGGTTCCGGAAAGCTCCATTCACTACACGGCCGCCCGCGTGGCGGCCGTCCGCGCGCGGCTGCGTGGGCGCACGGCGGCCGCCGCCGACGTACCGTTCCTGGAGGACCTGACCGCCGCCGCGAGCCAGGTCGAGGCGCTGGACGCGTACGGTCTGGATCCGGCGCGCCGGGAGCAGTTGTCGGCGGAAGTCCTCGGTTGCGCGCTGGACTGGATACTCTCCGGTGGCCAGGGTTCCGCCCCACCTGCCGCCGGAGGACGGACGCTGCTCGGCAGCGGCCTGGACGAGCGGGGACTGCGTTTCGGCCTGGAGCGTTCGTACCGCACGCTGGCCCGGCTCGCGCGGGGCGGCGAGGAGAGGATCGACCTGGTGGAACGTGCCAACCGTTACCGCCCCCGGACGTGGGTGTAGTTGATGTCGCAGATGCCCCAGTTGTCCGCCTGCCCGAGCTGCGAATGGCCGCTCGAGTCAGGTGACCGTTTCTGCGGTGCGTGCGGATACGACCTGTCCGCCGTGCCCGTACGGCCGGACGACAACCCGACCATCGCCATGAACGGCTCGACGGCGCCCCCTGCCGGCGCGCCGGGCACGGACTGGCCTGTCGCCGCAGCGCCGGACGGCACCGCCGCCCCGGCGGCCACGCATCTGCCGGCGGATCTTCAGGGCAGGGACTCCGGCGGCCACGAACTGCCCCCGGGCACACCCCCGCCCCCGCTGTCACCGCCGCCCGCCCCACCGGCACCCCCGGCGATGAGCGGTCCCCAAGCGGCGCCCGTCGCCCCGGCTCAGGGCAACCAGGGCGACATGCCCGGCTCACCGGGCTCCCCGGCCGCCACCGACCACGGCCTGCCGGCTCCCGGCCACCACGCCGCGCCCGGCTTCGCCTTCCCGGCCCCGGGCGCCGGCGTGCCGGACGGCGCGCACCCGCAGCCCGCGCCCGCCGGTCCGCCCACCCCGACCGGCTCCCCCGACTCCCCGGCGTCCGGCGTCCGGTTCGACCGTCCGCCGGAGCCCGAGGAGTACCCGTTGCAGGCGCCCGACCCCCGCATCGCCCCCGACCTGCCGACCCCGCGCGAGGGCACCAAGGTGTGCGTGGCCTGCCGCGCGGGCCGGGTCGACCACGACGGGTACTGCGAGAACTGCGGGCACGCGCAGCCGCGCGAGCGCGACCACATGGAGCAGGACGTGGGCCCGGTCGCCGCCGTCAGCGACCGCGGTCTGCGCCACCACCGCAACGAGGACGCGTTCGCCGTCGGCTGCACCGCGCTGCCCGACGGCCGGCCCGCCGTCCTGGCGATCGTCTGCGACGGCGTGTCCTCGGCGACCCGCCCCGACGCCGCATCGATGGCCGCCTCCCGGGCCGCGAGCGAGTCGCTGCTGACCGCCCTGCCGCGCGGCACCCACCCGCAGCAGGCGATGCACGAGGCGATCGTCGCCGCCGCGAACGCGGTCAACGCGCTCGCGGGCGAACCGGCCACGGCCCGCGAGCACGCCCCGCACCAGAACGCCCCCGCCTGCACGATCGTCGGCTCCGTGGTGACTCCCGAACTGCTGATCGTCGGCTGGGTGGGCGACAGCCGCGCCTACTGGGTGCCGGCGGACCGCAGCACTCCCCCGGCCCGGCTCACCGAGGACGACTCCTGGGCCGCGCAGATGGTCGCCGCGGGCCTGATGAACGAGGCCGAGGCGTACGCCGACGAGCGCGCCCACGCCATCACGGGCTGGCTCGGCGCGGACGCGTACGAACTGGAGCCGCACACCGCTTCCTTCAAGCCGGACCGCCCGGGTGTAGTGGTGGTGTGCACGGACGGGCTGTGGAACTACGCGGAGGCGGCCGAGGACATGGCCGACGTCGTGCCCCTCGACGCCGCCGCGCGCCCCCTGCACAGTGCCCAGGTCCTGGTCGGTCACGCGCTCGACGGCGGGGGCCACGACAACGTAACAGTGGCCGTCCTGCCGTTCCCCGCGCCGCCGATGGGGGCAGGATCGGCCTGAGGCCGCACCGCGGGGCGGGGTCTCAACGGACCGGAGGGGACCGGTCCGTCGACAGCCATGGCACCGCCATGGGGTTCTTTAGGGGGATTTGAGAACGCATGGCCAATTTCTCGAAGTCGAACGTGCCGCAGTTCTCGGTGGACGTGTACCAGAACGAGTACCTGCCGGAGGGCGGCCGCGAGGTCAACGCGATCGTCACGGTGACCTCGACCGGCGGGGGCACGGTCGGAAGCGCGGTCGCGGCACCCCATCTCTACGCGCCGGGGCAGGGTCCGTCCGCGGGCGTGGCGATCATGGTCGACTGCTCCGGCTCGATGGACTACCCGCCGACCAAGATGCGCAACGCCCGGGACGCCACCGCCGCCGCGATCGACACCCTGCGTGACGGTGTGCACTTCGCGGTGATCGGCGGCACGCACATCGCCCGCGAGGTCTACCCGGGCGGCGGCCGCCTGGCCGTGGCCGACGCCACCACCCGCGACCAGGCCAAACAGGCGCTGCGCAGGCTCAGCGCGGGCGGCGGCACGGCCATCGGCACCTGGCTGCGCCTCGCCGACCGGCTGCTGCACTCGGACGACGTCGCCATCCGGCACGGCATCCTGCTCACCGACGGCCGCAACGAGCACGAGTCCCCGGAGGACCTCAAGGCCG
This sequence comes from Streptomyces bicolor, assembly GCF_000719285.1. GTDB lineage: Bacteria > Actinomycetota > Actinomycetes > Streptomycetales > Streptomycetaceae > Streptomyces > Streptomyces bicolor. The sequence goes on along the minus strand of NZ_JOFS01000009.1, from coordinate 59,338 downwards.
CGCTCGACGCCTGCGCCGGACGTTTCACCTGTGACGCCCGTGGCGTGGGCACCGACTGGGAAGTGAAAGAAGTCACAGGCATCGCCTCCGCCCTGCTCGGCAGCGCGGACATCGTCGCGGACCCGGCCGGTCTCGCCGCCGACTTCACGCGGATGATGGAGACGGCGATGGGCAAGGAGGTCGCGGACGTCGCCCTGCGGGTGTGGACGCCGGTGGGCACGACCATCAAGTTCGTCAAGCAAGTCGCGCCGACGGTCGAGGAGTTGACCGACCGGCGCACGGAGGCCGGCCCGCGCGCCGGGGACTACCCCACCGGTTCCTGGGGCGACGAGTCCCGTGACTACCACGTTTGCGTCGAGGTCCCCGCCGCTGAGCTGGGCCGGGAGATGCTCGCGGCCCGGGTCTCCCTGGTCGTCCCGCAATCCGACGGCAGCGCGCGGAACTTGGGCGCCCAGGGTCTCGTACGGGCCGTGTGGACCGACGACATGGTCGCCTCGACGTCGATCAACCCACAGGTCGCCCATTACACCGGCCAGGCAGAACTGGCAGAAGCCATCCAACAAGGGCTCGATCTTCGCAAAGCGGGCGATATCGATGGAGCAACGGCGAAACTGGGCCGCGCCGTACAGCTCGCCAGCGCCTCCGGAAACGCGGATACCGCGAAACTCCTTGCGAAGGTGGTGGACGTGGTCGACGCCACGACGGGTACTGTGCGACTGAAGGCGAAGGTCGCGGAGGCCGACGAGATGACTCTCGAGACACGGTCGACAAAGACTGTTCGTGTAAAGAAGTGACCTAGTACTGCCCCAGCAGGACCCTGAAAGCATCGAGCCTGACCCCTTGGGGTTGGAGAAGTCCGGTCGAGGACGGCCGGAAAGGAGAGGGGGAAGCGCCGACATGCCGACCTGCCCGAACGGACACCAGTCGGGTTCCGACGACTGGTGCGAGGTCTGCGGTCACCGCATGGCGGGTGCCGTACCTCCACCTCCTCCGCCGCCCCCGCCCGGCGGCGGCTACGGCTTCCCGCCGCCCGGCGGCCCGGGTGGGCCCGGTGGCCCTGGTGGCCCCGGCGGTCCGTCCGGTGGCCCGAACGCCGGTCAGCCGGGCGGCCGTCCGCACCCGTCCGCCGTACCGGAGCCCCAGCTGTGCCCGCAGTGCCGTACGCCGCGTGAGGGCGGTGCGCCGTTCTGCGAGGAGTGCCGGTGGAACTTCCTGACGAACACGGCGACGTCGTACACCCCCGCCGCCCCGCGCCCGCCGGCGCCCGGCGGTGGCGTGCCCTCCCACTTCCAGCAGCAGTCGGGTCCCCCGCCGTCGTTCGGCGGCGGTGACTCGTACGAGTACCAGGGCTCGCGCCCGTCCCAGGTGAACCGCCCGGCGGAACCGATTCCGCCGTTCGGCGCGGAACCGCCTGGTCCGGGAGGGCCTGGCGGCCCCGGAGGCCCGGGTGGGCCCGGCGGTCCCCGTCCCGGCGGTCCCGGTGGCCCTGGTCCCGGTGGCCCTGGTCCCGGTGGCCCTGGTGGTCCTGGTGCGGGCTTCGGCGGGCCTGGCGGTCCCGGTGGTCCCGGCGGCTTCGGTCCCGGCCCTGGCGGTCCGGGCCACGGTGGTCCGGGCAACCCCGGTGGACCGACCGGCCCTGGCGGCCCTGGCGGTTTCGGTGGCCCCGGCGGCCCCGGTGGTCCGGGGGGGCACGGCGGTCCGGGTGGCAACGCGCCCTCCGGCTTCGGCGGCGACCCGTCGCGGCCGGTTCCGCCGCCGCACGGCCCGACCCCGCCCGGCGGTCCCGGCGCGACCAGCGGTGCCCCGCAGGCGTTCCAGCCGGCCGGCCCGGCCGGTCCCGCCGCCCCTCCGGCCCAGCCCGGATTCGGGCAGGACCCGAACCGTCCGCAGCAGGGCGGCCCGTCCTTCGGCGGCGGCAACGACGACTGGGTGATCTCCCCGCCGACCTCGGGCCCCGGCGGTCCCGGCGGCCCGGGTGCCCCCGGCGCTCCCCCTCAGGGCGGCTACGGCTACCCGCAGCCCGGCCCGGCCCAGGCCCCGCCGCCCGGTCCGGCCTACCCGCAGCAGCCGGCGACCTGGTTGGCGACCATCGGCCCGGACCGCGACTACTTCATGGCGATGATGCAGCGCTCCGGCCCCGAGGCCGCGGGCCTCAACCTGCCCGCGTACTCGCCCGAGCAGCAGCGCACGCTCACCGGCAACCAGATCACCATCGGCCGCCGCCGCCACTCCACCGGCGACACCCCCGACATCGACCTGTCGGTGCCGCCGGAGGACCCGGGCGTCTCGCACCAGCACGCGGTCCTGGTCCAGCAGCCGGACGGCACCTGGGCGGTCGTCGACCAGAACTCGACGAACGGCACGACCGTGAACGGCGCCGAGGAGCCGATCACACCGTTCGTGCCGGTGCCGCTGCAGGACGGTGACCGGGTGCACGTCGGGGCGTGGACGACGATCACGATCCGGCGCGGCCAGGGCTGATCCGACGGACCGGCCCTCAGGTCCGGGCGCGGTTCGGACTCAAGACCGGGAGGGGGCGGTCGTACGGCGAAAAGTGCCGTACGACCGCCCCCTCCGGCGTTCGACCGACGCCCGGCGCGTCAGCCGGGCAGCGCCCACGCGTACGGCCCGTCCGGGTCGTCCAGCCACGCCCACTCGTGCTCGCCGCTCACCGTGATCCCGTACCGCTCCCGCTGCGGCTGCCCCTCCCGCTCCCACAGCGCGTAGGCCTCCTGCGGGTCGAGGCTGCCGCGGGTCAGCGCCAGCAGGAAGCGGAACAGCTCGTGATCGCGGGCTTGGCGCGGCAGCCCACCCAGGTTCGCGGCTCCCGGCGCGGAACGGATGCCGCCGCGCAGTGGCACGAAGTAGGCGGGCGTGTGCAGGAACCGCCCTTCGGCGTGCTCGGCGTCGCGTACGGCGAGGGCGACCAGGCCGGTGGCCAGCGGGGTGAGGATCCGGGCGCCGGGGCGGCACTGGGCCAGCCAGGCACGCGGGATCGACGGCAGGGTGCAGGTCGCGATGATCCGGTCGAAGGGGGCGCGTTCGGGGACGCCGCGTGCGCCGTCCCCGGTGACGACGACGGGCTGGTAGCCGGCGGCCGCCAGATGCCGCCGGGCCGACTCGGTGATCTCCGGCTCCAGATCGACGGTGGTGACGAGGTCGTCGTCGCCGAGCCGGTGGGCGAGCAGGGCGGCGTTGTAGCCGGTGCCCGCGCCGATCTCCAGGACTCGGTTGCCGTCCTCGACCTGCAGCGCGACCAGCATCATCGCCATCAGGGACGGCTGGCTGCTGGAGGAGACCAGCTCGCCGTCGCGCAGCCGGGTGGCCAGCGGGGTGTCGGCGTACGCCCCGCGCACCCAGCGCTCGCGCGCGCCCGGGTCGGGGCTCTGACCCCAGCGCCGCTCGTAGCCGCCGACGACGCCCACGTAGTAGTACGGCACGAACAGATGCCGTGGCACGGCGGCGAAGGCGTCCAGCCACACGGGGTCCTCGGCCCACGCCCCGCTCGCGTCGATCTCCCGCACCAGCGCGGCCCGCGCCGAGGCGGCGAGATCGGCGACTCCCTCGGCGTCCCTGTCGACATCCTGCGCGCTCATACGTCCACTGTCCTGCGGCATGCGGTACGAGGCGAGCGCCCCGCCGGACGATCCGGAACGCGTCGGCCGGTCCTAGGCCTGGAGTCCTCGGTCGCCGCGTCTGAGAGCATGGAGGGCGTACTGCATTTCCCGGGGGACAACCCCCGGACCCCCGGCAGCGACTCGGGCGGACCGGAACAACAGATGCGAGGCAGCTCACGGTGACCGAGATTCGGCGCGGCACGCTTCAGGAGCAGACCTTCTACGAGCAGGTCGGCGGGGAGGAGACCTTCCGCCGCCTCGTCCACCGTTTCTACGAGGGTGTCGCCGAGGACCCGCTGCTGCGGCCCATGTACCCCGAGGAGGACCTGGGCCCGGCCGAGGAGCGCCTGACCCTCTTCCTGATCCAGTACTGGGGCGGCCCGACGACGTACAGCGAGAACCGCGGCCACCCCCGCCTGCGCATGCGCCACGCCCCCTTCACCGTCGACCGCGCGGCGCACGACGCCTGGCTGAAGCACATGCGGGTCGCCGTCGACGAGCTCGGCCTCTCCGAGGAGCACGAGCGGACGCTGTGGAACTACCTGACGTACGCTGCGGCCTCGATGGTGAACACGGCGGGCTGAGCCTGCCCCAAGCGCACCCCGCTCGCCCTCACGGTCGCCGGTTTCGTGCTCGGCATCCCGGTCTTCTTCGAGGTCGGCCTGATCATCCTGATACCGATCGCGTACGGCGTCGCCGCGCCTCCCGCAAGCCGCTGCCGGCCTACGCCCTCCCGATGGGCGCGGCCATGCTCACCGTGCACGCCTTCCTGCCCCCGCACCCGGACGCGGTCGCCGTCACCCAGGCCAACGGCGCCGACCAGGGCCTGGTCCTCCTCCTCTGGCGATGGGCATGATCGGCTTCGGTCTGACGGCCGCGCTGTGGCCACTGGTGTGACCGCGGCCTTCAGCGGACGCTGACGTCCAGGGCACCGATTCCCGCACGCCGTACGGCGATCGACCCGTACGGCGTGCGCAGCCGTAGCCACGCACCGGACGAGAGCAACGCCAACTCCCCGCCGGCGCGCAGGAATCCCAGCGACTGGGCCGCGTGCACGGCCCGCACCGGAAGACGGGTGTCCCCGACGGTCCGGGACCAGATCTCCCGCCCGATGCGGTCCAGCTCGGCCCGGGTGCGCCGCTCGGACGCCAACTCCTGGGTACGGGCGCGGAATTCGGCGACGCCCGCACCGACCATCGCCCGCAGGGCATCCGGCGCGGGCAGCCCCGGCACCGGCCGCCATCCGCCGCGCGGCGGGAGCACCCCGGCCCACGGCGGCCCGGTCACGGCCCCCGGCACGACGGCGGTGGCCGCCGACTCGTCGACGGACTCCAGCAGCTCACCCACGGACACGGTCACGTCCAGCGTGACGTCGAGCCCGTTCTCGTACGGCTTCGCCAGCCGTACCGCGCGGATCGCCAGCACCTCGAAGGACGGCGGCCGCCCGAAGACGGCGAGGGCGGTGCCGGCCGCCTGCAGGCGCACCGCGGCCCCACGGTCGTAGTGGAGCAGCCGGGAGAGGAAGGCCGCGAGGTCCGCCGCCTCCCCCTCGTCGGCGAGGTGGAGCACCGTCATGCGGCGACGGCCTCCTCCTCGTCGTCGTCCATGTACTCGCGCAGGAACTCCCGTTCGTCCTCGGTGAGCCGGCGCGGCCGCTGCGCCTCGAAGTCGAACGGCACTATCACCGTCGACGCACGGACGTAGACGAGGTCGTCGTCCTTCACCTCATAGGTGAGGGTGAAGGACGCGGCCCTGATCTGCGTGACCCACAGCTCGATGTCCACGGGCGTGTGCCGGTGGACGAGCTGCCGCTTGTAGTCGATCTCATGGCGCGCCACCACGGACCCCTGCTTGAAGTCCTTCTCCGGGCGGAACAGGAAGTCGATACGGGCTTCCTCCAGGTAGCGGAGGAAGACCACGTTGTTGACGTGGCCGTACGCGTCCATGTCCGCCCAGCGCAGCGGGCAGCGGTAGATGTGCCGCAAGATCGATCAGCCCCGGGTCAGCTTCTTGTAGGTGGCGCGGTGCGGACGGGCGGCGTCCGGGCCGAGCCGCTCGATCTTGTTCTTCTCGTACGACTCGAAGTTGCCCTCGAACCAGAACCACTTGGACTCGCCCTCGTAGGCGAGGATGTGGGTGGCGACTCGGTCCAGGAACCACCGGTCGTGGGAGACGACGACGGCGCAGCCCGGGAAGTCGAGCAGCGCGTTCTCCAGGGAGCTCAGGGTCTCGACATCGAGGTCGTTGGTCGGCTCGTCGAGGAGCAGCAGGTTGCCGCCCTGCTTGAGGGTGAGCGCCAGGTTGAGGCGGTTGCGCTCACCGCCGGAGAGCACGCCGGCCGGCTTCTGCTGGTCGGGGCCCTTGAAGCCGAAGGCGGAGACGTACGCACGCGACGGCATCTCGACCTGACCGACGTTGATGTAGTCGAGCTCGTCGCTGACCACGGCCCACAGGGTCTTCTTCGGGTCGATGTTCTCGCGGCTCTGGTCGACGTACGAGATCTTGACGGTGTCGCCGACCTTGATGTCGCCGGAGTCGGGCTGCTCGAGCCCCTGGATCATCTTGAAGAGGGTGGTCTTGCCGGCGCCGTTGGGCCCGATGACACCGACGATGCCGTTGCGCGGCAGCGTGAAGGAGAGGTCGTCGATCAGGACCTTCTCACCGAAGGCCTTGCTGAGGTTGTTGACCTCGACGACGATGTTGCCGAGCCGCGGCCCCGGCGGAATCTGGATCTCCTCGAAGTCCAGCTTCCGCATCTTCTCGGCCTCGGCGGCCATCTCCTCGTAGCGAGCGAGACGGGCCTTGGACTTGGCCTGCCGCCCCTTGGCGTTGGAGCGAACCCACTCGAGCTCTTCCTTGAGCCGCTTGGCGCGCTTGGCGTCCTTCTGGCCCTCGACCTTGAGACGGGTCTGCTTGGTCTCCAGGTACGTGGAGTAGTTGCCCTCGTACGGGTAGGCACGCCCGCGGTCGAGCTCGAGGATCCACTCGGCGACGTTGTCGAGGAAGTACCGGTCGTGGGTGATGGCCACGACGGTGCCCGCGTACTTGGCGAGGTGCTGCTCCAGCCAGTTCACGGACTCGGCGTCGAGGTGGTTGGTGGGCTCGTCGAGCAGCAGCAGGTCAGGGGCTTCCAGCAGCAGCTTGCAGAGCGCGACGCGGCGCTTCTCACCACCGGAGAGGTTGACGACGGGCCAGTCGCCGGGCGGGCACCCGAGCGCGTCCATGGCCTGGTCGAGCTGGGCGTCGAGGTCCCACGCGTTGGCGTGGTCGAGGTCCTCCTGGAGCTTGCCCATCTCGTCGAGCAGCGCGTCGGAGTAGTCGGTGGCCATCAGCTCGGCGATCTCGTTGAACCGGTCGAGCTTGCCCTTGACCTCGGCGACACCCTCCTGCACGTTCTCCAGGACGGTCTTCTCGTCGTTCAGCTTGGGCTCCTGCATCAGGATGCCGACGCTGTACCCGGGCGACAGGAACGCGTCACCGTTCGACGGCTGCTCAAGGCCCGCCATGATCTTCAGAACGGTCGACTTACCGGCACCGTTCGGGCCGACGACGCCGATCTTCGCTCCGGGGAGGAAGTTCAGGGTGACGTCGTCGAGGATCACCTTGTCGCCGTGCGCCTTGCGCGCCTTGCGCATGGTGTAAATGAACTCAGCCAAGAGAAACCGTCCGGCAGCTTGAAATCTGGCAGTGGGCAGATACACCCCATCTTGCCCGACCGCTACCCCCTGGGGGAAACCCGTATCGTGAGGGCGCTCTGACCTGGGGTTTCACTGTCGACGACCGACCCTCGACCGTCGTTGCCGGTCGCTGTCGCGTGCCCGCGGGCGACGGCATCGCCGAGGAATTGCGCCTGAGGGGGCCCACTGTGTCGCCGGGCCACGGGGTGATGGGCTGCGCCTTCCCGCGCCGGCCCTGCGCGCGTCCGGGTGCATTCGTGGTGAGATCATGAATTTCGGCGCGCCATTCGGACATTCCAGAACCTTTTCATATTAACTACGCGTGATTGCACGAAATCGGTCTGTCACGGATCGAACACACCTCACTTCACCGGAGATGGCATGCACACGCTTCGCAAGGTTTCCGTCGTGGTCGTCGCGCTCGGCAGCGTCGGCCTCCTGAGCGCCGGCACGGCGACCGCCCAGGGCATGGACGGTCACGGCAACAAGATCCTGCAGAGCTCCAGCTGCAAGTCGCACGACCTGAACCTCGACGTCCTCGGCCAGGTCGGCCTGCTCAACGGCGTGCTGGGCAACGCGCTCAACGGCGAGGGCAACTCGGGCGGCCAGGCCACGCACCTGGGCTCGGAGATGGGCTGCAACAGCAGCGCCTTCTAACCCTCGACGGGGTCCGCCGGCAGTGCGAACCGGTGCCCCATGGCGCGACCTACCGGTGGAGTACGGACCGTGGGCAGACGGTCCCCTGGGTTCCGCCGATGGCAGCGCACCGGTATCCCATGAGCCGCGCCGACCTGGAACAGGTCAGGGGGCGGTCCGTCACTGGCGGACCGTCCCCTCACTTGCGTGGGAACACCCGCCTCAGTCCTGGGTCGCCGCTTCCTTCTTCCGTACGACCACCAGGGCCGCGCCGCCGATCAGGACCAGGCCGATGGCGATGCCCGCGATCAGGGGGGTCATGTCGGAGCCGCCGGTCGCGGCGAGGTTGGTGTCGTCGGTGGTGGTGCCGACGGTGGCGGGGCTGGGCTCGCCGAGGGTCTGGACGTCGGGGCCCGCCGCGTCGGCCTCGGTGACCTGCGTCATGCAGTCCAGCACGCCCGTGAACCGCTTCTCGAAGCCGGCCGGACCCTGGATCGTGAAGTCGTACGCCTGGTCCTCCTGCAGCGGCACCGTCACCGTCCGCGACTCGCCCGCCGGGATGGTGTACTCGATCCCGAGCAGTTCGAAGGTGAACGGCGCGTCGCCCTCATTGGCCGCGGTGATGTCGACACCGCCCTTGTCGCAGTTCTCCACCGCGGACAGCGCGGGTATCGCACCCGTCCCCGCCCAGGTCGCGCTCGCCGTCGCCGAGACGGTCGACTCGCTGGAGCCGGCCAGGATCTGCGTCTGGCTGCGGCTCTCGGCCGCGAAGGCGCGCCCCACCGGCACGGTCGTCGAGGCCTGCACCGTCAGCTCGGCCTGGCCGTCCGCCGCCTTCTCGGGCACCTCGAAGAACACCTGACCGCCGTCCGCCGCGGACGTGACGGGCTTGCCGGCCTTGTCCACGATCCGCACCCCGCTGGTGGCCGCGTCCGCCGGCGGGGTCACCGTCACGCTCTCGGCGTCGGTGCGCACCGTCACCGGTCCGAGCCGCTCACCGGGGTGGCCGGAGACCGCGGGCGGTTCGAGCGTCAGCGACGCCCTCGGCTCCGCCACGTTCCGCGCGCTCTTGTGGAGGTAGTCCGCGAGCTGCTCGGCCTGCGGGTCGAGGGCGTCGACGTCCACGCCGTCCGAGTAGCGCCAGATGGCCACCTGGGTGCCGGCCGCCGCGTCCTGCTCGGTGAGGCCGCCCTTGACGCCCGCCTTGCCGGCGAGCGCCGCGAGGTCGTTCACCTGCGGGTAGGAGTGCTGCAGGATCCAGCGGATCTTCCCGGCGTCCTTGTTGGCGCCCAGCGAGGTGCCGCTCCAGGACGTCTCGTGGTATCTGGCGTCGCGCTGTGTGGGGTTGTGGATGTCGACGCAGTACGTCTGCAGGGTGCCGCCGTTGTCGACGGACATCTCGAACAGGCCCGCCGAGATCTCCTGGTCCCCGGAGTCGGCGTGCACGACCGCCGCACCGTATGTCTTCAGGCCGCCTATCGTGGCGGTCGCCCCGCCCTGGCCCTGCGCCGCCTCGTCGGCCGCGGCCGGGCCGGCGCCGGCCACCACCGTGGCGGCGACGAGCCCGGACACCAAGGTCGAGGCGGCGAGGCGGGCCACCCCTCGCCCCCGCACCGGCAGTGCAGAGAACGCAGCAAACACAGAATTCCCCTTCGAGCAGGACCCGTTGACGTGGGGGAAGGTCCCACCAGCAGAATCACAAGCCCCGAGAGCTATGCCCGGCATCCTAGGTACGCGGCGCACCACGCTTCCCTGGGATCCCGTCGGAGGGCCGATCCGACTCGGAATCGTTATCGCCAAGATCCCTTGCGAGCAGGGCTTATCGACAAATCCCCCGGGGTGGTTCGGAACGCATTCGTCGATAAGCCGCAGTTCGGTCAGCCCGAGAAGGTGACTGACGTCACGTCACCGCTGCTGGTTCTGGGGCGAGTTGGGAATCGTCGGCCGCGGGTGGCGTCTCCCAGTCCGGCTCGGGCCGGTCCGGTGCCGCGACGGCTCCCGCCTCCGTCCGGGAAGTGCGCCGGAAGGCCGAGGTGCCGCGGGCGAGGTCGTGCCCGATCGCCACCGCGTCGATGTCGGCCGAGGTCCAGCTCTGCCCCTCGCGGACGTCCGACCGCACCTTCAGCCTGCCCTGGACCACGACGGGATCGCCCACGTTGAGCGACCCGGCGGCGTTCGTGGCGAGCTGCCGATTGGCCCACACCGTGAAGAAGTTGGTGTGCCCGTCGGTCCACTCGTTCTTCGCGCGGTCCAGGTAGCGCGCGGTCACCGCGAGCCGAAAGCGGGCCGACGGTCCCGTCGCGAGCTCCCGGTACACCGGCTGTGTCGCCACGTTGCCCACCGCGCAGATGGTCGTCTCGTTCATCCTCGAACCCCTCCCTCACCCGGCCACTGCCGCCGGGCGGAAACACGTACGGGCCCGTCCCGTACGGCTGCGTCCGTCGTGACGGCGGCACGCTCACCGCCGTCACCGCGATCGACCGCGCCGTCGCGATCGCCGCGAAGCCAGACTGCCTCCGCCGGGCCGGGCCCGCTGAGCCCTGTGGATCACCGCCCGTCTGTGGAAATCTCCGCCACTCGAACGGGTGACCAACGACCCCCGCCCCCCGACGGCCGCAGCCCCGACCGCCGCAGCCCCAGTGCGCCGCAGCCCAGGGCCACGCCCCCGCGAGGGCACGCCCCCGGGCCTCGGCTCACCTCACCGGTCCGCCGACCCCCATCACCCGCCCGTACTGCTCCCGGACCTCGCGATAGCGCAGCAACTCGGCCGCCACCGGGTCCAGCACCCGGGCCCGCCCGCACCCGGCCGCCGCCTCCCGCAACCGCCGCTCCGCTTCCAGGCCGTACCGCCGAGCCGGCCCCCGTGCCGCGATCCGGCAGCCCCACTCGACGAGCGGCCCGCCGACGATGCCGGCCACCATCAGCAGCACCGGGACGCCCAGGTTCGGCGCCATGACCCCGACGATCTGCCCCACCAGCCACAGCCCGCCGACGATCTGAAGGATCGTCATGGCCGCCTGGACCAGGACGGCCCCCGGCCACCAGCCCGGCCTCGGCGGGCGCCCCGGCGGCAGTCCGGCCCGCGCGGCCAGCTCGTCCAGCGCCTCGGGCAGCCCCTGGGCCCCCCGTACGGCCGCCTCGCGCACCGCCTGCGCCCAGGGCCCGGGCAGCCCGGCCGACGCCTGCTCGGCGACCGTCCGCACCGCCTGCTCGACGCGCTGGCGCGCGGTGGACTCCTCGTCCGTCTGGGTGCGCAGGGAGAGTCGTCCCGTCGGTGCTTCGCCCCGGTCCTGGTACCAGCGCCACAGCCGCAGCCAGGGCGTCCCGCACGCACGGTTGGCGTTGCGCAGCCATGCCCGCTCGGCGGCCTCGCCCGCGGCGGTAGCGCCGATCGCGTCCGCGAGCCGGGCGGAGAACTCGTCCCGTGCCTCCTCGCTCAGCCCGGTCCGCCGGCGCGCGGCGTACACGGGCCGCAGCCGCCATCCGGCTGCCTCCACATCGGCCGAGATCCGGCGGGCCGCGGCCCCGCGCGCAGCCACGAACTGGCCGAGCGCCTCCCGCAGATCACCGACGCCGTCCCCGGTGAGCGCGGACAGCGCGAGCACCGTCGCGCCCGGCTCGCCGTGCTCGCCCAGCGCGATGCCGTCCTCGTCGAGCAGCCGGCGCAGGTCGTCGAGGACCTGATCGGTGGCCTCTCCGGGCAGCCGGTCGGTCTGGTTGAGGACGACGAACATGATCTCGGCGTGTCCGGCCATGGGCCGCAGATAGCGCTCGTGCAGGATCGCGTCGGCGTACTTCTCGGGGTCGACGACCCAGATGACCGCGTCGACGAGCGCCAGGACTCGGTCGACCTGCTCGCGGTGCGCCACGGCCGCCGAGTCGTGGTCGGGCAGGTCGACCAGGACGAGCCCGCGCAGCTGCCCGTCCGCGGCCGCGCTCTGCGCGGGGCGCCGCCGCAGCCGTGGCGGGATGCCGAGCCGGTCGATGAGGCCGACCGCGCCGTCGCTCCAGCTGCACACCAGGGGCGAGGCGGTCGTGGGCCGCCGTACGCCCGTCTCCGAGATGGTCACTCCGGCGAGCGCGTTGAACAGCTGCGACTTGCCGCTGCCCGTGGCTCCGGCGATGGCGACGACGGTGTGCTGCCCGGAGAGCCTGCGCCGCGCAGCCGCCTCGTCGAGCACCCGGCCCGCCTCCGCGAGCGTCTTGCTGTCGAGCCGGGTGCGCGAGAGCCCGACGAGCTCGCGCAGCGCGTCCAGCCGGGACCGCAGCGGTCCGTCGTAGGCGAGGGGCATCACGACCTGCCGCCCGGAGGTGCGCGTCTCCACGACGGCCGGCTGCTCCGCGGCGGCGCTCTCATTCACCCGCCGCGCGATGAGCCCGTCGTCCCAGGGGGTCGAGGATTCCGTGCCGGAGTCGGCGTCCGCACGCGAGGAGGGCTCAGGGCGGGAGGGGGTTTCCACGCGGGACGAGGACTCCTTACGGGACGAAGAATCGTTGCGCGACGAGGAGTCCTTGCGAGACGGGGACTCCTTACGGGACAGGGGCTCCTTACGGGATGGGGGCTCCGTACGACGGGAAGCGCTGCCGTCCTCGGTGCCGCCGGAGCCGCGGGCACCGGCGCCCCCACGCGCGTGAGCGTCACCGTCCCCCACGCGCGCGTGGCCGCCGCTCGGCTGCTCCTCCCGCTTCCCCCGTTTCCTCCAGAGCTTGCGCTTCTCCGGCTCCGGGGCCGCCGCGGAGCTCTCGCCGTCGCCCGGCCCTGCTTCCTCGCCCGAGGTGGAGCGCTCGGCCGTCGCTGAGCCCTCGGCCGCCGCGGAACCCTCCCGCTCGCCGGACTTTTCCTCCGCTCGGTCACCTGTTACGCGATCACCCTGAGCGGGATCACTTCCAGCGCGGTCGCCCTCTGCGCGGTCCCCCTCCGCACGATCGCCCTCTGCGCGGTCGCCCTTCACGAGAGGTCCGTCCTCGGAAGCGGCCTCCCCGGGGGCGCTGTTCCCGCGCTCGTCGTCGTTGTCCGTGGTGGCGCTGCCCTCCGGGAGATCGACGTGTTCCGTCTGGTCCTGTTCCGTTTGGTTCTGGTCAGTGACGGCAGTCACCGGTCACCTCTCCTTCTGCAGTACGGACAGCGCGGCGATGAGTTCGGCCTGGGGGTCCGGATGGACCTCCAGGCCGTCCAGCGGGGCGAGGCGGCGCTCGCGTTCGCTGTGCATGACCCGGTCCAGATGCTCGCTGAGCAGCCGGCCGGACCGGTCGCGCAGCCGCAGCGCCCCGTGCGCCCCGATCCGCTCGGCGAGCAACTCCCCCGCGGACCGCGCCCGGCGGGCGCCGAGCAGGGCCGTGGCGACGAGGGCGGCGACGATCTCGGGATCCTGGACGACGCCGCGGTCGATGTCGTTCACCTCGTCCTCGGCGTACTCCTCGAGCTCGCGCCGCCAGCGCCGTACCGCCATGCCGATGCGGTGTTCGACGCTCGTCGGTGACGGGTCACGGCTCGTCAGCTCGGGCGCGGTGGCGGCCGGTTCGCGCCGCCAGGCGTCGTCCACACGCTCGTCGGCGGCGGTGACCGCGCACAGCAGGAGGGTGCTCAGGCTCTCCACCAGCGAGTCGAGGAGCTCCCCGGCGGAGCAGTCGAGCGGAAAGGCGCGCCAGCGCTTCAGGGCGTCGCCGGCCAGCACCGCGCCGGCCTGCAACCGGCTCCGCACGCGCGCGTACTCGCTGTCGTACGCCGAGTCGACGGCGGCGGTGAGCCGCAGCGCGGCGGCGTACTGGGAGGCGGCGGCGCCGGCGAGTTCGGGCAGGCGGGCTTTGAGGGAGTTGAGGAACCCGTGGGCCGTACGGGCCATCACGTGCTGGCGTGCCGCCGGGTCGTTGGCGTGATGGACGAGCCAGTTGCGCAGCTGGGCCACCGCCGTTGCCGGGAGCAGGCCGCCGCCCCAGGCCGACTCGGGCAGTTCGGGCACGGTGAAGCGGGGTACGTCACCGAGGCCGGCCTTGGTGAGCAGCGCCCCGTACTGCCGCGACACCTCGGAGACCACCTGGTGGGGAACCCGGTCCAGGACGGTCACGAGGGTGGCGTCGTACTCCTTGGCGGTGCGCAGCAGGTGCCAGGGGACGGCGTCGGCGTAGCGGGCGGCCGTCGTCACCATCACCCAGATGTCGGCCGCGCAGATGAGTTCGGCGGCGAGGGCGCGGTTGTCGGCGAGCAGGGAGTCGATGTCCGGCGCGTCGAGAAGGGCGAGCCCGGGGGGCAGCGTGTCGGCGGTCTCCAGCCGCAGCACGCGCGCGGGATCCTCGCCGGGCAGCATCAGCTCATCGGCCGGATCGTGCTCGGGGACCCACACGCGCGTGAGGTCGGGCAGTACGCGCATCCCGCTGAACCAGTGATGGTCCTCCGGATGGCAGACCAGCACCGGCGTCCGGGTGGTCGGCCGCAGTACGCCCGCCTCGGTCACGCGTCTGCCCACGATGGAGTTGACGAGCGTCGACTTGCCGGCGCCGGTGGATCCGCCCACCACGGCCAGCAAGGGCGCTTCGGGCTGTCGCAGGCGGGGCACCACATAGTCGTCGAGCTGTGCGAGCAGTTCGTCGCGGTTGGCACGCGCGCGTGGGGCCCCCGCCAGGGGCAGCGGGAAGCGTGCGGCGGCGACACAGTCGCGCAGGGCGGAGATTGCGTCGAGCAGCTGAGGCCGTACGTCCAAGGTCACCACATGCGAAGAATGCCCAATTTTAGGGGAATTCTGAAGCATATGAGCATGTCTGCGTGCCGACGGAACACAAGGGACGGAAGGGACGACTGAGACACAGGCATAGTCCAGGCATAACGAGTGCACAACACCCGGGGCGCAAGAGGCCAAAAGCGGTGCACGATTCGTACCTGCCTGCGATTATCAGGACCGCTTCACCGAACCTCCACATCGAGCCACGGAGGCGAAGCAACAGGGGCACGGATGCGGGAGCTCTATCCTTGTCCCCGGCAACGTCAGGGACCAGCCCCCACCCGGGCGCCAGGACCGAGCCCACCACGACCGGCCCCCGTAGCTCAGTGGATAGAGCAGGCGCCTTCTAAGCGCTTGGCCGCAGGTTCGAGTCCTGCCGGGGGCGCCCTCTTTCCGCCCTCCTTCGGGAGGGCATTTTTGCTGTTCAGGGCAGGTTTCGCGAGACACGACGAAGCCCCGGGCACTCCCCCAACGATCAAGGGAGAGCTCCGGGGCTGTCCGGCTGTCACCGGGTTTTTGCGGGTGGCCGTGTCGAATACGTGTCGAAGTTCTCGGCGGGGGATCAGCCAGCGCCGGACAGGTCCGGGAGATCCCCGGCAGCTTCAAGCCGCCTCTTCAGGTCCGGCAGTTGCCCGTCAACGCACCGGGCGTAGGTGGCGAGCAGCACAGGCACGCTGTTCCCGGCCCACTCGGCCACCTGAGCGGGCGGGATTCCGTCGTTGAGCCACTTGGTCAGGCGGGTGTGCCGGTTGTCGTACACGCGCTTCCCGGTCGGCGAGTCGAAGACGTGCGGAGGCAGTACCGCCATGCGAGCACTGCGCCAGGCCCGGCGGATGACCGAGCCCGCGAGAATGCCGCCGTTCTCGCCCTGGAACAACAGATCACCCGGCTTGAGCTCTTCGTCTTCGATGTGCTGCCGCAGGATGCACGTCAGGGCGGGATGCCCCGGCACCGTGCGCGTCTCCCCTTCGGCACGGCCCTTCAGGTCACGCTTCTCGTGGATCTCTCCCGTGTCGGTCCACTGCTTGCCGACTTCCGGCGTCGCGGTGTGAATCATCAGTTCGCACCACTGGTCGTCAGCGTCGACATCGGGCAGGCTCACGTCCCACACCCGCATGGCCACGGCCTCTTCGGGGCGAGGCCCGCAGTAGTACAGCGTGGCGAAGAAGGCGTGCAGTCGCTTGCCACCACGGGGCCGCCGGCGGATCCAGTCGAGGAGCGCCGCCGCCTGGTCCGGGTTCATCAAGCAGCGCTTGTCCACGGCATTGGTCGTCTTGGTCGCCGTCGTCGCCTCCTTGCCCTTGGGAAGGGGGTTGGTCCGCAGGATGCGCCGCCGGATCGCGTACTTCATGACGACGTTGAGGATCCGGCGATGCCGCTTGCGGGACCAGGCCGCCGCCTGCTTGCCGTCGAGTCGGGTGTCGACGGCCTGTAGGACGTCTTCGACCTTCTCGGGGTCCTCCCAGACCGAGACCGGAAGGGTGTTCCGCTCGACCCATCTGAGGATGGTCACCACGTCCCGCGGCGCTTCCGATCGACGGTTCGCGTTGAACGCCCACTCCCGCAGAGCTGTCCGCACGGCCACCGGATCGAACTGGGTGGGCTGCGCGCGGAGCAGAGCGAGAGTGGTTGCCGTGAGCGTCTTGGCGGTGTTCTTACGGCTGTTGCCTCCGAGTTGAGGCCACCGGGCGTCCACGTACTGAACGGCGAACTTGTACCAACTCATCGCGGCCGACTTGGAGCGGTGGGAGACCGGCAGACCAGTCGCCAAGACGAACGCCTCACCCTTGCGGGCGGCTTGGATGAGTTCCGAGCGGAAGCCCTCGGCGAGCGCGACGGTGTCGAAGGGCGCACGCCAGCGCTTGCCCGCAACGACCCAGCGCACGGTGTACGTCGTCTTACGAGCGCCCTTGTACGTGAGGATCTTGTAGACCTTGACGTCGTAGGTCGTCTCCATCAGGCGACGTCCTCCCGGTCATCGAGCCAGTTGTCGAGGTCGGTCCGCCGGATCCTCAGATCACCGTTCGGGAGCTTGATACAGCGAGGTGCACGCCGCTTGGCACGCCAGTCATAGAAGGTCGAACGCGAGATGCTCAGTTCCTCGCAGACCTCAGCGAGAGTAAGCATGCTCCGTGATCGGACGGCCGTGGTCATGTTGTGCTCCCTTCGCTGAGCAGGGCTTCGCGGGCGGTTTCTCGGTTGAGTTGGATGTCGTGGGCGATGGTGGCGGCGAGGGCGGATTCGCCGGGGGTGTGGCCATGGCCTGCGTACTGCCAGTCGGCGAGGACGAGGACAGTGTCCGGTTCGCGGTCGTCGAGGCCGAGGGCGGCGCGTTCCTGTGCGGCGCGGTAGTCGGCGCGTGTCTGTCGGAGGGCGCCGAGGGTGGTGGAGTAGCGGCGGGACTTGGTGGAGAAGTGGCCGCGGAAGCCCAGCATGTGGGCCCAGGCCCACAGCCGTCGGTCCGGGTAGAGCGGGTCGAGGCGCTTGCAGGCTTCGATGAGCCGGCGGGCGTGGTCGGGGACACGGTGGCGGTCGAGGTCGGCAAGTTCGGCGATGCGCCGGTCGAGGGTGCCGGTGTTCTCGGCGGCTTTGGTGGCGTACTTGGCGACGTAGGAGGCCACCTTTTGCTCCGTGATCTCGGAGTCGTCGCCGAAGGCCTTGACGGGGCGGATGTCGAGTTCTCGGCCCCAGCGGAGCGTGCGGGCGGGTTGGTCGCCGGCCGCGGGGAGGCGGAGGCTGGTGTAGGGGTGCCGGCGGGCGGCGCGGATGGCGTCGGTGAGCAGGTCGACGCTCGCCCACGAGGGCGGTGGTGAGTCGGGTCCGTCGGGCCCATCGAGGCGGATGACGGCGTGGAAGTGAATGGCGCCTCGCTCCTGGAATTCGGCGACCTTGCCGTAGGAGAGGCGGCAGGCCTCTTTGAGTTCGCGTTGGGTGAGGCCAGCGCGGGCGGCGATCTCGCGGCGGAGCCGGTTGGTGAAGCGCTGCCAGAGGTCGCCGGAGTGGTTGTTGAACAGCACGGCGCCCGCGTAGTCGTAGACGTCGGGGTCGAGGGGGGTGCCGAGGGTGGGATCGTTCTCGCTGTGGCGATGGCCGCAGCGGCAGCGTCCGTGGTCGGGCCGGTTGTGGACTGGGCCGAACGAGGGGGCGGTGAGGGTGGCGAAAACGCGGGGGTGGTCCCGGACTGCAGCGGGGATGTCACGGCGGTCATCCCCGGCGAGTCCGGCGCGGATGAGGTGGTAGGTGTCGCCCGCGTACGTCCAGGCGCAGGACGGGCAGCGGGTGGCGCGGCGGTTGCCGCAGGCAATGCGCAGCCGGCCACCTGGTTCCCCGTGGGTGGTGTAGCGGTGCAGGGCCTCGCCGGTGGTGGTGTCGACGCGGGTCGTCCAGCCACGGAGGTGGATGGGGTCGGCACAACCGCCGGTGCGGTGAATCTGGTGTTGCCAGCGGTCGAAGTCGGGGGCGGAGGCCACCCTCAGCAGGTCCCCGAGGGTGATCGGGTCGAGGGCGGTCGGGGTGATGGAGTCGGTCATGCGAACACCTCCTGACGGGCGGTCAGGAAGGCGGTGCCGATCCAGCGGGTGTAGACGGGCGGTATCGCCTCGGTCAGTTCTTCGTGGACGTCAGTCCAGGTGATGCCCATGGCGGCTTGCATCTCGGGGATGGTGGCCTTGCCGCCGCCCTTGCCGTAGGCGGCGACGTAGGGTCCGTCACGACGGACGCCGTGGCGGTGCCCTCGGACATAACCGCGGTGACGGGGGTGGGGCGGCTGAGGGGTGGCCCAGCGGCCGAGCTCGAAGTTGCGGTGGCGCAGGACGCCGAGGCCGAACATCTCGCCGCACAGGGTGAGGTCTTTGCGGATCTTCGCACGGCCGTTGGGCTGTTCGATCACGTACGGCAGGCCTGTCCGGTCAAGGAGGGCGCGAGTGGGGGCCACGAGGTCCTCGTGGGTGCCTCCCCAGCCCTGGGAGTGGTTGGTGCCCACGGTGAGGGCGCAGCCGGCCTGGCAGGGCGGGGAGGCATGCACGAGGATGTAGCGCTCGATGTCCCCGGTGTGGATCAGGTGGCCGAGGTAGTCGAGGGCGTCGCCGCGGTGGTAGGCGAAGGGGTAGCGGGGCCGGTTCGCGATGTCGCAGCCGTCGACCGCGTAGCCGGCGAGGTGGTAGCCCCAGCCAGCGCCGCCGGAGCAGCAGAACAGGTCCAGTACGCGCAGGTCAGGCATGGGCGGCCTCCCGCACCTGGGCGAGGAGGGCGGGGGTGGGGGTCCACAGGCCGCGGGCGCCGGGCCAGGACACGGGCCGGACAAGGCGGTGGACATCCGAGAGATGCCAGTGCCACTGCCCAGGCGCGGACCACAGGGTGCACATGCCGTCGTCCTGGTGGCAGTCGTCCAGCCGGGCCCAGCCCAGGACGGCGCCAGCCGGCTGCGGGCGATGCAGGAACGGGCGGGCCATGACCGCGTACTTGGCGGCGGGGTCAATGGCGGCACCGGCGTGAATGAGGAGCCAGCCGCGGTAGTCGGTGGCCCAGCGGCGGTTTTCGATCCGCTTCGTGCCGTAAGCGATGGCGGAGGCCCATGGCTGCCACAGGGTTAGGGCCCGTACCTCGCCAGAGTCGCGGTCCGTCATGCCGCACCTCCGACGGAGACCAGGGCCGCGATGATGAGCAGCGCGCCAGCCATGCACGTCATGTCGACTGCCTGCTTCAGGCGAGTGAACTTGGCGACCGCGATCCGGGACAGGTCGGCGATGTGTTGCGCCCGCCGGTCAGTTGCGAGTTCTGCAGTGATCTGCTCGGCATTCAGCGTGGCCCACAGCGGGAAGCCGACCCGGTGAGGACCGCCCAGATTGGGGCGGACCGAGCTGAGCAGCAGTCCGGCCGCCGCCACGAGCAGCGCCATGCCAAGCGCGCCGACCAGGGTGGCGGCGACGTTCAGCCGTGTGTCCTTGGCAACCGTCCAGCTGCCAGCCAGCATTGCGCCGACGAAAGCGAGCAACAGAGCAGTCTTGTTGTCCGTCCGGGCAATCTCTGCTTTGACGTCCGCAAGCGCGGCCGTGAGGTTCTGCTCTGCAGTCATCACGCAGCCACCTCCACATCCGCGGCAGTCAGGCGAGGGCGGAGGGGCACGGTGCCGATGCCATGGCATGTGGCGCAGTCGACGTGGAGGAGGACGCGGGATCCGTCGCTGTGGCGGGTGCCGGCGGGTACGGCGGCGGTGGCGAAGCCGTCGCAGTTCGGGCAGATCCGTACACGGGTGACGATGGCCTGGTTGGGGCCGGGCATGATGGAGGTTCCTTCCGGATCGTTGGTTCGGAAAGGGACGGCGCCCGGAGCGGACGAAGTTTGGCGACCGAGGCCGCTCCGGGAGCCGGTCAACGTCGGGTGTCGCTGGCGAGAATCGACCGGACGACTACGGCACACACGGCGACCGAAGCACCGGTGATAGCGACCGCGAGCAGCAGCGAGACGAGGACGGCGCCCACGACGAGCACCACGGCGGTGCCGCCACCGACGAGGGCGATTACGGTGCCCGGGGTGAGCTGGATCGTGGGCCGGGCCGGCTCCGGCGCGACGGGAACGGTCGGCGTCCTCTGCGTGCTCGGAACGACGGTGGTCGGCTCAACCGCGGCTGGTAGGGCCGCGTGGCCTGTCGGCGTCGGCATGGTCGGGATCTTCGGGTGGAACATCGATGAACTCCCTTCTATCGAGGGCTACTTGATGAACGGGTCGATGGCCGGGGCGAACAGGCTGCCGGCGAGGATGTAGCCGCCGATCAGCAGGACGATCACGAGCCACAGGGGCGGGCGGAGGGTCTTGACGCCGACCACGGCCAGGCAGGCGATGAAGAACCACAGCGGCACGGACATGGCGAGGTATCCCTTCGGCTACTCGTACTTGCTCTTGATCCGGCAGCGGTGTCCCTTAGCCGCCACGCACACGGCGCCGTAGCTGGTGTACTCCGCCGACCAGCCGCACTGATCGGCGGTGCACGAGGCGATGTAGCCCTTCTCGCCGTTCTTGATCAGAGCGCGGCCGATCTCAACGGGGCCGTAGCGCACGAGACGCTCGAAGAGGAAGAAGCGGTGTCCCATCGATCAATGTCCTTTCTGGTCACGCGAGTTGGGCGGCGATGGCGGCCGCCATAGGGGCGGGGACGCCGAGGCGGGCACGCAGGGCCTCGGGGTCGATCGGACTGCCGGTGCGGGCATGGTGTTCGTCGGCGACCTTGCGAGCGTGGGCGACCAACGCCGGCGGTACCGGCATGGCCGGAGCAGGAGTAGTGGGGGTCGGATCTGCTTCTGCGGTGGGCAAAGCCGGGGTGTCGTCGACCGGAGGAATCGCCGCGGGCTCCGGCTCGGGTGTCGGCTCTGGTGTGCGTTCGGAATCCAGAGCGGAGGGCACAGGCTCCGGTGAGGTGTCCGCGAGGGCGGTGGGCGGTTCGGGGGCATGGGCGAGCAGGGTGCCCCCGAGGAAGGCGAGTGCAGGCCAGCCGGCGACGCCGAGGCGGAGCAGCGCGGGCGGGTGATCCATGTCAAGGAAGCCGGCCGTGGCGACGTTGGCGCCGAGCGAGGCGACCAGGGCGATCAGGAACCAGCACCAGGCAAGCCAGGAGCGATGAGCCCGCAGTCGACGCCAGGCAGCGACCATGAGCAGGTCGACGGAGACGGGGTAGGCCCAGGCCTTCCAGCCGGTCTGGCCGGCGGCTTGGGCGAGGTCGTGCAGGTGGGCGAAGGACAGGGCGCCGGAGATCACGGCTTGAACGAGCACAAGGTGGTACAGGGCGCGGCGCATGGTCTTCACCTCCTTTGCAGGTCGGGTGGGCCAGAGGGCGGGGCGGGGAACGATGTCCGGCCGCCCCGTCCGGGCCGGTTCAGTCGGGGGTGGCTTCGCCGGTGCCCCAGCAGGTCAGGCACAGGCCGGTCTGGCGGTCGTCGGTGATGCGGCCCTTGCGGGTGCCGACCTTGACGGCCTCAGCGATTTCGCCGTTGCCGTCGCAGTCCGGGCACTTGGCGGGCTTGGGCGGCGCCGTCCTGCGGCGGGTGGCGGGCTTCTTCGCGGCGGGCACGGTCACCGCCCCTCGCCCGGGTACTCCGGGCCCTCGTTGGGGTCATAGCCGGGCGGGAACAAGCCGGGCGGAGGCTCAGGCAGCGAAGCCGCCAAGCACGGGCCCACGGAGTCGACGAAGTCCTGATCGGCACCGAACATGTCGGCGTAGAGGGCGAGTTGGCCGAGCATCACCACGGTGCGAGCGAAGTCCTCGCAGTTGGGGCACATGACGGGTGATCTCCTTCTTCGGGCATGGCTCGGGTAAGGACCTGGCGCGAGGCAGTCGCGCCGACCGTGGAACGGGGGGAGGTTCAGGCGGCTTCTGCCACCTGGGGCGCCTCGGCGGCCGCGAGATCCACCAGCGGCCGGAAGCGGGACAGCTCCGGAAGATCCGGGGTCAGGTCGGCGTTCCGGTTGCAGGCGGTGACGGCTTCGCGCATGGAGGTGTAGGCGGAGCGGATGCGCGTCCAGTCGCCGTTGGAGTAGCCCACGACGGCCATGCCGGGGCGGTCGTTGCGGATCTGCGTGGCGGCGAAAACTGCGTGCGGGGAGACGTCACCGAAGGCCATCTTGGAGCTGGATTCGTCGTTGACGCGGTGAGACATACGGCCGGTCAGCTGAGCGCGCAGCATGGTGATGCCATCGCCTAGTTCGGAGCCGAAACGCTGACCGTAGATGTCGACGAAGATGCCGGCGGCGCGTCCTAGCTGAGCCAGCCGGACAAGGGCGACCACGGCCCGTTCCCGGCGCTTCTTCTCCTTCGTGGTGGTGAACAAGGCGAGTTCGGCGATCTCGTCGATAGTGAGCACCACCGGCACAGGGCGCAGGTGCTCCGGCAGGCCCCAGATGTCCGCGGTGATCTCCGCATCCGGGGTGTCCGCGCTGATGCGCTGCTCGCGCCGGATCGTCTGATAGGTCGCCTCCATACGGGCCACCAGGGCTTCGAGGAGGTCAGCGGCATCATCGGGGTTGTCAGCCAGGGCCGAGAACCGGCGAGCCAACGGAGCCAGTTCCACGCCGTTCTTACAGTCGATTCCGACCAACGCCACCCGCTGAGCGGCTAGTTCAGCAATGACACGGCGCTGTGTGACCGACTTGCCCGATCCCGAGGCACCCAGGGTGATGGCGTGCGGAACCTGCTTGTAGTCGCGGTAGTGGACCGAGCCGTCCTCACACAACGCGATCGGAATCCGGAGCTCACCCCGGTCGAGGCGGGCGGGCATCTGCACCCGCCGGAGGACGTCGTAGCCGGTCATGGCGATTTCGACGGTGCCCGGTTTGATCTCGCGGGAGGTGACCTGGTGAACGCCGAAGGCGTGCCGCAGCCGGTCGACCGCAGCCGAGTAGTCGAAGGCATCCTGGCCGGGCTGCATCCGGATGCGCAGCCGCAACCCGGTACGCGTCGGCCTTATCCAGAGCAGCCGAGGAACGCGCTGCCGCGGTGTGTCCCAGTTGAACCAGCGGGCCAAGGTAAGCCGGAGGCGCGAGGCCGGGACCGTGAGGTCACAGGCGTCCATCACGGACGCGTACCGAAAGCGGACCTTGAGCATGGCCAACAGGACGCCGAAGGTCATCCAGTACCAGGCCGGACGCCGCCACCTCAGCAGCAGCGCCAGGCCGAGCAGAACCGCTAACGCAATCAGTAGCAGTTCGGTCATGACGTTCAGCCCTTGCCGTTCGAGCCGGCCGGGGTGAGCTGCTTCGCGGCGACCGCGATCGCTCGATAGGAGATGCCGTGCCCGAAGTCGTTCTCCCACGGGCGGGCCACCAAGCCCGGCAGCTCCACCGGCATGCCGGCCACGAGGTCCGGCTGAATGCCGTCCTCGGCGACCACGATCGTCACCGCGTCCGGACGGCCGTCCATGACCACCGCGACGTTGACGTTGTAGAGCACCTGACCCGACTGCCGATCCGTGGCGACCTCACCAGTCTCGCGGTTCTTGACCTTCTTCTCCGGGGTCTGGATCAGCATGACCGTCATCGCGGACGTGTCGACGGGGATCTGACGCATGATGGAGTCTCCCTTTTGGGACTAGCCCCGGGCTGCGTTGTGATCTTGGCGGATGGCACGCAGTTCGGGGCGGCTTGTTGTAGCGACACCACCGAAGCTACTCGCAGAAAAACTGCGAGTCAACAGAAAAACTGCGACTAGTAGGGGAACTCCGAGTCTGCGAGACTGAGTGCGACAACGAGGAGGAAGAAATGGCCAACTTCGGGCTTTTTGTTCGCTTCACGCTCCGTGACGGTGCTGGCGAAGAGTTCGATGCGCTCATGCGAGAGACGACCGCGGGGATCCGGGCACACGAGCCCGGCACGCTGGTCTATGTGTGCCATGAGGTCGAGGGCGCACCCAATGAGCGGATCTTCTACGAGCTGTACGCCGATCGCGCTGCCTTCGAGGAGCACGAGCGTCAGCCGCACACCCGCCACTTCCTGACCGAGCGCTCCAAGTACGTCGAGAAGACCGAGGTCGACTTCCTCCAGCCGTACGCCGGCAAGTACACCACCGGAGCCGAGAAGTGACGGCTTCTGACACCAAAACGCTCGGCCAAAGGGTGAAGGAGCTGCGCCGCGCCGCAGGCATGTCCCAGAGCGACCTTGCCACCGCGATGGGACGTTCCGAGAGCTGGGTGTCGCAGGTCGAAAGAGGCGTACAGCCCGTCGAGCGGCTATCCGTCCTTCAAGCTCTTGCCGATGCGCTCAACGTGCCCGTGCGCGAACTACGACCGGACGCTGCCCCGACGGAGCAGGCCGAGCCAGAAGCGCCGGCGAAGAGCAACGACCTTGACGGACTACGCGTGGCCCTTACCGGTCACCCTGCGCTGGGCAGCCTCTTCCAGCAGCCCCCGGCCGAACCGATTCCATCGCTTGCGGACTTCCGTCAGCGAGTAGACGAGGCATGGACTCTCGTGCACGCATCGAGCTACGCGGCACTGAGCGATCATCTCGTCAAGTTGCTCCCGAGCATCGAGGCCGCGGTACGCCACGCGCCGGCAGGCGAACTCGCTCAACTCCATGCCCTACGCGCCAAGGCGTACCAGGTCGCCGCAGCAAGCTTCACTAGGCAAGATCAGGCAGATGCGGCGTGGGTCGCAGCTGATCGAGCACTACAAGCAGCCGAACTTGCCGGGCAGCCGTTGGAAGTCGTCGCGAGTCTGTTCCGTATGGCACACGCCTTCATGCGGCAGCAGCACATGGAGCAGGCCGAACAGGCAGCACAATCCGCTGCGACCGTCATGGGTCCGAGGACTGAGGCCCCGGCGTGCCCGCCGGAAGAGCTTTCGCTCTTTGGCGCCATGAACCTCGTTCTGGCAGTGATCAACGCGAGGGAGGGCAACCGAGGGCGGACCCACGAGCACATCGACAGAGCACGTGGGATCGCAGCGCGGCTAGGCGGGGACCGCAACGACTTCGACACGGAGTTCGGGCCGACGAACGTCGAGATCCACGCCGTAAGCACGGCAGTGGAGTTGGGAGACGCGGGGCTTGCCCTAGAGGTGGCCCAGCAGGTTGACGCTTCGGGTCTGTCGCCCGAGCGACAGTCACGTTTCCTGCTTGACGTGGCGCGAGCACACGCGCAGCGGCGACACGTCGGCGAGGCCACAGCCGCACTCCTGGAGGCCGAAGCCCTAGCGCCCGAGCAGATCCACGACCACCACCTGGCTCGTGAAGTCATCCGCGACTTGATCCAACTCTCGGATCCACGCATCCCCGAGTCGCTGCGCGACTTGGCTGAGCGGAGTGCTGTCAACTAGCAACTCCCGCGAGATCTACCGCAGCGTCATGCGCGCCAGTGGGACAAAGAGCTTTGCGTCCTTCATGTGGAGTTCTCCGACTTGCTGGCCTGCCAGCCACCCCCGGCCAGCAAGCGATGGTTCACACACGCAGCCACGCACGCCGATGCCGGGCAACGCCGTAGACGCACTCGACCTGCTCAGCCGTGAGCTTGCCCGAGAGGGGAGCTAGCGCGGACACTTCGCGCTCTTGATAGATCCGCACGGCGTACTGCGTCACGGCACGGTGCAGCGAGGCAACGCCGACGAAAACCAGGACCGGTTCGACCGGAACGGGAAACCCGCAGTGCCGTTCCAGTACCTCTTGGGCATAGGCGGCTTCTGCCTTGCTCGCCGCCGCATACGGGACCGGTTGACCGCCGTTCACTTTGGCCATGGTGTCGCCGACCCAGACCGAAGCGTTTTGGTGGTGCTTGGTGTTGATTGTGAAGACCCCGCCAGGGCCGATCAATAAGTGATCGATGTCCCCACCGTTGGCCTTGGGTACGCCGTGCAGAACTCTCCATCCGCCAGCCGAGAGCCGTTGCAGCTCCCGGCCTACGCGCCGCTCTCCTTCGAGCCCGACATACCAGCTATCCCACTCCGAAGCCCGCCGCAGGGCCCGGGTCCAGAGTCTCCGAGCCGCCGACGGACCCCGAGCGGCGATCGTCTCAAGGACAACCGCACCGGGGCGGTTCTCTGCCAGGTCATCGGCAACGGTCAAGTCCGGCAAAGCCACCGGTCGACCACGCCGGGGCGGGCTGGGCACGGCGGATTGCCGAGGAGGTATCACAGGCGGCGCCCCAGAAGCCACGCGAGGCCGCGGTGCCTCAGAGCGGACGATCACCGAACCCCCAAGGTGCTTACTCAGCAGCGCCACGGCCTCATCCCGGTACTTCGACACCTTGATCGTGACCACCTTCGTCAGCCGGTCCGCCCACGCAACAGCGGTCCCGTCCGGGAGGTTCACGTACAACCGATCCTTGCCATGCCGCTTCCACGGGTTCACCGTGAGATCGCTCATCGGCCCGCTCCCCCAAAGGCGTGTCATCTCTGCACATGGCAGCAGCCGAATATGGGCCCTGCAAGAGCGCCTTGCGATCAGAGCGCCTACTTCAGTCGTCTCAGGGCAGTGCCACCCACGTGTAGAAGGCCACGGTGATGCAGACCGTGAGACTCACGTGCACCACCCAGCGTCCGAGGTCGAGGCCCAAGAAGCGACGGGAGGGCGGACGACTCTGTTGCTCACGCTGGTACAGACGCAGGGCTTGTACGCCAGTGGCGTCAGCCAGACGTGCCTCAAGTTCGGCCACAGCGTCGGCTGCCAGCGCTGCCGACGCTCTCATGCGACTCGCCTCACGGTCAGCTGCGAGTAGACCGATCGCAGCCAGGAGGCCTATCGCACCACCGAGACCGTACAGCTTCGCCTGCAGCACGGCTCCGTAGCCTGCACCCAGAATCGCCAGCCAAAGAGTGACGACTTGAAGCAGAGCCACAGTACGGTTACGGCAGTTCTCGTACCAACGCCATGCGTGATCCAACGCAATGGCAATTGTTTCGCGTTCCCCCTCGCCCACAGGCTCACCATCGCAGAACCGCGACTGCACGTCCACGGCGTGCGGAGCCGGAAGCGCGAATCGCACCCGCAGGTCGCCGCCCTATTCTGCCCCACCGACAGCTGGGCTGTACGGCCCTCGTCTGCAGCCACCGGTCGCCGAGCGCGCGACGTTAGACCGGTTCCGGTGGTCCAGTCCCAGGATCGCTGCGCGAACCTGCAAGAGCACCTTGCGGTCAGAGTTTCCCTACATCATCAAGGCTCGCTGCGCTCGCTGGTCGGCGACCACCAGTTCTCGTCGATCATCGCCAACCCAACCGCCGCACACTCCGCCCAGCCGCATCAACGGCTGCTTACGACCCGCATGTCACCGCCACCACGATCCGGCCTCGGAAGGGGAAAGACGCAACAGCGGTCGGACCTCAACGCCCCGCTACCGGGGCCACCACGCGTCCCTTTCCACCCGGTTGCCTACGAAGTAGGTCGGATCCAACCGAGGGCCGCGCCAAGCGCGGCGGCGCCGGTCGGTCGCCGCCGCGCCGCCTCCATGTCTTCGCCACCGGCGCACGTCGCCGCCCGCCCGTCGCCGCACGCAGCGGCCACATTCCAACACGGGCACGGGGACGAACGGTGATCCCCAACAGTGCAGGTCAAAGACGCTTTGTGTTCCCGAAAGAGGCCGGATCGTGGTGGCGGTGACACGCGGGCCGACGCTGCCAGATGCGCGGGCGTTCATACGGCCCGCTGATCCCGCACCAGGCCACCGGCCGGCGGGCGCGGCCAAGAGTGGGGAAGAACCCCGTCGTGGCTGGGGCGGTCGGCTCCACGACTTTAGCCAGCCACTTTGGCGCGAGCCTCGAAGATCATGGCCCCAACGTCGTGCTTTACCGGGCAGGTCCACAGACTGCCCGACGCGCCGGAAGCTTACGGGGCCATGATCACTCGCGCCAAAGCAGCTCCAGGCCAAAGTCGCTCCGCCGACCTAGTGTCGTCCCGTGCAGCTACCCCCGTCAGACGGCGCGCATGTTCTCACCCAATGGAACACAACGCGCAGGCAGAGTCGTAAAAAGCAGCTCCGCTGCTCGCCCATTCTTACCAAAGCCAGCCACCGTGTAATTCAGATCGACCAACCTCTTCGAGATGTACCAGCTCCTCACCCCAATGGATTCTCTATCCGCCGGGGTAGGTGTCATTCGCGATGCAGCGTACAAGTCAGGATCTTCCAAGAGGCAATCATCGCGATCATAGGAAAGAATCCAACGATACTGAGCCTTTCGACGTAGGTATTCAGCCAAGCGATAGTGCTCTCGCCCCTTCTCCCAGCCCGAGGTATCAATACCTTTTCGCGCCGCAGAATATCCACCGGCAGGGTCGAAAGACCTACTATAAAGCGTCTCCGATTTGGCCAAATAGGGCGGGTCTAGGTACGCCAGAACGCGATTCGGCAATAGGTCTGGATACCATTCAGCGACATCATGAAGCGTGCTCTGCCAGTCCTTACACCACACGTCAACGATTCGGTTCTTCGAGTACAGCTCACCGACGAATCTGATTCTTTGGGCAAGCGCATCCTTGTTGAACCGACAGTCGATTGTGTAGCGACTCTCCTGCTTTCGACCGCCGATAGGGCCGGCTCGACCGTGAAGGATTCCCGAGAATGTCGTTCTATTGAGAAACAAACACTTGACCGCAAGGTCTCGGTCGTCTTCGCCCCGAGGGCGCCAAGATCTCCAATAATCCCAGCGTTCAAGCGTAACCGGCTCTTCATACATTCGATCGATTAGCCACTCTGAGTTAGCAGCAGCGATCTGCCAGAATCGCGCCACCAATGGATCCGCATCCGCCAGGAGTACCCGTTCCACTGCCCCTACGGCCGCAAGGCGAAGCGCTGTCGAGGCACCCCCAGCAAAGGGTTCGACCAGCAGACTTATCTGCCCTATTGACGGCCGAGAAGCCGTTAGAAGACCTTCGATGACTGGCACAAGACCAGACTTTGCCCCTGGATACCGCAGGGGCGATAGGTATCTACTGCGAGCTGCGCTCGGGTTCTCCAGCTCAAGTGGAGTCTCGGTGCGCCGAGGGAATGGACCAATCTGCGCCGGCGCGCTCACCGCGGACAGCGGCAAGGAACCGTCTGCGCTAGGTGTCACGACAGCCGTCATCGGAAGCTCCTCGGTCAGGATCCAGAAGTCCCCAAGCCAAGCTTTTGCCTTGCAGCCAGACGCAAAACGTCCGTTCCCACCCCAATGGGGTAAGCCGCCTTAGAGTGCGCCAGTGACACTGGGACAATGCCATTACGATACATGGACGAGCCTGTACGGTCGATCACATCAAGGATTGCTGGCAGGGTCGGGTAGGCGGAGGGATGCGCTTGCCCCCCGCGGTCGTCATAGGGCGGGCCCTGGCTCGGCAGGACCGTAAAGACCACGGTGCGGCCATCAGTAGACCTATAGATAAATTTTCGACCCCAATAGGTCTCAGCACCATATGCGATAGGGTTATCAGAGTTGGTGATTGCTGAAATCACCTCCGAATCCACCGTCATAAGGTCACCCGCGGCCAGAACATTGTGTCGCGCCAATGTACCAGCGTAATCAACGACTGTACCGGTCTTTTCGATCCCGCAAATAAATGGCGCAAGGCCTGCGGATGCCCCACGCATGGACTGAAAATAACGCAAAGCCTGACTGCGCAGCTTAGCCGGAGGTCCATAAACGGCCATCGGGCCGTCCATAATAAAGAGAGTATTCCGGAAGAGCTGATCGCGGGACTGCTCCCAGAGCAAGGTAGCCAGTCCCACGACGACCAGCAGCTCGACGACTTGCATGAGGCGACCTAGTGGACTCTCATTTGAGCCATCTTCTACGACCTCTTCGTGAATACGTAGAACGTCTGTCGGGAACAAGCGCGTCTTGCAGCCCGGACAGTCCGCTCCGGAATTACTCACCGCAATATCTCGTTCACCGCAGGTGGGTTCAGGGCAGTTCACATCCAAAGATGTGGCAGGCTTGCCAGGTTGACCATGAAGAAGGAACAGGAGGCTCATCAAGCTTTGATTCATCCTGTTGACTTCAATTTTCTTAGTACGGAAGAGGCTGTCCAGGCTTTCTCGCCAAGAGTCCTTGATTGAAACACCCCGGCGCACGTAGGCACCAGCGACTGGCAGGTCGTAGGAGATCAGCGCAGAGTTGACCGCCTGCCCCAAGGCGACCGGATCAACGAAACGCTCCTGCCTCTGTTTCTCCATGGCGGTGATGTCCAGCCAAACGGCCGCCGACTGCGCATATCCATATCGGACGGAAGGCAGGCCGTCGCGAACGGGGACGACCATCAGGGAGCCGTCCACAGCGATAGCGCTGCTGATCCGGCCACCACTCTCCGCTTGCGCGGCATCATGGGTGATCTTCGGCTCAAGCCAAGATGTGTCGCTTAAATGCTCTGCTGGTACGTAGAAATCTGACTTCTCGGCCATGGCCCTAACGATGGCGTTCGTATGACCAAGACGAGATGCCCGCTCAAACCCACCTGATACGGTCTCATACGGCACTGTGCTCTCCTTCCTCAAGGAGGGGAGGATCGCCGGCCGCTGCACGACCCTCATTGACCAGGGCGCGACCGTACTTGTCAATATGAACTGGGATGATGAACGGCGAAGACATAGTCTTCAGCCGCACATAGCCCTTGTCCTCGTGACTAATAATCGAGTCACTGAACGCCTTGAAGTCATAAAACCTGGCCAGCTCATTTACTTCTCGCGTGTTGTTTAGGTGAGCCACGACCCAATTCTTCGTGTTGGCCAGCACCTGGTGAGCTACGCCTGTGACTTCCTGCGTGGCATAGATCATGCCAATCTTCAACTTACTAGCCTCTTTGGCCAGGCGTACCCAGACATCGAGATCGTCCTTGTACTTGGCGCTAGAGAATAGATTATGAGCTTCTTCAATAACCACCTGAATTTGCGGCGGGGCGTCACCAGACGTGAAGACTTCCGTCTGCTTCTGCATCACGTACGAGGCAAGACTTTCCGAAAGCTTCCGTACAACGCTATCGGGACCGAGGTGCAGATCGACAATAACAACCCGACCGGCAACTAGCTCCCCGTAAACCTCGCTCCTGTAATCAGAGCGCGACGATGGAGTGTGAAACGACTGAAGGGGCTTCAGTTTGGTGTACCCAGACACCTGCCGCCCTTGGTTCTCCTGAGTGTAGATAGGCAACGCCGAGCGCCATGCGTCACCTTCAACGATGGACTTCAGACCTTCGGCCGCTTTGCCACCAAGGTCATTGGCCTCAGCACGCTCGATTAGCCAGTCCAACACGGTTGTGAGAGATGTACGCTCAACCCCAACTTGACGACCTGACTTAGCCCGAACCACATGCCCCGTGCCGAGCTGGTTCTCAAGCTCGTCAACCAATTCCTTGCGCATGGTGACCCATGCTCGCCAGGGCCATTTACCTTCGGGCTCTTTCATAGGGACAGGAAAGTCAGCCTTACTCAGAGCCCCATAGAGGACCAGGCGCCCTCGTGTGGCGTGCGCCTTTCGTTTGACCGCTTCGTCCGATGTTTCGCCCGCAATCGGGTTTCCTTCAAAGTCTGCCTGCACAAAGGCGCGCACATAGTCTGCTGCTGCATCGACCAAAGCCGAAGAGATAACTCCCTTTACGGCATCCACCTGGGCTGGATCAAAGAAGTTGAACCCCAGCGGACGAACGTTCGACTTGTCTCCC
Source organism: Streptomyces bicolor (assembly GCF_000719285.1). Classification (GTDB taxonomy): domain Bacteria; phylum Actinomycetota; class Actinomycetes; order Streptomycetales; family Streptomycetaceae; genus Streptomyces; species Streptomyces bicolor. Next base: position 27,592 of record NZ_JOFS01000009.1, on the reverse strand, counting down.
GCAGCGCCGAATTTATAGATGATGACGTGTCGCTCGCCGAGTGCGGCGAGATGCGTACCATCCTGAGTATTCGGGTTGGCGTACTCCCCTTGCGGGTCGAAGATCAGTTGCCCGATCGGAGAATTCCCCTGAGACCTGCGGTTCTCCGATACCGCGAATACCCTGGAGACCACAGTCTTCATTGTGTTCGACTTACCCATTCTGGTCATGCCGAACATACCGGTCTTATTTCCAATAAAGTCATAGACATTGACAAATACCGGCGCATCATCCTGCCCGGATGCCATGGCACGTCGACGCGTGGAGGAATATCGAACAGCTCCGATACGGACATTTTCAATCTTCTCATCGCCGCCGGGCTTAATGTAGGAGGCAATGGCACTCAGTCCGGGACCTACGGGCTTATAGACTCGGTACGTGGCAGTTGCGTAGAAGTTGTCTACGTCGTGACCGAAATCAAGAACAAGCTTTCCATCCTTGGTCTGCTCATAGAAGGTGCCAATGATGCGGCAGTCCAGGCCGGTGAAGGAGATGCGATTCCGCGTGAATGGATCAATATCCAGGTCCAGTACGACCGACGGGGATGGGCTTTCATGCCTGGACAGTGCGTCACGCAGGGCTTCTTCGCGGACTCCAAGAAGATCCCGTTCCAGTGACAATGGAGCAGTACCTTCTACGCGCAACAACAGTACTTCGTCGTCGTCACCGCCGCCTGTACCAATCTCGCGCGCGGTGGCAAGCAAGAAAGAGAACTGTGGAATTCCCCCGGTCTCGGCCTTCCACCGGTCATGCGTAATGACAATGGCCCGGTCAAAGTCCAGAGCCTGAATAGCTCCGACACGGACCGCTCGATCGTCCGCCAGCAAGACGCTCTCCATCAGCGTGCCGGCTCCCACGTGCGGGATGAGGTCAACCATGATTCCGCCCCCCGAGGCGTCTGCAGTGCTTACAGTCCGTGAGCCTAGTGGCACAGGCTGGTCCACGACAGCCGTTCAACCGAAAGTGCGATCTTGGGCGAAGCCGTACAACCTAACGAGGGATGAGACCATCTGACGCTTAGTCATGCAACATGCGAGGTCACGTACGCTTCGGGCCGTCAGGAAGCATCGGCGGCCCCCACCCCTTCGTCAGGTGGGAGCCGCCATGATTGGCCTGGAGTGAGTGTCAGTCGCCACTCTCGTCTGAAGGGGCGTCGCCGGCCGAGGACTGCAACCCTGCATGATGCCGCAAGAACCTTGAGTCGACGTCGATCTCCCCCACCAGACGCCAAGCCCGCTTCTCATAGGTGAGATCGCCGGATACTGTGAATGGAATTTTCTGGCGATAGGCAACGATGGCCCAGTCGTGGTCTTCCCCAGAAACCGTGAGATGAACTGAGCGCTGTTTCCCATTCACTTCGGTAGCGAGGGTGACGGAGGCGGTTTCAACCTCGTCGTCGGACGAATCGTCGCGACTCAGTCCCTTCACTATCCCGACGAGAGTCTCACGCCGTGGGGGCTCCTCTTGCCTCACCAAGCGCTCCCGCACCCGGGGAAGTTCACCCATGACATCTCGGTCTAGGACGATGGTAGCCAAACCGACGTCCGGACGAGGCTCCGCGGCAGCCCATTCGAATGATAGATCCACCTGCCGCAACTGGACGGGCTGGGCCATATCTTCCAGTGACTCCACCAGTCCAGCACTTAGGCCTGAACGTCCCGGCTCTTCAAGGACTCGTTCATCCCACTGCCGCGTCAGGCGCTCTGCAGTCTCCAGTCCCCGGGCAAGAGTTTCCATTACCTTACGCGGAAACGGTGTAATTGGGTCAACTTGGTCTGTATCCACCGGAGGCGGGTCCCCCAGACGCGTGACGATGGTGAAGACGAAACTGCCGCGCTTCGTATGACCCAGTCGAACGTCGTCTTCCAGGAATTCCGTTACCCCAGCAGGACGCCGCCCGCGGTGCGAGTGAGTCGGGTCAGCTGCTGTTGTGGCAGCAGCCCGGACCATCTTGTATAGCGACTGAAGAGTTTTTTCTGCCTGCTGGAAAGGGATCGTCCCGTCAAGCATCGCTTGGTCCAGACGCACGAAGAACAGATCCGCGCGGGTTGCCAAGACCCTCTCGTACAGCTCGACCGCGTCCATGGAATGGATGTGGCCAAGCGACACAAGCGTGTCCTCGAAGCGCTGGTGAAAGTCGGCAAAGTCCTGCGCCAAGGGAAGCATGATCCGTCCCTCGACATGGCCATTAGGCCCGGGCAGCCTCCAGATCTCACGCACGTGGTCCTGCCGCGCCTCCAGCTCCCAATCATGCGCGGCAAGGAACTGCGAGACTGCTGGTGGGCTCAGCGTGGCTGCTGCTTCACGGTAGTCGCCGAGGGCTGAGGGACTCACCTGTGGCCTCCCTCGTCGTCGCCGATGGTCCTCATGATGGCGAGAAGTTGCCCACCATCAAAGAGGTTCGCACGGGGCAAATGTACCGTTTTTGTGAGCTGTGTTCCGTTGTCAGCCTCAAACTCTGAAGCGGCCTGCCAGTACATACGGCTCTCGGTGATGAGGCGATCTTCATCCACCGATAGCCACTTGTCCACGTCTTCGGGAAGCAGGAGCACGCCTAGGTAGGCAGGTATGTAGCGCCGTGGACGGATGAGCTTCCTGTACGGCTTCGTCTTCATAGGCCAAGCCATGTGGGTCTCGGTGAGGTACTGCTGCTGCGTAGTGCACTTCAGCTGAAGATCGAACTCGGCGCCCCAGAAGCGCTTGTAGTCAGCCGACGAGGTGATGGTGATGTCCACGCCCTCGTAGTCCGTCTCGTGCGTTTTGACCGCGCACCCTGCCGCGTAGGCGACCATGCGGGTGAATGCCAGACTGAAGTGCTCTTGCCTTGCTGTCATGGGCAGTTGACCATCTACCAGATCACGGTCATCGCTGGGCCGCACGTCGTCGTCTTCGTCGCCCGAAGCCATGAGCACCCCCCCTGCTGCCGAAGTCGCGAAGTTACTCGATCACTCGCCAGCTACAGAAGGCCTTGGCGTATCTGTCATCAAAACGAGCCGAGCTCCTCGGCCTGGAGCCCGTCGCGCTTCAAGCACAGGTAGGCGGAACCATGGATGGCCGGAGCGCCGGCAACCCTGCGGTGAGCCCGAAGCCATCCGCAGTCAAGGGTGTGGACTATCCGTGGACGGACTGCACTCGATCGGGAGCTTGCAGCGCCATGACCAGGCACGATATCGGAGTCTCAAGCGCCCTCCGGAGCCGTATGCACGTCGCCGCGCGGCTCTATGGCAACAATGTCACGACGCGGGTTCCCTCTGGAGCCGAGCGGAGCAGGGCTTGTCGATCGGTGTCGGTGGGAACGAAGATGACCATCCGCGTCAAGAGCTTCCAGTCGACCTTGGAGGGGTCAGGATGGATGACTCCGTATGGTCGTCCGTCGACGCAGACTGGCACGCCACACGCCCAGTTCCACGCGAACCATTGAGGCTTGAAGGATGGTTCCTTTCCTGTCTCGGCGCGTATCCAATCGGCAACCGCGGAGTGCAGGGCCCGCTGTGTGCCCTCCGGGAGCATCTCCTGCCACTCTTGAACCAAAACGCGGTTGACGTCAGGCCACTTGCGGGCACGCCGTTCCAAGTTCTCCCGCGCCTGTCGTTGCTGACTCTCCCGTTCAACTTCGCCGAATCGTGCCGCGACGGCGATGTGATCCGGCGAGCTCCACACCGCAGACCAGGAGCCGTCGCTCAAATAGATGTGCTCCGTGGGTTGATGAACGATCACGCAGCCCTCAAGGGCCTGTCTCACGAACGCCGGCAGCGTGATTTCTAGGCGGCTCCACAGGCCATGCTCCCCCAAAGGGCATTGCCAGGGCTTCTCGTGCGCATAGCACTCTTCGATCTCGAAGAACGCGAGTCCTGCAGTGATCTGCCAATCAAGATCATCCGTAGGCGGAGGAGTGACCACTATCGAGGGGACGGCACCGTGCCAAGACCGCAGGCGCGTGGACACCCAGCAAACGCCGACGCCGTCGGCAGCAAGACGCTGAGTGCGCTCGTGGATCTCCTGGAGGGTGATTGCAGATAGCTGCACCTCCCAGGCCATCCGGACAGCACCATCCGGGGAGGACGACAGCACATCGGCACGCCAATGGCCACCTGGACCGCGCACCTCTAACTGTGCCTGGTGTCCTGCCGCGCGGATGGCAGTGGCCAACTCCAGCTTCAGCAGGTGATGTTCTACGGACTCCCCCGCCATTGCGCAGTTGGGCCCGCTTGGGTCGTGTGCGAAGTATCGCGTACCCCGCGGCGAGACCTTGGCATGTACGCGGTGTGCACACTCGGGACAGGCCAGATCAACCCGCGGCCGCACGCGGTGCACTGCTTCCCAAGACCACGCACACCCAAGATCTGTCAGCGTCGCATCCAGCAAGCCCCGCACTGCATGCCGTGCAGTCAAGGACAAGTTGTACCCCCTTACTTCGCCACACGATGGGCAGTGAGTGCTCACAGCGTGTCCGCTCTCGAGCACGACGCCGACGGCAGAATAGGTCGACTTGAGCAGTCATACGTGAGTACATCGGGGAGATCCAGGGGCCGGCACCTTCCGACGCAATGCTGGCCCCCTGCCTGGCCGCCACATCGCCCGCCAGTCCGCCAACGGAGCCCGTGTCGAATACGTGTCGAGGTTGGCCACTTGGGCGTCACCAGTGGCGCCATGCGTGCAGGTCAGCACTCAACGACAAGAGCAGAGGCCATGGCCCTTCTAAGCGCTTGGCCGCAGGTTCGAGTCCTGCCGGGGGCGCCCAACCTGCGGCTAGCCGTCTCATGGAAAGCCGCATGGTCAAGGCCATGATTCTGAGCAGGTCCCGGGTGGCATCGCTCAGGGCGGTCACGACGACGGTGCAACCCACTCCAGCGCGGCCTTGAGGGTGGACCTGGCCGTGGCTTTGCCGAGTACCGCCACGAGCGTGCCGGACACGACCGCGAACTCACAGGCGAACTCAACCTTCCCGTCTGCTGCAAGCGTGTGCCCACCGCTCTGGCAACTCCGACCAACGAGTCCACGGCCTCCTCCAGAGTCGGTCGTCGCGCGGCGATCTCGCGCTCGCTGCCACCAGTCGTCGCCCCCAGCCGCCGCACCGACAGGTACAGGGCCTGTCCATCCGCCGTCACAGGACCCAGAGCCGCTTCGCCGTCTGCTGGCGCGTCCCCCACCTGCGAGCGCCCAGTCGTTGTCGCCGTGGTGTCGAGGTCTGTGGAGGAGGTGTGGGTCGACTCACATGTGAGGGCGGACGGGCCGAACTCGTCCGCCGCGGACAACGATCGGGCACCCTTCGAACCGGCCTCGACCCGCACGCCGCGGAATCCCTGCGCCTGCGGGACATCGACCGTCCCGTTCCCCGCGAGGACGAGATGCTCATCCGGATCCACGTGGCCGGTGTCGACCCGACTGTCTGGTATCTCATGACGGGGCGGCCCCGACATCGCGCCTCAGCCCGCAGATCGGACTACGGCGTCCTGTCATCGCGTCCGCCGCTGGCGCGCCGCCAGGGCCGTCGAGGCGGTCAGCCCGAAGGTGAGCGACGTGAAGGCCGGGGACGATGTCTTCGGCCAGTGCGACGGCTCCTTCGCCGCATACGCCTGCGGCAGGGCCGAACAACTCACCGCCAGGCCTGCCGCCTTGTCCGTCGACCAGGCCACCGCGCTTCCCGTCTCCGGCATCACCGCGCTCCACACCCTCGACGTGGCACGCCCCGGCCCAGGCCAGGAGGTACTGGTCATCGGGGCTTCCGGAGGCGTCGGGACGTACGCCGTCCAGCTCGGCGTCCACTACGGCGCCCATGTCAGCGGCGTCTGCGGCCCCGACGCGGGAGACCTGGTCCGCTCCCTCGGCGCCGCCGACGTCATCGACTACCCCCGTGAGGAGGTAACTGACCGCCCGGTCCGCTACGACTTCGTCCTGGACGCCGCCGGCAACCGTCTCGGCCACCTGGACGCACGTTCACCTGGGAGCGAGATGGGGAGGAGCTGCTGCGCCGCCGCAAGAAGAGCCATGACGAACATGACCCGCTGCCGAGCATCGCCTCCGTCGGCACCAGCATCCAGCTGCGGCCCGGCAGCGGCATCGTCGCCCTGTGCGGACACGGCCGACACCGTCAGGCGATCGGCATCCTCGACCTACCGCTGCCCGAACCCGCGCCCGAGGGATGGGCCTGGGTGGAGGCATGCCGACACTGGGCATCATGAGCCCACAGCCCGGGCCTCGCCGTCTTCCGGCTACTGCCAGGCGCGGACCAGATCCTCAGGCCCCCAGTGGGCCGCGAGCGGCAGACCGCCGTCCACACCGCTGCGGGACACCGCAACCAACGGGGTGTCCGGCCCGGCGCCGGGCACCGCGAGTACGTGCCGAGCCAGGGCGTCGTATTCACGCCGCCCGAATGGCTGGGACTCCAGCCACTTGACGGAGCCGACGAAGTGCACCGCCTCCGCAACAGGTTCACGATCGGCACCGACCAGATCGATCTCGGGGTTGTTCTGCCGGTTCCACCAGCCGCCGACCGCCTCCGTCTCCGGCCACCGCTCATCGGGCAGCAGCCGCAGCAGCGACTCCCGGATGACCGGCTCGACCGCACGTCCCCGCCAGGTCGTCCACGAGCGCTCGATGCGCTCCAGGGCCAGGTCGCCCCGGCCGCGCTCGATGAGCGGGATTCCCCGCTGCAGGAAGGCCAGCCAGAACCGGAGATACGGATCGGCGATCCGGTAGCGCTTGTTCTTGGTGTCTGCCTTCGCGGACAGCGGCAGGTCGGCCGCGAGAACCCGCTTGGCCTGCAGGGTGTTCAGCAGCGGGGACAGCGTGCCCGAGGGCAGCGCGCCCGCGCCCCCAGCCTGGGCGGCGATGGTGGAGAAGGTCCGCTCCCCGCTGCCCACCGCCTCCAGCACCGCCCGCGAGTGCGACGCCTCGGGGAACTCCCCCAGCAGCGACAGCTCGCCCGCCACCAGCAGCGGCGACAGCGGATTCGCCACCGCCGCGCGCAGGAAGTCCGCCCGGCCCATCCCCGGCCGCCACGACTGGACGATCTCCGGAAAGCCGCCCGTGATCAGCAGCGCGTCCACCACCTCCGCCGCATCCAGCCCGGTCATGGCCTGCACATCGGCCAGGTGCAATGGCTGGACGGTCATCTTCGCCGCCCGGCCGAAGAAGGGGCGGCCGTACGACTGCAGTGCCTCCATCACCGACATGTCGCTGCCGACCAGGATGAGCAGGACCGGCTTGGCGGACAGGTGGCGGTCCCAGACCGTCTGCAGCGCCCCCTCGAACTCCGCGTCCTGCTCCACCAGCCACGGCACCTCGTCGATCACCGCGATACTCGGGGCATCGTCCGCAGCCGCGACGGCCAGTGAGCGAAGCGCCTGGTTCCAGTCCGCGGTCTGCAGCCCGGCCACCAGCTCCGCTCCCGGTAGGGCGGACTGGGCAAGCGCTCCGGTGAAGTCCGCCCGCTCGGCCACGGCATTGCGGCCCCGAGTCGCCTGGAAGACCACATACGGAACTCCGGACCGGTCACAGAACTCCTGAACCAGGCGGGACTTCCCCACCCGACGCCGTCCCGTCATGATCAGAGCCTGCCCTCGGGTGGCGCCCGCGCCCTCGATCACCAAGCCCAGCTGTCGAGCCAGCAGGTCCAGGTCAGCCGCCCTGCCCTTGAACTCCACGGCAGCCTCCCAGTGAAACACAGTTTCGATATTACGTAGATTGAGTCTTACTTAGATGTTAGCTCGCTTCCTGGGTCATAGCGGGTACGGCAGACCAGCCCTTGGTTGCGGCTCCCGCCGGGGGCGCCCCGTCTCCGCCCTCCCACCGGGAGGGCGTTTTTGCTGGTCAGAGGAAGTTTCTTCCCGAAGCTCACATCAGTAGAGAAGCAAGCTTGCTCCAGGCCTCCCTCGGGAGGGACTCTCCCGAGGGCGTGCCGCCGTCCACGATGTGGAGGGCCACGTGGTCCGCGCCCGCGGCGATGTACTCGTCGATGCGGGCGCGGATCTGTGTTTCGTCGCCCCAGGCGTAGACCGCGTCGATGAGGCGGTCGCTGCCGCCGTTCGCCAGGTCGTCCTCCGTGAAGCCGTTGCGGAGGAAGTTGTTGGTGTAGTTGGGGAGGGCCAGGTACATGGCGAGGTAGTCGCGGGCCAGGGTGCGGGCTCGGGTCGGGTCGGACTCCAGGACGACCTTCAGCTCCGGGGCCAGCAGCGGGGCGTCGCCCAGGCGCTCGCGGGACGCGGCCGTGTGGTCGGCGGTGACCAGATACGGGATGGAGCCGGCGGCGCGGTCCCGGGCGAGGTCGATGGTCTTCGGGCCGAGGGCCGCGAGGAGGCGGCGGTCCGCGGGGTGGCCCGCCTCGTCCAGGGCGTCCAGGTAGGACACCAGGGCCGAGTAGGGGCGCCGGTACTGCTCCGCGAGCTTGGCGTGGCTGACGCCGAGGCCCAGGGCGAAGCGGCCGGGGTGCGCGGAGTCCAGTTCGGCGAAGCTCGCGGCGGTGGCGGCGGGCTCGTGCTCCCAGATGCTCTGGATGCTGGTGCCGACCACGATCCGGGAGGTCGCGTCGATCAGCGGGGCGGCGTCGCGGGCGGAGGTGTTGCCGCCGAGCCAGAGCGCGCCGTAGCCCAGTTCCTCCAACTCCACGGCTGCCTCGGCGAGTTCACCGTTGCGGGACGGGTTCCCGAAGCGCAGGGCGCTGCTCCAGATGCCGTACCGTCCGACGGTTTCCTTCAAGTTGTCGGTCATGAGTGGCGGTTTCCCTCCGGTCGGTGTGCGCGACAGCCGTACTTCGGTGCCAACCGGAGGGTGCCGCCGGTTCTTCCCGTTGGCACTTCAGGATCCTCCCTCGTGGTCAGATGCAAGTCGAGCGCTGCCAGAGCCGGCTGCGGGGGTTCGGAGACGTCGGCCATGCCACAGCAGGATGGGACGGGGCCCTTCGCCGAGAAGGGGATTCGGCCCCGCCGTGCGCAGGCCGACCGGTTGGCCTCAGCTGCCCACGCCGACGCGTGCGGCATCGTCGGGGGTCCTTCGACCGTCGGCCTGGCGTCGGACGAGCGGTCCGTGAATCGGCCCCGTGCCGTCGGACAGGGGCAGGCCGGTGGCGTGGTTGGCGTGGGAGATGATCTCCGCGGTGATGGAGACGGCTGTCTCCTCGGGTGTGCGGGCGCCGAGGTCGAGCCCGATCGGTGAGCGCAGCCGGGCCAGTCGGGCCTCGGGTACACCGGCCTGGCGAAGGCTCACGCCGCAAGCGCCCCAAGCGCACCTCCCCCATCACCGCGTCGGTGCAGCAGGTCCTCGACTCCATGAGCGTGCCCGCCGTCGTACAGAACGGCCGCCTCGACCTCCTCGCCGCCAATGACCTGGGCCGCGCTCTGTACGCCGACCTGTTCACCATGGCCCAGCAGCCACCGAACTTCGCCAGGTACGTATTCCTCGACCCGCGCGCGGAGGCTTTCTACGCCGACATCGACGAGGCGAAGAACCTGCTGGTCGCGGTCCTGCGCGCGACCGCCGGGCGGGACCCGCTGGACCAGCAGGTGACCGAACTCATCGGCGAGCTCTCCGCCCGCAGCACCGATTTCGCCACCCGCTGGGCCAAGCACAACGTGCGCCGCCACTCACGCGGACGCAAGGTCGTACACCACCCGGTCGTCGGCACGATGGAACTCGCGTACGACGACTTCGCACTGCCCGGCGACCCGCACGTCTCCATCACCACCTACACCGAAGATCCCGGTACGCCCAGCGCTGACGGTCTCACCCTGCTGGCGACCTGGGCCGATACGCACAAGAAGCCGCAGACGGCCAATGACGAAGTACGCCGCATTCGCCCCCGTCACCCTTAGATCCGGGGTTCTCTCCCCGTCGGCAAGGAAGCGCCGGCCGCAGGTTCAGGCCCCTACGCCGGCGTCGGCGTCCGCCGGCGGGTCAGGCCCAGGTTCTGGTGGATCTCGTACGTCGCCGTCGAGCGGTTCAGGGTGATGTAGTGCAGGCCGGGGGCGCCCTCGGTCAGGAGGCGGTCGGCCATGTGCGTGGCGTGGGCGACGCCGATGCGGTGGCCCTCGGCGGGGTTGTCGCGGGCCGCGTCGAGGCGGTGGGCCAGGTCCTCGGGGAAGGACGCGTTGCTGAGCCGGGCGAAGCGGCGGATCTGACGGACGTCGGTGGCCGGCATGATCTCGGGGATGATCGGTGTGCCGCAGCCGGCGGCCGCCACCCGGTCGCGCAGCCTCAGGTAGTCGTCGACGTGGAAGAACATCTGCGTGATGGCGTAGTCCGCCCCGGCACGGCACTTGGCCACGAAGTGCCGGATGTCGTCGGCCCAGTCGGCGGAACGGGGGTGGCGCTCGGGGAAGGCCGCGACGCCGATGCTGAAGTCGCTGATGTCCCGTACCAGGGAGACGAGTTCGTGCGCGTGGGTGAAGCCCTGAGGGTGGGGGATCCAGGGGCCGTCGGGATCGCCGGGCGGGTCGCCGCGCAGGACGAGGACGTCACGGACGCCGGCGTCCGCGTACTGGCCGATGATGTGGCGCAGTTCGGCAACGCTGTGGCCGACGGCGGTCAGATGGGCGACCGGCCGCAGGGTGGTCTGGGCCGCGATCTGCTGCGTCACCTCGACCGTGCGGTCCTTCGAGGAGCCTCCCGCCCCGTAGGTGACCGACACGAAGGTCGGTGACAGCGGCTCGATCCGGCGTACGGCGTCCCAGAGGCTGCGGGTCCCGGACTCGGTCTTCGGCGCGAAGAACTCGAAGGAGAACGTGGGCGTACCGGCTGCGAGGTCGCGGGCGAGCACCTCACGCAGAGTCGTCGTCATGTCTCAAGAGCTTCTTCAATGCCGGAGAGTGGGTCAATACATCCAATGTCAGGGAAAGTTGTGGTGTGTCAGATTTTGTAAGGTCGGTCGGGTGTCCGTGACCGGACGTGCCGGGCGTGCGATCGGCCCGTACGCGTGGTCCGTACGGGCCGATCGAAGGGTGCGCTCCGACGCGCGCCGTCACAGGGTGGCGAGGCCCAGCACCAGCGGGGCGGCCGACACCAGCACCAGGACGAACGGCACCGGAACGCCCTTGACGTCCTTGACGCGCAGGTGCGAGACGACCGCACCGATGAAGAAGAGCACCACGCCGACGGCGGCGGCGATGCCCAGCGGCCGGTAGAAGATGCCGATCAGCAGGCCCAGGGCGCCGGCGAACTTCAGCAGCGCCAGCATGGTGTACCAGCTGTCCGGCACGCCGAGCCGGGTCAGCGTCTCGACGATGTCCTTGTCCTTGACGAGCATGCTGCGGCCGGAGAAGACCAGCAGGACCGACACCAGGACGGCGAGCACGACGTACGCGATGAACATGACTCCTCCGGGGAGTGATGAGCGGGGTGGGGACGGTGAGTGAGACAGGTGGGGCAAAGGGGTGGGAGGGGGCGTGCCCACGAGGGGCGGGCACGCCCCCGTCCCGTGCCGCGTCAGGCCTCGGGGGTGTAAGGCGACTTGGCGCGGGCTTCGTGGAGGGCGTTGCCCCACCAGGCGAGCTCGTCGAGCATCACCTTGACGGCGCCGCTCGTGCCCTCGGTGTCACGCGGCGCGCCGTCCTCGCCGAACGCCTCCCAGTAGAACGGGAAGGCGACACCGTCGCGGATGGTGACGGCGTGCATCTCGGCGAAGACCTGGCGCAGCTGCTCGACGGCACGCAGGCCGCCGCTCTGAGCGCCGTAGGAGACGAAGCCGACCGGCTTGGCCTGCCACTCGGTGAAGTGCCAGTCGATGAGGGCCTTCAGGGAGGCCGGGAAGCTGTGGTTGTACTCGGGGGTCACCACGACGAACGCGTCGGCCGCGGCCAGCTTCGCGGAGAGCGGCAGCATCTCGGCCGGACGCACCTCCTCGGTCGCCATGGCGGGCGGAATCGCCGGAAGGACGAGCGGCAGCTCCGTCTCGGAGAGGTCGACGACCTCGACGTCGAAGGCGCTGTGCTCCTTGGCCAGCCCGGCGAACCAGTTCGTCACGACCTCACCGAACCGGCCCTCGCGGACCGATCCGAGGATGACGGCGAGCTTCAGGGTCTGTGTGGACATGGTGAGTTGCTCCTCATCAGGTTGAACGGAAGGGAAAGGGTGTGGAGTTGGGTGGCCGACGCGCACGCTCGCCATGGACGCGGCTCACACGCCCGCCATGGACGCGGCGTCGAGCCGGGCCAGTTCGCCGTCGTCGAGGTCGATGCCCGCCGCGGCGACGTTCTCCTCCAGGTGGTCCAGCCGCCTGGTGCCGGGGATCGGGGTGACCGCAATGCCCCAGACCCCGGCCCGGTGGTGCACCCAGGCCAGCGCGATCTGGCCGGGCCGCACACCCCGGGCACCGGCGATCCCGCGCAGTACGTCGGGCAGCGCCTCCCGGCCCGGGAAGGTCCGCGCGATCTGCGCCGACCGGTCGTCCCGGGCGCTGAGCAGCCCGCGGCCGTTCGGCGAGAACGGCACCACGCCGACGCCGAGTTCGGCGCAGACCGGCACCATCGCCTCGATCCGGCGGGCGCCCAGCGACCACTCCGACTGCACCGCGGAGACGGGGTGGACGGCGTGGGCGCGGCGCAGTTCCTCGCCGCTGACCTCGCTGAGCCCGATGTGGCGCACCTTGCCCTCGGCGACCAGGTCGGCCATGGCGCCGATGGTCTCCTCCAGCGGCACGTTCACCTGCGGCCGGGCCAGGTAGTACAGGTCGATCACGTCGGTGCCGAGGCGCTTCAGGCTGGCCTCGCAGGACGCCCGTACGAAGGGGGCGTCGCCGCGCACCGACCAGCTGTCGCCGGGGCCGAAGACCACGCCGAACCTGGTGCACAGCACGGCCTCGGCACGGCGGTGGCGGATGGCGCGGCCGACCATCTCCTCGTTGCGGCCGCGGCCGTACATGTCGGAGGTGTCGATCACCGTCGCGCCGAGGTCCAGCGCGTGGTTGATGACGGCGGCGGCCTCGGACGGGCCGGTGAGCGTGGCCGGTTCGGTCATCCGCATGCAGCCGAGCCCCTGGACGGGGACCACGAGGCCGGTGGCGCCCATGGGCGTGACTGGGAGTGGTGTGCGCATCTCCGCCTCACCCCTCGTCCGATACGGCGGCCTCGGCGGGCCGCGCCGCGCCGCGGGCGGTGCTGCCGACCAGGCGGTGGATCACCAGGCCCGACAGCACGCACAGGGCCGTCACCGTCCACAGCACGACATGCCAGGCCTCGGTGTACTGCTCGGCGAGGAAGGCGCGGGAGCCGCCGTCGAGGTCGCCCGCGGCCACCTTGCCGGCCTGCTCCCGGCCGCCGACCTCGGACTGCATCAGGCTGATCAGGGCCGCGCCGAAGACCGCGAGGACCAGCGCGTTGGCGCCGCCGCGGGCGGTGTTCAGCAGGCCGGAGGCCATGCCGATGCGGTCGGGGGGCACGTGCTCCATCGCCTGGGCGTCGACGAGCGCGGCGGACAGACCGTTGCCCACGCCGATCAGCAGCAGCGGGCCGACGAGCTGCACGGCACCGGAGTCCGGGGCCAGCACGGTCATCCAGGCGTTGCCGCCGGCGATGAGGGCGACGGCCAGGGCGATCAGGAGCCGGGCGGGCACGCCCTGGTTCACCAGCTTGCCGGCCAGCGGGGGCACCGCCAGGACCGGCAGGGTCATCGCCAGCATCAGGGTGCCCGCGTCCCCGGCGGAGAAGTCGCCCGCGCCCTGGAGGTAGGTCGGCAGGTAGACCAGGACGCCGACGGTGCCGACGGCCGTAGTCAGCGCGGCGAGCAGCCAGCCGGCGAAGGGGCCGCCGCGCAGCAACGCCAGGTCCAGGACCGGGTGTTCGGTACGCCGTTCCAGGGCGACGAAGACCACGAGCATGAGCAGACCGGCACCCAGGAAGCCGAGCACCCGGAGGCTGGTCCAGCCCGCCGACGCCACCTGGTTGGTGCCGTACATCAGGCCGATGATGGCGAGGACGAAGGCGATGGTGCCGGGCAGGTCGAACTTCGGCCGGTGCTCGGCGGAGGACTCCCGCAGGACCAGCGTGCCGGCCACCAGCAAAAGCCCCGCCCCGGCGAAGGCGCCGAACATCGCGCGCCAGCCCAGTGCGCTGACCAGCCAGCCGGCGAAGGTCGGGCCGAAGGCGAGGCCGACGCCGACCGAGGTGCCGACCATGGCGAAGGCACGGGTGCGGGCGGGCCCTTCGAAGGTGCTGCCGAGGATGGCGCCGCCACCGGCCATCACGCCGGCCGCGCCCACCCCGGACAGGGTCCGGGCCGCGTCCAGCAGCAGCACATGCGGGGCGAACGCGGCGGCAGCCGTACTGACGACGTAGAGCACGGCTCCCACGGCGAAGATCCGCCGCCGCCCGAAGAGATCACCGAGCGAGCCCGCGACGAGCATCAGGCAGGAGGCGGCCAGGAAGTAGCCGGTGACCACCCACTGCAGGGCGCCGCCGCTGCCGCCGAGGTCGGCGGCGATGCGCGGGAGCGCGATGCTCGTGCCGGACATGGCCATCGGGACGATCAGATAGCCGAGGAGTACGGAGGCCAGGGTCAGTGCGGACCTGGCGCGTCCCCCGGCACCCGGAGGTAACTCGGCGCCGGACGGCACCTCTGCGTGGTCGAGCTTCTGCGAACCGCTCATGAAGGTAAAGTACAACGTGCATTGCAACGTGTAAAGTGGTCGTTGTAATCGATGAGGAGGTGCCGCAATGGCCAGTGCAGACAGCGGGCAGAACAGGCCGCGCAAGGGGTTCCCGGAGAAGCGGCGGGCCATCCTGGCGGCCTCCCGGAAGGTCTTCGGCCGGGTCGGCTACCAGGGCGCGAGCATCGACATGATCGCCACCGAGGCCAGTGTCTCGACGCGCACGATCTACAACCACTTCGAGAACAAGGAGCAGCTCTTCGCCACCGTGCTGATCGACAGCTCGGAGCAGGTGGCCGCGGCCCACGAGGCGATGATCGAGCGCTGTCTCGGCGGCACGGCGAGCCCGGCCGACCTGGAGGCCGACCTGGTGGCTCTCGCCAAGGACTGGGTACGCCCGCGCCCGGAGTTCACCGAGCACTTCGCGATCGTCGCCCGGATCAACGCCGAGGGCGAGAACTTCCCCGGCGACCTGCACGACGCCTGGCAGAAGGCCGGCCCGCTGCGCGTGCAGCGCGCGCTCGCCGCCCGGATGGCCCGGCTCGCCGAGCGCGGGCTGCTGCACGTGCAGGACTCCGAACTCGCCGCACAGCACTTCGTGGTGCTGGTGACCAACACCTGGGGCCGCGACCGGGCGGGCGTGGACGCGCTGTCCGACGCCGAGACCCACGACATCGCCGCGGCCGGCGTCCACGCCTTCCTGCACGGTTATCTGCCCCGCGGCTGAGCCGCCCCGCCGGGGGCCGACCGCTCGCTCAGTGGGCGGCGTTCGGCCCCTGGCCCGCGTTCCACACCAGGTCGAAGGTGAACCGCCGGATCCGCCATCCCACCGGGGTGCGCACCAGCTCGGCGTCGTAGTGCCCGCCGATGTCGAAGTGGGCGGCCGGCTCCTCCCGCTGCCGGACGTGCACCGCCATCAGATGGGCACGCACGCGCGCCCGGTCCGACTCGCCCTCCGGGTAGAGGTCGATCGCGTAGTTCCCGGCGAGGTGATGGGTGCGCTCGAAGGTCGTACGGGCCATCTGCTGGAAGCCCGCGAGGCCGTCGAAGCCCTTGTACTCGCCGAACGGGAAGGTGAGTTGGACGTCCTCGGTGAACACCGAGCCGAACCAGGTGTCGTTGTGGCGGTCGGCGTCCAGGTGGTGCACATAGCGGTCGCACACCTCGGTGATCCCGGCGCGGTCCCCGAGGGTCCGCACCTCGGCGCGGAGGTACGCCAACTCGTCGTGGGCGGTGGTCATGGCTGCTCCTGATGTCGGATGGTCGGGGTCTTCAGCTGGTCCGGGTCGTTGTCCGGTCCGGGTGTTCAGCGGGTGACGCCCCGCCAGCTGCGCGGGCCGTCGAAGCCCTGGGCCCGCTCGAGGCGGCGCCAGCGGGCGACGGCCCGGTGCCGGCGGGACAGGTCGTCGGGTTCGGCGCCGACCGCGGCCGTACGGGAGAGCAGGACCGCGGTGAGCGCGGCCAGTTCCTCGGGGTCGGGGCTGCCCTTCTCGATGCGCAGCAGCTGCGCGGGATTGGTGTGGTTCGCCTGGATCATCGGTACGTCCCCTGTCACTGCGGCGGGTTTCCGTGCTTGCGGCGGGGCAGCTCGGCGTCCTTGCCGGCCAGCATGGCGAGGGCGCGGCAGAGCACCGCGCGGGTCTCGCGGGGGTCGATCACGTCGTCGACCAGGCCGCGCTCGGCGGCGTAGTAGGGGTGGACCAGCTCGGTGCGGTACTCCTCGATCTTCCGGCGGCGCATCGCCTCGGGGTCCTCGGCCTCGGCGATCTCCCGGCGGAAGACCACGTTCGCCGCGCCCTCGGCGCCCATCACCGCGATCTCGTTGGTCGGCCAGGCGAGCGCGATGTCCGCGCCTATCGACCGGGAGTCCATCACGATGTACGCGCCGCCGTAGGCCTTGCGCAGCACCACGGAGATCCGCGGCACGGTGGCGTTGCAGTAGGCGTACAGCAGCTTGGCGCCGCGCCGGATGATGCCGTCGTGCTCCTGGTCGACGCCCGGCAGGAAGCCCGGCACGTCGACCAGGGTGACCAGCGGGATGTTGAAGGAGTCGCAGAACTGCACGAACCGCGCGCCCTTCTCGCTGGCCTTGATGTCCAGCACCCCGGCCATCGAGGCGGGCTGGTTGGCGACGATGCCGACGACATGGCCGTCGAGGCGGGCCAGTGCGCACACGAGGTTGGTCGCCCAGGTGGCGTGGACCTCCATGTACTCGCCGTCGTCGACGAGTTCCTCGATCACCGCGCGGATGTCGTACGAGCGGTTGCCGTCCGCGGGGACCAGGTCGAGCAGCGTGTCGCCGGCGCGGTCCGCCGGGTCGGCGCCGCGCACCGTGGGCGGCAGCTCGCGGTTGTTGGCGGGCAGCAGGGACAGCAGATAGCGCACCTCGGCCAGGCAGTGCTCCTCGTCGTCGTAGACGAAGTGCGCCACGCCGGAGACGCCGCCGTGCACGTCGGCGCCGCCGAGTTCGTTCTGCGTCACCTGCTCGCCGGTGACGGCCTGGACGACGTCCGGCCCGGTGATGAACATCTGGGAGATGTCCCGTACGGCGAAGACGAAGTCGGTGAGTGCGGGCGAGTAGGCGGCGCCGCCGGCACAGGGGCCGAGCATGACCGAGATCTGCGGGATCACGCCGGAGGCCTTGGTGTTGCGGCGGAAGATGCCGCCGTAGCCGGCGAGCGCGGACACGCCTTCCTGGATGCGGGCGCCGGCGCCGTCGTTGAGCGAGACGAGCGGGGCGCCGGCGGCCAGTGCCATGTCCATCAGCTTGTGGATCTTCTGCGCGTGCGCCTCGCCGAGTGCGCCGCCGAAGATACGGAAGTCGTGGGCGTAGACGAAGACGGTACGGCCGTCGACGGTGCCCCATCCGGTCACCACTCCGTCGGTGTACGGCCGCCTGGCCTCCAGTCCGAAGCCGACGGCGCGGTGCCGGCGCAGGGGCTCGACCTCGGTGAAGCTGCCCTTGTCCAGCAGGAGTTCGATCCGTTCGCGGGCGGTCAGCTTGCCCTTGGCGTGCTGGCGTTCGGTGGCCTTCGGGTCGGGTCCCTGACGGGCCAGCTCCCTGAGCTGGTCGAGCTCTTCCACCCGGCCGGTCGTGGTGGTCTCCCCCATGGTTCTGGTTCTCCTCTGTTCTCTTCGTCTGCTGTCTTCGACTGTGAAAGCTCTCGAAACGTCGTCGACGCGGTCATCGGGCCGGCGCCGGCAGGGGCATGCACAGAACGGGCTCCGCGGCGGCGATCTCCTCGGCGGCCCGCCGCGGCGGCAACCGCGTGACGTGGTGCGGGAGTTCGTGGAGCGCGGCCCGGTGGCCGGTAGTCGCCGCGAGCGCCAGGGCGGCCACGTGCTCGGGGCAGCCCTGCAGGTCGGCCACGAGCCAGCCGTCCGGTGCCCGGTGCCCTCCGGCGTTCGCGTGCACGCCGAGGTAGTCCTGGCCGACCCCGTGGCTCAGACCCGTGCCGAGGCCCTTCAGGTAGGCCTCCTTGCGTGCCCACAGCTCCGCGAAGACCCTGCGCCGCCGGTCCTGCGGTGCCCGCTCGACCTCCTCCCGCTCCGCCGGGTGCAGCCGGGGCAGGCACAGCTGCACCGTCCTGGCGGTGGGCACGCGCTGTACGTCCACGCCGACCGGGGTCCCCGCCACGCCGTACAGGACGAGGCCGTGGCTGTGGGACATGGAGAAGTGCAGCGAACCCGACCGGCCCAGCAGGACGGGACGGCCGTGCGGGCCGCCGCAGTAGGGGCACGGGGCTCTGCGCAACCGGAGCAGTCCCGGCGCGGTGCCGGTGTACGCCGACAGCAGCCGGCGCAACGCGAGGTGTGCGTGCAGATACGCCAGCCGGTCCTCGGGCCGCAGGAAGCCGGCGGCCCGGCGTCGCTCCTCCGCGTCGAGCTCACCGATCGCCCGGGGTTCCTCGCCGTCGGTGGGCGGACACAGCGCCCACAGGTGCGCCTCGCCCGGGCCGACGGAGAGTCGGGGTGCCTGCGGCACTGAGCGGCCGCGGTGGCGGACGGTCATGGACTGCCGCCCTCGTGAACCTCCGGACCGCCGCCGAGCCCGGCCGCCAGCGTTTCCGCGACCTCGCCGAGTGTCCCCTCGCACAGCAGGTCGGCCGGCACCGCGACATCGAGCGCGTGCTCCAGGGCCCGCTTGAGTTGCAGCGCCAGCAGTGGGTGAACGCCCTGGCGGCGCAGGGGGCGGTCGCCGCTGACGCGGTGTGCGGGCGGGACGCGCAGGCGGAGCTGCAACTCGCGGCGCAGGCAGGCCTCCAGGGTGTGGACGCGGAGGTCGGTGGGCATGGCGCGCAGTACGGCGGGGGCCGGCAGGCCGGCCGACTGCCGGGGGCGCCGCGGTGCCGTGGCCGTCGCGGCCGGGACGAGTGTCATGTCGTACCGCCTTTCGTGGGGTGCCGGTGGTCGTGGGACGGCCGGCGTTCCTGAACATCGCGCTGCCCGGTGTCGCCCTCGCCCCGGCCGCTCCCCCTGCGCACCACCGCCCACGCCGCGAGCGCCGCCGCCGTAGACACCAGCCCTCCGGTCAGCAGCCCCGCACGTGCCCCCAGACGCTGGGACAGCCCCCCGACGAGCAGGGCACCCAGGGGCGTCGAACCCTGGAGGATCAGCGTGTACAGGGCCATCACCCGGCCCCGGTACACGGGGTCGCTGCCCAGTTGGATGCGGTGGTTGGCGGCCTGGGCGAAGTACAGGGAGGCGAATCCGGTCAGGGCCAGCAGAGCCAGCGCGGACATGAAGTCGGGCGCCCAGGCGGCCGTCGTCTCCAGGACCCCGAAGGCGAGCGCGGAGAGGACGACCGTACCGGCCGAGGGGCGGGAGCGGCGTCCCGTGCCGACCAGCGCGGCCAGCAGGGAACCGGCCGCGAAGGCCGTGGTGAGCAGGCCGAAGGAGGCGGCGTCTGCGTGGAAGACGGTCTTCGCGAGCAGGGGCAGCAGCAGCTGGAAGTTGAGGCCGAACAACCCGACGACCGCGATCAGCACGACGGGGAGCCGCAGGTCCGGACGGCTCGTCACATACCGCAGCCCGTCGGTCACCCCGCCCCGCCCGGCAGCCCGCTTCGGCCGATGCAGCTCGGCCGTACGCATCATGCGCAGCCCGGCCACGGTCGCCGCATAGCTCACCGCGTTCAGCAGCATCACCCACCCGGTGCCGAACGCGCTGATCAGCAGCCCCGCCAGGGCGGGCCCGGCGACCCGGGCGACATTGAAGTACGCGGCGCTGAGCGCGGAGGCGTTGGGCAGCAGGCGCGCGCCGACCAGTTCGCCGACGAAGGACATCCGGGCCGGCACCTCGACGGCGTTGACCGTGCCGAGGGCGAGCGCGAAGAAGTAGACGTGCCAGAGGCGGGCCGAGCCGGAGAGGTCGAGGAGCGCCAGAGCCAGGGCGAGGGCTGCGGAGACCGTGTTGGCCCACGTCAGCAGGCTCCGCTTGTCGTGGCGGTCGGCGAGCCTGCCGCCGTACAGGGTGAACAGCATCAGCGGCGTGAACTGCAGGGCCGTCACGGTGGCGAGGGCCGCCGCGGAGTCGCGGGTCAGCGAGAGCACCAGCCAGTCCTGTGCCACGACCATCATCCAGGTGCCCGCCACGGAGACGAGCTGACCGGCCGCGAAGAGGCGGAAGTTGCGCACCGACAGGGAGCGCAGGCCGCTCGCGAGAGTCTTTCCGAGCATGGCGGTCACCGGTCCGTCAGCGCCCGGCCGGGGCGCACTCGCGCTGGGCGAGACACTCCTCCAGGAAGCCGAGGGCGCGCAGATGGTACGAGCGGGCAGCCCAGCCGAGGCTGATGTTGTGCCCGGCGCCGGGCAGCCGGTCGACCACGACCCGGGGCGCGCCGGCCAGCTGCTCCCGGAGTGCGGCGAGGGTGTCGTCGTCGTGCCGCCACCACGCCTCGTACTCGGCGAACGTGAGCCGCACCGGGACGCGGATCCGCGCGGCCAGCGACGCGAACGTCTCCGGCCAGCGCGCTGCCTCCTCCCGCTCCCGCGCCGGCATGGGGGCGACCAGCGCGCCGCTGTCCCGGAAGGTGCCCGGCGGATACAGGCGCAGCTTGCCCCAGTTCCGGGTCCAGTGACCGTGGCCGTGTTCGTCCGGCAGCTCCCGCGCCGCCACCGCGTACCGGTGCCCGAGACCGGAGACGTCCAGGCCTAGCAGGCCGCGACCGGAGTCGTGCGGGCCGCGTCGCGCGTCGTCGGCGGCCGCGGTGAGGGCGAGTTTGCCGCCGTAGGAGTGGGCGAGCAGCAGGAGTCCGGCGCCGGTGTCGTGCCGACGGGCGAAGTCGTCGAGGGCGGCGTGCAGGCTGTCCGACTGCTCGGCCAGGCGCTGGCCCTCGGGCAGGGCGTGGGCGGAGGCACCGTAGCCGGGCCGGTCCAGGGCGAGGACGGTGTAGCCGAGCCGGGCGCCGAGGGCGAGCAGGGACTGACCCGGACGCGCCCGGCCGTCGAAGTAGCCGGCGCTCATGCCGCCGCCGTGCAGGGCGACGACGCCGGCGCGCGGCGCGCCGTACGCGGGTTCGGCGAGCAGCGCGGACAGGGTGAGGCCGGCGGCGTCCAGGGTGATGCGGCGGACACCGGGTGACGGGGCGGACCCGGGCGGGGTCGTGGCGGGGATGGCGGTGGTCATACGGTCATGCCTCTCCTCGGGGACGGCCGCGCGCACAGGACGGGCCCGGCCGTCCCCCGTGAGGCGGCGCTACAGCTGTACGGCGCCGGCGTCGATGCAGGACAGAAGGGTCCGGGCCTGGACGTTGACGTAGTGCCCGTGGGCGGTCAGCGCGCCCAGCTGGCCCGGGGTCGCCCACTGGTAGCCGGCGGGCGGCCGCAGCGGGGTCTGGGACTCGTCGGTCTCGACGAAGAGGTAGCGGCTCTCGGCGTTGAGGAACCTGCCGCCCTCCTCCGAGTGGATCGCCGCGTAGCGCACGCGGTCGGCGGGGGCGTCCAGCGCCAGGTCCAGGAACGGCGGGCGGTCCCCGGGCGGCAGGTGCTCCCAGTTGCCGGGGTTGGCCTGCACGGTGGGCGCGAGTTCCACCGTGTCCAGGAACCCGGCCTCCACCTTGGCGTTCACCAGCAGGTGCGGCACTCCGGCGATACGGCGGTACAGGAAGGCCGTGACCCCGGTGCCGGCGGGCTCGAACAGGGGCTGGTCCCAGCCGGTGACCTCCCTGTTGCCGGCCTCGACCCGGACGCCGACGACCCGGAAGTACCGGCCGTCGGGCCGCTCGACCACGTCGTCGCCGCGCTGCCAGCCCTCGACCTCGTCCAGCGGGATCCGCCGGATGTCCACATCGTGCCGGGAGCGCTCGACGGTGAACCAGGACTGCAGTTCGGCGTCGGTGAGCAGGGCGCCCGGGGAGGACTGCGCCGGCGGGAAGCAGGCGATGACCGTACGGGCGTCCATGTTGACCAGGTTGTCGCGGCGCAGCAGTTCGCCGAGCTGCCCCAGGGTGAGCCAGCAGAAGTCGTCGTCGAGCGGGACCTCGGTGTCCGGGCCGACCTCGACCAGCATGTTGCGGTTGGCCTTGCGGTAGAACCACGAGCCGTGCTCGGACTGGAGCACGTCCGCGTGGACGCGGGCCCGCCCGGGTCCGGCGAAGTACTCGAGGTACTTCACCTTCGAACCGCGGTGCACGGTGGAGTAGTTGCTCCGGGTCGCCTGCACGGTCGGCGACAGCTGGAGGATGTTGCGGTTGCCGGGCTCCATCTTGGCCTGCATCAGGAAGTGCAGGACCCCGTCGAACTCCTTGGCGAGGATGCCGAGGATGCCGACCTCGGGCTGCCGGATGATGGGCTGCTGCCAGGAGCGCACCGAGCCCTCGCTGAGGGTGACGGACAGTCCTTCGACGCTGAAGAACTTCCCGGTGTGGTGCACCAGGTTGCCGGTGCCCTCGGCGAAGGACCAGCCGTCGAGCCGGCCGAGCGGGTGGCGCCGTACGCGGAAGCGGTGGGCGCCGGCCCGTCCGGCGAGCCAGTCGTCGACGTCGGTGGTGCGCATGCCGTGCCCGGCGTCGGTGGCGGCGGCCGACCGGGCCAGGCGGGCTGCCAGGTCCTCGGCGGCGCGGGAGCGCAGCACCGGCGCGGTCGGGAGCGAGGGGGCCGCGGGCGCGGTCACGTCAGGCTCCCCTCGCGGCCCTCGGCGCAGAACGCGACCGTGCGGCGCAGCGCCTCGCCCAGCGGTGTCCCGGGGTGCCAGCCGGTGGCGGCACGGAACGCCGAGGCGTCGATGGTGACGCTGCGGAAGTCGCCCGCCTCGGCGTGCGCGGGCGGGGGCACGGAGACCACCGGGACCGCGGGCTTGCCCGTCTGCTCGGCGACCAGGGCCGCGACCGTGGTGAAGACCTCGCCGAGCGGCTCGCCCCGGCCGGTGCCGAGCAGCCAGTGCCGGCCGGCGAGCGCGTCCGCGTGGTCCACGGCGGCGGAGAAGGCGCGGGCCACGTCCTCGACGTAGAGCAGGTCGCGGCGGACCGTGCCGTCGTGCCACATGGTGATCGACTCGCCGGACAGGGCGCGGCGCACCATGAGGGTGACGACGCCCTTGTCGCGGGCGGTGGACTCGGGGCCGTAGCCGAAGACGGTGGGCAGCCGGATCGCGGCGCCGCGCAGCACGCCCTCGGCGTCGGCGGCCAGCAGCAGCCGTTCGGCGGTGAGCTTCTGCCGGTCGTACTCGCCCTTGGGCCGGTCGGTCTCGGTGCCGTCGAGGACCTCCTTGTCGAGCGGGCCGGCCTGCGAGGCGGCGCCCGCCCAGAGGACCCGTACGGGTGTGCCGTCGGCGGTGCGGCGCTCGCGCAGGGCCTCGACGAGGTCGCGGACCAGGCCGACGTTGACGCGTTCGGCGGCGGTGTCGCCGTCCTCGACGCGCCAGGTCGTCGCGCCGGCGCTGTACAGCACGGTGTGGATCACCACGTCGGCGCCGTCGACCGCCTCGGCGATCGCGCCGGGCGCGGTGAGGTCGGTGGCCCGCACCTCGATCTGGGCGCGGGCGTCGGCCGGGACCTGCGCGGGGCGGCGGGAGACGGCCCTGATCCGCAGCGGGCGCCGGGCGAGTTCGCGCAGCACGGCCGAGCCGACGAATCCGGTGGCGCCGAGCAGCACCACGAGCGGGGGGTTCACGGCCACAGCTGTGCCTCCACCTCTTGGCAGGCCTCGTACGTGGGCAGCAGGCCCCGCTCCCGGGCCTCCGCGAGGGTGGGCGCGGTCAGGTCACGCTGCGACTGGGCGGCCTCGATGCCCGCCGGGAGCGGCAGCCCGAGTTCGGGGTCGAGCGGGCTGACGGCACGCTCGTTCTCGGGGACGTAGCCCTCCGACATCACGTAGACGACCATCGAGTCGTCCCGCAGGGACAGGAAGGCGTGGCCGACACCGACCGGGATGTACAGGGCGCGGCAGTCGTCGCCGCCGATCTCGGTGGCCTCCCACTGGCCGAAGGTGGGCGAGCCCACCCTCAGGTCGATCAGGAAGTCCTGGACACGGCCGTAGGGGCAGTAGACGTACTTGGCGCGGCCGGGCGGCGTGGCGGTGTAGTGGATGCCGCGCAGCACGCCGCGGGCGGAGAGGTTGTGGCTGATGTCCTTCACGGGGAACAGCGGCCGGCCGGTGGCTTCGGTGAACGCCGCCTGCTGGTACGGGGAGGAGAACAGGCCTCGGTCGTCCTTGTAGACCTGGGGCGTGAACTCGAAGGCACCCTCGATGCCGAGCTTGTGCACCTGCACGGCGCTCACTCGCCTTCCTGGTTGACGGACTTGACGCCGACGAAGAGGCCGTTGCCGGGGTACTCACCGGTGACGTACTCGACCGTGAACCCGGCCGCGGTGAAGGCGGCCTCGTACTGGGCCCTGCTGTAGAGGGCCATGACATGGGTGTCGGAGAAGTGCCGGACGTCCTGGCCCGGGCGGGCGACCAGGTAGTGCACGTCCATGCGGCTGGCGTCGCCCGTGCCGTGCAGGACCGTGTGGGAGACGCGGGCGACGGTCATGCCGCCGTGGGTGACGACGCTTCCGCCGACGTGGTCCGGCGTGAAGTTCTCCGGGAACCACCAGGGTTCGAGGACGGCGACGCCGCCCGGGACCAGGTGGTCGGCGAACGACCGCAGGGTGGCGGCCAGTTCGTCCTCGCCGGTGAGGTTGCCGATGGCCGCGAAGAGGCAGGCGACGGCGTCGAAGCGGCGCCCCAGCCGGAAGCCGCGCATGTCGGCGCGCTCGACGGGGATGCCGGGGTGGTTGCGGCGGGCGACGTCGAGCATGCCGTCGGCCAGGTCGATGCCGCGCACGTCGCCGAACTCCTCGGCGAAGTGACCGAGATGGCCGCCGGTGCCGCAGCCGACGTCCAGCAGGGAGGCGGCGGCCGGGAATCGGGAGCGGATGTGCTTCGCGACGACGGCGGACTCGGCGCGGTAGTCCTTGCCGCGCCCGTTGTAGATCGCGTCGTAGACGTCACCGACGTCGTAGATGCCCAGGGATCCGGATGCCTCAGACACGGGCCAGCACCTCCCGCAGCGCACCGATGACCTTGTCCTGGAGCCCCTCCGACAGCGAGGGATACATCGGCAGCGAGAAGATCTCGCCGGCCAGTTTCTCGGTGACCGGCAGGGATCCCTCGGCCCACCCGAGGTGCTCGTAGCCGGACATGGTGTGCACCGGCCAGGGGTAGCTGATGTTGAGGTGGATGTCGTAGGCCTTGAGCGCCTCGATGATCGCGTCACGCTTCGGGTGGCGGACGACGTACACGTAGTAGACGTGGGTGTTGCCCGGGTTGGTGGTGGGCAGCAGCAGTCCGCCCGGGCCGGTGACGTCGGCGAGCTGCTCCTCGTAGCGGCGGGCTACTGCGTTGCGGCCTGCGACATAGGCGTCGAGGCGGGTGAGCTTGCGGCGCAGGATCTCCGCCTGCACCTCGTCCAGGCGGGAGTTGTGGCCCGGCGAGCGCACCACGTAGTAGACCTTGTCCATGCCGTAGTAGCGCAGCTGCTTCATGGCCCGCTCGGTCTCCTCGTCGGCGGTGACGACCGCGCCGCCGTCGCCGTACGCGCCGAGGACCTTGGTGGGGTAGAAGGAGAAGGCCGCCGCGTCGCCCATGGTGCCGGTGAGCCGGCCGTGGTGACGGGCGCCGTGCGACTGGGCGCAGTCCTCCAGGATCTTCAGCCCGTGCTGCTCGGCGATGCGCTTGAGCGGCTCCATGTCGACGCTCTGGCCGTAGAGGTGGACCGGCAGGAGCGCCTTGGTGCGGGGCGTGATGGCGGCCTCGACCTGGTCGGTGTCGATGAGGAAGTCCTCTTCGCGGACGTCCACGAAGACGGGTGTGGCTCCGGCGCCGATGATGGCGACGACGGTCGGCGCGGCCGTGTTGGACACCGTGATGACCTCGTCGCCGGGGCCGATGCCCAGCGCCTGAAGGGCGAGCTTGAGCGCGTTGGTGCCGTTGTCGACGCCGGTGGCATACGGCAGCCCGTGGTAGGCGGCGAACTCGGCCTCGAAGCCCTTGACGCTCTCGCCCAGCACCAGCTGACCGGACCCGAACACCTTCTGTACGGCGTCCAGGATGTCGTCCTTCTCGACTGCGTACTCCGGCAGATAGTCCCAGACTCGGGTGGTCACGCGATCGCCTCCTGCTTGACGTTGCTCGGGGTTCGGTCGGGGCCCAGTCCGGGCCGGGTCTCGTGGGCGGCGGCCGGGCCGTAGGCGGCTTCGATACGGCGGAGCAGATCGGCCGGGGTCAGCGCGTACTCCTGGGTGCCGACCGTCTCCAGGACGACGGTGGCCAGGGCACAGCCCAGCCGGGCGGCCCGCTCGGGCGGCAGGCCACGGGCGGTTCCCACGAGGTAGCCCGCGCGGAACGCGTCGCCGACTCCGGTGGGGTCGACGGCCCGGGTGGTCGGTACGGCGTCGATGTGCAGCCGCTCGTGTCCGGCGCGGGCGACGTCGACTCCGTCGGCGCCGCGCGTGACGATCCAGGCGCCGGTGCGCCGCAGCACCTCGTCCTCGGTCCAGTCGGCGCGCTCGAGGAGAAGCGCGGCCTCGTACTCGTTGGTGAACAGCAGCTCCGCCCCGGCGACCAGTTGACGTACCTCGTCGGGTGCGAGACGGGCGAGCTGCTGGGAGGGGTCGGCGGCGAACGGGATGCGGTGCTGCCGGCACTCCTCGGTGTGCCGCAGCATCGCCCCGGGGTCGTTGGGTCCCACGACCACCAGGTCGGGCCGGCCGCTGTGCTCGGTGACGGAGGCGAGGCTGATGCGGGAGGCCTCGGCCATCGCACCGGCGTAGAAGGTGGCGATCTGGTTGTGGTCGAGGTCGGTCGTGCACACGAAGCGGGCGGTGTGCAGGGTCTCGCTGACCAGCACCGCGTCCGTGGCCACGCCGTTCTCGCGCAGCCAGGCCGCGTAGTCCGCGAAGTCCGTGCCGGCCGCGCCCACCAGCACCGGTGTGAGGCCCAGCCGGGCCAGTCCCAGGGCGATGTTGGCGGCCACTCCCCCGCGGCGCACCTCCAGGCTGTCGGCGAGGAAGGACAGGGAGACCCGGTCCAGCCGGTCGGCGACGAACTGCTCGGCGAACCGGCCGGGGAAGGACAGCAGATGGTCGGTGGCGATGGAGCCCGTGACGGCGATACGCATCAGGCCCCGGCCGCCTTCCGCAGGGCGTCCACGCGGTCGGTGCGTTCCCAGGTGAACTCCGGCAGCTCACGGCCGAAGTGGCCGTAGGCCGCGGTCTGGGCGTAGATCGGGCGGAGCAGGTCCAGGTCACGGATGATGGCGGCCGGGCGGAGGTCGAAGACCTCGGTGATGGCCGCCTGGATCCTCGCCACTCCGGTCGTCTCGGTGCCGAAGGTCTCGACGAACAGGCCGACCGGCTCGGCCTTGCCGATCGCGTACGCCACCTGCACCTCGCAGCGCGCGGCCAGACCCGCCGCGACGACGTTCTTGGCGACCCAGCGCATCGCGTACGCCGCCGAACGGTCCACCTTGGACGGGTCCTTGCCGGAGAACGCGCCA
>NZ_JOFS01000008.1 GCF_000719285.1 Streptomyces bicolor | reverse complement strand
GCGGTCCGGCAAGACCGCCCCTGACATGCCAGCAGCCAACTACACTCCCGACGATGCCTCTGACCAGGCCAGATAGCGAAACGCTGCTGGAGTACTAGGACCCAGGGCGGAGGGCTCATGACCGATGGTCCCGGCGCAGACGGGCTGCCTACGCTGCCGAGTGGATCGACGCAGAACAGGACGCCACCTGGGGGGCCACCATGCCGGTCGACGGCCGCAGCCACATCCGCATCGCCCGCCCGTCCCGGGACCTGGCGGCGGCGGAGCGCTTCTGGGGTGAGGGGCTAGGACTCGGCGTCGTATGGCGGGCGGTGGGCGGCCCCGAAACCGGCGAGCACGACCTGCTGATGCTCGGCTGGCCGGACGCCGACTGGCATCTGGAACTCGTCCACCAGCCCGCCCACCCCGTTGAGCCCCGGCCGACGGAGGAGGACCTCCTCGTCGTCTACGTGGACGGTCCCGTGCCGGACGACCTGGTGGCCAGCCTGGAAGAACACGGGGGCAAGCGGGTGCTGTCACCCAACCCGTACTGGAACGAGTGGGGTGTCACGATCGAGGACCCGGACGGATACCGGCTGGTGCTGTGCAGCAGAGGCTGGTCCAACGACGCCTAGCCGGTCAGGCCGTACGCGCCTTGCCCCCCGCGACCGGGGCAGCGGCATCGGTGTCCGCCGCCGAACCCGACGCCTCCTTCACCCAGGCCTCCAGGCACATCACGAACTCGGTCGCCCGGTCGGCCCAGTTGAGGTCGGCGAGTGCCGCCTCCCAGCCACGTGTGGCCGCGTGCAGGCGGGTCTCCGGGTCGGAGCGCAGGCGCCGTACGGCGTCCGCGGCGGTGGCCGGGTCCTCGTACGGTACGACGAGACCGCAGCCGTAGCGTTCGACCAGGTCGGCCGCGAGCGGGGTGGGCGTGGTGACGAGGGGGACGCCGTGGGCCATGTACTCCACGGCTTTGGTGGGCCGTGAGTGGCGGTAGTTGGGCTGGTCGTGGAGGAGGGAGAGGCCGGCCAGGGCGCCGGAGAGCCGGTCGAGGGCGCGGTCGTTGGGCAAGTACCCGTGCCAGCGCAGTACGCCGTCCCGGTCGGCCTCGGTGAGCGCGCCCCGCACCTCGGGGTCCGCGGCGCCGATCACCTCGACGTGGACGTCGGGCGCCAGCAGCCGTGCCGTCTCGATGAGGTCCAGCGCGCCCCGCGCCCGGGAGAGGTGCCCGAGGTAGACCACCCGATCGTCGCCCGGCGGCTCGGGCGGCTCGGGCGAGACCGCCGTGAGGTTGGCCACCACGGGATGCGGGCGGCGGAAACGCCGCTGGTAGGCGTCCTCGGCGAGCAGCAGCCGCAGTCGCCGCTCCGCCAGCCGTTCCGCCGCCCGTACAGCCAGCCGCAGCGGCGGCCGCAGCGGTCGTGGCAGCCAGCGCTTCATCTCCAGCGCCGCCGCCGTGTCCTCGTGCACGTCCCACACGGTGACGGGAGTGCGTCCCGCGCGCCGCCAGCGGCGCAGCGTGCCCGGCAGTGCGAGCAGCAGCTCCGGGTCGTGCAGCAGGACGACGTCCGCCTGCGGTCCCCGCTCGGCGAGCAGGACGCGGGCCGCGCGCAGTGCCGCCCGGCGGTCCCGGCCGGCGGCCCTCGGCAGGTCCACGCCCTCGACGTACGGCCGTGGGGTCACCTCGCGGGCCGCGAACGGCGCGGCGTACACGACGCGGTGACCGTGCTCCCGCAGGGCGGCGATCTGCCGGTGCAGGATCCGGGCGTCCTCGGGGTGATGGACGACGGTGACGACGAGTATCCGCATCAGAGCACGCACCTTTCGACTGCCCCGAGAACAACCGACCCCGAGGGGGCCGGCTAGAGCACTTCCACATCCGGCCGGAAGATCCGCCCCCGGGTGTCGAACAGCAGCCGGGCCGCGTCACCGAGGGCGGGCAGGTCGTAGGCCGAGTGGTCCTGGAGCAGGATCGTCAGGTCCTGCTCGCGCACCGCCGCCATGACGTCGTCGACCCGCGGCACGCTCGCCCCGTCCACCGACCACAGCCGTACATGCGGGTCGTGGAAGGAGACCTCGGCCTCCCGCTCCCGTAGCAGCCGCGCCACCGGCACCGCGGGCGACTCCCGCTGGTCCGCCACGTCCGGCTTGTAGGTGACTCCTAGCAGCAGCACCCGGGAGCCGCGCAGCGGCCGGCCGGCGGTGTTGAGGAGGTCCTGGGCGCGGCGCACCACGTACTCGGGCATCCGCCGGTTGATCTCCTGGGCGAGCTCGACGAACCGGAACTCGTAGCCGAGCGACGAACGCACCTTGTACGACAGGTAGTTGGGGTCGATGGGGATGCAGTGCCCGCCGACCCCGGGACTGGGCCGGAACGCCTGGAAGCCGAAGGGCTTCGTGCCGGCGCAGCGGATCGCGTCCCACAGGTCGACGTGCAACTCGTGGCTGATCACGGCGAGTTCGTTGACCAGGGCGATGTTCACATGCCGGTAGGTGTTCTCCAGCAGCTTGGCCATCTCGGCCTCGCGGGTGCCCTTCGCCTGGACGACGGTGTCGACGAGCTTGCCGTAGAAGGCGACCGCGCGCGCCGCGCAGGACGGGGTGCAGCCGCCGACCACCTTCGGCGTGGTGCGCAGCCCGTGTGTGGTGTTGCCGGGGTCGATGCGCTCGGGTGAGAAGGCCAGCGCGAAGTCGACGCCGGCGCGCAGCCCCGACTCCTCCAGGAGCGGCCGTACGACCTCCTCGGTGGTTCCCGGATAGGTGGTCGACTCCAGTACGACCAGCTGTCCGGGCCGCAGCCGTCCCGCCACCGTGCGCACCGCGGCCCTGACCGCGCTCAGATCCGGGCCGCCGTCCTCGCTGAGCGGGGTCGGCACACAGATGACCACGGTTTGCGCACGCGCCAGACAGGCGTCGTCCGTGTACGCCGTGAAACCGGCCGCCCGCATCCGGCGGACGTCCTCGTCGGAGACGTCGTCGACGTGCGAGTGCCCGGTGTTGAGCGCCTCCACGACGCGGGGGTCGCGGTCGAGGCCCACGACTCTCAGGCCGATCGACGCCGCCTCACGCGCGAGCGGCAGCCCGACGTATCCGAGCCCGATCACCGCGAGTTCGACGCGATCGGGCGGTTCTGCCTCTCCGAGAGGTTCGCTCTCCTCCCCGAGAGGCTCAGTCTCTTCCCCGAGCGGTCCGGTCTCTTCCCCGAGCTGTCCGGTCTGTTCGGCCTGCATGGGACTCACCCCGCCTCAAGGCATCCAAGGGCGCGGTACGCCTCACGGGTTGTGGCGGCGACCCGCTTCCAGGTGCGGTCACGCGCGACCATCGCGCGGGCGGCTGCTCCCCATTCGGTCCGCCGCTTTTTACTGTAAATGAGCATTTCAAGTTTATCAGCCCAGGAATATGGCGATTTGACAGGAATTAGCCCTCCGCTCACCTCTGGCTCGATCAGCTCTCTCAGTGCGGCGAGATCACTGGCGACCACGGGGACACCGCTCGCCATCGCCTCCACCGGCTTGAGCGGAGTCACCAGCCGGCAGACCCGCTCGTCGGTGCGCGGTACCGCGAACACATCCAACACGGCGTGGAAATCGCGGACTTGGGCGTGCGGCACCCGGCCGGTGAACAGCGCGGTCCCGTCGTCCAGGCCCAGCCGGGCGGCCAGCCGTTCCAGCGCCGGGCGCTCCGGACCGTCGCCGACGATCAGCAACCGCACCGGCAGACCACGCCGCCGCAGCTCTTCACCCGCATGGAGCAATGTGCCGATCCCCTCGTGCGGGGTGAGACTGCCGACCGTGCCGACCACGAACTCGTCCGGCGCGATCCCCAACCGGGCGCGCACGACCGCCCCGTCCGGCAGCGGAGCAAGGAAGGCGTCGTCCACGGCGTTGGGCACGAGGAGAACCCGTTCCTCGGGCACCCCGCGGCCCACGATCTCGGCCCGCATCGCCTCACCGAGCGTCAGCACCAGATCGGCCTCTCGCATGCAGAACGTCTCCAGGGCGCGCCGCGCCCGGTACGTCTCGTCGTCCCGGCCGCGGCCCGGCGCCTGCGTCAGCCAGGTCTCCTCCAAGAAGCCCCGCACCTCGTAGACCACCGGCAGCCCGTAGGTCTCCCGCAGGGCGAGCGCCACACGCCCGTTTCCGTGGTCGGTCGCCGCGTGCAGTACGGCGGGCCGCAGCCGTTCCACCAGTCGGGCGGCCAGTTCGGCGTTGCGTGCCAGCGCGGCCGCCTGCCCGTACGGCAGCCGCGGCGGCAGCAGCCGGTGCTGTGGCACCCCGCCCACGTGCTGCGTCGGGCGGGCGTCCAGTACTCCCGCCGTCACGGGGAAGCCGATCCGTGTCACCACGTGCGGGTCCAGTCCGGCCGCCAGCTGCGCCTCGGCCAGCTTCTGTGTGCGCACGGTGTAGCCGGCGTGCCGGAACGGCAGTCCGTTGGTGACCAGATGGAGCACCCGGCCCGGCACGGGACGAAAGCGCCGGCCGGGCGGTGCGGGCACCCGTACGGCGGACGGGGTCGCAGTCGGTCCGGCGGCGCGGGCGCGCCCGGCGAGCCGCAGTTCGAGCGGCCGCAATCCACGCCGGATGCGCCCCGGCAGCAGGCGCACGGCCAGCAGAACAGCCCGCTGCGGATCCTGGCGCAGTTCGCCAAGAGCGACGGAGGCGGCCAGACTGAGGGCGAGAATGGCATTACGTGACATATCGCAACGGTAGGTTGCAATGCTGGGCAAATGCCCACCAACCCTGACTGTCCCAACGACACCGGCTGAAAGCGCCCGTAGGCGACCGAGCCATCGATAGGGGAGCCCGATGAACGGCTGCGTACTCCATGTGGTCGGCACCCGGCCGAACTTCGTCAAGGCCGCCCCGGTCGTCGCCGCCCTCGGCGCGGCGGGCTGCGACCAGGTGCTGGTGCACACCGGGCAGCACTACGACGAGCGGATGTCGGACATCTTCTTCCGGCAACTCGGCCTGCCCGAACCCGACACCGACCTAGGCGTCGGCTCCGGCAGCCACGCCCGGCAGACCGCGGACCTGCTGGTGGCCCTGGAGGGCGAACTGACCGCCCGCGCACCCGCGCTCGTCACGGTGTACGGCGACGTGAACTCGACGCTGGCCGCGGCGCTGGTCGCCGCCAAACTGGACGTGCCGGTGGCGCACGTCGAAGCCGGGCTGCGCAGTTTCGACATGACGATGCCGGAGGAGGTCAACCGGCGCCTCGTCGACCAGCTGGCGGAGCTGCTGTTCGTCACGAGCCCCGAGGCCGTCGGCCATCTCGCCCGCGAGGGCATCGCCGCCGAGCGGGTGCACCTCGTCGGCAATCCCATGATCGACACCCTGCTCACCCATATGGAGCACTTCGACCCGGTCACCGCCCGTGCGGCACACGCACTGCCCGAACGCTACGGCGTCGTCACCCTGCACCGGCCCGCCAACGTCGACGACCCGGAGGCCGCCGCGGCCGCCGCACGCGTCCTGGCCGAGGCCGCCCGCCATCTAGACCTGGTCGTACCGCTGCATCCGCGCGGCCGGGCCGCGCTGCGGGCGGCGGGCCTCGCGGACGCGCCGGGCATCCACCTGCTCGACCCGCTCGGCTACGTCGAGTTCATGAGCCTCGTCCGCGGAGCCGCCGCCGTGATCACGGACTCGGGCGGCGTCCAGGAGGAGACGACCGTCCTGGGCGTCCCCTGCCTGACCCTGCGCACCACGACCGAACGCCCGGTCACGGTCACCCACGGCACCAACCGGCTGGTCAGCCACGGGGAGTTGGTGCCCGCACTGCGCAAGGTGCTGGACGGCGGGGGAGCCGGCCCGGGGGAGGGACCACCGCTGTGGGACGGCAGGGCGGGCGGCCGGATCGCCCGCGTCATCACCGCGTGGCTGGAGCGCCATGGCTGACGACACGCGGACGTACGACGACGCGGGGACCCACGGCCGCCCACGGACGTACGGCGACACACAGGCCTTCGGTGACAGGCAGACATACGACGACACCCGGACCTACTGGGACACCCGCCACGCAGACCACGACGACCTCGCCTCCGGCGCGCACATCGGGCTCGACCGGCCGGGCAACGAGATCTTCTACGCCCAGCGGCTCGGCACGCTGCTCTCCCTCATCGGTGACCTGTCCAGCACCGCCGCCCCGCTGTTCACGCTCGACGCCGGCTGCGGCAAGGGGTACTTCGCCCGCGCCCTGGCCCGCTGCGGCCATCGGGTCGACGCCTTCGACACCAGTCCGCACGCGATCGACCACGCCCGCGCCGAGGGCGGCGGCCCGCGCTACGCACTCTGCGCGCTCGACGAGTGGCGCAGTCCCTGGCCGTACGACATCGTTGTCTGTGTCGACGTCCTGTTCCATGTGCTCGACGACGAGGAGTGGGCGGCCGGTCTGCGCAACCTGGCCTCCCTGGTCCGTGTCGCCGGCCGGCTGATCGTCACCGACACCGTCACCGAAGCCGTCGGCGGCGAGGACACCGCAGGGCCCGTCACTGACGGCGACTACATCACGTACCGCCCGACCGGCGCCTACCGTGCCGAACTCGAGCCCCTCGGTCTGCGGCACACCCTCTCCAGGCCGTACGGCTTCCGCGAGGACCGGGTCGGCTTCCACGTCTTCACGAGGACCCACTGATGCGTCTGACCGACCTGCTCCATCCGCACCTCGACGGCGTCACGACGGTGGTGGACACGACGCGCGGTGGCCTGCGCCTGGAGCCGTACCTGCATCTGCCGCCGGGCGTCGCCCTTCGCGACGACCGTGACAACGACGAACAGCCCGTCACCGAGGGCGAGTTGGCCCTCCTCTCGTACGGACCCGACGCCGAGCTGCACGGGAGCGAGGATGCCTGCCGCGCCGTGCTGGCCCGGATGCGGCCCGGCGCGCGTGGCCTGATCGTGTTCGGTCACCGCGGCTTTGAACTCCCCTTTCACCGGCTCCTCGACGACCTGGTCGCCCACCGCTGCCAGGTCCTGCGCGCGGCGCCTCTCGACTACGTCCATCTGCACGCCGGCGCGGTCATCGCCCGCACCGACGAACTCCTGCCGCCGCACGACTTCTTCGGCCGTCCCGTCCCGTCCGACGGCTACGTCACCGCGCTGCGGATCGCCGACGAGTACGTCTTCGCCGACCTGGCGTCCCGCTCCCTGCGCGCCCGCGCGCTCGACCTGGAGCGGACGGTCGAGGAGGCGGAGCGCGTCCGCGGTGCCGCCGGGCAGGACGGGGTCGCCGAGCGGCTCGCCACCGCCGTACGGGAGAAGGAGCAGCTGGCCGCAGCGCTGCGGGCCGCCCGGGACCGGGTCGACGTGCTGCAGGCCCGCGTGGCCATGCTGGAGGGCTCGACCTCGCTGCGGGTGGGAAAGGCGCTGGTGACGGCCGCGCGGTCGCCGAAGCGGGGCGCGGCGCGGCTGCCGGGGGAGTTGTACGGACTGTGGCGCGGGCGGCGCCGCTCCACCGGGCGGACGCCCGACAACGCACCGAGGCCGCAGGCCGGGCCGGACGCGCCCGTCGACGACCGGTTCCACCTCGCCCATCGCGCCCTGACCGCGGCTCCCCGCGACCGACTCGTCATGGCCGGCGTG
Organism: Streptomyces bicolor; assembly: GCF_000719285.1. GTDB lineage: Bacteria > Actinomycetota > Actinomycetes > Streptomycetales > Streptomycetaceae > Streptomyces > Streptomyces bicolor. The sequence continues at coordinate 377,735 of NZ_JOFS01000008.1, read as the reverse complement.
CTCACCGCCGCCACGGCCGAGGACTTCGCGGCGGACGTCGTCGTCAACCGGCTGCTGCCGCACGACGGACGGCTGCTCCTGCGCCGCACCGACCCCGATGTGCTCGTCGTCCAGCTGAGCGCCTGCACGGGCGACGGACCCTGGTGGCAAACCGGCACCGGTATCGCCCCCGACCTGGACCGGACCCTCGCCGAACTGCTCACCGAGGCAAGGGTGCTGGAGCGACGGACAGTGCTGTGGCGGGACGGTCCCGCCTCCACCGCGCCCGGGCTCGCCCGGCTCGCCTGGGACGCCGTCGTCGACGCGGACACCGGCGTTCGGCTCGCCCGGCTCGACCCGGCAGTCGAGGGCCGGGAACGGCTGCGCGAGCTGTTCCGGGAGGACAGCACCCGGGTACGGCTGTCGCGGCTCGCGCGGCTGGCCGGCGCCCCCGATCCGCTGGACGAGCGGCGTGTCGCGGTGCTGGCCGCGCCCCGGGACCGTACCGACGTCGCCCGGCTCGTCGGGCAGGTGCTCGGCCAGCTGCACCGCCCGGTCGAGGTCGTCGTGCCCGATCCGGCGGGGCTCGACGAACTCACCGCCGCCGGCGTGACGGTACGCCGGGGGCAGCCGCTCGCGCCCTGGGTCGCCGACTGGACCGACCTCACCGAGGACCGGCCGGACACCCTCCTCCTCGATCTCATGTGCGCCCAGGAGCACTCCGGCGCCGACGCGGTGGGCCACACGCCGACCGCCGACGACTACGTCTTCGTACCGTCGCTGCGACCGCTGCTGGTACGCCGCTCGCTGTACATGTCCGGTACGGATCCCGGCAGTTGGTCCGGGCAAGGGCACCGTCTGTTCGCCGTGCGCGGGAAGGAGCCGTCATGAGCCGTACGCTGCGGGCGCTCGTCTACGGCGACGTCGACCTCAACCTCATCGACGGCTCCGCCGTGTGGGCCCAGTCGACGGTGCAGGCCCTGTCCCGGGCGGGCTGCGAGGCCCGGCTCGTCCTCAAGTCGCCGGTGCGCACCGGCCGGTTGACCGATCCGCTGGCCGAGCTGCCCGGGGTCACACTGGTGCGCCCGTACGAGGAGCGGCTGCTGCCGGGGCTCGCCGACCGGCCCATGTCACCGGTGCAGGCCTCGGAGGTGCTCGCCCGGCTCGACAACGACGAGCCCTGTGATCTGCTGGTGCTGCGGGGTCGGCGGCTGGTCACCCGGATCGTGGCAGACGGCGTCTTCGACGGGCGGATCTGGGCCTACCTCACCGACATCCCGCAGTCGGCCGCCGAGATGACCGAGGCGGCCCGTGCGGACCTCGTCCGCATCGCGCAGGCCTCGCACCGGCTGCTGTGCCAGACCGAGGAACTGCGCTGCTTCCTGGAGACCTGGGTGCCCGAGGCCTGCGGCAAGTGCGTGCTCAGCCCGCCCGCCGTGCCCGAGCCGGGCTTCCCGGTGCCGGACCGGAACGGCCCGCACGAGCCGCTGCGGCTCGTCTACACCGGCAAGTTCGCACCCCGCTGGAACACGCTGCCCATGACCCGGCTCCCGGAACTGCTCGCCGAACGCGGTGTCCCGGCCGAACTGCACACCGTCGGTGACAAGATCCACGACGATCCCGGCCACCCCGGCTTCCAGGCCGCGATGGCGCGTGCGCTGGCCGCCACGCCCGGCGTCCTCCATCACGGCGGACAGCCGCGCGAGGAGGCCATGCGCATCGCCGCGGACTGCGACGTCGGCCTCGGCTGGCGGGACCCGGTGCTCGACTCCAGCCTCGAACTGTCCACCAAGGTCCTGGAGTTCGGCGCCCTGGGCCTGCCCGTGGTCCTCAACCGCACTCCGGCGCACGAGGCGTTGCTCGGCACCGACTATCCCTTGTTCGTGCCCGGACGCGCCGGACTCGACGACGCCGCCGAAGCCGTCGCACGCTCCGTCCGCGAGCCCGAAGCCCGGCGTCTGGCGGCCGACCGCTGCCGCGCGGCGGCCCGGCAGTACACCCTGGACGGCGCGGCCGCCCGCTGGCGTGCCCACCTCGGCCGGGCCTTCCCCGCCGCACCCACCCAGGTGACGGCACGTCAGCAACCCCTGCGGGTGGGCATCGCCGGGCACGACCTGAAGTTCCTCACCCGGCTGCTCGACCACTTCCGTTCCCTGCCGGGTCTGGACGTACGGGTCGACGCCTGGTCCGCGCTGGCCCGGCACGACCCGGACGCCAGCCGTGAACTCGCCGACTGGGCGGACGTGGTGGTCGTCGAGTGGTGCGGTCCGGCCGCCGTCTGGTACAGCCGCCACAAGCGGCGCGGCAGCCGGCTGATCGTACGCCTGCACCGCTTCGAGCTCGACGCGCCGTGGCCCCGGCAGGTCGACATCGACGCGGTCGACCGGGTGGTGTGCGTCAGCCCGTACTACGCCCGCCGCACCCGCGAGCACACCGGCTGGCCGGCGTCGAAGGTCGTGGTCGTGCCCAACTGGGTGGACACCGACCAGCTCGACCGCCCGAAGGCACCCGGTGCCCACCACCGCCTCGGCATGATCGGCATCGCGCCCAGCCGCAAACGCCTCGACCTCGGCCTCGACGTGCTGGAGGCGCTGCGCGCCCGCGACCGCCGCTGGCATCTGTCGGTCAAGTCGAAGCCGCCGTGGGAGTACTGGTGGATCTGGAACAAGCCCGAGGAGCGCGCGCACTACGACGCGGTGCTGCGCCGGATGCAGACATCGCCGCTGCTCGAAGGGGCCGTCGTCTTCGACAGGTTCGGGCCGGACGTGGCGGGCTGGCTGCGCCGGGTCGGGCACGTCCTGTCCACCAGCGACGACGAGAGCTTCCACCTCGCGCCCGCGGAGGGGATGGCCTCGGGTGCCGTGCCCTCGCTGCTGCCGTGGCCCGGGGCCGACGAGATCTACGACAAGCGGTGGATCCACGACGACCCCGAGGCGATGGTGGACGCGATCGCCGCGCTGGGGGAGGACGGGTGGCGGTCCGCCGCCGAGCTGGCCCGTACGCAGGTGCGGGAGGGCTTCGCCCTGGACCGGGTCGCCGAGACCTGGACGGAGTTGTTGTGTGCGCCGTGATTCACCTGCGGGCCGGTGGGGGCTGATCGCGCAGTTCGCCGCGCACCTCAAGGGGCGCGACACCGCGGCGGGTTGCTCAGTGCTCGGGTCCCCGGAGCCCCACGGCGTCCGGGGACCCGGTGATGTCAGGCCGTGACCTTCGCCGGCTGCGGGGCCTGCCCGGCCACCCGCTCGCCCAGCCGCTCCGTCGGCACCTTCGCCGTCTCGCGGGCCGAGAGGGCGGCCACGACCGGCGGCACGCACAGGGCGGCGGTGAACAGGGCGACCGCGAACCAGTTGTCGCCGTCCGGCCCTGCGATCTGCGCGGCGAAGGTCACCGCGAAACCGGCGACCGCGAAGCCGATCTGGGTGCCGATCGCCATGCCGGACAGCCGGACCCGGGTGGAGAACATCTCGCCGTAGAGGGACGGCCACACGCCGTTCGCGGCGCTGTAGACCACACCGAAGGTGACGATGCCCAGCAGCAGGGTCAGCGGGTAGGAGCCGGTCGAGATCGACCACAGGTACAGGAACATCATCACCGCGCTGCCGGCCGCGCCGATCAGGTACACCGGCCGACGGCCGATACGGTCCGACAGCGTCGCCCACAGCGGGATCGCGCCGAGCGCGACCAGGTTGGCGAGGGCGCCCACCCACAGCATCGAGGACCTGCTCATCCCGACCGCGTCACTCGTGGCGTACGACAGCGCCCACACCGTGAAGATCGTGCTGACCGAGGCGACCAGCGCACCCCCGATCACCCGCAGCACGTCCGCCCAGTGCTCCCGCATCAGCACCACGAGCGGCAGCTTGGCGACGCCCTCGCCGGCCGCCTGCTGCTCGAAGGCCGGCGTCTCGTCCAGCTTGCGGCGGATGACCCAGCCGGCCACCGCGACCGCGACGCTCAGCCAGAACGGAACCCGCCAGCCCCAGGACATCAGCTGCTCCTCCGGCAGCGCGGCGACCGGGATGAAGACCAGGGTGGCCAGCAGTTGCCCGCCCTGGGTGCCGCTCAGCGTGAAGCTGGTGAAGAAGCCGCGCCGATGGGGTGGCGCGTGTTCCAGGGTCATCGAGTTGGCGCTGGCCTGCTCACCCGCCGCCGAGATGCCCTGGAGGACCCGGCACAGGACCAGCAGGACGGGCGCGAGGGTGCCGACCTGGTCACGGGTCGGCAGACAGCCGATGAGGAACGTCGACACGCCCATCAGGATCAGCGTGAAGACCATGATCTTCTTACGGCCCAGCCGGTCGCCGAAGTGTCCGAGGAACAGCGCCCCGACCGGCCGCGCGGCATACGCCACCCCGAACGTGGCCAGCGACAGCAGGGTCGCCGTCGCCGGGTCGGACTCGTCGAAGAAGACCGCCGGGAAGATCAGCGCGGCCGCGCTGCCGTAGATGAAGAAATCGTAGTACTCGAGGGCGCTGCCGATCCAGGCAGCCATGGCCGCCTTCCTCGGCTGGCCGGGCGGGGCTTGCGGGACGGGGACGGACACGGCGTGCTCCTTCGAGGGAACTCCAACTTAAGCGGAGTGAGCGGAAACGAGGGAAACCAGAACTGGGGAGAGGCGCCGGATCCCGGCTAATTAACCCACTGGATAGTTAGTACGCGATGGCTACGGATGTTGCGCCCACGTTTCCCGGGTGTCAAGGGGTGGTGCCGTACGACCTCAGTCCGTCGTGCGTTCCGCGGTCAGGTAGGCGATGACCATGTCGCCGAGCATCGCGCGATAGTGCTCACGCCGGGCCGGATCCACCAGGTCGCGGCCGAACAGGGCGCCGAAGGTGTGCCGGTTGGAGACCCGGAAGAAGCAGTAGGAGCTGATCATCGCGTGCAGGTCGACGGCGTCGACGTCCGCCGTGAACAGCCCGGACTTCTGGCCCGACTCCAGGATCCGGCGGATCACGTCCAGGGCCGGCGAGCCGATCTTGCCGAGCCTCTCGGAGGCGGCGATGTGCTCGGCCCCGTGGATGTTCTCGATGCTGACCAGGCGGATGAAGTCGGGGTGCTGCTCGTGGTGGTCGAAGGTCAGCTCGGCCAGGCGGCGGATGGCCGCGACCGGGTCGAGGTGCTCGACGTCGAGCTGCTGCTCGGCCTTCCGGATCACGCCGTACGCCCGCTCGAGCACGGCCGTGAACAACTGCTCCTTGCCGCCGAAGTAGTAGTAGATCATCCGCTTCGTGGTGCGGGTGCGGGCGGCGATCTCGTCGACGCGGGCGCCGTCGTAGCCGGCGCGGGCGAACTCCTGCGTCGCGACGTCGAGGATCTCGGCCTTGGTGCGGGCGGCGTCACGGATCCGCCCGTTCGTTCGTGCCGGCTCTTCGACGCTGGTCATCGGGGTTCCTTCGGCGAGGGCGAGCGCGCCCCGGTGGCCCACCCGCGTGCCGGTGATTGTAGAAGCCCTCTTGCCTCGTGTGTCGGGTCAGGCCTTCCCAAGCTCCGGGACCGCCTGCTATGACTAACTCACCAGTTCGTACATTAGTGAGCCGCTCAGGAGGTCCCCCCGGTGGCCAAGGACGCCAAGGACTCGTATCTCGTCGGGCTGATCGGTTCCGGCATCGGCCCCTCGCTCAGCCCGGCGCTGCACGAGCGGGAGGCCGACCGGCAAGGCCTGCGCTATCTGTACCGGCTCATCGACATCGACGCCCTCGGCGTCCCGCCCGAGGTGGTGGGCGACCTGGTGCGGGCCGCCCGTGACCTGGGCTTCGACGGGCTCAACATCACCCACCCGTGCAAGCAGCTCGTCATCGAGCACCTGGACGCGCTCACTCCGCAGGCCGAGGCGCTGGGCGCGGTCAACACCGTCGTCTTCGAGGACGGCCGGGCCGTCGGCCACAACACGGACGTCACCGGCTTCGCCGCGTCGTTCGCGCGCGGGCTGCCCGATGCGCCGCTGGAGCGGGTCGTGCAGCTGGGCGCGGGGGGAGCGGGCGCGGCCGTCGCGCACGCCATGCTGACGCTGGGTGCCGAGCGGGTCACCGTCGTGGACGCGCTGACCGACCGGGCCGCGGGCCTCGCCGGGGCGCTGAACCGGCACTTCGGCCCCGGGCGGGCGGTCGGTGCCGCTCTGGAGGCGCTCCCCGCGCTGATGAGTCGGGCCGACGGCCTCGTGCACGCCACCCCCACCGGCATGGCCGCCCACCCCGGCCTGCCCCTCCGGGCCGAGCTGCTGCACCCGGGCCTGTGGATCGCCGAGGTCGTCTACCGGCCCCTGGAGACCGAGCTCCTGCGTACCGCCCGCGAGCTCGGCTGCGCCACTCTCGACGGTGGCGGCATGGCCGTCTTCCAGGCCGTGGACGCGTTCCGCCTGTTCACCGGACGCGAGCCCGACAGCGCGCGCATGCTCGCGGACATCGCCGAGCTGGCAGGCGCTGTGGGAACCCCGAGCTAGGACCGGACAGGAGAAGAGGTACCGGCATGCGTACGTCCATCGCCACCGTCTCCCTCAGTGGATCCCTCACCGAGAAGCTCACGGCCGCCTCCCGGGCCGGCTTCGACGGTGTGGAGATCTTCGAGAACGACCTGCTGGCCAGCCCGCTGACCCCGGAGGAGATCCGTGCGCGCTGCGCGGATCTGGGGTTGAGCATCGACCTGTACCAGCCCATGCGGGACATCGAGGCCGTCCCCGCCGACGAGTTCGCCCGCAATCTGCGCCGCGCCCGGCACAAGTTCGAGCTGATGCGCAGGCTCGGCGCCGACACCGTCCTCGTCTGCTCCTCGGTCCATCCGCTCGCCGTGGACGACGACGCGCTCGCCGCGTACCACCTGCGCCAACTGGCCGACCTGGCCCAGGAGTTCGGCATTCGCGTCGCGTACGAGGCCCTGGCGTGGGGACGGCACGTCAGCACGTACGACCACGCGTGGCGCATCGTCGAGGCCGCCGACCACCCGGCGCTCGGCACCTGCCTGGACAGCTTCCACATCCTCTCCCGTGGCTCCGATCCCAAGGGCATCGAGGACATCCCCGGCGAGAAGATCTTCTTCCTGCAGCTCGCCGACGCCCCGCTGCTCGCGATGGACGTACTGCAGTGGAGCCGCCACTACCGCTGCTTCCCGGGCCAGGGCGGATTCGATGTGGCGGATCTCGTACGCCGCGTGTTGCACACGGGCTACGGCGGCCCGCTCTCCCTCGAAGTCTTCAACGACGTCTTCCGCCAGGCGGAGGCCGGCCCGACGGCCGTGGACGCCCACCGCTCCCTGCTGGTCCTCCAGGAGGCGGTCGGCGTGGCCACACCGCCCGCCCCCGTCGTCCCCACCGGCGTCGCCTTCGCCGAACTGGTCACGCCGGACGCCGAACCGGTCTCGGCGCTGCTGGGCGCCCTGGGCTTCACCCGCACCGCACGGCACCGCGGCAAGCCGGTCGACCTCTGGCAGCAGGGCGAGGCCCGCGTCCTCGTCAACACGGCGGGTGCCGCACGCCGGGACGGCACCTCACTCGCCGCCATCGGCCTGGAGTCCCCGGACCCGGCCGGCGCGGCCCGCCGCGCCGAGGCGCTCCTGGCACCGGTCCTGCCGCGCCGCCGTGCCGCCGAGGACGCACCGCTCGACGCGGTCGCGGCACCCGACGGCACGGAACTGTTCTTCTGCGCCTCGGGCCGGCCCGAACAGCCCGACTGGCGCGCCGACTTCGCGGACGTGGAGCACGCGGAGCCCGGCACCCCGGGCGTGCACCGCATCGATCACCTCGCCCTCGTCCAGCCCTGGCACCACTATGACGAGGCGACCCTCTTCCACCGCAGCGTCCTCGGCCTGCACGCCCAGGAGAGCGTCGACGTCGCCGACCCGTACGGCCTGATGCGCAGCCGTGCCGTCACCAACCCCGACGGCAGTGTCCGCATCGCCCTGAGCGTCGGGGCGGCGCCCACCGACGACACCGTGCACGCCCAGCACATCGCGCTGGCCACGGACGACGTGGTCGCCGCGGCCCGCCGGTTCCGGGAGGCGGGCGGGCGACTGCTGCCGATCCCCGCCAACTACTACGACGACCTGGCGGCCCGGTACGAGTTCGCGGACGGTGAGCTGGAGACGTATCGCGAGCTGGGCATTCTCTACGACCGTGACGCGTACGGCGAGTTCCGGCACTGCTACACCCCGACCGTCGGCCGCGTCTTCTTCGAGCTCGTGCAGCGGGACGGATATCGGGGGTACGGCGCGCAGAACGCGCCCGTGCGGCTCGCGGCGCAGCACCTGACGCGGTGACCTACTGCCGGCTGACGGTCCGGGTCACGCCGGCGATGACCGTCGTGGCCAGGATCCAGCCGGTGAGGATCAGGACATACGCCAGCGCCTGCTGCCCGCCCTCCGGGGCGAACGCCTGTTCCTGGCCGAAGGAGATCACCGGCAGCAGCAGGTCGAGCGTGTAGAACACCGCGTTGAACTGCGGTGCCTCGTCCGCCTTCAGCGCGGGGGGCGCGTCCACCGCGAACGTGACCGAGCCGACGGCGAGCAGGGACAGCAGCCAGCCGAGCGCGCGCATCGGCCGGAAGCCGTAGCCGACGGTGGCGTCCTGGACGTGGCCCCACAGACGGCCGTACCAGGGCAGGGTGGTGCGGTGGTGGCGCTGCTTGGCGAGCTGGACCAGACGGGCGGCGTGGTCGTCGCCGGTACGGCGGTACGACGCGGTCAACTGCTCGTATCCGTGCGGGTCGAAGGTGTCCTCGTCCCGCTCCAGCATGGGCAGCCGTTGCTCCGGCGGCACATGGGGGGTGAGGGACGTGTAGGTGAGGTCAAGGAGGCGGACGTGGTCCGGGAGCATCTCCGGCTCCAGGTTGAGGTGCTCTATCTGCGAGCGGCGCAGGTTGAGCATGCCCTCGATCGGCGGGCCCTTGCGCAGCCACACCTCGCCGATGACACAGCTGCTCGCGCGCATCGCGGTGCCACCGGGGTTGGACAGCCGGCTGTAGAGCAGGTCGAGGCGCCCGGGGATGCGGGCGCCGCGCATGTCGACGCGGCCATGTGCGCTCAGCCGCCTGCCGAGGACGTTCGCGCCCACCTCGAGGGCCTCGGCGTTGAGGACGAAGCCGCCGGGGTGACGGAGCTCGGCCTCCTCCAGCCGGAGCGAGCCACTGATGGTGGCGCCGTTGAGACGGATCTCGCCCTGTGTGCGCAGCCGGGACGCGCACAGGTCCTCCCCGACGGTCACCTGGTGCAGTTGCAGGACCGGACGCTCGGTTCCCTCGGGCGCGGTGACCTCGGCACGCTCCAGATACAGCGCCCCGGCGACCTGCGCCCCGCCGAGCCGCACGTGCCCCGTGAACCGGCATTCCGTCAGCCGCAGTCCGCCGTCGACCCGGACCCGCGCGGACGCCAGACCGGGCAGGCGGGACCCGGTCAGGTTGAGGTACTTCAGCTGGGCGCCGGAGACATCAAGGACCTCGTCGAAGTGGCAGTGACTCAGGCGTACGACGCTCTCCACCGTCGCGTACCGCAGGTCCAGCACGCCGGTGATCCGCGCGCCCGCCACCTTGAGGGCGGCGACCTCCCCGCTCTCCACCGGGCCGTCGAGCAGCAGAGCCCGCAACACCGAGGCGCGGACGGTCCGTTGGTCCCCCCAGTCGGCGCCCGGGACCGCGCTCTCGTCCTCCGCCGTGCGGAAGTCCACTGCCTGGCCCCTGGGAAAAGCCTGCCAAACCCGCAGCTCGGCCGGCGTCAGATCGTTGATCTCCATCAGCCGGGACTCTGACGCCGGCCGCCGAACCTGTCAACTCGCCGCCGACCGGCTCAGGAAGGACACTGGAAGGCGAGGAGATCAGGCGCTGGTGTTCCTCCCCCACTGCCTAAAGGGCGTGGGAGGTGCCCCCACCGCGATCACCGGCCGACCGTGCTCCGTCGACACGCCGTACTCCCTCCCCCAGAGGGGGGACCCTCAGTGCAGGTCGGGGTCCGGTACGGCCCCGGTGACGCCCGCCAGTTCGGCGGTGCGGACGGCGCGGCGCAGCGGGCTGGTGAGCGCCAGGGAGAAGGTCCGGCCGGACAGGAGCGGGGCGAGGGACTTGGCCTGTTCCTCGCCGTCCTGGGTGAGGGGCAGGTCGGTCCAGCTGGTGTGCTGTCCCGACCTGCTTCACTCCGTCTCGCCGTTGCGGACGAGCAGAAGATCCCCCACTGCCGGCTACTTCTTCGACTCGACGGCGTGCCCGCCGAACTGGTTGCGCAGCGCCGCGATCATCTTCATCTGCGGGGAGTCGTCCTGGCGGGACGCGAACCGGGCGAAGAGCGAAGCGGTGATCGCGGGCAGCGGCACCGCGTTGTCGATGGCCGCCTCCACGGTCCACCGGCCCTCGCCGGAGTCCTCCGCATAGCCGCGCAGCTTCTCCAGGTGCTCGTCCTCGTCGAGGGCGTTCACCGCGAGGTCCAGCAGCCAGGAGCGGATCACGGTGCCCTCCTGCCAGGAGCGGAACACCTCACGGACGTTGTCCACCGAGTTGACCTTCTCCAGGAGCTCCCAGCCCTCGGCGTAGGCCTGCATCATGGCGTACTCGATGCCGTTGTGGACCATCTTCGAGAAGTGCCCGGCACCGACCCGGCCGGCGTGGACGTAGCCGTAGGGGCCCTCCGGCTTGAGCGCCTCGAAGATCGGCTGCAGCCGCTCCACGTGCTCCTTGTCGCCGCCGACCATCAGCGCGTAGCCGTTCTGCAGGCCCCACACGCCGCCGGAGACGCCCGCGTCGACGAAGCCGATGCCCTTGATGCCGAGTTCGGCGGCGTGCTTCTCGTCGTCGGTCCAGCGGGAGTTGCCGCCGTCGACGACCGTGTCGCCGGGCGACAGCAGGTCCTTGAGCTCGTCGATGACGGTCTGGGTGGCGGTGCCGGCCGGGACCATCACCCAGACCGTGCGCGGCGCGTCGAGCTGCTGGACCAGCTCTTCGAGGCTCCCGACGTCGGAAACGTCGGGGTTGCGGTCGTAGCCGATGACGGTGTGGCCGGCGCGGCGGATGCGCTCGCGCATGTTGCCGCCCATCTTGCCGAGACCGATGAGACCGAGCTTCATGTCAGTTCACTTCCTTGAGATCACGGTAGGCGGCCACGAGGGCGGCGGTGGAGGCGTCGAGACCGGGGACATCGGCGCCCTCGGTCAGGGCGGGCTCGACCCGCTTGGCGAGGACCTTGCCCAGCTCCACGCCCCACTGGTCGAAGGAGTCGATGTTCCACACGGCGCCCTGGACGAAGACCTTGTGTTCGTAGAGGGCGACCAGCTGGCCGAGGACCGACGGGGTCAGCTCGGGGGCGAGGATCGTGGTGGTCGGGTGGTTGCCCAGGAAGGTGCGGTGCGGCACCTGCTCCTCGGGCACGCCCTCCGCGCGCACCTCGTCCGCCGTCTTGCCGAAGGCGAGCGCCTGGCCCTGCGCGAAGAGGTTCGCCATCAACAGGTCGTGCTGCGCCTTGAGTTCGTCGCTCAGCTCGGCGACCGGCCGGGCGAAGCCGACCAGGTCGGCCGGGATCAGCCGGGTGCCCTGGTGGATCAACTGGTAGTAGGCGTGCTGCCCGTTGGTGCCGGGCGTGCCCCACACCACCGGACCGGTCTCCCAGCCCACGCGCCGGCCCTCGCGGTCCACCGACTTGCCGTTGGACTCCATGTCCAGCTGCTGCAGGTACGCCGTGAACTTCGACAGGTAGTGCGAGTACGGCAGCACCGCATGCGACTCGGCACCGAAGAAATTGCCGTACCAGATGCCCAACAGGCCCAGCGTCAGCGGGGCGTTGGCCTCGGCGGGCGCGCTCTTGAAGTGCTCGTCGACGATGCGGAAGCCGTCGAGCATCTCCCGGAAGCGCTGCGGGCCGATGGCGATCATCAGCGAGAGCCCGATCGCCGAGTCGTACGAGTACCGTCCGCCGACCCAGTCCCAGAACTCGAACATGTTGTCCGGGTCGATGCCGAACTCGGTGACCTTGCCGGCGTTGGTCGACAGGGCGACGAAGTGCTTGGCGACCGCCTTGTCTTCGCCGCCGAGACCGGCCAGCAGCCAGGAACGGGCCGACGTGGCGTTGGTGATCGTCTCGATCGTGGTGAACGTCTTGGACGCGACGATGAACAGCGTCTCCGCCGGATCCAGGTCCCGGACCGCCTCGTGCAGGTCGGCACCGTCCACGTTGGAGACGAACCGGAACGTCAACTCCCGTGCCGTGAACGGGCGCAGAGCCTCGTACGCCATGGCGGGACCGAGGTCGGAGCCGCCGATGCCGATGTTCACGACGTTGCGGATACGGCGGCCCGTGTGGCCGGTCCACTCGCCGGAGCGGACGCGGTCGGCGAACGCGCTCATCTGGTCGAGCACCGCGTGCACCTTGGGCACGACGTTCTCGCCGTCCACCTCGACCACCGCGTCCCTCGGCGCCCGCAGCGCGGTGTGCAGCACCGCCCGGTCCTCGGTGACGTTGATCCTCTCGCCGCGGAACATGGCGTCGCGCAGCCCGAACACATCGGTGGCGGTGGCCAGTTCCCGCAGCAGGGCGAGGGTCTCGTCGTTGATCAGGTGCTTGGAGTAGTCGATGCGCAGATCGCCGACCCGCACGACGTACCGCTCGGCGCGGGAGGGATCGGCGGCGAACAGCTCCCGCAGCCGCGGGCGCTGCAGCACGTCCGCGCGGTGGTCCGCCAGGGCCGCCCATTCGGGGCGCTGGGTGAGCACGGGAGTCTCAGTCATGGGAGGGCGTCTCCTTGGTGCTCTCGCCCCGCAGGGCGACGGCGTACATCTCGTCCGCGTCGAGGCGCCTGAGCTCCTCGGCGATGAGTTCGGAGGTGGTGCGGACCTTCAGCGCGAGGGTGCGCGACGGCTGGCCCGGCAGGTGCAGCGTGGCCAGCGGGCCCTCGGGGCGGTCGATGACGATCTCGCCGTTCTCGGTGCCCAGGCGCACGCCCGTGACGACCGGTCCGGCGGTGACGACGCGCTCGGCGGTGACATGGAGGCGGGCCTCCAGCCAGCGGGCCAGCAGCTCGGCGGCCGGGTTGTCGGCCTCGGCCTCCACGGCCGCCGAGACGATCGGCACCCGGGCCTGGTCCAGGGCCGCCGCGAGCATGGAACGCCAGGGGGTGAGCCGGGTCCAGGCGAGGTCGGTGTCGCCGGGCGCGTAGGAGCGGGCGCGCATCTCCAGGTCCGACAGCGGCGTCTCGGTGGTGTACAGGTCGGTGATCCGGCGCTGGGCGAGCGCGCCCAGCGGGTCCTTCGAGGGGTTCTCGGGCGCGTCCACCGGCCACCACACCACGACCGGGGCGTCCGGCAGCAGCAGCGGCAGCACCACCGAGTCGGCGTGCTCGGACACCTCGCCGTACATGCGCAGCACGACCGTCTCGCCGGTGCCGGCGTCGGCGCCCACCCGGACCTCGGCGTCGAGATGGGAGCGGGTGCGGTCGCGCGGGGTGCGGGCGTGCCGCTTGATGACGACCAGGGTGCGCGCGGGGTGCTCGTGCGAGGCCTCCTCCGCCGCCTTGATCGAGTCGTACGCGTTCTCCTCGTCCGTGACGATGACCATCGTCAGGACCATGCCCACGGCCGGTGTGCCGATCGCGCGGCGGCCCTGCACCAGCGCCTTGTTGATCTTGCTTGCCGTGGTGTCGGTCAGGTCGATCTTCATGGCCTGCGCCAGCTCCGTCCGTCTCGTGCGAGCATCTCGTCGGCTTCCTCGGGTCCCCAGCTCCCGGACGCGTACCGCGCCGGCTTGCCGTGCCTGTCCCAGTACTCCTCGATCGGGTCGAGGATCCTCCAGGACTCTTCCACTTCCTGGTGACGGGGGAACAAATTGGCGTCCCCGAGGAGGACATCCAGGATGAGCCGCTCGTACGCCTCGGGCGAGGACTCCGTGAAGGACTCGCCGTACGCGAAGTCCATCGTCACGTCCCGGATCTCCATCGAGGTGCCCGGCACCTTGGAGCCGAACCGCACCGTCACACCCTCGTCCGGCTGGACCCGGATGACGATGGCGTTCTGGCCGAGCTCCTCGGTGGCGGTGGAGTCGAACGGGGAGTGCGGCGCCCGCTGGAAGACGACGGCGATCTCCGTGACCCGCCGCCCGAGCCGCTTGCCGGTGCGCAGGTAGAACGGCACGCCCGCCCAGCGCCGGTTGTCGATGTTCAGCTTGATGGCGGCGTACGTGTCGGTCTTCGACTTCGGGTCGATGCCGTCTTCCTGCAGATACCCCAGTACCTGCTCACCGCCCTGCCAGCCGCCCGCGTACTGCCCGCGCACGGTGTGCTCGCCCAGGTTCTCCGGCAGCTTCACCGCCTTGAGCACCTTCAGCTTCTCGGTGAGCAGCGACGCCGCGTCGAAGGCGGCCGGCTCCTCCATCGCGGTGAGCGCCATCAGCTGGAGCAGGTGGTTCTGGATGACGTCACGGGCCGAGCCGATGCCGTCGTAGTAGCCCGCCCGGCCGCCGATGCCGATGTCCTCGGCCATCGTGATCTGGATGTGGTCGACGTACGACCGGTTCCAGATCGGCTCGAACATCTGGTTCGCGAAGCGCAGCGCCAGGATGTTCTGGACGGTCTCCTTGCCCAGGTAGTGGTCGATGCGGAAGACCTGCTCCGGGTCGAACACGTCGTGCACGATCGCGTTCAGCTCACGGGCGCTCGCGAGGTCGCTGCCGAAGGGCTTTTCGATGACCGCGCGCCGCCACGACCCCTCGGGGGCGTCCGCCAGGCCGTGCTTCTTCAGCTGCTGGACGACCTTCGGGAAGAACTTCGGCGGTACGGAGAGATAGAAGGCGTAGTTTCCGCTCGTGCCGCGCGCCGCGTCCAGCTCGTCGACCGTCCGGCGCAGCTTGTCGAACGCCGTGTCGTCGTCGAAGTCGCCCGGGATGAACCGCATGCCGTCGGAGAGCTGCTGCCAGACCTCCTCGCGGAACTCGGTGCGGGCGTGCTCGCGCACCGAGTCGTGCACGATCTGCGCGAAGTCCTCGTCCTCCCAGTCCCGGCGGGCGAACCCGACGAGCGAGAAGCCCGGCGGCAGCATCCCGCGGTTGGCGAGGTCGTACACGGCCGGCATCAGCTTCTTCCGGGACAGGTCGCCGGTGACACCGAAGATGACGAGCCCGGACGGGCCCGCGATACGGGGGAGGCGGCGGTCGCGGGGGTCGCGCAGGGGGTTGTCCCAGTCGTGGTCCCAGTCGGAGGTCATGCTGCGTCAGCTCCCTTGCTGCTGAGCGACTTCTTCACGGCGTTCAACAGGTCCTGCCACGCCACCTCGAACTTGGCGACGCCCTCGTCCTCCAACCGGGTGACGACCTCGTCGTACGAGATACCCAGCGACTCCACGGCGGCCAGGTCGGCGCGGGCCTGCGCGTAGCCGCCGGTGACCGTGTCGCCGGTGATCTCGCCGTGGTCGGCGGTGGCGTTCAAGGTGGCCTCGGGCATCGTGTTGACGGTGCCGGGGGCGACCAGTTCGTCGACGTACAGGGTGTCCTTGTACGCCGGGTCCTTCACCCCCGTCGAGGCCCACAGCGGGCGCTGCTTGTTGGCCCTGGCGCCGGCGAGAGCGGTCCAGCGGTCACCGCCGAAGACCTCCTCGTACGCCTCGTAGGCGAGGCGCGCGTTGGCGAGGGCCGCCTTCCCCTTGAGCGCGAGGGCCTCGTCCGTGCCGATCGCCGTCAGCCGCTTGTCGATCTCGGTGTCGACGCGGGAGACGAAGAAGGAGGCCACGGAGTGGATGCCGGACAGGTCCACGCCGTTCGCGGCCGCCTTCTCCAGGCCGGCCAGGTAGGCGTCCATGACCGCGAGGTAGCGCTCCAGGGAGAAGATCAGCGTGACGTTGACGCTGATGCCGAGGCCGATGACCTCGGTGATCGCCGGGAGGCCCGCCCTGGTCGCCGGGATCTTGATCATCACGTTGGGCCGGTCGACCAGCCAGGCGAGCTGCTTGGCCTCGGCGATCGTGGCCGCCGTGTGGTGCGCCAGACGCGGGTCGACTTCGATGGAGACCCGGCCGTCCCGGCCGCCGGTGGCCTCGTACACGGGCCGCAGGAGGTCGGCGGCGGCGCGGACGTCGGCGGTGGTCATCATGCGCACGGCCTCGTCCACCGTGACGCCCCGCGCCGCGAGGTCGGCGAGCTGCTCCTCGTAGCCCTCGCCGGAGCCGATGGCGGCCTGGAAGATGGACGGGTTGGTGGTGACGCCGACGACGTTCCTGTGCGCGATCAGCTCGGCGAGGTTGCCGGACGCGATCCGCTTGCGCGAGAGGTCGTCCAGCCAGATCGAGACGCCTTCGTCGGAGAGGCGCTTGAGGGTGCCCGCGGTCGCGGTTGCTTCGGTGGTCACTGTGCTCATCTTCCTTCTGGCGATCGGATCAACCGCGGGCGGCGGTGAGGGATTCCCGCGCGGCGGCCACGACGTTCTCGGGGGTGAAGCCGTACTCGGCGAACAGGGTCTTGGCGTCGGCGGAGGCGCCGAAGTGCTCCAGCGAGACGATGCGCCCGGCGTCGCCCACGAACCGGTACCAGGTGAGCCCGATCCCGGCCTCGACGGCGACCCGCGCCTTCACGGCGGGCGGCAGGACGCTCTCCCGGTACTCGCGCGGCTGCTCCTCGAACCACTCCACGGACGGCATCGAGACGACACGGGTACCGATCCCCTCGGCCTCCAACACCTCCCGCGCGGCGACGGCGAGCTGGACCTCGGACCCGGTGGCGACGATGACGACCTCGGGAGTCTCGGTCGAGGACTCCCGCAGGACGTAACCCCCCTTGGCCGCATCGGAGTTGGGCGCGTACGTCGGGACGCCCTGACGGGTGAGCGCCAGGCCGTGCGGGGCCGGGCCGGTGGCGTGCCGGCGGAGGATCTCGGCCCAGGCGATGGCGGTCTCGTTGGCGTCGGCGGGGCGGACGATGTTCAGGCCCGGGATGGCGCGCAGCGAGGCCAGGTGCTCGACCGGCTGGTGGGTCGGGCCGTCCTCGCCGAGGCCGATGGAGTCGTGCGTCCAGACGTACGTCACCGGCAGCTGCATCAGGGCGGACATGCGTACGGCGTTGCGCATGTAGTCGGAGAACACCAGGAACGTTCCGCCGTAGATGCGGGTGTTGCCATGCAGGGCGATGCCGTTCATCTCCGCGGCCATCGAGAACTCACGGATGCCGAAGTGGACGGTACGGCCGTACGGGTCGGCCTCCGGCAGCGGGTTGCCCTCGGGAAGGAACGAACTCGTCTTGTCGATGGTGGTGTTGTTCGACCCGGCGAGGTCGGCGGAACCGCCCCACAGCTCGGGGATGGCGGCGCCCAGTGCCTGGAGCACCTTGCCGGAGGCGGCGCGGGTGGCGACCGACTTGCCCTCCTCGAAGACCGGGAGCGCGTCCTGCCAGCCCTCGGGCAGCTGGCCGGCGACGATCCGGTCGAACAACGCGGCGCGTTCGGCGTTGGCGGCCCGCCACGTGCCGAGCTGCTTGTCCCAGGCGGCGTGCGCCTCGGCGCCCCGGTCGAGGGCCCGGCGGGTGTGGGCGAGGACCTCGTCGGCGACCTCGAAGGACTGCTCGGGGTCGAAGCCGAGGATGCGCTTGGTGGCGGCGATCTCCTCCGCGCCGAGTGCGGAGCCGTGCGAGGCCTCGGTGTTCTGCGCGTTCGGGGCGGGCCAGGCGATGATCGTGCGCATCGCGATGATCGAGGGACGCTCGGTCTCGGCCTGCGCCGCCCTGAGCGCCCCGTACAGCGCGGCGACGTCGATGTCGCCGCCCAGCGCGGGCTCGATCCGCTGCACGTGCCAGCCGTACGCCTCGTACCGCTTCAGCACGTCCTCGGAGAACGCCGTCGCCGTGTCGCCCTCGATCGAGATGTGGTTGTCGTCGTACAGGAAGACCAGGTTGCCGAGCTTCTGGTGGCCGGCGAGCGAGGAGGCCTCGGCGGAGACGCCCTCCTGAAGGTCGCCGTCGGAGACGATCGCCCAGATGGTGTGGTCGAACGGGGACTCGCCCTGCGGGGCGTCCGGGTCGAACAGGCCGCGCTCGTAGCGGGCGGCCATCGCCATGCCGACCGCGTTGGCGACCCCCTGGCCCAGCGGGCCGGTGGTGGTCTCGACGCCGGCGGTGTGGCCGTACTCGGGGTGGCCCGGCGTCTTCGAGCCGTGGTTCCGGAACGCCTTCAGGTCGCCGAGCTCCAGCTCGTACCCGGCGAGGAAGAGCTGGGTGTAGAGGGTCAGCGAGGTGTGGCCGGGGGAGAGGACGAAACGATCCCGACCGGTCCACTCAGGGTCGGCGGGATCGTGGCGCATCACCTTCTGAAAGATCGTGTACGCGGCCGGGGCGAGGCTCATCGCGGTGCCCGGGTGGCCGTTGCCGACTCGCTGTACGGCATCCGCGGCCAAGAGGCGCGCGGTGTCGACGGCACGCCGGTCGAGTTCGGTCCATTCGAAGCTGTCCGGTGTCTGCGTGCTCATCTTCAAAAAGTCCTCGATCGGAGCGAAGTGGCTGGTCCAACGCGTTCAAAAGTAAAAGTCTGACTTTTACGAGGGAAGGTCGGCGTGTGCCAGGCTGTGGTGAAAGTGGGACACCGCGAGGAGTGCCGCGCACGGCTGAGCGAGGGGCGCGCACGACTGAGACGGCACGAGACGGACATGGCGGGTATGGCGGATATGGCGGACGCAAGGGTTCAAGGTGGCGACGCCATACGGACGTTTCCCTTCCCGGCCGATCTGAGCGTCCTCGGCGTCGGCATACAGGTCGGCCGGATGGGCACGGGCCGCACCTGGCACGCCGCCGACGCACCGCTGGAGCGGGTGCACCGCATCGACTTCCATGTCGTGATGCTCTTCAGCGAGGGCCCCGTCCACCACATGATCGACTTCGCCGAGTACGAGGCGAACGCCGGTGACCTGCTGTGGATCCGCCCCGGCCAGGTCCACCGCTTCTCCGGTACCGCCGACTACCGGGGCACCGTCCTGACCATGCAGCCCGGCTTCCTGCCGCGTGCCACGGTGGAGGCGACCGGGCTCTACCGCTACGACCTGCCGCCCCTGCTGCGCCCTGACGACGCTCAGCTCACCGCCCTCCGGTCCGCGCTGGAACAGCTCCAACGCGAGTACGAGGACACGACGACGTTGCCGCTGAGCCTGCACACGGCTGTGCTGCGGCACTCGCTGACGGCGTTCCTGCTGCGCCTGGCCCATCTCGCCGCGAGCTCCGCGGAGGCCGCGCGCGGGCAGGGGGATACGACGTTCACGCTGTTCCGGGATGCGGTGGAGCGGGGGTTTGCCACCAATCACAGTGTGAGTGCGTATGCCGATCAGCTGGGCTACTCCCGGAGAACCCTGGTTCGTGCGGTGCGCGCCGCCACCGGTGAGACACCCAAGGGGTTCATCGACAAGCGCGTGGTGCTGGAGGCGAAGCGGCTGCTTGCCCACACGGACATGCCCATCGGGCGAGTTGGAGCGGCGGTGGGGTTTCCGGACGCCGCGAACTTCTCCAAGTTCTTCCAGCAACACACCGAGATGACACCGGCGGTGTTCCGGGCGGAACTGCGGTGAGCACTCCGCAGGACGAGGAAGCCGAAGTGGTGGCGTACCGCCGGAACGACTGACCGATGCCCCGCGAGGAAGGGAGAGACCTCGCGGGGCATCGCCAACCCGCCGCTCAGCGGCCGAAGTTGAACCAGTTCACGTTCACGAAGTCCGACGCCTGCCCGCTGGTGAAGGTGAGATGGACGTCGTGCGTGCCGGTCACCCCGGTGATGTTCGCGGGTATCGTCCGCCACGACTGCCAGCCGCCCGTGTTGCCCACCGCGAAACTGCCGACGGGCGCGCTGCTACGGCTGTCCAGGCGCACCTCCACCAAGCCGCTGACGCCGCCCGCGGCACCGCTCGCCACCCGGCCGACGAACTGGGTGGCCGCGGTGGAACCGAAGTTGACGCCCCGGTACAGCGCCCAGTCGCCGTTGGCGAGCGAGCCGATGTTCTGCCCGCCGCCCGAGTCGGAGGTGGACTCGGTGCTCGTGCCGCTCGAGCTGTCGAACGACTCGGCCTGGATGGCGCTGTAGGCGTCACGGTTGCCCGTCGGCGGCGGTGTGGTACCGCTCCCACCGGCCGACAGCACCTGGACGTAGTCGACGACCATGGAGTGGCCCGGCTGCGTTCCACTGTCCGGGCCGCCGCCGAAGGCGTCCGGGAAGCCGCCGCCCATGGCCACGTTGAGGATGATGAAGAAGCCGTGGTTCGTCGCGTTCGCCCACGTCGTCGCGTCGACCTGGTTGGCGCGCACGGTGTGGAAGTTGGTGCCGTCGAGATAGAAGCGGATCTCCTCGGGGCTCGTCGAGCGGTCCCACTCCGTCCGGTAGGTGTGGAAGCCGGCCTGGCAGGTCGTGCCGGAGCACGTGGTGTTGCCGCTGATGCCGCTGGTCTCGTTGCAGGGGCCGCCCGGTGAGGTCCCGCAGTGCATCGTGGCGTACACGGTGTTCTGGCCCTGCGTGTTCTCCATGATGTCCAGCTCGCCGACGCTGGGCCAGTTCCAGTAGTTGCCGCGATAGGGCGCGCCCAGCATCCAGAACGCCGGCCAGTAGCCCTTGGCGGCGGCCCCGGTCACGTTCGGCACCTGGATGCGGGCCTCCACACGCAGCTTGCCGCCCGCGGGGGGCTCGAAGTCGGTGCGGTTGGTCTCGATGCGGCCAGAGGTCCAGTTGCCGGACGCGTCCCGGCGCGGCGTGATGAGGAGATTGCCGTTGCCGTCGAGTGAGACGTTGTTCGTGCTGTTCGTCATCGTCTCGACCTCGCCGGTGCCCCAGTTGGCGGGCCCGCCGGGATAGCCGGTGCCGGTCGCGTACTGCCAGTTGGAGGTGTTCACGCCGGTGCCGGCGGCGCCGTTGAAGTCGTCCAGGAAGACCTGCGTCCAGCCCGCGGGGGGTGTGGGCGCGGAGGCGTTCGCCGACGGGACGGCCGCGGTGGCGACGGCCGCCACCAGGCCGAGCGTGCCGAGCACGGCGAGGAGCGCGCGCCGAGGGGAACGGCGTCTGCCGTGTATGCCGGAGGGGTCAGTCATGGGGGTGCTGCCTCTCGGTGTACGGGATGGGGAGTGGGGTGCGGGTGCCTTTGAGAGCGCTCTCAAAGTGTCGCCAATGTGCTCCCCGTCCCTCCGGTCGTCAAGAGGTGAAGCAGATAAATCCCGTCAGTCGCAGGGGAGTTCACCCTATGAAGGCCGGGATGTGCTGCACCGTCGATGGGGGAATGCACTGGGAGATCACAGGAGAGACTGACCCCATGGAACTCGCCTTCACCGGCCAGGTGATCGAATGGCGCGGGCCCGCGCCGTACTATTTCGTCCGCGTGCCGGACGAGGAGTCCGCCGACATCCAGCAGGTCGCCTCCATGGCCACCTACGGCTGGGGTGTGATCCCGGTCGAGGCCAGGGTCGGCGAGGTCGCCTTCGAGACGTCGCTCTTCCCCAAGGACGGCGGCTATCTGCTGCCGCTCAAGAACGCGGTACGCAAGCCGCAGGGGCTCGGCACAGGTGACGAGGTGGCGGTGGAGATGACCGTCCGCCTCTGAGGGCTGTCACTTGGGCTCTGTGAGGACGGTGCTCGACTCGTCGGCTTCTGTCGTCGGCTTCACTCGTCGGCCGAGTTCTCCTGGCGCCATTTCCACCGCCACAGCTCGTCGGCCCGATGGTCGTGCTCGAAGCCGTCACCGAGTGGACCCACCCGCTCGAAGGCCTCGGCGGTGCGCGGGTCGTCGCGCAGGGCGAGACCGTAGGCGGCCACCAGACGGACGAGTTGGCTGTCGTCGCCGAGCAGCGCCGCCAAGGCGTCGGCGACGACGGGCGTACGGTCCCGGGAGTCGGCGAGCGCCTCCGCGGCCGGACCTCGCAGGCCGGCGTCCGGTGCCTCGGCCAGCGACAGCAGCGCCGGGGTGATCTCCGGGAGGAGGTCGTCGTCCCGCAGGCCCGCCTGGCACGCCCTGAGCCGCACCTCGGCCGCCGGGTCGTGCACGAGGGCGAGCAGGGCGGACCTGGCCGCGGGCGAGCGGGCAACGTCGTCGACGCAGAGGGCGTAGGGCACCTCGCGGCGGACACGCGCATCGGGATGGCCGGCGTGGCGAAGGCCGATGGCCTCCTGGTCCGGATGGCCGTACTCGGTGAAGGTGTCGAGCACCTCGCCGTCCGTTTCCTCGGTCGCCCAGACGGCCAGGAGTTCGCTCGCCTGCTTCTCGTAGTAGCGGCTGGTGTCGAGAAACCCCCGCGTCCGCAGGTAGTCCAGCACGAACAGGCGATGCGCCCGGTCCGCGTCGTGACGATGGGCCACCACGGCGGACCAGGTCTCGAAGCTGCGGCGCTGGGTGAGGATCCAGCAGACCGTGGACCAGACCACATGTTCCTCGTCCGGCTGCTCGAGAGCGCGGGCGATCAGTTCGTCGACCGGGGTCAGCACGCGGAAGGTCCACTCCAGCGAGGTCAGGATGGCGCCGTGCCCAGCGCGCACGACGAGGCCGCCGAGCGAGATCTGAGTGACCCAGTCGTATTCGTCGTCCTCGACCCGGACCGACGTGGCCGGGCCAGGCGCGCCCGTCCTGCGCCGGAGCTCCTCGGCCACACCCGTCTCGTACCAGCTCCGGGCCAGCGCGAGCAGCCGGTCACGGGCGGCCTCCGGAAGCCGCAGCCGGGGCTCCTTGCCCAGCACCGCGGAGAACGTCGCCGGGGAGCCGCCGTCGACGGCACGCCAGAGCGGCGTGGTCCCGTCGGGCAACACCCTGTCGGGGTCCGCGCCGCCCTCCACCAACGCCTCGGCGACCGGCGCGTCGTACGCCGCCACCGCCACGCACAGCACCGGCAGCCCGCTCGTGTCCACCGCGTCCGGATCCGCGCCCCGGTTCAGCAGCTCCCGCACGGCCTCGGCGTCCCCCGCCCGAACGGCCGACCTGAGCCGACCGTCGAGTCCGCCCTCGCCCATGTTCCGTCCCCCGTCTGCTGGTTGAGGGAGTGTACGGCCCGGCCGGAGACGGGCCGGAACGCGGCCCGTGCGGCATCGGCACACGCGGGACGCGTGTCGGTGCCGCGAACGGTGTCAGGCCTTCGTCGCGACAGAGGGGGCGGGTGCCGACGCGGGTGCCTCCTCGTGCAGCCCGAACCGGTCGTGCAGCCGGCGCAGCGGCCCCGGGGCCCACCAGGCCGGCCGGAGCGGCGCAGACTGGTGACCACGGCCTCCTGTCCAGTTCGGCGGTGTAGGCCCGCCGCACCCGGCCGAGCACGCCGAAGCCGTATGCGCAGACCACGCTGAGCAGATGGAAGGCGTACTCGAACGGCTGCGGGTCCTCCTTGTGCATCATCGTGACCGAGACCTCGATCAGCCAGCCCACCAGCATGAAACGCCGGTGCCAGGGCCTGCCCAGGGCAGCCGTCGTGCAGAGGCGACCATGCCGCCGTACATCACGTCCGGCGGTGGCGCGTCACACCAGCGGCAGCGCGGTGGCGGCGCCGATCAGCCAGCCCTGCCAGGTCAGCCGGTCGTCACCGTCGTCGGCTGCCACCCCAGCCCCCGCGAGATCCCGCGCGCCGCGAGCCGTACCGCCGGCACGAGCACCGGAACCTGGGCGTCGGCCTGCGGCACGACCACCGATACGGCGGCGACGACCGACCCGCCCGGTCCGCGTACCGGGGCGGCGACGGACAGCGCGTCGTCGGTGACCTGGCGGCTGCTCACCGCCACACCCGTGCGGCGCACGTCGGCCAGCATGCGGCGCAGCCGGGCCGGTTCGGTGACGGTGTACGGCGTGAAGGAGGCGAGCGGACCCGTGCAGTACTCCTCCTGGAACTCCGGGGCGCTGTGCGCGAGCAGCGCGAGCCCCACCCCGGTGGCGTGCAGCGGCCAGCGTGCCCCGACCCGGATGTGGACGCCGACCGCCGACCGTCCCGACAGCCACTCGATGTAGACGACCTCGGGCCCGTCCTGGACCGCCAATTGCACGTTCTCGTGCGTCGCCTCGTACAGGTCCTCCAGGTACGGCAGCGCGACCTGGCGCAGCGCCAGCCCGCGTGGGGCGAGGGCCGCGACCTCCCACAGCCGCAGCCCGACGTGGTAGAGCCCGGAGTCGTCCCGCTCCAGGGCGCCCCACTCGGTGAGGGCGGCCACGAGCCGGTGCGCGGTGGTCAGGGTCAGCCCGGCCCGCCGGCTGATGTCCGTCAGGCTGAGCGCCGGATGCTCGAGGTCGAAGGCCGCGAGCACCGCCAGCAGCCGGTCGGGCGCGGAACGCCTTCCCTTGGCGGGCAGGGACGGCAGGGCGTCGGCGGTCATCGGCGCGGCGTCACCCCAGCCCGGACTCGGTGACCCTGCGCAGCAACGCGTGCAGCTGCTCGCGCTCTGTGGCGTCGAGGGGCTCGAGCAGCTCGTTGGTGACCCGCTGCCCGGCCTCGTCGGTGTCCCGCAGGAAGGCCCGGCCGCCCTCGGTCAGGACGATGATCCGGCTGCGGCGGTCGTCGGGGGAGGGGCGCCGCTCGGCGAAGCCCAGCTTCTCCAGGTCGTCGACCAGGCCGACGATCGCGCTCGGGTCGTAGCCGAGCGACGCGCTCAGCTCGCGCTGGAGTGCGCCCGGGGAGGTGGCGAGGAACCGCAGCAGCGCGTAGTGGCGCAGGCGCAGGCCCGACTCCTGGAGGAAGGAGTTGAACAGCTGACCGGAGCGCAGGCCCAGGCGGTACAGCAGATAGCCCGTGTCCGCGTGCAGTCCGCGCATCCACGGCTCGTTCGAGTCGATCGGCGCGGGGTTCGTGGTCTGCCGGCTGGTGATGGCGGGCTCCCTGGTCGAGGCCCCGGGTGGGGCGGTGCGTACGTACTGCACCCAGCATGACGCAAGGACGAGTCGACAACAACTATTGACGTCGACAACTATTGTTCTTACCTTCGATCTCGCAGCCGCAATTGTTCGCACCCCACTTGAAGGGACCCGCCCGTGCCCAGCATCGATCTCACCGGCAAGGTCGCCGTCGTCACCGGCAGCGGCCGGGGCCTCGGCCTCGCCTATGCGCAGGCCCTGGCCGCCCACGGCGCCTCCGTGGTCGTCAACGACGTCGACGAGGCCGTGGCCGCGGCGGCCGTGAAGGCCATCACCGAGGAGGGCGGCACGGCCGTCGCCGAGGTCGTCCCGGTCGGCACCACCGAGGCCGCGGACCGGCTGGTGAACCGCGCGGTCGAGGAGTTCGGGCGGCTCGACATCCTGGTGACCAACGCGGGCATCCTGCGCGACAAGGTCCTGTGGAAGATGACCGACGACGACTTCGACGCGGTGCTCACCACCCACCTCAAGGGCACCTTCACCTGCGCCCGCGCCGCCGCCGTCCGCATGCGCGAGCAGGGCGAGGGCGGCACCCTGATCCTGGTCGGCTCCCCGGCCGGGCAGCGCGGCAACTTCGGGCAGACGAACTACGCCGCCGCCAAGGCCGGCATCGCCGCCTTCGCCCGTACCTGGTCGATGGAGCTGGGCCGCGCGAACATCACCGTCAACGCGATCGTGCCGGTCGCCGCCACCGCGATGACCGAGACCATCCCCGCCTTCGCCCCGTACATCGAGGCCATGAAGAACGGCGAGCCGCTGCCCGACTTCCTGCGCAAGGGCGAGGGCTTCGGCACCCCCGAGGACTGCGCGGCCCTCGTCCCCTTCCTCGCCTCCGAGGCGGCCCGGAGCGTGACCGGTCAGTGCATCGGCATCGGCGGGGACAAGGTGGCACTCTGGTCGCATCCGCAGGAGATCTCGGCGGCGTTCGCGGACGGCGGCTGGACCCCCGACGCCCTGGCCGACGTGTGGCCCACCTCGGTCGGCGCCGAGCTCCAGTCGGTCGGCATTCCGGCGCCCAAGTTCCCGGAGGCGTGATGGCCCCCTCCATGAATCCCGACGAACTCGTCGCGATCGACGTCCACACGCACGCGGAGGTCTCCTCCAAGGGCCACTCCTCGCTGGACGACGACCTGCACGACGCGTCCTCCGCCTACTTCAAGGTCGAGGGCAAGCGGAAGCCGACCCTCGAGGAGACCGCCGCGTACTACCGCGAGCGGAAGATGGCCGCCGTGATCTTCACGGTCGACGCCGAGTCCGCGACCGGCACCCCACCGGTCCCGAACGAGGAGGTCGCCGAGGCGGCCGCCGCCAACGCCGACGTGCTGATCCCCTTCGCCTCCATCGACCCCTTCCGGGGCAGGGCGGGCGTGAAGCAGGCCCGTCGGCTGGTCGAGGAGTACGGGGTGAAGGGCTTCAAGTTCCACCCCAGCATCCAGGGCTTCTTCCCCAACGACCGCTCCGTGGCGTACGACCTCTACGAGGTCATCGAGGAGACGGGCACCATCGCCCTGTTCCACACGGGCCAGACGGGCATCGGCGCCGGAGTCCCGGGTGGCGGCGGCATCCGCCTGAAGTACTCGAACCCGCTCCACGTCGACGACGTCGCGGCCGACTTCCCGCACCTGAAGATCATCCTTGCGCACCCGTCCTTCCCCTGGCAGGACGAGGCCCTCGCCGTCGCCACCCACAAGCCCGGCGTGCACATCGACCTGTCCGGGTGGTCGCCGAAGTACTTTCCGCCGCAGCTCGTGCAGTACGCCAACACCCTGCTCAAGGACAAGGTCCTCTTCGGCTCCGACTTCCCCGTCCTCACCCCCGACCGCTGGCTCGCCGACTTCGAGAAGCTGTCGATCAAGGACGAGGTGAGGCCGAGGATCCTCAAGGAGAACGCCGCCCGTCTGCTCGGGCTGACGAAACCGTAAGGGGCGTGACATGCGCAACGAGGGACTGGGGTCGTGGCCCGCACGCCGGGCCCGCAAGACCCCGCACCGCACCGCCCTGATCCACGGCGAACAGTCGACGGACTACCGCACCTTGCACACACGCACCACCCGCCTCGCCCACGCCCTGCGCGACCGTGGGGTGCGCCGCGGCGACCGCATCGCCTACCTGGGTCCGAACCATCCCTCCTACCTGGAGACCCTGTTCGCGGCCGGCACGCTCGGCGCGGTCTTCGTGCCGCTCAACATCCGCCTGGCGGGGCCCGAGATCGCCTACCAGCTCTCGGATTCGGGAGCCAAGGCGCTTGTATACGGTCCTTCGTACGCAGGACTCGTCGCCGGACTGCCGGGCAGCACCGACGTCCGTGCCTACCTCGAAGTGGGCGCCGAATACGAGGATGCGCTGGCGTCGGCCTCCGAGGAGCCCATCGACGCCCCGGTCACCCCGGACGACACCTGCATCATCATGTACACCTCGGGCACCACCGGCCGCCCCAAGGGTGCGATGCTCACCCACGGCAACATCACCTGGAACGCGCTCAACGTCCTCGTCGACACCGACCTGATCGCCGACGAACGCGCCCTGGTCTCGGCCCCGTTGTTCCACACGGCGGGCCTGAACATGCTGACGCTCCCGGTCCTGCTCAAGGGCGGCACCTGCGTCCTGGTCGAGGCCTTCGACCCGGACGCCACCTTCGACCTGATCGAACGGCACCGGATCACCTTCATGTTCGGCGTGCCGACGATGTTCGACCAGGTGGCCCGGCACCCCCGCTGGCCCGACGCCGACCTGTCCTCCCTGCGCATCCTCACCTGCGGCGGCTCCCCGGTGCCGACGCCGCTCATCGCCGCCTACCAGGAACGCGGTCTGACGTTCCTTCAGGGCTACGGCATGACGGAGGCGGCCCCGGGGACGCTGTTCCTGGACGCCGAGCACGCGGTGAGCAAGGCGGGCTCGGCCGGCGTACCGCACTTCTTCAGCGACGTACGCGTCGTACGGCCGGACATGGCGCCGGTCGACGTCGGTGAGACCGGCGAGGTCGTGGTGCGCGGCCCGCATGTCATGCCCGGCTACTGGGGGCTGCCCGAGGAGACGGCCGCCTCCTTCGTGGACGGCTGGTTCCGCAGCGGGGACGCCGCCCGGGTCGACGAGGACGGCTACGTCTTCATCGTCGACCGCATCAAGGACATGATCATCTCCGGCGGCGAGAACATCTACCCCGCCGAGATCGAGGACCTGCTCCTCTCCAACCCGGACATCGTCGAGTGCGCGGTGATCGGGGTGCCGGACGACAAGTGGGGCGAGGTGCCGCGCGTGGTCGTCGTACCGCGTGAGGGAGCCTCGCCGGACCCGCAGGAGATCCTCGCGTCCCTCGCCGGCCGCCTCGCCAAGTACAAGATCCCGAAATCGGTGGTGCTCGCGGACGAACTGCCGCGCACCGCCTCCGGAAAACTCCTCAAGTCCCGTGTCCGCAACCGGTACGGCAACCAGTAAGGAAGAGCATGAGCATCACCGTGAACGGCCTCGACGAACTGAAGAAGCTCGCCGGCAGCGACCTCGGCACCAGCGAATGGATAGAGATCACCCAGGAGCGCATCAACACGTTCGCCGACGCCACGGGCGACCACCAGTGGATTCACGTCGACCCCGAGAAGGCCGCCGAGGGCCCCTTCGGCGCTCCCATCGCCCACGGCTACCTCACCCTCTCCCTCTTCATCCCCCTGTTCACCGAGTTGCTCGACGTCCAGGGCGTCACGACGAAGGTCAACTACGGCCTGAACAAGGTACGTTTCCCGTCACCGGTCAAGGTCGGCTCGCGCATACGGCTGGTCGGGAAGCTCGCCGAGGTCGAGGAGGTGCCGGGCGGCGTGCAGATCACGGTCGACGGGACGATCGAGATCGAGGGCGGGGCCAAGCCGGCGGCGGTGCTGCAGAGTCTGTCGCGGTTCTACGCCTGAGGCGGATACCCCCTTCGAGACGGCTACGCGGGCAACAGCGGTTCGAGGTCACGGTCGATCCGTTGCCAGTTCCGTGCCGCCTTCGTCCAGGGATGGCCGGCCCCGAGCCGGCGGGCGAACAGGGACACCGCCCCGTCCCGCAGCCGCGTGGCCTCCGGGATCCGGCCCAGTGAGCGCAGCGTGACCGCCAGGGCGAGGTCGGCGATCAGGCTGTCGGGATGGCTGGACCCCAGGCAGTCGTGCAGAGTCGCCGCACAGGAGCGTGACACCTCCTCGGCCCTGTCGAACTGCTCCAGGTCACCGAGCACGTTGGCGAGTGTGAGCCTGGCGCAGAGGGTGTAGGGGTGGGTGTCGCCGAGGCATGCGCCGAGGGACCGCACCGTCCGGGTGGCTGTCGCCAGCGCTTCGTTGGCCTCCCCGGCCGAGCGGAGGCAGACCGCGAGATTGTGGTCGCAGACCGCGAGGTCGGGGTGCTCGGGGCCGCGGAGCCGGAGGAACCGGTGCTGGAGGAGGCTGATGGCGGTGCGTGCGGCGGCCAGATCACCGACGTCGGCTGCCAGGACCGCCAGATTGAGCCCACAGGCCAGCCGATCGCCGTCGTCCCTGTCCCACCCGGAGTCGTATTCCCGGTCGGCCGCGGAGGCGAGCGCCTCGGCCTCCTTCAGCTCGCCCATGCGGCGCAGCGAAACCGAGAGACTGACGGTCGCACGCAGCGCACCGCGTGTGCTGTGCCCCCGCAACTCATTGAGAGCCGGCCGCAGTACAGTCACGGAACCGGCGTAGTCGCCCACTTCACGCAAGTCCCGGCCGAGCCCGAGCGTGGACACCAGGGCCGACGGATGACCGTTGCCCAGCACCTCGCGCCGGCGCTGCAGGGCGGCCAGACTCTTCTCCCGGGCGGCCGAGTACTCGCCCGTCAGGGACAGCGACCTGGCGAACGCCTCGGACGCGGACAGCGCCTGCGGGTGCTCCTCACCGAAGGAATCCCGGAAACCGGCCGACACCTCACGGGCCAGTCGCAGGGCCTCACCGACACGGCCCAGCGCCCGCAGGTCCTCGGCCAGACCTGCGGCGGTCATCAGTGTGTGCGCGTGGCCCGGCGGCAGCAGCTCGCGCTGACGGCTCAGCGTGTCGGCGTCCAGACCGGATGCCTCCCCATAGGCGCCCAGGCTCCGCAGCGCGGCCGCCTGATGGGTACGCAGTCGCAGCACCTGGTGCTCACCGTCCACGCCGCCCCGGCTCCAGCCCTGGTCGAGCCGACGCCCCAGTTCCAGCGCGCGCTCCGGCATGCCGAGCCGTACGGTGCGGCCCAGCCGCTCGATGAGCATCTCCCGGATGTCGTCGTCCCCGCACTCATCGGCCCGCGTCTGATCGAGGTGCGGCCACAGCTCCTCGGACGTCTCGTCGTCGGTGTCGCCGCCGGACCTGTCGCGGCGCGGTCCGGCGGCGCCGAGCAACCGGTGTGCCTCATGGCGGATCTTCTCGTCCTCGGACTCGGGAACCGCAGCGAGTACCAGAGCCTGCACGATGCGGTGCACTCTCAGCGTGTGACCGGCCTGGTCGACCTCGGTCAGGCCGAGCCGGCTGAGTTCCTGCACCGCCTTGCCCAGCAGCAACCGCTCGTGCACGCCGGGGTCGTGGGGGCGCAGAAGACGCAGCGCGGTGTCGGTGTACAACGGCGCCAACGGCACCGGCAGCGGAGCGAGATGAGAGCACAGCATGAGCAGCCGCAGCGCCGCAGGAGCACGCTCGCGCAAGGTGGCCAGGGCCAGCAGGGTAGTGGCCGCGACCGGACCGCCGGGCTGGGTCGACGGTAACGCGTGCCGCTGCTCGGCGAGTTGCCGGAGGTAGTCCTCCACCTGTGGGGTCTGCGCCAGCCACGACGCCGCCTGCGTCACCGCGAGCGGCATGTCCTCCACGGCCGTGGCGATCCGGTCGGCGTCGTTGGGGGCCAGCACCGGCACGCGCCGGCGCAGCAGCTCGATGCTCTGTTCCCGGGTGAAGGCGTCGACCTCCACGGTGTCCGTCGTCCCGGTCCAGCGGCGGTCGCGGGAGGTGACCAGCACATGCCCGTGCGCACCGGAGGGCAGCAGCCCGTCGAGGCTCTGCGGGCCGCCGGCGTTGTCGTAGACCAGCAGCCATCGGTCGTACGGTGCGCCCGAGCCCAACTCGTCGAGGGTCCGACGAGCGGCCTCGGGAACGCTGTCGCCGTGACGCAGCCCGAGACGGCCGGCCAGCCGTGCCAGTGACAGCAACGTCGACTCCCGGCTCTGCGCACGCACCCACCACACCAGGTCGTAGGCCGCCTGAAAACGATGGGCGTACTCCACGGCGAGCTGGGTGCGCCCGCAGGCACCGAGGCCCTGGCGGGGAAGTACCGCGGCCTGACGACGGCTGACGTCGAGGATGGCGTGCAGCTGGTCCAGATGCCTGTCGCGGCCCACGAAGAACGGATTGCGTGGCGGGGCCTGCCATACGGTGGGCGTGCGGCCGGGAAACCGGGGCCGGGCGGACTCCAGCGGTCGCAGGGTCGCCTCGCCGGAGAGCCCGACGCTGCGCAGGACGGTCTGGGCGGTGTGCGACTCGTCGAGGGAGGTCAGGTCTACCGGGCCGTGGTCGCTGAACGGTGGCGCGAGCGTGATGGGCTCGATACGGAACGGGACCAGCTGCCCGGGCGAGCCGGGTCGGGGCGGGGCGACGCGCTCCCACAGCGTGCGTGACCGCGTCGAGCGCAGAAAGGACGAGGACAGCAGCGCCACAGTGCGCGGTGTCGTGCCCGAAGGCGTCGGACCGGCACCGGCGTCGGGGGCGAGCACTTCGAAGCCCGAGCGGGTGAGTACCCAGCGGACCCAGTCGGCCCACATCCTGTCCTCCGGCGCGTGCCACAGCCTCAGCGGCGTGGCGACGGGTGACAGCGGCCGTACGTACGAGGTGAGATGACGTCTGCGCAGGTCGTCGTCGAGGGCCGGGAAGCTGGTCACGGCGCCGGCGGTGATCTGGCCCGTCAGCCGTTCGAGGGCCGCCAGCAGGCTGTCGGGGCTGCCGGGCGGGTCGCCGAACACGGTGAGTATCTCCTCGTAGGCGTAGTCCTGCCGATGCGGGATCTCCAAGCAGGCCCGGCTGCCGTCCGGTTGGCCGGGGATGGAGACACGGACCAGTTCCCGCGCGGCGGTCAGCCGGTCGGCTCGCCCCTCCGCGACCCGCATGGCGACCGGCAACACCTGGACGTCACGCGGTCTCGCGTTGTGCCGGATGGTCCGGGCCATGGCCGCCCCGCCCGCGATGCTCTGCGAACTCAGCGTGAAGCAGTTCACCACCACGTCCGGCAGGTCCATGGTGCACAGGGCGACCAGGTCGCTCACCCCGCAACGGCTGTCGATCAGGGTGTAGTCATAGCGGCTCCTCATGTCATGGCGCAACGCCTCCAGGAACCGGACGCCGCCGAGGAACTCGGTGAAGTCTCCCCAGTTGAAGCCCATGAGATGCGTCAAGTACTCCGCGTCCCGCCGCCCCGCGGGCATGTAGTCGAGGGTTCCGTCGTCGGGGAAGGGCCAGTCGACCGAAACGGAGTGCGGCAGCACGCTGGCATGACGGCGTATCACGTCCGCCTCCGGTTCGGCGCCGGTGCGCCGGTCCGCCACGTAGTCCGTGAAGAGATTGAGCACGCCCGTCGTCGCGCCGGAGGCCGCGGCGTCGAGGAACGGGTGGAAATAGCGGTGCAGGCCCGGCGCCTCGATGTCCCAGTCCGATGCCAGGACGCGGTAGCCGTTGGAAGCAAGGATCCATGCCACATTGGCCAGTGCCATGGTCCGTCCGGTACCGCCCTTCTGGGAATAGAAGGTGATGATCTGTCCGTCAGGGGCGGCGGTCATCGGATGCCTCCTCGACGGGTCCTCCCAGCCGGAACCGGGGGGGCGCGGAACCCGGGGGCGGATGGCTCGGGGTGAACCGGAGGAACTGCGCGGCCGCCCACTGGATCACGTGGGGCAGGAGGGCGACGAAGTCGGCCAGGGTGGGAACCCCGGCCATCGCCGCCCGCGGGACGCTCCGGACGCGCCTGACGGTCCGGGGGAGTCGCCGCTCCAGGGCCGTCTGCAACTCGAGTCCGGTTTCGTCGTCCGGGTCGGACGGATTGGACGGCACGACCACCCCGAGCCACGGCAGCTCAGCTTCATCCACCTTGGTCAGCAGCGCCTGCCGTTTCGGGTCGGAAAGGACCAATTTGTCCAGCAGCATCAGTGTCGGACCGTCCGGTCGCCGCCCGGCGAGCAGACCGCCGGCCACTTCGTCGAGTGATTCGACCGTGGCCCGGTAGTCGAGCCGCTCCGCGATGGTCGCGGCGATCTCAGCGAGTGGCCGGGTGGTGTCCGTGTCGCTCTCGCGGTAGGGATTCCAGTCGAGGGCGGAGGGGCCGTAGCACCGTTCGGGGCGCCCCGGCGGCAGCTCCTCACGGCTGGGCGCGGCCACCACGATGCGAATCCGGCGCAGGCCGGTGCGTTGCTCGAAGGCGCTGGGCAGCTGGGTGAAGTCCAGGGGGTGTCCGGCGGGGAGCGGGTTCTGCGCCGCTGTGGCGACGATCGTCTGAGCCAGCCGGTAGGTGGTCTCCTCGTACTGCCGGCGGTACGACCGCAGCTTGATCAGCCCGTACAGGCCGAACGTGGCGTACTCCCGGCCGAACCGCTCGTGGTCGTACTGCAGGCTCCGCGCGGCGGGGGGAAGATTGTGGGACGGTACGGGGGTCCAAAGCGCCGGCACGATGGCCGGGAGACCCGGTGGCGACGACCTGCTGTGCTGTGCCTGACGCTGGGAGAAGGCCGACCACTCTCGGCCGCAGGTGTCGCTGATGAAGTAGCGGGGGGAGTACATGGGGACGAACACCCGGCAGGTGGCGAGCGCCTCGGACGTCTGGTTGCTCCAGATCTCCCCAGCCCTCGTCTCACGATCCATGAATCCGATGGGTGCGCCGGCGGGGGTGACCGTCATATACATGACGTGCTCGCACAGGTCTCGGAACAGCCGGTGCACCCACATGTCCGGATCAGGGGCGTCGTAGGGATCGAGGCGCGGCGTGTGCGCGTAACTCAGAAAGAAGTAGGGCCTTTTCGAATGTGCCTCGCTCCGTTCCTGCGCCACGCGAAGCCCTCCCCACGGGTCCGATGGTCAGAGCGTCCGCAGGAACGCGGCCAGCTCCAGCATGTCGACGCGCTCATACTCCTCCGGGCGGACGACGATCGTCAGCTCTTTGCAGATGACCGACTGCCGTGACCTGGTGACGAACGACAGCAGGATCAGCTTGATCAGGCCGGCGTGGTCCATGCTGTCGATGCGGGCCAGGTCCGAGCCGATGACCGGCATGGCCACCGCCTCGCGCCGGGCGTGCACATGCACCGCCCGCCACAGCTCGCCGAGACTGAGCCAGATGTCGTCGGGCTTCGAGCTGATCGTCAGGTCGTTGCCCATGGTGCCGTAGGCGCTGAGGAAGTAGCGCTGGGCGGGCAGGCCGAGGACGGCGACCGTGCCGACCGGATAGCGGCACAACTTGCCGGCCCGCTTCGTTGCTCGTTCCTCCACCCTGACCGGCTGCTTCCCGGTCAGCGCGACTTCGAGTTCACCGTCCAGCCGGTCGACCTCCCCGGCATAGACCCGATGCAGCAACTGGCCCTGCACACTGCGGCGCGCGATCACCAGATCGTCGGTGGTGTCGGTGTCGAACACGTCGTTGCATCCGATCACCAGGTGACACGGCTGGTCGAACAGGTCACCGACAGCCACGGTAACGCCGAACTCCGGATGGCTGAACTCGTGGTCGGCACGGTCGCGTGGCCAGGACTGCACGATGCCTCCGGCCAGCGCAACGCCCGCCAGGACAAGGAACGTCGCACCGCGTGGTAAACGGCTGTCCGGCCAGAACGTCAGATACAGCTGGGCGGCACCCGACAGCACGCCGAACTGCACGGCACAGGCCCGTCCGGCCGTCGACAGCCCGAGACGCGTGCCGAACAGGATCCGCAGCCGGTGCCTGAGGCCTGGGCTCATCCCGCCTCGTCCTCGCCGGGGGGCTGTGCCGTGACGGCGACCGGGACGACGGGCTCGTCGTAGACACCCACGAATCTGGTCAGCTTCCTGGGGGGCGTGCCATGGCCGTTGCGGAGGGCGTCCACGGCCCGTTCCAAGTCGGTGATACGGCTGATCTGTTCCTTCAGCAGGGAGGCCAGATCCTCCAGGATCTCCGTCTGCGACCGGCGGGGTGGTCCGTGCCCGTCGCCGTCCGCCGCCAGGTCGATCTCTGCCAGGGCGTCGCTCAGATCGGGCCACGCTTTGGCGAACCGCTTCGTGAGTCGAGTGTCGTCGGGATGGCGGCCGGCGGATTTGCAGAGGACCTCATTGATCGTCCGCACCATCTTCAGTACATCTTCCTTGTCGTGCGCCCGGGTCGACTGGAACTGGCGGAGCGGACTGCTCGCGATCTCCAGATCGGCGTGACTGCCTTCGAGGAGGAACGGCACGACGCGCCCCGCGTGCTCATTGACCTCCTTCGACAGAGCTCCCGATTCGAAAGTGATCCACGGGGCGTCAAGGTTGGAATGGGTGATGCAGGCGATCCCGAAGGAACTCTTGTCGAGCTGTTCCTTCAGTTCGTCCAGGCCGCGGGCTCCCTTCCTGATGCTGTCCGAGGAGACGAAGGGCTCGATCTCGTCGCTGAAGAAAGGCAGCCATTCGGCGAGTATTTCGGCGCACTGCTGGGAGGCGCGTCCGGACCAGCTCAGAAAGATCTTCATTCCCCGTCCCCCCTGGGTCTGCAGCCCGCTGCGAGGATAAGCCCCGCCGGGGCCAACTGCGCCTGGACGGAAGCACACAGACGCCCCGACGGCTAATCTGGAGAAGTCGGCACGCGACAACCCGAAGCGGCCACGGCACGGGTCCGACACGGCATGGCGGGGAGCGGCGATGACCGATGACCGTGACGGACGCATTGTCACGTTCTACTCGTACAAGGGCGGTACAGGCCGCACGATGGCGTTGGCCAACGTCGCCTGGATCCTCGCCGCCAATGGCAAACGGGTACTGGCCGTGGACTGGGACCTGGAGGCGCCGGGCCTGCACAGGTTCTTCCATCCGTTTCTCGACCCCGCCACGGTGGGCGCCACCACCGGCGTCATCGATCTCCTGACCGACTACGCCTGGGCGGCCGGCGGCGCTGACAGCGAGCAGCGCCCGCCGGACTGGCATCGCGACTACGCCCGCATCCAGCGCCGCGCGGTCTCCCTGGAGTGGCCGTTCCCGGAGCCGGGCACACTCGACCTGGTGACCGCGGGCCGGCAGAACCGTGACTACTCGGCGTTCGTCAGCACCTTCGACTGGGACAACTTCTACGAACACCTCGGCGGTGGTGTGTTCTTCGACGCCCTGCGCGAGGACATGCGGCAGAACTACGACTATGTCCTGATCGACAGCCGCACCGGACTGTCCGACATCGCCGACATCTGCACCGCTCACCTGCCCGACATCCTGGTGGACTGCTTCACCTTCAGCAACCAGAGCATCGATGGCGCCTCCGCGGTTGCCCACGACATTCACGAGCGCTTCCGCAGCCGCAGCATCCGCGTCCTGCCCGTCCCCATGCGCATCGACGAGGGCGAGAAGGAGAAGGCCGACGCCGGACGTTCCCTGGCCCGGGCGAGGTTCGCCGGTTTCCCCGCCGGCCTGACCGACGACGAACTGACCTCCTACTGGGGCTCGGTGGAGGTTCCGTACCGTCCCTACTACGCCTACGAGGAGACGCTGGCCACCTTCGGCGACGAGGCCGGGGTCGCCGGATCACTGCTGGCGGCCTTCGAACGGCTCACCGGAGTCCTCACCGACCGGGCCGTCACCGCTCTGCCGCGTGTGGACGAGGAGGTGCGCCTGGGCGTCAAGAGGTCGTTCAACCGCAGCCGTTCGCCGCTCCCGGCCGTCCTGCACCTCAGCTATGTCTCCGAGGACCGGATGTGGGCCGACTGGATCGCCTTGCTGCTCACCCGGGCCGGCTTCCGGGTGCTGCCGAAGTACGTCGGCGGCGAGAACGACGGTGTGGAGAAGCCGGCCGACCGCACGATCGTCGTGCTCTCCCCGGCCTACCAGCGCTCCGCACGGGCCCGCCAGGTGTGGGAGGCCGCGACCGGCGGCAACCGCTCCGGGCGGCGCCAGGTCGTCGCCGTGCGGGTGGGCGACATCCGGCCCGTGCCGTCGTTCAGCGAGTCGGCGCAGGTGGACCTGGTGCGGCTGGACGAGACACAGGCCACCACAGCGATGCTGCGCGCCCTGGGCGAGCCCGCCCTGCCCGCGGAATCGCTGGACGACGGCCGGCCCATGCAGGCACGCTTCCCGGGCACCGCGCCCAGGTTCTGGAACGTCTCGCCCCGCAACGCCTCCTTCACCGGCCGCAGCGCCCTGCTGGAGCGGCTGCGCGACCGGCTCGGCGGCAGTGCCTCGGGCGGCTTGCCTGGGATGCACGCCCTGTACGGGCTGGGAGGTGTCGGCAAGACCCAGATCGCCCTGGAGTACGTGCATCGCTTCGCCGCCGACTACGACCTGGTGTGGTGGATCGCCTCGGAACAGAACGAACTCGTCGTCTCCGCCCTGGCGGACCTGGCCCCGAGGCTGGGGCTGCGCGTCGGCGACGACGCGGGGCAGGCCGCTCAGGAGGTGTGCGACCATCTGCGCCGGTCGAGTGCGACACTGCGCTGGCTGCTGGTCTTCGACAACGCCGACGAGCCGCAGGAGGTCAGCCGGCACTTTCCGGGCGGCAGCGGCCACATCCTGGTGACCTCGCGCAACCAGAACTGGCGGCAGTACGGCGAGGCCCTCGAGATCGACCTGTTCCCGCGGGAGGAGAGCATCGAGCATCTGCTGCGCCGGGTCGCGGATCTCACCACCGAGGACGCAGACCGGGTCGCCACCGCCGTCGGTGACCTGCCGCTGGCCCTCGACCAAGCCGGGGCATGGCTGGCCGAGACCGGCACGTCCGTCGACACCTATCTCGCCGAACTGGAGCAACAGGCCGAACGTGTACTGTCGTTCAGCCGGCCTGTGACCTACCCGCAGCCCGTGGCCGCCACCTGGAACGTCTCCATCGAACGTCTCAAGGAACGCTCCCCGGCCGCCGTACGCCTGCTTCAGCTGTGCGCCTTCTTCGGGGCCGAGCCGATCTCCATGAAGCTGCTCTACGGCGACGAGATGATCCGAGTCCTGGCCAGGGAGGACCCCGCGCTGCAGGAAAAGATGGTCCTCGGCCGGGTGATCCGGGAGACAGGCAGGTTCGCCCTGGCCAAGGTCGACCGGGCCACCGAGTCGATCCAGG
This sequence comes from Streptomyces bicolor, assembly GCF_000719285.1. Classification (GTDB taxonomy): domain Bacteria; phylum Actinomycetota; class Actinomycetes; order Streptomycetales; family Streptomycetaceae; genus Streptomyces; species Streptomyces bicolor. The sequence continues at coordinate 339,753 of NZ_JOFS01000008.1, read as the reverse complement.
TGCACCGGCTGGTGCAGGTGTTGATCCGCTCCCAGCTCACGCCACAGGAGCAGGAAGAGGCCCGGCACATCGTCCACCGCGTCCTGGCGGGCGCCCGCCCATCGGGCGAGGAACCGGTCGACGCCCCGGAGAACCGGCCCCTCTTCGCGGCGATCTGGCCCCATCTGGAGGCCTCCGAAGCCGGCACCTGCGACGAGCCGGAAACCCGGCAGCTGCTCATCGACCGAGTCCGCTACCTGTGGCAGCGCGGCGACCTCGCCGCCGCCCTCGCCCTCGGAGAGGAGCTGCGCCGGCTCTGGGAAGTGCAACTGGCCGAGCGGCACCTCCGGATCGCCGCGCTGGAGGAGAAGGCCGCCGCGGACAGAGAGGGCGCAGGAGGCACCGACGAGGAGCGGGCGGCCACGATCGAGGTCCACCGACGCCATGCCACCGAGCTGCAGATCCAGCTCCTGTATCTGCGCTTCCACATCGCCAACGTGCTGCGTTCGTCGGGCAAGTACACCGACGCGGAGACTCTGGGCTCGCAGACCCTTGCCCGCCAACGCGCGCTGCTGCCCCCGGGCCACCCGCACACTCTCATGACGGCAAGCGGCCTCGCGACCGACCTCGGCAGCGTCGGACGCTTCGCAGACGCCCTCGACATGGCCACCGAGGCCCACCGCGGCTTCCTGGAGACCTTCGGCGAGGACCACCCGCGCACCCTGAGTGCCAACAGCAACCGTGCCGTCTGTCTGCGGCTGCTGGGCTGCTACGGCGAGGCCCGCGACATCGACCAGGAGATCTACGACCGGCGGCGCAACGACCTGGGCAGGGAGCATCCGCACACCCTGGCCAGCGCCGCCAACCTGGGCCGCGACCTGCGGGAGTCAGGTGAGTACCAGACGTCGGTCTCACTGCTGGGCGACCACCTCAGGACCTACGGGGAACTGTTCGGCGAGGTCCATCCCGAGACCCTGCGCATGGCCAAGAGCCTCGCCGTGTCGCTGCGCAGGGCCGGCCTGCTGGAGGAGGCTCGCGCACTGACTCACCGGACCCGCGAGCACTACCGGCAGCGTGAGATCCCCGCGTCCGTTCCGGACGTGCTGGACTGCAGCCTGAGCCATGCGGCCGACCTGTACGCGACCGGTGCCCGGGAGGAGGCACTCGACCTGGCGCAGCACGTGGTGCGGCAGTACCGCGCCGCACCCGGCGAGCGCCACCCGGCGACGCTGGCCGCCGTCAACAACCTCGGCATCTTCCTGCGCGGGACCGGTGAGATCACCAAGGCGGGCAAGGTACTGGAGCAGAACTTCGCCATCCTGCGCGAGGTCCTCGGCGAACACCATCCGTACACCCTCGCCTCCGCCGTCAACCTGGCCAACGTGCTGGCGGAGCAGGGCGGGCTGCACGAAGCCGAAGAACTGGAACGGATGGCCATGGCCGGCTTCCGGTCCGCCCTCGGCCCGAAGCACCCGGACACCGTCGTCTCCTGCGCCAACCTCGCCGTGACCCTGCGTGAGCTGGGCCGGATCCCCGAGGCCGATCAGCTCCGGGAGAGCGCCGAGGCCGATCTGAGGTGGTTGCTCGGCGAGGACCATCCGCACATCGTCAGCGTGCGCGACGGCAAGCGCATCGACCGGGACCTGGAGCCGCTGCCCGTGTGATCGCCTCGCCCCCCAAGCGACGAGGGTCGAGCGGGTCGTCTGGTCGCCGACGCCCGCGCGTGCGAAGACGACGATGACGCCGCCCGAGTTCACACCGACCGCGGCCCCCTACCTCGCGCCGATCAGCCCGTGACCTGCCGGTACGAATACACGGCCGTCGCCACCGCGCACACCCCCGGCGGGATCATCTCCGCCCGCAGCGTGCCGCTGCTCACGTCGTAGTCGACGCCCTCCGTCTCGAAGGTGCCCGTGCACACGCTGCGCTGCGGCAGCCCGAACAGGGTCTTCACCGCGCCGGTGATCGGCTGACCGTCCAGCTTGCGCGGGAGGTCCACCTGGAGCAGCGGGCGGAGTTGGGGGGAGAGCGTTCCCGTGGCGTCGTTCGAGGCGCACAGCAGCCGTGTGTCCGTCACGAAGTCGCAGCCCTGGATGTCGCGCACTGGCTTGTCCAGGCTGATCTGCCAGGCCTCCTTCAGTTCCCCGCCCGTCGGCGGGGTGGCCGGGTTGAGCAGGGGAGCGGGGAAGACCTGGAGTCTCCTCTGCTCGCCCCATTCGCCCGACACCAGCCACTGCCCGTCGGGCGAGACGGTGGCGAAGGAGTTGTTCAGCTTCTCCCCCGGGTTGAGTTGGTGGACGTACTCGTAGCGCTTCCCGGCCGGCGTAGTCACCGCGAACATCTTGGACGTGGCCGTGTCCGGGCCCTGGTAGGCGTCGAAGACGTGGCCGCGTGCGATGTCCGGGTCGCCGACGTGGTTCCAGCCCTTGATGCGCAGGTCCAGGGGGATGGAGGCGAGCCCGCGGTACAGCAGGGAGCCGTCCGCGCGGCTCGCCAGGCCCTGCCCGCTGCCCAGCGTGTCCGTAAAGGTCCTGCCGGCTTCGGCCCAGTGCGGGTCACCGGCCGCGGACGCGGTGCCCGCGCCGAGCGTGAGGGCTCCCAATAAGCAACCGAGGGTGAGGAAATGACGTCTCATCAGGCTCCTGCCACGTCGACGAATACGGGGTTCGAATAGAACCACGTATCCGCCCACGGGTCACCGTTTCCGGGCTCGTGCGGGATCGGCCCGTGCGGGTCGACCGACGCGCCGAGGTAGCCCGCCCCGTGCCGGTTTCCGTCGCTGCCGCGCAGCCGGACGTAGAAGGACTCGTCTGAGGCAGTGAGCGGGATGCGCAGGGTGTACGTCCCCTTGCGGCCGCTGACGTCCAACGCGCGCACGACCTTGGTGTCCGGCGCCTTCCAGGAGTCCCGGTCGGCCACCGCACCGCGCACCGCGCCCCGGATGACGTCCACGTGCGCCAACTCCGGCACGATCCCCTGCGGGTTGGCCCGCGAGGCGGTCGTGACCGTCACGTACAGCGTGAGCTTCTCGCCCTTGCGCACGCGCAGCCGGCCGCCCAGCGTGACGCCCCGGCCGAAGTCGCAGTCCCGCTTGAGACGTACGTCGAGGCCGTCGAGCAGATGCCCGTGGTCCAGCCAGACACGGCCCGCGCGCAGGCCCGCCATCACCGAGCGGTAGCCGTAGCGGGTGACACCGACGTGGGTGCGGCTGAACTGGCCCGGCCAGAAGTCGCTGCCCGGCTGCGGGGCGTCGGTGTTCACCGGGTCGGGGAGCTTGCCCGTGTTGTCGAAGTTCTGGCCCGCCGGCCAGTCGCCGTTCTTCCAGGTGTCGAAGACGATCCGGTGCGCGTCGGAGTTCGTGGTGATCGAGAACAGCTTGCCCTCGGCCAGCATCGAGTCCCACAGACCGCCGACCGTCGCCGTCGCCCAGTCGAAGCCGCCGTACGTCAGATACGCGTCCGCCGGGTAGCCGGCCCAGGACTGCGCCGACGGCTTGTTCTCGTACTCGCCGCGGATCGAGGTGGCACCGCGCCAGCCGGGGATGGCGGCGCCCTGGGCGCCCGGTGCGCCCTCCATGCCGATCATGATCTCGGGGGCCGCGTCCCGCCAGGCCCGCATCTCGTGCGGGGAGTCGATACCGAGCCGCATCGGGTGGTTGGCGAGCACGAGCACGTCGTCGACGTAGCCGGTGCTGCGCTGCTCGGCGAGCCACTGGATGGCCTTGACGGCGTGTGCCTCGTTGCGGGCGGTGTTCGCGGCCCCGGCGGCTCCCTCGGTGAAGCCGAGCAGCTTGCCGTCGTAGGCGCTCTCGAACTTGGTGAGCAGGTCGACCTCGTTGGCACCCGGAGTCGTGAAGACCGTGCAGTGCTCGGCGGCCGGGATGTACCACTCCAGGCCCTGGAAGATCAGCTGGCGGGGGTTCTCGGCGCGGGCCTTGCGGATCTCTTCGTGCTCCAGCGCGGCGCCGTACTTGGCGTGCCCGAAGTTGGAGTGCTCGGTGAACACCATCCAGTCGAGGCCGAACTTGGCCCCCGCGGCGGCAAGTTGGGAGAACGTGTACTTGGCGTCGTGGCTGTAGACGGTGTGGATGTGGTGGTCGCCGACGAGGTAGGCGAGGCGCGGGTCCTCGCCGCCCAGTCGCCGGTCGGCGGGGGCCGATGCCGGGGCCGCCGCTGCCGGCGCGGCCGCGGAGCCGAGCGCGAAGGCGGCGCCGAACAGGCCGGCGCGGTGCAGGAGGCCGCGGCGGGAGACGCCCTGGGCGTCGAGGGCGGCGGCGGAGACGGACGGGTCGGCCCAGTCGGGCAGCTGCTGCTCGGTCACGGTGATCCTCGACAAAGGGGTCAGTGGTTCATGAAGGAGGTGACGGGCAGCGCCCGTTCGACGATACGGACGTCGCCGAGGCGGCCGTAGAGGATCTGGTCGATCTTGTCGCCGTACTCGTAGCCGCCGAGCAGCCAGGGCAGGCCGACGGAGGTGATGCCGATCGACGACGCCTTGGGGTTGCGGACGACCGGGCAGCCCTCGACGTACATCGTCGTGTGCTCGCCGTCGTTGACGACCGCCAGGTGCCACCAGGTCTCCAGCGGCGTCTCCTGGCCCCAGTTGGTGGCGATGCCCTGCTGGTTCAGCGGCCGCATCGCCCACTGCGGCTCCCGGTCGTTGGACAGGGACAGCGTGGCGAGCGGCTCGTCCGGGTCGTCGGCGGTCTTCCCGGCGGCTCCGCCCGTGCCCGTACGGCTGACCAGGCTCGACCAGGCGTTGTGCGAGGGGTCCCAGTCGGCGGGCAGGCGGTAGAACGCCTCGATGGTGTAACCGGACCTGAACGTCGCCGAGTTGAGCGGTGCGCCGTCGACCGTGCGCAGGTAGGCGCCCCTCAGCGGGGACTTGAAGCCCTGGAACTCCAGGCTGCCGTGGCCGGGCTGGTCGCGGTGGTGGTCGGCGGACCAGCCCAGCTTGCCGCCGCCCACTGTGACGAGTTTGAGGTCGTTGCCGCGCCCGGAGAGGTCCCGGACGGTGCCGGAAGCGCTGTCGACGGGTTCCTCGAAGCGCCAGTACGCCACCGTGCCCGGGATCAGCATGCGTGACGCGGGCCGGGCCGGGCGTGCGGGCACCGGGTCGAAGCCGGAGAAGCGGTCGGCGAAGTCGAGGTCGACGGTGAACCGGTCGGCGTCACCGCTGAGTTCGATCTCCTGCCGCTCCAGCTCGTTGAGGCCCTTCGCGGCCCGGCCCAGGATCCACGGGGAGACCGTCTCCACGTCGATGACGTTGCGGTCGAGGTCGAAACGGTAGAGCCGGATCATCGCGGCACCGCCGAAGTAGCGGTTCTGGTAGTTCGTCAGATGCAGGTGCACGTCATTCCCGACCGCGTTCTTGCGGGTTGCCCGAGCGGCGGGCCAGTAGTGCCCGTTGAGGGTGAGGAAGATCTGGTCGTGGTCCTCGATCAGCCTGTCCCAGAGCTGCTGCCCGTACGCCGACAGGGAGTCGTCCTCGACGACCAGCTCGTGGGTGGTGAGGATGACAGGCGTCTTCGGGTGCCGGGCGAGGACGTCCTTGGCCCAGGCGTACCCCTTCTCCGACAGCCGCCAGTCCAGCGCGAGGACCATCCACTCGCGCCCGGCGGCCCTGAAGAGGTGGAAGGTGTTGTAGCCGTCGGGGGAGGCACCCCCGAACGTCCTCCGGCCCGCGAACCGCTGCGGCCCGAACGCGTCCAGATACGGTGTCGCGCCGCGCTGGTCGGTGGTGGACGACTTCACGTCGTGGTTGCCGGCGAGCACGCTGTAGCCCACGCCCCGCCGGTCCAGGAGCCGGAACGCCTCGCTGATCGCGGCGACTTCGGGCTGTGTGCCGTTCTGGGTGAGGTCGCCGAGGTGGGACAGGAAGACGAGGTTCTCCTTGCGGCCGTGCTCCAGCAGATAGCGCAGGGAGGCTTCGACCGGTGCCTTGTCGATACTCGGTCCGTCGAACAGGTACTGCGTGTCCGGCATCACGGCCAGCGTGAAGCGGCGGCTGTCGGCGTCCGGCCGCCAGTCACTGGCGGGTGCGGCCTCGGCGACCGCCGGGACGGCGACCGAGGCCGTCGCGGCGGCACCGAGCAGCGCGGTGGCGCGGAGGAAACTGCGTCGTCCGGCGCCGGCCTGCGCGGCCTCGCCCTGGGCATGGTCATGCGAAGTGCACACGTGTGCTCCGTGAAGGGTGACGGGGGAGGGGAGGCGTGGGGGGAGAGAGGGGGCGTGGGGAGTTCAGAGAACGCGCAGGGTCCAGCTCCAGCGGTGGATGCCCGGTGCGACGCGATAGGAGGGGAAGGTGTCGGGGCCGCACGACGCCGTGCCGAGGCCCCGGTGCGCCGCGTCGATGTGCACCACACAGCCGGTGCGCGGCACCAGTTCGTCATGGTGGGCGGCGGCGGTCAGGTCCTCGGCCCGGTAGCGGGTGACGGAGACCTGGCGCGGCTCGTCCAGCACCACGGAGAGTCCGGTCGCGTCGGGCGCGGACAGCGTGAACCGCCGTACGCCGTGCCGGCCACCGCTCTCCTGCGGGCGCAGATAGGGCGTGAACAACTCGTCGACGGGGACGCAGTGATGGCCCACCGGCGCGCCCGCGCTCCGGTCCGGATAGGACTCCCACGGTCCCTGCCCGAACCACTCCAGCAGGTCCAGCCCCGCCACGGTCTCGAACACGGTGCCGACCCGGGCCACGTCGTGGAACTCCTCGGGCAGCTCGGCCTCTTCGTCGACCCGCATGCCGCCCTCGACCGGCGTGAACACCTGCCGGTGCCGGACGACACCGGTGGTGCCGGCGTACTCCGCGGTCACGGTCACCTTCCCCCAGCCTTCGGCCGGGGGGACCCCCATCTCGCTTCGCTCGGCGCCCCTGCGCACGGAGACGACCTTGCGGACCAGCGAGTCCAGCCCCCAGGACCGCCAGCGCCCCGCGATGCCGCCGAGCTCGTCGTTGTCGGTGGGCGCCCGCCACAGCGACAGCGCCGGGGCGGCCGTCAGCAGCGGGTGGACGAGCAGACCCTCGTCGTCGACCTCCACGGAACCCGCGGCGACCGGCACCGGCCGCGCGTCGGCCGCCCGCAGCAGTACCTGGGGCGTGCAGACCTCCGTGCCGCGCGGCGCCCACGGCAGGTCCTGCGCCGTCGTCACCCGCAGCGTCAGCCACGCCTCGCCGCCGTCCTCCGGCAGCGGGAACGGCAGCGGCACCGCCGCCGTCTCGCCCGGGCACAGCTCGGGCAGCTCGGCCGGCGCGGTCAGCGTGCGACCGTCCTCCAGCGACAGCACCCAGACGGCGGCCAGCCAGTCGAAGCCGCGGAAGTGCTGGTGGTTGGAGAGGACGATCCCCTCGTGCTTGTAGCGCTCGATCCGCACCGGCGCCGCGATCTCGCGGTGCTCGTACATCGCGGGCTTGGGCGTGCGGTCGGGGAACACCACGCCGTCCGCGATGAACGCGCCGTCGTGGATCGCCTCGCCGAAGTCACCGCCGTACGCCCACCGGTACCCGGGCGCGGCGACACCGTTGTCGTAGAGCCCGGCGCCCCCACGCCCGGCCGGTCTTCCGTCGCTCACGCGTTGCAGAATCCCGTGGTCCCAGAACTCCCAGATGAACCCGCCCTGAAGACCTGGGGTGGCCTCGATGGCAGCCCAGTGGTCGGCCAGCGTGCCGTTGCTGTTGCCCATGGCGTGCGAGTACTCGCACTGGATGAGGGGGCGTGTCTGTCTGCCCGACAGGGCGTGGGCGACGCAGTCCTCCAGCGGCGCGTACATCGGGCAGGCGATGTCGGAGGCGTCGTCCGTCGCCGCCCAGTCGAGCTTGGCCGCCCCCTCGTACTGGATCGGCCGGGTCGGATCATGGCGGCGCACCCAGCCGGCTGCCGCATCGTGGTTCGCGCCGTAGTCGGACTCGTTGCCCAGCGACCAGATGATGACCGACGGATGGTTCTTGTCGCGCAGCACCATCCGCGAGACCCGGTCCACGAAGGCGTTCAGATAGCGAGGGTCGTCGGCGATCTCGTGGGCGTGGTCGTGGGACTCGATGTCCGCCTCGTCGACGACGTAGAAACCGAGCTCGTCGGCGAGGTCGTACAGCGCCGGGTCGTTCGGGTAGTGGGCGGTGCGGATCGCGTTGAAGCCGAAGCGCTTGAGCAGCACCAGATCGGCGCGCATGTCGTCGTACGACACCGTCCGCCCGGTCAGTGGGTGGAAGTCGTGCCGGTTGACGCCCCGGATGAACACCCGCTCGCCGTTGACCAGCAGGTCGCGGCCCACGATCTCGACGTCACGGAAGCCGATCCGGTGGCGGGAGGTGTCGGCGACCGTGCCGTCGGCGCGGTGCAGGCGGACGGTCAGGTCGTACAGCTCGGGCGTCTCCGCGTTCCAGGCGCGCACCTCGGGGACGGTGGCCAGCAGCCGGGCCTCGCCGAGGAAGTCGGAGACGCGCTCGTCCTCGACATTCGCACGGTCGAACTCCCGGTCCTGTGCGAGGAGTTGACCATCCAGCTCCCCCGTCAGATACCACCCGGCGGGCAGCGCACCGCCTGTATCCCGCACCAGACAGTCGACCCGCAGTTCACCGCTGTACCGCGCCCGCACGGTGACGTCCGCGAGGTAGAGGGGATCCGTCGCGTACAGCAGCACCGAGCGGGTGATCCCACCGTGCCACCACTGGTCCTGGTCCTCGATGTGCGAGGCGTCGGACCATTTGACGATCGTGAGCCGTACGGTCGCGGCCGAGCCGGGGCGTACCAGACCCGTCAGATCGAACTCGGCCGCCAAGTGGGAGTCCTTGGAGATGCCGACGGGCCGCCCGTCCACGTGCACCAGCAGTACGCTCTCGGCGGCGCCGATCCGGAGCACGATCCGGCGGCCGGCCCAGTCGGCGGGGACCTCCACCTCACGCTCGTACACGCCCGTCGGATTCCTGTGCGCGGGCGACAACGGCGGAAACTCTGGATACGGCATGCGGACGTTCGTGTACTGCGGACGGTCGTCCGTGTCCTGCATGGTCCAGACACCCGGTACGTACGCCGACGACCACGCACCGCCGACCGGCGCGTCCGGAACCGGCAGCAACTGGAAGCGCCAGTCGCCGTCGAGGGGGAGTGCTCCGGAGCGCCGGTCGACGGCGTTCATGGGGAGTCGCCCCCAGGAGGTCACCTCGGGTGCCTCCCAGGGGCGCAGGGCTGTCAGCGGGTCGGGGAGTGCGTCGGTCATGGCCATTCCGAGGTCGGTGCGGTGTGCCGGGGCAGAGCGCGGCCCTGCAGGTCCCAGCCGGGATCGACGGGGATGCCGAGACGGTCCAGGACGGTGGGGGCGATGTCGATGAGTCGGGGCGTGTCGAGCCGGGTGCTGCCGGGCATGCCGGGCTCGGCGAGGATGACGAAGACCTCCCGCTCGGCGCGGGTGTCGCCGCCGTGGCCGCCGGTGTCGAGGTGACCGTGGTCCGTGGTCACCAGCACGGTCCAGCGCTCGTCGGCGCGCCCGGGGGCCGCGCGCCGGGCGTCGATCGCCTCCAGCAGCCGTCCGAGGTGGGTGTCCTGGGCGAGGAGGGCGCGGTCGTAGGCGGGGGAGAGAGGGCCCGTGGCGTGGCCCGCCTCGTCGGTGGCGCCGAAGTACACGAACACGACGTCCGGGTCGCCCCTGGTGAGCCAGCGTAGGGCGGTGCGGGCGACGCGGCGGTCCGCGGTGTCGTAGCCGCGGAACTCGCCGTTGTAGCGCACCCGCCGACCGATGGCGGCGCCCAGGACGCCGCGGCGGACCAGTGGCGGCCAGGACACGGCTGCCGCGGTGCGAAAGCCGGGCCGGGCTCGGACGGCGCGGGTCAGGAAGTCGGGGTAGCGGGCGAAGTCGGCGCCGATGAAGTCGTTGCCGGTCACCCCGTGTCGGTCGGGCCACACCCCGGTCAGCACGCTCGACCAGCCGGGCCCGGAGTCGGTGTAGGCCATGCTGGTCGACGGCCCCCTCTCGGCCTGGCCGTCCGCCTCGCCGTAGGGCAGAAGGCTGGTGCCGTGGGCGCCCGCGGCCATCAGGCCGTGCAGCACGGGCGCGTTGGACGGTGACCGGGTCAGCCTGTCGTAGCGCAGCCCGTCCATGCCGACGACGAGCACCTTGCCCCACGCGGCCCCGTCCCGGCGGGGCCCGCGGGCGGCGGGCCGGGCGAGGCACGAGGCAAGGCGGCGAGCCGACGGCCACCTGGCGAAGGGTCCCGTCCGCTCCGCCGCACGCTCACCCGGTGCCTGACCGCCCCCGGCGTCGACGTCCGTCACCGCGCACCCCTCTCGTCGCCCATGCCTGCCACACAGCCTCTACCGACCCGCCCTGAACCGACCGCTCGAATCCGGCCCGGCCGATCCAGGGCACGACCGGTCAACTCCCCTGCACCGCACCTTCGGTGGCGCCCGCGATGAACCCGCGCGCGAAGATGCTGAAGACGATGACCAGGGGGAGGGCCGCCATCAGCACACCTGCCATGACCATGCTGTAGTCGGTGCTGTGGCCGACGTTGAGCTGGGCGAGCTCCACCTGAAGCGTGACGTGGTCGGGGTTGGTGAGCACGATCAGCGGCCAGACGTAGTCGTTCCAGGCGTTGACGAAGGCGTAGATGGCGAGGAAGGACAACGCGGGCTTGATCATCGGCAGGGCGACGTTCCAGTACTGACGGAAGAACCCGGCACCGTCGATGCGCGCCGCGTCGAGCAGTTCGTCGGGCACACCGTTCTCGATGTACTGGCGCAGCCAGAAGATGCCGAAGGCGTTGGAGAGCGCGGGCCAGACCAGCGCCTTGAGCATGCCGACCCAGCCGATCTCCGACATCAGGATGAACTGCGGCAGGACCGCCAGCTGGAGCGGCAGCATCATGAACACCAGCAGCGTGCCGAAGAGCACCTTGCGTCCGGGGAAGTCGAACTTGGCGAAGGCGAAGGCCGCCAGGGAGTCGACGAACAGCACCAGGACCGTGGTGACGCTCGCGACGACGATCGTGTTGAGCATCGACCCGAAGAAGTCGATGGTGCTGAGGACGTTCCGTATGTTCTCCAGCAGATGCGTGCCGAACGTCAGCTTCGGCGGGCTCTGGTAGATGTCCTTGGTGGTGTTGGTCGCCATCACGATCGTCCACAGGAACGGGAAGACCGAGATCAGGACGGCCAGGCCGAGGAGGATGTGCGCGGTCAGGCCTTTGGGGCGCCGCAGCCGCCGCTTCGCGCCGGCGGCGGGCGATGTGGTGGCGGCTGTCGTCATGACTTCCTCCCTCGTTGCACGATGCGCCAGTTGATGACGACGAGCACGATGATCAGTACGAAGAAGGCCCACACGATGGCCGCGCCGTAGCCGTAGTCGTTGTCGAGGAAGGCCGACTGGTAGAAGTACAGCAGCGTGGTCAGGCCCGCCTGGCCGGGGCCGCCGAGGTTCGCGTTGGCGGCGTTGCTGGCGAAGAGCACCTGGGGTTCGCTGAAGCTCTGCAGGCCGTTGATCGTCGAGATGACGACGGTGAAGAGAATGATCGGCCGCATGATCGGAATGGTGATCTGGAAGAAGGTGCGGACGGGGCCGGCGCCGTCCATCTTGGCCGCCTCGTAGACCGACTGCGGGATGGCCTGGAGGCCGGCCAGATAGATGATCATGTTGTAGCCAGTCCACATCCAGGTCATCAGCGCCGCGATCACCACCTTGATCAGCCAAGGGTTGCTCAGCCACGGGACGGGCTCGATGCCGACCGTGCCCAGGATCGCGTTGACCAGACCGAAGTTGTTGCTGAACACCGCGCCGAAGAAGATCGCCACGGCGACGATCGACGTGACGTTCGGTACGTAGAGCGCGATGCGGTAGAAGCCCTTGAAACGGCGCACCGAGTGCAGCAGCGTCGCCAGCACCAGGGCGCCGAACAGCGTGGGCACGGTCGACAGCACCCAGATCGCCAGGGTGTTGCGGATCGACAGCCAGAAGACCGGGTCGTTCCAGAGGAACTCGTACTGCTGCAGACCCACGAACTGCTTCGTGCCCAGGCCGTCGTAGCGCTGGAAGGACAGATACAGCGAATAGAAGACGGGGACGAAGGAGAAGCCGGCGAAGATCAGGTAGAAGGGCGAGATCGCCAGGTACTGCCGCCAGTACGACAGCACCCCGCGCCGCTTGGGCCGAACGGCGCCCGCGGGCGGTGTGCGCCGCGGGCGGAAACGGGCCGGGCCCGGCCCGCCACGGTGCTCGCGCACCGTGGCGGAACCGGTGACCGGAGGTGATGCCACCTCAGTTCACCCCCTGTCGCCGGGCGATCTGCTTGGCCTGGTCGACCGCGTCGTTCCAGGCGTCGTCGGGCTTCTTGCCCTTGGCCTCGATGCTGCTCAGCTCGGCCATGAAGGGAGCCATGACCGCGGAGTCCGCGGGTGCCTCGTAGCTCACCGGGATGGCCTCGGCGGCCGGGCCGAAGACCTCGATGATCTTCTGTCCGCCGAAGAAGGCGTCGGGACCCGTCATTGCCTCCATCGAGTACGTCGCCGGAGAGGCGGGGAAGATGGTGGCGTCGGTGTAGCTCTTGGCGTTGTTGTCCGGGCTGAGGATCCAGCTGATGATCTTGAACGCCTCTTCGGGGTTCCGGCACTGCGAGGGCAGCGCCAGGTAGGAACCGCCCTGGTTGGCCGGCCCGTTGGGGGTCGCGCAGACCCGCCACTTGCCCTTGGTGCCCGGGGCGGCCGACTCGATGTCCAGCGCGTGCCAGGCGGCGCCGAGTTCGGTGGCCAGGTTCTTGCCGATGGCGGCGTTCCACGTCTGGTCGTTGATCTTGGCGTCGATGCCCAGCGTGTAGGGGCGGATCGCCGTCTCCCACGCGGTGCGGATGTGCTCCTGGTCGCCGATGAAGTGGTTGTCCTCGTCGATGAACCGCTTGGTGCCCTGGCCGACCGCGATGTTGAACACCGAGCTGATGTTGTTGACCAGGAAGATGCCGGGCTGCGACTTCTTCAGCTCGGTGCCGAGCGCGAAGTAGTCCTCCCAGGTCTTGGCCTCGGCTGCGACCTTCGCCGGGTCGGTGGGCAGCCCGGCCTTGTCGAACAGGTCCGCGCGGTAGAAGAGCGCGGTGGGACCGATGTCGATCGGGAACCCGATCTGCTTGCCGTCCTTGGTCTGGGCGAGCTTGGTCTTCCACTCCAGGTACTGGGACGAGATCTTGTTGAAGCCCAGGTCGTTCAGGTCGAGGAAGCGGTCGGCGTTGGGCAGGAAGGAGGCTATGTCCTCGCCCTTGATGCCGGTGATGTCGGGCACGGAGGAGCCGCCCGCTGCCAGGGTGGTGGTGAGCTTCTGCTTGAAGTCGCCGCCGATGGAGGCACTGGTCAGCTTGATCTGGCCGCTGAAGTGCGTCTTGGCCTCGGCGACCACCTTGTCGCTGAGCGCGCCACCCCAGTACCACAGGGTGAGGTCCTTGCCGTTCTTGGTGCCGCCCGATTCCGAGCCGCCGCCGCAGGCGACGGTCAGGCCGGACGCGGCCGCGGTGAACACGGCGGCCTGGAGGAAGCCTCTACGAGAAAGGTCCACGGGTCACTCCTGTAGTTCCTGTTCGACGTGCTGAGGGGATTTGGGGGTCAGTGCCGCTCTTCAGAGGCGCGTGGGCCGACGGGCGTGTGCGGGGCCGGCGGGGTGACGGGGGCATGGCGCACGGGCGGGCCGACATCGGCCGGGATGCGGTCGGCCAGGAAGCCGTACGCCTGCTTGAGGCCGGGGTCGGTCAGCGAGCGCCACCAGCGGTCGACGCCGTACCAGCCGGGGGCGGCGAGGGCCCCGCCGTGGTGCCGGACCGACAGCCCGGCCGCGAGCACCGCGAACCGCAGCCGCTGCTCCAGCGGCCAGCCGCCGAGCGAGGCCGCGACGAAGCTCGCCCCGAACACGTCCCCGGCGCCCGTCGCGTCGAGTACGTCGACGTCCAGGGCCGGGACCTCCGCGTACTCGCCGGTGATCTGGTCGACGGCCACCGCCCCGTCGCCGCCCCGGGTGACCACGGCGACCGGCACCAGCTCACTGAGCGTGCCGAGGGCCGCGACCGCGCTGTCGGTGCCGGTGTAGGCCATCGCCTCGGTCTCGTTGGGGAGGAAGGCGTGGCACAGGCGGAGCTGGTCGAGCAGGTCGGACGACCACTGCTGGGTCGGGTCCCAGCCGACGTCGGCGTAGACCTGGGTGCCGTTCGCGGCGGCCTTGGCGATCCACTCGCGCGGTTCTGCCTCGATGTGCACGAGGGCCGTGCGCGCCTCGGGCGGGTCGCCCATCAGCGCGTCCTGCGAGTACGGGGGTTCCTGGCCGTGGGTGACGAGGGCCCGGTCATGGCCGTAGGCGAGGGAGACGGTGACCGGGGTGGGCCAGCCGTCGGCCGTGCGGGACAGTGAGAGATCGATGTCCTCCTGGTCGCACAGGACGTCCCGGCAGTACTCGCCGTACAGGTCGTCGCCGAACACCGTGGCCAGCGAGGTCCGCAGGCCGAAGCGGGCGGCGGCCACCGCGAGGTTGGCGATGCCGCCCGGGCCGCAGCCCATGCCGCCCGTCCAGATCTCCTCGCCCGGTGTCGGCGGCTTCCCGAGCCCCGTGAGGACGAGGTCGTAGAAGAGCAGCCCGGTCAACAGCACATCGGGCCGGTCGTCGTCCACGGATACGTCCTCTCGCTCGGGATACGGTCGGAGAGCTCGTCAAAACTCTTCATTTCGTGACCGGAATCGTGCGCCGCTCCGAGAGATTGGTCAATACCCGAGCAGAAATGAGCATAGCGATGATTGAAGATGACGAGTAGTGTTCACGCCATGCTGGCGGAACGACGACATCAACTCATCCTGCGGGCCCTGCGCTCCGGCGGCCCCGCGGCTGTGACCGACCTCTCCGAGCAGCTGGGTGTGAGCCCCGCCACGGTCCGGCGTGACCTGCTCAAACTCGAGGAGGACGGGCTGCTGACCCGGGTGCACGGCGGCGCCGTCGTGGAGGAGGGCGACCAGCCTTTCGCCGAGGTCGCCGAGGTGCGCGTGCCCGAGAAGGACGCCATAGCGGTGCACGCGGCCTCGATGATCGAAGATGGTCAGTCGGTGCTGCTCGACATCGGGACCACCGCCTTCCGCCTCGCCCGTCAGCTGCACGGCCGCCGCCTCACCGTGATCACCAGCAACCTGGTGGTCTACGAGGAGCTCGCCGACGACGAGGGCATCGAGCTGGTGCTGCTGGGCGGTATGGTCCGCCGCGAGTACCGGTCCCTGGTCGGCTTCCTCACCGAGGACAACCTGCGCCAGCTGCACGCCGACTGGCTGTTCCTCGGGACCAGCGGGGTGCGGCCGGGCGGGCAGGTCATGGACACCACGGTCGTCGAGGTGCCGGTGAAGCGGGCCATGATCAAGGCCGGCGACAAGGTCGTCCTGCTCGCCGACGCGGCGAAGTTCCCCGGGCACGGGATGGCGAAGGTGTGCGGTCCCGAGGATCTGGACGTGGTGGTGACGAACGCGCCGGTCGACCCGGCGACGCAGGCCTCCCTGCAGGAGGCGGGCGTCGAGGTCGTCGTGGCGGGAAGGGTTCAGACGTGAAGCTGACGATTCTGGGCGGCGGCGGGTTCCGCGTGCCGCTCGTGTACGGGGCGCTCCTGACGGACCGCGCCGAGGGCCGGGTCATCCACGTCGTGCTGCACGACCTGGACTCCGGGCGGCTCTCCGCCGTGTCCCGTGTGCTCGCCGAACAGGCGGCCGGGGTCCCCGACGCGCCCGAGGTGACCGCCACCACCGACCTCGACGAGGCCCTGCGCGGCGCCGACTTCGTCTTCTCGGCGATCCGCGTCGGCGGCCTCGAAGGCCGGGCGAACGACGAGCGGGTCGCCCTCGCCGAGGGCGTCCTCGGCCAGGAGACGGTCGGCGCGGGCGGCATCGCCTACGGCCTGCGGACCGTCCCGGTCGCCGTCGACATCGCCCAGCGGGTGGCCCGCCTCGCGCCGGACGCCTGGGTCATCAACTTCACCAACCCGGCGGGCCTGGTCACCGAGGCCATGTCCCGCCACCTCGGCGACCGCGTCATCGGCATCTGTGACTCGCCGGTCGGCCTCGGCCGCCGTATCGCCCGCGTGCTCGGCGTGAAGAACCCCGGCGAGGCGTGGATCGACTACGTCGGCCTGAACCACCTCGGCTGGGTGCGCGGCCTGCGCGTCGCCGGCCGCGACGAGCTCCCGCGCCTGCTTGCCGACCCCGACCTGCTCGGCTCCTTCGAGGAGGGCAAGCTCTTCGGCGTCGACTGGCTGCGGTCGCTGGGCGCGATCCCGAACGAGTACCTGCACTACTACTACTTCAACCGGGAAGCCGTACACGCCTACCAGCAGGCCGAGAAGACCCGCGGCGCCTTCCTGCGCGACCAGCAGGCCGGCTTCTACGAGCGGGTGCGCGACCCGGACGCCTCCGCCCTGGAGGTCTGGGACCGCACCCGCGCCGAGCGCGAGGCCACCTACATGTCCGAGAACCGGGAGACGGCCGGCGCCGGCGAGCGTGACGCCGACGACCTGTCCGGCGGGTACGAGAAGGTGGCGCTCGCCCTGATGCGGGCCATCGCCCGCGACGAGCGCACGACCCTGATCCTCAACGTCCGCAACCAGGCCACCCTGTCCGTCCTCGACACCGACGCCGTCATCGAGGTCCCCTGCCTGGTCGACGCCAACGGCGCCCACCCGGTCGCGGTCGCCCCGCTGCCCGACCACGCCACCGGGCTGGTCTGCGCGGTCAAGGCGGTCGAGCGGGAGGTGCTCGCCGCCGCCGAGTCCGGCTCCCGTACGACGGCGGTGAAGGCCTTCGCGCTGCACCCGCTCGTCGACTCCGTGAATGTGGCCCGTCGCCTCGTCGACGGCTACACCTCCGTCCACCCCGGTCTCGCGTACCTTAAGTAGGCACCCCGCCGGAAAGCGCTTTCCCGCACCCGCTCTCTCTGGAGAACCCCTCATGCACGACGAACGCCGCCGGATCGAAGAACGCGTAGAGCGCCTCCACAACCAGCGCATCAAGTCCGCGATCTACGCGGCGACCGTCCCCTTCGAGGTCGAGGCCTGGCAGGCGCCGGGCGAGCCCGTCTCCTTCGAGGAGGCCGCGGCCGCCCGGTACGAACCCTTCGCGATGAACACCCCGTGGGGTCCGCCCTGGGGCACGACCTGGTTCCGTATGCGCGGCCGGGTGCCCGCCGAGTGGGCCGGACGCCGCGTCGAGGCGGTCATCGACCTCGGCTTCGTCGGCGACTGGCCCGGCAACCAGGCCGAGGCCCTGGTCCACCTGCCCGACGGCCGCCCCTTGAAGGCGGTCAACCCGCTCAACCAGTACGTGCCGATCGGCAACCCGGTCGCGGGCGGCGAGGAGATCGACTACCTGGTCGAGGCCGCCTCCAACCCCGACATCCTGGCCGACAACTTCTCGAAGACGACCCCGCTCGGCGACATCCTCACGGCGGGCGACAAGCCGCTCTACACCTTCCAGCGTGCCGACATCGCCGTCCTGGACGAGGAGGTCTGGCACCTCGACCTGGACCTCCAGGTGCTGCGCGAGCTCATGGTCCACCTCGCCGAGCACGAGCCGCGCCGCCACGAGATCATGCACGCCCTCGACCGGGCCATGGACGCCCTGGACCTGGACGACATCTCCGGCAGCGCCACCGCCGTCCGCGAGATCCTCGCCCCCGTCCTGGCCCGCCCCGCCCACGCCAGCGCGCACACGATCTCCGGCGTCGGCCACGCCCACATCGACTCGGCGTGGCTGTGGCCCATCCGCGAGACCAAGCGCAAGACGTCCCGCACCTTCTCCAACGTCACCTCGCTCGCCGACGAGTACGACGACTTCATCTTCGCCTGCTCGCAGGCCCAGCAGTACGAGTGGGTGCGCGACAACTACCCGCACGTGTGGGCCCGGATCCAGGAGTCGGTGAAGAAGGGCCAGTGGGCGCCGGTCGGCGGCATGTGGGTCGAGGCCGACGGCAACCTGCCCGGCGGCGAGGCCATCGCCCGCCAGCTCATCCACGGCAAGCGGTTCTTCATCGAGCACTTCGGCGTCGAGACCAAGGGCGTCTGGCTGCCGGACTCCTTCGGCTACACCGCCGCCTACCCGCAGCTCGCCAAGCTCGCCGGCAACGAGTGGTTCCTGACCCAGAAGATCTCGTGGAACCAGACCAACAAGTTCCCCCACCACACCTTCTGGTGGGAGGGCATCGACGGCACCCGGATCTTCACCCACTTCCCGCCGGTCGACACCTACAACGCCCGCTTCAGCGGCGAGGAGATGGACCGCGCGGTCCGCAACTACTCGGAGAAGGGCGGCGGCACGCGCTCCCTCGCACCGTTCGGCTGGGGCGACGGCGGTGGCGGCCCCACCCGGGAGATCATGGAGCGGGCGCGCCGGCTCGCGGACCTGGAGGGCTCGCCCAAGGTCGTCGTCGAGCACCCGGACACCTTCTTCGCCACGGCCCGCGAGGAGTACCCCGACGCTCCCGTGTGGGTCGGCGAGCTCTACCTGGAGCTCCACCGGGCGACGTACACCTCCCAGGCCCGCACCAAGCAGGGCAACCGCCGCAGCGAACACCGGCTCCGCGAGGCGGAGTTGTGGGCGACGACCGCGGCACTGCACGCGCCGGACTACTCCTACCCGTACGAGAAGCTGGAGCGCCTGTGGAAGACGGTCCTGCTGCACCAGTTCCACGACATCCTGCCGGGCTCGTCGATCGCCTGGGTGCACCGCGAGGCGGAGGCCGAGTACGCCCGGGTGGCCGAGGAACTGGAGGCACTGACGGCGGAGGCGGTCGCCGCGCTGGGTGGCGGTGACGCGCGGGTCTTCAACACGAGCCCGTTCGAGCGTGCCGAGGTGGTGCGTACGGCCGAGGGCGCACCGGTGTACGTGACGGTGCCCGCGAGCGGCAGCGCGCCCCTCGCCGCCGCCGAGCCCGCGCACCCGGTCTCGGTCTCCGGCCGGGTCCTCGACAACGGGCTGGTCCGGGTCGAGGTGGCGGAGGATGGCACGCTGGCCTCCGTACGGGACCTCCGGGCCGGCCGTGAAGTCCTGGCGGACAAGGGCAACCTGCTGCGCCTGCACACCGACCTCCCCAACTACTGGGACGCCTGGGACATCGACAAGCACTACAAGAACCGCTTCACCGATCTGCTGGACGCCGAGACCGTCAAGGTCGTCGAGGAGAGCCCGCTCGTCGCGGCGATCCGCGTCGAGCGCGCCTTCGGCAAGGGCTCGAAGATCACCCAGACGATCACGCTCCGCGCCGGCAGCCCGCGCATCGACTTCGAGACCGAGATCGACTGGCACGAGGCCGAGAAGATCCTCAAGGCGGGCTTCCCGGTGGACATCCGCGCCCCGCACTCCTCCGCCGAGATCCAGTTCGGCCACATCCAGCGCCCCACTCACACCAACACCAGCTGGGAGGCGGCCCGCTTCGAGGTCTCCGGCCACCGCTGGGTGCACATCGCCGAGCCCGGCTACGGCGTCGCCGTCATCAACGACTCGACGTACGGCCACGACGTCTCCCGCACGGTCCGCGAGGACGGCGGTACGACGACCAGGGTCAGCCTCAGCCTGGTGCGTGCCCCGCGCATCCCGGACCCCGAGGCCGACCAGGGGAGGCACCGCTTCACCTACTCCCTGCTCCCCGGCGCGAGCATCGCGGACGCCGTCGCCGAGGGCTACGCACTCAACCTCCCGCTGCGGGTGGCGGACGCGGCGGGCCCGCCCGAGCCGGTCGTCTCCGTGGACGGCGACGGTGTGACCGTCGAGGCGGTCAAACTGGCCGACGACCAGTCCGGCGATGTCGTCGTACGCCTTTACGAGTCCCGCGGCGGCCGGGCCACCGGCGTCGTCCGCACCGGCTTCCCGCTGGCGGGCGCCCAGGTGACCGACCTGCTGGAGCGCCCGCTGGAGGAGGACGCGGACCTCACCGGCGACGGCGGGGTGGCCGTGACCCTGCGCCCCTTCCAGGTCCTCACGCTCCGCCTGAAGCGCACCGAGGGGAGCTGACCGGTGGCGATGCAACCCTGGTTCACGGACGCCAAGCTGGGGATCTTCGTCCACTGGGGCATCTACGCCGTCGACGGCGTGCAGGAGTCCTGGTCGTTCTACGACGACATCGTCCCGTACGACCAGTACATGTCCCAGTTCGACCGCTTCACGGCCTCCCGTTACGACCCGCGCGCCTGGGCGAAGCTCTTCGCGCGGGCCGGCGCCCGGTACGCCGTTCTGACCAGCCGCCACCACGACGGTGTGGCCCTCTGGGACACCGCCCACGGCGACCTGAACGTGGGCCGCGACCTGATCGCCGGCTACGCCGACGCCCTGCGCGAGCAGGGCCTCAAGGTCGGCCTGTACTACTCGCACTCCGACTGGAGCCACCCCGACTACGCCTCCACGCGCAAGCCGGGCCGTCCGCCGGAGCTGGAGGACAACCGTTACTCCGAGGTCGCGGCCGAGGACGAGGACCTGGACGCCTGGGAACGCTTCATCGCCTACCGGGACGGCCAGATCCGCGAACTGACGTCCCGCTACAAGCCGGACCTGCTGTGGTTCGACGGCGAGTGGGACCGCAGCGAGGAGCAGTGGCGCATTCCCGAGCTCGCCGCGCTCATCCGCTCCGAGGTGCCGGACGTCGTCTTCAACGCCCGGATGCTCAGCGAGGGCGACTACGCGACGCCCGAGCAAGGCGCCCCGGTGGTCCCGCCGGAGGGGCCCTGGGAGCTGTGCCTGACGCTCAACGACTCCTGGGGTCACCAGCACCACGACGACAACCACAAGTCGGTCGACCAGCTGATCCGCTACTTCACGGAGACGATCGGCGGAGGCGGCAATCTGCTGCTCAGCGTCGGTCCGAGGGAGGACGGGACGATCCCGCGGGAGCACGTCGAGCGCCTGGAGAGGCTCGGCGACTGGATCGCCAAGCACGCGGAGGCGGTGTACGGCACCGAGCGCGGCCTCCCCGCCGGTCACCACTACGGCCCGAGCACCCTCTCCAAGGACCACCGCACCCTGTACCTGATCCTCTTCGACGCCCCGCGCGCCGAGATCAACGTACGCGGACTGCTCGGGTCGGTGCGCCGGGTCACGGTCCTGGGCAGCGGCACCGAACTCGCCCACCGCATCACCGGCGGCCTGCACGAGACGCCGGGCGTCCTCTGGATCGAACCGCCTGCCGCGGCGGACCTCGACCCGCACGCCACGGTGCTCGCCGTCGAACTGGACGGGGAGCTGGAGCTGTACCGGGGCTCGGGCCGCTTCTGACCCGGGACGCACTTCGGGCCGGTCGGCTGCCGCCCCCGTGACAGCTGCCGACCGACCCGTCCCCCGTGCTCCCCCTGTGGTGCCTTTCCCCGTGCTGTGGTGCTGTGGTGCGATCCCCCGTGGTTCCCCTTGCTTCCCCCGTTGCCTTTCACTGTGATGAGCGCGGGGGCGGCCGCCTGATACACCCTCGGGCGAAAGAAATTCTCAGCCCGTGAACCCGGCCGTGATCGACGTGAACTGCCAGTTGCTCGGGCGGCTGCACCTCGCGGGCGGCATCATGCTGACCGTGGTGTGGTCGCGGAATCTGCCCGCCGAGCCGTCCAGCGTGCGTGTCTACCAGGACAGCGTCGGACATTGGTATGCGAGTTTCGTTGTTCTCGCCGAGGTCCAGCCGCTCGCTGAGACCGGACGCGCGATCGGTATCGACTGGGGCGTGAAGGAGACCGCCACCACTACCAGCGACACCCACGACCTTCCCCATGCCCAGCACGGGAGGAAGGCCATGGCGAAGCTGTCTCGATACGACCGGATGATGGCCCGCAGGAAGCCGAAGAAGGGGCAGGCCGCCTCGAAGGGGTACCGCGAGGCCAAACTCCTGCGCGTTGCCCTGATCGAGATGGGCCGCAAGCACGGGCGAGACGTTCGCCTGGTACACCCCAAGCACACCACGATGGACTGCGGAAACTGCGGAGCGAGAGCCAAGCACGCACTGCCGCTGTCGGAACGCATCTATACCTGCACGGCTTGCGGAGCCGTCTCCCCGAGGGACAAGAACTCCGCGCGCGTGATGCTCGTCCGGGCTGGTCTCAACCCAGCTGGTGTCGAGGGCGTAAGACCTGACGGGGCGCTGCTCCGTCAGGCGGCTTGAGCCAGGAATCCCCTCCCCTCGGGGAGGGGAGGATTCAAGATCATGCCGTCCGACGTCGATCTGCACAGCGCCGAGATTGATCCATACCGGCCAATAACTCTAGAGCGGCAGCACCTGAGCCGCCCCACTGTCGACCGAGTCAACGGCCGCAGGTGCCGGTACCGCCGGCAGCAAGGGCTCCTCGATCTCCGTCCGCTGCTGCGGAATGGAGACGGGCCTCAGTGGCCGCGGCCCGGAGACGACCGTGTAGTCCTGCCCCAGGAACGGCGGCGCCACGTCCCCCGGATCCTCCCCGAGCGCCAACTGCACCGCCAGCCAAGGCACATTGACCCCGCACAGCGACAGCTGATGCAACCCACCGGCCGGACGCGTGTTCACATCCATCAGCACCGGCCTCTCACCGAACATCCGGAACTGGATGTTGGACAGGTAGTGCAGCCCGAACCCCTCCGCGATCAGCCGCGCCGGCTCCAGCCACTGCTCCTGCAGTGTGAACCCGCGACGGCGGCCGTTCTTGACCCGGCCGATCGCCAGGCGCACCCGGTTGTCCGGACCGGTGAGGCAGTCCACCGACACCTCCGGCTGCTCAAGACGCGGCATGACCAGCCAGTCCACCGACTCGTCGGCCCGTCGCAACGCGTCCACCACGAGGTCCAGCTGCACATACGGGGTTGGGAACCCGTTGAGGTGCAGCAGCGAGAAGGGGGAGCGCGTGATGACCCGGAAGCCCACCCCGCCCGCACCGGACGCCGGCTTGAAGCAGGCCTTGTACCCGTCCGCCTCCAACTCCTCGACGGCCGCCACGAGTTCGTCGGCGGTACGCACCCGCCACCACGGCGGCACCGGCACCCCGATCGCCTGCACGGCCTCGTACGCGATCACCTTGTCCTGGAAGACCGCCACGGCCTCCGGCGGCGGCGCCAGCAGCGCCGTACCCGCCGCCTCGAAATCCGCGCGGTGCGCGACGATCGCCGACTGGTGCATCCGGGGCACGAAGACGTCGATACCGCGGCGCCGGCACTGGTCGAGCGCGTACTCGACATACCCGGCCGGGGACAGGCCCTCCGGCTCCAGGTCGGCCGTGTCGGCGGCGGCCAGCACGGGCGAGTCGGCGTCCCCGTGCGTCGCATGGATCTCGACGGCCCGATCGCTGGGATTTCTCCGCAGCTGATCCATGAAGAACACGTTCTCCGCGTACGTGCGGTTGAGCCAGACGCGTACGCGAGAGACCATGCAGGGCCGTCCTTTCGGGTTCGCGGGCAGGGCGAAGCAGGCCCGTGCCCGGGCAGGGTGAATGGAGGGACACCAAATCGCCCCGTGCGAAGGGACGTTCAAGGCGGTGGTGTTGGGGCGATCATACGGCTTTCAAAGGGTGCCGCGTGCAACGTACGTGTTACGGATTTCCCGATCATGCCGACGTGATCCCGCCTTGTACCTGCGCACCGCGATGTGGTCTGGTGGAGTCCTTCGGGTGATCGGAAGGGGCGAGGGGTGACGTCGACGGCCGGCGGTGCCGGACAGCTGCTGGCCATCAGTGACCTGCACATCGGTTACGAGGAGAACCGCGCCCTCGTCGAGAAGATGCGTCCCGGCTCGGACGACGACTGGCTGCTCGTCGCCGGTGACGTCGCCGAGACCGTGGCCGACATCCGCTGGGCCCTCGAGACACTCGCCGGCCGTTTCCGCAAGGTCGTCTGGGCGCCGGGCAACCACGAACTGTGGACCCACCCGAAGGACTCCGTCACCCTGCGCGGCGTCGCCCGCTACGAGCACCTCGTCGACCTGTGCCGGGAACTGGGCGTGACCACCCCCGAGGACCCCTACCCCGTCTGGGACGGCCCCGGCGGCCCGGTGGCCGTCGCACCGCTGTTCCTGCTCTACGACTACTCCTTCCTGCCCTCCGGCTGCACCACCAAGGAGGAGGGACTGAGGTACGCGCACGGCACCGGGATCGTGTGCAACGACGAGTTCCTGCTGCACCCGGACCCGTACCCGTCCCGGGAGGCCTGGTGCGAGGCCCGGGTCGCCGAGACCGAGCGCCGGCTCGCCGCACTGCCCGAGGACCTTCCCACGGTCCTCGTCAACCACTACCCGCTGGACCGCCACCCCACGGACGTCCTGTGGTACCCCGAGTTCGCCATGTGGTGCGGCACCCGGCTGACCGCCCAATGGCACCGCAGGTTCCGCGTGGAGACCATGGTGTACGGCCACCTCCACATCCCGCGCACCACCTGGCACGAGGGCGTCCGCTTCGAGGAGGTGTCGGTGGGGTACCCCCGGGAGTGGCGAAAGCGACCGGACCCGCCGGGACGCCTGCGCCGGATTCTGCCCAGGGAGGACGGGCCCCGTTGATCGAGGAACTGCTGCCGGACGTGGTCGTCACCGTGGAGGCGTACGGCGACGAAGAGCCCCCGAACACGGCCCTGTACCCCGAGGAGGAGGCCGTCGTGGCCCGGGCGGTCGGCAAGCGCCGCCGGGAGTTCGCCGTCGTGCGCTCCTGCGCCCGACGTGCCATGGAGAAGCTCGGCGTGCCGGCGCAGCCGATCCTGCCCGGTGAACGCGGCGCCCCCGGCTGGCCGGCCGGCCTGGTCGGCAGCATGACCCACTGCGACGGCTACCACGCCGCCGCCCTGGTCCGCGCCACCGACCTCGCCTCCCTCGGCATCGACGCCGAGCCCCACCAGACGCTCCCGCAGGGCGTCCTGCCGGCCGTCGCCCTGCCCGCCGAGGCGGAGCGGCTGCGCCGCCTGGCCGACGACCACCCCGTCGTCCACTGGGACCGGCTCCTGTTCAGCGCGAAGGAGTCCGTCTACAAGGCGTGGTTCCCCCTCACCGGGAAGTGGCTGGACTTCACCGAGGCCGACATCGAATTCTTCGCCGACCCCGGTGAGCGGTTCCTCGGCGGCTTCCGGGCGCGGCTGCTCGTGCCCGGCCCGTGGGTGGGTGACCGCCGGGTGGACCTCTTCGAGGGTCGGTGGACGGTCCGCCGAGGACTGGTGGCGACAGCGGTGAGCGTGCCGCACACCTGAGCCCTCGTCCGGCACGGCACCTACGGCTCCGCGGGACACCAGGTCTGCAGCAGCCGGAAGAACTCCTCCTCGTTGCCGCTCAGTCCCGCGTCGGCCAGGGCCTGTTCCGCCTCGGCGAGGACGGAGGGCGGGACGAACGGTGGTCGCCGGGAGCCGGGGGGACCGTCGAACGCGGCTCGTACGGTGTGCAACAGCCGCAGATAGGCCTGGACGGCGGTGCGCTCGCGGTCGGTCAGTACGGCGGTGGGCATCGGTCGGCTCTCCCCAAGTCGGCGTCATCGCGTCACGCCCCGCATATGAGGGCGCACCTCCAGCTTGCCGCCCACCACTGACAATCGGGCCCGCCCACACCTCCGTTCGCCCGCTTAGCGGAGGTGAAACCTCCCCGAAATCCGTTGTGGGAAAGCCGTCCTACGCTGGAGGGAAGGGCTTTCGGCCGCACTCGCGGCAAGGGAACGGGGACAGGAACGGGGGCGAGTTTCGTGGTCGACTTCCACGGACCGCGCCCGGCGCGCGCCGTACGGCTGCGCCCGGTGGGCGACGGAGAACTCGAGTTGCAGTACCGCATGGTGCACGGCTATCGGCGGGCGTTCCGGATGGCCGGCGAAGGGCCGGCGCTGGTGTTGATCCACGGCATCGGCGACTCCTCCGACACCTGGGCCGAGCTGATCCCCGACCTCGCCCGCACGCACACCGTCATCGCCCCCGACCTGCTCGGCCACGGCGCCTCGGACAAGCCGCGCGCCGACTACTCGGTGGCCGCGTACGCGAACGGCGTACGCGATCTGCTCACCACGCTCGGCATCGAGTCGGCGACGCTGCTCGGGCACTCGCTGGGCGGCGGAGTGGCGATGCAGTTCGCCTACCAGTTCCCCGAGCGCACCGAACGGCTCGTCCTGGTCAGCGCGGGCGGGGTGGGCCGCGAGGTCAACCCGGTGCTGCGGCTGGTCTCCCTGCCGGGCGCCCATCTCATGCTGTCGACGCTTCGGCTGCCGGGCATGCGCCTTCAAGTCGGGCTGGCGGTACGGTTGATGAGGCTCCTCGACACCGATCTCGGCCAGGACGCGCCGGAACTGCTCACCCTCGTCGACGCGCTGCCCGACGAGACCTCGCGCAACGCCTTCATCCGAACCCTGCGGGCGGTCGTCGACTGGCGCGGGCAGGTGGTCACCATGCTGGACCGCTGCTATCTGACCGAGGGCATGCCGACCATGCTGCTGTGGGGCGACCGGGACAGCGTGGTGCCGGTGCGGCACGCGTACGGGGCGCACGAGGCCATGCCGGGGAGCCGGCTGGAGATCTTCGAGGGGGCGGGCCACTTCCCGTTCCACACCGACCCCGCCCGTTTCGTCGCCCTGGTCGAGGAGTTCACGACCACCACCGCGCCAGCCGACTGGAGCCGCGAGCACTGGCGCCAACTGCTGCGCGCGGGCCGGCCCGGCACGGCGGCGGGGCAGCCGGACACCGCCCGTACGCGCGCGGTGGAACGGGATCTGCGGGAGGCGAGCGAACGCAGCGCGACCTGACCCGACGCGGCGCTGACGACAGCACGGGCGCCCCCCGCCCGCGTGAAGCCGTCATGCCCGAGTCAGCTCTGTGGCCCCAGGTAACCCAGTGACGCCTCGATCCGTCCCGCTAAGTGGTCCCGCTGTCCCCGCGCCGAAGAAACCGCAAGCCACGGGCGGCACTTGCTGGCCAACAGCAGGCCGAAGGTCTCGGCCTCCTTCTCCTCGGCCTGGTCGAAGTGGCTGCGGGCGGCGACCCTCAGGACCGTCGAGCGCAGGTCGGCCTTGTCGTCGAGGAGACGGGCCGCCACGGAGGCCCCTTCGATGCTGTGGCTGGAGTGGCCGGCCTGCATGTGCCACAGCTCGTGGCCGAGGATCACCAACTGATGCTCGGGCGCGGTGCGTTCCTCGATCACGACGAGGTCCTGCTCGGCCATGTCGAGCCACAGTCCGCTGGCGGTGCCGGCCGGGAAGGCGGACGTACGGAAGTGGACGGGACGGCCGCGGCGTCTGCTCATCGCGTCGCACAGGGCGCCGTACAGCTTCTCGGGCGCCGTGGGCGCGGGAAGCTTCAGTTCCGCGACCAACTCGCCGCACAGGCGGCGCATTTCCCTACCGATGCCCACAGGTCTCCCGTTCTCCCGCTTCACGACTCGGGCCGCTTGACGCTCTCCAGGAGCATGTCCAGCCACTCGGCGACCTTGTCGCGGTGCTGGTCCGTGGGCAGTTGAGCGGCCCGCCAGGCGATTCCGCGCACGCCGTGGTCCTGCAGGAGCTTCTCCAGCGGATCCTCGACGGCCTGCGCCGCCTCGCGCTCGGCGAGCTTCTGCAGCAGATCCTGCTCGGTGCGCTGGAGGGCGCCCGCGAGCGCCTCGGGGTCCTCGGCCGTGAGGAATCCGGCGTGCACCCGGAAGAAGCGCTGGATGGCGTCGCAGTGCTCCATGGTGGGACGCCGGTCGCCGTTGATGAGCGCGCCCGCCTGCTGGCGCGACATGCCCGCACCGTCGGCGATCTCCTGCTGGGTGTACTTGCGGCCGTTCGGCTTGAGGCGAGTGCGGCGCAGCAGGTCCAGGCGCTGCAGGAACCGGGCCTGGACGTCCGGCTCGCCCGCCGGGCGGCCGCTCAGCAGGGCCTTGACCACGGGCTCCGGGACGCCGGAGGCGACAGACAGGCGGCCGGTGTCGAAGACCTCCGGGTGCGGCACGCCGAGCCGGTCGGCGAGCGCGGCGACACGAGCGACGACGGCCGGCAGCACAGCCGTCGGTGTGACGCCCGGACCCTCGAAGCCATCCGTCACCGACAGATCTCCTACGTCTCTCACAGGCTTCTCACAAGCGGTTGCCGTGAACTTGGTGGAGATTACCCGCTGGTTCGAACTCACATCCAGGTCTCGCCACAACTGTGGCCAATTTCAGCCGTCAACAGCCAAGGAATGCCACGATAGTTGACACGGCTGAGAACCGGGCAGCAGGATCAAGGCGCCGCGTGAAGGCCGCATAGGCAAGAGGGGTGACCTCCCGATGGCATATCAGGCAGGTGGGCAGCGGTTCGAGCCGCGGCCCGTCCCCGAGAGCCGCGAGGCCCAGGCGTATCTGCGGGACTACGGCGCTCTCGTGGAGGCCGTGCCCTTCCCGTCCGTCATCCTCGACCACCGCTGGGACGTCCTTCTGGCGAACACCGCTTTCGCGTCACTTTTCCGCGGTGTGGGGCCGCATCCGACGGCCATGCCCGACGACAACTTCCTCAGGTTCGTGCTCTTCCACCCGGACGCGAGCACGGTCCTGGGTGAGCACGAGTCCAGCTGGTGCCTGCCGATGCTCGCCCACTTCGCGGCCGCCGTGGAGCGGCACGGCCACGACCACGGCCTGCAGGCCATCCGCCGGGAGATCGCCCAGGACCCGATCATGGAGGCCGCCTACCGGCAGGGTCTGCCGCACTGGATCCGCGCCGTCGGCGAGCGAGCCGTCGTGCAGGACGGTGCCGTACGGCCGTTGCTGCACCCCGACCCGCGCTGGGGCGCGACCGAGTGCCGGGTCGTCGACGAGACGCCCAGGACGCTTCAGGGGATGGGCTACACCCGGCTGACCCTGGTACTGCGCGAGGCGCGCCGCGACCGGCCCAGGGGCCGCGGGGTACGTCGCACCGCGAGCCACCTGAGAGTCGTGCCCACCCCCGAGGACTGAACGGGGCACCGTCGGCGTTCAGGTCGCCGACGGCGCCCCGTCAGCGCGGCCGGATCTCTGCCCGCATCGCTGATGCTCCCTCATTCCCAGCATTAGCGACATGTGACATAGTACTGATGTGAGCAAGCGACTGACCTGCGATGTCGTGGTCGTCGGAGCCGGAATGGTGGGCGCGGCCTGCGCGTGGTACGCGGGCCGGGCGGGCCTCGACGTGATCCTCGTGGACCGTGGCCCGGTGGCCGGCGGCACCACCGGGGCCGGCGAGGGCAACCTCCTCGTCTCCGACAAGGAGCCGGGCCCGGAGCTGGACCTGGCGCTGCTGTCCGGTCGGCTGTGGGGCGAGCTGGCGCGGGAGTTCGGGGACGCCGTCGAGTACGAGCCCAAGGGGGGAGTGGTCGTGGCCTCGTCGCCCGACGGGCTCGTGGCGCTGGAGCGGTTCGCCGAAGGACAGCGCGCCGCCGGGGTCGCCGCCGAACCGGTGGCCGGTGACAGGCTCCACGACCTCGAACCCCACCTGGCCCCGGGCCTGCCCGGCGCCGTCCACTACCCCCAGGACGCCCAGGTCATGCCCGCCCTGGCCGCCGCCCACCTGCTCCGCGCCTCCGCCGCCCGCCTGCTCACCGGCCACACCGTGACCGACGTGCTGCGCGCACCGGACGGCACCGTGCGCGGGGTCCGCACGGACAGGGGCGACATCCACGCGCCGGCCGTCATCAACGCGGCCGGCACCTGGGGCGGCGAGCTCGCCGCACTGGCGGGCGTCCGGCTGCCCGTCCTCCCCCGGCGCGGCTTCGTCCTCGTCACCGAACCCCTGCCGCGCCGGGTGCGCCACAAGGTGTACGCCGCGGACTACGTGGCCGACGTGGCCAGCGACTCGGCCGCGCTGCAGACCTCACCCGTCGTGGAGGGAACGGCCGCGGGGCCGATCCTCATCGGGGCGAGCCGGGAACGGGTCGGCTTCGACCGGACGTTCTCGCTGCCGGCCGTACGGGCGCTGGCCGCGGGGGCGACCCGGCTGTTCCCGTTCCTGGAACGGGTGCGCGCGATGCGCTCCTACCTCGGCTTCCGCCCGTACCTGCCCGACCACCTGCCCGCCGTCGGACCCGACCCCCGCGTCCCCGGCCTGTACCACGCCTGCGGTCACGAGGGCGCGGGCATCGGACTCGCCACCGGAACCGGCCACTTGATCGCACAGGCGCTGACCGCGAAGACCCCCGATCTGGACCTGGCCCCGTTCCG
Organism: Streptomyces bicolor; assembly: GCF_000719285.1. GTDB lineage: Bacteria > Actinomycetota > Actinomycetes > Streptomycetales > Streptomycetaceae > Streptomyces > Streptomyces bicolor. The sequence goes on along the minus strand of NZ_JOFS01000008.1, from coordinate 309,712 downwards.
CCCAGACCGTTTCGCCGAGGAGGCCGCGTGAGATCGCCCCTGGAACTGGTCGGCGCCCAGCCGGGCCCCGCGTTCACCGTGACCCTGGACGGCCGCGAGATCGAGGCACTGCCCGGCCAGACCGTCGCCGCCGCACTCTGGGCCGCCGGTGTCACGTCATGGCGCGGCACCCGGGGCCAGGGCCGGCCGCGCGGGGTCTTCTGCGGTATCGGCGTCTGCTTCGACTGCCTCGTGACCGTCAACGACCGCCCCAACCAGCGGGCCTGCCTTGTGCCATTGCACCCGGGGGACGCCATCCGAACGCAGGAGGGGACGGGCCACGATGACTGAGCGAGCGCATCTGGCTGTGATCGGCGCGGGGCCTGCCGGTCTCGCCGCAAGTGTCGCGGCGGCAGCCGGTGGGGTACGGGTCACGCTCCTCGATGCGGCCCCGGAAGCCGGCGGGCAGTTCTACCGACAGCCCGCCGCCGAGCTGCGTGCCCGCCGTCCGCAGGCCCTGCATCACCAGTGGCGCACCTGGGAGCGGCTCCGCGAAGGGCTGCGCACCCACGTCCAGTCAGGCTCTGTACGGCACTTGACGGAACATCACGTCTGGTGCGTGGAGCGGAACGACGACGGCTTCACCGTCCACGCACTCCTCGGCCCCGAGCAGGAGGAGCCGGCCGAAGTGCGCGCCGACGCCGTGCTCCTGGCCACCGGCGGTTACGAGAAGGTGCTGCCCTTCCCCGGCTGGACCCTCCCCGGCGTCGTCACCGCGGGCGGCGCCCAGGCCATGCTCAAGGGCGCCCTCGCGGTCTCGGGACGCACCGCCGTGGTCGCCGGGACCGGCCCGCTGCTGCTCCCCGTGGCTACCGGACTCGCCGCGGCCGGGGTCGACGTCTCCGCGCTCGTCGAGTCCGCGAGCCCGAAGTCCTTCGTACGGCGATCCCGCGCGCTGGCGGCGCAGCCCGGCAAGGTCGCCGAGGGCGCCGGGTACGCGGCCCGGCTGCTGCGCCACCGGGTGCGGCTCCTCGCCGGGCACACGATCGTCGAGGCGCACGGCACCGAGCGGCTGGAGGCCGTGACCGCAGCCGCGCTCGACGGAGCCGGGCGGGTCCGGCCGGGCAGCGAACGCCGTATCCCCTGCGACACCCTGGCCGTCGGCCACGGCATGCTCCCGCACACGGACCTCGCCGAGACGCTGGGCTGCGGGCTCGACGGCCTCGCGGTGCACGTCGACGACGAGCAGCGCACCGACGTGCCCGGCGTCTGGGCCGCCGGAGAGACCACGGGCATCGGCGGCGCCGCCCTCTCGCTCGCCGAGGGCCATATCGCCGGACGCTCGGCCGCGGCACGCCTGACCGGCACCGAACCCGGCCCCGGCACCTGGGCGGCGGCCGACAGGGTCCGTACCCGGCTGCGCACGTTCTTCGCCGCGCTCGACTCCGTGTACGCCCCACCCGCCCACTGGACCGAGCAGATCACCGACGACACCGTGGTGTGCCGCTGCGAGGAGGTCACCGGCGGGGCCGTCCGGGAGGCCGTGGCGGAGCTCGGTGCCGGTGATCCGCGGACCGTGAAGCTACTGACGCGGGCCGGGATGGGCTGGTGCCAGGGGCGGATGTGCGGGCCCGCGGTCGCGGGGCTCGCGGGGTGCGGACTCACGCCGTCCCGGCGGCCTTTCGCCCGTCCGGTGCCGCTCGGAGTGCTGGCCCGGGCCGGCGAGCTCGACCACCAGTGAAATGTCACACCCTATTGCCCACCCATTGAGAGGGGATCTCACATGACCGCCACCGAGCACCGCCCCTGGCGCGGCGTCCTCGTCGCCACCGCGCTTCCGCTCAACGACGACCTCTCCGTCGACCACGGCAGGTTCGCCGAGCACTGCGCCTGGCTGGTCGAGAACGGCTGCGACGGTGTCGTACCGAACGGCTCGCTCGGCGAGTACCAGGTCCTCACCCCCGAGGAGCGGGCCGAGGTCGTCGAGACGGCCGTCGCCGCCATCGGCGGTGCGCGCGTGATGCCCGGTGTCGCCGCCTACGGGTCCGCCGAGTCCCGCCGCTGGGCCGAGCAGGCGCGAGACGCCGGCTGCCGGGCCGTGATGCTGCTGCCGCCCAACGCCTACCGCGCCGACGAGCGTTCCGTCCTCGCCCACTACGCCGAGGTCGCAGAGGCGGGCGTGCCCATCGTGGCGTACAACAACCCCATCGACACCAAGGTCGACCTGGTGCCCGAACTGCTCGCCAAGCTGCACGGCGAGGGCTACATCCAGGCGGTGAAGGAGTTCTCCGGTGACGTCCGCCGGGCCTATCAACTCGCCGAGCTCGCCCCCGAGCTCGACCTGCTGATCGGTGCCGACGACGTGCTGCTGGAGCTCGCGATCGCCGGTGCGAAGGGCTGGGTGGCCGGCTACCCGAACGCGCTGCCGAAGTCCTCCGTCGAGCTGTACCGCGCGGCCGTCAGCGGTGACCTCGGCACGGCCAGGAAGCTGTACGAGCAGCTGCACCCGCTGCTGCGCTGGGACTCCAAGGTCGAGTTCGTGCAGGCGATCAAGCTCTCGATGGGCGTCGTCGGCCGCCACGGGGGACGCTGCCGTCCACCGCGGGTGCCGCTGCTGCCCGAGCAGGAGGCGGCGGTCCGCGCCGCGACCGAGAAGGCCGTCGCCGCAGGGCTCGCGTAACCACACCCGCGCCGATCGCAAAGGAGGCTGGACCGTGCGCAGCAAACTCGTCCTGCACGCCGTCGACTCGCACACCGAGGGCATGCCCACCCGCGTCATCACCGGCGGCATCGGCACGATCCCCGGCGCGACCATGAACGAGCGGCGCCTGTACTTCCGCGAACACCGCGACGACATCAAGCAGCTCCTGATGAACGAGCCGCGCGGTCACTCGGCGATGAGCGGCGCCATCCTCCAGCCGCCCACCCGCCCCGACTGCGACTGGGGCGTCATCTACATCGAGGTCTCCGGCTATCTGCCGATGTGCGGGCACGGCACGATCGGCGTCGCGACGGTGCTCGTCGAGACCGGCATGGTCGAGGTCGTCGAGCCGGTCACCACGATCCGCCTCGACACCCCGGCCGGCCTCGTCGTCGCCGAGGTGGCGGTGGAGGACGGCGCCGCGAAGGCGGTCACCCTCCAGAACGTGCCGTCCTTCTCCGTCACCCTCGACCGCAAGATCACACTGCCCGACGGGCGCACGGTGACATACGACATGGCGTACGGCGGCAACTTCTACGCCATCCTGCCGCTGGCGGAGTTCGGGCTGCCCTTCGACCGCTCCCGCAAGGACGACATCCTCGAAGCGGGCCTCTCCCTCATGGCGGCGATCAACGCCGAGGAGGAGCCGGTGCACCCCGAGGACCCGTCGATCCGTGGCTGCCATCACGTCCACCTGATCGCCCCCGGCGCCACCGCACGGCACTCCCGGCACGCCATGGCGATCCACCCCGGCTGGTTCGACCGCTCGCCCTGCGGCACGGGGACCAGCGCGCGCATGGCACAGTTGCACGCCCGCGGCGAACTCCCGCTGCACACCGAGTTCGTGAACGAGTCCTTCATCGGCACCCGGTTCACCGGACGCCTCCTCGGCACCACCGAGGTCGCCGGCATCCCGGCCGTCCTGCCGAGCTTCACCGGCCGCGCCTGGGTCACCGGCACCGCGCAGTACCTGCTCGACCCGTCCGACCCGTTCCCGGCCGGGTTCGTGCTGTAGGGAGAGGGCCGCGCGGCCGAGGGAGCCGAGGATAATGACCGGTACCGCGTGACATTGCACCAGCTAGGAGACTCCGCATGGCCGCCCAGCGCACCAGCGCCCCGTCCACCGCAGCCGCCCCCGCGCTGCCTACCCTGGGCGGCAAGAAGAGCAGCTACCGGGAGCGGGTCGCCGACGCCCTGCGGGCGGCGCTGATCGCCGGGGAACTGCTCCCCGGCGAGGTGTACTCCGCGCCGACGCTCGCCGCCCGCTTCGGCGTCTCGGCGACACCGGTGCGCGAGGCCATGCTGGACCTGGTGAAGGAGGGCCTGGTCGACACCGTGCCCAACAAGGGCTTCAGGGTCACGGCCGTCTCCGAGAAGCAACTCGACGAGTACAAGCACATCCGCGCGCTCATCGAGATCCCCACCGTGGTGGAGCTGGCCCGGACCGCCGACAAGGTCTCCCTGGAGGCACTGCGCCCCGCCGCCCGGGAGATCGTCCAGGCCGCCGTCTCCGGCGATCTCATCGCCTATGTCGAGGCCGACACCCGCTTCCATCTCGGCCTGCTCGCCCTCGCCGGCAACGCCCACCTCGTCGAGGTCGTCGGCGACCTCCGCAAACGCTCCCGCCTCTACGGCCTGACAGCACTGGTCGAGGCCGGCCGGCTGCTGGCCTCCGCCGAGGAGCACCTCGAACTCCTCGACGCGCTGATCGCCCGGGACGAGGAGGCCGTACACGAGGTCATGACCCGCCACCTCGGGCACGTACGCGGACTGTGGGCCGCCCGCCGAGACCGTTGAGGCCGTTCAGCGAGGCGGAGGCGTATCAGACTTCGTGACCGAGTCGGTTACCTCCCCGCGCTTCGCGGCCTGGATCTGCGCATACACATGGGTGCGCAGTTCGGCGAAGCGCGGGTCCACGCGGGTGTGCAACTGGTCGCGTTCGGCGGGCAGTTCGACCTTCAGCTGCTCCTGGACGACGGTGGGGGAGGCGGACAGCACGATGACCCGCTCGCCCAGGTACACGGCCTCGTCGATGTCATGGGTGACGAACAGGATCGTGATCCCGCGCTCCCGCCACAGCCCCCGGACCAGGTCCTCCAGATCGGCCCGTGTCTGCGCGTCCACCGCCGCGAACGGCTCGTCCATCAGCAGCACTTGGGGCTCGTACGCCAGCGCCCGCGCGATGGCGACGCGCTGCTGCATACCGCCGGACAGCTGCCACGGATACGCTCCCACGGCGTCCGCGAGCCCCACCGACTCCAGCGCGTCCCGCACCAGTTCCCGGCGTCGCGCCTTGCTCAGGTTCTTCTGCTTCAGCGGGAGTTCGACGTTCTCGCCGACCCGCATCCAGGGGAAGAGGCTGCGACCGTACTCCTGGAACACGAAGGCCATCCCGGGCGGCGGGCCGCTCACCCTCCGCCCCTCCAGGAGCACCTCCCCACTCGTCGGCGTGAGCAGCCCGCCCATGCACTTCAGCAGGGTCGTCTTGCCGCAGCCCGACGGGCCGACGAGACAGACCAGTTCGCCGGCGTCGACCGTGAAGGTGAGGTCGCGCACCGCCTCCACCCGCCGCCCGGAACCCTCGTAGACCTTCTTCAGGCCCCGTACGTCGAGCATGGACCGCCCCTTCTCGAGTGTCACGGCGACCGCCGGGTCGAAGCGCGCAGACCGTGGTACCAGCCGAGCACCCGCCGCTCGACCAACTGGAAGACGACCGACAGCAGGAATCCGAGCAGACCGAGCACGAGGATGCCGGTCCACATGTCCGGGATCGCGAAACCCCGCTGGAACTGGACGATGGTGAAGCCGAGCCCGTTGCTGGCGGCGAACATCTCGCTGATGACCATCAGGATGATGCCGATGGACAGGGCCTGGCGCAGACCCGCGAAGATCTGCGGGCTCGCCGAGCGCAGCACCAGGTGCCTCAGCCGGGCCGTGCCCTTGACGCCGTACGACCGTGCCGTCTCCGCCATCACCGGGTCCACCGCCCGCACGCCCTCGACGGTGTTGAGCAGGACCGGCCACATACAGCCGCTCGCGATGACCGTGACCTTCATCGTGTCACCGATGCCCGCGAACAGCATGATGACCGGCACCAGCACCGGCGGCGGCACCGCCCGCAGGAACTCCAGGACCGGTTCGCACACGGCCCGCACCCGCCGGTAGGAGCCGATGACGGTACCGGCCGTCACGCCGACGACGGCCGCCAGCGCGTAACCACCGGTCAGCCGCAGCACGCTGGGAAGGACGTCCTCCCGCAGCCGCTCCGCAGTCCATACGTCGGGGAAGGCCTCCAGGATCGTCCGCAGCGGAGGCCAGTACACATCCGTGCTGCCCGCCGAAGCCACCCACCAGACGGCGACCAGCACGGCCGGCAGCGCGAACACGAACACCAGCCGCAACAGCACGCGGGTCATACCGCCACCTCCCCGCGCACCGACTGATGCCAGGCCAGCGCCCGCCGCTCCACGGTCCTCGCGCCCACGTTGATCAGCAGCCCCAGCAGCCCGGTCACCACGATCAGCGCGTACATCTCCGGCACGGCCTGCGAAGCCTGAGCCACACCGATGCGCTTGCCCAACCCCGGCGCACCGATGACGAGTTCGGCCGTGATGGCGAGGATCAGCGCGACGGCCGCCGCGAGGCGCACGCCGGTCATGACGTACGGCAGCGCGGTCGGCCACAGCACATGCCGGATCCGGGCCCAGGTGCCGAGTCCGTACGAGCGTGCCGTCTCGTCGGCGACGGGGTCGACGTCCTGGACGCCGTACAGGACCTGGATCAGCACCTGCCAGAAGGAGGCGTAGACGACGAGGAGGAGCACCGAGCGCAGTTCGGTGCCGTACAGCAGCACGGCGAGCGGGATGAGCGCGACCGACGGGATCGGGCGCAGGAACTCGATCGTGGAGGCCGTCGCCGCGCGCAGATACGGCACCACCGAGACGACGACGCCGAGCACGATGCCCGCACACGACGCGATCGCCAGGCCCAGCGCCCAGCCGGTGAGCGTGTCGCCGAGCGCGGTCCAGAAGGCGGCGTCGGCGACCTCGTCCGCGAGCGCGTCGGCGATACGGCTGGTCGGCGGGAAGTAGGCCTCCTTGACCAGGCCGAGCCGCGGCACCGCCTCGCCCAGGGCGAGGAAGGCCGCGAGCCCGGCCGCACCGAGTGCGACGTTCGCGCCCCTCACAGGTCCATGTCCCTCACGGCAGCAGTGCGTCCAGGTCGGGCGTCTTCTTGAAGAGGCCGTCCTCCTCGCCGAGCTTCATCAGGGCCTCGATGGACGAACGGTTCGCCTCGGCCGGCCACTTGGGGAGGGTCACCTGTTCCAGCACGTTCTCGGGGATCTTGGTGTACGTCGTGACGATCTGCCGGGCCTCGTCCGGGTGGGCCTCGGCGTACGCGAGGGACTCGGCGGTGGCGGTCTGGAACTTCTTGACCACGTCCGGGTTCTGCTGCGCGTACTGCGTCGAGGTGAAGTACATCGCGACGGTGAGCTCGGGCGCGATGTCGATCAACGGCGAGGCGATCTCCCGGCCGCCCTGGCTGCGGATGGTGGCGGTCGCCGGCTCGACCACGCACGCGGCGTCGATCTGGCCCTGGTCGAGAGCAGCGGGCATCTGGTCGAAAGCCATCTCGACGAGGTGCACCTTGTCCGGGTCGCCGCCGTCCTTGCGCACCGCCTGGCGGACCGCGGTCTCGTTGATGTTCTTCAGGGTGTTGATGGCGACCTTCTTGCCCTCCAGCTGCTTCGGCGACTTGACGGGGCTGTCCTTCTTCACCATGAGGCCGTTGAAGTCCTTGCCCCGCACGCCGGTCGAGGCGATGCCGTTGGCGACGGCCTTCACGGGAACGCCGTTGGTCTGTGCCACCATCAGGGACGTCACATTGCTGAACCCGAACTGGAACTGGCCGCTCGCCACACCCGGCACGATCGCCGCGCCGCCCTGTGCGGTGGTGAACTCCAGCTTCAGGCCCTGCTTCTCGAAGAAGCCCTTCTTCTGGCCGAGATACAGCGGCGCGACATCGACGATCGGGATGAGCCCGAGCTTCACGGTGGTGATCCCGCCGGACGACGCGCCCGCGTCCGGTGAACCGCCGTCGGACGAGCCACAGGCCGTCGCGACGAACAGCAGGGCGCCGGCGGTGAGACCGGCGGACAGACGACGCATGGCTCCTCCTGTACAGACAACGGTGCAACGGTGTTCCGACAGGTTGTGCGCAAGGCGCACAGTAGTGCGCGTACTTGCTCAGCGGGAAGGTAGAAGCCTCAAACGGATCAGGTCAATTGGGTTCGCCGACAACATTGTTGACACTTCTGGAGGTGGCGATGTCCGCCGAAGCCCGCACACCGCACTTCGTGAAGTCCTTCGAGCGCGGCCTCGCGGTCATTCGCTCCTTCGACGCGGACCATCCCGCGCGCACGCTCAGCGAGGTCGCGCACACCTGCGACCTGACCCGCGCCGCCGCCCGCCGGCTGCTGCTGACCCTCGCGGACCTCGGCTACGTCCACCAGGACGGCCGCCTCTTCCGCCTTACCCCGCGGGTGCTGGAACTCGGTTACTCCTACCTCTCCAGCGTCACCCTGCCGCAGATCGCCGAGCCGCATCTGGAGCAACTCGTCGACCGTGTAAGGGAGTCGTCGTCGTTGTGCGTGCTGGACGGCGAGGACATCGTGTACGTGGCGCGGGTGCCGACCCGGCGCATCATGGCGGCGTCGATCACCGTGGGCACCCGCTTCCCGGCGTACGTCACCTCGGTGGGCCGGGTCATCCTCGCGCACCTCACGGACGAGGAGATCGAGGCGCGGCTCACCCGCGCGGACCTGCGCCCGCTGACCGCCCGCACGATCGTCTCGCCGGACGCCCTGCGCGCCGAACTGCACCGGGTGCGCCGGCAGGGATACGCCGTCGTCGACCAGGAACTGGAGGAAGGGCTCCGGTCGGTGGCCGCCCCGGTACGGGAGCGGGACGGCGAGGTGGTGGCCGGCGTGAACATCGCGGTGCACGCCGGCCGCACCTCGGTGGACTCGATCCGCGCGGACCTGCTGCCGCATCTCCTCGCGGCGGTGGCCCGGATCGAGGCCGACCTCAGCATCACAGGTCCAGCACGAGCCGCTTCCCACGGCACCGGGACACACAGATCATCATCGTCTCGCCGCTCTCCTGCTCCTCGGCCGTGAGCACGGAGTCCCGATGGTCCGGGGTGCCGTCGAGGACATCGGTCTCGCAGGTCCCGCAGGTGCCCTCGGTGCAGGAGAACAGCACCTCGACACCTGCGGCGCGTACGGCGTCGAGCACGGAGACGTCCGCGGGCACGGTGAGCGTATGGCCACTCCGCGCGAGCTCGACCTCGAACTCCGTGTTCTCGCCCGCCTGTTGCTCCTTGGCCTGGAACCGCTCCATGTGCAGGACCCCGCCGGGGCACCGCTCCTCGACCGCGTCCAGCAGCGGCCCGGGACCGCAGCAATAGACGAGGGTGCCCGCGGGGACGTCGTCGAGCACCGCACCCAGGTCCAGCAGCCCGCACTCGTCCTGCGGCGCGACGGTCACCCGGTCGCCGTAGGAGGCCAACTCCCCGGTGAACGCCATGGACTGACGGGTACGGCCGCCGTACAGCAGCGTCCACTCGGCGCCCGCCGCCTCGGCCGCGGCCAGCATCGGCAGGATCGGTGTGATGCCGATGCCGCCCGCGATGAAGCGGTACCGGGCTGCGGACTCCAGCCGGAAGTGATTGCGAGGCCCGCGCACCCGCACCTTGTCGCCGCGGCCCAACTGCTCGTGCACATGGGCGGATCCACCCCGACCGTCCGGCTCCCGCAGCACCGCGATCCGCCAGACGTCCCGATCCGCCGGATCGCCGCACAGCGAGTACTGCCGCTCCAGCTCCGGACCGAGGACGACATCGATGTGCGCGCCCGGCTCCCACGCCGGGAGCTCCTCGCCCAGAGGATGGCGCAGGGTGAGGGCGAGCACGCCGTCGGCCGCGAACTCCCGGCGGTCGACCACGAGTTCGACTTCGTACACGGTTACGGTCATGAGGTGTTTCCCTGCGGCTGGTGTCCCTGGGGGTGGGCGAGCATCCACTCCCACATCTCCACCGGGTCCTTGGCGGTGTGCTCGCGGCCGCAGTGACAGGTGCCGTGCAGGATGTCGGTGCCCGGCAGCCAGTCGATGCGGTAGATCTCGCCGGTGGGGCTCGCGCTCACAGGACCTTCTCCACGGGCTTGTCGCCCTCCTCGACCAGCCGGGCGAGGATCCGGCGGGCGGCCAGGCCGCCGGTGTCGATGTTGATGCTCAGCTCCTGGTAGCCGGTGCGCTCGGTGCCGAGGGTCTTCTGCAGCAGGTTGAGGGCGGTGACGTCCTGCATCACGACCGTGTGGTTGTTGCCCCGCAGGAACTCGGTGACCTCGGCGTCGTCCGTCGCCCAGTCCCGGGAGACCGCCCAGAAGTCGTAGACCTTGCCGTCGCCGGACGGGGTGATGGCGTACGTGATCTCGGTGTGGAAGCCGTTCGGGTCGCTGCCGTCCGCCTCGGGCAGCACACCGACGGGGGCGATCCGGCTGTGCAGCAGGTAGAGGCAGGGCGCGTGGTACTCGATGTCCTGCCAGCGGGTGATCCGGCCCTCGATGCCGGTCGACCTGGCGTAGAACGGCGGGCACTCCGCGTCGTCCATGTGCCGGCTCACCCGGACGATGCCGGCCCCCTCGTCGACCTCCGTGGTGATCGGCGTCTCGGCGACCTCGGGGGTGCCGATGTAGCCGCCGTGCAGGTAGGTCTCGTGGGACAGGTCCAGGAGGTTGTCGACGAGGAGGCCGTAGTCGCAGTCGATGGGCTCCATGCCGCGCACGGTGACCCAGCCGGGGGAGTCCAGGTGCCTGGCCCGCGGGATGCCCTGCGGGTCGGCGAGCGCCGGGTCGCCGATCCACACCCAGATCAGGGAGTCCTGCTCGACGACGGGGTACGAGGCGACGCGCGCCGTCCGCGGGACGCGTTTCTGCCCCGGCACGTACACGCACGCGCCGGTCGTGTCGTACGTGAACCCGTGGTACCCGCACACGATCCGGTCCCCGTCGAGGCGGGTCGGCGCCTCCGACAGCGGGTAGCGGCGGTGCACACACCGGTCGTGCAGGACGACCGGCGTCCCCTCCTCCTCCGTGCGGTACAGGACGAGGGTCTCACCGAGGATCGTCCGTCCGAGCAATTCCCGCCCGACCTCATGGCTGTAGGCGGCGACGTACCACTGGTTCCTGGCGAAGGCGGTGGTGTGAGGCATGGGCTTCCCGTCCCTGTCGGCGGGGCGTCGTCGCCCCGCGTGCCGTGGTTGGGTTCAGGGTCCTGACGGCTGGGGTGGCCGCGCAAGGCGGCTTCTGCCAGGCGGAAGTGTCTCTGTAAACGAGCTGGTCAGGGCCTTGTCGGGTGCCTTGCTCATCACTGGCAGGGGCTGCGGAGCACCGCCGCTGGGTGGTTCGCTCCTGAGGCGGCCGCGCATGGATTTGGCGACCACGTCTGATCGTAGTGATGCCGAGATTGTCCGGAAGTGGGACTTACGTTGGTGAACGCACCTTTTTCTTGCCCGTTCTTGAGTGGTACACCGGCAGAATTTGCATTCTTGCAGTTCAAGACTGGTCAACGCTGCCGCAAGGGCGTGCCGGGTCGAATCCGGGTCGAATCGGCCCGCCTTGGCGCACCTGGCTGGGTTATCGCAGGTCAGGAAGGTGGCAGACGGAATCAATCCGCGTGGGGAGAGGTGGACGGCTGCCTGGCACAGCTGTTGGTGTCTCGCCCCTGTTGGCGGCGGAAATGCGAAGTTCCCTGCAGGAGGTCTGATCGTCTCCCCGCTCGCGGACACGAGATCTCCCCACTGACGGACGCGTGATCGTTCAGGTGTCTTGATCACCCGGCTTGTGCTCTTGGCCGGGTGAGGACCGAGGAGGAGATCATTGGAGTCGATCACCGCACAGGGAAGCGGTGTTCAGGTTGATCAGGTAATACAGAGGGCTATCAGGGGTGCCTGTGGGTGGCGGGCGGTGGGAGGCAGGTGGCGGCGATGTTGGTCCGGCCGTCTGGGTGGAACACGCTGATCGCGAGTCGCGCAGGGTGGCCATGGCGCGGGGCAGGCCGCCGCTGCGGATCCTTGAGGCGTCCTCGGTGAATGTGGTGTCGCGGACATGCTGGTTCTCGATCTTCCAGTGGCCGCGGATCCATCTTGCAAACCAGACGCGATCAGTCTGCGCGCCGCCGGTGTATGCCGAAGGCCCTGCTGCCTCGGGCAGGGCGGGGGCGTGGGGGTGTGAGTCTGGCGGTCCATACCTTCTGGGGCTGGTGGCTGAGCCCGGCTGGTTATGCAGGTGTGTCCATCCTCGGCGGCGGACGGCTCCAGCCCATGACGGCTCGTGGGCAAGAAGACTTGGCCGTGCCGCGATGAGCGCGTGCGGCTGGCGTAGGACGCTGTGGGTTCGGTCGGGAGGCAGCCTTTCGACGTGGCGCGCAGGGAGTGGCGGTGGACCTACCTTCGTGCGCGTGATCCCCCGGTTTTGCTAACCGGGGATCGCGTGCTACATGCGAGGTGGCAACGACGCTCAACTGCGATGCGGGCGCACGTGTGGCGCGTTGAGGACCGCCGTGCGAACAGCCGCCGGGCACAGCGTGCGCGCGACGCACAGCCCGCTCACTTGTTGCTCTCCGGTTGCTCTCATGCTCGTGCCACAGCATGAACGGCATGATCGCCCCCCATACTTCGAGCACCCCCACCCCCGCTTCCGCCCGCCGCGCGGTCCGCAAGGCCGTCGTGCCGGCCGCCGGGCTCGGGACCCGGTTCCTGCCCGCCACGAAGGCGACACCGAAGGAGATGCTGCCGGTCGTGGACAAGCCGGCCATCCAGTACGTCGTCGAGGAGGCCGCCTCGGCCGGGCTGGACGACGTGCTGATGATCACCGGCCGGCACAAGCGGGCCATCGAGGACCACTTCGACCACGCCTTCGAGCTGGAGCAGGCACTCGCGGCCAAGGGTGACACCGTGCGGCTGGACGCCGTACGCGACCCGGCCCGCCTCGCCAACATCCACCACATCCGCCAGGGCGAGCCGCTCGGCCTCGGGCACGCCGTGCTGTGCGCCCGCCGCCACATCGGCGACCAGCCGTTCGCCGTCCTCCTCGGCGACGACCTGATCGACCCGCGCGAGACCCTGCTCAGCCGGATGCTGGACGTCCGCGAGCGGCACGGCGGCAGCGTGGTCGCCCTGATGGAAGTACCGCCGGAGCAGGTGCATCTCTACGGCTGCGCGGCCGTGGAGCCGACCGGGGACGAGGACGTCGTCCGGGTCACGGGCCTGGTGGAGAAGCCGTCGCGGCGGGACGCGCCGAGCACGTACGCGGTGATCGGCCGCTATGTCCTCGACCCTGCCGTGTTCGACACCCTGGAGCGCACCCCGCCCGGCCGGGGCGGCGAGATCCAGCTCACCGACGCCCTCCAGGACCTGGCCGCGGGCGGCACGGTGCACGGTGTCGTCTTCGACGGGCTGCGCTTCGACACCGGTGACAAGGCCGACTATCTGCGCACGGTGGTCCGGCTGGCCTGCGACCGGGACGACCTCGGGCCCGAATTCATCAGCTGGCTCAAGGAGTTCGTGGCGGGCCTCGAAGGCCGTGGCGAGCAGGGCACCCGGCGGCGGTCCGTCGCCTGAGCCGACGACAACGGCACCTCATCGGTCCCCTGCCGGGGCGCCCGACGGTTTCGTCGGGCGCCCCGGATTCATTTGCGCGTCAACTCCGGTGCCACGTCGGTCTCCACCGCGGTGTCGTCGGCGCTCGAAGCCGCCGCCGCGTCGTGGTCGTCGCCGCCCGCCAGCTTCTTCTCCGGGAGGAGGAAGGCGAGTACGAGGCCGAGGGCGAACAGCGGGACCAAGTAGCGGAACACCGGGGTCAGGGCCTGTTGGTAGGCGAGGGCGACGGTGTCCTGGACCCGGTCCGGTAGGGCCTGGACGAGGGCCGGGGTCAGCGAGTCGGTGGAGCCCAGCACCTTGGCGTCGGCGGCCGAGAGCCGGACGCTGAGCTGGTCGGTGAGGCGGTGGGTGAACACGGCGCCGACCGCGGCCGTGCCCAGGGTGGCGCCGATCTCGCGGAAGAAGTTGTTGGCCGAGGTGGCCGTGCCGACGTCGCTCGCCGGGAAGGCGTTCTGCACGGCCAGGACGAGGTTCTGCATGATCAGGCCGACGCCCGCGCCCAGCAGGAACAGGTATCCGCAGATCACCACGATCGAGGTGCCGGTGTCCAGGGTGGACATCAGAAGCACGGCGACACCGACGACGGCGGTGCCGAGGATCGGGTAGATCTTGTAGCGGCCGGTCCGGCTGATCAGCTGGCCAGACGGGAGGGCGGTGCCCATGATGCCGACGACCATGGGGATGAGCAGCAGTCCGGACTCGGTCGCGCTCGTGCCGTACACCATCTGCAGATAGGTCGGCATGTAGCCGATGACGGCGAACATCCCGATGCCGATCACGACCATGCCGAGCAGGGTGGCGACGTTGAAGATCCGGCTGCGGAACAGCCGCAGCGGGATGATCGGCTCGGCGGCGCGGCTCTGGGAGAGGAAGAACAGGGCCCAGGCGACGACGGCGCCGGCGGCGAGGCCGAGGACGAGCGGGTCGGTCCAGGCGTAGTCGGTGCCGCCCCAGTCGGCGACGAGCACGGTGCAGGTGACGGCGGCGGCCATGAGGGCGATGCCGAGGTAGTCGACGGCGACCTTGACACTGCGGCGGGGCAGACGCAGCGCGAACGCGGCGACGCCGAGGGCGAGCGCGCCCAGCGGGAGGTTGATCCAGAAGGCCCAGCGCCAGCCGATGCCGTCGGTGAACCAGCCGCCGAGCAGCGGTCCGGCGACGGAGGACAGGCCGAACACGGCGCCCATCGGCGCCATGTACTTGGCGCGCTGCCGTGGCGGTACGAGGTCGGCGATGATGGCCTGCGAGGTGATCATCAGGCCTCCGCCGCCGAGGCCCTGTACGGCGCGGCCGATGATCAGCCATGTCATGTCCTGCGCCAGGCCGGCGGTCACGGACCCGGCGACGAAGACGGCGATGGCGCCGAGGAAGAGCGCCTTGCGGCCCATCAGGTCGCCGAGGCGGCCGTAGACGGGCATGGCGATGGTGGCCGCGAGGACGTACGCGGTGGTCACCCAGGCCATGTGGTTCACGCCGTGCAGTTCGCCGACGATGGTCGGCAGGGCGGTGCTGACGATGGTCTGGTCGAGGGACGCGAGCAGCATCGCGGTCATGAGGCCGGCGAATATGAGGCCGAAGTGGCGCGGTGTGCCGGCGGCGCTCTGCTCCTCCGGCTCCGCCGCTGTGGGCTGGTCACTCACGAAGACTCCTGAAATAGGGGGAGTTGGCGGGCCGCCCCGGACGCGGCCGGGGTCGGGATGTCAGGCGGCCAGCAGGCCGCGCAGGAGTTCCACGGAGCGCTCGACGTACGGAACCGGTGAGTCGTCCTCGTCGGTCGGCGGCTCGTCGCGAGTCCAGCGCTCCAGGCCGTTGCGTATGGCGGCCAGCGCGAGCGCGGCGATCAGGCTCGGCACCTCGTCGTCGGGCCGCTCCCCCAGCCGCTCGGCCACCGCATCGGCGATGGACCGCTGGAAGCCGTCGAAGCGGGCCAGCATGGCGGCCAGGACAGCGGGATAGCTGTGGGCGAGCTCGAAGATGCCGCGCATCTCCTCGCGCTCGGGCGGGTTCTCCGTCAGGTCCCTCACGAGCAGCCGGGTCAGGTCCGCGAGCACGTCCTGGGGCGGCGCGGCGCCGGCCGCGACGAACTCCTCGGCCAGGGCCGGGGGCAACTGTGCGGGTCCGAGCAGGACGGCGTCCTCCTTGCTCGGGAAGTAGTTGAAGAACGTGCGCGGCGAGACGCCGACCTCCGCGCTGATCATGTCGACGGTGATCTTGTCGAAGCCGTGCTCACGCGCCAGTCGTAGCGCTGCGGCGTGGATGTCGCGCCGCGTCTCCCTGCGCCTGCGGTCGCGCAGGCCTTCGCCGGTGGAACTCATGGAGCAATTCTTGCATGATCTGCAAAGTTTTCAGGCCATGCAATGAACGAGAGTACTTCGAACTGCGGGGAATCGCCCCGCTGCCCGGCCGTGACCACGACGGACAAGGGCTTTTGCCCTTGCTCGACCGCGAGGTGGATCTTGCTGGTCAGTCCGCCGCGGGATCGTCCGAGCGCGTGGTCGGCCGGCTCGACGAAGACGCCGCCGGGCGGTTCCTTCTGGAGGTCCCCCTTTTCGCCGCTCCGGCGGCGTGCTGATGGGCCCGGCAGACGGTGGAGTCGACGTTCACCTCCCAGGTGATCAGGCCCTTGGCGTCCGCTTCGGCCTGCAGCTGGGTGAGGATCCTCGCCCAGGTCCCGTCCCGCTGCCAGCGCCGGAACAGGTCGTAGACCCGGTCCCACGGCCCATAGCGTTCCGGCACGTCGCGCCAGGGAGCGCCGGTCCGGGTCCGCCACCGTATGCCGTCCATGAGCTGCCGCCGCGTCCACACCTGCGGACGGCCCGGCTTGATGCCCAGCGGCAACAACGGCTCCAGGCGGGCCCACTGGCCGTTTGTCAGATAACCACGTCCCACAGGGCGTGATCATCAACGAACAAGATCCACTTTCGCAACAGGCCCTAGCGGGCTGTGCCCCAGACTCCTGCGGATCGTCGATGCCGAGAGAGTGGGTGTCGGCGAGGCTGGGGACGGGGTGCTCGTTGGCCAGGCAGCGTTCCAGTTCGCGGCAGGCAGGACGCGGTCGCTGCCCAAACCAGACGGTGGAATCACCGCACCCCACTTCCGGTGACGGCCGGGCAGGCACCAGGCGCCGCGCACGCTCGATGACCTGGGCTGTTATCCCTGTGGTTTCCGTGTTGACGCTATGGCTCGGAGTCGTTGCCTTCCGCCGTGGTCAGTCGCTGACAGAACTCGCTGGGGGCAGGCGAGTTTGGTCAGCACGGGGCCGACTCGGGTGAGTTCCCGCAGAAAGAAAGGTGGTGGCTTTGCCTCCATCGGCAGATCCGAGCGGCACCGAGGAACTCGACGTGGCCGAGATATTCGGCGACCCGCGCCGACTGGGCCAGATCCTGGAGAACCTGCTGCGCAACGCCCGCATCCACACCCAGCTGGGCACCCGTGTCCACGCGCGGGTGGGCACGACAGAGCCCGGACCCAGAACCGGCGGCACCGACCGGCCGGGACGTACCTCGGCCTCGCCATCGCCGCGGCCATCGCCCAGAGCCACGGCGGCCGCCTCGAACTCGACGCAGTCCCGGGCGAGGGCTGCACCTTCCGCCTGGTCCTTCCCGCAGCCGACTTCGGGCAGGGCCGTTGATGAGTCGGTGTCTTCGGGTGCCAGAGGTGATGCGCGGTGCTCGCGCTGGTACGGGCGCCCGACGGTCCGACAGACTGTCGACTGTGCCGTGATACTGAAAAACTGTGTGCCAGGCGCACGCTCGAGCCCTGGCACGGCTTGCCGCGCCCCCCCGCCCGGACGGAGCAGGACCAGGGGTCAGCCCGCGACGACGGCCATCCGCTCGCTGATCTCCTGCGCGGTGGCCAGGACCTTCTGAGCGATCTCCGTCTCCGCCTCCGGGTAGACCCGGGAGGCGAGGGCGGCCACGCTGACCGCCGCGACCACCCGCTTGTTCTCGTCTCGGATCGGGGCGGCGATGCCGACCACGTCGGGATCCAGTTCGCCCCGGGTGACGGAGTAGCCGATGCGGCGGATCCGGCCGAGTCGTTCCATCAGGGCGTCGACGTCGGTGAGGGTGGCCGAGGTGAAGCGGCGCAGTTCGGCGCTCTGCAGCAGCCCGCGGGCTTCGTCGTCCGGGCTCCAGGCCAGCAGGACGAGGGCGGAGGCGCCGGCGTTGATCGGCAGGGCGCTGCCGCGCTCGTACGAGATCCGCACCGCGCGGGTGCTTTCCGCGCGGTCCACGCAGACCACCAGGTCACCGGTGCGCCGGGTCAGCAGCACGGTTTCGTGCACCTCCTCGGCGAGCGATTCCATCGACGGCACCGCGACCTCGGAGAGACCGTAGCTGCGGCGGGCCAGTCGGGCGATCTCCAACACTCGTAGGCCGAGCCGGAAGCCGCCGCCCGGGGCTTCTTCGAGGAAACGCCCGGCAACCAGACTCTGGAGGTAGCGGTACGCGGTGGAGCGCGCCACGCCGAGCCGCTCGGCCACGGCGGCTCCGGAGACGACGAGATGGACGTCGTCGAACATGGTCAGGATGTCCAGTGCCCGGTCGGCCGTGGAGTTGCGCTCGCGGTAGCTGGGAGACATGTTTCCTGACATACGAGAACTCTAGTGGGTGGGCGTGGGCCGGTGGAGACCCTGCGGTGCCGCATGGTCGCCGGTTGTCCTGTGGTCATGGTTCACAGCTGTTCCTTGATGACGGTGTTGCGGAGTTCCCCGATGCCTTCCACCGTGGTGATCAGTTCCTGTCCGGGGCGAAGGAACACCTTCGGATCGCGACCGGCGCCCACGCCGCCCGGGGTGCCGGTGAGGATCAGGTCGCCGGGCAGGAGCGTGATGATGGTGCTGATGTACGCGACGGTCTCGGCCACGTCGAAGAGCAGGTCCGCGGTGTTGGACTTCTGCATGGTGTGCCCGTCGACGCTGCAGGAGATGTCCAACCCCGAGGCACCGGGCGGGAGTTCGTCGGGGGTGACGAGCGCGGGCCCGACCGGGGTGGTGGCCTCGAAGGTCTTGCCGGAGAGGAACTCACGGGTACGGTGCTGCCAGTCCCGCACGGTGACGTCGTTGGCGACCGTGTAGCCGGCGACATACTCCAGGGCCTTCTCACGCGGTACGTGGCGGCCAGGGCGTCCGACGACGACTGCCAACTCGGCTTCCCAGTCGAGATCGTCGCTGACCGGCGGCGTGTGGATGTCGTCGTGGGCGCCGATCAGGGAGCCGTCGTATTTCGCAAAGAGGGTGGGATGGGCGGGGGTGGGGCGGCCCATCTCCTTGATGTGCGTGGCGTAGTTGAGACCCAGGCAGACGATCTTGTTCGGGTGGGGGACCAGTGGGGCGAGTGACGACTCGGCCAGGGGCAGGCGCTCGCCGTCGGCGGAGGCCGCACGCTCGTGCCAGTCGTCGCCGGTTGCGAGCAGCGCGCCCACGTCGGCGTAGGGGAGCAGGACGAGTTCGTCGCCTTCCTGCCGGGCGGCGGAGGTCATGCGGTCGTCGGCGATACGGACGGTGCTCAGTCTCATCGGGGTACTCCTGGGGAGTCGTACGGGATCTCGGGGGCGAGATCGGAGGTGGCGGTGGCGGTGCCCGTGGTGGGGCGGGGGCGTGCGAAGCGCCGCAGCGTCACGCCGACGTACTGGGCCCGATCGGGGGCGAATACGGCGGCCACGAACCGGTCAGGACGTACGAGGACGAAGGATCCGGTCAGCCCGGCGAGGAGGGCGTCGAGCCGGCCGTCGGCGTCGGCGATCCCCGTTCGGCCGGCCCGGTCACGCGGTGTGCGGTCGTCCAGGAAGACATGCACGGCGGTGGCCTCGGGGAGGCCGGCCCGGACGACGGTTGCCCAGTCGGTGTCGCTTACACCGATCCCCAGCAGGCTCCAGCCCTGTCCGAGGATGTCGTCGAGCCGTGCGGGGCGGTGGTGTGGTCCGTGCAGCACCCGTGGCTGCGGCAGCATCGTGCCGACGAGTTCACCGCCCGCGCGATCCGTCGGGAGGACGGCCCCCACCCGTATCCGGGTGTCGGGGCGGTAGCGCATCTCGGTGAGGTAGCGACGGGCCGGCGGGATGTGCGTCGCCGTGCGCACCAGCGCGTCGCGCAGCAGGGCACGCGGGCGGCTGGTGGTCATGACGATCCGGCCGAGGCGCACGGAGAGGTCGATCACGGCGCGGGCGTGCGGGCGCCGCTCGCTGTCGTAGGTGTCGAGCAGCGCGTCACCGGCCCGGCCCGCCAACACCTCGGAGATCTTCCAGCACAGGTTGGCCGCGTCCCGCACCCCTGAGTTGAGGCCCTGGCCGGCGAACGGCGGCATCATGTGCGCGGCGTCGCCGAGCAGGAAGCAGCGGCCCTCGCGCAGCCGGTCGGCCAGCAACGCGTGGAAGCTGTAGGCGACCGCGCGCTCGATCTGGTCGGGCGTGATCTCCCGGTGGGGCCGCAGGAGTTCGCGCACGAGGGCGAACGGGGGAGAGGTACCGGCCTCGCACTCGCCCGGCTTGAGGCGGAACTCGTAGCGGCAACGCCCGTCCTGGCCCGGGACGATGACGACGGGTCGGTCGGGGTCGCCGTGGTGCATGCCGTAACGCTGGTCGTGCGTGTCCTCAAGGGTGTCGGCCACCAGCCACACGTCAGGGAAGCTGCGTCCCCGCATGGGCACGGACAGCAGGTCGCGCACGGTGCTGCGGCCGCCGTCGCAGCCGAGGACGTAAGGAACGTCCAACTCCTCGACCGGCCCGTCCTCGCCACCTGTTCGCAGGGACACGCGCACCCGGTCGGGGTGCTGGGCGAGGGCGGTCAGCCGGGTGCCGAAACGGACGTCGACACCGGGCAGGCGGCGCAGCTGCGTACACAGCACCCGCTCCAGGTCGGGCTGGGCGAAGGGGTTCTTGAACGGATGCCCGTAGCGCTGGTCGCCGGTGCCGCGAGCGTGGAAGAGCGTTCGTCCGCCGATGCCGAAGTACTTCGTTCCGGTGCCCGGCACCAGGATCGGGTAGACGGCCTCGTCGAGGCCGCCGGCCGACTGCAGAGTGCGCAGGGACTCGTCGTCGAGGCTGATCGCCTTGGCGGCGTCGCTGGTCGTGGCGTTGCGTTCCACCAGCAGCACCCGTACGCCCCGGGAGCCCAGCAGGTGGGCGGCCGTCAGCCCGGTCGGGCCTGCGCCGACGACCAGGACCGACGGCGGCGCGGATGTCGTAGGCACGGCAGTTACTGGACCGGCTGGTAGGCCGGTCCGCCCTCGGTCAGCAGCCGCTCGACCTCGGCCATGATCTCCTCGGGGGGCAGGTCCAGATCGAGGCTCTTGCGGAACGGCTGGCGCACGTCACGCTCCAGGCGGAGGTAGACCTCGTTGCGGTTGCCCTCGGGATCGAAGAAGTAGATCCCGATCGCGTTGCCGTGGGTGACCTCCTGCTGGACCTCGATGCCCTCGGCGCGGAACCGGTGGTGGAAGTCGATGATCGACTCCAGTGAGTCCACCCGCCAAGACACCTGGTGCGTGAGCTTGCTTCCGGCCGGGGCGGTCCGGCCCTCCTGGAGCACGAACTCGTGGTGCTCCTCGTCCGGGCGGGACGAGAAGAACACGATGCGCCGCTCCTCGTCCTCATCGGTCACCGTCAGCCCCAGGACCCGGCTGTAGAAGTCGCGCATCTTTTCGAGGTCGTCGACCCAGAAGCCGGTGTGCCCGAGCCCAGTGATGCTCATACTGTCTCCAATATCAGGACTGAGTAACTGATTTATAGGACGCTAGCGGTCGGATCTCCGGTCGTCAATCGCAAAATTCCGCCTTCATGCCCCTTGACTGGCGACAAGTCCATAGTGCACGGTCCTGCTAAATGAAACCCAAGTCCGGGTTTTCGAGACATGGTGTCCGGTGCGTCGCTCAGTCAACGGCGTCCACGGAGCACCGCCGGAGGCATCCCTCATGACCGATCCCGCTGCCGAGAGCCCCGCTCCCTCTCCGAACACGCCCGCTCCGCTGGGCCGCGCCACGCTGGTGGCGGCCTGCTTCGCCATCTGCGTGGCTCAGATCGGCATTCCCCTGGCCTCGCCGCTCATCGGTGAGATACAGCAGGACCTCGGGGTGTCGGCCGCCGCCCTGGCCTGGATCCCGGCTGCGTTCATCCTCCCGACGGCCATCCTGGAGCTGAACTTCGGCGTCCTCGGCGACCTGTTCGGACGAAAGCGCCTGCTGGTCCTCGGCGGGCTGCTGATCACGGCCGGCTGCCTGGTCGTCGCCACCGCGGGCTCGATGACCCAGCTGATCGCCGGCCAGGCGGTGGCCGGCCTGGGTGCCGCGGCGATCTTCCCCTCCTCGCTGGCCGTGATCGTCGCGGGTACCCGGGAGCCCGTCGCCCGCGCCAGGGCCCTGTCGTACTGGGCACTCAGCCTCGCCTTCGGTGCCATGATCGCCCCGCTGATCAGCGGCTTCATCGCCGAACACGCCCACTGGGGCTGGGCCTTCGTTCCGCTCGCGGTGCTCGGCCTGGTCACCTCCGCCGTCAGCGGTCGCTGGGTCGTCGACTCCCGCCAGGCCACCGCCGACCGCGGCCTCGACCGGCCCGGCCAGCTCACCATCGCCGTGTCCCTGCTGGCGCTGCTCTACGCCGTCATCGAGGGCGCGAGCGACGGCTACTCCGAGCCCCACATCGTGCTCGCCTTCGTCCTCGCCGCCGCCTCCTTCACGGCGTTCTTCGCCGTGGAGCGCAGATCACGGGCGCCGATGCTGCGCCTGGACCTGTTCCGCACCCCCGCCTTCGCCGCGGCCGCCGCCATCGGACTGCTCGCCCTGTTCGGCTTCATCGGCACGGCCTATGCGCTCAGCATCAAGTTGGAGGCAGTCCACCACGTCTCCCCGTTCCAGGCCGCTCTGCCCTTCGCGCTCGTTCAGGCGGTCCCGCTGCTGCTCACCCCGTTCCTGCCGAAACTGCTGCAGCACGTGCACCCCCGCACCCTGCTGGTCGGCGGGCTGCTGTCGCTCGCCGCCGGAGAGTTCTGGATGGCACTGCTGCCGGGCGACGCGACGGGCCTCGCGTCCATGACCGGACCGATCCTGCTGATGGGAGTCGGCTTCATCACGATGTTCTCGTCGCTGACGGCCGTCGCGGTCGGCACGGTCGACATCCGGTACGCCGGCATGGCCAGCGCGGTCACCAGCCTCGTCCGAGAGACCGGGCAGGCCCTCGGCCCCGCGGTCGTCGGCGCCGTCGCACTCGGCACGGCGAGCAGCGGCCTGGCCGACAAGCTCGCCTCCTCCGGCCTTCCGCCACAGGCCCTGGGCGTGGCCGAGGCCGTCAACACCGAAGGAGGCGCACTCGCAGTCGCCAACGCCGACCTCGGCAGCCTGTCGGGCACCGTGGCCCCGCTCGCCCGCGAGGCCCTCGAATCGGGCCTTGACCTCAGCATGTACGTCTGCGCCGGCGCCGCCCTGGCAGGCGCGGTGATCGCCGCTCTCGCCCTGCGGCACAGCGGAGCCGCTGATGCCATGGCCGTCGGCACGTCCGCCCAGGAGGCGGCCACCGCACCGGCCGGCGCCCCGAACTCCGTCAAGCCGCTCCCCAGCGCCTGACCATCAGCCCCGAGGGCACAGCCGTGACAACCCCTGACATGGAACGGGACACCATGACTCTTCTGGACAGCAGCACCTGGGAAGGCCGCATCTTCTCCGGCTCGGGTGAGTGGGTCAGCGGCACCGGCGAGGAGTACGACGCCGTCGAGCCCGCCACCGGCAAGACGTTGGGCCGCGTCGGCTCCGCCACGCCCGCCGACGTGGACAGGGCGGTGGAGCGGGCGGTGCGGGCCCAGCGGGAGTGGGCCGCGCGGCCGTATTCCGACCGTGCCGCTGTCTTGCGCCGCGCCGCGCGTCTCTTCGAGGAGCATCAGCAGGAGATCGAGACCTGGCTGGTACGGGAGTCTGGTGCGACTCGGCCGTTCGCCGCTCTGCAGGTCAGCAGCGGTGGTGCGGAGGAGTGCTTCGAGGCCGCCGCCCTGGCCGGGGCGCCCTACGGTGAGCTGCTGCGTTCCGGGCAGCAGCGGCTGTCCTTCTCCCGCCGCACCCCCGTCGGGGTCGTCGGCGTCATCGCCCCGTTCAACGTGCCGATCATCCTGGCCATGCGGGCCGTGGCCCCGGCGCTCGCCCTCGGCAACGCGGTCGTCCTCAAGCCGGACCCCCGCACCGCGATCAGCGGCGGTGCCGTCTTCGCCCGTGTCTTCGAAGAGGCGGGCCTGCCTGCCGGTCTGCTGCATGTCCTGCCCGGCGGGGCGGACGTCGGGGCAGCCGTCGTGGAGCATCCGCAGGTTCCTGTCATCGCGTTCACGGGTTCCACTCGGGCCGGGCGCGCCATCGGTATCGCCGCGGCCCGGCACCTCAAGCGGGTCCACCTGGAACTGGGCGGGAACTCCGCGCTCGTCGTGATGGACGACGTCGACCTGGAGCAGGCTGCCTCGGTGGGCGCCTGGGGGTCCTTCGTCCACGCCGGCCAGATCTGCATGGCCAGCAGCCGTCACCTCGTCCACGCCTCGGTCGCCGACGACTACACCGCCCTGCTCGCCCAGCACGCCGACGCGCTCAGGGTGGGCGACCCGGCCACCGAGGACGTCGCCGTCGGACCGCTCATCGACAGCGGTCAGCGCGACAACGTCCACCGCATCGTCACGGACACGGTCGAGGCCGGCGCCCGGCTCGCCGCGGGTGGCACCTACGAGGGCCTGTTCTACCGGCCCACCGTGCTCTCCGGCGTACCGCTCACCGCGCCCGCGTACGCCGAGGAGATCTTCGGCCCCGTCGCGCCCGTCGTCCCCTTCCGGGACCTGGACGAGGCGGCGGGGCTCGCCGCCGGCACCGAGTACGGACTGTCCCTCGGCATCCTCACCCGGGACGTCGCGAAGGGCCTCGCCCTGGCGGACCGCGTGCCCACCGGACTGGTGCACATCAACGACCAGACGGTCAACGACGAACCGAACATCCCCTTCGGCGGCGTCGGCGACTCCGGCACCGGCGCCCGTCACGGCGGCGCCATCGCCAACCTCGAGGCCTTCACTGAACAGCAGTGGGTCACCGTACGCGGCGAACTCCCGCGCTACCCGTTCTGACCGCCCCGACACACCAACCCGCACGGAGAGCCCCATGCCCGCGAACCCGATGCCCGCGAACCCCATGACCGTCGTTCCCCGTGGGACCGGAGAGCGCCCCGCCCCCGCCGGCGCCGGAGCCGACTGGCACACCGGCAACAGGTTCCTCAACGGCCCCTTCGCGCCCTGGACGGAGGAGAACGAGGCGTACGACCTGGAGGTGGACGGCGAGATACCGTCCGACCTCGCGGGTGCGCTGTTCCGCGTCTCCTCCAATCCCCGTTTCCAGCCCCGCAACACCGACCGCTACCACTGGTGGGAGGGCGACGGCATGGTGTGCGGTGTCTACCTGCGCGAGGGCAAAGCCGCCTACCGCACCCGCTGGGTCCAGACCGACTCGATGAGGGTCGAGGTGGAGGCCGGGGAGGCGATCTACAGCGGCTTTGTCAACGGCGGCACCCCGGGCCGGCTGCCCGAGGGCGCCCCGCGCGCGAAGAACGTGGCCAACATCAACGCCGGCCTCTTCGACGACCATCTGCTCGTCTACTTCGACGGCGGACTGCCGCACGCGCTGGACCCCGAGACGCTGCGCACCCTCGGCACGTACGACTTCCACGGCGGCGTCGATGTCCTGTGCACCGGCCACTACAAGACCGACCCGGACACCGGCGACATGCTGTTCTTCGCCGCGGTCGGACCCACCATCACCTGGTACCGCGCCGACGTGAAGACGGCCGAGATCAAGGACTCGCACTCCTTCGACATCGGCGTGCCGGTCCTCATGCACGACTTCGCGGTGAGCGACACCTACGCGATCTTCTTTGTCACGCCCGCCCAGTTCCGCCTCGACCTGGTGGCCCAGAGCAGGCCCGGCGTCGTCTGGGACGAGAACTCCCTTGAACACGGCGTCCAGATCGTCCTGATGAACCGCCACACCCATGAGATCACCTGGCACGAGCTCGGCGGCCACTGGGCCAACACCCACTTCTACAACGCCTACGAGCAGGACGATGAGCTGATCGTCGACGGGCACCGGATCAGCCGCCTCGGCAGCCCGGTCGACCGTCTCTCCACGCCCGTGGGCTCCCACGAGTGGTTCCCGCCGGCCCTGCCCTACCGCTGGCGCGTCGACCTGGCGACCGGACGGGCCACGGAGGAGATGATCAGCGGCGTCTTCGGCGAGTTCCCGAAGATCAACGACGCCTACACGGGTCGGCCGCACCGCTACGGCTACTTCGTCACCACGCGCAGCCTGGCCGACGACACCATGTCCGACGGCCTCGCCCGTCACGACTACCTTCTCGACCGCACCACCGTCGTTGAAGGACCCGACGGCCTGACCAGCCCGAGCGAACCGGTCTTCGTGGCACGTGAGAACGCCCGCGGCGAGGACGACGGCTACCTGCTCTCGCTCTGGTGGAACCGCGCCACCGACCTGAGCGAGCTCCTCGTCCATGACGCGGCCGACCTGCGCCGCACCCCGCTGGCCCGGGTCAAGCTTCCCAGCCGGGTGCCGTTCGGCTTCCACGGAAGCTGGGCCGACCACCACGTTCTGGACCGTGCCATCGCAGCGAAAGGCGACGACAGGTAGCGGCGTGGCTCCGGATCCGGTCCTCGGTTCCGCTGCGACGCCGCCTGATCGTCGTCACCCGCTACACGCTCGTCCGAGGGGGTGACGTGGCGGCGGACGTCCGGTCCGGTGTCGCTCGCGTCGTTCCTCGCCGGCACCAGCGTCGCCGTGACGTTCGCGCTCACCTACGCCACCGCCGTCTCGGGCTACTCCCGTTGTCTGCCGAGCGACGCGTCAGGCCGGGCGGTCTTCTGGTGGACGGCGGCCGGGGTGTTCCTGTCGTCCACCTTCTGCTGCGCCGTCGGTGTGCTGCTCGCGGCCAAGTTCGCCGCCGCGGACGTCTTCCAGAGCGCCAGTGCCGCGCTCGGCGGTGGCGCGCTCGCCACTGTCGTCCTGGTGGTGACCTCGCTGGGGCTGGTTGTGACGAACATGCTCAACCTCTACGGCGGGATGCTGAACCTGATCACGGGCCTGTCGACCTTCGTCAAGATCTCGAACTCGTTCCGGACCCGTGCGCGATGATGCTGCCGACCCTCGTCATCGGTCTGGGCCTGGCCGTCACGGCCTCACAGGACTTCACCGGCAATCTGACAGCGTTCCTGTCGTTCATGCTCCTGCTGCTCATTTCCTGGGGTGCGGTGAACCTCGTGGACTTCTACCTCGTCCAGCACGGAGAGTGCGACGTCCAGGGCATGTACATCCGCAGCGGAAAGTACTGGCGCGACCCGGCCATGTGGACCCACAACGGGGTCGACCTCAAGGTCCTCACTGCCTTCGTGATCGGCGTGGTGTCCGGCATTCCGGCCATGAGCAACGCGTGGTACGTCGGGCCCGTCGCGCGACACTTCTCCAACGCCGACCTGTCCTGGATTCCCGGCATGGTGGTCACCTCGGTCGTCTGCCTGACGCTTGTCCGCGTCAGCCGCGGCGCCCGTGGAGAGTCGTTCACGGCAGTCGCGGGCCGGCAGCAGAAATCCCCCCTGCGACCAGAACTCCCAGCTCTGGTGCCAAAGGCTGACCTGCGTTTCGGCCCGCCGGAGTCGAGCTTGGGTGGTCCACCGGGCATCGCCGACCACCTTCGCCGGCGGTCGAATCCGCCTCAGGCGCGGTCAGGCAACAAGGGGCTCGAGCAGTGCGGCAACGCCGTCGACGATCCGAGCTTCTGGACAACCCGTCACGGTGGCCGCACACCGACCGAGTAGCTGCACACTCAGGCTCCGACCGCTGTGAAGCGGACGACCGTCGTGCTGAGCCTCGCCCACCGGTACGGCTTGCTCACCGACCCCACCTATGCGGGCTTCCTGCGTGACTGGACCGCGGAAAACGAACGTCGGCCTGCGGCGGCTGCCACAGGCCAGGTCCTCTACGGCGCCAGCAGTACACAGAGTGCTCAAGGCCACGGAGAGCGCCCTGCGCCGTGACTACGAGACGCGCAGGAACGACCTCCGTCAGGCGGAGGAAGCAGGAGACCCTCTGAGCACCCCACCCTTCGCACGAGTCCGCACCCAGGTACGCCAGATGTACCTGGAGGACCGCTAGGAGGACCTGGTGGGCCGTGCGGTCCGCTCTGCCTGGGGCGACGTCGAGGACGCCGTACGGGACGCGATTCCTGTCGGCCGAAAGTTGCTCCGCGTCCGAGTCGCGATGAGCGCGTGGAGCCGAGCAGACCGCACTGCACGGCAAGCGCGTCGAAGCAAAGCCGATCACTTTCCCCTTCGCGGTCCGCACCGACAAGAGCTGTCTCGGACCGTGAGGACGCCGCGTCAACGCGAGCAGTTCATCTCCTGGCCATCTTAAGTGCACCTGTAATTACCCCGCAATTCTCAGCTGCTTCTCACATCCCACCGGTTTCGTGTCCTGCGTCGCCCGATCGGGCCGTACGACGAAGGAGGCGCATGGTGGCACTACCGGTGACCACGTGGCGGAAATCCGAGAGCCGGGAGGAGGAGCAGCCCCCGGCAGAGGAACAGCCGTTGCACGTGGCCAGCAGGCTGCACTCGTTCAACCGGTTCGAACTCAAGTACCTCGTACCGGCCGAGGAGGCGGCCGAGATCCGGGACGAGCTGGCCGAGCGGATGGACCGCGATCTGAACAGCCCGGTCGGCGGGTACGGCGTGTGGAGCCTGTACTACGACACCCCGCAGCTGCGGTTCTACTGGGAGAAGATCGAGGGCCTGAAGTTCCGGCGAAAGCTGCGCATCCGCCACTACGGCAACCTGGACGGGGTCACCGACGAGGCCCCTGTGTGCGTGGAGATCAAGCAGCGCGTCAACCGGGTCACACAGAAGCGCCGCATCACCCTTCCGTACGGCGTCGCCCGCCGACTGTGCGACGGCCGGGAGATGGTGGAGCACTCCGCGAAGGAGAGCGCCTTCATCCAGGAGGTGCTCGAACTCGTCGTACGGCTGAATCTCCAACCCACCGCGATCACCGGCTACCAGCGCGAGGCCCTGGTCGGCCGAGACGCGGACACCGGACTGCGGGTGACCTTCGACCGGCGCATCCGTGGCCGGGACCGGGACTTCCACTTCGGGACACCGACCCCCGAGAACCGGTTCACCATCCCGCCGCACCTGTCGGTGATGGAGATCAAGGTCAACGAGCGCACGCCGTACTGGATCACGGACCTCGCGGCGCGTCGGAACCTCAACCTGATCCGGGTCTCCAAGTACGTGCAGTCCATCGAGGCGTTCGGCCTGGCACCCCGGTCCGTGTTCCACATCCACGAGGCGGACCACCAGCCGCCGCACGCGTATTCGGCGCACGAAGCGCCCTTGAAAGCAGGAGCACAGTGAACTTCGATCTGCAGGAACTCAGCGGTACGTTCAGCGTTACCGACGTCGTCGTCGCCATGGCGCTGTCGTTCATTCTGAGCACGTTGATCGGCCACGTGTACCGGTACACGCACCGCAACGTCTCCTACAGCCAGTCCTACGTCCAGACGCTCATCATCGTCGGGATGGTTGTCGCCCTGATCATGCTGGTGGTTGGATCGAACCTGGCCCGGGCCTTCTCGTTGGTCGGCGCGTTGTCGGTGATCCGGTTCCGGAATGCCATCAAGGAGACCAGGGACGTCGGCTTCGTCTTCCTGGCCATGGCCATCGGCATGGCCTGCGGTGCCCGCTTCTACACCCTCGCCGCCGTCGCGGCCGTAGTGATCTCCGTGGTCGTCGTCGTGATGTTCAAGTTCAACTGGTTCGCCTTGAGCGTCCAGCGCCAGGTCGTCAAGGTCCAGGTCCCCGCGGGCGAGGACTACACCTCGGCCATCCGTGACGTCCTCATCCGGTACACCACGGAGTTCGAGCTTGTGAGCACCGAGACGATCCGCGGCGGCGCGCTGACCGAGGTGTTCTACACGGTGCGCATGAAGAAGGGCACCGAGCCCGGCGACCTGGTGGCCGCACTGCAGGAGCGGACATCGGGCCAGCGGGTGACCGTGCTGACCGGTTACGACTCGACCGACCTGTGATGGCCGGCGGCAGCGAGGCGGCCCCCACGGCCGCTGTGCGCAGGCCGCGGCGGATGCGGGACCGGCTCCCCGTACGGCTGCGGCACCACTGGAAGCCGGCCGGCGCCCTCTGCGCGGGACTGGTGGTGATGGTCTACTTCTTCGGCGACGCCCGAGTCTCGCCGTACGTCACCTCCTCCTCCCGCGTGGAGGCGGACGCCATCACGCAGAACGTCGAGGGCACGGTCGACCTGTACGACACCTCGGTCTCCCACTCCATCCAACTGGAGTACGACCAGACCGACTTCACCAAGATGATGAAGGAGTTCCGCGAGGACGGGACCAAGGACTACATCGAGGCCGACCTCACCATCGACGGGGTCTACCTCGAGGACGTTGGAATCCGCCTCAAGGGCAACTCCACACTGTCGTCCCTGCGCGGAAGCGGCCAGGGCAGGCCCGGTGGCGGCCGGACCATGCCCGAAGGCGCCGAGCAGGGCGCCCCGGAGGCGCAGAAGGACGGCGCAACCGGGGGCCGGGACCGCGGCCAGGCCAATGGCCGCGGTCCCGGCGGGGCCGGTGGCATCGGGGGCGGGATCACGCAGTACAACCTGTCCGAGAAGAAGCCCGAGGAACTGCCCTGGCTCATCAAGATCGACGAGTTCATCGAGGGCCGCGCCTATCAGGGCGAGCGTGAGATCTCGCTGCGCCCCGGAAGCAACGGCCAGGTTCCGGTGAACGAGGCCCTCGCGCTGAGCCTGACGGACACCACCGGTCAGAAGAATGAGCGGTACGCCTTCACGTCGGTACAGGTCAACACCCGCCCGGTCGCCACCCGGTTGATGGTCGAGAGCCCGGACACGGACTACGCGGAGTCCGTCGCTGACGGGAACGGCGTGCTCTACAAGGCGCGGGCCGGCGGCAGCTTCGAGTACAAGGGCGACGACCCGACCGACTACGAGGAGTCGTTCGAGCAGCTCAACAAGGTGGGCAGTCAGGACCTGGAGCCGGTCATGAAGCTCATCAAGTGGGCAAACGAGGCGTCGGACGAGGAGTTCGAGAAGGAACTCGACCAGTACGTGGACGTCGAGTCCCTGGCGACGTACCTCGCCGCGCAGAACCTGCTCATGAACTTCGACGACATGGCCGGACCCGGCAAGAACTATCTGCTGTGGTACGACCTGGACACCAAGAAGTTCTCGGTCCTGGGATGGGACTACAACTTCACCTTCACCGGCGATGCGACCTCGGGCCCGGACGACGACACGGGCATGGGCGGTGCCTTCGGTGGTGGCGCTGGAGGTGCCACTGGGCAGAGCAGCCAGGGCAGCCAGGGCACAGGTGGCCAAGCCGCGCAGAACATGCCCTCCGGGATGCCGTCAGGAATGCCCGAAGGAATGCCCGAAGGAATGCCTTCGGGGATGCCCGAGAATCTGCCGGAAGGCATGCCGTCCGAAATGCCTTCCGGTCTGCCGGGCGGTCAGAACGGCCAAGGCGGTCAGGGCGGTGAGGGCGAAGGCGGTGGGTTCGCCGGCATGATCGGCCACCCGCTGAAGGAGCGCTTCCTGGACTCGGACACCTTCGATCCCGTCTACAAGAAGGCGTACAAGGAGCTGTACCAGAAGTTCTACGGCTCCGGGACCGCCCGGAAGGCGCTGAACGCCATCGCCGAACAGGCGGGGAAGGCCGGTGCCGACGGCAAGGAGCTGGACTCCGCCGTCGAGAAGCTGCGAAAGACGGTCACCGAGCGTACCGCGGCGCTGGCCAAGAACAAGGAGGTGACCGGCTGATCACCGGTGCCCGGACGGCAGTCCCCCGTGGGGCGCCGTCCGGGCGTTCGGCGCACCGCGAACTCCTCACGAGCAAAGGAAGATCCATGCCCGTCGCGCCGTCGGCGCCCGCGCCACCCCCACACAATGTGCTTGTCGTCGAGGACGACCCCAGCATCCGCACCTTGCTCACTTCCGCCCTGCACGCCGCCGGCTACTCCGTGAGCACCGCCGACACAGGCCAGACCGCCATGTTCGAGGCCGGTCGCGGCCAACCCGACCTGATCGTGCTGGACGTTGGCCTTCCGGACATCGACGGCTTCGCGGTGACCCGTCATCTGCGGGCTGAGGGCGTCTATGCGCCGGTGCTGTTCCTGACGGCGCGTACGGACGTCGAGGACCGCATCATCGGCCTCAGCTCCGGTGGCGACGACTACGTCACCAAGCCGTTCCACGTGCAGGAGGTGCTGCTGCGCATCCGTGCCATCCTGCGGCGCAGTGACATGCCACCGGGCGGAGGGACCAGGAGGCCGCCGCTGCGGTACGCGGATCTGGTGCTGGACCAGCAGACCCACGAGGTGCGCCGGGCCGGTCTGCCCATTCAGCTGTCGCCCACCGAGTTCCGGCTTCTGGTCTGCCTGCTTGCGCAGCCGGAACGCGTGGTGGGCAAGAAGGAGATCCTGTCCGAGGTCTGGCACTACGACTTCGCCGGTGACGCCCGCATCGTCGACACCTACGTACGCAATCTGCGGCGCAAGATAGACCGGTTCGAGCCCCAGCTCATCCAGACGGTCCGCGGTGTCGGCTACTGCCTGCGGGCCGCGCGCCCCGGACCGGGGGCGGCGGCGCTGTGAGGCGGTGGCTGCGCCGGCTGAAACCGCGCTCGCTGCGAGCCCGCCTGGTGCTCGGCGTCACGCTGCTGGCCACCTCGGCGGTTCTGCTCTGTCAGGCGGCAGGACTCGCCCTGCTCCACTCCTGGCTGACGGACCAGGTCGACCGGCGACTGACCCGTTTCCAGCCGGTGCCACAGCTGTACAAGGACGTGGCCGACGGCCGGACGGCGTCAGGGGTGCCCGGCAGGACGGGCAGCCTCCCTTCGGACTACCGGGTGTACTTCTACGACAAAGGCGGCCACCGGAATGCCATGTCGCTGAGCGGCGACGGGGGCAGTGCCGGGCCGCGACTCCCGAAGTCGGAGGCGGAACTCGGCCTCAAGAACGGCCGCCCCGCCACGGTCGCCGCGACCGACGGCGGCAGCACCTGGCGGGTGATCGCCCGGTCCGGCACCGACGGCACCCGGGTCGTGGTGGCGCTGCCTCTGAAGGAGGTGGACGAGGCGACCTCCCGGATGCTGTGGTTCAGCCTCGCTATCGGGGTGGCCGTCGCAGCGGGGGTCGTCCTCTTCGGCACCCTCGCCGTGCGGCTGGGACTGCGGCCGCTGGTCGGAGTCGAGCGCACTGCCAGGCGCATCGCCGAAGGTGAGTTGGAACTGAGCGTTCCGGACCGGCACGCGGTCACCGAGGTCGGCCACCTCAGCCGTGCCCTGAACACGATGCTCGACCGGCTGCGCACCGCGCTGCGTCGCACCGAGGCGTCGGAGCAACGGCTGCGCCACTTCCTGGCGGATGCCGGCCATGAACTGCGAACTCCCCTCACGTCTCTGCAGGGCTTCGCCGAACTCCTGGTGCAAGAGCCGGAGATGAGCCTGGAACGACGCCAGGAGGCGCAGCAGCTGATCGTGCGGAACGCCGACCGGATGAGCCGTCTCATCGAGAGCCTGTCCCAACTGGCCAGGCTCGGTGAGGTCCCCGCGACGCGGTGGCAACGGGTCGACCTCCTCTCTCTCGTGGCCGACGGTATCGCTGCCGTCGCCGTGCGACACCCCGGGCGCAGCATCGGCCTCGGCACTCTCGCCGACCCCGAGGACGACGCCCGCGTGGACGAGCTGGACGTCGTCGACGCCGTCGGCGACCCGCATCAGCTGGCGCAGATCCTGTCGAATCTGCTCACCAACGCGTGCGTCCACACTCCGACCGGGACACACATCCAGGTGCGCGTCGGCACCCTCCGAGTCCGCCCACACGGGCCGGGCACGACGGGACCGGGCCGTACCAGCGCCAACGCTCCGCTCATACCCGGCACTCGGGTCTGTGTCGTCGAGGTCGCCGATGACGGGGCCGGCCTGACCGAGTCGCACGCGCGGCGGGTGTTCGAGCGGTTCTACCGTGCCGATGCCGCCGAGCGGGCCGCGGCAGCGGGGTCCGGCCTGGGGCTTGCGATCGCCGCCGGCGCCGCGGAGGCCAACGGCGGACGTCTGGAACTCGAGGCCAGGCCAGGTGAAGGCTGCACATTCCGTCTGCTCCTGCCGTATCAGCCCGCCGTTGCAGCGACGGCTGCCCCGGCTCCCCACACCTGCGTATAGGGCCGCATCGCTACCCAAAGGAGTGCCACCGGAGAAGCTCAGCACCGTACGACTGGGACAAGGCCGTACAGCAGCCGCACGTCTGCAGAAGAAGCACTGCGTGGTGCTGCCCTACCCGGACGTCGGGGCGCTGATCGCCTCCGGCGAGGACTGGCGGGAACGAGCCGCTGAGGAAACCGGTGAACGCCACCGGCTGGACGACATCTCCTACGCGCCCCTCATCACCCGGCCGAGCAAGATCGTTCGTGTGGGACCCAACTACGCCGCACGGGTACGAGAGACAGGCACCGCCTTCCCCACCGTTCCGGTGTTCTCCGTGCGGCAAGGCGGCCAAGGCGTTGCCGGTGCCCGCGACGCCATCTGCCTGCCGGCCGAGGGACGGAACGTGGACTGGGGCGTGGAGTTGGGCCTGGTGATCGGGTGCCGGACCCGTGGGGTCACGGCCCGGACGGCGCTGCGCCATATCGCGGGCTACACCGTCGTCAACGGCCTCGACGCGCGGAGCGACTCGGGAAGCGCCCCCGCGGCGGGACTGTCCACGAACGTCACCCTGGTGGGCCCCGCCATGGTCACCACCGACGACATGCCGATGGGCGGCCGCGGTCTGACGATGAGCTGTGTCATCGACGGGCGGGTCCGCCAGAAGGCGAACACCTCGCAGCTGATCTTCGACGTCGCCACCGTCATCGCCCATGTCAGCACCGTGATCACGCTGCTGCCCGGAGACCTGATCACGATGGGCAGACCGGCCGGATGCGGCACCGTTCGCGAACCCGAGGTCCTTCTGTACCCCGGTGTGGACATGGTCACCGAGATCAAGGGTGTCGGGGAACTCAGGAACTCCGTGGTGCGGTCGTGTCCGCAGTGAACCGTGGGAGCACTTTCGGCCATAGATCTGACTCCCCGTCAGTTCCCAGCATTCTTTCCCCGCCTCCACAGGCAGGGCGGCAACAGTGAGGCCGCGGCCCGGACCAGGGCCTCAGAGCCGCAGTCTGCCGTCCCCTCACGCCTGAGGAAGCCATGACTCCCACCCCCCACCTCACCGAGACCACCGCCCGCCCGGAGCGCTTGGCCCCGTTCCAGCAGGTCGAGCGGTCCCTTCATCCACAGGCCGGTACCGCGACGGTAGACATCGTCGTGCCGGTCTACAACGAGGAACGCGCCCTGCCCGGCTGCCTTCGCACACTCCACGCCCGACTGGCGGCGGACTTCCCGTTTCCGTGGCGGATCACTGTCGCCGACAATGCCAGCACCGACGAGACCCTCGCCACCGCCCGTCGCCTCGCCGACGAACTGCCGGGCGTCGGCGTCGTCCACCTCGACCGCAAGGGCCGCGGGCTCGCCCTGCGCACCGTCTGGGGCGCGAGCGACGCGGACATCGTCGTGTACATGGACGTGGACCTGTCCACCGGCCTCGACGGGCTGCTGCCGCTGGTCGCGCCGCTGGCCAGCGGTCACTCGGACCTCGCCATCGGTTCCCGGCTGGCCCCTGGGTCGCGCACGGTGCGCGGCCCGCGCCGCGAGTTCATCTCCCGCTGCTACAACGGCATCATCCGGCTCACGCACGGCGTCCGGTTCACTGACGCCCAGTGCGGATTCAAGGCGGCCCGCACCGAGGTGCTGCGGCCGTTGCTGCAGGTGACCCGCGACGACGCGTGGTTCTTCGACACCGAGCTGCTGCTGCTCGCCGAGCACAACGGACTGCGGGTCCACGAGGTCCCCGTTGACTGGGTCGAGGACGTCGACACCCGGGTGGACATCGTGGGCACCGCCACGGACGACCTGCGAGGGCTGTGGCGGATGGCGCGGTTCAAGGCATCCGGAGGCGCCCGGGTCGAGGTGCCGTCTCGCCCCGCGCCGGCCGCCGAGCACCCCGACGCGGTCCTCGCACCCGCTACCCGACGTGGCGCGTTGTCCTGGGAGGTCGGCTGCTTCCTGGCGATCGGCGTCGTCTCCACGGTCGGGCAGGCGCTGCTGTACTGGCTGCTGCGCGGTTGGTGGAGCCCGGCCGTCGCCAACCTGGTCTCGCTGTTCGTCCTCACCGTCCTCAACACGGAGGCGAACCGACGCCTCACCTTCCGGTACTCCACTGCTCCGCCCGCGCGGGCGCACCTGGGCGCCGGGGGCCTGTTCGTCCTGGGGTACCTGGTCACCTCCGGCGCGGTGCTGTGGTTCAAGTCGATCGACCCCGGGGCCTCGACAGCCGCGGAGACCGCGATCCTCGCCACGGCATCCGTCGCGGTCACCTGCATGCGCTTCGCCGTGCTGCGGCTGGCCGTCTTCACCAGCGCCCCCCGCCGTACCCGTTGACGAGAGCGACTTCCGACATGAGCAATCCCACGCACCTCAAGCCCGTACCGGCCGCCTCGGCACCCGACGATTCGCCTGCGTCCGTCCGCTCGCTGCCCGCCTGGGCGGCACCGGCCGCACTCGGAGCGATCCTCGTGCTCGCGGCCGTCCTGTACGGCTGGTCACTGGGTTCCCTGGAATGGGCCAACAGCTACTACTCCGCGGCCGTGAAGTCGATGGGGAAGAGCTGGACCAACTTCCTCTTCGGCTCGTACGACCCGGCCGGGGTGATCACGGTCGACAAGCCGCCGGCCGCGCTGTGGCCGCAGGTGATCAGCAGCAAGATCTTCGGGCTGCACGGCTGGGCGCTGGTCCTGCCGCAGGTGATCGAGGGCGTGGCCGCGGTCCTCGTCCTGCACCGCACCGTGCGGCGCTGGGCGGGGGAGGGGGCGGCGCTGGTCGCCGCACTGGTGCTCACTCTCACGCCCATCACCGTGGCCATCAACCGGGACAACAACCCCGACACGCTGCTCGTCCTGCTGCTGGTGTCCGCGGCGTACGCGCTCACCCGCGCGTTGCAGGCCGAGGGCAGGGCAGCGACCTGGTGGCTGTGCGCGAGCGGCTTCCTGATCGGGTGCGGATTCCTCACCAAAATGCTCGCCGCCTGGATGGTCATTCCCGCGTTCACCCTCGCCTGGCTCGTGGGAGGAAGCGGCCCCTGGATACCGCGAGTGCGGCGCCTGTTGGGCGCGGGGGCCATCCTGGCGGCGTCCTCCTTGTGGTGGGTCGCCATGGTCGCCCTGTGGCCGGGCGACCGCCCCTACATCGGCGGCAGCAAGGACGGTTCGGCCTGGGATCTCGTGGTCGGCTACAACGGGCTGGGCCGGGTCTTCGGCTCGAGCGACGGGATGTCCCAGACCTTGAGCGGGTTCGGCGGCGGGTTCGGTGGCGCGTCCGGCCTGGGCCGGTTGTTCAACGCGCAGGTGGGCGGCCAGATCAGCTGGCTGCTGCCGGTCAGCGCACTGGCCCTGGCCGTCGCCCTGGTCGGCGTGGTGATGCGCCGACGCGGCATGCTGTCCGCCGACGCCGTGCTGCCGGCCTCCGGCTGGCTGCTGTGGGGGACCTGGCTGGTGGTCTGCGCGGCCGTGTACTCGACACAGAAGGGCATCTTCCACCCCTACTACACCACTCAGCTCGCTCCGGCGATCGCCGCCCTGTGCGGCGGACTGACCGCAGCCCTGGTCCGTGTCCACCGTGCCGGCGTGCGCTGGGCGCCCCTGGTGGGCGTGGCCGCGGTCGTGGTCAGCGCGGTCTGGGCCGTGGCACTGGTCCGCCGTGACTCCGACTGGAACGGCTGGCTGGTGTGGCCGGTCCTGCTGCTCGGCTGCGCCGCGGTCGTCCTGCTGCTCCTCGCGCGGCGGCGTGGCAGGCTGCTGACGGTCGCCGTGGGTGCCGCCGTCGCGTCGGTCCTGGTGGCCCCGGGAGCGTGGGCGGTCAGCGTACCGGGCTCGACATCCCCGATGGGCGGCTCCAACCCGACGGCCGGTCCGACGACGCTCGGCTTCGGCGGGGGCGGCCGCATGCCCCGGCAGAGTGGGAACGACGGCGACCTTCCGTCGGGGATGCCGTCGGGGATGCCGTCGGGCTTCCCGGGTGGTGACGCGCCTTCGGGACAGTCCGGTCAGCCCTCCTCCGGCGATGTTCCTTCGGGAATGCCGTCAGGTATGCCGTCCGGTATGCCCACAGGCGGAGCGAACGGCATGCCCGGCATGTCCGGAGGCTCGACCTCGGGAGACAGCGACATGCCGTCATTTCCCGGCGGCGGTTCCGGGAACGCCCCGAGCGGACGCGGCGGCTTCGGCGGCGGCGCGGAACTCACCAGCGAGCAGCGCAAGATCCTCGACTACGCCGTGGAGCACGCACCTGACGCCCGCATCAAGCTCGCCGTCGAAGGCCCTGCCATGGCCACCAGCTCCTTCATCCTGGGCTCGGACGAGACCGTCATCGGCATGGGCGGTTTCACGAGCATGGACAACTCGCCGTCGGTGGACCAGTTGGAGGAGTGGACGAAGAGCGGGGAACTACGCTATGTCCTGGGCTCCGACACGAACAGCGGCGGAAGGCCGGGCATGACCGGGTCGGGCAACTACAGCAAGCAGCGTTCCGACTGGATCGCCGACAACTGCACCAAGGTTGCGGCATCGGCGTACGGCGGCACTTCGTCGGAGAACAGCAGCGGTAGTGCGATGGGCTTCGGAGCAGGAGCCGACGTGCTCTACGACTGCGCCGCCACGTAGGCGACGCCGGAGCAACGGGGACCACCCGGGAGAACGGACCAGCATCACGTCATGACCGAGCAGTCCGCAACAACTCGTCCGCGACATCGGCTTCTCGTGGTCGAGGACGAGCCCAGCATCCGCACCCTGCTGGAGGCGACGCTCCGCCTGACCGGATACGAGGTGAGCAGCACCGACACCGGACAGTCCGCCCTCGTCGAGGTCGAACGCCTGCGACCGCACCTGGTGCTGCTCGACGTGATGCTGCCCGACCTGGACGGCTTCGAGGTGACCCGCAGGCTGCGGGCGGCGGGGGACGAATGTCCGATCCTGTTCCTGACCGCCCGCACCGGCACCGACGACCGTATCCAGGGCCTGAGCGTGGGCGGCGACGACTACGTCTCCAAACCGTTCAGCATCGAGGAGGTGCTGCTGCGCATCGAGGCCATCCTGCGCCGCACGGCACCGGTGGACGCGGCACTCCCACCACCGAGCGTCCTGCGCTACGCCGACCTCGAACTCGACGAGGGCGCTCACGAGGTGCACCGCGCGGGACAGTACATCGCCCTGTCCCCGACCGAGTTCAAGCTCCTGGCCTACCTCCTGTCCAACGCCGGCCAGGTGGTGAGCAAGGTCCAGATCCTCGACCACGTCTGGAGCTACGACTTCGCCGGTGATGCCAGGATCATCGAGACGTACGTCCGCTACCTGCGCAGGAAGATCGACTCCTTCGAGCCGCCGCTCATCCAGACCGTGCGCGGCGTCGGCTACTGCCTGCGGCTGCCCCGCGACCACGAGGGGACGCCGGAGCAGTGATCCCCCGCCTGCCCAGGCCACCCGGCTCACTGCGACAACGACTGATCCTCGGCGTCACCGTCCTCGCCACGGCGGCGGTACTGACCTCCCAGGCCATCGGCTACGTGGTGCTCCGCTCCTGGCTGCTCGAACGCGTCGACCAGCAACTGGTGGAGTTCCACCCCCCGACCCCGGCCTTCTACGACGCCGTCCGTGGCACTTTCCCCGCGCCGGCCGAGCGCCTGGACGCACTGCCGTCGGATTTCCACGTCTACTTCTACGACTCCTCCGGGCATCGCCTGAAAAACTCCCTCGGCACGGAGGCAAAGCTGGGGCCTCGGCTGGCCGATCAGGCGCAGGACCTCGACCTGAGGGACGGGCACCCGGAAACCGTGTCCGCCATCAGCGGTGACGGCCGCTGGCGGGTGTTGCTCAATCCCGGCCCGGACGGCATGAGCGCGGTGGTCGCCCTGCCGCTCGACACCGTCGACGGCGCCACCTCGAAGCTGCTGTGGCTGAACGCCGTGCTGCTCGCCGTCACGATCGCCGGCCTGCTCGCCCTGGGCCGGTGGGTGGTGAGGCTGGGACTGCTGCCACTGACCAGGACGGAACGAACCGCCCAGGACATCACCGCGGGCCGACTCGACCTGCGACTGCCGGACACCGACCCGCGCACCGAGATCGGACGGCTCGGCCGGGTGTTGAACTCCATGCTCGACCGGCTGCAGACCGCCCTGCGGGCCCGAGAGGCCTCCGAGGCACGGCTGCGCCGGTTCGTCGCGGACGCCGGGCACGAACTGCGCACTCCGCTCACGACCATTCAGGGGTACGCCCAGCTCGCGCTGCGTCCGGAGCAGCGCCCGGAGCGTGAGCTACGGGAGGCCAACCGGTTCATCGCGCAGAACGCGGAGCGCATGAGCCTGCTCGTCGACGACCTCCAACTGCTCGCCACCCTGGACCGCGAACCCTCCTACCGCAGAGAACGGGTCGACCTGCTCTCGCTCGCGGCGGACGCGGTGAGCGCGGCCGCCGTCCACAGCCACTCCCACCCCGTCGACCTCGGTCCGCTGCTCACTCCGGCAGATCCGGGCGGCACCGAGGAACTCGACGTGGCCGAGACCGTCGGAGACCCGCGCCGACTGGGCCAGATCCTGGAGAACCTGCTGTCCAACGCCCGCATACACACGCCGCCGGGCACCTGTGTCCACGTACGGGTGGGTACGACAGAGACCGGACCCGGAACCGGCGGCACCGACCGGCCGGGACGCACCTCCGCCTCGCCGCCGCTCCCGGAGCGCCTCCCGGTCAGCGTGATCGAGGTGGCGGACGAAGGACCGGGCCTCGCCCCCATCGACGCCGAGCACGTCTTCGAGCGCTTCTACCGGGCCGACCCCGCCCGTTCCCGCAGCCACGGCGGGAGCGGCCTCGGCCTCGCCATCGCCGCGGCCATCGCCCAGGGCCATGGCGGCCGTCTCGAACTCGATACCGTCCCGGGCGAGGGCTGCACTTTCCGCCTGCTCCTCCCCGCAGCCGACTTCGGGCAGGGCCGTCGATGAGTCGGTGCCTTCGGGTGCCAGAGGTGATGCGCGGTGCTCGCGCCGGTGCGGGCGTCCGACGTTCCGACAGACCGTCGGCCACGCCGCGTCATGGCTGCACCGAGGCCTGTCAGGCGCCGGCGGTGGGCGGCTCCGGGCGGGTCCGCCGTCGGCTGGGCTCCTGCCGCCGGGGCTGGTGCAGAGCTCTCGTCCTTGGTCGCGGCCTGATCGACGCGCGGGTAGCGCGGCAGCAGGAAGATCAGCAGGAGAGCGCGTTGTACGTGACCTGCGGAATCGACCGGGCTGAGGGGCGGTGAACAGCAGGACATGCCGGTCGGAGAACGCCTCGACAACGCGTGACCAGCTGGGCGCCGGTGCATGATGGGCCTCGTCGACCATGAGGTGGCTGAATGCAGCCAGCAGTACCTCGCGAGCCTCTGGCTCGCAGGCCTGCAGGGCGTGCGGCGTCGCGACCACCACATTGCAGGCAGCAGCGAATGCCGCCGCCTCGGCAGCGTCACGGAAACCGTGCAGGAGTTTGCCCACCACCGGCCGCATCGAGCGACTCGAATTTCGCCGCGATCTGGTCACGCAGCGCGGCGGTCGGCACCAGCACCAGCAGACGCTCAGGCCGGGCGGCCACGAGCAGCGCGAGCATCGTCTCCGTTTTACCCGTCCCCGTAGGCATCACCACGATCCCCGGTGCCGGTCCGTGCAAAACCCCACGGCGGCAGGCGCCGTCGGCTCGACGTCCAGTGAAAGGGCACCATTCTGACAAGAGCCGATGATGAGAAGGGGGCTCCAGAAAGTACGAGTCGATTTGTTACTCGCGTGGCCAAGGAGTGACAGCTCGTCGGGGAGCAGGTGTGACACGAAGGCCTGTGCAGCGAGGAGTCGAGCGGCATTTGGCTCGGCTGTTCGCTTATGGTGCTTCGGCCCGGGGCGGATTGAGATCGGGCGGGTAGCCCTTGGCGCGAAGCCAGGTGTCGAGAGCCAGGGCGACGATGTCGCCGTGGGGAATGTCCTGGTCGGCGTTGTAGCGGCGGATGCGCCGCTGGAGTTGCAAGACATCGGGGACGGCGTAGTTGAGCTGTCCGCGTTTGATGTGGCGGTTGCCGATCACCGCAAGAGTGTCGGGATGGGGAGTGAGTGGATCGTCGGCGGGCTCGGACTGCGCATCGAGTGCGTCGGCCATCTCGCGTAGCCGACGGGCGTGGTGGGAGAGGTCGGGCACGAACGTTGCTCCGCTCGGTGCGGCTAGGCGGCTAGTTAGCCGCCTAGTGGGCTATTGGAATAGTCGGCGGAAGGGGCGGCCGCGCATTGAGCGGGCTTGCCGGGCCGCAGCCGCCCCTGTGCCGTACGGTCGGTCAGAAGCCGCGGGTGGTAAGCCATTCGTCCAGCGCGACCGAGACGATGTCGCCCATGGGCAGGTGATCGAGTTCGTTGTCCAGCGCGAACCGCTTAATCCGCTTCTTCAGC
Organism: Streptomyces bicolor; assembly: GCF_000719285.1. Lineage (GTDB taxonomy): Bacteria > Actinomycetota > Actinomycetes > Streptomycetales > Streptomycetaceae > Streptomyces > Streptomyces bicolor. Next base: position 267,674 of record NZ_JOFS01000008.1, on the reverse strand, counting down.
TTCAACGCAGCGGGGACCGAGGCATCGAGGCTCTCTCGCGCGATGATGCGCTGATTGAGGACGACCGCCGCCTCGGGGATGTCCTTGGGACGCCCAGGCCCGTGTTCCCATGACGTCCCGCTAGTGGGCGCCGCAAGTGAACCGGCGTGCTGGTCGTACTGCGGACCGGGCGCTCCGCTGCTTACCGGGAACGCCGTACTGGTGGCAGGCGGCAGAATCGCAGAGCGTACGGCCATCTCAGCTCCCTGAGTCGGCCCGTTCTGCGAATCATGCTCGGCCGACTGTGGGGGCTGGACCGTACGTGCTGCGGGCTCGGGGGCTGGGGCCGGAGGTGGCACCTTCCCCGCCATTGCCTCCCCAGCGGATTCCGTCGCCGCCTCGGAGGCTACGTCAGCGGGGCGAGCCGGCTGACTAGCGGCTGGCTCCGGCACGGCGGCCCTCGGCGTCACCTCGACGGTCGGCTGGGCGGAGCTCTGTGCCACTTCGGGCACCGCCCCGGTCCGGCCCTGTGCCGATGCCTCGGCGGGAACGGCGGAAGGTGCGGGCTGAACCTGCGCCTCGCCCGCAGTGGGACGGCCTTCGTCCTGGGCGGTGGCCTGTTCGGCAGCGTACTGCTCGGGGGTGAGCTCGGCGGCCGGGGGAGGAGGCGGCGGGGTCGCCTTCTTGGCCCCGCCCAAGGTGCGGCCTGTGCGACGGGCCGGGGGCTTCATACGCTCGCTCATGCCGTGAGCTCCTTCATCAGTTCGGCGTACTCGCTCAGCTCGGTCGGGACCTCGCCGAAGGCCTCCATGTAGTGCACCCACGAGTGGATGACGGTCTCGGCGAGCGGGAACGGCTCGTCACGCTCCGGGCCGATGCCCTCGCCCTCGGCAGGCTCCAGCAGCTTGTCCTTCGCCGTGCGGGGCAGGCTGGTGCGGTCGTCGGCCTTGACCAGCACCACATGGGCCGTGACGTCGCGCTCGTTGCGGGCGGCGGCGCGCTCGGCCTCGTCGAAGGTGGCCACGAGCTTGCGGCGCTCGATCTTGGTGGGGGCGACCGGCACGATCAGCCGGTTCGCCTCGGTAACAGCCTCGTGGAAGATGCGGGAGCTGCCGCCGCCGGCGTCGACCACGATCGCGCCGAACTCGGACCGCTTCTCACGGATGTACTCGGCGATGTCGTCGAACGGGTACCGCTCGACCACCAGGTTGGCCGGGATCTCGAAGCCCTCGGCCTGGGCAACCTTGAACCAGTCGTAGGCGGACTGGCTGGTGGCGTCGGCGTCCAGCAGCAGCGTCGGCAGCTCCAGGACGACGGCGTAGTAAAGGGCGATGAACCAGGCCGAGGTGGTCTTGCCGGTGCCGCCCTTGAGCATGCCGACCACGATCACGAAGGCATCCCAGGCGCTGGCCGTGGCCGCCGCCAGGGTCTTGATACGGGTGTTCTCACTCACGTGTGCTTGATCTCCTGAAACTGGAAAGGCGCGTTGACTTGTGTGAGTCGGCGAGAGGGCCGAACTTTCGGTGGTGGTTACGTGCCGACGAAGGGGGTGCGCGTGCCGCTGGGGCGTGGCCGGGAGGGTCTTCAGGCAGGTCTCGCATCCGATGGGCACGACCAGCGGAGCGAACGAGAGCTCTACCTGATGCGCTCACGGCCGTTTCCCTTCGTGGAGCGTCGGGCCATGTCGGTGCTGGGGCCGCATTGGGGTGCCTGCTTGGTGCAGGAGCCGGTAGACCGTGGCAACGGAGTAGTTGCACTCCTGGGCGAGGTCCGGAACCGTGGCGCCGGCCTCGTAGCGAGCCCGCAGAGACAGCGCGAGCTTGTGCCGCTTGGCGGCCCGGGCTGCTGCGCGCATCCGCAGCGTCTGCTGCGGGGTGCGCACGGTGCCGCCGGCCTCGATCAGCAGGCGTCGGGCAGCACGCCTCGTTCCTCCCGCAGCCGCGGCGAGTCTGTGAGGGTCGCGCCGTGCTGCTCGTACAGGGTGCGCAGACGGGCTGCGAGACGTCGGCGCGCTTGGGGATCCTGGCGCAACCTGCGGGTCTGCCACGACGTACGCATCACCGTCCCGGCCTCGTGCAGGCGGTTGATGACCGTGCCATACGACAGGCCGCTGGCGGCGACGAGTTCGTCGACGGTAGCCCCGGACTCGTACTGCTTGCGCAGGGACTGGGGCGTCACCGCCTCGCTTGCGTCGGAGGTGACCGGGGGATGTGGGTTCATGCGGCGGACTCCCATTCGCTGATGGCTTCGGCATGGGCAGCGGCCAGCTCGTCGTAACTGCGCTGGTCGGCAGGGGTGATGAGGATCAGGCGGCCGTCGGTGGCGACCCGCCAGTCGGAAGCCGGACGACCTGTTACGGAGTCGAGGACGCGCCCGTCCGGGGCGTGCCAGGTCGGCGGGATCTCGTCGGGGCGCAGCGCGGGGACCAGGATTTGGAGGCCGTCGCGGACGATCACCACGGCCTTGCTGCGGTGCTCCGCAAGCCGGTCCAGCGCCGCCCGGTAGGTCGCGCGCTCATTCGCGTGCAGGGCCTTCCGCCGGGCCGCGACACCCGCAGTGCCGTGTTGCTCGGCGACCTTGTCCCAGCCTTGTGCCGGTGCTGCGGCGCGGCCGGTGTCCGCGTCCGGGAGGTTGTTACCGAAGCCCTCCAGGGCACGCGGGGCGAGGGCCCAGGTCTCCCCGGTGTGGTGGACGAGGCCGTGGTCGGCGAGGCGTCGCAGGGTGCGGTAGGCGGTGGCGCGGGAGACCGAGGAGGTGCCGACGAGTTCGGCGACCGTCTGGTGGGGGCGTTGGTGCAGGGCGCTGATGAGCATGAGGGCGGCGCTGCCGAGGCCGTGGTGGGCGAAGGCGTCGTGGCCCATCAGTTGGCCGAGGACGGTGGAGTCGATGTCGGCCGTCGTGGCCGTCTCAGGGGTGGTCTACTCCTCAAGTGCCGGGTCGGGGGGGAACTGAGTGGTCCGAAAACGAGACAATGGAGCAGGGGCACCGTGACTGGGAGCGTTGCCGTAGTCGAGGTACCAGGTCGAGCCCTCCCGGCCGTGGCCCACCCGCAGCCGGCGCAGCCAGCCCTGCGGCTTGAGGACGGTCTCGTAGACGGCCCGCAGCGTCGTGCGGGAGATCCCGGCTTCCTCGGCGGTCTGCCGCTCGCTGGCGTGGTGCAGGGGGCCGCCCGCGATCTTGGCGAAGGTCAGGTGCGCACGCAGCACCCGCAGCGCGGTCCGTCTCCGCTCCCCGCGCCACGGGGTGGTCTCGATCCGGTCCCGCAGGGCAGCGAGAACCTCGTACGCGTCGTGCCGGGAATCCACCGCCCTGGTGGTGCTGACCGTTTGGGAGGCGCTGGCCCAGACCCGGCGGATGTAGTCCAGGGCGCGTGTCTGACCGGATCGGAGGGCGATGTTGCGGGTGTGCCGTCCGCCTTCGTGCTCGGGGTGCAGCAGGAGCTGCGTGAGCTGGTCGACGGTGCCGCCGGCGCGGGCCACATGGCAGGCGATGGCCGCGGTGATCCGGTGCCCGTGGTCGGCCGCCCCCTGGCGGTCTGTACGCAGGGCAACGGTCCGGCCTTCGGAGGTGAGTCGGCTGTAACTGCCGGTGGCGTAGCGGCCGGTGAGGTCGCCGAGCAGAATGAGATCGGTCGCGGCCGACGGCAGTCGGGCGTATTCCAGAAGGCCGTGGAATTGGGTGGAGTGTCGTTGAGAGAGGGCGTGATGGGTGCTGTTTGGCACGGTGGGGTCGTCTCGCAAAGACGTGGACGCCACCCAGGCCCGCTAAAACCACGGGTGGTGTCCGGAACCGACCTCCATCGGCGCCAGAAAGGTCTCCAGAATGGCCGTCCTGGAGGCCCTCGTATGCCTGGCCCCGAGTGGAGGCAGGCGTCCCCATCGCAGCTCGACCGAGGTCGAACCAGAGCACCGCCAGAGAGGCCCACTGGTGATCCACACCGGCCGACTCAGGTCCCCCAGAGGTCAGTTGCAGAGGTCGCTGCCTCTGACTGCCTCTGAGCGACCCGGGTCGAACCGGGGTCGAATCAGAGTGTTTTCCTCTGACTGCCTCCGATCGCCTCCGCAACCCGTCCTAGCAGGTCACAGCCTCATCGCCCCCACGCAAGCGCAGGTCAGAAAGGTGCGCTAGCTGTACCACTGGTTCCTGACCACTGGTTCCTGGCGAAGGCGGTCGTGTGAGGCATGGGGGCTGGCTCCCGTCTCTCTGTGGTGGCGTCATCGTCGGGAAGGGCTTCGCGGGGGCGCAATACCGCTTCCGTCCTGCGGAAGGATCGATGTAAAGCGCCTGGTCACAGGGTTGAGCGATATGTGCACTCAGAGCGCGAGCCTGCTGGAGGGGCAGTCGTGTCTCCTGTTCTCAGCTGACGGCTGGTGTCGTCGCCGCGTCGATGATTTTGCGGTGAATGACCGTCTCGTCAGGGGTGTCGCTACAGGTCGGCCCCAGCCGTTCCCCGGTCCGCCGCGGGGGCGGAGCGTGTGGGGTCAGTTCACCTGACGGTCCGGTACGCGCCCGGCAGGGTCTCGGTCACGGTGTTGCCGTCGCTGTCGACGAGGGTGGACTGAACCGCTCCGCACCCGCCTCTGCTGCGAGGACGCAGACGGCTCGCGGTGGGGTGCGGCAGGCTGGTGCGGCTCGACATCCTCCGGGTGGGCGACTTCCTTCCCGTGCAGGGCCAGGACATAGGACAGCCCTCGCTCCTCGAGACCGGACTCCTGCCCTGCGGCATCGGTCCGGCTCGTCCGTCCACTCACGCGGACGACGGCTCTGGCGGATCCGCCGCTGGGCCGTTCTGTAGTCGTGTGGGTCATTACGTGGGGCCTTCAGGCCGGGAGAAACGAAGTGAGGCACGGACGCCTGCCCTTGTCGGTTCTGTGCGACGGGCATGTGCGGCTGCGGCCGCCGCCCGTGGTGGTATCACCCGGGTCGGCTGCTGCCTGCTTGGTCAGAGCGGGGCGTCCGGCAGTGACTTGGTCAGCCCGGATAATGTATCCGCTTGACCGTAGTATAGATGGATGACCTATCCGGTTATGCTGTGGGTATGACCACAGCACCGATGCGCAGGGACGCTGCCCGTAACCGGCAGCGCATCGTCGACGTGGGCCGGCGGCTCGTGGACGACGGCGTCCCGTTGCAGCTCAACGACGTTGCCCGCCTCGCCAAGGTGGGGGTGGCCACCGTCTACCGGCACTTCCCGAACCCGGAAGCTCTGATGGAGACCGTGGCCACGCCCGGCCTGGAAGCGCTGGTCGCCCACGCCGAGCAGGCCCTGGCCCAGGACGACCCTTGGCAGGCCCTGGTGGACTTCCTCGACGCCACGCTGGAGGTGCAGCTGACCGACCCCTCCATCACCGTCGTGCGCTCCGCGCCGGACCACGTTCTGCCCCGCACCACTGAACTCGCCGATCAGATGGATTCCTTGGTCGGCCGGCTGCTCGAGCGCGTGCACGCTGCGGGGATCGTGCGCTCCGTGGTCACCTGGGAGGACCTGCGGCCGCTCATGTGCGGAATCGCCACCGCCGCCCAGATCCACGCCGACGACCAGAAGGCCCGCCTCGAATCCGGCAGCCGCTACCTGAGCATCATGCTGCAGGGGATGCGCGCCTGAACTCGTCCTGGACCGCGGGAACGGCCCTGCACTCCCCCCTCGGCCTCACCGGCCCGCCCCTGGTCGGCGCCACCGGCTGTCGAGGGCGGTCAAGCGTCCGACGGCGACGCCTGGACCTCGGTGAACGTCCACAGCAGATTGGTGCTGGTGCCCCACGTCCACTGCTTGGTGACGGAGCCCGAGGAGACCGTGCCGCCGCCGTCCAGGACGAGGCCCGTGGTGCGGTTGGCGAGGGAGTAGCGGCCGTCGCCTCGGTGGGTGATCAGCCACTGCTGGTCAGTGCTGCCGTTCCACTCGGCCTGCCCGGCGGTGGCGCCCGCGCTGGTGGCGCCCCGACCGTCGGCGACCATGCCGTTCGCGCGGTTGACCAGCTTGTAGTGGCCGTTGCCGAGGTCGACCGCCTGCCACTGGAGGTTGGGGGAGCCGTCCCAGGTCCACTGCTTCAGGTCGGAGCCGGAGGAGACGTCGCCGCCGCTGTCCAGGGCCAGGCCGCTCGTGACGTTGGTGATCCGGAAGTGCGCCGAGGGGTTGAACACGACCTTCAGGGACGTGATCCTCTCGCGGATGCCGGGGGCGTCGGCGGTGAAGGTCCACGCCGTGCCGGTGAAGTCGTCGCGGGAGTAGCCGATGACCTCGTACCCGGGAGCGAGCTTCAGTGAGGAGAGGGTGCGTGGCGGCAGCCCGGCGAGGGTCGACTGCTCGGCGGTGTAGCTGCCGAGGGCGAGTACGGCGCTGTCACCGCCGTAGTCGGCGTCCTTGAACGCCAGTGCGCCGACCAGCGGCTGCAGCGTGGGGATCCGGCCGGAGAAGCGGAGCTTCAGGACGTACGCCGGGGCGTCGAACGGCGCCGCCGAGGGGAGGGTCACCGTCAGGCCGGTCGCGTCCTGGGCCGGGGTGGGGAGGTCGATGTAGGTGCCGGCCCTCGTGTCGAGCAGCTGCGCCGAGGACAGCGAGTCCAGGTCGATCCGGTCGGCGGCGAGCGTCTCGATGGTCAGCGAACTGCCGGGCCACCCCAGCACGGTGGCGTACAGGACCGTGTTCGCCTTGTTCCGCGTGAAGCGGATGTCCTGCGCGGTACCGGCCGTGGGCCGCGTGAAGGAGCCGCCGCCCATCTTCGTCGGTCCCTCGCCGTACGCCGTCCAGGCCCGGGTGCCGTAGATCGACTCGCCGAATCGCTTCAGGTAGTCGCCGATGCCGAGCAGGAGGTCGCGCTGGCCCTGCGGGATGCTGCCGTCGGCCGTGGGGGCGATGTTGAGCAGCATGTTGCCGTTCTTGCTGACCCGGTCGATGAACGAGTGCAGCATCTGGGCGAGCGAGTAGTAGCCGATGCCCTCGGTGTAGCACCAGCTGGAGCTGGAGATGCTGTCGTCGGTCAGCCAGTAGGGCGCGGTGAGGTCGGCCGGTCCGCCCCGCTCGTAGTCGAAGACCTGGCCGTGGCTGTTGAACCCGTCCTTGTAGGTGGCGACGACTTCCTTGCCCCACTTGTCGGCCTGGTTGTAGTAGTACGCCAGGAAGTTCAGCCGCTGAGCCTCGTCGACGTGGTCCAGTCTCCAGTCCTGCCACAGGATGTCCGGCCGGGCCCGGTCGACGACCTCCTTGAGCTTGTCGTACCAGAGCTGGTTCTCGTCGTCCGGACTCAGTTGCCCGTAGAGCTTCTTGAGGCTCTCGTCCGACTGTGGCGGCGCGTACTCGAAGTAGCCGGTGTAGTTGTACGCGTGGTGCATCGCCACCAGCAGCTTCAGCCGCTTGGCGCGGATGGCGTCGGTGAACAGCCGCAGCAGGTCGAGGCCCGGCCCCTTGCGTACGGAGTTCCACTCGTTGACCTGGCTGTCCCACATCGAGTAGCCGTCGTGATGCTCGGCGACCGGCCCGGCGAACCGTGCCCCGGCGTCCACGAAGAGCTGCGCCCATTCGTCGGGATCGAAGTCGCCGCCCTCGGACTTGAGCTTCGGCGCGAACTCCTTGTGGTGTCCCGCCAGATCGTCGGCACCGTCGATGAAGTGGTGGAACGGCCACACGGACGGGTCGCCGTACGTGGCGATGTGATGCTTGTTCGCCTTGCTGTCCGGCACATACATGTTGCGCGGGTACCACTCGCTGTCGTATGCCGGGACGCTGAAGACGCCCCAGTGGAAGTAGATGCCGAACTTGGCGTCCTTGAACCACTCGGGGGCGGCGGGGTGTCGGTTCACGGAGTCCCAGGTGGGCTGGTAGGTCTTCGGAGCGGCCGACGCACCGTCGGCCGCGAACACGTCGGTGGTCACCGCGGCCGCCGCGACGGCCGTGGCACCGGCAAGTAACCTGCGCCTGCTGATCGACTGCGACATACGCATGAACGTCAGGCATGGGGCCTACGACTGTCAACGGGTGTGCAGGGATGAATGTGCCTGCCGAGGTAGGGGAGTTGACCGGTTTGTTGCTGAATAGTGCTATTTGCTCAGAGGTAGACATCACATGTCTCTGACCGACAGGGCCATCGAACAACTCCGTGAGCTGATCCGCTCGGGGGCGTTGCCCCCTGGCTCCAAGCTGCCTCCGGAAGCGGATCTCGCCGCCCAGTTGGGGCTGTCCCGCAACCTCGCGCGCGAGGCCGTCAAGGCGCTGGCCGTCGCCCGGGTGCTGGAGGTCAGACGCGGCGACGGCACCTATGTGACCAGCCTCCAGCCGAGCCTGCTGCTGGAGGGAATCGGCGGCGCGGTGGACCTGCTGCAGAGCGACCCGGGCGCGCTGCTGGACCTGATGGAGGTCAGGCGGCTGCTCGAACCCATGGCCACCGCCCTGGCCGCCACCCGGATCACCGACGAGGGCCTCGCCGAGGTGAAGCGGCACCTCGACGCGATGCGGGAAGCCCGTGACGACGTCGAGCGACTCAATGCGTACGACGCGGCGTTCCACCGGGCCGTCGTCGCCGCCACGGGCAACGAATCCCTGGTCACCCTGCTGGAAGGGGTCTCGGGCCGTACTCTGCGGGCCCGTATCTGGCGCGGTCTGGTCGACGCCCGGGCGGCGGGCCGCACCCTCGCCGAGCACGAGGCGATCTTCACGGCGCTGGCGCGGCGGGACGCCCCGCTCAGCCAGGCCGCCGCGTTGGTGCACGTCAGCAGTACGGAGCAGTGGCTGCGGGAGCACCTGAGCAGGACCGCGGCCATACCGGAACACGAGCCGGCCCCGCACCCGCCGGTGCGCTGACGGGCTCAGCGTTCCAGCGGCCGGTGCGCCGTCTCGGGCAGCCGCAGGTACACCAGCGACGAGCCGAGGCAGAGTACGGCGACGTACCAGGGGAACAGGTCCGGGTGCCCCAGTTCCTTGAACAGCGTGCCGACGTACGGCGCCGTACCCCCGAACATCGCCACCGTCAGCGAGTACGGGAACCCGATCCCCGCCGCCCGCACCCGCGGCGGGAACACCTCGGCGTTCACGGCCGCGCTGATCGATGTGAACCCGGTCAGCAGCACCATGCCCGCGCACTGCACGAGCAGCAGCACCGCGAACGAGTCGTGCAGGGCGTGCAGGAGAGGGACGGTGAGGAGGGTGAAACCCAGGCCGAAGAAGAGGAGGAGGGGGCGGCGGCCGAAGCGGTCGGAGAGGAGGCCGCCGAGGGGCTGGAGCAGGCCGAAGAAGGCGAGCGAGATCGTGCCCGCGAGGAGCGCGTCGGACTTCTCGATGCCCGCGTTGAGTTCGGCGTAGGTCGGCAGATACGACGTCCACGTGTAGTACGCGATCGTGCCACCCGCGGTGATGCCGCAGATCAGCAGGGACTGCCGAGGATGGCGGCGCAGCGCCTCCAACAGGCCGGGGCGCGGGGCCTGTTGCTGCTCCGCGCTCCGGGTCTCTTCCGCGCCCTGCCGGATCCAGAAGCCGACCAGGCTGAGGACGGCGCCGAGGACGAACGGCACCCGCCAGCCCCAGCCGTTCATCTGCCCGTCGCTCAACGTGTCCACCAGCAGTGTCGCGAGGCCGGACGCGACGAGCTGTCCGGCGGTCGTCGACACGTACTGGAAGCTTGAGAACAGCCCGCGCCGTCCCGGCCCCGCCGACTCCACCAGGAACGTCGTCGAAGCCGCGAACTCGCCGCCCACCGACAGGCCTTGGAGCAGCCGCGCGAGGACCAGGATCACCGGGGCGAGGACGCCGGCCGACTCGTACGTCGGCGTCAGTCCGACCAGCAGACTGCTGCCGCCCATCAGCAGAATGGTGACCGTCAGCGCCGCGCGCCGTCCGCGCCGGTCCGCGACGGCACCCATGAGCAGCCCGCCCACCGGCCGCATGAAGAAGCCCACCGCGAAGACCGCGAACGTCGACAGCAGCGGCACCAGCGAGTTGTCCGCGCTCCTGGGGAAGACCTCGGCCGCGATGTAGGTGGCGAGGAAGGTGTAGGCGTACCAGTCGTACCACTCCACGGCGTTGCCGACCGAGGCGGCGAGGAGCTGGCGTACGGGCCGTGAGGTCGGCGGGGAATCCGTGCGCGTCGTCTCTGTCATGATCGCGACCATCCCCGCGCTCCGGCCCCGGCATACCTCACGTACCCCCGACTTTCACACAAGCGCCACCGAACCCTTCCCTGACGTTTGGTGCTCCTGGAACACTCCTTCCGCGCGCATTCCGTCACATGCTGGCGGTCAAATCACCCTCAATGGGAAGAGGTCCCTCACTCATGCCCGAAGTCAATCGCCGCAGATTCCTTCAACTCGCGGGCGCGACCACGGCGTTCACGGCTCTGTCGAGCAGCATCCAGCGGGCCGCCGCCATCCCGGCGAACCACCGCACCGGGTCGATCGAGGATGTCGAGCACATCGTCGTCCTGATGCAGGAGAACCGTTCCTTCGACCACTACTTCGGCGCGCTGCGCGGCGTTCGCGGCTTCGGTGACCCGCGTCCGGTGAAGCTGGACAACGGCAAGTCGAACTGGCACCAGTCGGACGGGACCAAGGACATCCTGCCGTTCCACCCGACTGCCGAGGACCTCGGCATGCAGTTCCTCGAGGGCCTCCCGCACGGCTGGACCGACGGCCAGCAGGCCTACAACGGCGGCAAGTACGACAAGTGGATACCCGCCAAGGGCACCACGACGATGGCGTACCTCACCCGTGAGGACATCCCCTTCTACTACGCCCTCGCCGACTCGTTCACCATCTGCGACGCCTACCACTGCTCGTTCATCGGCTCCACCGACCCGAACCGCTACTACATGTGGACGGGATACACCGGCAACGACGGCACCGGCGGTGGCCCGGTCCTCGGCAACGACGAGCTCGGCTACGGCTGGACGACCTACCCCGAGCGCCTGGAGCAGGCCGGCATCTCCTGGAAGATCTACCAGGACATCGGCGACGGCCTGGACGCGGCCGGCTCCTGGGGCTGGATCGAGGACGCCTACCGGGGCAACTACGGCGACAACTCGCTGCTGTACTTCAACAAGTACCGGAACGCCCAGCCTGGCGACCCCTGGTACGACAAGGCCCGCACTGGCACCGACGTCAAGAACGGCGACGGCTACTTCGACCAGCTGAAGGCCGATGTGAAGGCCGGGAAGCTGCCGCAGATCTCCTGGATCGCCGCCCCCGAGGCCTTCACGGAGCACTCCAACTGGCCGACGAACTACGGCGCCTGGTACATCGCCCAGGTCCTCGACGCCCTCACCGCCAACCCGGAGGTCTGGTCGAAGACGGCCCTGTTCATCACCTTCGACGAGAACGACGGCTTCTTCGACCACGTCGTGCCGCCGCTCCCGCCGAAGGACGCCTCCCAGGGCAAGTCCACGGTCGACGTCTCGCTCGACCTCTACAAAGGCGACAGCAAGCGTCCCGCCGGTCCGTACGGTCTCGGGCCGCGGGTTCCGATGCTGGTCGTCTCGCCGTGGAGCAAGGGTGGTTACGTCTGCTCCGAGACCCTCGACCACACCTCGATCCTGCAGTTCATGGAGCGCCGCTTCGGGGTCAGGGAGACGAACATCTCGCCCTGGCGCCGGACCGTCTGCGGCGACCTGACCTCGGCCTTCGACTTCTCCCGCAAGGACAGCCGCCCCGCCGAACTGCCGGAGACGGACGAGTACGAGCCGCAGGACCGCGAGCGTCACCCCGACTACAAGCCGACGCCGCCTGCCGACCCGGACATGCCCAAGCAAGAGCGCGGTCTGCGCCCGTCCCGGCCGCTCAAGTACGCCCCGTACGTGGACGGTTCCGTCGACGCGGCCGCCGGCCGGTTCACGCTGACCTTCGCCTCCGGCGCCAAGGCCGGTGCCGCCTTCCATGTCACGTCCGGCAACCGCACCGACGGGCCGTGGATGTACACCACCGAGGCCGGCAAGAGCATCGCCGACACCTGGAACTCGGCGTACTCGAACGGCTCGTACGACCTGACCGTGCACGGCCCGGCCGGCTTCGTGCGCTACTTCAAGGGCTCGAACACGGCGGCCGGTCCCGAGGTCACCGCCCGTCCCAAGGGTGACGACATCGAGCTGACGTTCACCAACAAGGGCACCGCCACGGCCGTGCTGAAGGTCGCCAACGGGTACGGCGGTCGCGCCACGACGGTGACGGTGCGGCCCGGCGCCACGGTGCGGCGCTGCATCGACCTGCTGGTGAGCCGGCGCTGGTACGACCTGACCGTCACCTCCGACGCCGACCCGGCGTTCCTGCGGCGGTTCGCCGGGCGGGTCGAGAACGGGCGGCCGGGTGTGAGCGACCCGGCGATCATCACCGAGTAACCGGCCGCTACGTACGGACCACTCGGATCACAGCGGTGTGAGGTGCCCCGGCTCCGGCCGCCGGGGCACCAACGCCGGTTCGGGCGCGGCCGACTCGGGCTCCAGGGCCAGTACGGCGGCCACGGGGTGCTCGTCGTCCGGTACAGGGTCGGGGTGCTCGTGCCGCGAGGCCGGCTCGGGTGTCGCCCGGCTGAGCAGCACCACACCCCAGGACGCCAGGCCAGCTCCGGCCAGCGCGAGGAGGATGCCCGCAGCGCCGCCCTGAAGCCGCTCACCGAGCAGGACGAGCCCGATCACCGCGGCCGCCAGCGGGTTCGCCAGCGTCACCATGGCCAGGGGCGCGCCGAGGCCGCCCTGGTAGGCGGTCTGCGACAGCAGCAGTCCGCTCGCCGCGAGGGCCGCGACCAGCAGCGCCACGCCGACCACCTGGAGGCTGAGCAGTGGGGCGGAGTCGTCCGTCGCGGCCACCGTCACCGTCTGGGTGAGCGCCGAGGCGACCCCGGACGCGAAGCCGGACGCGGTCGCGTGCCGCAGCCCGGGCCGGGCACCGGGCCGCGACAGCATGCCGATCAGCGCCACCGTCACCGCCGCGACCGCCAGCGCCTCGGAGGTGCTCAGGACGTCCTCGGGTGCGGGCCCGGACGCCGTGACGAGGATGGCGGCCAGGCCGAGCAGCGTCAGCGCCGTACCACGCCACTCGACCGCGCTCACCCGCCGCCCGGCGACCCGCGCGCCCAACGGCACCGCGGCCACCAGGGTGAGCGCGCCGAGCGGCTGCACCACGGTCAGCGGGCCGTATTTCAGGGCCACCACGTGCAGCAGCGCGCCGGAGCCGTTGAGCAGGACCGCCCCCCACCAGGCGCCGGAGCCCAGCAGCCGGAGCACACCCGAACCCTGCGCACGGGAGGCCAGCCGCTCCTGGCCGACGGCCGCGGCGGCGTAGGCGACGGCGGAGAACAGGGACAGGACGACGGCGACGACGGTGGGGTTCATCGGCCCGCTCCCACCAGGGCGGTCTCCTCGTCCCGGGCCGCGGGCACGAGCTCGTCGGTACCACGTCCGGCGGTCGGGGCGGTACGCCGCGGCGAGCGAAGTCGGATGGCGGTCCTCCCGGACGAACTTCCGGGGAGGATCACCGCGAGGGCGAGACCGAGCATGGCCGTCGCCACGATCGCGTCGAGCCAGTAGTGGTTGGCCGTGCCGACGATGACCAGCAGCGTCAGCAGCGGGTGCAGCAGCCACAGCCACCGCCATCGCGACCGGGTCGCCACGATCAGGCCGATCGCCACCATCAGGGCCCAGCCGAAGTGCAGCGACGGCATCGCCGCGAACTGGTTCGATAGGTGGTCGGTCTCGGGGGAGCCGTACACGGAGGGGCCGTACACCTGGCCGGTGTCGATCAGTCCGGCGGCGGCCAGCATGCGCGGCGGGGCGAGCGGGAAGGTCAGGTGCACCACCAGGGCGGCTGCGGTGACGGCGGCGAGGACGCGGCGGGCCGAGACGTAGTGCGCGGGGCGCCGCAGGTAGAGCCAGACCAGGAAGGCCGCGGTGGCCGGGAAGTGGACGGTCGCGTAGTAGGTGTTGGCGATGTGTATGAGCGTGTCGCCGTGGAGCAGCAGGTTCTGCACCGAGCCCTCGCCGGGCAGATGGACGGCGCGCTCCAGGTCCCACACACGCTCGGCGTTGCGGAAGGCCTCGCCGGTGTGGCCGGTCGCCAGTTGCCGGCCGAGCTTGTAGACGAGGAAGAGCCCTGCGACGAGCAGGAGCTCCCGGACGAGCGGGGGCCGCGCTATCGCGTCGGTCTCCGGCTGAGCAGCCTCGGTGCGGCCATTCATGTTCCCCCGGCCCTTTCGCCGAACGGTGGGTGGTGCTGAGTGGTACCCGGCGAACTCATCGATACGGCGGCGTACCGAAACGTCAATGTACCGATACGCCACTGTACCGATACGCCAGCGTTCCGGTACAGTGGCGTATCGATAGACGTACGACACACTGGAAGTGAGGAGAAGAGCAGATGACGTCGCAGGCCGCGGACGGACCGGAGACGGTCGCCGCCTCGCGCCGCTCCAAGATCACGCCCGAGCGTGAGCAGGAGTTCTTCGACGCCGTGCTCGAACAGATACGCGCGTGCGGGTACGACTCCGTCACCATGGAGGGCGTCGCCGCCAGCACGCGCTGCAGCAAGTCCACGCTCTACCGGCAGTGGAAGACGAAGCCGCAGTTCGTGGCGGCCGCACTGCGCGCCAGCCGCCGCACCCGCTTCGAGGGGATCGACACCGGCACTCTCGCCGGCGACCTGAAAGAGGCCGCCCGGGCCGCGGGAGCGTGGTCCGGCAAGGACACCAGGCTGTTCCAGGCCCTCGGCCACGCCGTCATGCAGGACCCGGAACTCCAGCGGGCCCTGCGCGAGGCGCTCATCGACCCCGAGCTCGACGCGCTGAAGGAGATCCTGCGGCGCGGCGTCGAACGGGGAGAGGTCGCCGCCGACCATCCGGCGCTGGAGTACATCCCGGCGCAGATCTTCGGCGTACTGCGGGCCCGCCCCGTACTGGAGGGCGAGGACGCCGACCCCGACTACATCGTCCGGTTCGTGGAGGCCGCCGTGCTGCCGGCACTGGGCCTGACCTGAGACTCAGGACGCCGTCCACGGGATGACTGGACGGTGGCCTGTTCCGCGCCGACCCGTGGGGACGGGGGCGGCGCGCACCCCCCGGCCGGGTGGGGTTCCTCTTGAGCGGAGGGGCGCCCCACCCGGCCGCATCACGTCCGGGGCGAACGAGCGGCAGAGCGGCTCAGACGTCCTGGCCGTTGCCGCCGCCGGTGGACACCTTGATGCCCTCGGTGATCTCGTCGAGGACCGACTGCTTCTCGGTGGTGTCCACGCCGAGGCGGACCACGACCATCTGCTGGTCGTTGACGGGCGAGGGGAAGGCGAGCGACTCGACATAGCCGTCGGTGCCCTTGCTGGTGATCGCCTTCCAGCGGACCAGGTAACCCTTCTGCCCGGCCACGGTCACCGCCTTGGAGGCCAGCACCTCGTGCGAGGTGATCTCCCCGTACCCCTTGCCGTAGGACTCCTCGGCGTTTTCCGAGATGTCCGCCTTGGCGACCTCCTCGGCCGTGTCGCCCTTCGTGCCGAGCGCCAGCGCCGGGGCCGAGTAGGCGCCGCCCTTCTGGCAGGTCTGGGAGGTCTCGGCGGGGCACTTGTACGTCTCGTCCGACGCCACGTGCGCGCCCCAGTTGATCTGCTGGCCGTACCAGCCGTCCGGGATCGGGATGCTGATCCCGCTCACCGGGTCGGTCACCGAACCGCTGTCCACCTTCGGCGCCTCGGACGGGTCCGGGGAGGGGGACTGCCCGCCGGACCCCCCGTCGCCGCCGTCGCCGCCGCCGGAGTCACCGAAGGGGCCGCCCTGACCACCGCCGGGCCCGCCCTGGCCGCCCTGCCCACCCGGGCCCGGCCGGGAGTCGGCGCTGCCGCTGCCCGAGCCGCCGTCGGCGGTCAGCGCGTACACGCCGACCCCGATGCTCGCGAGAACGACCGCGGCCACGCCCACCGCTATGCCCGTACGCAGTCCGCGCCGCCCGCTCGACTGCGGCTCGCCGGGATAGCCGGGATAGCCGGGATGGACCGGGTACGGGAGCGGGGCCACGCCGGCCGGCGGCTGCCCCGAGGGGGGCCCGTCGGCGGGTGGATGGACCGGATACGCCGGAAGAGCCCCGCCAGCCGTCGGCTGTCCGGAAGGCGCCCCGTCGGTGGCCGGCTGCCCTGACGGCGCTCCGTCGGTCGTCGGCTGTCCCGATGGCGCCCCGTCAGCCGGCGGTTGCCCCGGAGGCGCCCATTCGGCGGCCGACCTCGCGGGCCGGACCTGGTCCGTCCATGCCTTGCCGTCCCACCAGCGCTCGGTGGGCGGACCGTCACTTTTCCGGCCGGGGTCGGGGTACCAGCCGGGAGGAGTCACCTGCGTCATGGGTCCACCGTATGAGGCCTCGGTGAAAGTGGGATGAGAGGATCCGGCCCCGACGCGTCCGGATGTCCATCCGCGTCACTCCAGGACGAGCCGCACCGGCCGCTCCCGAGCCGGTGGCGGCAGCCGCAGTCCGTCCCGGCCCGGCGTGATCGAACCGAGCACGCGCGCGTGCCGGGCACCGGTGGCCGCCGGCTCGGTGCCGGGCAGCCCGTGCGCGGTCAGAAACCCCAGCACGGCGAAGGCGTACGCCTCCTTCGCGGCCGCCGGCAGCCCCAGCTCGTCGGAGGTGCGCAGCGCCACCCCCGGCAGCCGCTGCCCGAGCATCCTCATCAGTACGGGGTTGCGCGTCCCGCCCCCCGAGGCGATCACCTCGGACGCGCCCACCGTGCGCACCGCGTCGGCGACCGTCCGTGCCGTGAGCATGGTCAGGGTGGCGACGACGTCCTCGGCGGGCAGCGTGCCGAATCCGGCCAACGCGTCCCGCAGATGGCCGAGGTGGAACAGCTCCTTGCCGGTCGTCTTGGGCGCGGGCAGCGCGTAGTACGGCTCCTGAAGCAGCCTGCTGAGCAGCGGCTCATGTACGGTGCCGCGCTCGGCCACCGCCCCGTCCACGTCGTACGCCACCCGCCCGCCGCTGAACCCGCTCGCCGCCGCGTCGATCAGCGCGCAGCCGGGCCCGGTGTCGAAGGCGGTGCCGTCGGCGCGGTGAGGTTGGCGATGCCGCCGAGGTTGAGGGCGACGGGCGTGCCCGGCCGGCCGCGCAGCCACAGCAGGTCGACGAGGCTGACCAGCGGTGCGCCCTGACCGCCGGCGGCGATGTCACGTGGCCGGAAGTCGGCGACCACGGGCAGCCCGGTCGCCTCGGCGATCCATGCGGGCTGCCCGAGCTGCAGGGTGCCGTACACCTGCCCCTCCTCGGCCCAGTGGTACCCGGTCTGCCCGTGCGAGGCCACCAACTCCGCCCGCCCGTCGCACAGTTCCCGGTCCGCCCGGACGGCCGCCGCCGCGAAGGCCTGCCCGATCCGCGTGTCGAGCCGGCAGACCTCGGCCATCGATGCCGTCCCCGGTGGCAGCGCGGCCGCCAGCGCATCGCGCAGCGACTCGTCGTACGCCTCGCTCACCAGCCCCAGCGGCCTGAGGACGAGGCCGTCCCCGACGAGGCTCAGGTCGGCGGCGGCCGCGTCGATGGCGTCGTACGACGTGCCCGACATCAGGCCGATCACCCGCATCAGCTCAACTCGCCTTCCCGTGTGCTCTCCCGGCCAGCGCGAGGACGCTCACCGCGCAGGCCGCGGCAGCGTAGTACGCGGGGACGTCCACGTTGCCGGTCCGTTCGATCGTCTCCGTGATGATGAGCCCGGCGCAGCCCGAGAACACCGCATTGGACAGGGCGTAGGCGAGTCCCAGCCCCGTATGACGCACGTTCGTCGGGAACAGCTCGGCGAGCATCGCCGGACCGGGCCCCGCCATCAGCCCCACCACGGCACCCGCTCCGCACACCACCGCACCCTTCACGGTGACGGAAACGCCCGGGTCCTGAAGAAGGTTGAGCAGCGGCACCGCGAGAACCACCACGAGCACCGCCCCCGCCAGCATCACCGGCCTCCTCCCGACCCGGTCGCTGAGCCACCCCGCCGGCAGGATGGTCACCGCGAACCCGAGGTTGGCCAGCACCGTGGCGATCAGCGCCTGCTGGAAGGTCGTGTTCAGCGTGGCCTGCAGATACGACGGCAGCACGACCAGGAAGGTGTACCCGGCCGCCGCCCACCCCATGATCCGCCCGGCGCCCAGCGCGATCGCCCCCACCACCGCACGCACCGGCGGCCGCTCGGCGTCCCTCTCCTCCCGGAACGCCGGCGTCTCGTCCAGCCGAAGCCGCAGCCACAACGCGCCCAGCCCCAGGGGCAACGTCAGCAGGAACGGCAAGCGCCAGCCCCAGTCGCCCAGTTGGTCCTCGGTCAGCACGGTGGCGAGCAGCGCCGCCGCACCCGCACCGGCCAGCAGTCCCAGCGCCACGGTGAACGACTGCCACGACCCGTACAGACCGCGCCGCCCGGGTGGCGCGAACTCGGTCATCACCGACACGGCGCCACCGAACTCGCCGCCCGCGGAGATGCCTTGAAGCACCCTCAGAAACGTCAGCAGCCAGGGCGCGAGGGCGCCGGCCGTCGCGTACGTCGGCAACGCTCCGATCAGCGTCGTCGCCCCGGTCATCAGGGTGATCACCAGGATCAGCACCGGACGTCGGCCGATCCGGTCGCCGAGCCTGCCGAACAGGGCGGCTCCGACCGGCCGGAAGAAGAACGCCAGCGCGAACGAGGCGTACGTCCGCACCAGCGCCTCGGCCTCGCTGCCGCCCTCCGGTGTGAAGAAGCGCGCCGCGATGATCGTCGCGAAGTAGCCGTAGACACCGAACTCGTACCACTCGATGAGGTTGCCAACCGATCCCGCGACCAGCGCCTTGCGGGACCGGACCGTGCTTCGGTCCTGGTTCGTCAGTGTCATTCCCGAGCCTTCTGACTGTCGGTCGGACCGCCGGTCCGACTCCCTTCGGACTGTCGGTTCTTGACTCTCGGTAAGTTTCAGCCGGGCAGGTCACGGGCCCTGCGCGTCGCCCCCGCGCACCCGCATTCACCCATCACGGCAACAGCTGCCCGGACCGGCCTCCACTTAGGCAATCGGACGGCTACGCTCGACGTCTGTACGTCGTTCGGGCGACTTGGGGAGGTAGCGGGATGACGGAGGTACGGCCCACACAGGCCGCCTCGGCTTCCCTGTGGGAGCGCGACGAGGAGCTCGCCGCGATCGAGCGGGCCCTCGACACCCTGTGCGCCGACAAGTCCTCCTCCGGCAGCCTCCTGGTGCTGCGCGGCGAGGCGGGACTCGGCAAGACGGCGCTGCTGGCCGAAACCCGCCGCATCGCCGAGGCCCGACGCTGTGTGGTGTGGTCCGCGCGCGGCAGCGAGACCCTGAGTTCCGTCCCCTTCAACGTGGTACGGCAGCTGCTGCAGCCCGCGCTGCTGTCGCTGATGCCGGAAGAGGCGCGGGAATACCTCGGCGACTGGTACGACATCGCCGGACCCGCCCTCGGCATAACGGACCCCGGCGAGCGCCAGGCCGACCCGCAGGGCGTGTGCGACGGCCTGGTCGCCGTCGTACGCCGACTCGCCCGGCGCGACTGGCCGCTGGTGCTGCTGATCGACGACGCCCACTGGGCCGACCAGGAAACCCTGCGCTGGCTCGCCGCCTTCGCCGAACGCCTCGGCGAACAGAGCGTCATGGTCGTGGTGGCCCGCCGCCCCGGCGAGGTCACCGGCGACAGCGCCCGCCATCTCGACACGGTCGCCGCCGCGGGCTCCTCCGTCGCCAACCTGAGCGCCCTCACCCCGGACGCCACCGCCGGACTCACCCGTGCCACCCTGGGCGCGCACGCCGACGCCCCGTTCTGCCGCGAGGTCTGGGCCGTCACCGGCGGCAACCCGTATGAGACCGTCGAACTCCTCGCCAAGGTGCAGGACAGCGAGTTCGAGCCGACCGAGTCCGCGGCCGGCGAACTGCGCGCCCTGAACCGCTCGGCACGCGGCGGCGGCCTCGTCGCCCGCCTGGAGACGCTCGGCATCGACGCCACCCGCTTCGCCTGGGCGGCCGCCATCCTCGGCACCGGCATCTCGGTCGACCTGGTGGCCGAACTCGCCACCATGAGCATCGACGACGCCGTGCGCTGCGCCGAACTCCTGCGCACCGCCCGCATTCTCACCGAGCCCGACCCGGCCGGTGCCCAACCGGACGATGGGGAACTCCAGTTCGTCCACCCGCTGATCGCCACCGCCGTCTACAACGCCATCCCCGACGCCCTGCGCACCGCCATGCACGGCATCGCCGCCCGCGTCGTCACCGACAGCGGACGCGGCGCCGCGGTCGCCGCCCGCCATCTGCTCGAGGTCCACCCGGACAACGACGAGGAGCTCGTCGAGCAGCTGCGCGAGGCCGCCCGCGAACACCTCGCCGTCGGCGCCCCCGACGCGGCCCGCCGCTGCCTGGAGCGCGCCCTGCTGGAACCGCCCCTTCCGGAGGCGCACGCGCGCGTGCTCCACGAACTCGGCTGCGCCACCCTCCTCACCGCGCCCGCCACCACCATCGACCACCTCCAGACCGCGCTCTCCATGCCCGGCCTCGACGGCGACGAACGCGTCGACGCCGTCTACCGCCTCTCCCAGGCACTCCTCCACAACGACCAGCTGGAGGAGGCCGTCCGCACCGTCGAGGCGGAGGCCGCCAGGCACCGGTCGGGACCCGCCAAACTGCGGCTCCAGGCGGTGCAGTTCATGTGGGAGGGCATCTACGCGGGCGAGGCCGGCTCCCCGGGACGCTCCGCCCGCCTCGCCGACCTCGCCAGGACCTGCACCGGCCGCGACAACTCCGAGCGCGCCCTGCTCATCCTGCGCGGCTTCGACGCCATGGCCCGCGGCGAGAACGCCGAGGAGGTCGCCGAACTGTGCGACCGCGCCCTCGTCAACGGCCGCCTCGCCCCCGGACTCGGCTGGACCGACCCGGAGTGGGGCATCGAGCTGCTGATGATGCTGGCCAACTCCTACGCCTTCAGCGACCGCCTCGACCGAGCCGAGGCCCTCTACAACGAGGCCCTGCGCGCGTACGAGTCGGCCGGCTGGAGCGGCGGCCCCCTCGCCCTGGCCCACGCCTACGTCGGCGTCGGGCACCGCAGGCGCGGCCGGCTCCGCGAGGCCGAGGCGTCCCTGCGCAAGTCGCTGGCGCTCGCCGAGCGCGTCGGCCGCCGCCTTCCCCTGCACTGGTCGGCGACCTGCAACCTCGTCGACACCCTGCTCGCCCGCGGACATGTCGATCAGGCCTGGGAGATCGCCGAGCAGTACGGATTCACCCCGCCCTACCCGTCCACCATCGTCCTGCCCGACCCGCGCTCGGTCCGCGGCCGCCTGCTCCTCGCGGTCGGCCGCACCCAGGAGGGCGTCAACGAACTGGAGGAGGCGGAGAAGGCGGCGGCCGTGCGCGGCCACCACAACCCGATCATGGTCCCCTGGGCCGTGGACCTGACCCGCGCCCTCGCGAGCGAGGACCCGGCGCGCGCCGCCCGCCTAGCCACCGACGTCCGCCGGCGCGCCGAGCGCTTCGGGACCGACACCGCCATCGGCGAGGCCCTGCGCTGCGCGGCCGCCCTGGAGACCGGCCAGCGCGCGGTCCGCCTCGCCGAACAGGCCGTCACCTATCTGGAGTCCTCGCCCTGCCAGTACGAACACGCGGCCGCCCGTGTCGAGTACGGCATCGCCGCCCGCTCCTCGGCGGAGCTCCAGCGGGGGCTGACGCTGGCGCGGTCGTGCGGGGCGGACGGGCTGGCGTTGCAGGCGGAGGCGGCGCTGGCCGCGGGAGTGGTGTGAGGCGGCCGGTCAGAGGCTCAGCAGTTGATCGGTGACCGCCGCCAGCCGCTGGCGCACCTCCGGGTCGTACGTCCCCTCGTGAGCCCGGGACGGGCTCGTCCCGTCGAAGTACCCGCCCGTGCCCAGGTCCTGGGTCGCCAGGGCCAGGACACCCGGGGCCCCGTCGGCGACCGTGTTCCAGGGGGCGACCCCGCCCTCGCGCACCATCGCCGTGTCCATGAAGGTCGCCGGATGGAGCACGTTCACGGCCACACCGGTGTCCGTCAACTCCTCGGCCAGGGCGAAGGTATGGGCCGCCAGGGCGAACTTGGCCCGTCGGTACGCCGCGAAGCCGTCGTATCCGCGCCGGAACTCCACGTCGTCGAAGTCGAGGGGCTCCTGGCCGGCCGAGCCGACGTTGACGACCCGGGCCGGTGTGTTCGCGCGCAGCACCGGGAGCAGGGCGAGGGTCAGCGTCACGGGAGCCAAGTAGTTGACGGCGAGCCGTAGTTCATGTCCGTCGGCGCTCAGCGCGCGCCCCGCGCCGGGCGGGCCCGCCCCCACGCCCGCGTTGTTGATCAGCACGTCCAGGTCGGGGTGTGCGTCGGCGACATGCGCGCCCAGCTCGCGCACCTGCGTCAGCGAGGCCAGATCGGCGACGAACCCTTCGGCGTCACCCTCCGTGCGCAGCTCCTCCACCAGGTGTTCCGTACGGCGCGGATCGCGTCCGTGCGCGAGCACGACGTGCCCCGAGCGAACCAGCTCGAAGGCCACGAACCGGCCGAGACCGGAGGTGGCGCCGGTGATGAGAATCGTGGACATGCCTCCACCGTAGGCACGTGGTGGAGGCAGGTGCGAGGTGCTGCCGAGGCTACGACCAGCAGGGTCAGTCTTCCTCTTCCGCGAGGACGCGCTGGGCGGCCGCGAACGCCGAGTTCGCCGCCGGTACCCCGCAGTACACGGCCGTCTGCAGCAGTACGGCTCCGATCTCCTGAGGCGTCAGCCCGTTGCGCCGCGCCGCCCGTACGTGCATGGCCAGCTCGTCGTAGTGGCCGTGCGCGACCAGCGCCGTCAGGGTGATCATGCTGCGCTCGCGGCGGGTGAGGGTCGGGTCCGTCCAGATCTCGCCCCAGGCGTAGCGCGAGATGAAGTCCTGGAAGCGTGCGGTGAACTCGTTCTGCCGGGCCTGCGCGCGGTCCACATGCGCGTCGCCGAGCACCTCGCGCCGCACCTCCATGCCCCGCTTGGCACCCCCGTCGAAATGGGCCCGCAGCGCCGTCAGCACGGCCTCCGGGCACTGGGCCGGCGCCAGGTGCGAGGCCCCCGGGATCTCGACGAGCGCGGCACCCGGCACGGCGTCCGCGATCTCCCGCAGATGCGCGGGCGGTGTCGCGGGATCATCGCGGCCGGCGATCAGCAGCGTGGGCGAGGAGATCCCCGGCAGCCGGTCACGCAGGTCGAAGGCGGCGAGCGCGTCACAGCAGGCGGCGTACGCGGCGGGATCGGCGTCCCGGTGGTCCTGGACCAGCTCCGGCACGGTGAAACCGGATGTGAACCAGCGGGTGTTCGCGTTCTCGGCGAGCCCCGACAGCCCTTCGCGCCGCACCAGCGCGGCCCGCTCCTCCCACGGCTGCGCACCGTTGAAGTGCGCCGACGAACAGACCACGGCCAGGGACGCGACTCGCTCCGGGTGGTGCACGGCGAGATGCAGCCCCACCGCACCGCCGAGCGACACACCCGCGTACGCGAACCGCTCGATGCCGAGCGAGTCGGCGAGCGCGAGCACGAGGTCGGCCAGGTCGCCGACCGTCGCTCCGGCCCCGATGAGATCGGCCGCCGAGCCGCCGTGCCCGGGCAGGTCCCAGCGCACCACACGATGCGTGATCGACAGCTCGGGCGCGACCTTGTCCCAGAGGGCGGACGACGTGCCGAGCGAGGGCCCGAGCAGCAGCGGGGGAGCGGAAGCGGGCCCCTCGGTGCGGTGGTTGAGGAGTCTGTGGGTCAACGTCGCTCCAGAGCACGGTCGGTGAGGGCTCCGGCGGAGCCGGTGTAGTGGGTGGGGTCGAGGTCGACGTCCGCCAACTCCGGTGCCTGTGCCAGGGGGCGTCCCTCGGACGCCAGCCGGGTGAGCAGTTCCTTGGCGCGCGCACGGCCCAGCACCGGCGCCAGCTCGGCGGACAGCCGCTCGGAGACGATCAACCCGTGGGTGAGATCCAGGTGTTCCCGCATGACATCGGGGCGCACCCGCAGCCCCTCGGTCAGCTCGACGGCGTCGCCCGCGGCCCCGCCGACCAGCCGCAGCAGCTCCCGCAGCGGCTCCCACTCCGCGTGCCAGGCCCCGGCCGGCCGCTCGTCCTCCGCCGCCAGCGCCCCGTACAGCGTGGCCGCCAGCTGAGGCGCCCGCCGCGCGGCGGACGCGATGAGGGTGGACCGTACGGGATTGGCCTTGTGCGGCATGGCGGAGGAGCCCCCGCCACTGCCCTCCGCGACCTCGGCGATCTCGGTGCGGGACAGGGTCAGGACGTCCGCGGCGACCTTGCCGAGCGCACCGGCCGTGAAGGCGAGGCACCCCGCGAGATCGGCGATGGGCGTGCGCAGGGTGTGCCAGGGCAGATCGGGCACGCGGAGGCCGAGTTCGCCGGCGTACGCCGCCGCAAGCGCGGTCGGATCGCTCGCGCCGTACGCCCCGAACGCCGCCAAAGTTCCGGCCGCACCGCCGAGTTGGGCGGGCAGCGAGTCCCGTACGGCCGTCACCCGGTCCCGCGCGTCGAGGACCAGCGCCCGCCATCCGGCCGCCTTCAGCCCGAACGTCGTCGGTACGGCGTGCTGGGTGAGCGTCCGGCCCGGCATCGCGGTGTCGCGGTGCTCGGCGGCCAGCCGGGCCAGCGCCCGCTCCGTACGGCCGAGGTCGCCGAGGAGCAGGTCGAGGGTGCGCACGCCGACCAGCATCGTCGCCGTGTCCATGATGTCCTGGCTGGTCGCGCCCCGGTGGACATAGGGGCCGTACTCGTCGCCGACCGTCTTCGTCAGGTCCGCCACCAGGGGGATGACCGGGTTGCCGCCGGTGCGGGCGCGCTCGGCCAGGGAGCGTACGTCGAAGCGATCGGCGTCCGCCGCCTCCGTCACCGCCGACGCCGCCTCGGCCGGGGCGAGGTGCAGGGCGGCCTGGGCCCGGGTGAGGGCGGCCTCCGCGTCGAGCAGGGCCTGGAGGTAGGCCGTGTCGCCGGTCGCGTGTGCGGCGGGGGAGCCTGCCCACCCGGGGGCGAGCAGGCCGGTGTCGTCGGAAGCGGCAGAAGTCACTGGAACTCCAGGAAGACCGTCTCGCCTTCGCCCTGAAGGCGGATGTCGAAACGGTATGTGCCGTCGCCCCGGTCCTCGGCGATCAGCGTGTCGCGTCGCGCCTCGTCGAGCCGGGCGAGCAGCGGGTCGGCGGCCAGCGCCGCGTCGTCGCCCGGCAGATAGATCCGGGTGAACAGGTGCACCAGCAGCCCGCGCGCGAACACGCACACGCTGATGTACGGCGCGCTGTGCCCCCGCGCCCCGGGCCGCAACGTCCGCGCGGTCCAGTGACCGTTTGCGTCCGTCTGGATCCGCCCCCAGCCCGTGAACTCCAGCCCGTTGCGGCCCAGGAAGCCGCCGCTCGCCGGGTCGCGCCGCATCGAGCCGTCGGTCTGCGGGACATTGCCGTCCGGGTCAGCGCCCCAGAGTTCCACGAAGGCGTCCGGGAGCGGGTTGCCCTCGCCGTCGAGGACGTACCCCTGCAGCGCGATCGTGTCCGGGTGGCCGACGGGCGCGATGTCGCCGCCGCCGGGGAACGGCAGGGCGTGGCCGTAGAAGGGGCCGACCGTGTGCGACGGAGTGGGGAACACGGTCTCCGGGCGGCTCGTGTCGATCTTCGTCATGGCAGGTCAGCGTCCTTCTTCGATCCAGGTGGCGTGCGGCCCGTCGAGCACGATGTCCCAGTGGTAGCCCATCGAGAACTCCGGCACCGACAGGCTGTGGTCGTACGTCGCGACCAGCCGCTGCCTGGCCGCGTCGTCCGTCACCGACTGGATGATCGGGTCGTACGGGAACAGCGGGTCGCTGGGGAAGTACATCTGCGTCACGAGCCGCTGGGTGAACGCCGTGCCGAACAACGAGAAGTGGATGTGGGCCGGCCGCCAGGCGTTGACGTGCTGGCGCCACGGGTACGGGCCCGGCTGGACGGTGGTGAAACGGTAGAAGCCGCTGTCGTCCGTCAGCGTGCGGCCGACGCCCGTGAAGTTCGGGTCCAGCGGGGCGTCGTGCTGCTCACGCTGGTGCGCGTAGCGGCCGGCCGAGTTCGCCTGCCAGATCTCGATGAGCTGCCCGCGGATCGGACGGCCGTCGCGGTCGAGGAGGCGGCCCTCGACGGTGATCCGCTCACCGATCGGCTCACCGGTGTGCTGCCGGGTGAGGTCGTTGTCGATCTCGGTGATGTCCCGCTCCCCGAAGGCGGGGGAGTGCAGCTCCACCAGCTCCGGGTCCTTGCTGACGTCGATGGTGATCGGCGGCTGCTTGGGGTGGCGCAGGACCGAGGAGCGGTACGGGGCGTAGTCGCGGCGCGGGTGGTGCTCGACGGGGGCCCCGTCGGCGACCCGCTTCTCGTACGCGGCGTGCTCGGCCGCGATCTCCTGGTCGATGTCGTGCTGCGTGAGAGTCATGGGGATTCCTGGGGTTCCTGGGGGTTCCTCGGGGGGCTCAGCGTTCGAGGACGAGGGCGAGGCCCTGGCCGACGCCGATGCAGAGGGTGGCGACGCCGATTCCGCCGCCCTTGCGGGCGAGTTGGTGGGCGACGGTGCCGGCGAGGCGGGCTCCGGAGGCGCCGAGGGGGTGGCCGAGGGCGATGGCGCCGCCCCGGGGATTGAGGATCGCCGGGTCGAACTCGGGCCATTCGGCGACGCAGCCGAGCACCTGGGCGGCGAAGGCCTCGTTGAGCTCCAGCACGTCCAGGTCGGCGAACGTCCTGCCCGCCTTGGCCAGGGCCCGGTTGACGGCTTCGACGGGGGCGAGGCCGAAGTAGTGCGGGTCGAGGGCGTTGACGCCGGTCGCCGAGATGCGGGCGAGGGGTTCGCGGCCGGTGGCCTTCAGGCCCTCCTCGTCGGTCAGCAGCAGGGCGGCGGCGCCGTCGTTGAGGGGGGAGGCGTTGCCCGCCGTGACGGTCCCCTCCAAGGTGCGGAAAGAGGGCTTGAGCTTGGCCATCGCCGCGAGGGAGGCATCCGCGCGGACGCACTCGTCGGCGGCGAAGAGGACCGGGTCGCCCTTGCGCTGCGGGATCGGGACGGGGGCGAGTTCGGCGTCGAACAGGCCCGCCTGCTGGGCTCGCGCGGCCTTCTGGTGCGAGGCGAGCGCGAACTCGTCCTGCTGCTCCCGGCTGATCTTGTGCTTCTCCGCGATGAGCTCCGCGCTCTCGCCAAGCGGGACGGTCCACTGCGGCTCCATCCTCGGGTTGACCATCCGCCAGCCCAGGGTCGTGGAGTAGAGCTCGGCGTGCCCGGCCGGGAACGGCCGGTCCGACTTGGGCAGCACATACGGCGCCCTCGTCATCGACTCGACCCCGCCGGCCACGGCGATGGAGGCGTCCCCGACCGCGATGGCGCGGGCCGCCTGGATGACCGCTTCGAGGCCGGAGGCGCACAGGCGGTTGACGGTCACGCCGGGCACGGACGTGGGGAGCCCGGCGAGGAGGGCTGCCATACGGCCGACGTTGCGGTTCTCCTCGCCGGCGCCGTTGGCGTTGCCGAAGTAGACGTCCTCGATCCGGGACGGATCCAACTCCGGGGTGCGCGCGAGGAGTTCACGGATGGCGTGGGCGCCGAGGTCGTCCGGGCGGACGGAGGCGAGGGCGCCGTTGTAGCGGCCGATCGGGGTGCGGACCGCGTCGACGATGTACACCGGGTTCAGGTTCACAACAGGCCCTCCGCGATCGTCAGCTTGGCGTCGGTCTTGGCGATGATCTCGTCAACGGTCACACCCGGCGCGGTCTCGACGAGCACCAGACCGTCGGGCGCCACGTCGAGCACGCCCAGGTCGGTGATGATCCGGTTCACGCACGCCTTTCCCGTGAGCGGCAGCGCGCACTCGCTGAGGATCTTCGACGAGCCGTCCTTGGCGGTGTGGGTCATCACGACGATGACCGTGCGGGCTCCGTGCACGAGGTCCATCGCCCCGCCGATCCCGGTGATCATCTTGCCGGGGATCGCCCAGTTCGCCAGGTCGCCGGTGGCGGAGACCTGCATGGCGCCGAGTACGGCGACATCGATGTGCCCGCCCCGGATCATCGAGAACGACAGGGCGGAGTCGAAGAAAGAGGCGCCGGGCAGGACGGTGACGGTCTCCTTGCCGGCGTTGATCAGGTCCGGGTCGACCTGGTCCTCGGTCGGGTAGGGGCCGGTGCCCAGGATGCCGTTCTCCGACTCCAGGATCACCTCCACGCCCTCCGGCAGGTAGTTCGGGATCAGCGTCGGCAGCCCGATGCCGAGATTGACGTACTGCCCGTCCTGCAGCTCGCGCGCGGCCCGCGCGGCCATCTCTTCCCGCGTCCACGCCATTACCGGCTCACCGTCCCTCGTGCCCCAGGCGCGGAAATCGTGCGCTGTTCGATGCCCTTGTCGGCGGCCTGCTCCGGCGTGAGAGCCACCACCCGCTGGACGAAGATCCCCGGCAGATGCACGGCGTCCGGGTCGATCCCACCCGGCTCCACCAGCTCCTCCACCTCGGCGATCGTCACCCGTCCGGCCATCGCGGCCAGCGGGTTGAAGTTCCGGGAGGACTTGTTGAACACCAGGTTCCCGTGCCGGTCACCCTTCGCCGCCCGCACCAGCGCGAAATCGGTGCGGATCCCGCGCTCCAGCACGTACTCGGTGCCGTCGAACTCCCGCACCTCCTTCGGCGGCGAGGCGAGTGCGACGCCACCCTCACCGTCGTAACGCCACGGCAGCCCGCCCTCGGCGACCTGCGTGCCCACCCCGGCCGGCGTGTAGAACGCCGGGATCCCGGCGCCGCCGGCCCGCAGCCGCTCCGCCAGCGTGCCCTGCGGGATCATCTCGACCTCGAGCTCCCCGGCCAGATACTGGCGGGCGAACTCCTTGTTCGCGCCGATGTAGGAGCCCGTCACCCGAGCGATCCGCCCGGCGGCCAGCAGCACGGCCAGACCGGACTCCATCGCCCCGCAGTTGTTGGAGACCACCGACAGCCCGGACACACCGCGCTCGTACAGCGCCCGGATCAGCACGTTCGGCACGCCACTCAGCCCGAAACCACCCACCGCCAGCGACGCACCGTCGCCGACATCGGCCACCGCCTCCAAGGCTGTGGCGACCACCTTGTCCATCCGCGAAGCCCCATCTCTTCCGAGCTCCCAGCACCCGGATTAGTCAGGGCACTGATTATTTGTGCGAGGTTCCCTCTCACGCTGCCACTGGAGCGTAAAGCCCGTCAAGGCCTCGGCAAATGCGAGTCGCGATCGAGTGCGTGCACCGCAGACAGTCACGCAGGGGCCAGGTATCGTTCAGTGCACCGACGAATACGACCAGGGAGCGCGCATGGCCGCCGTGGACCTCACGACCCACCCCGGGCATCTGGCCCGGCGGCTCCAGCAGGCGCACTACCTGCTCTGGAACACGATGGTCTCCGAGGAGATCACCTCGCCCCAGTTCGCCGTGCTCAACACGCTCGTCGCCGAGCCGGGCCTGGACCAGCGGACCGTGGGGGAGCGGGTCGGGCTCGACCGGTCCACCATCGCCGAGGTGATCAGCCGGCTCGGCCGTCGCGGGCTGCTCGACAAGGTGCGCGACCCTCAGGACGGCCGCCGTTTCCTGCTGCGCCTCACGGACGAGGGGCTGCGCACGCACAAGAAGCTGACCGTGCGCACCGCCCGGATGAACCAGGTCTTCCTCGCCCCGCTCTCCGCCGAGGAGCAGACGCTGTTCTTCGACCTGATCCGGCGGGTCGCGGACGCGGCGGAGGGTCTCCGCAATCCGGCTGCACCCCTCGTCGCGCAGCCGTGACCGCCGTCCCCACCCCTTCTCGCCCGCAAGCAAGTCACCAGGCCGCTCAGGGTGCCGTCGCGAACACCACCCACACCTGGCCGCGCTGGAAGTTCATCGGCTTGCCGTCGCGGGTGGTGAACGTCGTCCCGTCCGTGGCCTTCGGGCGCTTCCACCGCACGTCGTCGTAGGCGCGTCCGTCGCGCAGCACCGACGCGGTGCCGGAGCCCACCGTCTCGGTGAACGGCGTCCGGTTGCCGCGGGAGTCGTGGAACTCGGACTCGCGTACCTTCACGTACTGCACGACGACCGTTCCGGCCGTCACCCGCCGCCCGTCCGTCGTCCTGGCGGCCGTACCGTCCATGGCGACCAGCCAGCGGCCCTCGCGCCCGGACCAGGTGAACGTGTACCGGGCCGCCGGGAAGCGCACCGTCCGTGAGGTCTCGGCCTTGCCGCCCGCGGGGGCGGCGCCGAAGTGGAAGCCGGTCGTCAGGGCGTCTTTGCCCGGCGCCGACGGCATCAGCCGGTCGGGCCGCAGATAGAGGTTGTGCGGCGGGCTCTTGTCCGGGCCGCGGAAGTAGGCGTCGGACGCCTTGCCGGGCGGCTCCGCCCACAGCGGCGCCTGGTCGATCAGCGGCAGGAGCTTGCCCTGCGCCCCGGAGAAGGCGAGCGTCGGCCGGTCGAACTGGCCCAGCAGCTCGAGGTCGGTCTCGCGGGCGCTGCGCACCGGCCCGATGACCTTCGGCAGCTTCTGCGCGTACACCGCCATCAGGCGGCTCAGCCCGGCCTCGACCTGCTCGACGTACACGATGTCCGCCTCGTTCAGACCGGTGTGGGGTCGGGCGGCGCGGACGTTGTCGATCTTCACGGCGAGCACCGACTCACGGGCCTGCCGGCCCGCGCTCTCACTCTGCTCCGATGCCTGTCCTTGGCCGCGACCGTCGTCGCGTGGGCCGCCGGACGTCGTACAGCCGGCCGCCAGGGAAGCGGCGAGTACGGCAGCCAGCAGCGCCGTCGTCGTGGTGCGTCTCGTGTGTGCCGCTGGTTGCCTGGCCATCGTGGTCACCCGTCGCCATCCCCCGGTCTGTCTCATTAATTGTGTGCTTATCAGTTCATGTGTGCCCATGCCTGCATGGCTTCGCCCGTCCGTGTTCCATTCGCCGATCGGCCCGGACGCGGGCAGCCAGTCGACGGATTCGGCCGCGCAGCGGTGGGGTACCCGGCGGCCACCAGATGACCGGACGCGCACAAGTGACGGAGGGAGCGCGCGGCGATGAGGGCAGTGACCTGGCAGGGCAAGCGCGATGTGCGCGTGGAGAACGTGCCGGATCCGCGGATCCAGGAGCCGACGGACGCGGTCGTCCGCATCACGTCCACCGGACTGTGCGGCTCCGACCTGCATCTGTACGAGGTGCTCACCCCGTTCATGACCCCGGGCGACATCCTGGGCCACGAGCCGATCGGCATCGTCGAGGAGGTCGGCGCCGCGGTGCCCGACCTGCAGGCGGGAGACCGGGTCGTGGTGCCGTTCCAGATCGCCTGCGGCAACTGCTGGATGTGCCTGACCGGGCTGCCGACCCA
Organism: Streptomyces bicolor; assembly: GCF_000719285.1. Taxonomy (GTDB): domain Bacteria; phylum Actinomycetota; class Actinomycetes; order Streptomycetales; family Streptomycetaceae; genus Streptomyces; species Streptomyces bicolor. Next base: position 236,436 of record NZ_JOFS01000008.1, on the reverse strand, counting down.
GTGCGAGACCACCCAGGTCACCGGCGAGGGCATGGGCGCCGCCCTGTTCGGTTACACCCGCCTGTACGGCTCGGTGCCGGGTGCCCAGGCCGAGTACCTGCGGGTCCCGCAGGCGCAGTACGGCCCGATCAAGATCCCGGAAGGTCCGCCCGACGACCGGTTCGTCTATCTCTCCGACGTTCTGCCCACCGCCTGGCAGGCCGTCAGCTACGCCGAGATCCCGGAGGGCGGCAGCATCGCCGTGCTCGGCCTCGGCCCCATCGGAGACATGGCCTGCCGGGTCGCCCAGGTGCGCGGCGCCGGGCGCGTGTTCGGCGTGGACCTGGTGCCCGAGCGGCTTGAGCGGGCGCGTCAGCGGGGCGTGGAGACGTACGACCTCAGGAGCTTCCACGACGAGAAGGAACTCGTCGCCGCCATCCGCGACGAGACCGACGGCCGAGGCCCCGACGCCGTGATCGACGCGGTCGGCACCGAGGCCCACGGCAGCGCGGCCGCCCGGCTGGCCCAGCAGGCCTCGGCGATGCTGCCCCGCAAGTTGAGCGGTCCGTTCGCCGAGCGCTTCAGCGTCGACCGGCTCGCCGCCCTGCACACCGCCATCCACCTGGTCCGGCGCGGCGGCACGATCTCCCTGTCCGGCGTGTACGGCGGGACCGCGGACCCGCTGCCGATGCTCACCCTCTTCGACAAGCAGCTCCAGATCCGGATGGGCCAGGCCAACGTGCGCCGCTGGAGCGACGACATCCTGCCGTACCTGACGGACGACGACCCGCTCGGCGTCGACGACTTCGCCACCCACCGCGTGCCGCTGAGCGACGCCCCGCACGCGTACGAGATGTTCCAGCGCAAGCAGGAGGGCGCGGTCAAGGTGCTGATGCAGCCCTGATGCGGGCGCTGCGGCCGAAACCCTGACTCAGGCTTGCGGCGACTGAGGCCTGCGGCGCCTGAGGCCTCGGCGTCTCAGGCCTGAGGCGCGAAGATCTCCGCGAGGTCGTAGCGGACCGGCTCCTCCAACTGTGCGTAGGTGCAGCTCTCGGGGGTGCGGTCCGGTCGCCAGCGGCGGAAACGGGCCGTGTGCCGGAAGCGCACGCCGTTCTCCATGTGGTCGTAGGCCACCTCGGCCACCCGCTCCGGTCGCAGCGGCACCCAGGACAGGTCCTTCTTGCCCGACCAGCGGCTCGGCGCGCCCGGCAGCCGGGCCGACTCATGGGCCGCCTCCTCGGCCCAGGCCGCCCACGGATGCCCCTCGGCATCCGCCATGCGCAGCGGCTCCAGCTCCTCGATCAGCTCGGCGCGCCGCTTCATCGAGAAGGCGGCCGACACGCCCACGTGCTGGAGGGCGCCCTGGTCGTCGTGGAGACCGAGCAGCAGGGAGCCGACGACCGGCCCGCTCTTGTGCAGGCGGTACCCCGCGACCACGACGTCCGCCGTCCGCTCGTGCTTGATCTTGAACATGGCGCGCTCGTCCTGGAGATAGCGCAAGGTGAGCGGCTTGGCGATGACACCGTCCAGCCCGGCCCCCTCGTACTGCTCGAACCACCCCTCGGCCGTCTCGATGTCGGTCGTCGCGGGCGCCACGTGCACCGGCGCCGTCGCTCCGGTCAACGCCATGGTGAGCAGGGCCCGCCGGTCCGCCAGCGGAGTCTCCAGGAGCGACCGGTCAGCCAGCGCCAGCAGGTCGAAGGCCACGAACGACGCCGGGGTCTTCTCGGCCAGCATCCGCACCCGGGAGTCGGCCGGGTGGATGCGCTCGGTGAGCGCGTCGAAGTCCAGCCGCCCCTCCCGCGCGATCACGATCTCCCCGTCCAGCACGCACCGCTTGGGCAACCGCTCCTTCAAGCCCGCCGCCAGCTCGGGAAAATACCTGGTCAGCGGCTTTGTGGTACGGCTTCCCAGCTCGACCTCGTCCCCGTCCCGGAACACGATCGCCCGGAACCCGTCCCACTTCGCCTCGTACTGCATGCCCGGCGGGATCTTCGCCACCGACTTGGCGAGCATCGGCTTCACGGGCGGCATCACCGGAAGGTCCATGGGCCTTCACCTCCCCTTACTACTGAGGGTGACCAGACAGTTCGTTCTCATTGTTTCTCGTCAATTCCGGTGGATTCTCCTTGCGGAGTGCCCTCATCCGTGCCTTGATCTTGTCGAGTAGCGTCCCCGAGGAGACCGCTCAGTCCCTGCTCAACGGCCGCCCTGGTCGACTCGTCCGAGTCGGGCCATAGATGCCCGTACACGTCCAGTGTGACGGCCGCCGACGCGTGGCCAAGCCGCTTCTGGACGACCTTGACGGACTCCCCGTGCTTGATCAGCAGTGAGGCGTACGTGTGGCGGAGCGTATGCAGCGTGGTCCCTGCCGGAATCTGCTCTGCGCCCTGGTCGGCAAGGATCTTGTTCGCGTCGCCCACCATCTTCCGCCATGTCCTCGCCCACGGCGAGCGCTGCACCGGTTCACCCGAAGCCGTCGTGAACACCAGCCGTACCCGGCGCTCCCGCCGGTTGCCGTCGGTCGTGTCGGCCATGGTTTGAGAACGTGCCGGGTACCCCTTCAGGTGGGCGCTCAGGACATCCGTGACGGCCACCGGCACCGGAACCACCCTGCGGCTACTGGACGACTTCACAGGAGCGATATGGACGCCCTTCCCGTCGATCACGGACACCTGCTGTCGTACGACGATCTCCCCGTCCCGGACGTGCCCCGGTTCGAGTCCGAACAGCTCACCCTGTCGCAAGCCCGACGCCGCCGTCAGCAGGATTGCAGCCCGGTACCGATCGGGTGCGGCATCGGCCAGCGCGGCCACCTGGGCGACCGAAAGGGGAACGATCTCCTTCGTCGGTACGGTCGGCAGCCGGACACGGTCCGCGCGGCCTCTGGAGTCGCAGGGGGACAGCGGTATGTACTCACCGACGGCCCAGGCGAACACGGCTCGCAGCGTTCCGTACACGACTTCGAGTGTGGAAGGGGCGAGGACGGCGGCCCGGTCAGTCACCCACGCCTGTATGTCCGGCTTGCGGATGGCCCCGATTTCCAGGTCGCCGAACGTCGGAAGGATGTGCCGCTTCAGGGCGCGGTCGGTGTTCGCGAGCGTTGAAGGTCGGTGCTGAATTCCGCTCGCAGTCTGCCATTTGGCGGCAACTTCCCGGAAAGTGGTCCGAGTTGTGGCCGGGTTGATGTAAGTCCCTTTATCCATCGAAGATTTGAGTTCTGCCGCGTACCTGTGGGCGTCGGGCTTCCGCTTGAAAAGCTTCTTCCGCTGCTGTCCCTGAGGGTCCCTCCAGCGGACCGCCCAGCGGAGTTCCGTCCCATGGTCGGCGGACGGGTACGGGTAATCCCTCGAACCGCACTTGCATTCCTCGACGCCATCGGCGGCCGGGGTCCGGCGGTGCCACCGGTCGGCTATCTGCACTGCTCTGGTCATTGCGCTGCGCCCCTCTCGCACGGGCACGATGTGGCTTTCCAAGTGTGACACGACGGCCGGGCCGCAGGACGTCGTGCCCGTGTCCGGCACTCTTCCCAAGGGTGTTTTGGCTCTTTCAATGCATCGCAATCCTTAACTACATTCTCCACTGCTAACTGTGTGGCGAGTATCGAGTTAAGCGCGACAGGCATCCGAAAACGTTAAACAGCAACACATTCGAGAGTTAGCAACGCGTGACATGCGTCACTTTCAATGAGTCAACTGCCCATCGTGCTAAGCGAGTTGCCTTTTCTAATTAATGCGGACGCTTCATGCGGTTTACCGTGCGGCGGCTACCGGCGATATTGCCGATAGGGGAGAACCGGAGTAATCAGTAAGCGAAAGCGAAGGGCTGTAGTCAATGAAGAAAATGATCTCGCCGAAGGAACTCGCCGAATTCCTCGGTATGTCGCTACAGACGATCTACGAGTGGAACCACGCGGGGACCGGGCCGAAGTACCGCCGCTTCGGGAAGCACGTCCGGTACGCCCCTGAGGACATCGCCGCTTGGCTCGAAAGTCGCCGCGTCGACCGCAGTGACCGGACGGGGGCGGCGTGACGACGAGCCAGGCCAACCCCGGCGACTGTCGACGTTCGACCCCATCCAGTGGCTCGGCGGACGCGAGCCGACGACTCGGGAGGGGGTCCTGGTCGCGTACGCCGCTTGGCGCCGGGCGCGGAGAGACCAGTGGCACCAGCACGCGCCGCACGGCGTACCGCCGCCTAGCGCTTGGGAAGAGGCAAGGGCGCTCTCAGAGGCACTGGCCCGGCTCCGTCAACTCCCGTAATCCGCAAGCAAATCCCCTGGCCTCAGCAGAAAGGGAAACCCCAATGAAGAACCTCAACCATCGCTACGAAGCCGTGCTCGACATCGTGCTGCACCACTTTGTGCCCGTTCGCTGGGAGCTGAGCGTCGGCGACGTGCACGTGGCGGGCGACCTCGAAGCCGTCGACGTTGTGGTGACCCCCACCATCCCGACCATCCACGAGCGTGAGCGCCTCCTCGCTGAGGCCGGTTTCGTCTCCGCCCTGCACCCCGACTACGACCCCGAGGACGGCCAGGGGTGGAAGTGGCGCGAGGAGTCGCCGCTGGCCGGAGTCCCCGAGGGGGTAATCGACCTCCGCGCCACGCTGCCCGTGCTGCCGATCGCCGAGTACGCCGAGCGTGGGTCTCTGCTGCTGGCCGAGGCGTGAGACCCGACCAGACATGACACCGCTCTCGGCGGGTGAACCGGGAGCGGCATCCCACATCCATCACGACCCGCTGAAAGTCGAGACGATGATCCGTTGGACACCAATAATAATACCGCCTCGCGTACCAGCCTCGCCGTCGCCGATCCGCAGGCACTGGCACATGATCGAACCCGCATCCTTGCGGCCCATGCCGCGATGCTGCCGACCGAGGAGGCCAGGGTCCGCGCGTTGGTCGAGCCCGGTTACCTGGGCACGTACGAAACGGCGCTGCTCGTCGCCATGGACCGACGGACGACGGAGGGCGACTCATGGCGTCCGGTCGACCTCGCGGCTGTCCTCGAAGGCCGCTACGAGACGCCCAGGGCGACCGTGGGAGCCCGGGACGATGGGGTCGGCCTCTTCTACCCGGGCCGTATCCACTCGGTGTCCAGCGAGTCCGAGGGCGGTAAGACGTGGTTCCTGCTGACCGGGTGCGCCCACGAGTTGGCCGCAGGGAACCGCGTCGTCTACCTCGACTTCGAGGACGACGAAGGCGGCATCGTCGGGCGGTTGCTCACCCTAGGGGTGCCGGCTGACCACATCCGGGACCGCTTCCACTACTTCCGCCCGTCGGAGCCGATCTGGCAGGGCCCCGGCCATCTCGACGCTCTGCTCGCCGACACACGGCCGACCCTCGCTGTCATCGACGGCGTGACCGAGGCCATGACCATGCACGGGCTCAACCCACTCGACAACGCCGATGCAGCCAGGTTCGGGCGAGTCCTGCCACGCCATGTCGCCGCCTGTGGGGCAGCAGTGGTGGCCGCCGACCACGTCACGAAGAGCAGCGAAGGAAGGGGCCGCTACTCCCTGGGCGCGGTGCACAAGCTCAACGGCCTGAACGGAGCGGCCTACGTCATCGAGAACCGGGTGGCCTTCGGGGAGGGGCGTACCGGGCGCTCCACGGTCTATGTCGCCAAGGATCGCCCGGGACAGCTCCGGAAGCACGCTCTGCCGACCAGGGCGCCGGGGGTGGAGTGGTTCGCTGACTTCGTCATGGAGGCCCACCCCGAGGGCTTCAACGAGGCAGTGATTACCGCGCCCGTTGAGAAGGCCGAGGGCCTATTCCGGCCCACCAAGATCATGGCCAAGATCAGCGACCTCTTGGCGAGCCACCCGGACGGGCTGTCCAAGAACGCCATCGAAACCATGATCGGCGGTAAAGCGGCCACCGTACGGACGGCGCTGGAACTGCTCGTCGGCGATGGCTACGTGTCGCAGGACAAGACCCCCAAGGGATACATCCACACCCATGTCCGGCCATTCCCAGGCTGAGCTTCGTCCCTCGTCCCACCTCGTCCCGGGACGAAGCTTCGCCACCTCGTCCCCTCGTCCCCACCTATAGGACGAGGACGAGGACGAAGTACCGACGAGGTCGACAGTGACATCCGACTTCGTCCCTGATCTTGAGTACGAAAGGAAACATCGTGATCACCACACTCATCCATTTCGATGCCGAATTCGCCAACGGCAATCGCGTCACGACGCTGCCCGTAGTCGCCTGGTCGGCTGAGGGATACGCCCTTGTCGTAGACGGCCCCGCCGGTCGCCTGGTCGAGGCAAGGTCGCTGCCTGGATTCATGGGCGTCAGCGAATCCCTGTACCGCAGCACGAAGGGCGCTTCTGGAGGCCCGGAGTTCAAAGGGGGGCGGTGATGGCCATTCCAGTCGCCCAAGACCCCATGGCTGTATTCCGCTCCGCCGTCCGCCGCGTCGCCGCAATGCCCCCGCCGAGGCGCTGGGCGCCGCTCTCCGGGCCTTTCGTGAGGCACTCATGGTGATGGGCCCGCTGTTGACTCCCGGGACGCCCAGGACGGCTGCTATCCGCCGCGTGCTCGTGGTCGGCCTCACCCGGGGGGAGGGATTTCTCCTCGAACGCGAGAAGAGGGCCGGTCTCGAATTGCTGGCCGAACTCGACGGAACTCGACGATGCCCGTGCTCACAAGGGAAATCGGAGTCGGACGGAACTTCGGAAGTTCCGGAGGGGGAAAACGGAGACGATGTGATCTGTGTGGCTGAGGCTGCCCAGACCCTGGGCGTCTCGGACTCCTACATACGACGCATAGCCGAGGACAGACTCGGCGGGCGCAAGGTGAAGGGCAAGTGGCAGCTTTCGAGGCTGCTGGTCATGGACGAGAGGAAGCGGCAAGAGGAGAGGGAGGAGGGTTAACGGCATGGAGAGGAAATCGTACGATCCGGCGGACATCGAGCTTAAATCGACCGGCAAGGGTGAAGTGGTGGCGGCGTTCAGCATCTTCAACGAGGTCGACAGTGACCTCGACGTCGTGCTGCCGGAGGCTATCCCGCACGGCGTTGAAGTACCGATGTCCGCTTATAACCACAAGAGCTGGGGAGACCAACTTCCCGTCGGGAAGGGTGTTGTCAGCGTCGACGGCCTACGGGCGACATTCACCGCGAACTTCTTTGACACTATGGGAGGACGAGACACTCACGAGACGCTTAAGCAGCTCGGCCCGCTGGCTCGTTGGTCGTGGGGGTTCGACGTGGTCGACAGTGAGCGCGGCACGTTCAACGGTCAGCGCGTGAGGTTTATAAAGAAGGTGCGGCTCTACGAAGTCAGTCCCGTTCTTCGCGGCGCGAACGATAATACGCGCACGCTGGCGATTAAGAGCGCGAACACGCAACGGGCGATCCTCGAAAGCGCGAAGAGGCAGCTCGACCAGTTTGAACTGGAGGACATGAAGCGCCGGTTCGAGGCCGAGATGTGCACTGCCCAACTGGTCGAAGCCAAAGACCGGTTCACTCGCGAACACGGCACCGGCTACAGCACCATCGCGGAATCGGCGGTCGACATCGACGTCAAAGCCGCAGCCTGGGGGGCCAGCGCACGATATGCGCCGCGCTTGGGGATCAACCCCGACGCCGTTATCGTGCGCTGGTTCTCTCCGGAGATCGACTCCGGCCGGGTGACAAGGTTCGGGGACAAGGTCGACGGTGACGGGTGGGCTGACTTCTACAGCATGCCGGGGACCGTCATTTACGGACTGACCCGACCCAACCTGGAGCCCAGGACGATCCGGCTGAACGCCGAACTCAGCCCCGTCGAGGCAGTCTTCACGACCGGCCACGAGATTGCCCACCTTGCCGGAAGGGATGAGGCCGGGGCGCGTGAGTTCGAAGCCCAGATACGCAGAGAGGCAGCAGAATGACCAACGACGACAGGCGGCGCGGACCGAGCAGGACGGAGCTTGCCCAACAGGCCGTGAAGAAGGCCCTGTATCTATCGGATGATCTTCATGAGCTGGAGGACTCAAACCAGCGTGCCCTCCTTCGAGGCACAATCTTCTGCCGGGACATCCCCGAGTCGCGCTACCTCCTTGCCGCAATTGAGCGTGCGAAGGATATTGCCCGAGCGGAGGTGGAGCGCTGATGGCGGCCCGTCGAACTGCTAAGAGGGCAGCGCCCGTTGACAATGCCGGCGCCCAGTGTCCGAAGCCCGGTCCCTGCGGTGACGGGTACGCCATCATGGGGAAGATGGGCGCCCATGCGGGCGAGCCCATCGCCTACTTCTGTGTGACTCACGGCCGGAATGAGTTGGTCGTCCATCGCCCAGAACCCGAACCGCTGACCGCCGAGGAACAGAAGGTCGTTGACGCGCACGCCCCGTTGATTACCGAAGCGGAAGCCCGACAGACTGAGGCCGAGGCCAACTACGAAGCGGCTGTGCAGCAGTGGGCCGACGCGTCGCTCGCCCTTCAGGCCGCCGAGAGGGCGGACGCCGAAGCGTCGTGGAGCGCTCAATACTCGGGGCGGCGGGTGAGGCACGATCCCGGCCTCGGAGTGAAAGCCCGTGCCGCCCAGAGTGACGCCCGACGCGAACTGGACGACAGGGAGCGGGAATTGTCCCGTGCGCGTGGTGCTGCATCTCGGGCGATCGCTCGTGCTGAGGCGGAGAGGCGAGTTGCCAGGGACAAAGCTGCTTGGCCGGAGCTGTACAGCGGCGAATAGCGGGCGGCGCGAAATCTCGGATAAGTGGCTTGGGGTAGGGGTGCCCGCGCCCTACCCCAGGGTGCCGCCCACGCCCCCCACCTCCCGTACCCCCTGCATGAGTACCACCTAACAGCACGACATGACACAACGATCAAGAAAAGAACTTTAACTTCATCACTTTGAAGTCACAAAAACTCTCTTCAATCGTTCGAGGCTCACCAGGCTGAGAGCCCCTTAATGCATGGGGATGCAGATGGTCAGGAATGGGGGGAGGGGGTCCCCAAGATCATTGTGAAAACGACCCGACCCGACCTCGACCGCGTTTTTTCCCGCGCAACGAAAAAAGCTGGGATGGCTGCGTCCCTGGAGCCCTGGCCGGGTGGTCAAGACATCGTGCCGTCGTCGTCCAAGGCGGTCTGGGCTGCCTCAATGAACGCATCTACTGCCATATCCAGCTTTTGTAAGCGATCATTGGCGTGCTGAAACGCTGTCCTCAGAAAATCAACCCTATAGGGTGTGCCGACAATTGACGCCAATGAAGTGGCTAGCGCAAAAGAGTGGTTGCAGACTCTTCTGGCGGTTGTTGTTACATCTTTCGGGCCAGCGAGTTGGACCTTCGTTAGGGTTTTCATGACGTTGTTGTGGAGTCTGTAGCAATCCCCCAATAGGGAAGTGGTATCTCTGACGCCTGACGATTGGAAGTGTCGGCCCAGTTCATCTCCATCCTCTGGAGGGTCTTCCTCGAACAAGGGCGCGGCGTGCGCCATCTGCTCCCCGACCGTCGCTATGAACTCCTCATAGACTGTGTGCCGCGCATCTCGACGTTGCCGCCGATGCTCGCCTCGCGCCGCGATCTTCGCCTGCTCGCGTGCCGACCATCCGGTGGCGAACGCTGCCCCGGTCGTCGCGACCGCCCCCGCCAGCGCACCCAGTACTGCTGCCAACCCTGCATCCATGGAGGGGAGTTTGGCATCTAGGCAACTGCCAGGACCTCAGTCCAGGGCGTCGAGAGCGGCAGCAATCAGGGAACGTGCCGCAGCGCCCCGGACGGCGCTTGCCGACAGCCGATCAAAGGCGCGCGCATACAGAGTCACGGTGCTGGGCCGCACGTGCGTCGCGGCAGCGTCCAGGGAGTCGGCGTGCACTCGCGCGTCGTCGAAGACGGTGAACGTCGCCATGGGCCAGATGCCCCGCTCAGCCGCGAAGGGGATTACGCCGAGGGAGACGGACGGCAGCGCCATCACCGAGAGCAGGTGACCAAGCTGCGCGGCCATGGTTTCGGCGTCGCCGATCCGATGGCGGAGCACCGACTCTTCGAGGACGATCGCGAATCGGTGGTCGCCCTGGTGGATCACCGAGTTGCGGCGCATGCGAGCCTCCACGGCCTCTGTGACGTCGTCCGGCGTTCCCCGGAAGGTTGCGATGGACTTCAGGAGCGCCGTGGCGTATCCGGGCGTCTGGAGGAAGCCGGGGACGACGTCGGAGCAGTAGACGCGGAACTGACGGGTGCGCTCGTAGAGGTTCGCGCCGGACTCCTGCAAGCGGCGTAGGCCGGTGCGCTGGAGACGGCGCCACTCGACGTACATCTCCGCCGACTGGCGGTTCGCGGCAATCAGGTCTGGCGCCTGGTCGAATGCTTCGCACGCCTCGCACCACGCACGGATGTCCTCGTCGGATGGTGGTGTTCGGGCATTCTCGATGCGACCGGACTTCGACTCGTGCCAAGAACACCGGGCGGCCAGCTCACGTTTCGTGAGTCCAGCGTCCAGGCGGATCTCCCGCAAACGCGCGGCGAGTGCTTCGCGAGCCCGTTGGACGCTGGACGAGGGGTGTGGAGACATGAACTGGCCCTGGTGGTGCGTTAGTTCTCGGCGCCGGCGTTGCCAACGTCGTACACCTCGTGGGGTGTTGCGCGTTCCCATGCGGCTTCGAACGCGGCCGACAGGTGCTTGATCAGCGCAGGGTCCTCGGTGAACTCGTCCTCAACCACTGCGCCTGCACCGTCGAAGTGGTGCACGCGCGCCAAGCGATTCTCGAAGATCCAGAAGTCGTTGCCAGGAAGACACAAGTCGGTTGTCCGTCGCCGGGACAGCCAGCGCACGTCCTCACCGGCCTCGATCAGCTCGCGGGTCACGTAGTGCTCCCAGCGGATGTACTCGCTCACGGGCTCGGAGACCACCCGCGCCCGACGGATCACGACTCCTCGGTCGACGGTGTCGGCGATCGTCTGGAGGTAGGAGTCCCACCAGGAGTCGCGGTCCTCCCAGTTGATCCGCTCCCCACGCCTCCACGCTTCGAAGCGATCGGTCGGCGCGTAGCTATCCCTCAGCTCCAGATGTACGGCGGAGTGCTCGCAGCGGGCCAACAGCTCAGCGAAGCTGGGATTGCTCGACGGCATCGCATGCCTCCCTGATCAGCGGGATCATCCGTGCGGGAAGCCTGATGATCGCCTCGGTTTCCGGCACGGGACCGTTCGCGGGGCTGGACCCCTCGCAGGCGGTCTGTGTGGCCGCGTCCGGCTTCCATCCCTGCAACAAGATCTCCTGTGCTTCCGCGTCGGCCCACACCGTAGGGCAGTGGTCGCGGTCGGTGTCGGGGTCGATGCCCACGAACTGTACAGACATGCCGGGCTCCCTCGTCTGGGCACTTGCTCGGACTTGCACGAGCATCGCTGAACAGGTCAGAGAGCGTCAACAGTGCTATGTGGCCGCCGAATTGGCATGCAAGTTGATGCAAGTTCGTTGAGCCGTGCTCCCCGCCGTTCCTAGCGTCGCTGAACACGGAGCACAGCCAAGTCGGGGAGACACGATGGCAGTCACAAAACACAAGAGCACGCAGGAAGCACCAGTTGTGCTGCCGGTTGGTCTGACCGCATGGCTCCTGGACTGTGCCCCTGTGAGGGACTGCGAGACCTGCCAGTCCGAGTGGCAGCGCCTTCGCGCCGCGAAGGACCGGGGCGACATTACGCAGGCGAGCAAGCACGCAAGCAGGGTCCGCGACCATGCCGGGGGCGGGCACTGATGCCAATGGACATGCAGACCTACCGTGACGGCCGTAAGGCGGCCACGGACGCGGCGGAGGCCATCCGCGAGGCCCTGGCAGGGCTCGGCCTCCCCGAAAGCGTCTGGGGCAGCGTGCGCCCGATGGTGACCCACAGCGGCAAGCCGTACGTGCACCTCGGCATGGTGCGCGCGGACGTGGCCGAGCGGATGGCAGAGGCCATGCAGGCTCCGGCCGAGGCCGTTGAGTAGACGTGGCTCCGGACCAACTCCGTTTGTCAGTACGGGATGCCACAATCCTGTCATGGGCGAAGAGCTGCGTTCATTGGACGACATTCTGGAGAGTCCGAACCTGCCGGACGAGGAGTTCCATCGCATCCGCTGCGAGAAGGTACTCGGCACCACAGCGATCCTCTTGCATCAGCAGGGAACCACCCGCTCAGCCGAGTTGGCTGACATGCTCCTTGAGGTCACGTCCCTAGACCTCGACTACCAGGGCTCTGACTGGAACGTCCCCCAGTTCGCTGCCTACCTCGAAGTTGAGCCCCATCTCAGGTCGCGGTTCACCGACGACATCATCAGGGACATCTCCAAGGTCATGGATGACGCGGTGGCCAAGGACCCGTTCGCTATCCAGTCGCTTGAAGTGCGAGCGCTGGTGCCACGCATCGGCGCGGACTGGAGGCAGCAGCTCAAGGCCGCCAATGGTCAGCAACCGACCAATCAGGCCCGTCGCGTGCGGCTGGAGCCTCAGCATCCGACCGAAGATGGCCTTCACTTCACCAATGAGTGGGAGTGGAGGGTGTACAGGGTGCTGAAGGAGCGGCAGGCGGCTCTGCCAGACAATGACACGATCGGCATCCTCCCGCTCCCCGCGATGAAGGTCCTCAAGCCCGCCTGCGTCGAACCCGACTTCCTGATCACCTACCGTGGGCGGGCTGGGATCATCGAGGTGGACGGCCCTTACCACAAGGGCATGCGCTCGGATGATCACAGCCGGGAGCGGCTGTTGCGTAACGCGGGCATCAAGCAGATCGACCGCATCGACGTACGGGACACCACCAAGAAGGAGGACGTCGAGAAGTTTGTGATCGACTTCCTGAAGCACCTGGCGGGATGAAGCCGCTCAGCTGTGCCAGGGGTCGCCGACAAGCGTGCGTGTGACCGACGTGCGGGTCGATGCGGCGAGCCAGCCGCCACAGCCCCGCGTTCTCTGCGGGTCATGCTGATCACTTCTCCGAGGGTCGCCCCCTGCGCTTGTCACCCAACCGTACGCGCACTGAGCCCCGAAAGCCGCTGGTCGCAGGCTTGAAACTGGATCACGTCGGCGACGGGGCTTGAGTGCCGTGCAAGCTTGGCCAGCACCTTGTGAGGCGGGCCAGGAGACGCCAAGGATCTTCCAGCCGTCCTTGGCGGTGTGTGCCCTGAAAGTGCCCTGGGGCACCTGGTGCCGAGCTATCTGCCCAGGTCAGACTGCTTGCGAGTCCACTTTGCCTCGTACTGCATGCCCGGCGGGATCTTCGCCACCGACTTGGCGAGCATCGGCTTCACGGGCGGCATCACCGGAAGGTCCATGGTCCGATTCTGCTCGCATACGGCTGCCACCGCCCGGTGTGCGCGGCATGCCCGGTGCGCCTACCGTGGCTCGCATGGGCGAAGCGGTGGAACTGGAGGCGGGCGGCAGGACCGTGCGCCTCTCCAACCCGGGCAAGATCTTCTTCCCGGAGCGCGGCTTCACCAAGCTGGACCTCGCCCAGTACTACGTCGCCGTCGGCCCCGGCATCCTGCGCGCCCTGCGCGACCGCCCCACCACCCTGGAGCGCTACCCGGACGGCGTCACCGGCGAGTGGTTCTTCCAGAAACGGGCCCCCAAGAACATGCCCGACTGGATCCCCACCGCCCACATCACCTTCCCCAGCGGCCGCAGCGCCGACGAGATGTGCCCGACCGAGGAGGCCGCCGTCCTGTGGGCCGCCCAGTACGGCACGCTCACCTTCCACCCCTGGCCGGTGCGCCGCGACGACGTCGACCGCCCCGACGAACTCCGTATCGACCTCGACCCACAGCCCGGCACCGACTTCGACGACGCCGTCCGCGCCGCCCACGAACTGCGCGCCGTACTCGACGAGTTCGGCGGCCTGCGGGGCTGGCCCAAGACCTCCGGCGGCCGGGGCCTGCACGTCTTCGTGCCGATCGAGCCGCGCTGGACCTTCACCCAGGTCCGGCGCGCCGCCATCGCGGTGGGCCGGGAGCTGGAACGCCGGATGCCGGAGCAGGTCACGATCAAGTGGTGGAAGGAGGAGCGGGGCGAACGCATCTTCATCGACTACAACCAGACGGCCCGAGACCGCACCATCGCCTCCGCCTACTCGGTACGCCCCCGCCCGCACGCCCCGGTCTCCGCACCCCTGCGCTGGGACGAGGTCGGCGCGGTCCATCCCCAGGACTTCGACATCGCCACCATGCCGGCCCGCTTCGCCGAACTCGGCGACGTGCACGCCGACATGGACGACCACCGCTTCTCCCTGGACGCCCTCCTGGAACTGGCAAACAAGGACGAACGCGACCACGGGCTGGGCGATCTGCCATACCCGCCCGAGTACCCGAAGATGCCGGGCGAGCCCAAGCGGGTGCAGCCGAGCCGGGCCAAGAAGGCGGCGCCCCCCGAGGGGAAGGAAGGGGAGACGCCGCCCGAACCTACAGTTCCTTGATCCGGATGTCCCGGTACGAGATCACATCCGTCGTGCCGTGCACCTGGAGCCCGATGTAGCCGGAGGCGAACCGGCGCCCGTCCGTGCCCGGGTCGTCCGAGCGGGGCGGGACGAAGTCCTGGCCGCCGACGTTGTCGAACTCGTTGATCAGCACACCGTTGCGGTAGACCGAGTAGAGCTGGTCGACCACACGGATCTCGTAGTCGTTCCAGGTGCCCTTCTGCGTCACGCCCGCGCCGGCCAGGCCCACGCGGTCGAAGCCGTAGACCGAGCCCGTCTTGTACATGTCGCCGTCGGGCCGGTCGAGCACCTGCACCTCGTGCCCGTACTTGATGGCGACCCACTCCGGCCGGGACTCCTCGGGGTGGTCGTGGACCCACGGGAAGCGGACGAACACACCGGAGTTGGCGTTGCCGGTGCCCGGAGCGTCGTCGCGCCACTGGAGCTTGAGCGAGAAGTCGCCGTACTTCCGCTCGGGGAACCACAGCATGCCCAGCCCCGCCTTGCTGGTGCCGCTTGTGATCGAGCCGTCGCCGTTCGGCGCGAACGAACCGCCGCCCACGTGTTGCCACTTGGCGAACGACTCCGCGCTGCCGTCGAGGATCGTGCGGTAGCCCTCGGTCTGGCCGGGCCTGCCGATCCCGGACTGGCGGGCGGCCTTGCGGATGGCGTTGTACTCGCGCTGGTCGACGACCCCTTCCTGGAGAAGCCGGTCCAGGACCGTGGTCACGTGCTTGAGGAACAGCGCGTGGGACGTCCACTCCTTCTCGTCCTCGATCAGCTCGTTGATCCGGCACCGGCTGTTGGTGAGCCGGTTGGGGACACCCGAGTCGACCGTGCCGACGATCACCGTCAACCGTTCGTCGAATTCAGGGCAGTTGGGCGCCGGAACCTGGCTGGACACCACGGTGAACGTCACCGTGCGGGCCGTGGCGGTGTTGCCCGCCTTGTCGGTCGCCCGGTAGGCGAGGGTGTGCGTGCCGGCGCGGTCGACGAGCACCGGGGCGGTGTACGCCAGGTACGGCCCGCCGTCGATCGAGTACTCGATCCGGTCGACGCCCGAGCCGTGATGCTCGTCGGTCGCCGTGACGGTCACCTTGGCGTTGCCGACGTACGCCCCGGACGAGTTCTTCGTGCCCTCGACGGTCACACCGGTCACCGGCGCGGTGGTGTCCGGCTGGGGCGCCGCCACGACCGTGAACTGCACGCTCTTCTCGGCCGCGACGTTCCCCGCCTTGTCGGCGGCCCGGTAGCGCACCGTATGGGCCCCGACGTCGTGCACCATCACGGGCGCGGTGTACGGCTGCCACGCGCCGGAGCCGATCGCGTACTCGATGGTGTTGACGCCGGAACCCGTGTCGGAGGCGGACACCGTGACCGTCGCCATGTCGATGTACGTCCCGTCGGGGTTCTGCTCACCGCTGACCGTCGCCGACGTCTCCGGTGGGGTCGTGTCGTCGCTCTGCGGCGCGACCACCGTGAAGGTGACGCTCTTCTCCGCCGAGACGTTCCCCGCTTTGTCCAAGGCGCGATAGCGGATCTTGTGATCGCCGACCTGGTCGACCACGACCGGGGTGGTGTACGGCTGCCAGGCGCCCGCGTCGCCGACCGCGTACTCGACGCGGTCGACCCCGGAACCGCCCTCGTTGTCGGTGGCGTGGATCGCCACGCTCGCCGAACCGACGTACTGCCCCTGCGTGTTCTGCGTCCCGCTGACGTGCGCCGACGCCTCGGGTGCCGTGGTGTCCTCGCCGCCGCCCTCGGTCACCACCAGGATGCCCTGCATCTGGCCGTGCCCGGGGATCGTGCAGTAGTAGCGGTAGCGGCCGGGGGTGAGCGTGACCTCGGCGGTGTGTCGGCCGCCCTGGTCGTCGTTCGGGTTGGCGAGGATGTTGAGCTGGACGTCGTTGTTGAACTCGGGGTCGGAGGTGTCGAACGTCAACGTGTGCGGCATGCCGGTGGTGTTGCCGGTCGCCGTACTGTTCTCGAAGACGATCGTCGTCGTACCGGCGACCGCGGTCACGGGCGCCGACGTGTACTTGCTGATGTCGTCACCGGCGGTCCAGGTGAGCACCTGCGCCGCCGCGGCCGTCCCGGACGGGGTATCCGGCTGCCCGACCGCGGGCGTGGACTGCAGGCCCAGCATCACGAGCAACACGCCCAACAGGGCCGCCCAGACTCTTCGTCGAGGTGGTCTGCTGCGCATCACTGGGCTCCCCTCGCCAGCTGGTCGGCGGCCGGCGTGGGCCCGCCACCGGTGTAAGTGACCCGCCACAGCGCCGACTTGGCGTCCGAGGTGAAGAAGCCCCGGCCGTAGTCGAGCACATACAGCGCGCCGTCCGGACCGAACTTCCAGTCCATGAGGTTCTTGATGCCGTCGTTGCCGATCGGCACGATCTTCTTCAGTGACTCGGAGTGGACCGGCAGACCGCCGTCTCCGTGCGTCTTCGGGTCGGTGATCACCGCGTTGCGCGGCTGGTCGGCGTCGTAGAAGTCGCCGACGAACCACTTGCCGTCCCAGTAGGCCGGCCACTTGGTCCCGCTGGTGCTCGCCGCGTCGTACCGGTACACCGGCCCGTTCATCGCGGCCTGGCCGCCGCCCTTGAGCCACGGCAGCCCGAACGTGCCCTCCTCCTGCTTGTACGACGGCACACCGTTCGCGTCGCGCGGGAAGTCCGGGGCGCCGCCCTGGGGCGAGTACCAGATGTTGTTGCCGGTGACCGGCGGGAGGTTGACGAGGCCGTCGTTGTTCGGCGACTCGTTCTTCGGGTGGTCGCAGTCGTACCAGCCCAGCGGCTTCGTCGGGTCGGGCAGATTACGGTCCCGGTAGGGCTGCTTGTTGCCCATGCAGTACGGCCAGCCCCGGTTGCTCGCCTTGGTGATGACGGCGAACGTGTCGTACTTCGCCGGCCCCCAGGTCGTGGACGGCGCCGAGGCGTCCGGGCCGACCCAGCCCGCGTACAGGATGTCCGTCTTCTTGTCGACGAAGATCCGCGCCGGGTTCCTGACACCCATCACATAGATCTCGCCACGCGTCTTCCCGCCGCCCTCGTCGGTCTCCCGCCCCGTGAAGAGGTTGCCCTCGGGGAGTGTGTACGTCCCGTCCGGCTCCGGGTGGATGCGCAGGATCTTGCCGTTGAGGTTGTTGGTGTTGCCGGAGGTGCGCCGCGCGTCGGCGAAGGACACGCCCTTGTAGTTGGGCTCGGGGTTGTTGCCCGAGTAACCGTCGCTGAAGCGGCTGGAGTTGTTGTCGCCGGTCGCGATGTACAGGTTGCCCTTGGAGTCCCAGGCCATCCCGCCGCCCGCGTGGCAGCAACTGTGGATCTGCACCGGCCACTTGAGCAGCACCTTCTCACTGCTCAGGTCCAGCTTGTTCGTGGCCAGGTCGAGCGTGAAGCGGGAGACGCGCCGCTCGGCCATCCTGGTGTCGCGGTTGATCTGCGAATGCGGCGTGTAGTGGAGATACACCCAGCCGTTGTCCTCGAAGCGCGGGTCCAGCTCGATGCCGAGGAGGCCCTCCTCGACCTTGATCAGCTCATCCCCGCCGCCCTTGTTGCCGAAGACCGTCAACGCCCCGGCCAGTGTGACCTTCTTGGTCTTCGGGTCGTAGACATGGATCTCGCCCTTGCCCTTGCCGATGTCCGGGTTGTTCCAGTCGGTGACCACGGGCTGGGAGGAGTCGGCGCCGCCCCGGCCGATGTAGAGCACACGCCCGTCAGGGGCCGTGACCAGGCCGTGCGGCTCGCCGATCTGGTCGTTCTGCCCGGGCTGGTTGGGCTGGGTGAGACGCTCGGCCTTGTAGTTGCCGGTGATGGTGGCCTTGCAGTCGGCCTGCACGAGTCGGGTCGTCCAGAGCAGGGCGCCGCGCAGATGCGTACGGAAGTCGCTCTCGTCGTACGACGACACCGTGCCGCCCATGCCGGTGTAGAAGGAGCGGCCGCCGTCGTAGTCGCGGCACCAACTCACGGGATGATCCCAGCCGTTGGCGCTGGTACCCGGTTGGTAGCTCGACTCCCGTACCCGGGCGACGGTGTGCACCTGGCCGGACGGGTTCTTGGACCAGTTCAGCCACTTGTCCGGCCGTTTCCACTGCACCGGCAGTTCCTTGGCGGCCGGGTGCTGCCGGTCGCCGACCTCGACGACCGCCCGCTGTACCGCCGTCGGGCTCCCGGCCGCGGGGCGAGCGCCGACGAGGCCGGTGAACCAGTCCGAGTACGGCTCGGCGCGGGCCGCGTCATGGACGCCGACGAAACCGCCGCCGGCCTCCATGTAGGCCTCCAGGCCCGCCTCCTGCTCCGGGTCGAGGACGTCGCCGCCGCCGGTGAGGAAGACGAGGGAGTTGAATCGGCCCAGCTTGGTCTCATCGGTGAAGACCGAGGCGTCGTCGGTGGCCTCGACCTTGAAGCGCTGGCCGGCCGGGCCCGACAGGCCGATCTTCTCGATCGCCTCGATGCCGGCGTTCACCAGGGGCGACTCGTCGCCGGCGGCCGCGGACCCGTAGAAGATCAGCACACGCACATTGGCGCCGCCCGGGGGCGACTTGATGGACATCGTTGTCAGGGATGGTTCGGGGGCCGGGCGTGCGTCGGCCGCCGGGGCGGACATCAGTCCGGCCGCGACGATCCCGGCGGTCACGGTGGCCACCCAGGTCCGTCTTCTCGTGCTCAACCCTCGTAAGTGCATGGGCACCTCCACGGTCACAGCAACAGCGACAAGGAAGCTAGACCCCTTTGAACGACTCGCCAATACCTATGACCGGACTGGGACCAACTTTGTCCTGAGTGTGGATAAACGAGTGGGCGGCCGGTACCGTCTCACCGGTTCATCCCCGTAATTTCCGTACCGCCGTGGGGAGTTCGGCATGGACAGACGCAGCTACAACAGGCGTACCTTCAACAGACGTGTACTGCTGGGTGGCGCGACCGTCGCGACATCGTTGTCCTTGACCTCCGTACCCGAGGCCGTGAGCGCCGACACGCCGGCGAGGACCGCCCCGGCCGGCGGCGAGGTCAGGCACCTCAAGCTGTACGCCGAGAAGCTCGCCGACGGGCAGATGGGCTACGGCCTGGAGAAGGGCAAGGCGACCGTTCCCGGCCCGCTGATCGAGCTCAACGAGGGCGACACCCTGCACGTCGAGTTCGAGAACACGATGGACGTACCGGTGAGCCTGCACGTCCACGGCCTCGACTACGAGATCACCAGCGACGGCACGAAGCTGAACAGGAGCGACGTCGAGCCCGGCGGCACCCGCACCTACACCTGGCGCACCCACGCCCCCGGCCGCCGCAAGGACGGCACCTGGCGGGCGGGCAGCGCCGGCTACTGGCACTACCACGACCACGTCGTCGGCACGGAACACGGCACGGGCGGCATCCGCAAGGGCCTGTACGGGCCGGTGATCGTCCGGCGCAAGGGCGACATCCTCCCGGACGCGACCCACACGGTCGTCTTCAACGACATGCTCATCAACAACAAGCCGGCGCACAGCGGACCCGACTTCGAGGCCACGGTGGGCGACCGCGTCGAGTTCGTGGTGATCACGCACGGCGAGTACTACCACACCTTCCACATGCACGGTCACCGCTGGGCGGACAACCGCACGGGCATGCTGACCGGGCCCGACGACCCGAGCCAGGTCATCGACAACAAGATCGTCGGCCCGGCTGACTCGTTCGGCTTCCAGGTGATCGCGGGGGAGGGGGTCGGGGCGGGCGCGTGGATGTACCACTGCCATGTGCAGAGCCACTCGGACATGGGGATGGTGGGGTTGTTCCTGGTGAAGAAGGCGGACGGGACGATTCCCGGGTACGACCCGCACGAGCACTGACGGATCATGGACGGGTGACTCTTGTTCTGACGCGCAGTGACCTGGAAGCGGTGCTGGTCCCACGGGCCTGCCTCGACGCGCTGCGGGAGGGCTTCCTGCGCGCGCCGGACGCCGCCGTTGCGGGGCAGCGGGTGCGGACCGACCTGCCGTTCCCCGGAACGGCCACCGCCCTGATCCCCGGCGTACTGCCGGGCATCGAGGCCTACACCGTGAAGGTCAACGCCAAGTTCCCCGGCGCGCGGCCCGCCCTGCGCGGCGTGATCTGTCTGCACAGCGGGCGGGACGGGGAGTTGCTGGCCCTGCTGGACTCGGCCACGGTGACGGCATGGCGTACGGGGCTGGCGGCGGCGTTGGGGACACATGCGCTGGCCGGTCCGGGAGAGGTCCTCGGGGTGATCGGCGCGGGGGCTCAGGCCGAGCTGATGGTGCGGGGGCTGGCGGAGCTGCGGTCGTATCGCGACCTCGTCGTCCATGACACGGATGCCGATCGGGCCGAGGCGTTCTGCGGGCGGCACGCGGGCCGGGCGGTCGCCTCGGCACAGGAGGTCGCGGCGGCCGCCGACGCCGTACTGCTGGCGACCTGGGCTCGGTCGCCGTTGCTGCGGCTGGCGGACACACGGGAGGGCCAGCACTTCACGAGCCTGGGGGCGGATGAACCGGGCAAGCAGGAGCTGTCCGCAGATCTCCTGCGCGCCGCGCTGCTCGTCGTGGACGACCGTGAACTCGCCGCCGACGTGGGCGCGTTGGCGGCGGCCGACCTTCCGCCGACCGCCGCCGACGCCACGCTCACGGACGTGCTGCGGGGTGGGCGTCCGGGACGCGAGAGCGCCGAGGCCCGAACCGTCTACGCGCCGGTCGGGTTGCCGTGGCAGGACCTGGCGCTGACTTGGGCGGCCTATCGGGCGGCGGCGGGGGCGGGCTTGGGGCGAGGGGTGGATCTGCTGGCGTGACAAGCCGGTCGCCCTTGCCTCTCGCTCAGCAGACGTCGAGTGCGACCCAGTCCAGGCCGCAACCCTCCCGCACGTAGAGCCGCGGGCCGCGGGAGACCAAGCGACGGCGACCCGGCACGCAGCCGTCCGGACGGGTCAGTCCGCGCCTGCGCGACGGTCTCGGCTTTCGCGAGCTCGAGAGCGCTCTCACGCCCTCGATCGGCTCGGGGCTATCCTGATCCGCAACCGCCCAGGAGGAGCCGCGCAGTGACCGAGACCGCCCCGCGTCCCACTCTGGAAGCCGTGGCCGCACGTGCCGGGGTCTCGCGGGCCACCGTGTCACGGGTCGTCAACGGCGGGGACGGGGTGCGGGAGCCGCTCGTCGCGCGGGTGCGCAAGGCGGTGGAGGAACTCGGGTACGTGCCCAACCAGGCCGCCCGCAGCCTGGTGACCCGGCGGCACGACGCCGTCGCCGTCGTCGTGGCCGAACCGGAGACCCGCGTCTTCGCCGACCCCTTCTTCGCGCTGCAACTGCGCGGCATCAGCAAGGAGTTGACCGCCCACGACAACCAGCTGGTGCTGCTGCTGACCGAGGGCCGGGACGATCATGCCCGCGTCGGCCGCTACCTCGCCGGCGGGCACGTCGACGGCGCGCTCGTGTTCTCCCTGCACCTCGACGACCCGCTGCCCGAACTGATCCAACGCGCCGGAGTGCCCACCGTGTTCGGCGGACGGCCCGGCTGGAGCGGCGACCGGCGGGGCGTGGTGTACGTCGACAGCGACAACCGGGGCGGCGCGCGTGACGCCGTACGGCATCTCGTCGGCCTCGGCCGCAGCCGTATCGCGCACATCGCCGGCGCCCTCGACCAGACGTCGGCGGTGGACCGGCTCGACGGATACCGGGATGTCATGGTCGACGCCGATCCCCGGCTCATCGTCGAGGGTGACTTCACGCCCGCCGGCGGCGAACGGGCGATGCGCGAGCTGCTCGCACGCTGCCCCGACCTGGACGCCGTGTTCGCCGGCAACGATCTCACCGCGTCGGGGGCGCTGCGGGTGTTGCGCGAGTCGGGGCGGCGGGTGCCGGAGGATGTCGCCGTGGTCGGGTTCGACGACATGCTGCCGGTAGCGGAGCAGACCGACCCGCCGCTCACGACGGTCCGTCAGGACATCGAGGAGATGGGCCGGCTGATGGCGCTGCTGCTGCTGCGAGGGCTCGACCGGCACGCCGCCCAACAGGGCATCGGCCCGGCGCCGTCCAGCGTGGTACTGCCCACCACGCTGGTCCGGCGCGCTTCGGCCTAGGCCTGTCGTCAAATTCCCGCCTGCCCGGCGACGCCTGGCACGGGCACCCCCATCGAGGGCGGCTCCGGCGCCTTGCGATCGCACGCACCAGACGCCGCCGGGCCCGCCCTTCGGGCGGACGACGGGAATTTGACGACAGGGCCTGGTCGGCTCAGGGCGTGGACGCGCGCCGAACCCCTGCGTCGGTTCGGCCGCCGCGCAGTTCCAGCCGTTCCCCTGGGAACCGTTCGCGAAAGCCGCGATCGTGCGAGACCGCGACCACCGCACCCGGGTACGCCGCGAGCGCCGACTCCAGGTCCTCGACCAGGTCGAGCGCGACGTGGTTGGTCGGCTCGTCGAGTACGAGGAGGTCAGCGGGCCGGGTCACCAGGCGCGCGATCTGCAGCCGCCGCTGCTGGCCGGCGGACAGCACCGCGACCGGGACGTGCAGGTCCTCCTCGCGGAACAGGCCCAGCGTCAGCAACTGTTCCGCGTACTCGTCCGGCGGACCGGGTCGCCCGGCCGCGAAGGCGGCGAGCAGTGGCAGGCGCGTGGAGCGCGCGGGCAGTTCCTGCGGCAGGTAGCCGATCCGGGCCGGACGGCGCACCGCGCCCGCGTCCGGCTCCAGGTCACCGGCCAGGACCCGCAGCAGCGTCGTCTTGCCGGCCCCGTTCTCCCCCGTGACCAGCAGCCGCTGCCCGGGTGTGACGGCCAGCGTCCCCTCCAGCCGCAGCCGCTCGCCGACCGCCACGGCGTCGAGTTCGGCGAGCGGGCGGTCGACGGGATGCCCGCCGTCCGCGGTCGGCAGTGCCGCCGTGAACCGCAGGGGCTGTGGCGGCGCCGCCACCGGGTTGCGCCGCAGCTGGGCCAGCCGCTCCCGGACCGCGCGTACCTGCCCGCCGAGCTTCGCCTCGTGCGGGCGACGGTGCTTGCCGAAGCCCTGCCGTGGGTCCCGGCCGGTGGTGGCCAGCCGCTTCCCGGCGGCGTCGAGCAACTCCTCGGTACGGGCGACCTCCTCGAGCCAGTCCGCGTGTTCCTGCTCCGCGCGGCGTCGGGCGGCAGCCTTCGCGGCCCGGTAGCCGGCCCAGCCGTCGCCGTACCGGTGCACGGTGCGCGCGTCGCGGTCGACTTCGAGGATCGTGGTGGCGACGCGCTCCAGGAATCCGCGGTCGTGCGTGACCGCGACGACGGTGCCGCGGTGCGCGCGCAGATGATTTTCGAGCCAGCGCACGGCCGCCGCGTCGAGATGGTTCGTCGGCTCGTCGAGCAGCAGCAGTTCGGGGGCGGCGGCGAGCACGCAGGCGAGCGCGAGCCGTGACTGCTCGCCCCCGGAGAGCGAGCCGAGCACACGGTCGCGGGTGATGCCGGCGAGCCCGAGCCCGTGCATCGCGGCGTCGACACGGGCGTCCGCCTGGTAACCGCCGCGTTCCTGGTAAGCGATCAACAGCTCGCCGTACGCGGCGAGTTCGTCCTCCGAGGCATCGCCGAGGCGTTCCTCCGCGGTGCGCAGCCGGCGCTCCATGTCGCGCAGGTCGGCGAGGGCGAGGTCGACTGCGTCCCGCACGGTGCGGTCCGGGGCGAGGTCGAGGGTCTGGGCGAGGTGGCCGGTGCCGCCGGGAAAATCGACGGTGAGTTCGCCGGCGTCCGGCGTCTCGACGGCCGCGAGCAGGCGCAGCAGGGTGGACTTGCCGGAGCCGTTCTCACCGATGACGGCGGCCTTCTCGCCCGGGCGGACGGTGAAGGAGACGTGGTCGAGGACGAGCCGGGTGCCGTAGGACTTGGTGACGCCCTTGACGGACAGCTGCGCCACGGCGGCGGGCACGGAGGTATGGGCGCGTTCGCGCATGTGACTTTCCCTGAGAGTACGAAGGATCCACGGGCAGCGAAGACGGCGGCGTCGGCCGTGCCCGGACTCAGAGGAAGTAGTGGAAAGTCACGCGACCACCGTAGCAGAACGGTACGTCTCGTCTCTAGTCGTGCGCCCCGTTCGTTCAGCCCTGCGCCGGTGCGCTCCGGATCACCGCGAAGCGTGCCCCGTACGGGTCGGCGAGCTTGGCGATGCGGCCGACGTCCGGCAGGTCAGTGGCGGGCATCCGGACCGTGCCGCCCAGCTCCCGCGCCTTGGCCACCGTGGCGTCCGTGTCGGTGACCTCGAAGTACGGCAGCCAGTACGCGGGGCCCTGCGCCTCCGCCGGGTCGTCGGACTTGTCGACGACCCCGCCGAACATGGCGTCCTCCCCGGCGCCTCCGGGGCTGAACGTCGTGTACGTGCCGCCGTAGAAGTCGAGGGCGAACGTCTCCATGCCCAGCGTCGCGTTGTAGAAGCCCGCCGCGGCCGGCACGTCCGTGGTGTACAGCTCCAGCCAGCACAGCGAGCCGGGTTCCTGGACGACGTCGAGCCCCTTGTTGGTGCCGGGCTGCCACAGGCCGAAGGGTACGCCCGCCTTGTCGGCGAGGATGGCCATGCGGCCCAGGTCCATCACGTCCATGGGCTGCAGCCTCACCGAGCCGTGCGCCTGCTCGGCCGCCTTCGCCGTGGCGTCGGTGTCCGGTGTCTGGAAGTACACGGTCCAGGACGGCGGACCCTGCTCCTCGGTGGTCTGCATACCGCCGGCCACCGTCCTGCCGTCGAGCTGGAAGAGGCCGTAACCGCCGGTCTCGGGCCCGCCCGGCTCGAACCGCCAGCCGAACAGGCCGCCGTAGAAGGCGGTGGCGCCCTCGATGTCCGGTGTGCCGAGGTCGATCCAGTTCGGCGCGCCGGTGACGTAACGGGTGGTGAGCATCATCGCCCTCCTCGGAAGGGTCCCGTTGTCTGCTCTGCCGAGTCTTGCACCGCCCACTGACAATCGCTGCCGGAACCGCGCGGCCGGTGGAGGCGAAGACCGCGGTCACCCTCGGTGGCCGGCGCGGGTCTCCCCGATTTCAACCTTTCCCGCGCGCCGCCGTGCGTGGCACCTTGCGCGGGGGGACCATCGAGTCGGCCGGAGGCCCTGCGGGCGCGGCGTTGATCCCGCGTTGATCGAACGTTTTTCGCCCACCGGCACGATCCTGCCCATGCACATCGACACGATCACAACGATCACCTCGCCCGACCTGGCCTGGCAGCAGGAGGCGTTGTGCGCACAGACCGGGGCGGACTTCTTCTTCCCCGAGCCGGGCAGCTCCGTGCGAGAGGCGAAGCGGATCTGCGGCATGTGCCCGATCCGCTCCGCCTGCCTGGAGTACGCGCTGGACAACGACGAACGCTTCGGCGTCTGGGGCGGCCTCTCGGAGAAGGAGCGCCTGGAACTCAGGCGCACGTCACGCTGAGAAGCTGTGTCACATCTTCACTGTGAGTAGTTCGGGCTCGCATCGGCAGCCCAAGCCTCCCTCCGGATGTTGGGGGAGATCGGACCAGTGCCCCGCGGTCGCAAGCTCCTGCCCGATCTGCCGCCTCACGTCGGCCGCCGCGGCAGTCGAGCCGAGCACGCTGTCAGCTAGGTTGCAGAGCCCCTGCACCGAGTCGTGGTCGTCGAAGGCCAGACCGAAGGTCTCCAACAATCCGCAGCCGTAGCTCGGTGAAGCGCTCCGGGATTGGCGGAGGCTCCGGACTGCCCCGAGTTGGGTGGTGTCGAGCTACTTGGTTTCACGCTACCGGTGGGGTGCGGAGTTCGTACTCCACGGGGCTGAGCATGCCCAGCGCAGAGTGCCTGCGCCGCTGGTGGATTCAGCGCGCCCCCAGCACTTACGAGCTGCCCGGCAGACCCGACTACGCCGAGGTGACCAGCTCGTGCTGTTCCCTGGCGCTCAAGACTGCCGAGCAGGCGACGAACAGGCCGGCTTGGCCACCATCAGTAAGGGCGCCCGATGCCGTCAGTACGGCCGCTGAGTGGCCCCATGAAGTGCCCGTGCCCAGTCGGAGCTGTTCCAGGCTCTGCAGGAGGAGGCGTCCCGCACTGGCAACACGCCGCCTATGACGGCGACTTTGACCCCCTTGGACATGGTCCCCTCCACGTTTCGTCCACCGCACTGTAGGTGGCGTGAAGGATACCTGCGGTAGTTGTCTGCTTTTGTTGTCCGAATGAGTGACCGATTCTTGGCCGAACAGGGACATGGCGCCCTCTCCTGTCAAGTCCCGGAATGCAGTGCCGTGACGTGCGTCGACAGCCGGGGCGCAATTGAGGGACGGGTTCCACGAACGTGTGGGTCCCGCTCTCACTGAGGTCAGGAGTGGACGAGATGCCGAGTAACACCGAGCGGCCCTGGGTCCGGCGTGTGGTGCCGTCGGCCCTGCGTCAGCGCGTCGCAGCCCGCGCGTCGCTGCTATGGCTGATCACGACTGCCGCCTTCTTCGCGGTCTGCCTCACGTCGTTCCTGGTGTGGGCTGCGGACGACGGTGCCGTCACCGTCACTCCCAACAGGGGCGGCGGGGCGCATCAGAGTGCGCCACCTGATGATGCGGTGGATGAGGCGCCGGCTGAGGAGGAGCCGGTTGAGGAGGCGCCGGCTGAGGAGGCCCCGGCTGAGGAGGAGCCGGCTGAGGAGGTCCCGGCTGAAGGGGAGGGAGAGCTGGATACGGAGGCGTCGGCCGAGGAGAGCGCGCCGGCCGAGCCCAGCGTCCTGCCGATCGTGATCTCCGGGGCGTCCGGCTTCGGCGGGCTGCTCAGCGGTGTCGCGGCGATGATCACTGTGCGGCAGGCCTCCGACAAGGGAAGGCGGCAGTCGGCCCCGGATCAGCGACGGCCGCTGACAGCCGACGACGACTGTGACGGCGCGGCGGCAGCCGAGCCGGCACGGCGCGTCTGCCCGGCTACACCCACGCATCGAGCCACATCCGCGACCGCCAGTCGTCGACCGGGATCGCCGTGCCCGTGTGGATCGGCCAGAAGTAGATGAAGTTCCAGGCGATCAGCAGCACCAGTACGCCCGCACCCGCGGCCCCCACCACCCGCCTGGTGTCGTCGGCGCCCGGGCGGCCGATGATCGCGCCGAGGAGCATGGCCACGGCGAGGCAGAGGAAGGGGAGGAAGACGACGGCGTAGAAGAAGACAGTGCGTTCCTGGTAGAGGAACCAGGGGAGGTAGCCCGCCGCCACGCCGCAGGCGATCGCGCCGGCGCGCCATCTGAACCGCCATGGCCCGTGCGGGCGCCCCGGAGCCCACCGGCCCTGGGCGCCCGCAGCCACCCGGTCGGGGGAACCGCCGGTCAGCCCGCGGCCCGGGCCGCCATCCGGGCCTTGCGGGCCGCCAGCTTCTCGTCGAACTTCAGGGCCTCGGCGTCCAGCCCGCCCATGAAGAGCCCCAGCTCCTCCTGAGCCTTCTGCCCCTCCGGCCCGAGGCCGTCGATCTCCATGACCTTCAGGAAGCGCAGGACGGGCTGCAGGACGTCGTCGTGGTGGATGCGCATGTTGTAGACCTCGCCGATGGCCATCTGGGCGGCGGCGCGCTCGAAGCCGGGGATGCCGTGGCCGGGCATGCGGAAGTTGACCACCACGTCCCGGACCGCCTGCATGGTGAGGTCGGGGGCGAGCTCGAACGCGGCCTTCAGCAGGTTCCGGTAGAAGATCATGTGCAGGTTCTCGTCGGTCGCGATGCGCGCCAGCATGCGGTCGCAGATCGGGTCGCCGGACTGGTGGCCGGTGTTGCGGTGCGAGATGCGGGTCGCGAGCTCCTGGAAGGCGACGTAGGCGACCGAGTGCAGCATGGAGTGCCGGTTGTCCGACTCGAAACCCTCACTCATGTGGGCCATGCGGAACTGCTCGAGCTTGTCCGGGTCCACCGCGCGCGAGGTGAGCAGGTAGTCGCGCATCACGATGCCGTGCCGGCCCTCCTCCGCGGTCCAGCGGTGCACCCAGGTGCCCCAGGCGCCGTCACGGCCGAAGAGCGAGGCGATCTCGTGGTGGTAGCTGGGGAGGTTGTCCTCGGTCAGCAGGTTCACCACCAGCGCGATGCGGCCGATCTCGGTGACCTTCGAGTGCTCCTTCTCCCAGGCCTCGCCGTCCTCGAAGAAGCCGGGGAAGTTGCGGCCGTCCGTCCACGGCACGTACTCGTGCGGCATCCAGTCCTTGGCGACCTTCAGATGCCGGTTCAGTTCCGTCTCGACCACTTCCTCCAGCGCGTACAGCAGTCGGGCGTCGGTCCAGGCGGAGGACGGGCTGCCGAGGTGAGGGGAAGTGATCGTCACGGGAACTCCAGGGGGACGTACAACAAGGCAGGGTGACCGGCGAGCGGTTGCCGGAACCTACGGCATCGTAGGCTACGTATCCGTAGGTTACGAAGCCGTAGGTTAAGAGTGATGTAAAGACCGCTGATCAGCCGCCGTTCCGTCGCGCGTCGACCGGCATGCGAAAAAGCCCCGGGACCCGCAGGTCCCGGGGCTGGAAGAGTGTTGCGCTCAGGTGGTCAGGCGTACAGCTCCCGCATCCGGACCGAGAGACATGTCACACATCCTTCGAGCTTCTCGAACTCGCTGATGTCGACCAGGACGGGCTCATGGCCGAGGTCGGCGAGCAGCTCCGCCGTCTTCGGCGCGCTCGCGGCCATGAGCAGCTTCTCGCCGCCGAGCAGCACCACATGCGCCCCCGACTCCTCCGGCACCGGAAGGAAGCGCGGGAACAGCGAGGGGGCGTCCAGCTGCGGGATACGGCCCAGAATCGTTCCGTCGGGCAGCGCCGTGATCGCCGACTTCAGGTGCAGCACCTTGCTCACCGGCACGGCGACGACCCGCGCCCCCAGCGGCTCGAAGGCGGCCCGCAGTTGCTGGACGCCGGCCGCGTTGGTACGGCCGCCCCGGCCGACGTAGATCGTGTCGCCGACCTTGAGCACGTCGCCGCCGTCCAGCGTGCCCGGCTCCCAGATCCAGTTCACCGAGCAGCCGAGCGAGGCCACGGCCTCCTCGACGCCCTCGGTCTCGTCGCGCCGGGACTCGGCGCCGGGCCGGGTGATCAGCGCGACGTTGCGGTACATGACGACCGTGTCCTCGACGAACACCGAGTCGGGGCAGTCATCGGCCGGGTCCACCTCGATGGTCTCCCAGCCGTGCGTACGCAGTGCCTCGACGTACGCCTCCCATTGCTCGACCGCGAGATCGGCATCGACCTTCTCCCGCTCGATGTGCGTCACCAGCCCCTCGGCGAGGCGCGGGCTCGGGCGGCGGACGAGGGCCTTCTTGCTGGGCACGACGGGATCTCCGGATCGGTGGCAGGTTTCGGTGCCCCTGATGCATGGGGCACCGGTCCGCCATCATGCAGGTGTTACCCGCCCGTACAAAACCCTCGTGGTCAGGCTGTGGCCCTCCTGAGATACGTGGCGGTGAAGGAGTCGCGGGCCGCCAGCAGTTCCCTCGGTGTCCCTTCGAAGATCACCTGACCCCCGTCCCGGCCTCCGTCCGGCCCCAGGTCGATGATCCAGTCGGCGTGCGCCACCACGTCCAGGTTGTGCTCGACCACCACCACCGTGTTGCCCGCGTCGACCAGCCGGTCCAGCAGTCCGAGCAGCCCGTCGACGTCCGACATGTGCAGCCCGGTCGTCAGTTCGTCGAGGACGTACACCGCTCCGGTGCGGTGCAGCCGGGTCGCCAGCTTGATGCGCTGACGCTCACCGCCGGAGAGGGTGGAGAGGGGCTGCCCGAGCGTGAGGTACGTCAGCCCCACGTCCCGCAGGGCGCGCAGGCGCCGTCGTACGCCAGGGTCCTGGAAGAACTCCAGCGCCTGGCCGGCCGTCATCTCCAGTACGTCCGCGACGGAGTTGCCGTCGACGGTCAGCCGCAGCACCTCGTCCTTGAAGCGCCGCCCCTCGCA
The DNA here is from genome assembly GCF_000719285.1 of Streptomyces bicolor. Taxonomy (GTDB): domain Bacteria; phylum Actinomycetota; class Actinomycetes; order Streptomycetales; family Streptomycetaceae; genus Streptomyces; species Streptomyces bicolor. Next base: position 206,274 of record NZ_JOFS01000008.1, on the reverse strand, counting down.
GTCGTGGCAGGTCGTGGTGACCGGGTCCATGAAGGCGAGGTCGGTGTAGATGATCCCGCGCCCCTCGCAGGTGCCGCACGCGCCCGAGGAGTTGAAGCTGAACAATCCCGGTTCGGTGCCCGTCTCGCGCGCGAAGATCTTCCGCACCGTGTCCATGACTCCCAGATATGTCGCCGGAGTCGACCGTGCCGAGATCCCGATCGACGACTGGTCCACGACGACGGCGTCGGCGTGAGCGGCGGTGAACTCCTTGACCAGCGTGCTCTTCCCGGACCCGGCGACCCCGGTGACCACGGTGAGCACCCCGGTCGGGAACTGGACCGTCACGTCCCGCAGATTGTGCCGGTCGGCCCCCTTCACCCAGAGCCCACCGCTCGCCGTCCGTACGTCCGCCTTGATCGCCGTACGACGGCCCAGGCACCGCCCGGTCACCGTCCCCGACCGGGCCAGCTCGCCCGGCGTCCCCTCGAACACCACCCGCCCGCCGCCCGCGCCGGCCGCCGGCCCCATGTCGACGACGTGGTCGGCGAGCGCGATGACGTCCGGGTCGTGCTCGACCACCAGCACGGTGTTGCCCTTGTCGCGCAGCCGCAGCAGCAGTTCGCCGAGGCGGCCGACGTCACGTGGGTGCAGTCCGACGCTGGGCTCGTCGAAGATGTACGTCATGCCGGTGAGGCTGGAGCCCAGGTGCCGTACGGTCTTCAGGCGCTGCCCCTCGCCGCCGGAGAGCGTGGACGTCTCGCGGTCGAGGCTGAGATAGCCGAGGCCGATGGCGTCGATGCGTTCGAGGGCGGTGACGGCGGCCCGGGCGATCGGTCCGGCGACCGGGTCGTCGACGTCCTTCAGTACGGCGATGAGATCCGTGACCTGCATACGCGCGCAGTCGGCGATGCTCAGGCCGCTGATGCGGGTCGCGAGCGCCGCCGCGTTGAGGCGGGCACCGTCGCAGGCCGGGCAGGTGCCCTCCGCCAGGAACTCGCGCACCAGATCGCGCGTCTTCTGGCTCATGGCCGACAGGTCCCGCTTCAGGTACAGCCGCTCGAAGCGGGTGGCGAGGCCCTCGTAGTCGGTGGTCCAGGTGCCGCCGGAGCCTTCCACGGTGACCTTGCTGCCGATGCGGCCGTGCATCAGGAACTCCCGTTCGGCGGCCGTGAAGAGGCGGACGGGCTTGTCCGGGTCGAGGTCGGCGCTGTTGGTGTACGCCTGCCCCTGCCAGGTGCCCGCGGCGAACGGCGGGAAGCGGACCGCCCCGTCGGCCAGCGAGCGGTCCGGGTCGAGGATGCGGTCCCAGTCCGGCCGTACCGTCCGGCCCAGGCCGTCGCACTCGGGGCACATGCCGGAGGGGTCGTTGAACGAGTACGCGGTCGCCGGCCCGGCGCTCGGGGTGCCGTGCCGGGAGAACAGCACCCTGATCACCGAGTAGATGTCGGTCATCGTGCCGACCGTGGACCGGGAGTGACCCCCGATCGGCCGCTGGTCGACGACGATCGCGGGGGAGAGGTCCGCCAGCTCCTCCGCGTGCGGGCGCTCGTACTTGGGCAGCCGGTTGCGCACGAACCACGTGAAGGTCTCGTTCAGCTGGCGCTGCGACTCCGCCGCGATCGTGTCGAAGACGATCGACGACTTCCCCGATCCCGAAACGCCGGTGAACACGGTCAGCCGGCCTTTCGGGATGCGGAGGGTGACGTCCTTGAGGTTGTTCTCCCTGGCTCCGGTGATGGTGATGAACTCGGGTGTGAAAGCGGCCATGCCCTCGAAGCTAGGCGGAATACCCGACAGCTTCTGGCGTGATTTCCTTGAGTTCTCCCTCCTCCACCATCAGCCAGCGCGTGATGCCGATCGACTCGAGGAACGGCAGGTCGTGGCTGGCCACGATCAGCGCCCCCTCGTACGACTCCAGGGCCGTGGTGAGCTGCCGTACGCTCGCCATGTCCAGGTTGTTCGTCGGTTCGTCCAGCATCAGCAGCTGCGGCGCGGGCTCCGCCAGCATCAGCGCGGCCAGTGCGGCCCGGAAGCGTTCGCCGCCGGACAGCGTCGCCGCCTTCTGGTCGGCGCGGGCGCCCCGGAACAGGAAGCGGGCCAGCCGCGCCCGGATCCGGTTGTTGGTGGCGTCCGGCGCGAACCGGGCCACGTTCTCGGCGACCGACAGCTCGCCGTCGAGGACGTCCAGCCGCTGCGGCAGGAACCGGAGCGGCACATGTGCCGTCGCCTCACCCGCCACCGGCGCCAGCTCCCCGGCGATGGTCCGCAGCAGCGTCGTCTTGCCCGATCCGTTGCGCCCGATCAGCGCGATCCGCTCCGGACCGTGCAGATCGAAGCCACCGGTCACGCGCGCGCCGTACACGAGCTCCAGATCGCGCAGGGTGAGCACGCCGCGGCCCGGCGGTACGGCGGTGTACGGCAGCTCGACGTGGATCTCGTCGTCGTCCCGTACGGCCTCCACCGCCTCGTCGAGCCGCTCCTTGGCCTCGGCGAGCTTCTCCTCGTGCATGATCCGGTGCTTGCCGGCGGACTCCTGCGCCGCCCGCTTGCGCGCACCCATCACGATCTTCGGCTCGCGCTTCTGGTCCCACATCTTCTGCCCGTACCGCTTGCGGCGGGCCAACTTGACCTGGGCGTCGACCAGTTCACGTTTCTGCTTCTTCAGGTCCGCCTCGGCGACCCGCACCATCCGCTCGGCCGCCTCCTGCTCGACGGCCAACGCCTCCTCGTAGGCCGAGTAGTTGCCGCCGTACCAGGTGATCTCCCCGGAGCGCAGATCGGCGATCTGGTCGACGAGGTCGAGGAGTTCACGGTCGTGGCTGACCACCACCATCACCCCCGGCCAGGACTCGACGGCCGCGTACAGCCGCCTGCGGGCGTACAGGTCGAGGTTGTTGGTGGGCTCGTCGAGCAGCAGGACGTCCGGGCGGCGCAGCAGCAGCGCGGCCAGGCGCAGCAGCACCGACTCGCCCCCCGACACCTCGCCGATCGTGCGGTCCAACTCGACGTGCCCGAGCCCGAGTTCGCCGAGGGTGGCGAGGGCGCGCTCCTCCACGTCCCAGTCGTCGCCGACGGTCTCGAAGTGCTCCTCGGCCACGTCGCCCGCCTCGATGGCGTGCAGCGCTGCCCGCCGGTCGGCGATGCCGAGGGCCTCGTCGACCTTCAGTGCGGTGTCGAGCGTGACGTTCTGCGGGAGATAGCCGACCTCACCCGCGACACGCGCGCTGCCGTCGGCCGGGGTGAGCTCACCGGCGATGAGCTTCAACAGGGTTGATTTTCCCGACCCGTTGACGCCGACGAGCCCGGTCCTGCCGGGGCCGAACGCGACATCGAGACCCTCGAAGACGGCGGTGCCGTCGGGCCAGGAGAAGGAAAGAGAGGTGCAGCTGATGGAAGTAGGCATGAGGGCGCCTCCGCGGTTGCTCGAAGTGATCAAGGGCAAACGCGTATCGAGACACCGGCGACCTACGGGCGGTGAGAGGCCCTGGGCATGAGAAATGCCCTGTTCCGTGAGGACGGCTCGAACGCCGAGGTCGCACGTTGCGCACACACCTCAGGTGTGACGCGGTGTCTCAGGACCTCAGACGAGCAACGTCCTTCTCCAATCGACGGCAACAGGACGTTGAACACCGTAGGAGGGGGCCAGGACGGTGTCAACGTAATTAATTCCGGGCGCGATCGGGTGGGGTGGGCGGAACGCCTCAGCAGGCGTCCCGCATCAGCTCCGCGAGGTCACGGTCCAGGTCGAGCTGGAGGTGCTCCAGGCCGAGGGGCACCAGCTCGCTGGTGGACTGCAGGAAGCGGCGCACCTCGTTCGTGCGGATGTGCACGACCGCGGTGCCTTCGGGAGCGTGGAACTCCAGGACCGTACGGTCGAAGCCGTACGGCCGCACCCGGACGTCGCCGTGACCCTCGGGTCCCTCCAGCCCGGCCAGGAGCAGCTCGCGACTGAAGGTCCAGCACACCTCCACGCCCTCCAGGGTGGCCGGGGCCGGGAAGGTCATGCGGACGGCGAACGGGTCGCGTCGGTCGTAGCGAAGGGTCGCCGGAATGCTCGGCATCCGCGGCGCGGCGGCGACGAGGCGGGCCTCAACGGGCTGCTCGATGACGGTGGACAACGCCTTGCTCCCTTGTGACGGCTGGACGAACATCCGGGCGTACGAGACCGGGCACTGGTAGAGACGACGGAATCAGCCAATCCGTGCACACGAATGTCGAGTGACCTGTGTCACCGTCGTCATGCATGGGAGTGGGGTGTTCGCCCTTCCGTGACGGGAAAGTCGCGTGTGATCTCCTGCGATCTCCTGTGACACCGTGGGGTTGGCATGGCCATCTGGACGACACCGTGGCGGTGGACTAGCTTCGCCCGCCATGAGGCGTTCGGGGAGCACGCGACGGTTGGGGATCGGTTTTCGGACAGCGGCCGCGGGGGTGGCGTGCGGGGCGGCGCTCGCCGCGCTGACGGTCGTACCCGCGCAGGCGCACGAGCCGGAACGCCGGGCGCCGCACTGGGAACTCAAGGACAGCGGCATGCCCGAGGTGCGGTTCCGAGGGCTGTCCGCGGTGAGCCGCGACACCGCCTGGCTGGCCGGGACCGCGGGCACCGTCCTGCGCACCACCGACGGCGGCGCGACCTGGCGGAACGTATCGCCGCCCGGCGCCGCCGAGCTGCAGTTCCGGGATGTCGAGGCCTTCGACTCGCGACGCGCCGTGGTGCTGGCCATCGGGGAGGGCGAGGCGTCCCGGGTGTACCGCACCGACGATGGCGGCGCGACCTGGACCGAGTCCTTCCGCAACACCGACGCGCGGGCCTTCTACGACTGCATGACCTTCTTCGACCGCCGCCACGGCCTGGCGATGAGCGACCCGGTCGACGGCCGGTTCCGCATCCTGTCGACCAGCGACGGCGGCCGTTCCTGGAACGTGCTGCCCAGCGACGGGATGCCCGCCGCACTGGAGGGCGAGGCCGGCTTCGCCGCGAGCGGGCAGTGCCTGGTCGCCTCCGGGCCGAAGGACGTCTGGCTGGCCACCGGCGGGGCCGCACGCGCGCGTGTGCTGCACTCCGCCGACCGAGGACTGACCTGGACGGCCACCGACACGTCGGTCCCCGCGGGCGACCCGGCCCGCGGCGTGTTCGCCCTCGCCTTCCGCGACCGCACGCACGGCCTCGCGGTCGGCGGCGACTACCGCCCCGAGCAGACCTCGCCGCGGGCTGCCGCGCGTACCGGCGACGGGGGCGCCACATGGCGGCCCGCCGCGACACCGGTGAACGCCTATCGCTCCGGCGTCGCCTGGCTTCCGCACAGCCGCACCTCCGCACTGGCGGTCGGCCCGACCGGCACCGACCTCACCACCGACGGCGGCCGCACCTGGCGGACCGTCGACACCGGCTCGTACGACACCGTGGACTGCACGCCGGACCTGGGCTGCTGGGCGGCGGGGGAGAAGGGCCGGGTCGCGCGGCTGGAGAGGTGAACCGGAATGTGGGTACTCGGACGCCGACTGCGAGAGGAGTGACTCACATGCCAGCCGGTTCGAGCTCGAAGCGGGAACGCCAGTACGAGCACATCAAGAAGAGCGCCCAGGACCGGGGCGAGAGCACCTCGCGCGCCAAGGAGATCGCGGCGCGGACGGTGAACAAGGAGCGCGCCCGCTCCGGTGAGTCGAAGACGGCCAGCCGCACGTCCACGCAGGACATGTCGTCCGGCAAGCGGGGCGGCCAGCGGTCCGGCAAGGGCTCCCAGGGCCCCACTTACGACCAGCTCTACGAGGAGGCCAAGCGGCGCAACATCCACGGCCGTTCGGACATGAACAAGAGCCAGCTCAAGCAGGCGCTGGGCGGGAAGTGACCGATCGGCTCAGCCGAGCGTCTCGCGGTACCGCTCCAGCGCCGGAGCCGTCTTCGTGGCGGCGAACTCGGTGATGCGGTACGCGCAGACCCCGGCGCCGACGAACGGATCGGTCGCGGTGATCGCCTCGATCCGAGCCCGGTCCCCCGCGACGGCGATGATGACCCCGCCGTCGCGGGGGTTCTTGCGTCCGGACGCGAGGAAGGTCCCGTTCTCGTACTGCTCGTCGAGCCACGCCACATGCGCCTCCAGCACGGCGTCGACGTCCTCGATCGGTGCGGTGTAGGTCAACTCCAGTACGAACATGATCGCGAGCCTACCCCTGGGCCCGCGGCGGCCGGCCCCGGCCCCGTACGCTCGTGCCCACCATGACGACCGTACGCATTCCCGCGGGCTGGCCCGCGACCGAGGAAGAGGCCCGCGCCGTCCAGGACGAACTGCGGGAGCGGGTGGTGCTCGACGAGGAGGGGCCGCCGCCCGGAGCGGGGCACGTGACCGGTGTGGACGTGGCGTACGACGACGAGCGGAACCTCGTCGCGGCCGCGGCGGTCGTCCTCGACGCGGCGACCCTGGACGTCGTCGCCGAGGGCACTGCGGTCGGCCGGATCTCCTTCCCGTACGTGCCCGGGCTGCTCGCGTTCCGCGAGATCCCCACGGTGCTGGCCGCCCTCGACGCCCTGCCCTGCCCACCCGGCCTGGTCGTCTGCGACGGCTACGGCCTCGCCCACCCCCGCCGCTTCGGCCTCGCCAGCCACCTCGGCGTCCTCACCGGCCTCCCGACGATCGGCGTCGCCAAGAACCCGTTCACCTTCACCTACGACGACCCGGACGCACCGCGCGGCTCCTCCGCCCCGCTGATGGCGGACGACGAGGAGGTCGGCCGGGCCCTGCGCACCCGCGACGCCGTCAAGCCGGTCTTCGTCTCGGTCGGCCACCGAATGACCCTCGACAACGCCTGCGCCCACGTCCTCGCCCTGACGCCGGACTACCGGCTGCCGGAGACGACACGCCGGGCGGACGCCTTGTGCCGGAAGGTGCTGAAGGAGGCTGCTCGTCCGAGGCCGGAACGCGCCGCCCGAGCGGCGGCTGACCCCACTCGGACGTGGGGGCGGTCCCTGTTCGAGCGCCAGCCCCTGCCCGTGAGTTGGGCGGGGCGGGTGCTCGCGGCAGCAGCGGAGGGCCTGGGCCGGACCCCGGAGATCGACGCCGCGGTGGAACTGGCGGGCGACCGAGACCGGTGGAGCCGGGGCAGGGAAGTGTTCGAGCTGGTCCGCGCGCGAGGGCTCGCGGCCTGGGAGCACCCGACGGACCAACAGCGGCTGCTGGTCCGTCTCGCGGAGCTGGTCGGCAAGGTCGCCCACAATGAGGCAGGGCCCTGTCCCTTCTTCGACCATCACGCGGGCTGGCAGATCGGCCCCATCGCCGTGCACCTCGCCACCTGCGCGCCCGATCCGTCCGTACGGGACCGGATCGCGGAGGCGCTGGGGGAGTGGCCTACGACCGACGAGGCCGACTGAGTACGTCCTCTGAGTACCTGTACGGATGTCGCCCACTGCGGCGCTCGGCAGGCTGGGCCCCATGACGACGCACCGTGCCCCGAAGCCCCTTGCCGATCCCAACCGTCCCGTCGAGCGTGCCGTGACGGCCGCGCTGGTTCTCGCCACGCTGGCCGGGCTGGGCTGGATCGTCGGGATGATCTACACCATCGCCGGATGGCCGCTCTAGGGTCGGGTAGCCGGGCCGGCGGCTGGCGCAGAATCGGTTCAGCGAGTGGCGGCCACCCGGAAGGTGATGCCCGCTGCGCGCAGTCGCTCGATCAGCGCGTCCCCCATCGCGACCGCCGTCGTGACCTGCCCGGCCGTGGGCGGCAGTTCGTCGAAGGCGAGGGACAGGGCCGACTCCGCGAACATCTTCGCCGTCTCGCCGTAGCCGGGGTCACCGCCCGCGACCTCGGTGAACACACGCCGGCCGCCGCCCTCGCTGACGAAGCGGACCGAGAACCAGCTCTTCGCGCGCTTCTCGGGGCCCGGCCCCTCACCGGGCTTGAGCCGGTCGGACAGCCAGCGCCGGGCGGGCGGCAGTTGGGCGGCCGTGAAGAGCGCGCTCATCGCCGCGACACCGCCGAGCGCGACGGGCAGATGCCGTACGGCGGCGTAGTGGCGGTAGCGGAAGTCGGGGCCGTAGCGCTCGAGGGCCCGCGCGGAGCGCTTGACGATCTGCGGGTCGATCGTCGGCAGCGGCACCGCCCAGGCGCCGATCTCCTTGGCGAACCGGGGAGTGCCCGTCGGTGCCAGCGCCCGGCGCCCCATCAGGCGCGGCTCGTGCCGGGCCCGGTCGCGTGCGGCGGCCAGCATCTGGCGCCCGCGCGAGAACTGGTTGAGCGCCGACGCGAACGTGCCGCCCGAGAAGGTGGCGTCGGCGGTCACGAACCCGTCCACCGTGAGCGGCACGCCCTGCGGCAACTGCTGGACCGTGAAGTACGCGCCCAGGTCGTGCGGGACGGAGTCGAAGCCGCAGGCGTGCACCAGCCGCGCGCCCGTCTCACGCGCGCGTGCGTCGTGCAGGACGTACGTCCGGTCCACGAACTCCGGCTCACCGGACAGGTCCAGATAGTCGGCGCCGGTGTCCGCGCAGGCGGCGACCAGGTCCCCGCCGTACGTCACATAGGGGCCCACCGTCGTGGCCACCACGCGGGCGTGCTCGGCGAGTCGGCGCATGGAGGCCGGATCGGCGACGTCCGCCTCCAGCACCCCGATTCCCTCGCCGCCCGGCAGCGACTCGCGCAGCCGCTCCAGCTTCGCCCCGCTGCGGCCGGCGATCGCCCAGCGCAGCCCCTCGGGTGCCTGCGCGGCGAGGTACTCCGCGGTGAGTGTCCCGACGAAGCCCGTCGCTCCGAAGAGCACGATGTCGTACGGACGGTCCGTCCTGCTCGGCCTGCTCATGACACCCCTCGGTTCCGCACCACGCGCCGTTGTCGGTGGCCGAGGCTAGCGTGAGGTGTGCGGAGCCCGACGACGAGCCCGGAGGTAAGCGGTGGCCGTGCCCAGGAATGCCCTGAAGAAGTGGGAGAAAGTGCGCGCGTTCGCGCTCGGGCTGCCCGGAGCCACCGAGGAGTTCCCGTGGGGCGAGACGGTCGCGAAGGTCAACAAGAAGGTGTTCGTCTTCCTCGGCGTGGACGACGGCAGCTACCCGCTGGGCATCACGTTGAAGCTCAAGGACGAGTCCGCGCACGCCCACGCCCTGACCTGCCCGGGCGCCGAGCCCGCCGGATACGGCCTGGGCAAGTCGGGCTGGGTGAGCATCCCGCTGGAGCAGAAGGGCGCGCCCGCGGCGGAGCTGCTGTGCGACTGGGTGGAGGAGAGCTACCGCACGATCGCGCCGAAACGGCTGATAGTGGAGCTGGACGGGCGCTGACAGCGCCGGGGCGGGTTCGCGGCCGGGCTTGCAGCGGGTAACTTCCTAAGCGCTTGCTCTTGTGTCCGGTGAGGCATCTTCTTAGCATCACTGGTGTTACAGCAGTTGTGTCACACCCCTGGGGGCAGGATGGCGACGACGCCAGGACAGGGCCCGCTCACCGGCGTGCGCGTGGTCGAGCTGGCCGGTATCGGACCGGGCCCGTTCGCGGCCATGCTCCTCGCCGACCTGGGGGCCGACGTCGTCCGCGTGGACCGGCCCGGCGGCACCGGACTCGCCATCGACACCGAATACGACATCACCAACCGCAACAAGCGCTCGGTGGTCATCGACCTGAAGTCTCCCGACGGCGCGGCCCGCGTCCTCGACCTCGCCGCACGCGCCGACATCCTCATCGAGGGCTACCGGCCCGGCGTCGCCGAGCGCCTCGGTGTCGGACCCGAGGCCTGCCACGCCCGCAACCCCGGGCTGGTCTACGGCCGCATGACCGGCTGGGGCCAGGAGGGGCCGCTCGCCCACCGGGCCGGCCACGACATCGCCTACATCGCCCTCACCGGCACCCTCGGCATGATCGGCAGCCCCGACGAACCGCCCGCCGTCCCCGCCAACCTGGTCGGCGACTACGCGGGCGGCTCCCTCTACCTCGTCGTCGGCGTCCTCGCCGCCCTCCACCACGCCCGCGCGACCGGCACCGGCCAGGTCGTCGACGCCGCCATCGTCGACGGCGCCTCCCACCTCGCCGCGATGATCCACGGCATGCTCGCCGCCGGCGGCTGGCAGGACCGGCGCGGCGCCAACCTGCTGGACGGTGGCTGCCCGTACTACGGCACCTATGAGACGGCCGACGGGAAGTACATGGCGGTCGGCGCGCTGGAACCGCAGTTCTACGCGGAGTTCCTGGAACTGCTCGACCTCCCGGAGTACGCGTCCGCCCGCAAGGACTGGACCCGCTGGAGCGAGCTGCGCGAAGCGGTGGCGGCCCGCTTCAAGTCCCGGACCAGGGACGAGTGGACGGCCGTCTTCGAGGGCTCCGACGCGTGCGTGGCCCCCGTGCTCTCCCTGCGCGAGGCCCCGCGGCACCCGCACCTCGCCGCCCGCGGCACCTTCACCGACCACGGCGGCATCACCCAGCCCGCGCCCGCACCGCGCTTCACCGCGACCCCGACGGCCGTGCGCAGCGGCCCTGCCCAGCCGGGCGCACACACCACCGACGTGGCCCGCGACTGGGACGTACCCGATCTCCTGAAGGGCCCCGACACGGTCGGCCCCGCGACGAAGGGCCTGGCATGAAACGGCAGATCTTCGCCCCCGAGCACGACGCGTTCCGCGAGACGGTGCGCAGCTTCCTGGCCAGGGAGGTGCTGCCGTACTACGAGCAGTGGGAGAAGGACGGCATCGTCTCCCGCGACGCCTGGCGCGCGGCCGGCAAGCAGGGCCTGCTCGGCTTCGCCGTGCCCGAGGAGCACGGAGGCGGCGGCACCCCCGACTTCCGTTACAGCGCCGTCCTCGCCGAGGAGTTCACGCGCGCGGGCGTACCCGGCCTCGCCCTCGGCCTGCACAACGACATCATCGGCCCGTACCTCACCTCGCTCGCCACCGACGAGCAGAAGCGCCGCTGGCTGCCCGGCTTCTGCGACGGCACGCTCATCACGGCGATCGCCATGACCGAGCCCGGCGCCGGCTCCGACCTCCAGGGCATCCGCACCCACGCCGAGGACCGCGGCGACCACTGGGTGCTCAACGGCTCCAAGACGTTCATCTCCAACGGCATCCTCGCCGACCTGGTGATCGTCGTCGCGAAGACGACACCCGAGGGCGGCGAGCACGGGCTGTCCCTGCTCGTCGTCGAGCGCGGCATGGACGGCTTCGAGCGCGGCCGCAACCTCGACAAGATCGGCCAGAAGGCGCAGGACACGGCCGAGCTGTTCTTCCACGACGTACGCGTGCCCAAGGACAACCTCCTCGGCGACCTCGACGGCGCCTTCGTCCACCTGATGACGAACCTCGCCCAGGAGCGCCTGAGCATCGCCGTCTCCGCGATCGCCGCCGCGGAACACCTGCTGGAGATCACCACCGAGTACGTCAAGGAGCGCGAGGCCTTCGGGCGGCCGCTCGCCACCAAGCAGCACATCCGGTTCGAGATAGCCGAGATGGCCACCGAGTGCGCCGTCACCCGTACCTTCCTCGACCGCTGCGTCGAGGATCACTCGAACGGGCAGCTCGACGCCGTCCACGCCTCGATGGCCAAATGGTGGGCGACCGAGCTGCAGAAGCGGGTCGCCGACCGCTGCCTGCAACTGCACGGCGGCTACGGCTACATGAGCGAATTCCCGGTCGCCCGTGCCTTCACCGACGGCCGTATCCAGACCATCTACGGCGGGACGACCGAGATCATGAAGGAGATCATCGGCCGTTCCCTGCTCGGCTGACGCCCTCCCGCCCGGCCGAGGCCCTGCTGCCGGGCCGACCCTCACCCCGAAAGGCTTCCCAGTGAGCACCGAAGCGTATGTGTACGACGCGATCCGCACCCCGCGCGGCCGCGGCAAGGCGAACGGCGCCCTGCACGGCACCAAGCCCATCGACCTGGTCGTCGGCCTCATCCACGAGATCCGCGACCGCTTCCCGAACCTCGACCCGGCCGCCGTCGACGACATCGTGCTCGGCGTCGTCGGCCCGGTCGGCGACCAGGGCTCCGACATCGCGCGCATCGCCGCCATCGCCGCCGGGCTGCCGGACACGGTGGCGGGCGTGCAGGAGAACCGCTTCTGCGCCTCGGGTCTGGAGGCCGTGAACATGGCCGCCGCCAAGGTCCGTTCGGGCTTCGAGGACCTCGTCCTCGCGGGCGGCGTGGAGTCCATGTCCCGGGTGCCGATGGCCTCGGACGGCGGCGCCTGGTTCAACGACCCGATGACCAACCTCGCGGTCAACTTCGTGCCGCAGGGCATCGGCGCCGACCTGATCGCCACGATCGAGGGCTTCTCGCGCCGGGACGTCGACGAGTACGCGGCGCTGTCCCAGGAGCGGGCGGCGACGGCCTGGAAGGAGGGCCGCTTCGACCGCTCCGTCGTCCCCGTCAAGGACCGCAGCGGCCTGGTCGTCCTCGACCACGACGAGCACATGCGTCCGGGCACCACCGCCGACTCGCTCGGCAAGCTGAAGCCGTCCTTCGCGGACATCGGCGACCTGGGCGGCTTCGACGCCGTGGCGCTGCAGAAGTACCACTGGGTCGAGAAGATCGACCACGTCCACCACGCGGGCAACTCCTCCGGCATCGTCGACGGCGCCTCGCTGGTCGCCATCGGCAACCAGGAGGTCGGCGAGCGCTACGGCCTCACCCCGCGCGCCCGCATCATCTCCGCCGCCGTCTCCGGCTCCGAGCCCACCATCATGCTCACCGGCCCCGCGCCCGCCACCCGCAAGGCGCTCGCCAAGGCCGGGCTGACCATCGACGACATCGACCTCGTCGAGATCAACGAGGCGTTCGCGGCGGTCGTCCTGCGCTTCGTACGGGACATGGGCCTGTCCCTGGACAAGGTCAACGTCAACGGTGGCGCCATCGCCCTCGGCCACCCCCTCGGCGCGACCGGCGCGATGATCCTCGGCTCGCTCGTCGACGAGCTGGAGCGCCAGGACAAGCGGTACGGCCTCGCCACGCTGTGCGTGGGCGGCGGCATGGGCATCGCCACCATCGTCGAGCGCATCTGACCCCCCTCCCGACGGATCACACGGAGCACCTCCACATGAGCACTCAGTCCACCACCATCCGCTGGGAGCAGGACCGCGAGGGCATCGTCACGCTCGTCCTCGACGACCCCAACCAGTCCGCGAACACCATGAACCAGGCGTTCCGCGACTCCCTCGCCGTGATCACCGACCGGCTGGAGGCGGAGAAGGACACCATCCGCGGTGTCATCATCACCTCCGCCAAGAAGACCTTCTTCGCGGGCGGCGACCTGCGCGACCTGATCCGGGTCACCCCGGAGACCGCGCAGGAGCTGTTCGACGGCGGCATGGCCATCAAGCGCAACCTGCGCCGCATCGAGACCCTGGGCAAGCCGGTCGTCGCCGCGATGAACGGCGCGGCCCTCGGCGGCGGTTACGAGATCGCGCTCGCCTGCCACCACCGCATCGCCCTCGACGCGCCCGGCTCCAAGATCGGCTGCCCCGAGGTCACCCTCGGCCTGCTCCCGGGCGGTGGCGGCGTCGTACGCACCGTCCGCCTCCTCGGCATCGCCGACGCCCTGCTGAAGGTCCTGCTCCAGGGCACGCAGTACAACCCGCGGCGCGCCCTGCAGAACGGCCTGGTCGACGACGTGGTCGCCACCCAGGAGGAACTGCTCGCCAAGGCCCGCGCCTTCATCGAGGCGAACCCCGAGTCGCAGCAGCCCTGGGACAGGCCGGGCTACAAGATCCCCGGCGGCACCCCCGCCAACCCCAAGTTCGCGGCGAACCTGCCCGCCTTCCCGGCCAACCTGCGCAAGCAGACGAACGGCGCGCCCTACCCGGCCCCGCGCAACATCCTCGCGGCCGCCGTCGAGGGCGCCCAGGTCGACTTCGAGACGGCGCAGGTCATCGAGGCCCGCTACTTCGTGGAGCTGGCGGCGGCGCAGACGTCCAAGAACATGATCCAGGCGTTCTTCTTCGACCTCCAGGCCGTCAACTCGGGCGCCAACCGGCCCAAGGGCATCGAACCGCGCAAGGTCCGCAAGGTCGCCGTGCTGGGTGCCGGGATGATGGGCGCGGGCATCGCCTACTCGTGCGCACGCGCCGGCATCGAGGTCGTCCTGAAGGACGTGTCGCTCGAAGCCGCCGTCAAGGGCAAGGGCTACTCGGAGAAGCTGTGCGCCAAGGCGGTCTCCCGGGGCCGTACGACACAGGAGAAGGCCGACGCGCTGCTGGCGCGCATCACGCCGACCGCCGACCCGCAGGACGTGGCCGGCTGTGACGCGGTCATCGAGGCGGTCTTCGAGAACCCCGAGCTCAAGCACAAGGTCTTCCAGGAGATCCAGAACATCGTCGAGCCGGACGCGCTGCTGTGCTCCAACACCTCGACGCTCCCGATCACCGCCCTCGCCGAAGGCGTGGACCGCCAGGCCGACTTCATCGGGCTGCACTTCTTCTCGCCCGTCGACAAGATGCCGCTCGTCGAGATCATCAAGGGCGAGCGGACGGGCGAGGAGGCGCTGGCCCGCGCCTTCGACCTGGTCCGGCAGATCAACAAGACGCCGATCGTGGTGAACGACTCGCGCGGCTTCTTCACCTCTCGGGTGATCGGCCACTTCATCAACGAGGGCGTGGCGATGGTCGGCGAGGGCATCGAGCCGGCGTCGGTCGAACAGGCGGCGGCGCAGGCGGGCTACCCCGCCAAGGTCCTCTCCCTGATGGACGAGCTGACGCTCACGCTGCCGCGCAAGATCCGCAACGAATCCAAGCGGGCCGTGGAGGAGGCGGGCGGCACCTGGACGTCGCACCCCGCCGAGGCCGTGATCGACCGCATGGTCGACGAGTTCGACCGTCCCGGCCGCAGCGGTGGCGCGGGCTTCTACGAGTACGGCGAGGACGGCAAGCGGGCCGGTCTGTGGCCGGGGCTGCGCGAGCACTTCACGCGCCCGGGGGCCGAGATCCCCTTCCGGGACATGCAGGAACGCATGCTCTTCTCCGAGGCCCTGGACACGGTCCGGCTCCTGGAGGAGGGCGTCCTGACGTCGGTCGCCGACGCCAACATCGGCTCGATCTTCGGCATCGGGTTCCCCGGGTGGACGGGTGGTGTGCTCCAGTACATCAACGGCTATGAGGGTGGGGTCGCCGGGTTCGTGGCGCGGGCGCGGGAGTTGGCGGAGAAGTACGGGGAGCGGTTCACGCCGCCGGCGCTGCTGGTGGAGAAGGGGGAGAAGGGGGAGCGCTTCGGGGACGCGTGACAGCGGGCGAGGGCGAGGGTTTCGCCCCCGCCAGGGGGGCTATGCCTCCTGCGTCCCCGCCCCTCGGACGCCGGAGGGCTGACTTGCTCAGCCCTCCGGCGTAGCACCACCGAACTCCCTTCCCTGGCCGCCCTGTCTGAGGTCGACGACGCCTCCGAGTACGTCCTCGGCGTCCACGAGGCGTCGTGCTCTCCACGGCCGACGGCCACGCGCACCGCACCGGCCCCCCGCCGGGGTGAAGGCGGCCTACGACACCCAGCACGCCCGCAGGACCGGTGTTCCGCTCCGCCCCGGGGACCTGCTCGGCGAGGACACCGACGAGGGGTCAGCAGCGACCGATGTCTTCAGGCAGGCGCTGCCCGGCCGGAGGGCGCGTCCGGCGCAGGCGCCAGGTTACGGGTGTGGAAGCTGTATCGGGCCAGATCGCCGCACCAGCGCCGGTAGTGCCCGACGGCGAGGGGGATGGCCTGTTCGGCCTCGAGTTTCCGCAGAACGGCCGGAAGTGCCTGTGCCAGACGCTCGTACGCAGGATGGCCTGCGGCGTCGTCCTCCAGGAGAGCGGTGAGCGGAAGGCCGTCGCCGGGGCAGGCCAGCAGGCGCCGGAAGAGTTCCTCCGCCGCGCGCGGGTCGCCCGCCAGCACGGCGAGGAGGATCTGCACGGCCTGGTACGGAGCAGGCCCGGAGCTGCTGGCGAAGGCCGGCAGGTCGGTGGCGGGGATACCGATGCGGACGAGCCGGTAGAGGTTCACCAGCCGCTTGGCGGCCCGCGGGGTCGGCAGCAACGCTCCGAGCTGGGCCATGAATGCGACTTCCCCCGCTCCGATGCGCAGCCCTTGGGGCAGCAGGTCCGCGTGCTCGGTGCGCTCCGCGGGTTGCGACCCTGTGGCGGGACCGCGCATGGCGATCGGCTCGGAGGTACTGGAGACCGTAGAAGGTGTGGTGCCACCGTCCGCCTCGGGCCGCGGCGATGTGCCGGCCTCGTCCAGCGCGCGCTCCTCGACGGGCGGGGACGCCTCGGTGAACGGACGCCCGGCCTCGGCGACATGCGGGTCCGGCAAGAGTGAGCGCAGGTATCGGCCCATCGTCTGGGGCGGCGGCGGAGTCAGGGCGTACGGGATCTGGAAGATCTTGTCAAGGTAGTCCACCGCGGTCGCCAGCCCCCCGACGTCCGGCGCGGTGTCAGCGGCATTGGTGTTCTCATGCTGGAAGAGGGCGTTGTGGTGATGGCGCAGCGAGTGGATCAGCCAGCGCGCGTCAACGGCGACGACCACGACGAACAGATCGAGGCCGAGCATCAGGTGCACGGCCTGGAGCACCTCGACGACACGGTCGGGCGGGCAGCGGTCGAGGTCGTCGACGTACAGGACGATGCGCTCCAGCGGCGGCGGGGAGCCGGCCTTCTCCGCCCGCCACTGGACGCGGGCGTCCTCGAGGTCGCGGCCGAGTTGCAGCAGATCGGCGTGAGCCTGGCCCAGCACACCCCGGTAAGGCTGATAGGCGGTGCCGTCAGCGCGTTCCTGGAGGAACTGGCCGAGTCGTGCGGCGGCGTCGACGAGGGCCAGCCTCTCCCGCAGTCCGCTGATCTCGGCCCGGA
Source organism: Streptomyces bicolor (assembly GCF_000719285.1). Classification (GTDB taxonomy): domain Bacteria; phylum Actinomycetota; class Actinomycetes; order Streptomycetales; family Streptomycetaceae; genus Streptomyces; species Streptomyces bicolor. Next base: position 189,517 of record NZ_JOFS01000008.1, on the reverse strand, counting down.
GAGCACGCTGCTGCGCGGCCAGCTCGCCGTACCGGCGTTCGGTGAAGCCGAGGAGCCCCTGCTGCGCCATGCGCAACTTCTGCAGCAAGGGGCGCAGCGGGGCGGCCGCCACGGCGATGGCCAGCAGACTGGTGAGCCATGCGGTGAGCGTGCCGCGCAGCAACCAGGCGCCGGTCGCGACCCCGGCCAGTACCAGCCACAGCGCCAGCACGCGCCGGCTGAACCGCAGGTCGTCGGCCGACTGGAGCAAGGTGGCCCGCAGCACCCGGTACGTCCTGATCGGCGACCCGAGTGCCGCGAACCGTCCCGGGGCGGGCGCCGCGTCGTCAGCGGTCGTCAGCCGTTCGGAGACCTGTCGTTCGGCCTCCTCCCGCTGGTTCAGCTTCTCGCGCAGCAATTCGCGGTCCCGCCTGGCCTGCTCGGGATCCGGAGCGGGGTTCGGTGCGTCGCCCGTGTCGTCGCCGGCGAGCGCGGTGAACAGGTGCGTGATCAGCCCGGTCCACACGTTTGTGTCGCTGTAGTGCCAGGCGTTGAACCGTACCTGCCGTACGGAGGAGACGAACGCACTCCGGCCCGGCCGCTCGCTCGACAGCTGTGCCAGCAGGTCGACCTGACGTTCGACCTGAAGCATCACGCTGGACTTGCCGGCGCCCCAGTTGCCGATGAGAGCGATGGAGAGCGGCGGACGCGTCTCGGCGGCGGCGATCAGCTCGGCGAGCACCTCCACGTCGCGGACCACGCCCAGGCGGTCCTCAGAGCTCGGGCCGTCGCCGTGGACACCGGCCAGGGGCCTGGTTCCGATCCGCGTGGTGAAGAAACCCGAGCCGTCGTCGGCCGGGTCCGAGTGACGCAGGAAGTAGTCGATGATCCGGTCCCGTACCCGCTCCAGTCGAGCCGCATCGACGACATCGTCGGCAACGGTGGTGGCGTAGTGACGGATCAGGTCGTGCATCTGCCACTGATCGTGTTGCGAGGTGTCTTCGATGAGGTGGGTTACGGACAGCTGCTCGAGGAGGTGTCGCACGCTGGGCACGTCGGTGTCCAGGCCGGCGGCGACGGCCGCGGTGGAAAACCTCCGGCCGACCGTCAGGGCGAGCATGACCAGCAACTGGGCCTGTTCCGGGGGGAGATGGCGGAAGGACAGCTCGATCGCGGCTGCGACGCTCCTCTCGCCGTCGTCGAGACGGTCCGTGCGGTCGTGCAAGCGGTCGGCCTCTGCTGCCAGCTCCTGCGCCACCCGCGCCAGGTCCAACGACGGATTTGTGGTCAGGCGTGCGGCGATGACAGCCAGGGCGAGGGGTAGGCCGCCCGTCCTCTCCACGATGATTTCGGCCGCCCGGAGGTCTTGGGCCACGCGGACGTCGCCCGGATGCGCCCTACGGACCGCCGCGTCCAGGAGTTGGATCCCTTCCTCGGTCGCCAGTGTGCCCAGGCTGATGGTGCGTGCCATGAGGGAGGGCAGGCGATGCCGTGAAGTGATCACGATCCGATGCCGCGGGTCGGCGGGCAGCAGTGGGCGCACCTGCTCGGCGTCGGCGGCGTTGTCGACCATCAGCAGGAGTGCCTCCCGCATGCCGGACAGCGCCGTGCGGTACAGGGCTGCCCGGCTGTCCACGTCGATCGGGATGTGCTCCGAGGGCACGCCCACGGACAGGAGGGCCGACGCCAGGGCCTCGGCGGGTGCGACAGGCTCGGTCCGGTCGTATCCGTGCAGGTCCAGATAGATGGTTCCGCCGGGGAACCAGCCCCGCTGCACGGCCTCATGGGCCGCTTGCAGGACCACTGCACTCTTGCCCACCCCGGCCATGCCTGTCACCAGGACGGGCGGGGGTACATGTTCGTGATCATCGGATGGCGCGAGCTGTGTCAGGAGGTCGTCCAGCTCACGACGTCGCCCTGTGAACGCCCCGATGTGACGAGGCAACTGGTGCGGCACCGTGAACGGCAGGGGAGGAGAGGCGAAGGTTACCTGGACACTGTCGCCGCTGATCGCCGTCACCGAGTGCGAACCACTGGCCACTGCCGAGCCGTGATCACCCGTGATCGCCTGAGAATCCCTCGTGGCCATGCGCCCTCGCCCCCGCCCTACGCAATCCCCTCGGCGAGGAGCGTAGGGCACAGGGCACACAGTCGGTTCCCTGTTGTGGAATGAGCGTGCGCAGCCGTCGACGGCGGCAGTTCGATTCGCCCCGCCTTCTCACTGCACCCACAAGCGGCCACCTCCACCCCATGACGGGCAGTCAGGCCACGAGGGCGGTCCTTGCGCGAGGGGTGCTGGTCCTCTGTGCCCGCGGCGACTACCGAATCGGGCTCGGCCCCGGGTGGGGCCGTGTCGTCAACACCGTCTCGGCGGCCATGTTCACCGCGCCGCCCACGATGGCTCCACTTGTCATGCGGTTCGGTCTTCCTCCGAAGCGGACCCGCCATCCTCCGAACCGGATCCGTAACCCTCCGACATGCCGCCGAGCCACTCCCGCAGATCCTCGCGCAGCGACCGCTGAAACGTCGTCAGCAGGGCCTGCACCACCACGGGTTGCATGTACGCGGAGAGTGACTTCACGTCCTGCGCCGCGCGCTCGTACACCTCGCCGCGGAAGAGCTGCGACAGTTCGTGCGCGGCGGCGCGTGAGTGCTCGATGAGTACATTGCGCGCCGCGAGGATCGCCTCGTGCGACAGCGGTACGTCCAACAGCCCCACCCCGAGCCGCAGCAGCCCAAGATCGACGCGGTACGCACTGTCGCCCGCCTCGACGACCCCCATCGCGGCCAGCCGCTCCACGTCGTCGTCGCCGAGCGCCCGCCCGGCCCGCCGCTCCAGCTCCGCCCGGGTCACCGTCTCGACGGCGTCCGGCGCCCAGGAGGCCACCACCGCCCGGTGAATGGCGAGGTCATGGGCGTCCAGGTCGGGCGGCAGCTGCTGCAGGTACCGCTCGATGGCCGCCAGGGTCATGCCCTGCTGCTGCAGCTCCTCGATGAGCGCCAGCCGGGCCAGGTGCTCGCGCCCGTAGTGCCCCACCCTGCGTGGACCGATCACCGGAGGCGGCAGCAGCCCCTTGGTGCCGTAGAACCGCACCGTGCGGACCGTCACACCCGCGCGCGCGGCCAGCTCATCGATCGTGAGGGTCGGTTCCTCGGTGCCGGTCGTCATGTGCAGCAGTATCGCTGTCTCACCAGTGCTGTGACACCTCCCGCGACCGGCGTGACAGCCGTGTGAGAAGTAACGCTCTGTGACGTACGCCACCGCGTGAGCCGCGCCCGCTGGGGGAAGGTGGCCCCTTGGTCTGTGCCTTTACGGAAGGCGCGGGCCATACGTACGTCCGGACACCCGAGCGCAATCCGCTCGGGCGCACCAGAGAGTGGTACCACCCGTGAGCAAGGACGCCGTGAACACGGCCGTGGCCGCACCCCACAACGACGCGGCCCAGGTGCCCGCGGACGCGGGCGACGCCGGTTACAGCAAGGACCTCAAGGCCCGCCACGTCAACATGATCGCCATCGGCGGGGCCATCGGCACCGGCCTCTTCCTCGGAGCGGGTGGCCGCCTCCACAACGCGGGCCCGGCCCTCGCCCTCGCGTACCTCGTCTGCGGCGTCTTCGCCTTCTTCGTGGTCCGGGCGCTGGGCGAGCTGGTCCTGTACCGCCCGTCCTCCGGCTCGTTCGTGTCGTACGCGCGCGAGTTCCTCGGTGAGAAGGGCGCCTACGTCGCGGGCTGGATGTACTTCCTGAACTGGTCGACGACCGGTATCGCCGACATCACGGCGATCGCGCTCTACACGCACTACTGGAGCCTGTTCACCGACATCCCGCAGTGGGTGCTGGCCCTGATCGCGCTGGCCGTGGTCCTCGCGGTCAACCTGATCTCGGTGAAGATCTTCGGCGAGATGGAGTTCTGGTTCGCGATCATCAAGGTCGCCACGCTGGTCGCCTTCATGTTCGTCGGCATCTTCCTGCTCGCCACGCAGCACGAGGTGGGCGGCCAGACCCCGGGCCTGAGCGTCGTCACCGACAACGGCGGCGTCTTCCCGCACGGCCTCATGCCCGTCGTCCTCGTCATGCAGGGCGTGATCTTCGCGTACGCCGCCCTGGAGCTGGTCGGCGTGGCCGCGGGCGAGACCGCGGAGCCGGAGAAGATCGTCCCGCGCGCGGTGAACTCGATCATGTGGCGCGTGGGCCTCTTCTACGTCGGCTCCGTCGTCCTGCTCGCCCTGCTGCTCCCCGGCTCGGTCTACTCGGCCGACGAGAGCCCCTTCGTCACGGTCCTGTCGAAGATCGGCGTCGAGGGTGCCGGTGACGTGATGAACCTGGTGGTGCTGACGGCCGCGATGTCGTCCCTGAACTCCGGTCTGTACTCCACGGGCCGCATCCTGCGCTCGATGGCGATGGCGGGCTCGGCCCCGAAGTTCACGGCCCGCATGAACCGCAGCCAGGTCCCCTACGGCGGCATCCTGCTCACCTGCGCGGTGTGCGTGCTCGGCGTCGGCCTGAACTACCTCATGCCCAGCCAGGCCTTCGAGATCGTGCTGAACGTCGCCTCCCTCGGCATCATCTCGACCTGGGTGATCATCATGGTCTGCCACCTGATCTTCGTCCGCCGCGCCAAGGCGGGCCTGCTGGCCCGGCCCTCCTTCCGCCTCCCCGGCAGCCCGGTCACGGAGATCGCCACGATCGTCTTCCTGCTGGCCTGCCTGGGCATGATGTGGAACGACCCCGAGGTCGGCCGCAAGACGCTGCTGCTGATCCCGGTGATCGCCGTGATGCTGGTCGGCGGCTGGTACGGGATCCGGCGCCGGGTCGCGAAGGCGGAGGACCAGGAGCTGGCCCAGCTCACGAAGTAGGTTCTGCGGGGCGAGCTCCCGCAGAAATCAGCGGCCGTTGTCAGTGGCGGCCTCTACGGTGGCGTCATGTCGGAGATCACTTACATTCGGGGTGACGCCACCGTTCCGTCGGTGAAGGGCGTCAAGGTGATCGCCCATGTCTGCAACGACATCGGGGGATGGGGGAAGGGCTTCGTCCTGGCCATATCGCGCCGCTGGCCCGAGCCGGAGAAGTCCTACCGCGCATGGCACCGCAAGCGAGCCTCGAACGACTTCGGGCTGGGCGCGGTCCAGTTCGTCCAGGTCGAGCCGTACGTCTGGGTGGCCAACATGGTCGGGCAACGCGGCACCCGCACCGGCAGCAAGGGCGTGCCCGTGCGCTACGAGGCGATCGACGCGGCGCTGGAGCGGCTCGGCGAGAAGGCGGTCGAGCTCGGCGCCTCCGTGCACATGCCACGGATAGGGTGTGGGCTGGCCGGGGGCAAGTGGTCCCGCGTCGAGCCGCTGATCATCGAGCGGCTGGTGCGGCGAGGGATCGCCGTCACCGTCTACGACCACGGGGAGGGCGGGAGTTGAGCCGCGACATCGACGTGCTCGTGCTGGGCGGTGCCGGGGTGGACACCATCGTGTACGTCCCCGCGCTGCCGCTTCCGTACGCCGACAGCTACATGATCGACTCGGGCATCCGCACCCGCGCCGGGCAGACCGGGGACTTCGTCGCCGTCGGCCTGAGCGCCCTGGGTCTGCGCACCCACCATGTCGACTTCCTCGGCGACGACCCCGAGGGCGACCTCGTCCGTGCCCTGCACGACGAGCACGGCATCGGCCTCACGGCCGTACCACAGCCGGCGGGCACCAAGCGCGCGGTCAACCTCGTCGGTCCCGACGGTCGCCGGCTGTCCCTGTACGACACGAGCCGCTCCCACCCCGACGACCGCTTCCCGGAGGCCACGGTGCGCGCCCTGGCGGAGGCGAGCCGCCACGTCCACGTCACCATCACCCAGCCCTGCGCCCACTCCCTGCCGCTACTGCGCGAGTCGGGCGCGACGCTGTCCACCGACCTGCACGACTGGGACGGCGAAAACCCGTACCACGAGCCGTTCGCGCAGGCCGCTGATGTCGTCTTCCTGTCCGCTGTCGCCCTGGCCGACCCCGAGCGGACGATGCGCCGGATCGCCGATCGTGGCCGGGCTGAGGTGGTTGTGGCCACAGCGGGTGCGAAGGGCGCATACGTACTGGCCGACGACGAGGTGACCCGCGTACCCGCCGTGACGCCGCCCGCGCCGGTGGTGGACTCCAACGGCGCGGGCGACGCCTTCGCCGCCGCGTTCCTCTATGCCTGGTTGAACCGCGAGACCCCCCGGCGCAGCGCCCTGTACGGCGCGGTGGCCGGTGCCCACGCGTGCACCGTGCCGTCGACGGAGACGGACGCGATAGGGCGCAACGAACTAATGGAGCGCACCGCAACGCCCTGAAGGGGCGCGGGGCTGTGTCGATATGCGGCTCCGCCGCGTGGGCGCGATCAACCACAACGCACCCGCAGACGCCCGACAACGTGACGCGGCACATCCACAGACGCACTCAGTGCCCGTGCTCGTGCACCTCATTGGTCGCAGCGATCTTCTTCCAAGACTTCGGCTGCCCAGGAACCCCGGCCACCTCACCGACCGACGCCGCCCGAGCCGCGGCAGCCCCCGGCTTCGACGGCTGGAACAGCCACGTATCGAACAGCGCAGCCAGCCGCTTCCCGGACACCTCCTCGGCGTACCGCTGGAAGTCGGCCACCGACGCGTTGCCATAGGCGTACTTCTGCGTCCAGCCCTTGAGGATCGCGAAGAACGCCTCGTCCCCGATCTCGTTGCGCAGCGCCTGCAGGGTCAACGCCCCCCGGTCGTAGACCGCGATGTGGAACTGGTTCTGCGGACCGGGGTCCCCGGGCTTGACCGTCCAGAACCGGTCGTCGGCCGCGCGCGAGGCGTACACGTAGTCGGCGATCTCCTGCGTCGTCCCCTCGCCCTCGTGCTCCGACCACAGCCACTGCGCGTACCGGGCGAAGCCCTCGTTGATCCAGATGTCCTTCCAGTCCTTCACGGACACCAGGTCGCCGTACCACTGATGGGCCAGCTCATGGACGACGACGGACGTGTTCGAACCGTTGGCGAAGTTCGCCGGGCTGTAGAATGGCCGGGTCTGCGTCTCCAGCGCGTACCCGGTGTCGGTGTTCGGCACATACCCGCCGAGCGCGTTGTACGGATACGGCCCGAAGTACTCGCTCAGCCAGTCGGCGATCTCCCCGGTCCGCTCGATGCTCGCCCGCGCCGCGCCGGAGTGCTCGCCCAGGTCCTTGCTGTAGGCGTTGATGACCGGAATACCGCTCTCGCTCGTCCCCGTGGTCACGTCGAACCTGCCCACCGCGAGCGTGGCGAGATATGTCGCCTGCGGCTTGTCGGAGCGCCAGTTGTAGCGGGTCCAGCCCAGCCGTGAACTCGTCGACCGCAAGGTGCCGTTGGAGATGGCCTGTGTGCCGTCCGGGACCAGCACCGAGACGTCGTACGTCGCCTTGTCGAGCGGGTGGTCGTTGCTGGGGAACCACCACCAGGCGGCCTCGGGCTCGTTCGCCCCGACACCGCCGTCCGGCGTACGGTGCCAGCTGGTGAAGCCGTACGCCTCCTTCGAGGACGGCACCCCTCGGTAGCGCACCACCACGGTGATGTCCGTGCCCTTGGCCAGCGGCTTCTTCGGCGTGATCTCCAGCTCGTGCTCGCCCGACGTCGCGAACGACGCCTTCGCGCCGTTGACCCGGACCTCGCTGACGTCCAGCAGAAAGTCCAGATTGAAGCGGGACAGATCCTGCGTGGTCTTCGCCAGCAGGGTCGCCGTACCCTCCAACTCGTCCGTGGCCGGCTGGTACTTCAGCCGCAGGTCGTAGTGGGAGACGTCGTATCCGCCGTTGCCGTAGGCCGGGTAGTAGGGGTCGCCGATGCCCGGAGCGCCGGGGACGCTGCTCGCGGCCGACGCCGGGATCACCAGCATCAAAGAGGCGGCTGCGAGCGCGCCCGGCGCCATGATTCTGCGGTGCACGAAAGCTCCAAGTCGTAGGGGCCCGAAGTCTGTCCGGAGCCTATTCACCACCTGTGCCCCCGGTGTGTCCATGACCACCGCTGTCACACGATCGCCATTCGGCCGACATGAGCCGACCCGCCTCAGGGGCGTTTATCGGCCACGCGGGTCTCATGTGTCATCAGCCGCCCTCTTCTGCACGGGAGTTGACCGATGTAACGTCCGCGCATGCCGAAACGCATGCGCTTCACGATCTGGAGACCGCTCGCGACGGCGGCCGCAGGCGCCCTGCTGGCCGCGTTCCTCTCACCCGCGACGGCACAAGCCGACCCGCGGGAGAGCAGGCCCGTCCACTCGTACGAGAACGCCATCCGCGAGGCCGTATGGGTGGACACCGGACTCGACCACGACCGCGACGGAAGGAACGACCGCGTCGCCGTCGACATCGTCCGGCCCCGCGAAGCGGCCGCGCAGGGCCGCAAGGTGCCCGTCATCATGGACGCCAGCCCGTACTACTCCTGCTGCGGGCGCGGCAACGAGAGCCAGAAGAAGACGTACGACGCGAGCGGCAACGTCGTCCAGATGCCGCTGTTCTACGACAACTACTTCGTGCCCCGCGGCTACGCCGTCGTCGGCGTCGACCTCGCCGGCACCAACCGCTCCGACGGCTGCGTGGACGTCGGGGGCCGCTCCGACATCCTCTCCGCGAAGGCCGTCGTCGACTGGCTGAACGGCCGAGCGAAGGCGTACACGACCCGCACCGGCACCACCAAGGCCACAGCGGCGTGGACCAACGGCCGCACCGGAATGATCGGCAAGAGCTGGGACGGCACCATCGCCAACGGCGTCGCCGCCACCGGGGTCGAGGGCCTGAAGACCATCGTGCCGATCAGCGCGATCTCCTCCTGGTACGACTACTACTTCCAGCAGGGCGCCCCGCTGTACGACTCCGGCCCCGACTGGCTGTCCAACTACGTCGACAGCCCCGACGCCCGCGCCAAGTGCGGCGCCGTCCAGCAGATGCTCGTCGACGGGGCCCCGCGCACCGGCGACTGGACGCCGCTGTGGAGCGAACGCGACTACGTGAAGGACGCGCGCAAGGTCAGGGCGAGCGTGTTCCTGATCCACGGCATGCAGGACCTCAACGTCCGTATGAAGCACGTCGGCCAGTGGTGGGACGCGCTCGCGACGAACGGCGTCGAGCGCAAGATATGGCTCTCCCAGACCGGCCACGTGGACCCGTTCGACTTCCGTCGCGCCGAATGGGTGGACACCCTGCACCGCTGGTTCGACCACGAACTCCTCGGCTACGACAACGGCATCGACCGCGAGCCGATGGCCGACATCGAGCGTCACCCCGACCAGTGGGTCACCTCCAAGGTCTGGCCGCCGCGCGGCACCGACACGACCACCCTGCGCCCGGCCAAGGGCACCCAGGCCGGCGTCGGCACCCTCGGCCTGCGCAAGGGCAAGGGCACCGAGACCTTCACCGACGACCCGCAGCACAGCGAGACCGACTGGGCCGCCCACATCGACCGGCCCACCCCCGACAAGGCCGGCTTCGTGACCAAGCCGCTCACCCGCGACCTGCGCCTGTCCGGCCCCTCCGAGGTCACCGTCACCGCGACCCCGACCACCTCGACCGCCCATCTGTCCGCCGTCCTGGTCGACCTCGGCCCCGACACCATCCGCGACTACGCGACGAGCGGCGAGGGCATCACCACGCTCACCGACCGCACCTGCTGGGGCGTCAGCACCACCGGCGACAGCGCCTGCTTCAGGGAGACCAAGGCCAAGACCGCCGACGTCGACTACACGGTCGTCAGCCGCGGCTGGGCCGACCTGGGCAATTACGCCTCGGACCTGAAGGGCGAACCGCTCACCCCGGGTAAGGCGTACACGATCACCCTCGACCTCGCGGCCACCGACCACGTGGTCCCGGCCGGACACCGCCTCGCCCTGATCGTCGCGGGCACGGACAAGGACCTGATCGATCCTCCTTCGACCACACCGACCCTCACCCTCGACCTCGCCCGCACCAAGGCCCGCCTCCCGCTCGTCGGCGGCGCCCAAGCCTTCGCACGCGCCACGGCGGGCTCCGTAGCCGCCGCCCCCGAGGCCACGCCTCTGGACGGCCTGACCGCACCCCGCACCATCCACCGCATCCCGGAGGGAGGCCAGTGACCGGCATCCGAGCCCTCACCCTGACCGCGGCGGCCCTCGCCGCATCCCTGGTCGGCGTACCGGCCCACGCCGCCGACTCCCCGCCCCGCACCGGCTTCGAACAGTCGAACGGCGCCAGATGGACCGGGGAGTCCGAGGAGCGGGCCTTCCTCACGGCCGTCGACAAGGCGAGCGACCGCGTCTCCGTCGCCCGCATCGGCACGACGAAACAGGGCCGCCCGCTCCAACTGGTCCGCATCGGCACCAGCCCCACCCCGAACAAGGTGCTGCTCATCTGCAGCCAGCACGGTGACGAACCCTCCGGCCGCGAGGCATGCCTGTCCACCATCCGTGACCTGGCCTACGCGACGGACCGGCAGACCCGGCGCTTCCTGGAGCGCACCACCCTGCTGGTCGTGCCCACCGCCAACCCCGACGGCCGGGTCGCCGACACCCGCGGCAACAGCGACGGCGTGGACATCAACCGCGACCACCTCGCGCTCCGGACCGCCGAGGGCCGGGCCATGGCCGCGGTCATCCGCGACCAACGCCCCGACGTGGTCTACGACCTGCACGAGTACGGCGCCACACCCCCGTACTACGACAAGGACCTGTTCGACCTGTGGCCGCGCAACCTCAACACCGACGCGCACGTCCACGACGAGGCCGAGGCCCTGTCGGAGTCGTACGTACGCCCCGCCGCCTCGGGCGCCGGCTACTCGACCGGCACCTACGGCATCTGGACCGACCCGGTCACCGGCGAACCGATCAAGCAGGTCGCCGGCGACGGCCAGGAACGCATCCTGCGGAACATGTCCGGCGTCAAGCATTCGGTCGGCCTGCTGATCGAGAGCCGGGTCGACCCTCTCACGGACGCGGAGAAGGCCGACGAGGCCCTCAACAACCGGCGCCGGGTGAGCTCCCAACTCGCCGCCCTCGACGGCCTGTTCGACTTCACGGACGCCCGTCGCGGCCAGGTCGAGGCGGCGACCGGTAGGGCCCGGGTGGCGGGCTACGCCGACACCGGGCCCGTGTACCTCGGTGGTGCCGACAACGACCCGGCCGAACCGGCCGAGGTGATTGCGGACCCGCCCTGCGGCTACCGGCTCACCGCCGACCAGTACGCGGAGGTGCAGGACGAACTCGCCCTGCACGGAGTGAAGACACGCGACACCTACGTCCCGCTCCGCCAGTCGCTGCGCGCCCTCGTCCCGCTGCTCCTCGACGAGCGCGCGCCGTACCACCTCACAGCCGCTGAGCCCGACACCGACTGCTGAAGCGGCTGCGATCGGCGGGATCTGTGGTAGGTCCTGGGAAACGACGTGGAGACCGGCGTATCCACCGTTTCCAGGGGAAGGTGCCGCAGATGACCGAGGATCTGAAGAACAGGGGCGGCCGGGGAGGCCCGCCGGACGTTTCCGGCCGCCCCACGGAACTGGTGGTGTTCGGCGTCACCGCCGCCATCACCGTGGCTTTCGTAATCTGGGGCTGGGCGGCCACGGACTCGCTGGAGAGCGTGTCCACGAAGATGCTCAACGGCCTGATCCACAACGGCGGCTGGGCCTTCATGCTGGCCGCCTCGTGCTTCGTGGTCTTCGCGCTGTGGCTCGCTGTCAGCCGCTACGGCCGCATCCACCTCGGCGCCGAGGGCGAGAAGCCGGAGTTCCGCACGGTCTCCTGGGTCGCGATGATGTTCAGCGCCGGCATGGGTATCGGCCTGATGTTCTACGGCGTCAGCGAGCCGCTCGCGCACTACACGACCCCACCACCGGGCACCGCCCCCGCCAACTCCGGCGAGCGCATGGAGACGGCGATGGCCACCACCCTCTTCCACTGGACGCTGCACCCCTGGGCGATCTACGCCGTGGTCGGACTGGGCATCGCCTACAGCACCTACCGCAAACGCCGGCGCCAGACCATCAGCGCGGTCTTCACCCCGTTGATCGGGGAGAAGCACGCGAACGGGGCCGGGGGCCGGGTGATCGACATCCTCGCGATCATCGCCACCGTCTTCGGCTCCGCGGCCTCCCTGGGCCTCGGCGCGCTCCAGATCGGCTCCGGCTTCCAGGAACTGGACTGGATGGACGACGTGAGCGAGGGCCTGCTCGTCGCCATCATCGCCGTCCTGACCCTGGCCTTCGTCGCCTCGGCCGTCTCCGGCATCGAGCGGGGCATCCAATGGCTGTCCAACACCAACATGGTGCTGGCCCTGATCCTCGCCCTCTTCGTGTTCATCGCGGGCCCCACGATCATCGTGCTCGACCTGCTGCCCACGTCGATCTTCGCCTACCTCGGCGACCTGCCACAGCTCGCCGGCCGCACCGAGGCCAGCGGCGGCGAGGGCGTCGCGGACTGGCTCGGCAGCTGGACGGTCTTCTACTGGGCCTGGTGGATCTCCTGGACGCCCTTCGTGGGCATGTTCATCGCCCGGATCAGCCGGGGCCGCACCATCCGGCAGTTCGTCGGCGGCGTCATCCTCGTGCCCAGCACGGTCAGCCTCGTCTGGTTCGCGATCTTCGGCGGTACGGCGATGAAGGTGAAGGAGGGCGGCGGGCTCGGCGGTGAGGAAACACCCGAGGGCCAGCTCTTCGGCCTCCTCCAGGAGTTCCCCATCGCGACCGTCACCAGCCTGCTCGTGATGATCCTGGTCGGCATCTTCTTCGTCTCCGGAGCCGACGCCGCCTCCATCGTGATGGGCACGCTCTCCCAGCGGGGCTCCCTGGAACCCGGCCGCTTCGTCGTCGTGTTCTGGGGTGTGGTGACCGGGGCCGTCGCCGCCATCATGCTGCTCGTCGGCAGCGGGCAGGGCGATGCGCTCACCGGCCTGCAGAACCTCACGATCCTGGCCGCCGCGCCGTTCGTCCTCGTGATGATCGGCATGTGTGTCGCCCTCATGCGCGATCTGCGCCGGGACCCGGTCACCGTGCGCGGCGAGATGGCCTCCGAGGCCGTCGAACTCGCGGTGATCGAGGGCCACAAGAGATACGACGGCGAGTTCGAGATCCAGGTCGGCCCGGGGCCCGGAACGGGAGCGGAGGGCGACCCGCTGGGCCACGACCACGACTGAACCGGCGCAGGCACGGCCTCGGCCACCTGTTCGTCCCCCATGCCGGACGTAGCGGAATATGTCATGCCGCGCTCATATCGGCCCCGTCCTGGGGATACTCACAGCATGTCTGCCGAGTACGCGACCTTCGGCCTGGCACCGGCGATGCGTGCCGGTGGCGTCCTCGCCAACGGTGACTTCCAGGTGCACCGGGACTTCGTGGACTTCATAGTCGACGGACGCCCGCTGCTGTTCCAGCTCTCCGACCTCGACGCCGTCTCCCCACTCGCCTCCGACGTCCCACCCGCCATCTTCACCGCACAGGTCCGCAGCCTGCTCCTGGAGGCGGAGGCCCCGCTTCCAGGCAGCCGGTATGTCATCTACGGCTGCCCCGAGTGCGCGGACCTCGCCTGCGGCGCCGTCACCGCGGTCATCGACAAGGACGGCGACGACTACATCTGGCGGGACTTCGCCTGGCAGACCGACGAACACGCCGACCTGGAGCTCAACGGCTACCACGGCATCGGACCCTTCCGCTTCCGGGGCGCCGACTACCGCGCGGCCCTCGGCTCCCTGCTCGACCACGACACCGAGGCGCCACGCCGCCGGGTGCTCCTCATCGGCGCCCGCGTCGCCCTCCTCGCCAAGCTCGCCGCCGCTCTGCGCACCATCGGGATCGGCGCGGACATCACCCATGACGTGGGCGGCGTCCCCGCCGACGAACTGCGCGGCTACGGTGCCGTCGCCTTCGGGCGCGCGGTGGGCGAGGAGCAGCGTGCCGCCGTACGCCGCACCTTCGCGGACGCCGGAGTCGACGTGGCCTACGTCGACGGCCTCGCGCCCATCGTGCCGTTGCTGGTCGCGCAGATCGAACACGCCCTGGACCGCAGCCCGGTCGAACAGCGCCGGCTGACCCGTCTGGTGGCCGCCGACGGCGAGGCGGGCATCGAGGTCACCTCACCCTGCCGGGTCCGCCTGACCGCGTACCGCCTCGACCGCCTCTACCGCACCCACACCCACGAGGTGTTCGACGGCATCCTGGAGGCGGGCCGCCATCGCATAGCGCTGGACGCGAAGGCGGTGAAGGGGGAGTCGTTCGTGGTGGCGCGGACGTCGGGGAGCGTGTTGGTGGAGGCGGTTGCGCTCCGCTAGGAGTGCCGCGACGAGGTGGGTGCCGCTGGGTTTCGGCGGTCGTCTGCGGGTGCGTTGTGGCTGGTCGAGCCCACGCGGCGGAGCCGCATATCGACACAGCCCCGCGCCCCCTTCAGGGGCGTTGCCCTCCCTGGCGATCTTGCGCGCCGGAAAACACCGACGCGTTCCGTGCGTGCCGGCCACTAGGATCGCCCCCTGTGACTGCCACCCTCGTCGTCAAGAACCTCGCCGCCGGTCATGGCGACCGTTCCCTGTTCAGTGGGCTCGATCTCGTTGTCGCGCCCGGAGACGTGATCGGCCTGGTCGGGGCCAACGGCGCGGGCAAGTCCACGCTGCTCCGGCTGCTCGCCGGGCTGCTCGCACCGGAGGAGGGCGAGCTGCGGCTGTCCCCGCCGGCCGCGACCGTCGGTCACCTTCCGCAGGAGCCGGAGCGGCGCGTCGGCGAGACCGTACGGCAGTTCCTGGCCCGCCGTACCGGAGTCGCCGAGGCCCAGCGCGCGATGGACGAGGCGACTCAGGCCCTCGTCGACGGGGCGCCGGGCGCGGACGACGCGTACGCCACGAGCCTGGAGCGCTGGCTGGACCTGGGCGGCGCCGACCTCGACGAGCGGGCGGAGGAGGTCGCCGACTCGCTGGGCCTGGCGGTGGACCTGGACCAGCCGATGACGTCCCTGTCGGGTGGCCAGGCCGCCCGCGCGGGGCTGGCCTCGCTCCTGTTGTCCCGCTACGACGTCTTCCTGCTGGACGAGCCGACGAACGATCTCGACCTCGACGGCCTGGAGCGCCTGGAGCGCTTTGTCAGCGGCCTGCGCGCCGGCACGGTCGTCGTCAGCCACGACCGCGAGTTCCTCGCCCGCACGGTCACCAAGGTCCTCGAACTCGACCTCGCCCAGGGGCAGATCAACCTCTACGGCGGCGGCTACGAGGCCTACCTCGAGGAGCGCGAGGTCGCCCGCCGACACGCCCGCGACGACTACGAGGAGTACGCCGACAAGAAGGCCGCCCTCCAGGACCGGGCCCAGATGCAGCGCTCCTGGATGGACAAGGGCGTCAAGAACGCCCGGCGCAAGGCGGGCAACGACAACGACAAGATCGGCCGCAAGTTCCGCAGCGAGGCCAGCGAGAAGCAGGCCGCGAAGGCCCGCCAGACCCAGCGGATGATCGAGCGCCTGGACGTCGTCGAGGAGCCGCGCAAGGAGTGGGAGCTGCGCATGGAGATCGCGTCGGCGCCCCGCTCGGGCGCGGTGGTGGCGACCCTGCGGGACGCCGAGGTGGGCCGCGGCGACTTCACCCTCGGCCCGGTGTCCCTGCAGATCGACTGGGCGGACCGGGTGGCGGTCACCGGCGCGAACGGCGCGGGCAAGTCGACGCTGCTGGGCGCCCTGCTGGGCCGTATCCCCCTGACGGCGGGCCAGGCGACGCTCGGCTCCGGCGTCCTGGTCGGCGAGGTCGACCAGGCCCGCAAGCTGTTCCACGGCGAGGAGTCGCTACTGGACGCCTTCTGCGCCGCGGTCCCGGACACCGAACCGGTCGAAGTACGCACCCTCCTGGCCAAGTTCGGGCTGAAGACCGACCACGTCCTGCGCTCGGCGGCCACCCTCTCCCCGGGCGAACGCACCCGCGCCGCCCTCGCCCTCCTCCAGGGCCGGGGCGTCAACCTGCTGGTCCTGGACGAGCCCACCAACCACCTCGACCTGCCTGCCATCGAGCAACTGGAGTCGGCCCTGGACGCCTACGAGGGCACGCTGCTCCTGGTCACCCACGACCGGCGCATGCTCGACGCGGTCCACGTCACCCGCCGCCTGGAGGTCGCCGACGGCAAGGTGACGGAGCGCTGAGGTGGCCGAACGCCGAGGAGTTCGGACGCCGAGTTGCCGAACGCCAGGGCGCGTGCGTCAGTGCCCGCGGCGCAGCAGCGCGCAGACGAAGTTCTCCTGCACGGCGCGCAGCTTCCGCAGCAGATCGGCATTCATGGCCTCGGTGATCTGGGTGGTCACCGAGAACGTCAGCGACCGGCGCCCGTCCGGCGTGGCGGCGATCAGCTGCGTGTAGCCGAGCGTGTTGCCGGTGTGCCCCAGCACCACACCGCACCGGGTCGTGTACCGGAAGAGGGCGAGGCCCGCGTCGTTGCGGCCCGGCCCGGCGGGCTCGGACGCCGCCCCGGGAATCCAGCGGCGCTGCTCCCGCACGAGATGGTGGCCGTACAGCCGGCCGCCGACGTAGCCGCGGACGAAGCGCGTCATGTCGATGGGCGTGGAGACGACGCCGCCCGACGCCCAGACCCCGGACATGCCGAGGACCTCGCTCACGTCCTCCGGCGGCGCGGGCGGGCTCACGTCGTAGCCGTGCAGGTAGGGCACCGGCATCAGATGGCCCTGCGGCAGGCTGGTGCGGAACAGTCCCAGTGGCCGGTACACCAGCTCGTCCAGGAGCCGTTCGTATCGGACGCCGGTCGCCGCCTCCGCCATCAGGGCGACGGCGATGTTGTCCGAGTTGGAGTACTGGTAGCGGGTGCCGGGCCGGAACAGCAGCGGCCGGTCGGCGACGTAGTCGAGCAGCCGGCGGGAGTCGAAGCGGTGCCGGGGATTCGCCTGCAGGGTCCGCGCGAACGCCGGGGCGCGCGAGTAGTCGGGCAGGCCACTGGTGTGGTTCAGCAACTGGCGCAGCGTCACGGAGCCCCAGGCCCGGGGCAGGCGCGGCAGCCGTTCACGCACGGTGTCGTCGAGACGCAGGTAGCGGCGGTCGACGAGGGACAACGCCACCGCGCCGCTGAACGCCTTGGCCGCACTGGCGATGCGCATGTGGTCTCCGGCTTCGGGTCTGCGCCCGGTGGCCAGGTTCGCGACGCCGGCCCGGACGACCCGGCTGCCCCGGCCGTCGCGGAGGACGGCGATGGCGCCGGGCGGGCCGCCCGGCGTGCGGACCAGGTCGTCCAGCTGCTGCTGGAGCGTGTCGTGAGGGTGCGGTCCGGGCCGCTGGGCGGCGCCCGCTCCGACAGAGGACAGCAGCACCAGACAGACGGTGATGAGGGACGCCGCCGCGAGGCGGGGGCCGAGTGGCGAACGGCGGCGAGGCGGTACGGGGGTCGGCATCGGCTCTCCCTGGGCGGGCGGCGGGCACACTAGTGGTCCGTCCAGCCATTCCCGCCCGGATCCCGGCAGCCGCGCCCGCTACTGCACATGGCCCAAGGCCGCGCCCTCAGGATCGGCCGAACCGCGTCGCCATCCCCGGGTAGTCCATGACGAATCCGTCGCCGTCGAAGGTGATGTCGCTGCGGAAGTCGCCGGAGACGAAGCGAACACGGCCCTGCCCCAGGTGCGTGTAGGTCTGCCGCGACGGCAGCACCGTCAGGTCCGGCACCGACACCCACGCCATCAGGAACTTCCGCTCCCCCGGCGACAGATGGAGTCCATGCCGCAGCACCGGCATGGTGTTGGTGAGGGGGCACAGGCCCAGGTCGCAGTCGAGGGCACCCTCGACGTCGGGCAGACGCTCACCGTTCGCCGTCCACCGGCCCGCACCGTCATGCCGTAGCTCGAGCGTGCGCACGCCGTCCGCGGACTCGGCGGTGACCCGCAGCCGACGCGTCACGAAGCCGTCGGCCGTGTCGAGTTCGTACGAGATCCAGTACGGCTGTGGCGATGTCCCGACCGCCCGGCCGCGGGTCCGCAGGGCGTCGGCGCCGAGCTCGGCCCATGCGGTCTCCAGGCCGTTGCTCGCGGACACCTCCCAGGTGATGACACGTGACGTCGCCATGTCGTCACCCTACGGGCGAACCGGCCCGAACCCTCCATGTGTATCCGGAGAGGCCGGGCCCGCGTGTCGCGTCGGCGCATGCCCGACGTATTCCGGCTCCGTGCTTGACCGGCGTTACTCCGTTCAGCGCTTGCCTCGCCTACGTCGGCTCAGCGCTTGCCCTGCTTCGGGTCGAGCAGACCCGCGCGGCGCAGTGCGTCCGCCATCGCGCTGTTGGCCGGGGGAGGCGCCTGGCGCGAGCCACCGCCGCCACCGCCGCCGCGTCCCTGTCGCTGCTGAGGCGGACGCCCGCCCCGCTGCCGGCGCTCGCCGCCGCCCCCGCCCTGCTGCTGCCCCTGCGGGGCCGCCTCGTCGTCGAGCCGCAGCGTCAGGGAGATCCGCTTGCGCGGGATGTCGACGTCGAGGACCTTCACCTTGACGATGTCACCGGGCTTCACCACGTCCCGGGGGTCCTTGACGAACGTCTTCGACAGCGCGGAGACGTGCGCCAGACCGTCCTGGTGGACACCGATGTCGATGAATGCCCCGAAGGCCGCCACGTTCGTCACGACGCCTTCCAGGACCATCCCGGACGACAGGTCGGAGATCTTCTCGACGCCCTCCTTGAAGGTGGCCGTCCTGAAGGCGGGACGCGGGTCGCGCCCGGGCTTCTCCAGCTCCTTGAGGATGTCCGTCACGGTCGGCAGACCGAACGTCTCGTCCACGAAGTCGGTCGGCTTCAGCGACCGCAGCACGCCCGTGTTGCCGATGAGCGAGGCCACCTCCTGGCCGGAGGTCTTCACCATGCGCCGGACGACCGGGTACGCCTCGGGGTGCACGCTGGAGGCGTCCAGCGGGTCGTCGCCGCCGCGGATGCGCAGGAAGCCCGCGCACTGCTCGTACGCCTTCGGGCCGAGCCGCGCCACGCCCTTCAGCTGGGTGCGCGACTTGAAGGGGCCGTTCGCGTCCCGGTGCGCCACGATGTTCTCGGCCAGCCCGGAGGTGATGCCGGAGACCCGGGCGAGCAGAGGCGCCGACGCCGTGTTGACGTCCACGCCCACGCCGTTCACACAGTCCTCGACCACCGCGTCCAGCGAGCGCGACAGCTTCACCTCGGACAGGTCGTGCTGGTACTGGCCGACGCCGATCGACTTCGGGTCGATCTTCACCAGCTCGGCCAGCGGGTCCTGCAGGCGGCGGGCGATCGACACCGCGCCGCGCAGCGACACGTCCATGTCGGGCAGCTCCTGCGAGGCGAACGCCGAGGCCGAGTACACCGAGGCGCCGGCCTCGGACACCATCACCTTGGTGAGCTTCAACTCGGGGTGCTTGGTGATGAGTTCACCGGCGAGCTTGTCGGTCTCGCGGGAGGCGGTGCCGTTGCCGATCGCGACCAGCTCCACCGCGTGCTCCTTCGCCAGCCGGGCCAGCTTGGCGATCGCCTCGTCCCACTTGTTCGCCGGGACGTGCGGGTAGATGACGTCGGTCGCGACGACCTTGCCGGTCGCGTCGACCACGGCCACCTTCACGCCCGTACGGAAACCCGGGTCCAGGCCCAGCGTCGCGCGCGTGCCGGCCGGGGCGGCGAGCAGCAGGTCGCGGAGGTTGGCCGCGAAGACGCCCACGGCCTCGTCCTCGGCGGCCGTGCGCAGGCGCAGCCGCAGGTCGATGCCGAGGTGGACGAGGATGCGGGTGCGCCAGGCCCAGCGGACCGTGTCCGTCAGCCACTTGTCGGCGGGACGGCCGCGGTCGGTGATCCCGAACCTGCCGGCGACGATCCCCTCGTACGAGGAGGGACCGTCCGTGGGCTCCTCCGGCTCCAGGACGAGGTCGAGGACCTCCTCCTTCTCGCCGCGGAGCATCGCCAGGATGCGGTGCGA
This sequence comes from Streptomyces bicolor, assembly GCF_000719285.1. Classification (GTDB taxonomy): domain Bacteria; phylum Actinomycetota; class Actinomycetes; order Streptomycetales; family Streptomycetaceae; genus Streptomyces; species Streptomyces bicolor. Next base: position 169,667 of record NZ_JOFS01000008.1, on the reverse strand, counting down.
GGGAAGCTCCGTGAACGGCTCGGCGAAGTCGAAGTAGTCGGCGAACTTCGCGCCCGCCTCCTCCTTGCCCTCCCGCACCTTGGCGGCCAGCCGCCCGCGCACCCACATGCGCTCGCGCAGCTCGCCGATCAGGTCGGCGTCCTCCGAGAACCGCTCGGTGAGGATCGCGCGGGCGCCGTCCAGCGCGGCCTGCGGATCGGCCACGCCCTTGTCGGCGTCGACGAAGGCGGCGGCAGCGGCGAGGGGCTCGACGCTCGGGTCGCCGAGCAGCCCCTCGGCGAGCGGCTCGAGACCGGCCTCGCGGGCGATCTGCGCCTTCGTCCTGCGCTTGGGCTTGTACGGCAGGTAGATGTCCTCCAGCCGCGCCTTGGTCTCGGCGCCGCGGATCTGCGCCTCCAGCTCCTCGGTCAGCTTGCCCTGCTCGCGCACCGAGTCGAGGATCGCCGTCCGCCGCTCCTCCAGCTCCCGCAGATAGCGCAGCCGTTCCTCGATCGTGCGCAACTGCGCGTCGTCGAGCATCTCGGTCGCTTCCTTGCGGTAGCGGGCGATGAAAGGCACCGTCGAACCGCCGTCGAGCAGCTCCACGGCAGCCTTCACCTGCCGCTCCCGTACGCCGAGCTCCGCGGCGATCCTGCCTTCGATGGACCCTACGAGGGGTGTCGTCACGATCCCGTCCCGCTTTCTCACTGAGGTTGCGCGGCAATTGTGGCAGGTGACACCGACAACCGGGGATCAGGGCGGCAACGCGGCCGGTCGCGGCGGGTCGGAATCAGACCCTGCGGCTGCGTGTGCTGCCGGAAGCGCCCCCGAAGAGCCGCGCGAGGGCCCGGAACGGCAAGGTCACGACGGTGGCGATGGCGCCGCCTATCTGGCGCAGAACATCTGCGATCGCTCGAAGCACGGTGGTTCACCTGTCCTTTCCCGGCCCCGATGGCCGGCCGAGGACCGGGTACCGCGGCTGAGGCCCGCCATGCAGCACGGGCCCTGTGCGCGCGTTCGGCGTGCGGCTCAGCCCTTGCCGATCAGATCCGCCGGAAACGCCCCCGCCATCGCGGCCGCCCGCGCGAACCCCGCGCCGAGCTCCGTCAGGCGTGCCACTCCCTCCGCCCCCAAGTGCTCGTACGGTGCCCGGTCGAGGCGGTCCGTCTCGGACTCGATCTCCTGGCGCAGGGCGACCCCGTCCGGCGTCAGCTCGCCCGCGCCGTCGAGAAGCCCCCGCTCGCGCAGTCGTGCGGACGCCGCGTCCCAGTCCTCCTGAGTCCAGCCACGCGTGGCGCACACCCACTTCGGCGTCATGCCCTTGCCGGTCGCGGTGTGGGTCACCACCGCCTCCAGGCCGTCGAGCCCCGCCGCCATGAGTACGGCGAGATGGCCGTCACCCCGGTGCTCGCGCAGCAGGGTGGCGGCGTGGAAGCAGGCGAGGTGCGGTTCCTCGGGGACCGGCAGGTCCGCGTGCGCCGAGTACAGGGGCCGCGCGCTGCGGGAACAGGCCTTGGTGGCGCGCAGCGCGAGCCGTGCGGCCTCCGCCATCTCCGCAGAGGTCACCGCCTCCTCGCCGAGCAGCCGCCGCAGCGTCGCGTCGACCGCACGCGCGCGTGCCGCCAGTACGTCCTCGGGGGAGGCGATCGCCCAGACCGCGGGTATGTGCCGGGCCACCAGGTCGTGCTTGTAGTTGTAGAACGTCGCCGTCACCGCACCCGCACCGACCGGCCCCAGCGCGGCCGCCCGCACCGCGAAGTTGACGGCCCTGGGATGGGTGACGCCGAGTGCGGCGAGTTCCGTGCCCAGCTCCGGGGCGAAGTAGGACGTCGCGTGCAGGGTGTTCAACACGCTCTGGCAGCGTCGGCCGGCACGGGACTCAAGGGCGGCAGTAGTCATGGCCCGGAGATTACCAACCGCTTGGTACGCCCTCCACGCGCGCGTGAAGCATGGCAGGAAAGGTGGGGGACACGTCATTGCGGCTGTCCGGACGGCACACGAAGAATCGGTGCCATGGCGCCGCGAACCGTTCTCTTCCTGCTCTTCGACGACGTGCAGAGCCTCGATGTCACCGGGCCGTTGGAGGTCTTCATGGGGGCCGAGACGCACACGCCGGGCACGTATCGCATCCGCACGGCTTCCCCGGACGGCGGTCCGGTCCGCACGTCCGGCGGCCTCACCGTCGTACCGGATCACGCCCTCGCCGACGCTCCCGACCCGCACACCCTCGTCGTCCCCGGCGGCAAGGGCACCCGCTGCCCGCAACCCGCCCTGACCGACTGGCTGCGTGGCCACGGCCCCCGTGCCGAGCGCCTGGTCTCCGTCTGCACCGGTGCGATCCTGCTCGCCGAGGCGGGTCTGCTCGACGGTCGCCGGGCCACGACCCACTGGGCGTACTGCGACAAGCTCGCCCGCGACCACCCGGCCGTCGACGTCGACCCGGACCCGATCTACGTACGCGACGGACATGTCGCCACTTCCGCCGGCGTGACCTCGGGCATCGACCTCGCCCTCGCCCTCGTCGAGGAGGACCTGGGCCGGGACGTCGCCCTCGGCATCGCCCGCCACCTGGTCGTCTTCCTGCGCCGGCCCGGAAACCAGGCCCAGTTCAGCGCCCAGCTCGCCGCCCAGACCGCGCGCCGCGAGCCCCTCAGGGAGGTCCAGCGCTGGATCACCGAACACCCCGACGCCGACCTCACGGTCGAGGCGCTGGCCGCCCGCGCGAGCCTGTCCCCGCGCCACTTCGCCCGCGCGTTCCAGCACGAGACCGGCATGACTCCGGGCCGGTACGTCGACCGGGTCCGCCTCGAACACGCCCGCCGCCTCCTGGAGGACACGCGCGACGGCGTCGAGGAGATCTCCCGCGCCTGTGGCTACGGCACCCCCGAGGCCATGCGGCGCGCCTTCGTCAAAAGCCTCGGGACGGCCCCGGTCGAGTACCGCCGCCGCTTCCGCCCCGTGGTCGTCCAGTGAGCCCGACGAGAACCGGGCCGAAGCCCGCCGGAAAGGGAAACCCGATGCAGATCGCGATGGTCCTGTACGACCGCTTCACCGCACTCGACATAGTGGGGCCCTACGAGGTCCTGAGCCGTCTCCCGGACGCGCGCGTCGACTTCGTCGCCGACCGGGCGGGCCCGGTACGCGCCGACACGGGGTTCCTCGGCCTCACCGCGGACAAGGCCCTGGCCGATGTGCCGTACCCGGATGTCGTGGTGGTGCCGGGCGGGCCCGGAACCTTCGCCGAGATCGAGAACGAGGCCCTCCTGGACTGGCTCAGGACCGCAGACGCCACAAGCACCTGGACGACCTCCGTCTGCAGCGGCTCGCTGCTCCTCGCCGCCGCGGGCCTGCTCGACGGCTGCCGTGCCACCTCGCACTGGCTCACCCTCGACTTCCTGCCGCAGTACGGCGCCGAGCCCACGGGTGAGCGGGTGGTGCCCGACGGGAAGTACATCACCGCGGCCGGTGTCTCCTCCGGCATCGACATGGGCCTGACCCTGGTCGGGAAGATCGCCGGTGACGAACACGCCCAGGCCGTACAGCTGTTGATCGAGTACGACCCGCAGCCGCCCTACGACGCCGGCTCCCCGCGGAAGGCCCCCGCCCACCTCGTCGAGGAGTTCCGCACGAACAGCCGCTTCAGTCTGACGTAGTCCAGGTGAAGCGCGGCTGCCTGCGCTCCAGGAACGCGGCGACGCCCTCCGCGGTGTCGCCGCTTGCGCGTGCCTGCTCCGCCCAGTGCTCGTCGCGGTCGGTGCGCCCGTTCGCGAACTCCTTCGCCGCGGCCTGCGTCAGCTGGGAGCGTGACACCAGGATCCGGGTGAACTCCGTGACCCGCTTGCCGAGTTCACCCTCGGGCAGCACCTCGTCCACCAAGCCGGTCCGCAGGGCCCGCCCCGCGTCGATCAACTCGCCCGAGAACAGCAGGAACTTGGCGGTGGCCGGTCCCACCAGCGACACCAACCGCCGCGTGGAGGACGCCGGATACACGATTCCCAGCTTCGCCGGCGTCACACCGAACAGCGACCCCTCCTCGGCGAACCGCAGATCACACGCCGCCGCCAGCTGCGACCCGCCGCCCACACAGTGCCCGCGGATCGCCGCCAGCGTCGGCTTCGGGAAGCCGGCCAGTGCCTCCTCCGCCGCCACGGCCAGATCCTGAGCCTCCTTGGACGACCCCCTGAGCGTGGAGATGTCGGCGCCCGCGCAGAAGGTCCCGCCCTCGCCGGCCAGCACCAGCGCCCGCACGGCAGGGTCGGCGGCCAGTGTGCCGAGCAGCGGCGGCAGTGCCCGCCACATCGCGGCCGTCATCGCGTTGCGCTTGGCCGGATGGTGGATGACGACGGTGGCGACCGAGTCGGTGACGCTGTGCAGCAGCTGGGGCTCCATGCGGCGGATGCTATCCGCTCGCGCCGAACGGCCGACGAGGAAGGCCGACGTCAAACCCGTACAACCCGAAGAGTTGCCCAAGTCGGCACGAGCGGGACAGGAGTGGTCCCACAACTGACCGTGTCATACGCCAACGATCAGAATCGTTCGATACCTGCTGACTTGTGTTCAGGTCGACGGTCCGGACCTGCGCGTTACCAACACTCGACGTGTGGTGACAATCGAGCGCGAGGGTGGCGACCGGACGATGGAGAACCATGGGCGCGGGTCCGGCCCACGCCCAGCAGGCGGCGCGGACGAGCCCCTCGGTCAGCGCCCGCCGAATCCCCTGCCGTACGAAGGCGTCTGGCGGTTCACCGCCCCCGCCGTCGAGGCCTCGGTCCCACAGGCGCGGCACGCCGTACGGGACCTGCTGTACCGCCAGGGCGTGCCGGTATCGGACGACCTGGTCCAGGGACTGCTGCTGATCGTTTCGGAGCTGGTCACGAACGCCGTCCGGCACGCGGCGCTACTTTCGCCGATGCTCGCCGTGGAGGTCGCCGTCGGCGCCGAGTGGCTCCGGGTGTCAGTGGAGGACAACCACCCCTACCGCCCGACCGCCCTGGAGGCGGACCACGGCCAGACCGGCGGCCGCGGCCTGCTCCTGGTGCGCGAGGTCACGCGGGAGGCGGGCGGCGTGTGCGACGTCGAGCACACGGCGAGCGGCGGCAAGGTGATCTGGGCCGCCGTCCCGCTGAAACCCGTGGTGCGCATGCCCTAGGTCGGCCGTTCGGAGCGCCCCGGCGTCGCGGGCCGCTCCGGCTGATCGGGTCCCGGCTCGTCACCAGCCGGCCGACGGGCCCGTCAGTTCCCTGATCGCGGGGCGGGCCGCGTCGAGCACGGTCATGAACCAGGACGAGAAGGTGTCCTTCGCATGGCGCTCCGCCAGCTCCGCCGACGTCACGAAGGCGGTCTCGCCGACCTCCTGCGGGTCGGGCCGCAGCGGGGACTGCACCATGCCGACGAACAGGTGGTTGTACTCCTGCTCCACCAGGCCCGAGTCCGGGTCCGGGTGGTTGTAGCGGACCGTGCCGGCCTCGGCGAGCAGTGACGGGGAGACGCCGAGCTCCTCGTACGTCCGCCGGGCCGCGGCCGCGAAGGGGGCTTCGCCGGGGTAGGGGTGACCGCAGCAGGTGTTGGACCACACGCCGGGGGAGTGGTACTTGGCGAGCGCCCGCTGCTGGAGCAGCAGCCGGCCGTGCTCGTCGAAGAGGAACACGGAGAAGGCGCGGTGCAGCTGCCCCGGCGGCTGATGGGCGGCGAGCTTCTCCGCGGTGCCGATCGTCACACCGTTCTCGTCGACCAGTTCCAGCAAAATCGCGTCTGCGGCGCCGTTCGACGGACTGTGCGTCGTGGTCGCAGGTGTGATCGGCATACCCATCCTTCGCTTCGGTCTTGCGCCCCAAGTGTGCCGTACGAATCCGGCACTCCCGGCAGTTGATCGTGCCCGGCGCGGCGGGCACGGAACCGTCAGCGGTGGCGCTGTGAGGGTGAGGACGCGGCCGACCACCGGATCGCTGCATTCCGCCCGTACTGGCGTTTTGTCGGACCGTACGGTTGTTTCAGTGACAGAGCCGGGCCTCGTGCTGGGCGTGACCGCTCGGCTCCAGCTGGAAGGTGCAGTGCTCCACGTCGAAGTGGTGGCCCAGACACCCCTGCAGCTCGTGCAGCATCTTCTCGTGGCCGATCGCGTTCAGGACGTCGGAGCGCACCACCACATGGGCCGACAGCACCGGCATGCCGGAGGTGATCGTCCAGGCGTGCAGGTCGTGGACGTCCTCGACGCCGTCCAGGGCGAGTATGTGAGCCCGCACCTCAGCCATGTCGACGTCCTTGGGGGCCGACTCCAGCAGCACGTCGAGGGTCTCGCGCAGCAGCTTGAAGGTGCGCGGCACGATCATCAGGCCGATGACCAGCGACGCGATCGGGTCGGCGGCCTGCCAGCCGGTGGCCAGGATCACCGCCGCCGAGATCAGCACCGCGAGCGAGCCCAGCGCGTCCGCGGCCACCTCGAGGAAGGCGCCGCGCACGTTCAGGCTCTCCTTCTGGCCGCGCATCAGCAGCGACAGCGAGATCATGTTCGCGACCAGGCCGATCGCGCCGAACACGATCATCAGGCCGCCCTCGGTGGCCGCGGGCGTGAGGAACCGCTGGATCGCCTCGTACAGGACATAGCCGCCGACGCCGAGCAGGAGCAGACAGTTGGCGAGGGCGGCGAGGATCTCCGCGCGGGCGTAGCCGAAGGTGCGTTTGTCGCTCGGCGGGCGGTTCGCGAAGTGGATGGCCAGCAGGGCCATGCCGAGGCCCAGCGCGTCCGTCGCCATGTGGGCCGCGTCCGCGATCAGGGCGAGCGAGTCGGCGACCACGCCACCGATGATCTCGACCACCATGACGCCGAGCGTGATCGACAGTGCGACGCGCAGTCTCCCGCGGTACGCGGCGGCCGCCGTGCCGCTCGTCGGCACATGCGAGTGCCCGTGATCGTGCCCAGCCCCCATGGGAAGAGCCGCCCTTCTGTGGTCCTTGGACGATCGGAAATTCGGTCCGGGATCACAGTGAACTACGGGTGGGGGGTATCGGGCAACGCGGCACTGAACACCGTTGTCATGTGCCCTGACCTGCGGAAACGATCCGCAGGTCAGGGCTTTGCGTATGATCGGACGCTTCGCGCGTGATCAGCCGCTCGATCGGCCGCCGTGATGCAGCAGCCACCCCCGCCACGCCGACTCGACCATCTCGCGCACCCCGCGCCGAGCCGCCCAGCCGAGTTCCTCGGCGGCGAGCGCGGCCGATGCGACCGCGCGCGGGGCGTCCCCGGGGCGCCGGGCCTCCACGACGGCCGCTCGCCGGTCGCCCGTCACCTCGCCGATCACGGTGATCAGCTCGCGGACGGAGACGCCCTCCCCGCGACCGATGTTGACCGTCAGATCCGTCGGATCACCGCTCGGGTCCGCCTCGGTGAGCCGCCGGGCCGCCGCCAGGTGCGCCTCGGCGAGGTCGGCCACATGGATGTAGTCGCGGATGCACGTACCGTCCGGCGTCGGATAGTCGTCGCCGAAGATCCGCGGGGCCTCGTCGCGGGTGAGCCGGTCGAAGACCATGGGGACGATGTTGAAGACGCCCGTGTCGGCCAGTTCGGGCGCGGCGGCGCCCGCGACGTTGAAATAGCGCAGGCACACCGTCGAGATGCCGTGCGCCCGGCCCGCCGCCCGCACCAGCCACTCCCCGGCGAGCTTGGTCTCGCCGTACGGGTTCACCGGTGCGCACGGTGTGTCCTCCGTGATGAGATCCACATCCGGGTTGCCGTAGACGGCGGCGGACGACGAGAACAGGAACCGCTTGACCCCGGCCTCGGCGACCGCCTCCAGGAGCGTGGCCAGGCCGCCCACGTTCTCCCGGTAGTAGCGCGTCGGCTGCGCCACCGACTCACCGACCTGCTTGCGCGCGGCGAGATGCACCACACCCGTCACCGCGTGCTCGGTGCACACCCGCTTCAGCAGGTCACCGTCCAGCGCCGAGCCCTCGACGAGCTCGACCTCCGCCGGCAGCCGCGCGGGAAACCCGGCCGAGAGATCGTCCAGTACGAGGACCCGCTCCCCGGCGTCGGTCATGGCCCGCGCCACATGTGCCCCGATGTAGCCGGCTCCGCCTGTGATCAGCCATGTCATGGTCGCCCACCCTATGCCGAAGCACCTTGGGTGCCTGCGGTGTCCCTGATGTCCCGGTCTGTCGGTGCGGGTTTGTGGGCGGGACCGGGGATCCCCGATGATGATCGCGGCAAAGCTCAGGGCAAACCACGTTGATCGCTCCGCCAAACGGCCGGTGAACGTTGGCTTCCAATCATCCGATAGCCTCTGCCGACACGCCGCCCGGCCCCCGCCAACGGGCGCCGCCACCCACGTACACGACCGGCGCGGACACGCCGGCACCCAGGGAGTGACTTCGGTTGTCGACCGCCATCCTCACCGGTCAGCCGGTCCCCGGATCGTCGATCGAGGGCGATCTGCGGTCCCTCGGCTACGACGTGCGGGTCGCCGCCGACCCGGCCGACGCCGAGACGCTCCTCGCCCAGGTGCCCGGTGATCAGCGCGTCGCCGTCGTCGACGCCCGCTTCGTCGGCCACCTGCACGCGCTGCGCCTCGGTCTCACCGACCCCCGCTTCCCGCTCGCCGCGATCGCGGGCGCCGTGACGGCCCAGCCCGCCGGCCGCCAGGCCCTGACCCGCGCGATGGCCCGCGAGACCTCCGCGGGGGGCGGTACGGCGCTCGCCGTCGACAGCCTCGCCGACCGCGTCGTCACCGCCCTCACCGACGATGGCACCGAGGTGCACCGCCCCGAGCTCGGCAGCCTGGTCGCCGCCGTCCCGGCCGACCCGCAGGCCCGCAACGAGGCACGGCAGGCCGTAGCCGCCGTCGACGACGAGGCCGTACGCCTCAAGTCGGCCGTGAAGGCCCGCGACGGCTTCTTCACCACCTTCTTCATCAGCCCGTACTCCCGCTACATCGCCCGCTGGTGCGCCCACCGGGGCCTGACCCCCAACCAGGTCACCACCGCCTCCCTGCTCACCGCCCTCATCGCGGCGGGCTGCGCGGCCACCGGCACCCGAGGCGGGTTCATCGCGGCCGGCCTGCTGCTGATCTTCTCGTTCGTGCTGGACTGCACCGACGGCCAGCTCGCCCGCTACTCCCTGCAGTACTCCACGCTCGGCGCCTGGCTGGACGCCACCTTCGACCGGGCCAAGGAGTACGCCTACTACGCGGGCCTCGCCCTGGGAGCCGCCCGTGGCGGCGAGGACGTGTGGGCCCTCGCCCTCGGCGCGATGGTCCTGCAGACCTGCCGGCACGTCGTGGACTTCTCCTTCAACGAGGCCAACCACGACGCCACCGCCAACACCAGCCCCACGGCCGCCCTCTCCGGCAAGCTCGACAGCGTCGGCTGGACGGTGTGGGTGCGCCGGATGATCGTGCTGCCCATCGGTGAGCGCTGGGCGATGATCGCGATCCTGACGGCGGCCACGACCCCGCGCATCACCTTCTACGCGCTGCTCATCGGCTGCGCCTTCGCCGCCACGTACACGACGGCGGGCCGTGTGCTGCGCTCGCTGACCCGCAAGGCCCGCCGCACCGACCGGGCGGCGACCGCGCTGGCCGACCTCGCGGACTCCGGGCCGCTCGCGCAGGGCTTCGCGGAGGCGCTGAAGAACCCCGCGCGGCGACTGCCCGGCTTCGCCGTCCCCGCCGTTGCCCTGCTCGGCGGCATCGCGCTCGTCGCCACGGCCGCACTCACCGACTTCGGCGGACCCTGGACCGTTCTCGCCGCGCTCGTGTACGCCGTGACCTCGGGCCTCGCCGTCGCCCGGCCCCTCAAGGGCGCCCTCGACTGGCTGGTTCCGCCGTTCTTCCGGGCGGCCGAATACGGCGCCGTCCTCGCGCTCGCAGTCAAAGCCGAGGTAAACGGAGCCCTTCCTGCGGCTTTCGGCCTGGTGGCCGCCGTCGCCTACCATCACTACGACACGGTGTACCGCATCCGCGGCAACGCCGGGGCGCCGCCGGCCTGGCTGGTGCGCGCCATCGGGGGGCACGAGGGACGGACGCTGCTCGTCACCGTCTTCGCCGCGGCGCTCTCCGCCGCGCAGTTCAAGGTCGCGCTCACGGCCCTCGCCGTGGCGGTGGCCCTCGTGGTGCTCGTCGAGAGCGTCCGTTTCTGGGTGTCCTCCGGGGCGCCCGCCGTACACGATGAAGGAGAACCCGCATGATCGGCCTCGTGCTGGCGGCCGGCGCCGGACGGCGTCTGCGCCCCTACACCGACAGCCTGCCCAAGGCTCTGGTGCCAGTGGGGCCCGCGGGTATAGAGGGCGAACCCACGGTTCTCGACCTCACCCTCGGCAACTTCGCCGAGATCGGGCTGACCGAGGTCGCGGTCATCGTCGGCTACCGCAAGGAGGCCGTGTACGCGCGCAAGGAGGCCCTCGAGCGGAAGTACGGCCTCAAGCTCACCCTCATCGACAACGACAAGGCCGAGGAGTGGAACAACGCCTACTCCCTGTGGTGCGGCCGTGACGCCCTCAAGGACGGCGTGATCCTCGCCAACGGCGACACCGTGCACCCGGTCTCCGTGGAGAAGACGCTGCTCGCCGCCCGCGGCGACGGCAAGAAGATCATCCTCGCCCTGGACACGGTCAAGGACCTGGCCGACGAGGAGATGAAGGTCGTCGTCGACCCCGAGCAGGGCATGACGAAGATCACCAAGCTGATGGACCCCGCCGAGGCCACCGGCGAGTACATCGGCGTCACCCTCATCGAGGGCGACGCCGCGCCCGAGCTGGCCGACGCCCTGAGGGCCGTGTGGGAGACCGACCCGCAGCAGTTCTACGAGCACGGCTACCAGGAGCTCGTGAACCGCGGCTTCCGCATCGACGTGGCGCCGATCGGCGACGTCAAGTGGGTGGAGATCGACAACCACGACGATCTCGCCCGCGGACGGGAGATCGCATGCCAGTACTGACCCGGCTGATCCCCTCGCCGGTCGTCGTCGACATCCGCCCGGGTGCCCTCGACGACCTGACCGGCGTACTCGCCGACGAGCGCATCTCGCACTCCGGCAAGCTGGCCGTCGCCGTCAGCAACGGTTCCGGCTCCAGGCTCAAGGAGCGGCTCGCTCCCGCGTTGCCCGGCGCCACCTGGTACGAGGTCGGCGGCGGCACCCTCGACGACGCGGTCCGGCTGGCCGGTGACATAAAGGCCGGCCACTACGACGCCGTCGTCGGGCTCGGCGGTGGCAAGATCATCGACTGCGCCAAGTTCGCCGCGGCGCGGGTCGGCCTGCCCCTGGTCGCCGTACCGACGAACCTCGCGCACGACGGCCTGTGCTCGCCGGTCGCCACCCTCGACAACGACGCCGGGCGCGGCTCCTACGGTGTGCCGAACCCGATCGCGGTCGTGATCGACCTCGACGTCATCCACGAGGCCCCGGCACGCTTCGTGCGCGCCGGCATCGGCGACGCCATCTCCAACATCTCCGCGATCGCGGACTGGGAGCTCGCCAACCGCGTCAACGGCGAGAAGATCGACGGCCTCGCCGCCGCGATCGCCCGGCAGGCGGGCGAGGCGGTGCTGCGGCACCCCGGCGGCATAGGGGACACCGGCTTCCTGCAGGTGCTGGCCGAGGCGCTGGTGCTCAGCGGTATCGCCATGTCGGTGTCGGGCGACTCCCGCCCCTCCTCCGGCGCGTGCCACGAGATCAACCACGCCTTCGACCTGCTGTACCCGAGGCGCGCCGCCGCCCATGGCGAGCAGTGCGGCCTTGGCGCGGCGTTCGCGATGTACCTGCGCGGAGCCCACGAGGAGTCGGCCTACATGGCCGAGGTGCTGCGTCGGCACGGGCTGCCGGTACTGCCGGAGGAGATCGGCTTCACGGACGACGAGTTCGTGCGCGCCGTGCACTTCGCCCCTCAGACCCGGCCCGGCCGCTACACGATCCTCGAACACCTCGACCTGACCACCGACCAGATCAAGGACATCTACGCCGACTATGTCAAGGCCATCGGTAGCTGAACTCCGCCCCGTCGTTCACCCCGCGGGGGTGAAGGACCGGCGCAGCGGTGAGCACTGGATGGGACGCCTCTACATGCGCGAGGTGTCCCTGCGGGTCGACCGCTACCTGGTGAACACCAGGGTCACGCCCAACCAGCTCACGTACCTGATGACCGTCTTCGGTGTGCTCGCGGCCCCTGCCCTGCTGGTGCCGGGGATCGCGGGTGCCGTGCTCGGCGTGGTGTGCGTCCAGCTGTATCTGCTGCTGGACTGCGTCGACGGCGAGATCGCGCGCTGGAAGAAGCAGTACTCGCTGAACGGCGTCTACCTGGACCGCGTCGGCGCCTACCTCACCGACGCCGCCGTGCTCGTCGGCTTCGGCCTGCGCGCCGCCGACCTGTGGGGCAGCGGCCGTATCGACTGGCTGTGGGCCTTCCTCGGGACGCTGGCCGCTCTCGGCGCCATCCTGATCAAGGCCGAGACCGACCTGGTCGGCGTCGCCCGGCACCAGGCCGGGAAGCCGCCGGTCAAGGAAGCCGCCTCCGAGATGCGCACCTCCGGCATGGCGCTGGCCCGCAAGGCCGCCGCCGCCCTCAAGTTCCACCGGCTGATCCTCGGCATCGAGGCGTCCCTGCTGATCCTGGCCCTGGCGATCGCCGACCAGATGCGCGGCGACCTGTTCTTCTCCCGGCTCGGCGTCGCGGTGCTGGCCGGCATCGCGCTGCTCCAGACCCTGCTGCACCTCGTCTCCATCCTGGCCTCGAGCAGGCTGAAGTGAGCGGCATGGGCAAGTCACCGGCATCCTCACCGAAGGTCGGCGCGGTCGTCATCACCATGGGTAACCGCCCCGACGAGCTGCGTGCCCTCCTCGACTCGGTCGCCAAGCAGGACGGCGAGCCGGTCGAGGTGGTCGTGGTCGGCAACGGCTCCCCGGTCCCGGACGTCCCCGAGGGCGTCCGCACGATCGAGCTGCCCGAGAACCTCGGCATCCCCGGCGGCCGCAACGTAGGCATAGAGGCCTTCGGCCCCAGCGGCCGGGACGTCGACATACTGCTGTTCCTCGACGACGACGGCCTCCTCGCCCACCACGACACCGCCGAGCTGTGCCGCGAGGCTTTCGAAGCCGACCAGAAGCTCGGCATCATCAGCTTCCGCATCGCCGACCCGGACACCGGTGTCACCCAGCGCCGCCACGTTCCCCGACTGCGCGCCTCGGACCCGATGCGCTCGTCCCGGGTCACCACCTTCCTCGGCGGCGCCAACGCCGTCCGCACTCAGGTCTTCGCCGAAGTCGGCGGACTGCCGGACGAGTTCTTCTACGCCCATGAGGAAACCGACCTGGCATGGCGGGCCCTCGACTCGGGCTGGATGATCGACTACCGGTCCGACATGGTGCTGTACCACCCCACGACCGCGCCCTCGCGGCACGCGGTCTACCACCGCATGGTCGCCCGCAACCGAGTCTGGCTCGCCCGCCGCAACCTCCCCGCCCCCCTCGTCCCGGTCTATCTGGGCGTCTGGATGCTGCTCACCCTCGCCCGCCGGCCCTCCCGCCCCGCCCTTCGGGCATGGTTCGGAGGTTTCCGGGAAGGCTGGACCTCCCCGTGCGGTCCCCGCAGGCCCATGAAGTGGCGTACGGTGTGGCGGCTGACTCGACTGGGCCGACCTCCCGTCATCTGACAAGCTCGGTCCTGAGAGCCCCCGGGCTGCAACCCGGCCCCAGGTTCATGCCATGCCCGCACAGGCTGCGCATCTCGAAGACGAAAGTTTCAACTGGTGAGTGAGACAACGCACGACGGAGGAGTCGCGGTGAGCGCGCCTCCGTCGCCCGACGAGGGACTCACGGCGGCCCAGCTCGCCGCCAAGTACGGGCTGGCCGTCAGCGGCGCCCGTCCCTCGCTGTTCGAGTACATCCGCCAGCTCTGGGACCGGCGGCACTTCATCCTCGCGTTCTCGCGGGCGAAGCTGACCGCCCAGTACAGCCAGGCGAAGCTCGGGCAGCTCTGGCAGGTGGCCACCCCGCTGCTCAACGCGGCCGTGTACTTCTTCATCTTCGGCCTGATCCTCGAGGCCGACCGGGGCATGAACCGCGAGGTGTACGTCCCGTTCCTGGTCACGGGCGTCTTCGTGTTCACCTTCACCCAGAGCTCGGTGATGGCCGGCGTCCGCGCGATCTCCGGCAACCTCGGCCTGGTCCGCGCCCTGCACTTCCCGCGCGCCTCACTGCCGATCTCCTTCGCGCTGCAGCAGCTCCAGCAGCTGCTGTACTCGATGATCGTGCTGTTCGCCGTGGCACTGATCTTCGGCAGCTACCCGGCCATGTCCTGGCTGCTGATCGTCCCCGTGCTGGTCCTGCAGTTCTTCTTCAACACCGGCCTGGCGATGATCATGGCCCGGGCGGGCGCCAAGACGCCGGACCTCGCGCAGCTCATGCCGTTCGTGATGCGTACGTGGATGTACGCGTCCGGCGTGATGTTCTCCATCCCGGTCATGCTCAAGGACAAGCCGGCGTGGATCGCCGACGTCCTGCAGTGGAACCCGGCCGCGGTCTACATGGACCTGATGCGCTTCGCGCTCATCGACGGCTACGGCTCCTCGAACCTCCCCGACCACGTCTGGGCGGTCGCGCTCGGCTGGGCCGTGCTGTTCGCGGCGGGCGGCTTCGTGTACTTCTGGAAGGCGGAGGAGAGGTACGGCCGTGGCTGAGCAGAACACCGACGCGCGCATTCCCACCGTCATCGCGGACGAGCTGCACATCGTCTACCGCGTCAACGGCGCCAAGACCGGCAAGGGCAGCGCCACCGCCGCCCTCAGCCGCATCCTCAAGCGGGGCGAGGAACGCGGGGTCCGCAAGGTGCACGCCGTCCGCGGGGTCTCCTTCGTCGCCTACCGCGGCGAGGCCATCGGCCTGATCGGCTCCAACGGCTCCGGCAAGTCCACCCTGCTGCGGGCCATCGCCGGTCTGCTCCCGCCGGAGAAGGGCAAGGTCTACACCGACGGCCAGCCCTCACTGCTGGGCGTGAACGCGGCGCTGATGAACGACCTGACCGGCGAGCGCAACGTCATATTGGGCGGGCTCGCCATGGGGATGTCCCGCGAGCAGATCAAGGAGCGCTACCAGGGGATCGTCGACTTCTCGGGCATCAACGAGAAGGGCGACTTCATCACCCTGCCGATGCGCACGTACTCCTCCGGCATGGCGGCCCGGCTGCGCTTCTCCATCGCCGCCGCCAAGGACCACGACGTCCTCATGATCGACGAGGCGCTGGCCACCGGCGACCGCAAGTTCCAGAAGCGCTCCGAGGAACGCATCCGCGAGCTGCGCAAGGAAGCCGGCACCGTGTTCCTCGTCAGTCACAACAACAAGTCGATCCGAGACACCTGCAACCGCGTCCTGTGGCTGGAACGTGGCGAGCTGCGCATGGACGGACCGACGGACGAGGTCCTCAAGGAGTACGAGAAGTTCACGGGCAAGTAGTCCACCCGGACATGGGCCGTCCGGCCCAGCACGCTTCCCCGGGCCCCGCCGGAACTGCCCCGGCGGGGCCCCGCGTCTGCAAAGGAAACGTCAACTCCGGTCGGTTTGAGGAATCTTGGCGCCAATCGGTGTGTTGTTGTGATGCGCAGGACACCCCCACAGGCCCGGCCTCGTTGTACAACGTAAGCTGTACCGGTACCGAAACGCGGCAAGTAGGGCGATAAGGAACGCCACCTTCCCTGGGGCCGCGGTGCGGGCGGCTGGGCGGCGTGTCCGAAATAGTATGCATTGGGTCGGCGGTGTAGAACGGGAGATGTGACGGCAATGGCTATGGAAACTCCCCAGGTCAACGCAGTAGCCTGTGCCGTCCCCGCCCCGGGCAGTCAACGGTGACGGGACCGGCCGGGGGCGCGGGTGACCCGGAGCGCGGCACGCTCGACAAGGCCGCCGCGGAGAACTTCCCCGTCGCGCCGTTCTTCCTGCCCAGGGCCTGGCGCGCCGACCTCATGGCCGTCTACGGCTTCGCCCGCCTCGTCGACGACATCGGTGACGGCGATCTCGCCCCCGGCGGCGCCGACGCCCGGCTGCTCGGCGTGTCGGCCGCGGACGCCGAGGACCGCCTGGTCCTGCTCGATGCCTTCGAGGCCGACCTGCGCCGGGTCTTCGACGGCACCCCGCGCCACCCGCTGCTCCGCCGCCTGCAGCCGACCGTCCGCCGCCGCTCGCTGACCCCCGAGCCCTTCCTCGGCCTGATCGCCGCCAACCGCCAGGACCAGCTCGTCGGGCGGTACGAGACCTACGACGATCTCCTTGCCTACTGCGAACTGTCCGCCAACCCCGTCGGCCGTCTCGTCCTCGCCGTCACCGGCACCGAGACCCCCGAGCGGATCCGCCGCTCCGACGCGGTGTGCACGGCACTTCAGATCGTCGAGCACCTTCAGGACATCGCCGAGGACCTCGGCCGTGACCGGATCTATCTGCCGGCCCAGGACATGAAGCGCTTTCACGTCCAGGAAACCGATCTGTCGGTGAAAACAGCGGGCGCATCGGTGCGCGCGCTGGTTGCATATGAAGCCGAACGTGCCCAAAGCCTCCTGAATGAAGGCACCCCCCTGGTGGGTAGCGTCCACGGCAGGCTCAAGCTGCTGCTCGCGGGTTTCGTGGCGGGGGGAAGGGCGGCGATCCGCGCGATCGCCGCCGCCGAATACGACGTACTTCCCGGCCCGCCCAAGGCGAGCAAGCTCCAACTGCTGCGCGAGGTGGGCGTGACTCTGCGAGGAGAGGGGTGATCCGGACCGTGGAGTCTGCACCACACGTGTCCGCACCGGTACTCGCCGCCTACAGCTACTGCGAGGCCGTCACCGGACGGCAGGCCCGTAACTTCGCCTACGGCATCCGCCTGCTGCCCACGCCCAAGCGCCGCGCGATGTCCGCGTTGTACGCGTTCTCGCGCCGCGTCGACGACATCGGCGACGGCGCGCTGACCGGCGAGGTCAAGGCCGCCAGACTCGAGGAAACCCGGGAGCTGCTGACCCGGGTCCGCGACCGGGCGGTCGACGAGGACGACATCGACCCCGTGGCCGTGGCCCTCGCCCACGCCGCCGGCACCTTCCCCATCCCGCTCGGCGGACTGGACGAGCTCATCGACGGTGTCCTGATGGACGTGCGCGGGGAGACCTACGAGACCTGGGACGATCTGAAGGTCTACTGCCGCTGTGTCGCCGGCGCCATCGGGCGCCTCTCGCTCGGTGTGTTCGGCACGGAACCGGGGGCGCGCGGCGCCGAGCGCGCGCCGGAGTATGCCGACACGCTCGGGCTCGCGCTGCAACTCACCAACATCCTGCGGGACGTCCGCGAGGACGCCGAGGGCGGGCGCGTCTATCTGCCCTCCGACGACCTCGCCAAATTCGGCTGCTCGTCAGGATTCAGCGGGCCGACACCACCGGAGGGCTCCGACTTCGCGGGCCTCGTGCACTTCGAAGTGCGTCGGGCCCGCGCCCTTTTCGCCGAGGGCTACCGGCTGCTCCCGATGCTCGACCGGCGCAGCGGTGCCTGTGTCGCCGCCATGGCCGGCATCTACCGCCGCCTCCTCGACCGCATCGAGCGCGACCCGGCGGCCGTGCTGCGCGGCCGGGTCTCCCTGCCCGGGCGCGAGAAGGCCTACGTCGCCGTGCGCGGTCTGAGCGGTCTGGACGCCCGGCATGCCGGCCGTCGTACCGTCAGGAGGCGCGCCTGATGGACATTCCGGTCCAAGGTGATGCCACCGGCGAAAAGTGGCGGGCAACCCTCCGCTGCCGGGCCGCGTCCCTGACTGAGACGGCCGGCCGTGCGGCGTTCGAGCACCGGCACCGCGGTCGCGCAGGGGAGGGTGCACGATGACCGACGGCATGCGGCCCGAAGAGTCGCTCGCGGACATCCCCGGACGCTCCGGGACCGCCGTCGTGGTCGGCGGCGGGCTCGCCGGCATCACCGCCGCGCTCGCGCTCGCCGACGCCGGGGTGCGCGTCACCCTGATCGAGGGTCGCCCGCGGCTTGGTGGCCTGGCCTTCTCCTTCCAGCGCGGCGAACTCACCGTCGACAACGGACAGCACGTGTACCTGCGCTGCTGCACCGCCTACCGCTGGTTCCTCGACCGCATCGAGGGGACGTCGCTGGCACCGTTGCAGGATCGCCTCGACGTGCCCGTGCTCGACCTGGCGCGGCCCGAGGGCCGACGGCTCGGCAGACTGCGGCGCGACGCGCTGCCCGTACCCCTGCACCTGGGCCGGAGCCTGGCGACGTACCCGCATCTGTCACTCGCCGAGCGTGCCAAGGTCGGTCGTGCCGCGCTCGCGCTCCAGGGGCTCGACCTCGCCGATCCGACCCTGGACACGCAGGACTTCGGCAGCTGGCTGACCACGCACGGTCAGTCGGCGCGTGCCATCGAGGCCCTGTGGGACCTGGTCGGGGTCGCCACCCTCAACGCGGTCGCGGGCGACGCCTCGCTGGGGCTCGCCGCGATGGTGTTCAAGACCGGTCTGCTGTCCGACCCGGGCGCGGCCGACATCGGCTGGGCGCGCGTCCCGCTGGGCGAACTGCACGACCGGCTGGCCCGCAAGGCGCTCGACTCGGCGGGCGTTCGTATCGAGGTCCGTACACGCGTCACCTCCATCTCCACTGACGAGAACGGACGTTGGAGCGTCCAGGTTCCCGGCGAGACGCTTCAGGCGGACGCCGTCGTGCTCGCCGTGGCGCAGCGCGAGGCGTACGACCTGCTGCCCGAGGGTGCGCTCGACGCGCCGGAGCAGCTCCTCGAGATCGGTACCGCGCCGATCCTCAACGTCCATGTCGTGTACGACCGCAAGGTCCTCAGCCGTCCGTTCTTCGCGGCCCTCGGCACCCCCGTGCAGTGGGTCTTCGACCGGACCGAGGCCTCCGGCCTGCGGGACGGCCAGTACCTCGCCCTGTCCCAGTCGGCGGCGCAGGACGAGATCGACGAACCCGTCGCCGAGCTGCGCGAGCGCTATCTGCCCGAACTGGAACGGCTGTTGCCCAGGGCACGCGGCGCGCAGGTGAGGGATTTCTTCGTGACCAGGGAGCGCACCGCGACGTTCGCCCCCACCCCCGGCGTCGGGCGGCTGCGGCCCGGCGCCCGTACCAAGGCCCCCGGCCTCTACCTGGCCGGAGCGTGGACCGCCACAGGGTGGCCCGCGACCATGGAGAGTGCGGTCCGCAGTGGCGTGAGTGCGGCGGGCGCCGCGCTGAGCGCCCTGGGCCGGCCCCGCCCGAGTCACCTCTTCGACGTGGAAGAGGCGGCCTGATGATCCATCAGCTCGGCGCGGCAGACCCCCGCACCCCCGGTACCGCAACAAGAGGAGAGACTGTGCCCACTGTGCCCCCGGCCGAGAAGGCCGCTCGAGAGACCGCGGTGGACGTGACCGCGCTCCTGGAGCGCGGTAGGACCCTGGCCACCCCGGTACTGCGGGCGGCGATCGACCGCCTGGCCCCTCCCATGGACACCGTTTCCGCCTACCACTTCGGCTGGATCGACGCCGACGGCAACCCCACGGCCGGCGACGGCGGCAAGGCCGTACGCCCCGCCCTCGCGGTGCTCTCCGCCGAGGTCACCGGCGCCGCGCCCGAGGTCGGCATCCCCGGTGCCGTCGCCGTCGAGCTGGTCCACAACTTCTCGTTGCTGCACGACGACCTGATGGACGGCGACGAACAGCGCCGCCACCGCGACACGGTCTGGAAGGTGCACGGCCCCGCCCAGGCCATCCTCGTCGGTGACGCTCTGTTCGCCCTGGCCAACGAGGTCCTGCTCGAACTCGGCACCGTCGAGGCCGGCCGCGCCACCCGCCGGCTGACCACCGCCACCCGGGCCCTGATCGACGGTCAGGCGCAGGACATCTCCTACGAGCACCGCGACCGGGTCAGCGTCGAGGAGTGCCTGGAGATGGAAGGCAACAAGACCGGTGCCCTGCTCGCCTGCGCCAGCTCCATCGGCGCGGTGCTCGGCGGCGCGGACGAGCGTACCGCCGACACCCTGGAGAAGTACGGCTACCACCTGGGCCTCGCCTTCCAGGCCGTCGACGACCTGCTCGGCATCTGGGGCGACCCGGTCTCCACCGGCAAGCAGACCTGGAGCGACCTGCGCCAGCGCAAGAAGTCCCTGCCGGTCGTGGCCGCCCTCGCGGCGGGCGGTTCCGCCTCCGAGCGGCTCGGCGAGATCCTCGCCGCCGACGCCAAGAGCAGCGACTTCGAGAACTTCTCCGAGGAGGAGTTCGCGGCCCGCGCCGCCCTCATCGAAGAGGCGGGCGGCCGTGAGTGGACCGCCGAAGAGGCGCGCCGTCAGCACGCCATCGCCGTCGAGGCCCTCGACGCCGTCGACATGCCCGAGCAGGTGCGGGACCGGTTCACGGCACTCGCCGACTTCGTCGTCGTACGAAAGAGATGATCCCCACCGGGCGAAAAGAGATGATCAGTATCGGTCGAATAGCCCTCGCGTAGTCGCCGGCCGGTGCCGCTGGAAGAAGTGCACCGGCCGACGGCGGACCCACAGCAGACGCACTACCTGTAGCACTGCACGAAGGGGAAGCCATGACAGCGACGACCGACGGAAGCGCCGGGGCACTGCCGCCCCGGGCAGCCGCGGCCAGCGACACCGACAGCGAAACCCCCGTGGCGGCCGGGGTTCACGAGGCCGCCGAACGCGCGGTACGGCGCGCCACCGACTTCCTGCTGGCGAAGCAGGACGCCCAGGGCTGGTGGAAGGGCGACCTCGAGACGAACGTCACGATGGACGCCGAAGACCTGCTGCTCCGTCAGTTCCTGGGGATCCGGGACGAGAAGACCACGCGGGCCGCCGCGCTCTTCATCCGCGGCGAGCAGCGCGAGGACGGCACCTGGGCCACCTTCTACGGCGGGCCCGGCGAACTCTCCACCACCGTCGAGGCGTACGTCGCCCTCCGCCTGGCCGGCGACGCGCCGGACGCCCCGCACATGGCCAAGGCCTCCGCCTGGATCCGCAAGCAGGGCGGCATCGCCGCATCCCGGGTCTTCACCCGGATCTGGCTGGCCCTGTTCGGCTGGTGGAAGTGGGAGGACCTGCCCGAACTCCCGCCGGAGCTCATCTACTTCCCCAAGTGGTTCCCGCTCAACATCTACGACTTCGGTTGCTGGGCCCGGCAGACCATCGTCCCGCTGACGATCGTCTCCGCGAAGCGCCCGGTACGGCCCGCGCCCTTCCCACTCGACGAACTGCACACCGACCCGGCCCAGCCGAACCCGCCCAAGCCCCTCGCTCCGGCGGCCAGTTGGGACGGTGCCTTCCAGCGGCTGGACAAGGCGCTGCACCGGCTGCGCAAGGTCGCTCCCCGCAAGCTGCGCAGAGCCGCCATGAACAGCGCGGCCCGCTGGATCATCGAGCGGCAGGAGAACGACGGCTGCTGGGGAGGCATCCAGCCGCCGGCCGTGTACTCGATCATCGCCCTCCACCTGCTCGGCTACGACCTCGAACACCCCGTCATGCGCGAGGGACTGGCGTCGCTGGACCGTTTCGCCGTGTGGCGTGAGGACGGGGCCCGGATGATCGAGGCGTGCCAGTCGCCGGTCTGGGACACGTGCCTGGCGACCATCGCGCTGATCGACGCGGGCGTGCCCGCCGACCATCCGCAGCTCGTCAGGGCCGCGGACTGGATGCTGGGAGAGGAGATCGTCCGGCCCGGCGACTGGACGGTCAAGCGCCCCCAACTGCCGCCCGGCGGCTGGGCGTTCGAGTTCCACAACGACAACTACCCTGACATCGACGACACCGCCGAGGTGGTCCTCGCACTGCGCCGCGTCGAGCACCACGACCCGGAGCGGGTGGAGAAGGCGATCGGTCGGGGCGTGCGCTGGAACCTCGGGATGCAGTCGAGGAACGGGGCCTGGGGCGCCTTCGACGTCGACAACACCAGCCCCTTCCCCAACCGGCTGCCGTTCTGCGACTTCGGCGAGGTCATCGACCCACCGTCGGCCGACGTCACCGCGCACGTCGTCGAGATGCTCGCGGTCGAGGGCCTGGCCCACGACCCGCGCACCCGGCGCGGCATCCAGTGGCTGCTCGCCGAGCAGGAGCCGGACGGCTCGTGGTTCGGACGCTGGGGCGTGAACTACGTCTACGGCACCGGATCGGTCGTACCCGCCCTCGTGGCCGCCGGTGTCCCGGGCTCGCACCCGGCGATCCGCCGTGCCGTCACCTGGCTGGAGTCCGTGCAGAACGACGACGGCGGCTGGGGCGAGGACCTGCGCTCCTACAAGTACGTCAAGGAGTGGAGCGGCAAGGGCGCCTCGACCGCCTCGCAGACCGCGTGGGCGCTGATGGCGCTGCTGGCCGCGGGAGAGAAGGACTCCAAGGCCGTCGAGCGCGGCGTCGAGTGGCTCGCGGTCACCCAGCGGGAGGACGGCTCCTGGGACGAGCCGTACTTCACCGGCACCGGGTTCCCCTGGGACTTCTCGATCAACTACCACCTCTACCGGCAGGTCTTCCCCCTCACCGCGCTCGGCCGGTACGTGCACGGCGAGCCCTTCGCCGAGCTGGCCGTGAAGAGCGGGGCGCCCGGGAAACCGCTGGCCGAGGCCAAGGGGGGCTGATGAGCCCACAGCCCGCTCCGGCCCCGCTGCTGATCGCCTGCGCGCTCGGCATTGAGCAGCTCGCGCTGCGCACGGGTGAGCGGGGCGGGGCCGGCGGGCCGGTCACCGTGCTCCGTACGGGCATGGGGCCCCGGGCGGCTGAACGCTCCGTCACCCGGATGCTGGCCGACCCGGCCCTCAGCGGGGCCGCCGTGCTCGCCACGGGCTTCTGCGCCGGGCTCGCTCCCGGGATGCACCCCGGTGATCTGGTGGTCGCCGAGGAGACCCGGGATCCGGCGGGAACCATTCCGTGCACCGGGACCGACCTACTCGTCAAAGAGCTTGTGCGGACCGTTCCCGGCCGCACCGTCCACACCGGACCACTCACCGGCTCCGATCACGTCATCCGTGGTCAGGAACGGTCCGACCTGCTCTCGACCGGCGCTATCGCGGTCGACATGGAGTCGGCGGCCACACTCCTGAGCGCCGTACGCACGGGCGAGCGCCCGGTTGCGGCCGTCCGGGTGGTCGTGGACGCTCCAGAACATGAACTCGTCCGGATCGGCACGTTGCGCGGTGGAATATCTGCTTTCCGCGTCCTTCGTTCCGTCCTGCCCGCTTTCTATGAATGGCACCGTTCTTTGCTGCTCCCCAGGAGGTGAGCCAGATGGCCATGCCGCTGCGTCAGTCCATCAAGGTCGCTACTTACTTGGCCGAACAGAAGCTCCGCAGGCGGGACAAGTTTCCCCTCATCGTCGAGCTGGAACCGCTCTATGCCTGCAACCTCAAGTGCGAGGGCTGCGGCAAGATCCAGCATCCCGCCGGAGTGCTGAAGCAGCGGATGCCCGTCGCTCAGGCCGTGGGAGCGGTGCTCGAATCCGGTGCGCCGATGGTGTCCATCGCTGGCGGCGAGCCCCTGATGCATCCTCAGATCGACGAGATCGTGCGCCAGTTGGTGGCCAGGCGGAAGTACGTCTTCCTGTGCACCAACGCCATGCTGCTGCGCAAGAAGATGGACAAGTTCAAGCCCTCGCCGTACTTCGCGTTCGCCGTGCACATCGACGGGCTGCGCGAGCGCCACGACGAGTCGGTGGCGAAGGAGGGGGTGTTCGACGAGGCGGTGGAGGCCATCAAGGAGGCCAAGAGGCGCGGCTTCCGGGTCACCACCAACTCGACCTTCTTCAACACCGACACCCCGCAGACCATCGTCGAGGTCCTCAACTACCTCAACGACGACCTCAAGGTCGACGAGATGATGATCTCGCCCGCCTACGCCTACGAGAAGGCCCCCGACCAGGAGCACTTCCTCGGCGTGGAGCAGACCCGCGAACTGTTCAGGAAGGCCTTCGCGGGCGGCAACCGGCGCCGCTGGCGGCTGAACCACTCGCCGCTGTTCCTCGACTTCCTCGAGGGCAAGGTGGACTTCCCGTGCACCGCGTGGGCGATCCCGAACTACTCCCTGTTCGGCTGGCAGCGCCCCTGCTACCTGATGGCCGACGGGTACGTCCCCACGTACCGCGAGCTCATCGAGGAGACCGACTGGGACAAGTACGGCCGCGGCAAGGACCCGCGCTGCGCCAACTGCATGGCGCACTGCGGCTACGAGCCCACCGCGGTCCTGGCCACCATGGGCTCGCTCAAGGAGTCGCTGCGCGCGATGCGCGAGACGGTCTCCGGAAACCGGGAGTGACACGATGACCGCCATCCCCTTGGGTGTCCCCGAGGTACCGGTCCGGCCGGTCGCCGAGCGGCGTGAGTCGCGGCGGATCCAGGTCGGTCCGGTGGCGGTCGGGGGCGGTGCCCCGGTGTCGGTGCAGTCGATGACGACGACCCGTACGTCCGACATCGGTGCCACCCTCCAGCAGATCGCCGAGCTGACGGCGTCCGGCTGCCAGATCGTGCGCGTGGCCTGCCCGACGCAGGACGACGCCGACGCCCTCGCGACCATCGCCCGCAAGTCCCAGATCCCGGTGATCGCGGACATCCACTTCCAGCCGAAGTACGTGTTCGCCGCCATCGAGGCGGGCTGTGCGGCCGTACGGGTGAACCCCGGCAACATCAAACAGTTCGACGACAAGGTCAAGGAGATCGCGCGGGCCGCCAAGGACCACGGCACGCCGATCCGCATCGGCGTCAACGCCGGCTCGCTCGACAAGCGGCTGCTGCGCAAGTACGGCAAGGCCACGCCGGAGGCGCTCGTGGAGAGCGCGCTGTGGGAGGCGTCGCTGTTCGAGGAGCACGATTTCCGGGACATCAAGATCTCGGTGAAGCACAACGACCCGGTCGTGATGATCGAGGCGTACCAGCAGCTCGCGGCCCAGTGCGACTACCCGCTGCACCTCGGGGTCACCGAGGCCGGTCCCGCCTTCCAGGGCACGATCAAGTCGGCCGTCGCCTTCGGCGCCCTGCTGTCGCGGGGGATCGGCGACACGATCCGGGTGTCCCTGAGCGCCCCGCCCGCCGAGGAGGTCAAGGTCGGCATCCAGATCCTGGAGTCGCTGAACCTCAGGCAGCGGCGCCTGGAGATCGTCTCCTGCCCGTCGTGCGGCCGCGCGCAGGTCGACGTCTACAAGCTGGCCGACGAGGTGACCGCCGGCCTGGAGGGCATGGAAGTGCCCTTGCGGGTAGCCGTCATGGGCTGTGTGGTCAACGGCCCGGGCGAGGCACGGGAGGCGGACCTCGGGGTCGCCTCCGGAAACGGCAAGGGGCAGATCTTCGTCAAGGGCGAGGTCATCAAGACCGTCCCCGAGTCCAGGATCGTCGAGACCCTGATCGAAGAGGCGATGAAGATCGCCGAGCAGATGGAACAGGACGGGGCCGCATCGGGCGCCCCCACCGTCACGGGGAAACCAGCAGTGACGGTGAGTTGAAGCAAGGCACGGACCGAGAGGGGGCCCGAGCGTGACGATTCTGGAGAGCATCCGGGGACCACGCGACCTGAAGGCGCTGTCCGAGGCGGAACTCGATGATCTGTCCCATGAAATCCGGGAGTTCCTGGTGCACGCGGTCGCCAGGACCGGCGGACACCTCGGGCCCAACCTGGGGGTGGTGGAACTCTCCATCGCGCTCCACCGGGTCTTCGAGTCACCGGTCGACCGCATTGTCTGGGACACCGGTCACCAGAGCTACGTACACAAGCTTTTGACGGGACGTCAGGACTTCTCCAAGCTGCGCGGCAAGGGCGGCCTGTCCGGCTACCCCTCGCGCGAGGAGTCCGAGCACGACATCGTCGAGAACAGCCACGCCTCCACCGCGCTCGGCTGGGCCGACGGGCTCGCCAAGGCCCGTCAGGTGCAGGGGGAGAAGGGGCACGTCGTCGCGGTGATCGGCGACGGGGCGCTGACCGGTGGCATGGCCTGGGAGGCGCTGAACAACATCGCGGCCGCCAAGGACCGGCCGCTGATCATCGTCGTCAACGACAACGAACGGTCGTACGCCCCGACCATCGGCGGCCTCGCCAACCATCTGGCCACCCTGCGCACGACCGACAGCTACGAGAGGGTCCTGGCCTGGGGGAAGGACGTACTGCTCAGGACCCCGCTGGTGGGCAACACGATCTACGAGTCCCTGCACGGGGCGAAGAAGGGGTTCAAGGACGCCTTCGCACCGCAGGGCATGTTCGAGGACCTAGGACTGAAGTACGTCGGACCGATCGACGGACACGACATCGGTGCCGTCGAGTCCGCGCTCAGGCGGGCCAAGCGCTTCCACGGGCCCGTGCTGATCCACTGCCTCACGGAGAAGGGACGCGGCTACGAACCCGCCCTCGCCCACGAGGAGGACCACTTCCACACCGTCGGCGTGATGGACCCGCTGACCTGCGAGCCGCTCGCGCCGTCGGGCGGGCCGTCCTGGACCTCGGTGTTCGGTGACGAGATCGTGCGGATCGGTCAGGAGCGGGAGGACGTCGTGGCGATCACGGCGGCCATGCTGCACCCCGTCGGGCTCGGCAAGTTCGCGGAGCGGTTCCCGGACCGGGTGTGGGACGTCGGGATCGCCGAGCAGCACGCGGCCGTGTCGGCGGCCGGGCTGGCGACCGGGGGGCTGCATCCCGTCGTCGCCGTCTACGCCACGTTCCTCAACCGTGCCTTCGACCAGCTGCTGATGGACGTCGCCCTGCACCGGTGCGGGGTGACCTTCGTGCTGGACCGGGCCGGCGTCACGGGCGCCGACGGGCCCTCCCACAACGGCATGTGGGACATGTCGATCCTGCAGGTCGTGCCCGGCCTGCGGATCGCCGCGCCGCGCGACGCCGACCAGTTGCGGGCGCAACTGCGCGAGGCCGTGGCCGTGGACGACGCGCCGACGCTCGTACGGTTCCCGAAGGAGTCGGTCGGGCCGTCGATCCCGGCGGTCGACCGAGTGGGCGGCCTGGACGTGCTGCACCGGGACGAGGACGAGCCGGACGTCCTCCTCGTCGCCGTCGGCGTGATGGCGCCGGTGTGCCTCCAGGCCGCCGATCTCCTGCGGGCGCGCGGCATCAACTGCACCGTCGTCGACCCGCGTTGGGTCAAGCCGGTCGACCCCGCGCTGGCCCCCCTCGCCGCACAGCACCGGCTGGTGGCCGTCGTCGAGGACAACAGCCGCTCGTCCGGGGTCGGCGCCGCCGTGGCACTGGCACTGAACGACGCCGAAGTCGATGTACCCGTACGGCGGTTCGGTATCCCGGAGCAGTTCCTCGCGCATGCCAAGCGGGGCGAGGTGCTCGCCGACATCGGGCTCACGCCCGTGGAGATCGCCGGTCGGATCAGCGCGAGCCTCGCCCTCAAGGAGGCCGAGGACACCCTGGCCGGCCCGGACCGGGGCGAGGGCGGCCATGACGGCCGTACCGTCGTGCCAGTCAAGGAGAAAGCCGAATGACCACGGAGTTCGACCTCGGCCACCTCCTCGCCGAGCGCGGAGCCGAGCGCTACGAGTTGCACGGCAGGCACCTCAACCACCAGCTCCCGCGCATGCTGCACACCATCGGCTTCGACAAGGTCTACGAGCGGGCCGAGGGCGCGTACTTCTGGGACGCGGACGGTGACGACTACCTGGACATGCTCGCCGGGTTCGGGGTGATGGGACTGGGGCGCCACCACCCCGTCGTCCGCAAGGCGCTGCACGACGTCCTCGACGCCGGCCTCGCCGACCTCACCCGCTTCGACTGCCAGCCGCTGCCCGGGCTGCTGGCCGAGAAGCTGCTCGCGCACAGTCCGCACCTGGACCGGGTGTTCTTCGCCAACAGCGGGACGGAGGCGGTGGAGACCGCGCTGAAGTTCGCGCGGTTCGTCACCGGCAAGCCGCGGATCCTGTACTGCGACCACGCCTTCCACGGGCTGACCACGGGCTCGCTGTCGGTGAACGGCGAGTCCGGCTTCCGGGACGGCTTCGCGCCCTTGCTGCCGGACACGGCCGTACCCCTGGGTGATGTCGACGTCCTCGCGCGGGAGTTGAAGAAGGGAGATGTGGCGGCGCTCATCGTCGAGCCGATCCAGGGCAAGGGCGTGCACGAGGCCCCGCCCGGCTACCTGCGGGCCGCCCAGGAACTGCTGCACAGGCACAAGGCGCTGCTCATCGCCGACGAGGTGCAGACGGGACTGGGCCGGACCGGCGACTTCTACGCCTACCAGCACGAGGACGGTGTCGGGCCGGACCTGGTGTGCGTGGCCAAGGCCCTCTCGGGTGGCTATGTGCCGGTCGGGGCCACCCTCGGCAAGGACTGGATCTTCAAGAAGGTCTACTCGTCCATGGACCGCGTCCTGGTCCATTCGGCGAGCTTCGGATCCAACGCGCAGGCCATGGCGGCCGGGCTCGCGGTCCTGTCCGTCATCGAGAACGAGCAGATCGTCGCGAACGCGCGCGCTACCGGGGAGCAGCTGAGGTCCCGGCTCGCGGCGCTGATCGACAAGTACGAGCTCCTCGCCGACGTCCGCGGCCGGGGCCTGATGATCGGCATCGAGTTCGGCAGGCCCGACTCGCTGAAGCTGCGGAGCCGTTGGGCCATGCTGCAGGCCGCGCGCAAGGGCCTGTTCGCGCAGATGGTCGTCGTACCGCTGCTGCGGCGGCACCGCATCCTCACCCAGGTCTCCGGCGACCACCTGGAGGTGATCAAGCTGATCCCCCCGCTGATCATCGGTGAGCGGGAGGTGGACCGGTTCG
Source organism: Streptomyces bicolor (assembly GCF_000719285.1). GTDB lineage: Bacteria > Actinomycetota > Actinomycetes > Streptomycetales > Streptomycetaceae > Streptomyces > Streptomyces bicolor. The sequence continues at coordinate 141,017 of NZ_JOFS01000008.1, read as the reverse complement.
TCGACGCCTTCACGGAGGTGATGGACGACGCGCACAGTGGGGGCGGGCTGATGTGGGACTTCGGCAAGACATTGATCAAGCAGGCGGTTGCCAACCGGTGAGGGTATGAGGTTCCTGATGCCGGGCCGGTCGAGAGGCTTTTGCCTCTGAGGCAAGAAATTTGCCGCAGGGGCAAGCCTCCGGCTGAATTGAGCGCATGAGCTCTCCCGAGAACGAGCCCGAGGGCGATTCGACGGCGCCGGGCGAGGCCCTGCCCGTCGTCGCGCCTCAGCTCCGGGCCCTGCGCCGCCGGGCGGCACTCACCCTGGAGGCCGCGGCCCGCGCCGCCGGACTGTCGCCCGCCCACCTCTCCCGGCTGGAGACCGGGCAACGCCAGCCCTCACTGCCGATGCTGCTCGCACTCGCGCGCATCTACGGTACGACCGTCTCGGAGCTGCTCGGCGAGACGGTCGCAGACCGGGACGCCATCGTGCGGGCCGTCGACATGGAGCCGACAGCGGCCGGCGGCTGGACGTACTGGCAGGCGGGCGCTCCCGGGCGCGGGATGCAGGCCCTGCGCGTCCATGTGCCGTACGGATCGCAGGGCGACATCGTGCGCGTGCACCCCGGCGAGGAATGGCTCCACGTCCTCAAGGGGCGGCTGCGGCTGACCCTCGGGGACACCGCGCACCGGCTCGAGCCCGGCGACAGCGCGCACTTCGACTCGCTCACCCCGCACCGCATCGCCGCCCAGGACCAGGACGGGGTCGAGCTTCTCTTCGTCCACACCCTGCTGCAGAGCCCCACGGCCACCCTGTGCCTGGGCCCCACCCCTGGAGAGACGCCATGAGCGACATGGAGGAGAAGTTCCCGCGCGCCCTGTGGGTGCGGCTCATCATCTACATCGCGGTGGGTCATGTCTTCGCGGCCTTCATCTACCTGCTGTTCGAGGCCGGAGCGACGTAGGCGCGGGAGCAGGGCACAGGGCGGGAGGGTCGTCGAGGCCGGGAGGGCACGGTGGCCGGCGTCAGTCGAGCAGCCGCTCCCGCAGTCGCTCCCGGGCCTCCGGGGTGATCCCCAGCCCCTGCTCCAGGTAGGCGTCGACGCCGCCCCATGTCTCCTCGATGGTCTCGAAGGCCGCCGTCAGATATTCGGCGCGCGCGTCGAACAGTGGGTTCAGCAGCTCCATGACCTCGGGGGAGTAGGCCGCGGCGTCGCTGCCGCTGCGGCGCACCTTGTAGCGGCGGTGCTTGGCGTTGGACTCCAGGTAGTCGGCGACGATCGCTTCGCGCTCGACGCCGAGGGCGAGCAGCGTCACGGCGATGGACAGGCCGGCCCGGTCCTTGCCGGCCGCGCAGTGCATCAGGGCGGGGACGCTGTCCTCCGCGAGCGCGTGCAGCACCTGGGAGTGCTCGGCGGTGCGCTCCTTGATGATCGTGCGATACGAGGCGATCATCCGGTTCGCGGCCTTGCCGTCGGCGAGGATCTCCCGCAGCTGGTCGATGTTGCCGTCGCGGACCATCTTCCAGAATTCCGCGCCGTCCGCCGGATCGCTCAGCGGCAGGTTCACATTGCGCACCCCCGTCAGCTCGACGTCCGGCCCTTCGAGCTTCTGGTCGGCCGCGTTGCGGAAGTCGAAGATCGTGTGCAGGCCCAGGGAGCCGAGGAAGGCGGCGTCCTCCTCGGTCGCGTGCGCCAGGTGGCCGCTGCGGAACAGCACTCCGTATCGCACCCGCCGTCCGTCCACGGTCGGCAGGCCGCCCACGTCGCGGAAGTTGCGGACTCCGGCCAGCTCGGGCTCGGTCGACGGGATCTGCTGCGTCACGGGGGCTCCTCCCGGTCGGCCCCGCCGACGCGGCTCGGCGGTGCGGCCGACGGGGTGCGCTCTCGACCATACGACATGGATTCCTGGGGCAATGAGTTGTCCACAGGGCGTTGCAGCGGAGCCCCTCGACCTTGATGATGTTGGTGCTTGAGTGGACCTGTTCGAATATGTGAGGGCCTGATGCTGGAAATCTCCGACCGTGGACGCACCTGGGTTCTTTCCGGGCCGACCAGCAGTTACGCCCTCCATCTGACGGAGGCCGACGAACTGCTGCACCTGCACTGGGGCCCGCGGATCGCGCTCGCCGACGCCGAGGAGCTGGCCGCGCGCCCGCTCGCGGACTTCCGGGGCTTCGAGTCGCAACTCGACGGACGCGAGGAGTACCCGGTCGAGGGCGGTCCCCGTTTCGTGCGGCCGGCCCTGTCCGTGCGCACCGACGAACGGCGCGGCACCGAGTGGACCTTCGAGGCGTACGAGACCGACGGCGCGGAGGGCTCCGAGGGTGCGGAGCTGCGGCTGCGGTTCCGGGACGGCGGGCTGGGCATCACGCTGCACTACCGGATGCGCGACGACGTGGTGGAGCGCTGGGTGACCCTCGACAACCAGGGGCCCGACCTGGAGCTGCTGCGCGCCGACTCCGCGACCTGGACCCTGCCCGACCGCGAGGACTGGCGGCTGTCCCAGCTGCATGGGCGGTGGGCAGCGGAGTCCCGGCTGACGCGGTCGTCCCTCACCTACGGTGAGAAGGTCATCGGCAGCCGCCGCGGCCACACCGGGCACCCCCTCCTGCCATGGGTCGCGCTCGACACCGACGCCGGCGAGGAGCACGGCGAGGTCTACGGCTGCGCCCTCGGCTGGTCGGGCTCCTGGCGGATCTCGGTGGCCCAACTGCCGGACGCGCGCGTGCAGATCACCGGCGGGGTCGGATACGACGACTCGGGTCTGCTGCGGCTGGCGGCGGGGGAGTCGTTCGTGACGCCCGTCTTCGCCGGGCTGTGGAGCGACGGCGGCTTCGGGGGCGCGAGCCGTGCCTGGCACGCCTACCAGCGCGCCCATGTCATCCCCGACGCCGATCAGGACCGGCCGGTTCTCTTCAACTCCTGGGAGGCGACGGAGTTCGACATCTCCGAGGAGCAGCAGGGCACCCTCGCGCGACGGGCCGCCGCGATCGGCGTCGAGCTGTTCGTCGTCGACGACGGCTGGTTCGGGGCGCGCACCAGCGACCGCGCCGGGCTCGGCGACTGGACGCCCAACCCGGACCGCTTCCCGTCCGGCCTCAAGCCCCTCGCCGACTACGTGCACGCCCTCGGCATGCAGTTCGGCATCTGGGTCGAGCCGGAAATGGTCAATCCGGACAGCGAGCTCTACCGGGCCCACCCGGACTGGGTGCAGTATCAGACCGGACGAAAGCGGACGGAGTTCCGCAATCAGCTCGTATTGAACCTCGCGCGCGAAGACGTCCAGGAATACCTCTGGAACCGGCTCGACGAGCTCCTCTCCAGCGCTCCCGTCGACTATGTGAAGTGGGATTTCAACCGCTGCTTCAGCGACGCGGGCTGGCCCGGTGAGCCGTACCCGCAGCGGCTCTGGGTCGACCACGTCCGCGCCTTCTACGCCCTGTTGGACCGGCTCCGGGCCGCCCACCCGGGCGTCGCCTTCGAGTCCTGCTCGGGCGGGGGTGGCCGGATCGACCTCGGCGTGCTGAGTCGTACGGACCAGGTGTGGACGTCCGACAACACCGACCCGCTCGACCGGCTCGCCATCCAGCACGGCTTCAGTCAGATCCATCCGGCGCGGGTCATGGCCGCCTGGGTCACCGACAGCCCGAACAACCAGCTCAACGGCCGGGTCAGCTCGCTGCGGTTCCGCTTCGTGAGCGCCATGGCCGGGGTGCTCGGCGTCGGCGGAGACCTCACGCGGTGGACCGAGGAGGAGCTCGCCGAGGCGCGGGAGTGGGTGGAGGTCTACAAGGGGATCCGGCCCGTCGTGCAGCGTGGGGACCTCTACCGGCTGCGGCCCCCGCGCGGCGGGCTCAGCGCGGTGCAGTACGTGCTCGGGGCCGAGACGGTCGTCCTCGCCTGGCTCCAGGCGCAGAGCTACGGCGAGGCCGTACCGGCGCTGCGACTGCGCGGACTCGACCCGACAGCGTCGTACGAATGCCTCGAAACGGGCGAAGTGCACCGAGGTGCCGTATTGCTGCATCACGGACTGCGCACCGGCCTGCGCGGCGACCTCGATGCGGCAGTTATCCGTCTGCGTCGCATCTAGGGGTTCTGTCCGAATTGGCGCCTTCATTCCAACTCGCTCTGGCGTAAAGGAAGCTGGAGCGGAGTCACGTGAGGAGCGTCATATTCGTGACCGTGCGTCGCCCGTCATGTTCATGTAATTCACGTGCTTTTCAAGGGGTTTTGAGTCGGGCGACGTACCCATAATTCACGCAGGGTGACCGAGAATTCCCACAAGGGATCAACAGGAACGCATTCGGACGGAACCTCTCACTTGTTCCCGTGCGTCTTCCTCGCTTACGTTCGCCACCAATCCGGACGGACGCCGAATCCTGCCGCCGACCGGAGCCCGCACCGACTCACCCGACCATGGCAGGAGCGGGGGACCCACAGGTACAACGCCTGTTCCGGTCTCCGGAACAGGCTTGGGGTAAAGCCGCGTTTCAGCGCGGCCGGGCATCTCCAGCCCGCACCCGACAGCTCACCTCGCAGGCGCCGGAGAGGAATTCGCCATGCCCGCGAAGGGTAAGCACCGCCGCCCGAAGTCCCTGCGCTTCACCCGCTCCATAGCCGTCGCCGGAACCGGCGGAGCCGCTCTCGCCCTCCCGCTCATCGGGGCCACCGGCGCCCATGCCGCTCCCGCGCAGTCCGTTTCGGAAAAGGCCGTTCAGGCTCTTCCGGTCGCCGAGAAGAAGGCGGCCGAGAAGAAGGCCGCAGAGAAGAAGGACGCGGCTCAGAAGACGGATGTGCGGACCTATTCGGTGAGGGTCGGCGACTACCTTTCGAAGATCGCCGACGAGCAGAACGTCAGCGGTGGCTGGAAGAAGCTCTACGCCGACAACCGCGAGGTCGTCGGCTCGGACCCGTCGCTCATCCACCCCGGTCTGAAGCTCACGATCGGTGGCAAGAAGGCCGCGACGAGCACCCCCAAGACGTCGCCCTCTTCCTCGTCTTCCTCCTCGTCGCCCTCGAAGTCGTCGGATTCATCGGATTCTTCCGCCTCGAAGTCCTCCGCGACCAAGACGACCAAGGCTGCCCAGAGCGCCGAGACCACCAGCACCGCCAGTGGCTTCAGTGCCCCGCTGTCCTCGGCCGCCGTCGGCACCGCCTACAAGGTGGCGGGCAGCATGTGGTCCAGCGGCTACCACACCGGCGTCGACTTCTCCGCTCCGACCGGCACCTCGCTGAAGGCCGTCGGCGCGGGCACCGTGGTCTCCGCGGGCTGGGGCGGCGCGTACGGCAACCAGGTCGTCATCCAGCTCGCCGACGGCTATTACGCCCAGTACGCCCACCTGTCCTCGCTCTCCGTCTCGGCCGGCCAGACCGTGACCGCGGGCCAGCAGATCGGCCTCTCCGGCGCGACCGGCAATGTGACCGGCCCGCACCTGCACTTCGAGATCCGCACCACGCCGGACTACGGCTCGGACGTGGACCCGGTCGCCTACCTCCGCTCCAAGGGTGTCGCCATCGGTTGATCCCCCGCCGACCTCCCCCACTCTCGGTTTCGCTCGAGCGGGGGTACCCCCACCACCTGACACGCTGCCGAAGGCCGGACCCCGATCCCCGGGTCCGGCCTTCGGTGTGTTCCGGCTCGACAGGTCGTGATCGCCGCATTGCGGTCCTGTGGCGGGCGCGGCGAGAGGGTCGACGGAGAGGGAGGGGGAGGGGCACAGTGATCTACGCACCGCTGCAAGCGCTTTCCCTTGCCTCCCGGAAGGAGCCGTCCCTCGTGACGACCACGCGTAGAGCCGTCGGAGCCCTGGCCGTTGGCGCCACCGTAGCCGCCCTTGCCCCCGCGGGCACCGCCGCCGCGGCCCCGCGCCGTCGCAGGCTGATCGCCCACGACAACTTCCGTCATGGTCTCGGCCGGTGGGCCGTGGAACTGGAGAAGGGCGGCACCGTCACCGCCTCGCGCGGGGCCCTGGAGGTCGACGTGCCCGCGGGTGCGACGATCTGGTTCAGGAAGCGGCTGGAAGGCCCGTACGCCATCGAGTACACGGCCACGCCCATATCGGCAGGCGGCGCCAACGACCGCGTCTCCGACCTCAACAACTTCTGGAACGCCACCGACGTCCGTTGCCCGGACGACCTGTTCGCGACACGGCGAGGCGGGGCGCTGGCGGAGTACGACTACCTCAAGACGTACTACGTCGGCTACGGAGCCAACACGAACACCACCACACGGCTGCGCAGATACGTAGGTGAGGCCGGGGTCCGTCCGCTGGTCCACGACTACACCGAGCCGCTGCTCGTGGCGAACGAGCCCCACCGGGTCCGGATCGTCTCCGACGGCCCGACCGTGCGGTGGTGGAACAACGGGCGGCTCGTCTTCGACTTCACCGACCCGGAGCCGTACGACGGTGGGCACTTCGCCTTCCGGACGACCTGGAGCCACTTCCGGTTCAGCGAGTTCCGGGTGTGGCGGTTGAGCCCACAACACCCCTGATCAGAGGCTTATTCCAGATTTGGTCAACACTTGGGGAGTGGCTTATCTCACCGCCCGTCAACCCTTCCCTACGGTCGCGTAGGTCACATTCGAAGGTGAATCATGCCGGTGTGACAGGCGATTCGAAGAGTGACAGCAGATCAGTGATCGGGTCGTACGTCGCGGTGGGGGACAGCTTCACCGAGGGCGTCGGCGACCCCGGCCCCGACGGGGCGTTCGTCGGCTGGGCCGACCGCTTCGCGGTCCTGCTCGCGGACCGGCGGCCCGAGGGCCACTTCGACTACACCAACCTCGCCGTGCGCGGCAAACTGCTCGACCAGATCGTCGAGGACCAGCTCCCGAAAGCCGTGGAACTGGCCCCGGACCTGGTCTCGTTCTGCGCGGGCGGCAACGACATCATCCGGCCAGGCACCGACCCCGACGAGGTGGCCGAGCGCTTCGAGCGGGCGATCGTCCAGCTCACCTCCGCGGTCGGCACCGTCATGGTGACGACCGGCTTCGACACCCGTGGCGTGCCCGTGCTGAAGCATCTGCGCGGCAAGATCGCCACCTACAACGGCCATGTGCGGGCCATCGCCGACCGGTACGGCTGCCCGGTGCTCGACCTGTGGTCCCTGAAGACCATCCAGGACCGCCGGGCCTGGGACGACGACCGGCTCCACCTGTCTCCCGAGGGGCACACGCGCGTGGCGCTCCGCGCGGGCCAGGTCCTCGGTCTGGAGGTGCCGGCCGACCCGGACCAGCCCTGGCCGCCGCTCCCGCCCCGCGGCACCCTCGAGATCCGCCGGGACGACGTCCACTGGGCCCGTGAGTACCTGGTGCCGTGGATCGGTCGGCGCCTGCGCGGCGAGTCGTCGGGGGACCACGTGACGGCCAAGGGCGCGCTGTCGCCGGACGACATCAAGTCGCGGATCGAATGGGTGGCTTGAGGCCGGTGCCTTGAGGTCGGTGCCTGGAGGCTGTGCGTCAGCGGTGTGGGCCGTGCCCTCTTAGAGGGGGCGCGGCCCACGCGGCTGTCATGGGACGGTCCACGCGGCCGTCATGGGCGGGAAGGACCGACCGCTCGGCGTGCGGTCACCTCACCGCGCCGACGCGGTCAACGCCTCCCGCTCCAGCCCCAGTTCCCTGGCGAGCGTCTCGTCCACCCACTGCTGGGCACGCGCGCGTGACACCGCGCCGGGGTACGAGGTCAGCTGCACGGCGAGCCCGTCGAGGAGCGCCGTCAGGCGCAGGGCGGTGCCGGTGGGGTCCGGGCAGCGGAACTCGTTCGCGGCCACGCCCTCCGCTATGACCTCGGCGATGGCAGCCTTCCACTGCCGGTCGAGGTCCCGTGTGACCTCCCGCAGCGCGGGCTCGCGCAGCGCCGCCGCCCAGCCCTCGATCCACAGCCGCCAGCCCTTGGCCTGTCCGGTCGGCGCGTACCAGCGCACGGCGGCCCGCAGCCGTCGTAGCGCCGTCGTACGCCGGCCGAGAATCCTGCGCAGATGTCCCAGGTCGCCCTCGGCCGCATGGGCGAAGGCGGCGGCGACCAGTTTCTCCTTGGTGGCGAAGTGATAGAGCACCAGCGCGTTGCTCACCCCGAGCGCCGAGGCCACGTCGGCGATCCTGACCGCCGCCACGCCCCGTGCCTCTATCTGCTCGACGGCGGCCCGCAGCAACTCCTCACGCCGCTCCGCCACGCTCAACCGCACTCTTGTCACTCCGTCACCCTAAGGCCTCGGCACAGGCCGTTTCCTGGCCGCGGACAGGGCGGAGCCCCCTCCGTCAGCCGTCAGCCGTCAGCCGTCAGCCGTCATCCGACAGTCGTCACCGATGCCGGCCGAACCGCCCGCCGTCACCGATGCCGACCGAACCGCTCGGCGATCACCGGCAGCCGCTCCGCCGCGATGGCGTGCGCGGCGGCGCGGGGCGTCGTCCCGTCGGCCTCGGCGCGGGTCAGAGTGAGGTCGATCAGAGCGCGCATCGAGCGTCGCGTGTGGGCGAAGGCCTCGTCCGCGTCGGCGTCGATGTCGCCGAACAGCGTCCACCACCACCAGGCGTTCGTAGCCGAGTTGACCACGACGTCGGGCAGTACGGTGACGCCCCGCGCGGCCAGCAGATCCTCCGCCTCGGGCCGTACGGGCATGTTCGCCGCCTCGGCGATCCATCGGGCGGTGATCCGTTCCTGGTTCGTGCCGTCGATCGCGTACGAGACGGCCGCCGGCACCAGTACCTCCGCCTCGGTCGCCAGCCAGGCGTCGCCCGGCAGTTCGCGGTCGCCGGGGCGCAGCGCCGCGCGGTCGACCGTGCCGTACGCGTCGCGTGCCGCGAGCAGGGCATCGACGTCGAGGCCCGCCGGGTTGGCGATCGTGCCCTTGATGTCGGCGACCGCTACGACTGTCAGCCCCGCGCGCGCGAGGAAGCGCGCCGTGGCGCCGCCCATGGTCCCGAGGCCCTGCACGGCGACGCGCGTCCTCCAGTACGGCACACCGGCCCGGTCCAGCGCGGTGAGCACCGACTCGGCGACCCCGCATCCGCCGACGAGCTCGTCGAGCCCGATGCCGTCCACTTCGACCGCGAACGCGTCCGCGAGCCGCCGCCTGGCGCCGGCCTCGTCGTCGAGCAGCGGATACACGGCCTGGATGGACGAGAGGAGCCCCGCCTCGGCCGCCGCCCGGTCGACCACGTCCTTGGTGAGGCCGAGGTCCTCGCCCGTGGTCCAGAAGCTCTCGATGTACGGCCGCATGATCCGCAGGTAGCGCACCAGGAGCCCGTAGGCCTCCGGATCCCGCGGATCGCAGTCGATGCCCCCCTTGGCACCGCCCAGGGGCACGTACCGCGCCTCGGGGTCGTAGTGCAGGGCTTCCTTCATGCTCATGCCGCGGGCTAGCCCGGTGACCTCGTCCAGGGTGCAGCCCGGCCGCATCCGCAGCCCACCGCTGGACACGCCGCGCACCAGCCGGTCGACGACCAGGAAGCCCTGGCGGCCGGTGACGTGGTCGGTCCAGGTGAGCGACAGGAGTGGGATGGTCATGGGCTCTCCGGTGGGGGCGTGGGGGCCGCGTGCCGTGCACGGTTACTGAACGATGGGTCAGTATCAGAGGAGGGGTGGGGACATGTCAATGTACTGAATGGATCTGCAACGGCGGGCAGTTCGCGGAAACACGGGGGTCGTCGTCCGGAGGCATCCGAAGCGTCACCCGGGCGCAGTGGGAGACGTCTTCCGTGGCTCCGGGGAACTCATCGGGGCCGCCCGGGGTTGTCAGAGGTGCCGACCATAATGGGAGGCCTTACCGACTCCACCTGGAGGTAACCGTGGCCGGTTTCCGTTTCCCGAGCTCAGGGCTGCGCGCCCTGCGGCCCGAGGCCTTCGGCGTGGATCCGAGTGGTGAGCGCATGGCGCGTATCCGCAGATCGCCGCACTTCAGGGACGGGGTGTTCCAGAACCCCGGGGGCACCGCCCGGACCCGGCCCTCCGGGTCCATGCTGGAGTTCGCCAAGGTCTTCTTCGACAAGGACTCCCGGCCCCGCCGTGCGCCGAAGGGCAGCGTGCCGCTTCACCCCACCACATACGCCGACCTGGCCAAGCCGCCCGCCGGCGGGCTGCGCCTGACCTGGCTGGGGCACTCCAGCATCCTGGCGGAGATCGACGGCCGCCGGGTGCTCTTCGATCCCGTGTGGGGCGAGCGCTGCTCCCCGTTCCCCTTCGCCGGGCCCAAGCGGCTGCATCCCGTGCCGCTGCCGCTCGCCGCGCTCGGCCCGGTCGACGTCGTGGTCATCTCGCACGACCACTACGACCATCTCGACATGCCCACGATCAAGGCACTGGCCGGCACGGACACCGTTTTCGCCGTGCCGCTCGGCGTCGGCGCCCACCTCGAACACTGGGGCGTGTCCGCCGACCGGCTGCGCGAGCTGGACTGGCACGAGACCACGAAGATCGGCGGGCTCACCCTGACCGCCACCCCGGCCCGCCACTTCTGCGGCCGCGGACTGCGCAACACGCAGCACACCCTCTGGGCGTCCTGGGTCGTCGCCTCGGCGGAGCACCGGATCTACCACAGCGGTGACACCGGCTATTTCGAGGGCTTCAAGGACATCGGCGCCGACCACGGCCCGTTCGACGCCACGATGATCCAGGTCGGCGCCTATGCGGACTTCTGGCCCGACATCCACATGACACCGGACGAGGGCGTGCGGGCCCACCTCGACCTGCAGAACGGGGATCCGGCCGTGGGTGTCCTGCTGCCGATCCACTGGGGGACCTTCAACCTCGCCCCGCACCCGTGGGCGGAGCCGGGCGAGTGGATGATGCGGGCCACGCACAAGGCCGGGGTCACCTTGGCGGCTCCACTCTGCGGCGAGCCCTTCGAGCCTGCGTCGGTGTCGTCCGTGACGCCGTGGTGGCGTGAGGCCGCCGAGGCGCCCGCCGAGGGGTGGCCGACTTGGCCGCCGGTCGCGTCGGTCGCTGATGACACGGTGGTCGCCTAGAGGGACTTGATCTCGCGGCGGATCCGCAGCACCAGGGAACGCTGCGGGCGTTCGTCGGCTCCACCCGCCCTTCGGGACTGTTCACGCCGGTCGTACGGGAGCTCGCCGGGGCGCACTTGGAGTCATGTGCGCCCTCACGGCCGGTGACGTGCCGGGGGATGGAGACTGCGGCTTCGAGGTGCTGAATCGTCCTGTCAGGGGCGTTCGCGGACCGGGAAACGGGACGTCCGCTTGGGGCTGGGCGCATCGGGTGCCCCGCCCCTGACTTTTCTTCGTGACCACTTCTGACCAGGTCCGATCGTTCGAGTGCTCCATGTGGGCGAACGGTGGAGCTGGTTATCGGTCTGTCGTACGAGGGCTCATACCAGAGCGGGACGCTGCCTGCGGGACTTTGTCAACTGCCCACCGCACATGATGCGGAGGCGACTACTGTGAGTGTCCGTCGGGCGACACGGAGCCGAAATGTGTTGGGCTCTGTCGACCGACATCGCGATGGCGCATGCCCCGGGCCGCGCAGACCGCGCGTACACCCCCAGGCCCCGACCGACGGACCAGTACGAGGACCCCGATGTCTCAACTCCGCGCCCCGGCCACACGCGCAGACCGCCGTGAGGGCGGGCGGCACGGGCGCCCGGCCGCCCGCACCGCACCAGCGCTGCCCGAGACCCATTTAAGGCCCCAACTACTGCGTCTGGCCGTGCTGCCGCCCGTCGCGGTGGCCCTCAGTGCCTGCGCGGCCGTGCTGTTCGTCGTGCGCACCACCGGAGCACGGCCGGGCCTCACCCTGTGGGGCGTCCTGACCGGCGCGATCTCGGTGACCCTCGTCGGCATCCTGATCGCCGCCGTGGCCGCCAACCGCACCGCCAGGTCCGTGAGCGAGCGCATCGACGCCCTGCGCCGCAGCAGCGCGCGCGGCGAGGCCGACCTGCGGGCCCTGGTCGAGGCCCTGCGGCGCGGCGACGGCCCGCCTAAACGCAAGTCACGCAGCGGTGCGCCCGAGGGCGCCGACGATTTCGAACTGCTCGCCGCCGACCTGGCCCGCGCCCACGACGGGGCCGTCACCGCCGTCGTCCAGGCCTCCCAGCTCTCCAGCCAGGCGGGCAGCGAACAGAAGCTCGAGGTCTTCGTCAACCTCGCCCGGCGCCTTCAGTCACTCGTGCACCGCGAGATCTCGATCCTCGACGAGCTGGAGAACGAGATCGAGGACCCCGATCTGCTCAAGGGGCTCTTCCATGTGGACCATCTCGCCACCCGGATCCGCCGCCACGCCGAGAACCTCGCCGTGCTCGGCGGCGCCGTCTCCCGCCGGCAGTGGAGCAACCCGGTCTCCATGACCGAGGTGCTGCGCTCCGCCATCGCGGAGGTCGAGCAGTACTCACGGGTCAAGCTCGTGCCGCCCACCGACGGCACCCTGCGCGGGCACGCCGTCGCCGACGTCATCCACCTGCTGGCGGAACTCGTCGAGAACGCCACGGTGTTCTCCGCCCCGCACACCCAGGTGCTCCTTCGCGCCAACCTCGTGACCTCGGGCCTCGCCGTCGAGGTCGAGGACCGAGGGCTCGGCATGCCCGTCGCCGAGCAGAACCGTATGAACGCCCTGCTCGCCGACCCCGACCAGGTCAACGTCGCCAGCCTGCTGGCGGACGGGCGCATCGGCCTGTTCGTGGTCTCTCAGCTCGCCAAGCGGCACGGCATCCATGTGCGGCTCCAGACCAACATCTACGGCGGTGTCCAGGCCGTACTCGTCGTGCCGCAGGGGCTGTTGGGGACGGAGCCGTGGACGGGCGCCCCGGGCGGCGCGGGACGGGCGCCGGAGTCCCAGGGGCCGCAAGCGGCGGCGGGTACGGCCGTACCACCGCAGACCTCCTCGCAGGTCCGTCCGCAGCAGGCGCCGGTGCCGCCTCAGCAGCATCGGCAGCCCACGTCGACCGCCTCGGCGGGCGGGCAGCGGGGTGCGGCCGCAGCGGCGCCTGGTTCGCCTCGCCCACCGCGGCCGCAGACCGGAGGCAGGGGCGCCGCCGCATCGAGGCCCAGCGGCAACGGAACGGCACCGTTGCCGGTACGCGGTGCCGACGACGGGCGCGCCAACCCGGCGGACGCCGTGCCCGGCATCAGGCCCGGCGAGCGGCGGATCGTCGCGGAGAACACGGTCACGCCGCCGACTCCGCGCACCGGCACAGTCCGCGGCACCATGGGAAAGCCCCAACTACCCCGGCGCCGCGCCCAGGAGCACATCGCGCCTCAACTCCGGGACGCCCCCGCACCGCGCCAGGAACCCGACCACCTCGCCGGGCATGACCCGGGGCTCATGGCGGCGTTCCAGCGGGGCATCGGGCTTGCCGAGACGCAGCAGACCATGGAAGCGGCGCGCATGGACGCGACGCACATGGACGCCGGACAGCGGGAGGCCGGGCACCTGGACACTGGGCGCACGGATGCGGGGCGCACGGACGCCGGGCGCGCGGATGCCGTCCCTGTGGATACAGGGCCCATGGATGTCGGACATATGGACTCTGAGCACATGGGTGGCGGCCATATGGCCGGAGGGTCTCCGGAGTCGGGGCACAGGGAACCCGGACGTGTGGGTCCGGGGCACCTGGGCGGCGCGCACGTGGATGCCGGGCACATGGGCGTGGACCACATGGGCGTGGATCACATGGCCGTGGACCACATGGACACCCCGCACACATCGTCCGGCCACATGACGTACCCGGTGTCCGGCCACACGACCTCGAGCCACGCGGCCTCGGACCACATGGGCTTGGGCCACACGGACAAGGGCCACGGAGACCCCGGCTCCATGGACTCGGCCCGCACCCCCACCACGCCGACCACCACCGCGTATCCGACGATCTCCTCCTACACCCCCCAACCGCTCACGACCTCGGAGACAGCGTCGCGCACCCCGGATCCGACGCGTCCGGACCCCACCCCCGAGCCCACCCGCCTGGAGTCCGTACGCCCGGCATCGATCCGGCTGGAACCGACGAACCTCGACACAGGGCTCCCGCAGCCCACACGTCTGCGCCCGTCGTCCCTGGACGCGCTCCACACGGACGTGACCCCCCTGCCCACCCGGCCCCACATGGACGCAACACCCATGGACCCGGCCCATATGACCGAGACGCACCCCGGGTCCGCGCCCGGCACCGACCACACAACCCGGCACGACGGGAGCGCACCGGCCGGATGACCACGCCCCTGACCAGCTCGAAGTCCGCCTGGGAGGCCACCCCCACCCCCAGCGCTCCCGCAGACCTTCGTACCTCAAGGAGTCGATCCATCATGGCGAGCGAAGCGCCGACCGCTCATGTGTCCGATCTCGACTGGCTGATGAGCGGCCTCGTGCAGCGCGTACCGCACACGACCAGTGCGGTGCTCCTGTCCTGCGACGGGCTCGTGAAGTCGGTTCACGGCCTCGACCCGGACAGCGCCGACCACATGGCCGCCCTGGCCTCCGGCCTGTACTCCCTCGGCCGCAGCGCCGGCGTCCGCTTCGGCGACGGCGGGGACGTGCGCCAGGTCGTCGTCGAGCTCGACTCGACGCTGCTGTTCGTGACCACGGCCGGTTCGGGCACGTGCCTCGCCGTGCTGGCCGGCCGTGAGGCCGACGCGGCGGTGCTGGGCTACGAGATGGCCATGCTCGTCAAGAGTGTCCGCCCGTACCTGGTCACCGCACCCCGCCAGCACTCCGTCGAACCCCCGGCGATGAGGCCTTGAACGTGACGGCGGCCGGCGACGGGCCCTGGCTCGACGACGCGGCCGGACGGCTGGTGCGCCCTTTCACGGTCAGCAACGGCCGTACCAGGCCCACCATCGCGCTCGACCTCATGTCGCAGGTGATGGCCACCGGGGCGACCCCCTTCGGCTATCTCGGCCCCGAGCACGAGCAGGCGCTCGACCTGTGCCGTGCCCCCGTCTCGGTCGCCGAGGTCGCGGCCCACCTGAAGCTGCCGGCGGCGGTCACCAAGGTGCTGCTGTCGGACCTCGTCGACGGCGGGGCGCTCACCACCAAGCCCCCCGAGTTCCACCACAACCCGACTGACCGGGCTCTTCTGGAGGCAGTGCTCGATGGACTACGACGACAGCTCTGACCCCTTCCCCACCGCACTGAAGATCTTGGTGGCGGGAGGGTTCGGGGTCGGCAAGACGACCTTCGTGGGCGCGGTGAGCGAGATCGCGCCGCTCAGCACGGAGGAACTGCTCACCACGGTCAGCGCCGCGACCGACAGCCTCGAAGGCGTCGAGAACAAGGTCGAGACGACGGTGGCCATGGACTTCGGCCGCATCACACTCGACCCGGAACACGTCCTGTACCTGTTCGGCACGCCCGGACAGGAACGGTTCTGGTTCATGTGGGACGAACTCTCCGAGGGCGCGCTCGGCGCGGTCATCCTCGCCGACACCCGGCGGCTGGAGGACTGCTTCGCTGCCGTCGACTTCTTCGAACAGCGGGGCCTCGGTTTCATCGTCGCGATCAACGAGTTCGACGGTGCCTACCGGTACGACCCGGAGGAGGTCCGTGCCGCCATCGACCTCGACCCGGAGATCCCCGTCGTCCGCTGTGACGCCCGGATCTCCAGCTCCGGCGTGCAGACCCTGCTGACTCTCGTACGGCACCTCATCGCCCACACGCCGGCACCCGCGCCGAGCCACGGCGCACACATGTGACACCCGCACACACCAGGACGGAGCCGCATATGACTCACGCCCACAGCGACGGATTCCGCGCATGAGCTATGGCCCACCCCGCCCGGTCGCCCGCCTGCTGCTCACCCCCGAGGACAAGGAGGCCCCCGCCCGTGCAGGGCGACTGCTCCGACTGGGTCTGGGAGAACAACCGGACCCGGCCCTCGACGTCTTCGCGGATCATCTAGCCGGGCTCACCGGGGCGCCGTACGCCATGGTCAACTTCATCGGCGAGAACCGGCAGTTCTTCGCCGGCCTGCATGTGCGGCAGGCAGTGAGCCTGCAGCGCGCCGGTGAATCCAAGCCCCAGCTGGGCCGTCACATGGCGCGAGACCATGGGTTCTGCCCCCATGTGGTCGTCCGACACAAGGCGCTGGTGCTGGAGGATGTCCGCGACTATCCACGGTTCGCGGGGAACCCGATCGTCGACGAGTTCGGCATCCGCTCCTATCTGGGCGCCCCGCTCATCGACTCCACGGGGATGGCGCTGGGCACGGTGTGTGTCGTCGACGTGGAGCCGCGGCCGTGGGGGAGGGCCGGACTGGAGACGATCAAGGCCTCGGCGGCGGAACTGGTGGTGCGGCTTGAGCGGCGGGCGGCGGACGGGCTGCCGCTGTGAGTGTCAAGGTCCATGGGTAGCAGCGGAAGGGACACCATGACCGACCTGCGTCTCGGCGCCCTCGGCTTCGGCCTGCGCGGCTCCCTCGCCCGCACCGCACACCGCCCCGGCCGTGGCTCCCGAGTGACCGTCGTCGCCGACCCCGACCCGGCACGGCGGGACGATGCCGAGGCCCTTGTCCCCGGCGTGCGCACGGTCGACGACCACCGCAAGGTGATCGAGGACCGGGACGTGGACGCCGTGCTCGTCCTGACGCCGGATCACACCCACGCCGACATCGCCTGCGAGGTCCTCCGCGCGTGCAAGCCCGTCTTCGTCGAGAAGCCGCTGGACATCACCGTCGAGCGCTGCGACCGCATCCTGCGCACGGCACGAGAGACCGGCACCCGCCTCTACGTCGGTCACAACATGCGGCACATGCCGGTCGTCCGGCTGATGCGCGACATCGTCGCGCGCGGCGAGATCGGCGAGGTCAAGACGGTCTGGGTACGCCACTTCGTCGGCTACGGCGGCGACTGGTACTTCAAGGACTGGCACGCCGAACGCCGTTGCACCACGGGCCTGTTGCTGCAGAAGGGTGCGCACGACATCGACGTGGTGCACTGGCTCGCGGGCGGGTACACGCGCCGGGTGCAGGCGTTCGGCGATCTCATGGTGTACGGCGACAGCCCGCACCGACGGGCACCGGGCGAACCCAAGGCCGCCGACTGGTACACGAAGGACGGCCATTGGCCGCCGCGCACCCAGCGGGCGCTCAATCCAGTGATCGACGTCGAGGATGTGTCGCTGGTCAACATGTGCCTGGACAACGGGGTGTTGGCCGCCTACCAGCAGTGCCATTTCACCCCCGACTACTGGCGCAACTACACCGTCATCGGTGACGCGGGCCGTCTGGAGAACTTCGGGGACGGGCCCGGGGCGGTGGTGCGGGTGTGGAACTCGCGGCGCTCCGTGCATCGTGGACGGGCCGACGCGGAGTACTCGTTGCCGGATGCGGCGGACGACGCCGGGCACGGCGGCGCGGATCCGCTGGTCATCGCCGAGTTCCTGCGGTTCGTACGGGAGGGAGGGCGGACCGACACCTCGCCGGTGGCCGCGCGGATGGCGGTGGCGGCCGGGTTCGGGGCGACCGAGTCGCTGCGCGCGGGCGGTGTCGTCCATGAGGTGCCACCGCTCGATCCCGCGCTGATCGCGTACTTCGAATGCGGGCAGGGGGCGCCCGGGCCGAGGGCGTGAAGGAAAGCTGTGGCGCCGCTTAAGAAAACCTCGATGGACCAGGGCGGCGCCGTACGGCAGATTGCTACGCGATTCCACCCCTCTTCCCGGCCGCGGGTTTCCTCGGCATGCCCGCGGCCGGGACTCACCCTCAGGAGCCGTAGCGTTGAAAGCGCTGGTCAAGGAGAAGGCGGAGCCCGGGCTGTGGCTCGCGGACGTCCCGGAGCCGGCCGTCGGGCCGGGCGACGTGCTGATCAAGGTGCTGCGCACCGGCATCTGCGGCACCGATCTGCACATCCGGTCCTGGGACGGCTGGGCGCAGCAGGCGATCAGCACCCCGCTCGTGCTCGGGCACGAGTTCGTCGGCGAGGTCGTGGAGACCGGCCGGGACGTCGCGGACATCAAGCCGGGCGACCGGGTCAGCGGCGAGGGCCATCTGGTGTGCGGCAAGTGCCGTAACTGCCTGGCCGGACGGCGCCATCTGTGCCGTGCCACGGTGGGTCTCGGCGTCGGACGCGACGGTGCCTTCGCCGAGTACGTCGCGCTGCCCGCCGCCAATGTGTGGGTGCATCGCGTGCCCGTCGACCTCGACGTCGCCGCGATCTTCGACCCGTTCGGCAACGCCGTGCACACCGCGCTGTCGTTCCCGCTGGTCGGCGAGGACGTCCTGATCACCGGTGCCGGCCCGATCGGCCTGATGGCGGCGGCCGTGGCCCGGCACGCGGGGGCGCGCAACGTCGTGATCACCGATGTCAGCGAGGAGCGGCTGGAGCTGGCCCGCAAGATCGGCGTGAGCCTCGCGCTGAACGTGTCGCGGGCGAGTATCGCCGACGGGCAGCGCGAACTCGGCCTGCGCGAGGGCTTCGACATCGGTCTGGAGATGTCCGGCCGTCCCGAGGCCATGCGCGACATGATCGCCAACATGACGCACGGCGGCCGTATCGCCATGCTCGGCCTGCCCGCGCAGGAGTTCCCGGTCGACTGGGCCCGCATCGTCACCTCGATGATCACCATCAAGGGCATCTACGGCCGTGAGATGTTCGAGACCTGGTACGCGATGTCCGTGCTGCTCGAAGGCGGCCTCGACCTCGCGCCCGTGATCACCGGCCGGTACGGCTACCGCGACTTCGAGGCGGCGTTCGCCGACGCGGCGAGCGGCCGCGGCGGCAAGGTCATCCTCGACTGGACCGCGTGACTCCCTCAACCGCAAGCACCTTCAGGAGCCTTGACATGTTCGACTCCGTGCGCGACGACCTGCGCGCCACCCTCGACGAGATCCGCGCCGCCGGCCTGCACAAGCCCGAGCGCGTCATCGACACGCCACAGTCCGCGACCGTCAACGTCAGCGCGGGCGGCCGCCCCGGCGAGGTCCTCAACTTCTGCGCCAACAACTACCTCGGCCTCGCCGACCACCCCGAGGTGATCGCCGCCGCCCACCAGGCGCTGGACCGCTGGGGCTACGGCATGGCATCGGTCCGCTTCATCTGCGGCACGCAGGAGGTCCACAAGGAGCTGGAGGCCCGCCTGTCGGCGTTCCTCGGCCAGGAGGACACGATCCTGTACTCCTCCTGCTTCGACGCCAACGGCGGCGTCTTCGAGACGCTGCTCGGCCCGGAGGACGCGGTGATCTCCGACGCCCTCAACCACGCGTCGATCATCGACGGCATCCGCCTGTCCAAGGCCCGTCGCTTCCGGTACGCCAACCGGGATCTGGCCGATCTGGAAAGCCAGTTGAAGGAGGCCCAGTCGGCCAGGCGTCGGCTGATCGTCACGGACGGCGTCTTCTCCATGGACGGCTATGTGGCCCCGCTGCGGGAGATCTGCGACCTCGCCGACCGCTACGACGCCATGGTCATGGTCGACGACTCGCACGCCGTCGGCTTCGTCGGCCCCGGCGGCCGCGGCACCCCCGAGCTGCACGGCGTGATGGACCGCGTCGACATCATCACCGGCACCCTGGGCAAGGCCCTCGGCGGCGCCTCCGGCGGCTACGTCGCAGCCCGCGCCGAGATCGTCGCCCTGCTGCGCCAGCGCTCGCGGCCGTACCTCTTCTCCAACACCCTGGCCCCGGTGATCGCGGCGGCCTCCCTCAAGGTCCTCGACCTGCTGGAGTCGGCCGACGACCTGCGCGTCCGGCTGGCCGAGAACACGGCGCTGTTCCGTCGCCGGATGACCGAGGAGGGCTTCGAGATCCTCCCCGGCGACCACGCCATCGCGCCCGTGATGATCGGCGACGCCGCGAGGGCGGGCCGGCTGGCGGAGCTGCTGCTGGAGCGGGGTGTGTATGTGATCGGCTTCTCCTACCCGGTGGTGCCGCAGGGCCAGGCCCGGATCCGAGTCCAGCTGTCCGCCGCGCACTCCACGGACGACGTCAACCGCGCTGTGGACGCCTTCGTGGACGCTCGGGCGGAGCTGGAGGGCTGAGCCGGAGCCCACGGGGCATTTGAGACAATCGATCGCATGATCGAAGCGCGGCGGCTCCACATCCTCCGTGCGGTGGCCGACCACCGCACGGTGACGGCGGCTGCCGCCGCGCTGTACCTGACTCCCTCCGCGGTCTCCCAGCAGCTCGCGGCGCTGGAGCAGGAGACCGGTCACCGCCTGGTCGAGCGCAGCGCCAAGGGCGTACGGCTGACCCCGGCCGGCGAGATCCTGCTCAGCCACACCAACGCGGTCCTGGCCCAGCTGGAGCGGGCGGAGGCGGAGCTGGCGGCATACAGCTCCGGGGCGGCCGGCACGGTCACGGTCGCCTCCTTCGCGACCGGTATCGCCCAGGTCGTCGCCCCCGCGGTGGCCCGCCTCGCCGAGTCGGCGCCGGGTATCCGCATCCGGGTCCAGGACGCGGAGGGTGACGCGAGCCTGCCGATGGTGCTGGACCGGCAGGTGGACGTGGCGGTCGCCGTCGAGTACCGCGGGGCGCCGTCGGCCGACGATCCGCGTCTGACCCACGTACCGCTGTACGCCGAGCCCTTCGACGCGGTCGTCCCCGTCACCCACCGCCTGGCCGACACCGCCGAGGTCCCCCTCGCCGACCTGGCCAAGGACTCCTGGATCGGCCCGTACCCCGGCAACCCCTGTCATGACGTGGTCGTCCTGGCCTGCGAGAACGCCGGCTTCCAGCCCCGCCTCGAACACTCCTCGGACGATTTCCGTGCGGTCGTCGCCCTCGCCTCGGCCGACGCCGGCGTGGCACTCGTACCGCGCTCGGCGCTGCGGGGCATGGACCTCACAGGCGTCGTCGTACGGCCCGTGGACGGCGTGGCGCCCACGCGGCGGGTCTTCGCGGCCGTACGGAGAGGTGCGGAGGAGCATCCGCTGATCAGGCCGGTGCTGGAGGCGCTCGGGGAGGCGGCGGGGGAGTGAGCCGCCCGTAACACGGGCGTTTCATATATGGGATAGAGTCCCGGATATGAAACGCAAGAGTTCGGGCGGTGTCGAGGCCCCGGACCCGGTCGACGCCCGACTCGGCACCCGTCTGGCCGAGCTGCGGGCCGAACGCGGCTGGTCCCTCGGGGAGTTGGCGGACCGCAGCGGTGTGAGCCGCTCGACCCTCTCCCGGGCCGAGCGGGCGGAGATCAGCCCCACCGCCTCGCTGCTCAACCGCCTCTGCCATGTCTACGGCCGGACCATGTCCCAACTGCTCAGCGAGGTCGAGTCCGAGCCCGTGCTGCTGGTGCGGGCCGCGGATCAGCCGGTGTGGGAGGACCGTGACTCGGGGTTCGTACGGCGATCCGTGTCGCCGCCGCACACCGGGCTGCGCGGCGAGATCGTCGAGGGGCGACTCACCGCGGGCGCCGACATCGCCTACGACCGGCCGCCCGTGCCGGGGTTGGAGCAGCACATCTGGGTGCTGGAAGGGGAGCTCGACGTGACGGTGCAGGAGGTCGAGCACCATCTCGCTGCCGGGGACTGTCTGCGGATGCGGGTGTGGGGAGCGACGCGGTTCCGGTGCGCGGGGCCCGAGGCGGTGCGGTATGCGCTGGCGGTGGTGCTGCCGTGATCGTGACACGCCTGGATGAAACCCAACTGCGGGACAGGGTAGAAGAGTTGGCCGAGCTGTTGGTGGACACCGTGGAGGACGGTGCCTCCGTCGGATTCCTCGCACCCCTCGACCGTACGGCGGCCATCGCCTGGTGGGAGGAGCGCGCGGCCGCCGTGGCGGCCGGGCAGTTGGAGGTGTGGGCGGCCTGTGCGGGGGAGCGGACGGTCGGCACGGTCAGCCTGGCGTTCCCCGACAAACCCAACAGCCGCCACCGGGCCGAGCTCGTCAAGCTGATGGTGCACCGGGAGGCGCGGGGGCGTGGCCTCGGCCGCAGACTGCTCACGACCGCGGAAACGGCGGCGATCCGCGCGGGCGTCACCCTCCTTCACCTGGACACCGAGACCGACAGCCTCGCCGAGCGGCTCTACGCCTCCGCCGGGTGGACCCGGGCCGGGGTGATCCCCGACTTCGCGGCGAGCCCGGCCGGGGTTCTGCGGTCGACGACGATCTACTACAAGTACGTCGGGCGATCTGCCGCGAGTACGCCCGTGTAACCGCTCTCACCAGGTGATTGTCAGTGGCAGCCGCTACGGTGCCTTGCATGCCGGATGCCGAAGACGTACGCCGTATCGCCCTGTCTCTGCCGGACACGACGGAGAAGATCGCCTGGAGCATGCCCACGTTCCGGGTCGCGGGCAAGATGTTCGCCACGCTGCCCGAGGACGAGACCTCCATCGCGGTGCGCTGCCCCAAGGAGGAGCGCGACGAACTGGTCCTGGCCGAGCCGCGGAAGTTCTGGATCGCCGACCATGAGGCGCAGTTCGCCTGGGTGCGGGTCCGGCTCGCGTTCCTGGAGGACGAGGCCGAACTGCGCGACATCCTGGCCGACTCCTGGCGCCAGGCCGCCCCGACACGCCTGCTGGACGCCTACCCCGAGTTGGGCCTGCCGGCCGGGGAGTGATCACCTGCCCCGCGCGGCGGGATCATCCGCCGTACACGGGCGGATCACCCGCCACACATAAAGGAGTGCGCGACCACCACCCCGGGTGCGGTATTGTTTCCATGCGCGTTCGGCCGGGGGAAACCCCAGGTCAGACGGCATCGGGACGTGGCGCAGCTTGGTAGCGCACTTGACTGGGGGTCAAGGGGTCGCAGGTTCAAATCCTGTCGTCCCGACAACTGTAGGACATGGTTGTCGCAGGTCAGGGCCTTGGATCACATTATGTGAGACAGGGCCCTCGGTCGTTTCCAGGCTCTGGTCTCACAGTCTCTCACCGCGTGGCGGGTCGGTTCTTGTCTGCCGTCGGGCTCCCCGGGACCCCTCCCGGGCGTGTAGCCGCACCATGCGGGGACCGGAACCGTTCCGTGCCCGGGGGAGACCAGGATGAACGACCACACGCAAGCCGTACCCGCCATGCCGACCTCCGCGCCCGACACCGTCAGGGCACACGACCCGCTGGCCGTCGCCCTGGGCAACGCCTCGCTGCTCGGGGTCGGTTATCTGATGCTGCGGCGGCTCAGGCTCGCCCTGGCGGCCGTGGTCGTGACGGTCGTGCTGGTGTCCCGGCTCGTCGCGACGGCCGACGCGGCGTACGAAGTCGCCGTGCTCGTGTGGTGGGTGGCTGTCGTCGGCCACGGGTGGTTCCTGGCGCGCAGAGGCGGAGGCAGGGGTCCGGCGCGCGGTCGGCGACTGGTAGCGCTCGGCGTCACGCTGCCGGTGCTGCTGACCGTGGGGTTGCTGCGGTTCGACGCTGCGAGGATCGGGCAGAGCGTGACCGACGCCCGCGAACGCGGCGACTGCGCGGGGGTGTTGAGCGCACAGGACGAGGTGTGGTTCGGGCACCGTGTCGCCGACGCGCCACTGAGCGCCCGGGGCGACGACGTCGTACGGGCATGCGACCGGCTGCGCACGGCCCGAGCCGAGTTGGCCACCGCGCTGGCCGGGGACACCGAGGCCCTGAAGCGGGGCTTCGGCACACTCGCGTCGGTTCTCGCGGAACCCGGCAACGCGAAGACGGTCGAGACGACCCTCGACGGATTCCTGCGTGGCCTGCCCACCAAGGATCCCTGCGAGACGGTCACCGTCACCGACTGGCTCCACGGCCGAGTGCGCAGCGACGACGTACTGGACCGGTCCGCCGACACGGTCGAGCGGACCGCCCCCGCCGCGCTGGTCGGGTGCGGTGACGACCTCATGGCGAACGACAGCTGGGAGCCGGCCCGGACGCACTACGAGCAGCTCCTCGACCGGTACCCCGACCACGAACTCGCGGACCGGGCGCGGAAGGGAGCCAGGAAGGCCACGCTGAGCATCGAGCTCGCCAACGTCCGCAACCTGCTCTCCGCGGAAGCCGACACGCAGCCCGAGTACTGCACCCACCCGGCGAAGTACAGCGGCGCCAAGCCCGTCGGCAAGGGCACCAACCGTGCGCTGTTCTACGCCGCCGACGGATACAGCATCGCGGCCGACTACCCGAAGCGGTTCCCCGGCTCCTGGAAGGCGGGCGACGCGGCAGACGCCACGCTGGTGGTCTGCATGGGCGAGGAGAGGTTCGGCCCGTCCGTCGAGACGTGCCCGTACGAGAGCAGGTCCTCCGGCACCCTCTCGTACGTGAGCTTCCACAAGATCGAGATTCCGGTGAAGGTCTACGAGCTGCGCACCGGCAAGGTGGTCGCCGACCGCACCCTCCAGATCGGCGGCACGAGCTGCCCCTCGGTCGTCTACGCCGAGGAGGGCACCTCCCCGGGGCCGATGTTCGTCAAGGCGTCCAAGTCCGCCGTCAGCGCCGCCTTCCGGCCGCTGGTCGTGCGGTGAACG
Organism: Streptomyces bicolor; assembly: GCF_000719285.1. Classification (GTDB taxonomy): domain Bacteria; phylum Actinomycetota; class Actinomycetes; order Streptomycetales; family Streptomycetaceae; genus Streptomyces; species Streptomyces bicolor. The sequence continues at coordinate 116,749 of NZ_JOFS01000008.1, read as the reverse complement.
GCGGGAGCCGCGGTCCGGGAGGGCTCCCGCGTGAGGCGAGTGAGCATGACGTCGGCGAGCGCCGGGAGTTGACGGCGGCCGCTCCGGAAGCGCGGCCGAGGAAGGGGACGTTGGTGACACGGGAGGAACGGGTCATCGCCGGGCGCTACCGGCTGGGTCAGCGGCTGGGCTCGGGCGGCGGGGGAGATGTCTGGCTGGCCGAGGACGAGGAGCTCCGGGTCCGGGTCGCCGTCAAGGAGATCGACGTACCGCGCGAGCCGAGCGGATCCGGCGACGACCCCGCCGGGCGGGGCCGCAAGGAGGCCCTGAAGGCGGCGCAGTTGCGCGAGCACCCGAACGTGATCACGGTGTACGACGTGGTGGAGGAGGACGGCCGCCCGTGGATCGTGATGGAGTACCTGCAGGGCACGCGGGACCTGCGTGCCGTGGTGAAGGAGCGCGGTGCGCTGCCGAGCGACGAGGTCGCCGGGATCGGGGCGGCTGCCCTCGACGCCCTCTGCGCAGGACACCGGCTCGGCATCATCCACCGGGACGTGAAGCCTTCCAACATCCTGCTGGCGCCGGATCATTCGGGCGCCGCCGATCGCCGGGTCCTGCTCACGGACTACGGCATATCGCTGTGGCCCCGGGAGACCCGGGTCACCCAGAGCGGCATGGTGGTCGGCACCCCCGGCTTCCTGGCCCCGGAGCGGCTGTCCGGCGGCGAGGCGACGCCCGCGACCGACCTGTTCTCGCTCGGCGTCACCCTCTACTTCGCCGTCGAGGGCACCTCCCCGTTCGAACGGGACACGCTCGACGCGGCCCTCATGGCGGCGCTGACCGCGGAACCCGAGCCGCCGCGGCGGGCGAGCGATCCGCTGAGCCACGTGATCATGGGGCTGCGCGTCAAGGATCCGGACGGGCGCATGCAGCCTGCACGGGCGCGCGAACTGCTTGCCGAGGCCCTGGACAGCGAGGTCACGGGCAGCGGGGCCATGGGTCGTGGCGTTGCGGGAAGCGAAGTCGGCGCCGCGACGGAGCCCGCCCGTCCCCCGCGTTCCTGGAAGGAGCGCCTCGCCGCCGGCCGGCGCACCTCGGGTGCCGCTCGCCGCTCGCCCGCACTGCGCACCCCCGTCCTGCTGGCGCTCGCCGCCGTGCTGGCCGGGGGCGGCGGATTCGCGCTGGGCGCCGCCACCTACCACGACGGGCGGGCCGAGGCGAAGGGGCCGCAGCCCGGGACGAAGGTGGCCGCGACAACGTCCCCTTCCCCGACCGCCTCTCCGACCCGCTCCCCGACGGTGACCCGCGCCGCATATCCGTACGGCAGGCAGGCGGGGTTGCGTGACGGGCTCATGCCTGGGCAGTGCGTCGAGGCCGACTGGAAGGACGGGGAGTACCGGGGACGGCCCGCGATCAAGCTCGTCAGCTGCTACGACGACGATCCCGAGGGCCAGGTCATCGCGACCGTCGCGGCCGACGGCGCCGTGCGGGCTTCAGGCACGGAGTCGGTACGGGACGAGTGCACGCGCCGCACCGCCGAGTTGCGCGAGACCATGGCCGACCCGGTGCTGTACGTCCTCACACCCGAGACGGGGCAGAGCGACCCGCCGGAGTCGGCCTGCCTGCTCTTCCTGAGGCACGCCACCCTCGGCGGGCCGCTCGGCGGCTTCCGCAAGTTCGGCGACGAGGTGTACATCACACAGCAGGGCCCGGGTGACTGCATCACCTCCGAGGAGGACGAGGACGGCACGATCACCGACACCCTGGTGAGCTGCGAGAAGCCGCACCACGAACAGGTGGTCGGCTGGACCTGGGCCGCGGGCGACGGCTCGACGGACAGCGTCGACACGGATGGGCTCTGCGAGGACAAGTACGGCGTCAACTGGGCCCGCGGCAAGGGACACGAGATGCGGGGCTGGCAATCCTCCGACGAGGAGTGGGACGCCGGATTCCGCTACGTGCTGTGCAGCGTGGGCCGGGAGGACGGAGGGAAGCTCCCGGGAGGAGCGCTGAAGTCCGCGTACTGACCCCCGGCTCCTCGGCCGTACGGGAGGGGTCCCGCAGAGGAGGCGGAGAATCGTCGGTACGTCGTACGCCCACCGCGAGGCCTGCCGGCCACCGCGAAGCCCGCCGGCCGCCGCAAAGGCTGTCAGCCCGCCGCAAAGCCCATGAACCACCGAGCAGTTCACGAACCGAGGAGACCAGCGATGCCCCTCTCCGCCAGCCTCGCGCGTGGTGTCGCGCCCACCACGCCCGGGACCCTGCACGCCCGCACGGTCACCGGAGAGCTCAGCGCACCGCCCCACCAGGGACTGACGGTCCGCTTCGGGCGCGGTGAGAAGCCGGACGTGGACCTGGGGGTCGGCGTGGACGACCTGCGGGTGAGCCGACGGCACGGCGAGCTGACGTACCTTCAAGGGATGTGGTGGCTGCGCAACACCGGGCAGCAGCTCGTCCGACTGCCCCGCGGCCGGATGATGCACCTCACCACCGAGCCGATCCCGCTCGCCACCGGCTACACCCCGCTGTTCGTGAAGGGCTCCGGCTACCGTGAGCACCTGGTCGAGCTGTACGTGGCGGGCCACGACGACCAGGGGATGGTGTCGCGACGGCGTGCCGATACCGTACGACCGGAGACGTGGTCGCTGGACGACGACGAGCGGCTGCTACTGGTGGTCCTAGGGCAGCGGTACCTGCTGTACGAGGAGGACCCGCGCCCGCTGACGTACCGTCAGGCCGCTGAGCGGCTCGCCTACTTGCGTCCCGACGCCAAGTGGAACGAGCGCAGGATCGAGTTCCGCGTCGAGGCCGTACGCCGTCGGCTGCACGGCACCGGCTTCAAGTACCCGCTGCTGCACGACAAGTCGGAGGGCCGCCGCCCCGCCGACAACAGTCTGCTGCACAACCTGATCAGGGGGCTCGTGGAGTCCACGACTCTCGTGCCGCCGGACCTGGAACTGATGGAGGACGAGGAGAACTGGCCGGACTCCGCGCTCTGAGGACGGCCCCGGGGCGGGGCCCGTCCGTCACGGCTCGCGTGTCAACGCGCGCGGAGTTCGGCGGCGGCGGATGCCGCGAGGTCCCTGGCCATCGTGCAGAGCTTGTCCGTGGGCTGTTGCCCGCCCACCTCCAGACGCACCATCTCGGCGGCGGTCTCGGCGTCCTGGCCGCTGTACCTGCGGTACTCGACGAAGGCCGTACAGGTGTCGCCGTCGTCGTTCTGCTCGATGATCGTGCGGTATCCGCTGAGCGTGACGGCGGTGGCGCCGTCCTCCGCGGACTTGGGCTGATCGCGGAAGAAGCTCACCTCCGCGTCCAGTTCGTCGACGTCGCTCGACCACTCGCAGCTCCAGTCCGCGACGCCGACCTCCGGCACATCGGCCTTGAGGCCGGGAACGACGGACAGCGCCTTGGTGCCGAGCAGCTCGCAGGCGTTCGCCCAGGCAAGCGACGCGCGCGGGTACGCCGGTGAACGACGCTCGAGCCGACCGCGGTTGAGGACCTCGGCCGCGCTCGTGGCCGCCTTGTGGGCGACCGTGCACAGGGTCGCGTTGCCGCCGACCACGGAGCCCTTGCCCATGTTGACGCGGACCCCGACCAGGGTGTCCTCGGTGTCTGCGTCGGACGTCAGCAGCAGCTTGCACTCGTCGCTCTCGCCCTGCTCCTCCCGGATTCCGATCCGCCCGACGGTGCGGGAGGGCTTCGATCCCTCGGGCGGCGAGCCCCGCAGGAGACTGACCGACACATCGATCCGGGTCTTGTCGTCGATGCCCACGAGCACGTCGCAGCGGTCGAAGTTCCCGTAGTCCACGTCCACGCGGATGTCCCCGTCGCCGAACTGGTCGAGAGCGGCGGGGTCGGTCAGGGCGCATACATCGGCCGTGTGCGGGTCGCCGATCAGCGCCTGCGGTTCGCTGCCCGAGGCGTCCTTGCCCAGCGCGCTCTGGCCGGGCCCGGGTGCCTTCCCGTCGGCGCCGTCGTCGGGGACGAGGGCGAGCCCCAGGGCGAGCACGGCGGTGATGCCGAGCGCGGCCGCGATCAGTGGCCGGCGGCGTCGGCGACCGGTGACGGTGGTGGCCGAGGCGGCCCCGGAGGACTTCGGGTCGGATCCGGCGACCTCCTCCAGGAGCCGCTTGACCTCGACGGCGTCGGGGCGTTGCCGGGGGTCGCGTTGGAGCATGGCGGTGAGCACGGGGTACAGCGGCCCCACGGCGGCGGCGTCCAGCTCGACGACGCCCTGCTCGGCCTTCCAGTACCTCAGCCGCTCGGCTTCCTCTCCGTCGGTCCCCGTCCCGGCGGGGCCGGTGTCGTCGTCGGGGGCGTCACCGCGCGGCGGGGCGCCGGTGACCAGGGCGTGGAGGGTGGCGGCCAGGCAGAAGACGTCCGACGCCGGGCGGGGGACGTTGCCCCGGGCCAGCTCGGGGGCGGCGTAGTCCGGGGTGAAGCTGTACGGGCCGTTGACGGTGATGGTCTCGGAGCCGCCGGCTCGATAGGCGGCACCGAAGTCCAGTAACTTCGCGGCCCCGTGCCGGGTGAGGCCGATGTTCGCGGGCTTGACGTCGCAGTGGACGACGCCGGCCTCGTGCAGCGCGGCCAGCGCGTCGGCGAGCTGGGCGCCGATGCGGGCCGCCCGCTCGGGAGAGACCGTCGGCTGCCGGTCCAGGCCACCGCTGGGGACGTACTCCATGACGAACCAGTACGTCTGTGAATGGGCGCCGTCCTTCGGGCCGGCTCCGTGCTCCGGGCCGTCGCCGTCCTTCGAACGTGAACCGTCCTGTGGCACCGTCACGACGTCGTAGAGGGTCACCACGTGCGGATGATCGCGGAACTTGGCCAGGGCACGCGGTTCGCCGAGCAGCCGCCGCACCGCCGTCTCGCTCTCGCCGTCGGTCCGCTCCGGTTTGAGGGCGACGTCCTGGCCCACCACGGTGTCGTGGGCCTGCCACACATCGCCGCCTCGCCCCGTGCCGATGACTTCCTTGAGGACATAGCGGTCGGCGAACTGGTCTCCGGAACGCACGGATCTTCCCCCTCGGTCGAGCCCGGAACGCACGCGGCCCCCCGGCCGCGCGCATGGGTCGAACCTACTGCGTACGGCGGACCGTACGCAGTGTCTACCCAGACCCTCCATCAGTCGCACTCATGCGTAGAAGTGGTGAGATCGCGGGCCCACGGGACCCCTCCCGGCGAGGGCGCCTACGGTACGCCTCGGTAACGACCGAACACCCCCGACAGGAGACCTCCATGCCCAGAACGCGGACTCTTGTGCTGGCCGGCATCACCGCGGCCGTCTCGACCGCCACGTTCACGCTGTCCGCCCACGCCGGCGCCACGACGCCGAACGCGCGGGCGGCCGACCGGTGCACGCACCCCGCCGAGGCCCTCGACCTGACGAACTGGAAGCTCACCCTGCCCACCGGCGAGGACGAGGACCCCACCGAGGTCACCCAGCCCGAGCTCGCGACCTTCTCCGCCGATCCCTGGTTCCGCGTGGAGACCGACTGCGCCGCCGTCAGATTCCGGGCCGCCGTCAACGGCGTGACCACCGGGGGCTCCAGCTACCCGCGCGCCGAACTGCGGGAGATGACCGACGGCGGCGAGGACGAGGCCGAATGGTCCACCACGGACGGCACCCACACCCTCGTGGTCAGGGAGGCGTTCATGGCACTGCCCGAGGAACGGCCGTATGTGGTCGGCGCACAGGTCCACGGCGGGGACGACGACGTCACCGTCTTCCGCCTCGAAGGCAGCAAGCTCTACATCACCGAGGGCGACGACCGCCACCACCACCTCGTCACCGACGACTACGAGCTGGGCACCGAGTTCGAGGCCAAGTTCGTGGCCAAGGACGGGGAGATCGACGCGTACTACAACGGCCGGCTCCAGACCACGATCTCCCACGACGGCGACACCAACTACTTCAAGGCAGGCGCCTACACGCAGGCCAACTGCGGCAACTCCGAGCCGTGCGCCGACGACAACTACGGCGAGGTCCGCATCTCCCGCATCAAGGTCACCCACTCCTGACGGAGGGACGGAGGGAGGCCAAGTCGCCATAAGCAGGCTCCGGTTGGGAGAGGATGGCACCGGCGGCGAGCCCAGAGATACGGGGGACACCGATGGAGGCTGCGGACGTCATTGAGGCGCTGGACGGGCTGCGGGGCCCCAGGGCGGTTGTGGCGGAAGGGCGGGTCTGCGTGCATGTGCCCGCCATCGATGACACTGTGCGCATCGACGCCTCCCAGGTGAGGCGGTGCAGGCGTATCTGGGCCCCGAACGGCGACCCCGCCGTGGAGTTCGTGATGGAGGACGACGGGGGAGTGTGGCCGCTGATCGTCACCCCCGACGACGTCGTCTTCCAGCCGGTGGACACCGCAGCCGTGCTGAACTCCCCCATCGGGTACCGGATCACCGACGCCCCGCACCTCGTGGCGTACACCGAGATGGAGCGGGCGGCCGAAGACGTGGCCCTGCTCTGCGAGCAGCCGGGTCCGACCGAGTTGGATGGCGCGGGAGCAACCCTGCTGCTCGTGCGCTGCTTCATCGTCGCGGCAACTCTGACCGGGCTGCGGCCGGTGCGCAGCGTGGCGTGGTGGCAGCGTGGCTGGACCGCCCTCGGCGGAGACGTTCCGCTGCCGCCGTTCCGAGCCGACCCGGTGTGGGACGAGCTGACGCACGAGGCGTCTCAACTCACGCTGACGGCCTCGGTCCGGGGAGCAACCGACGGGCCCGAGGCCGCCGCCGGCGCGACCATCACGGACTTCCGTCGACTGGAGCCGGAGCTCGCCGCTGTGGCGCTCGACGATGAGTTCGTATCGTGCTGGCGAACCTCGATAGGGATCACGCCGGCACGGTTCGTCGAGACACTGCTGAGCGGCCTGGACATGGCGAGGGCCCATGTGGCCCTGTACCCGGGTGGCGGTGGGAGCGTCGACGTCGTGCTCGGTGAGGGCGGCGCACAGGCGCTGCTGCAGTTGAGCTGGTCCGACAAGCGCGCACTGCACGTCGACGAGATCCGGATCGCGGACGCCTTGGCGCACTCCGGTCTGTTCCAGCGGATGATGTTCAACACCGAGCGTCTCGCGGCCATGCTGGGGTTCTCGCAGGTGACGATGCTGGCCACCGGGGTCGGTTCGTATGCCTTCGCGGGGATGGGCTACCCGAGGGATCGTGAGCTGTATCAGGCGATGCGTCGTCGTCCCTAGCGTCCCTCACGGCAGGAGCGTGCGGCGGAGCCTGGCCATGGCCTCGGGCCCGACCGCTGTCTCGGTCGCTTCGCGCAGCGTCGAGCAGCAGTCCTTCGCGCGCGCCAGGTCGGCCCGCGCGGCCGCGATCTCCCCGCGCACCTGATCCCGCGCGCTCTGAGTGGCGAGGCGAATGTCGCGCACTTCCCGCGCGCGGGTGTGCCGGATGCTGTCGGCGACGGCCGCCACGTACGCGGTGCGGTCCACGCCCAGACCGTCGGGACGAGCACTTGCCCGGCCGGCCTCGAGGAGGCGCGTCAGGTCGTCGACAGGCAGGAAGAACAGGGTGGTTGTGGAGAACTCACTCAGTGACACCTGCCGTCCCCACCGGGTGAGCAGACCGGACTTCTGGTCGGCCATCGGTGCCAGATCCAGGTAGAGCTGGGCGTCGATGGTGGCCATCAGGTCCTTGGAGTCATCCAGGAGGGACCGCAGATCGGCCACCTCGCGCGCTTGCCGGCCGAGCATCCCGGTGAACTCCGCCGACGTCTCCGGCGTTCCCTCGCCGTCGACCAACTTCTCGGCCAGTACGAGGAGTTGCTCCCCGCGAACGCACAGGTCCTGCAGCGCCACGACCATGCGCACCAGGTGCCGGGCGACCTTCGCATCCCGGCTGATCTGTCTGCCGTCGAGCAACCTCCCCCAGTGCGAGGACAGGATCTCCGCCAGTGTCGAAATCAACCCGAACATTCCGCCCCTTCCCCTGTGGCAGCCGAGTTTAGTGAGCGGTGCCGCACTGATGCGGGGAGCTCTGAACGCGGCGGGCCGGCACCCGCCGTTCGGCCTTCTCAGCCGGCGTCCAGATCGGAGGGCAACGGCTGCTCGAACCACACCACCTTGCCGGTGCTCACCCTCGTGACGCCCCAGTGCCGCGCCAGCTGATCGACCAGGAACAGGCCGCGGCCACCCTCGTCGCTGAGGCGGGCGTGGCGCATCCTCGGGACGATCGGGGAGTCGTCCTCCACCTCGCAGCGCAGGACGTCCGTGCGCAGGAGACGCAGGACGATCGGTCGGGAGGCGAAGCGTACGGCGTTGGCGACCACCTCGCTGACCAGGAGCTCGGTGGACTCCACCAGGGCGTCGAGGCCCCAGTCGTGCAGGGTCCTGCGGGTCAGCCGGCGGGCCTGGCGGGCGGTCTGCGGACGCGGGGCCAGGTACCAGTACGCGACGGTCTCCGGCAGGAGGCCCTTGAAGCGGGCGGCGAGCAGCGCGACGTCGTCGTCCCGGTCGCCCGCCCCCAGCGTGCCGAGCGCCTGGTCGCAGAGCACCTCCAGCCCCGGGGGCGTGGACAGCGAGGCGGCTTCCCGCAGCCGTGTGCGCAGTCGCTCCACTCCGGTCAGCAGGTCAGAGTCGCGGGACTCGACCAGGCCGTCGGTGTACAGCAGCAGCGTCGCACCGGCCGGTGCGTGCATCTCGGTGGACTCGAAACCACCGCCGCCGACCCCGATCGGCGCTCCGGGCGGGACCTGCACGACCTCCGTGCCGCCGTCGGGGTGCAGGAGCACCGGCGGCAGATGGCCGGCGTTGGACACCAGCAACCGGTGCTGCACGGGGTCGTACATGGCGTACAGGCAGGTCGCCGTGTGCTCGCTGCCCAGACGCTCCGCCTGTTCGTCGAGGTGGTGCAGGATCTCGTCCGGCGGCAGGTCGAGCCCGGCCAGGGTCTGCACGATGGTGCGCAGCTGGCCCATGATCGCCGCCGAGGTCATGGAGTGGCCCATCACATCGCCGATGACCAGCGCGACTCGGTTGCCGGGGAGCGGGATCGCGTCGTACCAGTCGCCGCCGACCTGCGCGGTCCGCGAGGCCGGCAGATAGCGGCTGGCCAGCTGGACCCCGGCCGGCGTGGGCAGCGACGGCGGGAGCATCGTGCGCTGCAGCGCGTCGGCGACGGATGCCTCGCGCGCGTACAGCACCGCCTTGTCGATGCCCAGCGCGGTGTGCGTGGCGAGCTGCGAGGCGACGAGCAGATCGTCCGCGGTGAAGTCCGGACGGCCGGGTTCGCGCAGCAGGACGACCGTGCCCATGACGTGGTTGCGGCCGTGCAGCGGGGCGAGGATCAGGCGTCGTCCGGGCGGTACCGCCGGGGGAGGGGTGTCGGTCGCCAGGAGCTCCGCCGCCGCGGACGCGGTGTCCGGGGTGTTCGCGAACACCGGGCGCCCGGCGCGCAGCAGCTCGGTGAGCGGGCCGGTGGCGGACGGGTGTACGACCTCCGCCGCCCGGACGGGGTCGGGGGCGGGCGCGCCGGGTCCGGAGCCCTGCGCGGCGGACCGGCGCAGGGGTGCGTGGTCCGTGATGTGCAGCCGCAGGACGCCGGTGGCGGCATCCGTCTCGTCACCGACGGGAAGCGGAGCGTACAGATGGACGAACGCCGTGTCGGCGAATGCGGGTACGGCCGCCCGGCACAGTTCGCGCAGCGTCTCGTCGAGGTTCATCCCGCGCGCGATCTGCCGGGTCGCCGCGTCGAGGTACCGGAGTCGGTCGGTCCGCGACTCGGCGGCGTCCGGCCGGTCGCTCCCCGGGCGTCCGGCAGACCCCGAAGCGGACAGACGCTTCACGGCATGCGAGGGAGCGGCCGGCCCCCGCACCCCGGCCGCCTGCCCGCCGGCGCCTCCATCGGCGCCGAGGTCCTTCGTCACCCGTCTCCTTCCCGTGTCGTCAGGCGCGCCGCCTGCAGCGCAGGAAGATCTGCACCTCGGGCGGGACATCCACGCTGGCCGGGGCGTACGTGTACGACAACTCCTCGACGATCTCGAAGTCCGCCGCCTCGACGACCTCGCGCAGTTCGTCCCTCAGATAGCCGGAGACCCGGATGGTGCTTCCGATGAACGGGATCGAGAAGTCGTCCACGTCGGCCTCCACCATCGACAGCGCGAACAGGCCGCCCGGGGGCAGCAGGTGGTGGATGGTTCGCAGGGCGAGGGGTATCTCCGCGCGCGGCAGCATGAGCAGTGAGAAGAAGGCCGCCACCGCGTCGAAGCGGCCGAGGTCCCGCGGCCCGCCGGGTCGCAGATCCGCGATGTCCGCTTGGTGGAACTCCCCGGTGGGCACGTTCTCGCGGGCGAGCGTGACCATGCCGTCCGAAAGATCGACACCGACCACCCGCAATCCCGCCTCCGCCAACTGGAGCGCGGTCGGGGCCCCGGTGCCGCACCCCAGGTCCAGCACACGGGCCCCGGCCGGCAGCGACCGGATCAGCCACTCGGCGGACGTGACCTGCCCTTCCTTGTGCGGGAAGGCCTGGTCATAGCGGTCGCCGATGGCGTCGAAGGCCTCGGCCTGGCCGGTGCGGTCGAGCGGCATGCCCTCGTAGCCGAGCCTGTCGCCGGGAGTGCTCACGAGGAATCTCCTTTGAACCTTATGCGTGATTTTTTCACAGTTATACAGACTCGGGGAGTCGCCTGGGCGGGTGGTCGGGCGTCGCCGGAATGCGGCCACGGTACGGGGTGCGTCGACTGCCTGGTCCCCGGTTCGCGCTCACGAGCGGCGTGTTGCGAGATGTGAGTTACGTGCCGTGATGCGCAACATCGGCCAAGGGTGTGCCGCCACCGTCGGGTGAACGCCACCGGTCGGCGATGCTGCCGGTGCGGATCTGAGGGAGCCTCACCGTCGTTGTGCGTCCGGACGACCGCCCGCACTCCAGTGGGTCGTAGTCCGTCCGGAGTTCCGGATTGCTGCGTATGACGTCATCGGAATGCGCGCTCTGCGAGCGCGGCGGATGCTGGTGCTCCGCGGGACGACGGGACGACGGGCTAAGGAGAGATCCATGCAGTGCGTGCGGTTCAATTCTTCCGGCAGCGAGGCGGCGAAGGTTTCCTATACGGCTCGCCGCCTTGTCGAGCTGGGCTACGGAAGCCCCGGAACACTAGGGCTGAGAATGGGGGATGAGCCTCCACGGGCGGGCGACCTGGTGCTGTGCCGGGTCACCGAGATCGGCCAGCACAGATTCCTCGGGCAGGTGGACGGAAAGCGCAATCGGCTGTTCGTCGGCGACACGATCGTGGTGGCCTACGGCGCACGTTACGCCCCGGACCAGTTCGAGGCGGAGGTCCCCGGGGACCTCGGACCCTGTGACCTGGTCGCCGGAGGCGGCATAGCGGGACGGGTCGTGTCGTCCCACGCCAGGATGAAATCCCCCACCCAGGTGGAGCCGTTGGGCCTGGTGACCGACGAGCGGGGCGAAGTCATCAACCTCGCCCGCCTGGCCCGGCCCGTGGTGCCGGCCCTCGCTCCCCGTCCGCGCACCATCGCCGTACTCGGTACATCGATGAACGCGGGCAAGACGACCGTGGCCGCCGCCCTCATCCGCGGCCTCGGCCTGGCCGGCCACCGGGTCGGCGCGGCCAAGGTGACCGGCACCGGTGCCCCCGGCGATCCGACGCTCATGTCCGACGCCGGCGCCTCGCGGGTCATCGACTTCACCGACCTGGGCTTGCCCTCCACCTACCAGCAGCCGATGCCACAGGTGATCCGCATTCTGCGCGGCGCGATCACGGATCTGACGAGCCACCAGGCGGATGCCATCGTGCTGGAGGTCGCGGACGGGCTCCTGCAGCGTGAGACGGCCGCACTGATCCGGACGCCGGAATTCCGCGCCAGCGTGGACAGCATCGTGTTCGCAGCCGGTGAATCGGTCAGCGCGGTGGCGGGAGTACGGCTGCTGCGTGAGGAGGGACTTCCGGTCGTGGCGCTGAGCGGGGTGCTGACCTCCTCTCCGCTGGCCATGGCCGAAGCGGTGGCCGAGGTGTGCATCCCGGTATACAAAGCGGCCGCCATGTCCGACCCGTCCGTCGCCTGCCAACTGCTGGCGGGCACCGTCACAGGCGGCGTCGCCGTGGCGGAGGGCAGCGGGCTGGCGGAGGACGGCAGCCAACTGAGCGACCACGGCGGGCTGCCGCAGGAGCGCAGTCGGCTGACGGACTACAGCGGTCCCCTTACGGATTACAGCGGTCCTCTCACGGCCGAAACCGTGGCGTGACCGTGGCGGGACGGCGGCGGGTCAGGATGCCGCACACCCTCGGCGGTGTGCGGCGCCGACTGATGCTGCTGTTGGTTCTCGCCGGTTTCGGGCAGGCGGTCTGTGTGGTCGGATTCGCCCTCCTCGTGCATGGCGCGGCCTACCGCGTCACCCACGGCGGGGAGATCGAGTCCGGCCACGACCGCAGCGCCCTCTACACGCACATCGCCGGCTACGAGCCCACCGCACTGGCCGTCGGACTCGTCACGACCGCCTGTGCGACCGTGCTGCTCAAGGCGGTGGGTGAACCGCTCGCGGAACGGCTGGCCCAGAGTTATGTGCACAGCATCAGAATGCGTCTCTTCGACCATGTCGCCGGAAGCGAGGCGGGGGGACCGTACCGGCGCACGGTCGGCGTGACCGTGCTCCGCTTCACCGGTGACGCGTCCGCCCTCCGGCTGTGGATCAGCAGGGGTGTGGCACCGATTCTGGTGGACGGGGTGTTCGTGGCGTGCACGCTCGTCGTACTGGCCGTCATCGCGCCGGGCATCGGCGCGCTGTCGGCGGCGCTGGTCCTGCTCGCCGCGGCCGCCGTCGCGCTGTTCGGGCGGCGGCTGCGCGAACGCGTCCGCGAGACCAGACGGTACAACGGCAGGCTCGCCGCCTTCGTCAACGAACGGGTCACCCACACCGCCGTCATACAGTCCCTCGGACGGGTCGGACAGGAGCGCCGCGTCATGCGGCGGCACAGCCGTGAGTACGGTCGCGCCATGGTGCGCCAGGCCCGGCTCACCGGAGCGATGTCGGCGACGGCCGAGGCGTGTGGCATCGGGGTCCTGCTGATCGTGGTCACCATGGGCCTGATGGCCGGCATCACCTGGGAGGCCCTCGCCTCGCTGCTGACGGTGGCGAACTTCCTCGGCCGGCCCCTTTCCTCGCTGGTCCGCGTGCAGGAGTACTGGCAGCGGTCGCGCGTCGCGCGGCGGCGCATCGCCGAGGTCCTCGCGGCCCCGGCGCCGCTGCGCAGCACACGGGGAGCCGAGCCGCTGGCGAACGGGCCCGGGCATCTCGAACTCAAGGGGGTCCGTGTGGACGGTGTCCTGGAGGTGTCGGCCGTCGCCCTGCCCGGGCAGCGGATCGTGCTGCAGGGCCCCCCGGGCTCGGGAAAGTCGTTGCTGCTTCGCCTGATCGCGCGGCTGCAGGACCCGGACGCCGGCGCGGTTCTGCTCGACGGCCAGGACCTCGCCCGGCACGACCCCGAATCGGTACGGCGGATGATCAGGCTGACCAGCCCCGAACTGCCGTTGCTCCGCGGCAGCGTCGGCAAGAACCTGAAGGACGGCGAACCACCGGACGTGGACCGGGGGGCGGACAAGGAACACGTCAAGGCCCTGGCCGAGCTGCTGCCCAACGGTCTGCGCACCTGGGTGGGCGAGGGCGGGCACGGCCTCTCCATGGCCGCGCGCTACCAGGTGGCGATGGTACGGGCGCTGCGCAGCGGCCCCCGGGTGCTGCTGCTGGACGAGGCCAGGTCGGAAGGAGCGCCCGGTTCCGACCTGATGGAACGTCTCCTCGACCGGTATGAGGGCACGGTCATCTACGTCACCGACGAACCCGGGCTCGCCGCGCGTGCGGACGTGCTCTGGTACCTCCACGACGGCAGGCTGATGGTGCGTGAGCCGGATCGGGCCGTCATGGAGCGGGAGATGGACTAGCACGGTGCTCCAAGTGACCGTGCCTGGTGCGTCTATCGGTTCTCCGGGTCAGCCGTCCGTGCGGACGAAGACGGCCTTGAGGTGTTTCTCGGGCAGGGCGTCGGGGAGTTGCTCCCAGTCGATGACGTGGGAGACGACCCGTCGGGGGTCGACCTCGCCGGAGCGGGCGAGTTCGATGGCGTCGGGGATGTGGCCCCGGACGTTGTCACGTGCGATGCGCAGGGTGACGCCGGTGAGGTACATGTCGAGCAGTGGCAGTTCGCCGGGACGGAAGTGGTTGCCGGCGGACTCGCAGATGCCTTCCGGGGCAAGGGACTTGACGGCCAGGGCGAGCTGCTCGACGCGGCCCGTGGCCTCGACGGCGATGTCGAAGCCGTGCCGCACGGGTTCCAGCGTCTCGGCGGTGACGGCCGGGCCAGGTCGGAGACGAGCCCGCCCCAGTTGCCGCCGATCGGCGCGCCGTACATCGCCATGTGCGGTACGGCCGTGCAGTGGGCGGTCAGCCCGGCGCGACAGTGGTCGCAGGTGCCGCAGTTGATGGACCACGGGACCACCACCAGATCGCCGGGCGCCACGGTCGTCACGGCGTCGCCGGTCTCCACGACCCGGGCCACGCACTCATGGCCCAGGGCGAACGGCGGGATGGATGATGCCATGGCACGCCAAGATCGCCGAGTCGACGTCGCAGGAGGTCGCGGCCCCGGGGGCGACGATCGCCTCCTGGTCCGACCGGAGCTTCGGGTCGGGCGCCTCACGCCATTCGACCGTGTGCCGGGCGACATAGGTCAGTTCACGCATCGGCCCGCTGCCCCTTCGCCAGGGCCACGAGGTCGGCGTAGCGGATGACCGATCCGGCCGCGCCCCAGGTGCCGTCGGCCTGCTCGTGCACCAGCACCCACACCCGCAGGGCTTCTTCCTCGGAGAGCCCGGCGGCGCCGAGCACGGTCTTGGTGGCCTCCTCGACCAGGCCGGACTTGCGCCGTTCGGACAGCGCGCCGTGCGGGACCGTCACCTCGACCAGGAAGCGGGGTGCGTCGTCCTCGCCGGTGGTCTGCGCTCCCTCGGGCAGCTCGACGAGATAGCTCCACGCCTGGGCGCGGAAGAACGCCGTGTCGGGTGCCCCCTCCCAACGCAGCAGTACGGCGGCCAGGTCCCGCTGGACGGTGCCGCGGCCCTCCTCGGTCAGCGAACCGGGCGGGACGGTGAGTCGGATCATCGGCATGACGAATCTCCCTTCGTGCTCTGCGCGCTGTCGCGTGCTCCACACGACTGTCTATGACAGTCGTTATAAGAGGCGGTCAGGCTAGACTATGACGATCGTTATAGCCAGAGGGGAGCATGGTCTTGGCGAAATCCAGCGCGCCGTCACGTGACCGCATCGTGGCGGGGGCGGCCGACCTGATCAGCAGGCGTGGCCTGAACGCCGCGAGCATCCGGGAGGTCGCCAAGCACGCGAAGGCGCCGCTCGGCTCGACGTACCACTACTTCCCCGAAGGCAAGCAGCAACTGGCCACCGAGGCGGTGCGGTACGCGGGCACGGCGGTCGCCGGGATCCTGCGCCAGGAGCTGCACGCCGGCCCGGTCGCCGGCCTGCGCGCCTTCCTGGGCCTGTGGCGCGGCATCGTCGTCGACAGCGACTTCCGCGCAGGCTGCCCCGTGCTGGCGGTCTCCGTCGAGGAGCCCCCGGCCGACGAGACCCCGCCGGCCCTCGTCGCCGCCACCAAGGCCTTCCAGGAATGGGAGCGGCTGCTCGTCGAGACGCTGCGCGCGCACGGGGCCGACGCCGAGCAGGCGCCCGGGCTGGCGGCGCTGATCGTGGCGTCGGTGGAGGGCGCGATCGCGATGAGCCGGGCCGAGCGCAGTATGCGGCCGCTTGACCAGGTCGCGGGGCAGCTCGAAGCGCTGATCGTGGGGGCGGTGGGCCGTCCGGACTGAGCGGGAGAGCCGTCGGGATGTCCGGGACCGGATACGGGCGTTGAGGGCCGCCGACCTGACCGACCTGGACGTTGACCGCTGAGCCCGCCCACCGGGCGGTGCGCGTGACGACCACCGGGCCGCCTGCCGAACAAACCCGAACCGCCCCTCAGCCGCCGCCCCGCAGGATCCGCCCCTCCGGCCGGCAGCGGCGCAGCTCTTCCGCGCTCTCGCCGGTGACGAGTTCCTGGGCAACCAGCCGTCCGACCGTGGGTGCCAGAGTGACGGCCGAGTGCAGGACGGCCAAGTACACCGACCCGTCCGGGACGAGGTGACCGACCAGCGGCCCGTCGGCCGGCATCGGTCGCGCGCTGACGCGGGTGTCCAGGACGCGGCAGCCGTCCGCCCCGTGGAAGGAGGCCTGCAGCCGCCGCAGCGCCCTGTCCGCCGAGGACGTCGGCGGGACGGTCATCAGCAACCGTCCCTCCCGCACTTCGCGCACCTCGAACTCCGGCCCGGCGACGATGGCGCGCACCAGCCCGGACGGCGCCGTGAGCCGCACCAGGCGAGCGGGGGACGCCTCGATCGGCAGCTCGAGGCCCAGCGGCGTGAGCAGCCCGCGGACCCCGGTGCCCGCAGCGAGCACCACCGTCGACGCCGGATGGAAGCCGGCGGACGAGGTCACCCCGAGCACCCTCCCGTCGACGGTCTTGAGAGCCACGCCCGCCGCACCGAGGACCATCCGCGCGCCCAGCCCACGAGCAGCTCGTACCAGCGCGCCCGTGACCGCCACCGCATCCAGCCCGCCGTCCGACGGCGTGTGCACGGCCCACTCGGGAGGCTCGCGCAGTCCGGGCTCCAGCGCCCTGATCCCGTCGGCGCCCACCCGGAACCGGCCCTCGCCGGGCTCGGCCCCCACCGGAGCGCCGTCCCACCTCAGCGACCCGCTCCAGCGCACCGCGACATCCGGCAGTTCGGCCTCCAGGCGCCGGTGGTCCGCCAGGACCGAACCTCGCAGATCCTCGGCGCCGCCGGGCCAGTGGCCGCCGCGGCCGCCGATCCACGCGAAGGAGCCGCCGGTCGCTCCGGTCGCCGGTGCCGGGGCCCGGTCGATCAGCGTCACCGGCGCTCCACGGCGCGCCAGGTGGTACGCCACGGACGCGCCGACGATGCCGGCGCCGACCACGACGACGGACATGCCCGAGCCCCTCCGCGGGTCAGATCACGCAGCCCACATGCGCCAGCGCCTGCTTGAGCAGCACCCCGTGCCCGCCCGGCATCTCGCTCTGCACCGCCGGGGACAGCGCCTCCTGCGGGCTGAACCAGACCAGGTCGAGGGCGTCCTGGCGGGGGCGGCAGTCGCCGGTCACCGGGACGACGTAGGCGAGCGAGACCGCGTGCTGGCGCGGGTCGTGGTACGCCGTGACGCCCTGCGTCGGGAAGTACTCCGCGACGGTGAACGGCTGCAGGGAGGTCGGGACACGGGGGAGCGCCACCGGGCCGAGGTCCTTCTCCAGGTGGCGCAGGAGGGCGTCGCGGACGCGCTCGTGGTGCAGCACGCGGCCGGAGACCAGGGTCCGGCTGACCGTTCCGTCCGGTCCGATGCGCAGCAGGAGGCCGATGCTCGTGACCTCGCCGCTGTCGTCGACGCGCACGGGCACGGCCTCGACGTACAGGATCGGCATGCGCGCGCGTGCCATCTCCAGTTCGTCGGGGGTCAGCCAGCCGGGCGTGGTTTCGGTCATGTCAGACATTGCTTGATCATACTTTCCGGGAATTGCGAACGCTCAGTCGCGGTGCTGACGGGAGTCGGGAGCGGGGTAGGGGGACGGGGAGGGTTGTGTGGCGGGGAGTCCGTAGAGGCGGCGGGCGTTGTCGCCGGCCGTCCACGCCGCGATCCGCAGCGCGTCCGGCAGGCTCAGTTCGTCGGCGTCCACCCGGTCCTGGAGCAGGTCGCCCAGGCCGCGGCGGAACGCCAGCGCGCCGAGCCGGTAGAACTCGGCCAGACCATACGCGTCCGAGCTGTACAGCAGCTTGCGGAACGGGGTGATCTCCAGGGCCTCGGCCAGGATCGCCCGGGACCGGGCGGGGCCGACGTGGTGCAGGGTGAGGCCCACGTCCAGGTACACCTGCTCGAACACCGCCGCGAGATAGGCGGCCTGGCGCTGGTACGGCCAGCAGTGCAGGAGCAGGACGGGGATCGTGCCCTTGGTGAGGTGCAGCCAGTCCGTCAGAAGGGTGGGGTCCACCCGGTGCAGGCGGATGTCGTCGTCGCCGAACCCGGTGTGCAACTGGAGGGGCAGCCCCAGGTCCACCGCGGTCCACAGCAGGTGCCGTACCAGGACCGGGTCGGCCAGCCGGCCGCCCTCCGCCAGCCAGAGCCGGGCCGCCGCGGCGACGAGCGCCTGGGTGGGGCGCGCCGGGTCCAGGTCGAAGCCCGTGCGGTAAGCGGCCACGGACTTCACGGCCACCACGCCCGGACGCCGTACGGCCTTCTCGACGGCCGTGCGGAAGGCGGCGGCCCATGCCTCCGGCTCCACCCCCTCGGCCGCCACCGCTTCGGCGACCGCTTCCAGCCGTACGACCTCGTACGCCGTCCCGTCGGCGGCCTCCGCCAGTTCCCCCGGTGCGGTGATGCGGTGCGGGGTGTATCCGGTGTCGACGCAGAACACCTCCGTCGCGGCGGCCGCCAGGAACCGGCGGTTCGCCTCGCGAGCGCCCAGCTCCGCGCGCCGGGCCAGGTACGCGTCGGCCGGGGCGTGGCGCGGCAGATCGAGCAGGGGTGCGCAGTGGCGGCGTACGGCCACGCCCGCCGGGGTGTCGAAGGGCGAGATGCCGGGCCACGGCTCGCCCTCGGTGAGCAGGGACTCGAAGCCGTCGCGGTCCAGGTCGGCGGTGACCACTCCGTGGCAGTGGTGGTCCACCAGCGGCAGCGCCGCGAGCGCCTCGTGGACCGGGCCGGTGGCGCTCATCTCAGTACTTCCAGCGGTAGGCCGCCGCCACCTGATCGTCGTCCAGCCCGGCGACGGCGTGGAGCTCGCCTTCCCGTACGGCGATCACGGCGTCGGCGAGGACCGTGCCCAGGGCCGACCGCAGCCGCTCGTCCGCGCGGAACTCCTCGACGGCCTCGCCGAGCGTGGCCGGCAGCCTCCGCACACCCCGGGCGGCCGCCTCCTCCGCGCCCAGATGCGCCGGATCGCCGGTGATCTCCTCGGGCAACCGCGCGCCCGGCGTCAGTCCGTCCAGCCCGGCGGCGATCAGGCAGCCGAGGGCGAGGTACGGGTTGGCGGCCAGGTCCACCGGCTTGATCTCCAGGTTGGCCGCCCGGTCGCGGTGGCCCGCCGTGCCGGTGACGACGCGCAGGCCCGCCTCCCGCGTCTCCCGGCCCCAAGCGGTGAACACCCCGGCCCACTGCGAGGGTCTGAGCCGCAGATAGCTGGCGGGGCTCGGCGCGGTCACCGCCGTGAGGGCGGGGAGACGGGTGAGGACGCCGGCCGCGAAGGACTCGGCCTCGGGCCGCAGACCGTGGCGGCGGGCACCGCCCGCGTGCAGGTTGACGCCGTCGCGCCAGGCCGAGAGGTGGACATGGCCGCCGTTGCCGACGCCCTGCCCGAGGACCGCCGGGGCGAAGGACACCGCGAGGCCGTGGCGCCGCGTGACCGCGCGGATCGTCTGCCGGACCAGCACGCTGCGGTCGGCCGCCGCCACCGGGTCCAGCGCGGCCACCGACAGCTCGAACTGCCCGGCCGCGTACTCGGGATGGAGCTGGTCGACCTCCACGCCCTGCCGCGCGAGTGCCGCCAGCAGATCGGCCGTGCAGTCGCTCAGCTCGACCTGACGGGTGGCGCCGTACGCCGGACCCGTGACCGCAGGCACGAACTCCCCGTCGACGCCGGGCGGTTGGGCGACGGCCCACTCGATCTCGATGCTCGCCCTGAACGAGATCCCGTACCGCTCGGCGGCCTCCTGGACCGTCCGGCGCAGGAAGGTGCGGCCGCACCCGGGATGCCGATCGCCCTCCTGGGTGATCCGGTCGACCGGTGCCCAGGCCCAGCCGGGCTGCCCGGCCAGCTCCACCAGATGGTCCAGGTCGGGGTAGAGGCGCAGATCGCCGTCCGGGGAGCCGAGGACGTCGGTGGTGACGATGGAGTCGTTCGCGAGGAACGTGTCGAACACCGGCGACATCCCGACGCCCCAGGCCGCCGCCGAGGCGAGCTTCGCCGTCGGGATCGTCTTCACCCGGCCGATGCCCGCCGTGTCGACGTAGGCCAGGACGATCCCGTGCACACCCCGCCCGGACAGCTCCCCGCTCAGCGCCGTGGCCCGCTCGACGTCGCCGGGCCGCCCTCCCGGTACGGGGTCGGCAAGGGTGGTCATACGGTCTCCTCGACGAGCTCGGCCGGTCCGTGCCGGGTCGTTCCGGTTCGTGCGGTCCTGCTGGGCGTCAGGGTTTCACGGCCACCGCGCCGTACTGCGGCACCGGAGCGGGAGAGTCGGGGGCGCGCCACTGCGAACACGACACCATGCCCGGCTCCAGCAGCTCCAGGCCGTCGAAGAAGGCGGCGATGTCGGCGCCGCTGCGTGCCGTGATCGGCGGCGTGGCGTTCTCGTTCCAGAACTTCATCGCCGGGATCTGGCCCTCGCCGCCGAGCTCGGAGTCGAAGGTCGGGTGCGTCAGCACCAGCACGCTGCCGGAGGGGACCGCGGCCAGGACACGCCGTACGATCTCGCGGGCCTTGTCGTAGTCCAGGACGAAGTTGAGGATGCCCAGCATCATCACCGCGACCGGCTCGGTGAAGTCCAGGGTCTGCCCGGCCCGTTCGACGATGGCGTCCGGATCGTGCACGTCGGCGTCGATGTAGGCGGTGACGCCCTCGCGGGTGCCGGTCAGCAGCGTGCGGGCGTGCACGAGCACGATGGGGTCGTTGTCGACGTACACGATCCGTGAGTCGGGCGCGACACGCTGGGCGATCTCGTGGGTGTTCTCCGCCGTGGGCAGCCCGGTGCCGATGTCCAGGAACTGCCGCACGCCCCGCTCCTCGGCCACGAACCGCACCGCGCGGCCGAGGAACTCGCGGTCCGCGCGGGCGATGTCCCGGATGATCGGGAACATCCCGGCGACATGCTCGCCGACCTGCTGGTCGACCTCGTAGTTGTCCTTGCCGCCGATCCAGTAGTTCCACACGCGCGCGTTGTGCGCCACACCGGTGTTCAGCTTCGCCGACCCGCCCGACGGGGTGTGGCCATCACTCACGACTCGTCCTCTCCTCGCACGCACGACCGAAACCGGCCATCGCCGTCATTGTGCCGCTCCGTTGATCACGTTGTCCCGGGAATCGGCAGAGGAATCGGCACAGCGGGTACGGCCGTTGGCGTGCGGCGGGGGAGAGCCGCGAGGGAGAGCTGGGGAGATCCGCGGGGCCGGGTTACTCGATCTCGCTCGGACTGGCGGCCGGCGACCTCCCGGCCAGCACGTCGTGCAGGCGCTGGGTGCCCAGCTTCACCGCCTGCTCGACGGAGTCGTGCTCGTCGCCGTCGAGACCGCCCGCCGTGACGGTGATCGCGTCGTTTCCGACGCGTACGGCGGCGACGTCCAGGGTGAGCGTGGCCTGCTCGCCGCCGGTCGTGCCCCGCACCGTCACACGCAGGCCCTCACGGGCGTCGCCCACGTCGGGCAGCGACGTCTCGATGACCTGCACCGTGCGCTCCTCGCCGTCCTCGGTCATCGTGAACTGGTCGCACTCCTCCGGCAGTTTCGCCATCCAGTCCAGAGAGTCCTGCGGGTCGCTCCGGTCGTAGGAGGCGACCTGGTACAGCAGACGCGAGTCGTCCTGCGTGAAGCCGCGCAGCGCGTTGGCGCCCGACGGCCTGCCCAGCAGGTCGTCGTCGTAGAGCGAGTCCATGAGCCGCTGGCAGTCGGCGGCGTCGGCCTTCGCGGTGAGGAAGTCCGAGACGTCGACCGTGCCGATGAGCAGGGAGTCGTGCCAGGTCTCCGCCTCCGTGTCCTTGACCTGCGTCCAGTCGTCCTCGATGTCCGCCTCGGTGATCAGCGCGGTCTGCGCGCCCGACTCGGTGAGGGTGGCCGTCGGCGAGGGGGTCGGCTGCTTCCTGGCGGCGGGGGACGCGGTGACGCCCGACTCCCGGGACCCGTCCTTGTCGCCGTCGCCCGAGCAGGCGGCCGTGGTCAGCAGCGCGCCCGCCGCCAGGGCCGAGGAGAGAACGCGGGCGAGCCGGGACGTACGACGGGTCATCGCGAGTGCCTCCTGAGAACGTGACGCGTGTCCTCAGCGCACCATCGCGGCCGACGGCCCACCAGCGGCGCCGGACCGTTCGAGTGAGCCCCACCCGGGCCCCGGCGCCTCAACCGCCGGGCTGCGCGTGCCCGTGCTGCCAGGCCCAGGCCGCGATCTCGACGCGGTTCCGGGCGGCCAGTTTGAGCTGGACGCTGGACAGGTGGGTCTTGACCGTCGACAGGGAGACGTACAGCTCGGCGGCGATCTCGGCGTTCGTACGGCCGAGGGCGACCAGCCGGACCACGTCGAGCTCGCGGTCGGTCAACGGCTCCGTGAGCGGGGCGGGCTTCGCCGGAGCGGCGGGGGCGGGGTCGGCCTGCGGGGCGGTGACGTGCTTGAGCAGGCGGACCGTGACCGACGGCGACACCAGCGAGTCCCCGGCCGCGGCGGCGCGGACCGCCTCCGCAAAGAGGGCGGGCCCCGAGTCCTTCAGCAGGAATCCGCAGGCGCCGCCGCGCAGCGCCCCGTACACGTACTCGTCGAGGTCGAACGTGGTCACCACGACCACCCGCATCGGGTCCGCCACATCGGGCCCCGCCAGCAGCCGGGTCGCCTCGAGGCCGTCCAGCTTCGGCATCCGGATGTCCAGCAGGCACACGTCCGGCCGCTCCCGCCGGGCCAGCGCCACCGCTTCCTCGCCGTCGGCGGCCTCGGCGACCACGGTGATGTCGGGCTGGGCGTTGAGGAAGAAGCGGAAGCCGGTGCGGACCGACGCCGGGCGGTTGGAGGTGTCGGTGGCGGACGACGGGCGGGGCGGTACCCAGCTTCCGGCGGCGGCGCACGGGGGTGGATTCGGCCTCGTCGGGCTGAAGGAGCGGGTGACCGCACTGGGCGGCGAAGTGCATGCCGGCCCGCGGGGCGCGGTCGGGTGGGAGGTGCGGGCGGTGTTTCCGGTGGGCAACGGCTGACGTCGACGATTTCCGGTACCGATACCGTTCGGGCTTCTCTCGCTGTTCAATGAGAGCGAACGCTGCCCGTCCTGAGGCCTGAGAGGAGCCGCCCGTGCCTCCCGTCGCCGTCCCGCCCGTCGGTGCGCGCATCCGGCAGGCGCGCCTCGAACGCGGGACGAGCCTGCGGGCGCTCGCCCGTGAGATCGGCGTCTCGGCGAGCCTCATCTCGCAGATCGAGAACGGCAAGAGCCAGCCGTCGGTCAGCACCCTCTACGCCATCACGACCGCTCTGGGCATCTCCGTAGAGTCGCTCTTCGACGCGGGCGAAACGGCAGCGGCGTCCCCGGCGACGACAGCGCCCGGCACCGTCCTGCACGCCTTGGCCGCCTTCACCGCCGACCCCGGCCGCCGCATCGGCCCCCTGGTCACACCGGACGAGCGGGAGGCGCTGGAGCTGGACTCGGGTGTCGTATGGGAGCGTCTCGGCCATGTTCCCGGCACCGACGTCGACTTCCTGCTGGTGACCTACCGACCCGGAGGCGCCTCCTCCAGCTCGGACGGTCTCATGCGTCACACAGGCACCGAGTACGGCTACCTGACCTCGGGCGAACTGATCCTCACCCTCGGATTCGACGAGTACACGCTGCGCCCCGGCGACGCCGTCTGCTTCGAGTCGACGACCCCGCACCGCTACCGCAATGATGGTGACGTACCGGCCGTGGGCGTCTGGTGCGTGTTCAGTGACACTTGACACACACGGCCCGTGGTCGTTCACTCCGAGGTGGGGGTGGTCGCCATGGCGATCCGCACATTCGGACCCAACGCCGTCGACTGGGAAGAGCGCGTCGACCTGGACCGGCTGCGCAGGCAGCGGCTGGCCCGCCTCAACGAGACTCTGAACCGCTCCGCGCTGGGCGCCGTGCTCAGCTTCGACTTCGCCAACATCCGCTACATGACCGCCACGCACATCGGCACCTGGGCGATGGACAAGCTGATCCGCTTCGCCCTGCTGGTGCGCGGCGCCGAACCGGTGGTCTGGGACTTCGGTTCCGCGGCCCGTCACCACCAGCTCTACAACCCGTGGCTGGACTACAGCGACGGCAAGGAAGGCAGCCCGCCCACCGGCGCCCGCGCCGGCATCTCCACGCTCCGCGGCGCCTTCCACCCGGACGCCGGCATCGCCGAGGACGTCGCCGCGAAGATCGCCACGGAGCTGCGCGCCCACGGACTGGCCGGCGAGCCGCTCGGCATCGACGTCGCCGAGATGCCGATCCTCACCGCCCTGCGCGCCGAGGGCATCGACGTCGTCGACGGCCAGCAGGTCTTCCTGGAGGCCCGCCGACTGAAGACCCCGGACGAGATCTCCCTGCTCACCCAGGCCTGCGCGATGGTCGACGCGGCGTACGAGGAGCTGTACGGCTACTTGCGCCCCGGTGTGCGCGAGAACGAGTGCGTCGGCGTGGTCAGCAAGGTGCTGTACGACCTCGGCAGCGAGTACGTCGAGGGCGTCAACGCGATCTCCGGTGAGCGCTGTTCACCCCACCCGCACGTCTACAGCGACCGTCTGATCCGTCCCGGCGACCCCGCCTTCTTCGACATCCTGCACAGCCACCTCGGCTACCGCACCTGCTACTACCGCACCTTCGCCGTCGGCAGCGCCTCCCGCGCCCAGCGTGACGCGTACGTCCGCTGCCGCGAGTACATGGACCAGGCCATCGCCCTCGTCCGCCCGGGAGCCACCACCGCCGACATCGTGCAGGTCTGGCCCCGCGCCGAGGAGTTCGGCTTCGCCGACGAGACGGCCGCGTTCGCGTTGCAGTACGGCCATGGCGTGGGCCTGTCCATCTGGGAGAAGCCGATCTTCAGCCGGCTGGTCTCCCTCGACCACCCCGAGGTCCTCGAAGAGGGCATGGTGTTCGCCCTGGAGACCTACTGGCCCGCCGCCGACGGCTGGTCCGCCGCCCGCATCGAGGAGGAAGTGGTCGTCACCGACGACGGCTGCGAGGTCATCACCAAGTTCCCCGCGGAGGAACTGCTCGTGGCGGGCCGCAAGTACTGGACGGTGGGCGGCGAGCTGAACACCCGGCGCGAGTCGCAGTCCCACCTGAACACCGGGACGCCCTGATGGAACCCGCCGAACTCCTCGCCGCCTACGAGCAGATGGCCGTCATCCGCCGTACGGAGAAGGCCGCCCACGACCTGTTCCTGCAGGGCCTCGTCAAGGGCACCACCCACCTGGCCGCGGGCCACGAGGCCATCGCCGTCGGCGCGAGCGCCGCCCTGCGCCCCGACGACTACGTGTTCGCCACCTACCGAGGTCACCACCACGCCATGGCGCGGGGCGCCACGCCGGAGGAGTGCCTGGCCGAACTCATGAGCCGGGCAACGGGTTTGTGCAAGGCCAAGGGCGGCTCCATGCACCTGACCAAGGCTTCGACCGGCATGCTCGGCTCCTACGCCATCGTCGGCGCCCACCTCCCGATGGCCGTCGGCGCCGCCTGGTCGGCTCGGCTGCGCGGCACCGACCGGATCGCCGTCGCCTTCTTCGGCGACGGGGCCACCAACATCGGCGCCTTCCACGAGGCGCTGAACCTGGCCGCCGTATGGAAACTGCCGGTGCTGTTCGTCTGCGAGAACAACCTCTACATGGAGTACACGCCGATCGCCGACGTCACGGCGGTGGCCCGGCCCGCCGCCGACCGGGCGCCCGCGTACGGCATCCCGGGCGAGGTCGTGGACGGCAACGACGTCGTCGCCGTACAGGAGACCGTGGCCCGGCTCGCGGCGCGGGCCCGGGCAGGAGACGGGCCCGCGTTGCTGGAGGCGCGGACCTACCGGCACTTCGGGCACAGCCGCGCCGATCCGGCGACCTATCGTCCGGCCGAGGAGGTCGAACGCTGGCTGAAGCACGACCCGTTGGACCTGGCGCGTGGACGGCTGATCGAGTCGGGGGTGCCCGAGGCCGTCGTCCACGAGGCCGACGAGCGTGCGACGACCGCCGTGCAGAAGGCGGTTGAGGCCGCGAAAGCCGCCCCGGCGCCCGATCCCGACGAGGCGCTGACCGACGTATGGGCCGACGGAGGTGCGGCGTGGCGGACGTGATCAGCTACCGGGAGGCGGTCGCCGAGGGCATCGCGCGGGAGATGCGGCGCGATCCGAACGTGGTGTGCCTGGGCGAGGACATCGGCGAGGCGGGCGGGGTCTTCAAGACGACCGCGGGGCTGCTGAAGGAGTTCGGGCCCGAGCGGGTGTGGGACACACCCATCTCCGAACAGGCCATCGTGGGAGCCGCCATGGGCGCCGCGATGACCGGGATGCGGCCCGTCGCCGAGATCATGTTCTCCGACTTCCTGGCCTGTTGCTGGGACTACCTCGCCAACGAGATCCCGAAGGTGCGCTACATGACGGGCGGTCAGGTCACCGTCCCGCTCGTGGTGCGCACCGCCAACGGCGGCGGCCTCGGCTTCGGCGCCCAGCACTCCCAGGCCACCGAGAACTGGGCGTTCACGGTTCCCGGGCTGAAGATCGCCGCACCGGCGACCCCCGCCGACGTCATCGGGATGATGGCGGCGGCGATCCGCAGCGACGACCCGGTCGTCTTCTTCGAGCACAAGGGACTCCTCGCCGCCAAGGGCGCGCCTGTGCCGCCGGACCACGTCGTCGAGCTGGGCCGCGCCGCCGTCGTCCGCGAGGGCGTGGACGTCACTCTTGTCGCGCTCGCCTCGATGGTGCCGGTGGCGCTGAAGGCCGCCGAGCTGCTGTCCGGCGAGGGCGTGGAGGCCGAGGTCGTCGACCTGCGCTGTCTGGTGCCGCTCGACGTCAGCACCGTGCTGGCCTCGCTGGGACGGACCTCGCGGCTCGTCACCGTCGAGGAGAACCCGTACCAGGGCGGCTGGGGCGCGACCCTCGTCTCGGTCGTCGCCGACGAGGGGTTCGGCCTGCTGGACGCGCCGGTCCGGAGGGTGGCGGGGGAGTGCGTCCCGCTGCCGTTCGCCGACGCGCTGGAGGAGCGGGTGATCCCCACTGTCGAGAAGGTCGTGGCGGCCGTACGCGGCCTCGCCGCCTACTGAACACCCCAGAGGAGGAAGGGCGATGACCGATCGGATGCTCCTGCGCGCGGGGCACGTGCTGTCGATGGACCCCGGCATCGGGGACCTGCCACAGGGGGACGTCCTCATCGAGGACGGGAGGATCACGGCGGTGGAGCGGGAGATCAGCGCCGATGCCGAGGTGCTCGACATGACCGGCCGCATCGTGATCCCCGGGTTCGTCGACACCCACCGCCACACCTGGGAGGCGTCCATCCGCAACGTCGCCCCGGACGCCACCCTGGACGACTACTTCGTCGACATCCTCGACACCTTCGCACCGCTGTACACCCCGGAGGACGTGTACGCGGCCAACCTCGCGGGATCGCTGGAGTGCCTCAACGCCGGCATCACGACCCTGGTCGACTGGTCCCACATCAACAACACACCCGAACACCCGGACGCGGCGATCCAGGGCCTCGCGGAGAGCGGGATCCGCGCGCAGTACGCGTACGGCAGCGCCAACACCTCCCTCGCCGACTACTGGTTCGAGAGCAAGATCGCGATCCCCGGCGACGACGTACGGCGGATCCGAGGCAAGTACTTCGCCTCCGACGACGGCCTGCTCACCATGGCCCTCGCCACCCGCGGCCCCGGCTTCTGCGTCAACGACGTCGTCACCGCCGAGTGGGCCCTCGCCCGCGACCTGGACATCCCGATCACCGTGCACGTGGCGATGGGACGGCTGGCGGGCCGCTTCGGCATGGTCAGGCAACTGCACGACCTGGGGCTCCTCGGCGCCGACACCACCTACATCCACTGCTGCTACTTCCACGAGGACGAGTGGCGGATGGTCGCCGACAGCGGCGGCACGGTGTCGATCGCGCCGCAGGTCGAGGCGCAGATGGGGCACGGCTGGCCGCCGGTGATGAAGGCCATCGAGTACGGACTGCGGCCCTCCCTCAGCATCGACGTCGTCACCACCGTGCCCGGCGACATGTTCACCCAGATCCGCGCGGCGTTCGGCGCCGAGCGCGCCCGCGTCAACGCCGACTGCTGGAAGGCCAACCTGCCCGTTCCGGAGACCATGTTGACGGCACGTCAGATGCTGGAGATCGCGACGCGCAACGGTGCCCACGTCGCGGGCCTCGAGGACCGCACCGGATCGCTGACCCCCGGTAAGCGCGCCGACGTCGTCGCGATCGACGCCACCGCGCTGAACGTCGCGCCCGTGCACGACGCGGCCGCCGCGGTGACGCTGTCGGCGGACGTCTCCAATGTCGACACGGTCATCGTGGACGGCGTGATCCACAAGCGCGACGGCAGGCTGGTGGCCGACGTCGACCGGGCCCGGCGACTGGTCCAGGAGTCCCGCGACCGGCTCCTGGCCGCGAAGGAGGCGAAGAACGCCGCATGACCCGACACCTGGTGCGCCGTGCCGTCGACGCCCCGGAGCCGCCGTACGACGAACGCGGTTACCGGCGGCGGACGTTGGTCGGCGAGGACGACGGCAGTGTGCACACCGGCTTCGGCCTGTGCGGGGTACGGCCCGACGGCCGGGTCGCGGCCCATGTGCACTCGTACGAGGAGAGCTTCCATGTGCTCTACGGGGCTGTGATCCTCGATGTTCCCGACGGGTCGTACCGCCTCGAAGAGGGCGACTACGGGCTCCTTCCCATCGGCGTCCCGCACGCCTGGCGCGGCGCCGGGGACGTCGCCGGACGCTGGGCCGACATGCTCGCCCCCGTGCCGCGGGCCCGCTACGGCCACGACAACCAGGCGGTGCCCGCGCTGCCCGAGCGCGACCCCGTCCGCATCGACGTCCGCGACCCGCGCACGCGGTCCTTCGGCCACTTCGAACCCGCGCAGATGGACCCCGGCAAGCAGTCCCAGGACCTGCTCGCGGTGTCGGCGAGCATGCGTACCGCGCTGCTCGTGTACAGCGGGATCACCGTGAAGATGATGGTCGACGGCGATCTCGGCGCGGTCGCCTCGACGATGTTCATGGTGCAGTACGCCCCCGACGGCGTCGCGGGCACGCACGACCACCCCTTCGAGGAGACGTACCTGTTCCTCGAGGGCGTCGTGGACGCCACCTTCGACGCCGAGCGGTACCGGCTGGGGCCCGGTGACGTGGCTTGGGCGGGCGCGGGATGTGTGCACGGGTTCGCCAACGCGGGGGAGGGGCCGCTGCGTTGGCTCGAGACACAGGCGCCGCAGCCGCCGTCGCGCCACTCCTACCGGTTCACGCGGGACTGGGAGTACCTGAGGGAGGCCCTGGGGTCATGAGCGGTGTGGTGGTTGTGGGCGGGACGTCCGGGATCGGCCGCGAGTTCGCCCGCTTCCGTGCGGGCCGGGGTGACGAGGTGGTGCTCACGGGCAGGGACGCCCATCGCGCCGACACGGTGGCCAAGGAGGTCGGCGCCGCACGGGGCATCGCCCTCGATCTGGCGCAGCCGCGTGGGATCGCCGCCGCGCTGGCCGGCGTCGAGCGCGTGGACCACCTGGTGATCGCCGGGGTGTCACGGGACGACAACCGGGTCGCCGAGTACGACATCGACGCGGCCCTGCGTCTGGTCACCCTCAAGCTCGTCGGGTACACCGAGGTCGTGCACGCCCTGCGGCCCCGGCTGCACGACGACAGCGCGATCGTGCTGTTCGGCGGCCAGGCCAAGGAGCGCCCGTATGCGGGGGCGACGACGGTGGCGACCGTGAACGCGGGGGTCGGCGGGCTGGTGAACACCCTCGCGGTCGAGCTGGCCCCCGTCCGGGTCAACGCGGTGCATCCCGGAGTCGTGGGCGACAGCCCTTACTGGCTGGGCAAGCCCGAGGAAGTGCGGGCGGGGCTGCGGGCCAGAACACCCACCGGGCGGCTCGCCACGATGGGTGACGTGGTGGACGCCGTGGACTTCCTGCTGCGCAACCGGTCGGTCAACGCGGTCGAACTCGCCGTGGACGGGGGCTGGTTGCTCGGCTGAGCGGGCCAGGGGGCAGCGCCCTGTGCGGGAGTCAGCGCTTGCGGCCGACCGCGCCGTACAGCGAGACGGGCCCCACTTCCTCCCCGTTCCCGTCCTCGCCGGGCCGCCAGTCCGACAGCGACACGATGCCCGGCTCAAACAGCTCGAGCCCCTTGAAGAACCGGCCCATCTCGCCGTGCGAGCGGGCCACGAGCGTCACCCCGCTCGCCGTGTAGGCCGCGATACCCCGGTTGACGTTCTCCGGATCGAAGTCCGCCGTCATCGCCGACAGCACCAGACAGCTGTCCGGCGCCAGCGCGCCGACCAGGGTGTCCACGAGGTCATGGGCGCCGTCGTCGTCCGCGATGAAGTGCAGGAGCGCGATCATGGACAGGGCGACGGGCCGGCCGAGGTCCAGGACGGACGCGGCCCGTTCGAGAATCCGCTCCGGCTCGCGCGCGTCGGCCTGGACGTACTCGGTCGCGCCTTCCGCCGTGCCGTGCAGCAGCGCTTCCGCGTGAGCGAGGACGATCGGGTCGTTGTCGACGTACAGCACGCGCGCGTCCGGGACGACGGACTGGGCGATCTGGTGCAGGTTTGGCTCGGTCGGGATGCCGGAACCGACGTCGAGGAACTGGCGGATCCCCGTCTCCCGGACGACGGCACGCGTGGCCCGTTCCATGAACCGGCGGTTGGCACGGGCATGCCGCGGCGCGTCGCCCTGCATCGCGGTGATCTGTCGCCCGAGTTCCTCGTCGACCGGGTAGTTGTCCTTGCCGCCGAGGAACCAGTCGTAGACGCGGGCCGGGTGCGGCCTGCTCGTGTCGATCCTGGGTACGGCCGGCTCGGTCCCGGTCACACAGGTCTCCTCTGCTCGACGGCGTCTGCTTGACAGCGGCGTGCTGCGAGCAAGTCTTTCACGATCATGCGGCTCGGCGGAGGCTGTCTTCGGCCACCTCCTTGTCGAGCGAGGCCCGCACCAACGCGGCGGCGAGCACGGCCGGTTCGGTGTTCCCGGCCAGGTCGGCCAGCCGGTCCGCGTCCTCGGGCAGACCGAGCCGCCGCGCGCCTGAGAGCGCCTTGGCGTCGAGGTAGGGCGCCACTTCCGGCCAGACCCGCTGGGCCTCGCGCAGGAAGATGTCGGCGCCGGCCGGGCCGATGCCGGGGAACTCCTGGAGCAGGCGGCGCAGTTCGGCGATGTCGCCGTCCGCCTCCTTCCGCAGCCGCCGCAGGTCCCCGCCCCACCGGTCGGCCAACAGCTCAGCGGCGTCGCCGAGTTGGGTCGCGGTCCGCTCGTCGTAGCGCCGGTAGCCACCGCGGCCCAGCGCGTCCACGCGCTCCTGCCAGTCGGCGTCGGCCATCCGGCGCGGATCGCGCAGGCCCGCGTCGTACAGGGCGCGGGCGCTGTCGACGGCGATGGAGCCGCGGATCCTGGCGCTGAGCAGATGCGCCAGCACCAGCAGCCGGTACAGCGGTTGCGGGGTGTCTTTCAGCGGGATGCCCGCCTCTTCGGCGAACGTCTGCCCGTGCGCGTGGACGAGCTCCCGTACGACGCGCTTGTTGTCGCTCATGGCTTCAACGGGTCGTGGCCGATCGTCATCAGCTGATGCCGACGGCGGGTCTGTTCGGGTTCGGGTTCGTTCTCGAGGTCCGCCTCGGCGGTGACGGTGTCCACGACGTCGTACATCACCTGGATGTCGTCGTCCGTGAGGTCCGTGCGCCGCTTCTGGAGGATCGCGAGGACGTGCTGCCCGGTGGGCGTGCCGGCCTGGTCCGGCAGCGGCTCGGTCTCCTCGTCCGCGT
The DNA here is from genome assembly GCF_000719285.1 of Streptomyces bicolor. GTDB lineage: Bacteria > Actinomycetota > Actinomycetes > Streptomycetales > Streptomycetaceae > Streptomyces > Streptomyces bicolor. The sequence continues at coordinate 84,969 of NZ_JOFS01000008.1, read as the reverse complement.
CACTGACCCGCAGCCAGGCGGCCAGCTCCTGCGAGGTCATGTTCACCACACGGTGGAAGTCCTCCCACAACGTGTCGAGTTCGAGGGCGTCGGTCACGGTGTGCCCCTTCTCTCGGGTTCGGCTTCTCTTCGGGCGGTACGGCCGTGTCACTCGCCGCGCGGCCAGTTCTCCGCGTCGAACATCCAGCGCTGCTTCTCCAGCTCGCTCGTGATGCCGATCAGCAGGTCCTGCGTCACCGGGTCCGGCTCGGCGGTCGCGGCGACGCGTTCGCGGAGCCGTTCGATGGCCGCCTCCAGAGTGTCGACGATGAGCTGGACGACCTCGGTGTCGCGCACCCAGCCCTCCTTGGGGCCGGGCAGGGTGTAGGCCGCGGCGATCGTCTCCGGCCGTCCGTCGGGCGGGACGCCGAGTGCGGCGGAGCGCTCCGCGACCGTGTCGGCGAACGCGCGGGCCACGGACACCACGTCGTCGAGCTGGAGATGGATCGAGCGGAAGCGCGGGCCCACGATGTTCCAGTGCGCCTGCTTCCCGATCAGCGAGAGCCCGAGAAGATCGACGAGAGTGCTCTGCAACGCGTCCGCGGCCACGCGGCGGGCCGGTTCGGGGAGCGTGCTCTTGACCACAGTCATACCGAGCTCCTCCTTCTTCTGGCGGCTTGCTCCATGCGGGCGCGGGTGCCCAGGGCGAACCGGCGCAAACGCGACACGTCTCAGCGTGCGAGCACCTCGTCCAGGAAGTGGACGAGATCCGCGAACACCTCGCGCTTGTTCGTCTCGTGGAACACCTCGTGCCGGGCGCCCGCGTAAACGCGCTCGGTCAGCTCCTCCCCGCGCACCTCCTCGATGCCGGTGCGGCTGCCGGGGAGCGGGACGAGGCGATCGTCGCCGCCGTGCAGCCACAGCAGCGGCACATGCCTGATGCCGCCGCCCTTGGACACGGTGTCCAGCATCCGGGCGAACGCCTCCACCGTCGGCCGCTTCATCGGGCCGTGCCAGACCAGCGGATCCGCCGCGTACTCCAGGCCCACTTCGGGGTCGCGGGACAGCGCGGCCGGGTTGATGGGTGTGTCGGGGATCGCGTCCATGGCGAGCAGTCGCCGGGGCAGTTCCCAGTCGCCGATCACGGGCCCGGACAGGATGAGGGCGGCGAGCTCGTGGCCGTGGAGCTGTGCGTAACGGGCCGCGATCAGGCCGCCCATGGAGTGCCCGATCATGACGACCGGCACGCCCGGATGCGCGGCCCGGGCCAGGTCGGCGACGGCGTGCACGTCGGCGACCACGTCCTCGAAGTCCTCGATCACCACGCGCTCGCCCGCCGACCGCCCGTGCCCGGCGTGATCGGGGCCGAACACGGCCGCGCCGTGCGTGACCAGGAGGTCCGCCACCTCGGCGTACCGGCCGACATGCTCCCCGTAGCCATGGATCACCAGCGCCAGGCAGCGGGGTCGCGGGTTCGGCCATTCCCGTACGACGATCGTTCCCCGGCTTCCGTCGAGGACGTGCTCGCGGGTGTCGGCCATGGCTCCTCCGTCGGCGTCGGTGAGGGTTCCCGGGGATCTTCCCAGGGCGCGGCGGGTCGGTCTATAGTCCAAAACTAGCGGTGCTAATTAACAGGGTGCCGATCCATACCGCCCGGTCAGGAGATCTGTCGTGCGTCCCGTTCACTTCGCGGCCGCCCGCCGCACCCCCATCGGCAAACTCCGCGGCGCGCTGTCGTCGGTGCGGCCCGACGACCTCGCCGCGACCGTGATCCGGGGCGTCGTCGCGGATGTGCCCGCGCTGGATCCGGCCCGCGTCGACGACGTCTACTGGGGCGCCGCCAACCAGGCCGGCGAGGACAACCGCAACGTCGCCCGGATGGCCGCGCTGCTCGCCGGCCTGCCCGAGTCGGTCCCCGGCGCCACGGTCAACCGCCTGTGCGCGTCCGGCCTGGAGGCGGTGACGACGGCGGCCCGCACCATCGCGGCCGGCGAGGCCGACATCGTGCTCGCCGGCGGCTCCGAGTCCATGAGCCGCGCCCCCTTCGTCCTGCCCCGCCCCGACGAGGCGCTGCCCCACCGCATGGAGACCTTCGACACCCGGCTCGGCTGGCGTCTGGTCAACCCGGCGATGAAGGAGCTGCACGGCCTGCTGGCCATGGGCGAGACGGCCGAGGAGGTCGCCGAGCGGTACGGCGTCCCGCGTGAGCGGCAGGACGAGTTCGCGCTGCGCAGCCACCAACGGGCCGCCGACGCCCGCAAGAACGGCCACTTCGACGACGAGATCCTGCCCGTGCCGCGCCCGGACGGGGTGCTGGTCGACAGCGACGAGTGCATCCGCGAGGACACTTCGTACGAGAAGCTGTCGCGGCTGAAGCCGGTCTTCCGCGCGGGCGGCACCGTCACCGCGGGCAACGCCTCACCGATGAACGACGGCGCGGCCGGACTCCTCCTGGTCAGCGAGGAGGCCCTGAACGACCTGGGCCTGGAGTCCCTCGGCCGCTATGTGGCCGGCGCCTCGGCCGGCGTCCACCCCGACGTCATGGGCATCGGCCCCGTCCCCGCCACCCGCAAGGCCCTCGCCCGCGCCGACTGGACGGTCGCCGACCTCCAGGAGGCCGAGTTCAACGAGGCGTTCGCGGCCCAGGCGCTCGCGTGCGTGGACCAGCTCGGCATCGATCCCGAGCTGGTCAATCCGAGCGGCGGCGCGATCGCGCTGGGCCACCCGCTGGGCTGCTCCGGCGCACGGATCCTGACGACGCTGCTGCACCGGATGCGCCGGACGGGGGCGGAGCGGGGGCTGGCGACGATGTGTGTCGGCGTCGGGCAGGGGAGTGCGGTGCTGGTGGAGAGGCACTAGCGATCTCCCGACTGGCGAGACGGTCCTTACCCGTACCGGTTGTCCGGACATAGCATCGGTCTCCGCATGGACACGATGACTCTGTGGCACATCACCGGCTGGGAGTTCGCCGCGCTCGCCTTCGCGGCCCTGCTCGTCGGCTTCTCCAAGACGGCCGTGAGTGGGGCCAACACGGTCAGCCTCGCGATCTTCGCCGCCGTGCTGCCCGCCCGCGCCTCCACCGGCGTCCTGCTGCCGGTCCTGATCGCCGGGGACATGCTCGCCGTCCTCACCTACCGACGGCACGCCCACTGGCCCACGCTGTGGCGGCTGTTCCCCGCGGTCGCGGCCGGCGTCGTCTTCGGCACGGTGTTCCTGATGTGGGCGGACGACGGGATCGTGCGTACGTCGATCGGCGCGATCCTGCTGATGATGGCCGCCGTGACGGTCTGGCGCCGCCGCACGGCCGAGAAGGAGGACGAACCGGACTCGGTCGGCACGCGGGCCGGCCGCGTCAAGGCCCGCTCGTACGGCGTCCTCGGCGGCTTCACCACGATGGTCGCCAACGCGGGCGGCCCCGTGATGTCGATGTACCTGCTGTCGGCCGGCTTCCGGAAGCTCGGCTTCCTGGGAACCTCGGCCTTCTTCTTCCTCATCGTCAATGTCTCCAAGGTGCCCTTCAGCGTCGGCCTCGGCCTGATCGACGGCCCCTCACTGCTGCTGGACGCCGCGCTGGTGGTGTTCGTGGTGCCCGGTGCGCTTTTCGGCAAATGGGCTGTGAACCGAATCAACCAGCGACTGTTCGAGCAACTCGTGATAGCGGCGACGGTCGTGGGCGGCATACAGCTACTGCTGCGCTGACCGCTCCCGCAGGTCCGTCAGCAGCGCCGGCAGATCGGCGAAGGAGTCGATCACATGATCGGGCTCGCCGCTCGCGCCCCGGTGCGTCTCCGGCAGGTACTTGCCGGTCCTGACCAGTACTCCCGTGACGCCGGCCCGCTGCGCCGCCAGCACATCCGACTCGATGTCGTCACCGACCATCACCGCCTCGCGCGCGCCCACCCCCACATGCGCCAGCGCCGCCTCGAAGAACGCGGCCGACGGCTTCCCCGTGATCTCCGCCTCGACCCGCGCGGCCTTCTCCAGACCGACCAGGAACGCGCCGGTGTCGAGCTGCAACCCGTCGTCCGTACGCCAGTACAGATTCCGGTGCATGGCCACCAGCCGCGCCCCACGCTGCACCTGCCCGAAGGCCCGGTTGAGCACCGCGTAGCCGAACTCGGGCCCGGCGCCTCCGATGACCACGACGTCCGGAGCCTCGTGCTCCGTTTCCCCTTCCCCACCGACGAGAGTGATCCCGCCCAGATCCTCCTCGATGTCCCCGCTGTTCAGCAGTGCACACCGCGCCCCCGGACAGTGCTCGACGAGATACGCGGCGGTGACGGCCGGCGCGGTCAGGATGTCCTCGGCGGACACCGGGAACCCTGCCTCCACCAGCACCCGGGCGATCGACGCCCGCGTCCGCGACGTCGTGTTGGTCACCAGCGCGACACCGAGGCCGGCATCGCGGATCTCCCGCAGCGCCTCGACCGCCCCGGGCAGCGGCTGCCACGAGACGGTGAGGACCCCGTCGATGTCAATCAGGACAGCACGTACGGATCCCATACGAGGGACGATAGCCACCGACCGGCACGGCACCGCTCAGGGAGCGATCCCGACACCCGCGATCCTGCCCCAGGCCCGCTCCTGAGCCTGCGTCATGGCCGGCCACCGCAGCCTGCCCGGCCGCGGCTCGACACGCGAGGCGTACGGCGACGGGCGGTACTCCGGGTCGTAGAAGCAGCCGGTGCCATAGGTGAGGTCGAACGTCGCGCACGAGGCCTGGATCGACCGGACCGTGGGCCTCTCACCCGTCCGCACCCACGAGTCCAGCGCCGCCATGGAGGTGGCGGACTCGGCGTCGCTCAGCACACTGTGCTCACGCTCCCGCGTGAACGTCTGCACCAGGTTCTCGTCCCGGTCGGCCCCGCGCAGCGTGTCCCGGTACGCCGCCTGGTGCTCCACGAACACCGTCGGATCGTCGATCGCGTGCAGGGTCAGCACAGGGATCGAGACCTCGCCGGTGAGATCGCTGTCGTACGACAGATCGCGTACGGCCGTCGGGTCCGGGGCGAAGCGCTCGACGCCGGCGTTGAGCGCCTTGTCGTCGTGCGACCCGGAGTACCGGACGCCCTGGTTGCCGAACGGATTCCGGCCTCCGAGGCGGTGGTGCACGATGTCCCGGAAGGTGAAGGTCGACCACCGCAGATGCGACTCCAGCGTGCGCTCCGGGATCTTCGTGACGGCCAGGATGTCGTCGAGGTTGCGCTGCTGCAGAGCGGTCCGCTCCCGGGGCGGCGACGCGTAGCCGGTGCACTCCTGCAGCCGGGCGCGCAGATCGGCGGTCGTCATCGTCGAGTCGGCGCGCAGCCCCTGCCACAGCGGGTACTGCGGCTCGGTCGGGCGGGGGTGGTTGCCGCAGTAGTACTGGTAGACGACGCGCAGGTCGACGCGGTAGTCGTAGCCGCGCGAGCCACCGGCGAGGACGCCGTTGGTGAGCAGCGCCCCGTCGTACGCCCCCGGCCGCCTGCCGTAGGTCTCCACGACCTTCGCGGCGACGTTCCCGCCCCACGACTGGCCGTGCACATACGTCCGCCGCGGCGTGCCGAACTCCTCGACGAACAGCCGGCGCACGCTCTCGACGTCGGCGGCGGCCATGCGCGTCCCGTAGCCGCCCCGGCGATACGACGAACCCGCCCAGGCGTAGCCCTCCTTCACCATGACGGACCAGCGGCGCAGATCGTCGGGGCTGCGGGCGGGGTCGGAGCCCGCACCGAGATCGGGGCCGCCGTGGGCGTGCACGACGAGGGAGCCGTTCCAGTCGTCGGGCACGGCGATCGCGTAGTACGCACCGTTGGAGTCGCGTCCGGCGTAACAGGCGGCCTTGTCCTTCAGATCGGCCGGGCACTCGGCGCGAGACGGTCCCGCCGTCTCCCCCCGGGCGTTCGAGGCCCCGACGAGGATGCCGACGGTGAGGACTCCGGCCAGCACGGCGGCCAGCGTCGTACGCCGCCGCGGGGCCGGTGGAACAGACCTGCGGATCACTGCCTGCGTTCTCGTCCAGTCCAAGACGCTGCTCCTCGTCCTCGTCGGCGCGTCGTCGAGCCGTGCGCCGCGATGCTAGGGAGGGACGGGGTGCGGAACCACGATCTGATCGTTGTGTTCATAGTGTTCACGCGACCGGCCCAAGGCCGGGGCGAGGGCACGGCCGGCCTCGCCTCACCGCGCGCGTGCGGACCCGGCGCCCCGCTCCCCGCGCCGGACCTCGTACGCTCCCCCCATGTCCCCCCGCCACATCCTGATCCTCGGCGGCACCACCGAGGCCCGCGAACTCGCCGCCGCGCTCACGGCGCACCCGGGCGTGCGGGTCACGACCTCGCTCGCGGGGCGGGTGTCACGGCCCGGCGGGGTCGAGGGGGAGGTGCGGATCGGCGGCTTCGGCGGAGCGGAGGGCCTGGCCGGCTGGCTGCGCGCCGAGCAGGTCGACACCGTCGTCGACGCGACGCATCCCTTCGCCGAGTCGATCACGGCCAACGCGGCCCGCGCGGCGACGGCGACCGGCGTGCCGGCGGTGGTCCTGCGCCGCCCGGGATGGCGACCGGGCCCCGAGGACCACTGGCACGAGGTCGCGTCGCTCGGCGAAGCCGCCGCGGTGCTGCCGAGCCTCGGTCAACGGATCTTCCTGACCACGGGCCGCCTGGGCCTGGCGGCCTTCGCCCACCTGACGGACCTGCGCTTCCTCGTACGCTCCGTCGACCCGCCCGAGCCCCCGATGCCCCCGCACACCGAAGTGCTCCTGGCCCGCGGCCCGTTCACGGTGACCGACGAGACGGCCCTCCTGCGCCGGCACCGCATCGACGTCCTGGTCACCAAGGACAGCGGCGGAGCGGCGACCTCGGCCAAACTCACGGCCGCCCGCCGGCTCACCCTCCCGGTCGTCGTCGTACGACGCCCCCCGCTCCCGGCGGGCGTGGCGGCGGTCCCGGACGTGGCGGGGGTACTGGAACGGCTCGGCCTCACCCCGTGACGACCGAGGCACGCATGCGGTCGATGGCGCGCAGGACCTCGTCGCGGTTCTTCGCCTGCTTGATCCAGGCGGGCAGCCGTGCGACGTAGGTCATCTTCCGGCCGTGCTCGTACCAGGGCGGCCGCTCCCGCAGCGATGCGGCCACGAACGGCCTGAGCAGGTCCAGGTGTTCGAGGTTGTAGGCCCACACCTCTCCATGCCTGGTCTCGGTCCGCAACCACGGCACGGGGTGCACGCACCGCCCCTGGGCACACGGCGAGTTCCCTGCGAGGCCGCAGGACAGGCAGACCAGACGCCGCTGCGAGTACGTCGTGCCGTCGGCGTCCGGCGCGAAGGCGGGGCGCCTGTCGTAGCGGGCGATGCCGTCGCAGCGCGGGCAGCGCACCAGCATCGAGTCGGTGAACTGGTACAGCTCGCTGAGGGGATCGCGGAATCGCACCGGCGTGGCGGACATGCCGCGAGTATCACAGCGGACCACCACGCCCCGCACCCGGGTTTCAGCGTGACGGGCTCAGCGCCAGCTCCCTTGCCTCCGCCTCCGTGCGGCTTACCGATGAGCTCGGCCTCGCGGGCTCCCGCCGGGGTGGGCGAGGAGGGAGCCGTCGCGGGTGAGGTAGCCCTCGTCGATCACTGCCCCCGCGGTCGACTCCGCCCCCCGGCGGTCCACTGCCGCCCGCGTTCCGGCTACCGCTCCTTCGGGTTCCTGCGCAGCAGATACGTGTCCATGATCCAGCCCTTGCGCTCCCGCGCCTCGGCGCGCAGCCGCTCGATGCGGGGCGCGGCCTCGGCGATCGGGCCGGAGGCGAGGATCTCGTCAGGGGTGCCCAGGTACGCGCCCCAGTAGATGTCGATGTCCTGGCCGGCGTACTTCCGGAAGGCCTGGTGGGCGTCGAGCATCACGACCACGTCGTCCACGCCCTCCGGAAAGCCCTCGGCCAGCCGCCGACCGGTCGTGATCTGCACGGGCCGGGCGACCCGGTTGAGCCCCGTCCGATGCCTGGCGACGAGCGAGGACACACTGCTGATGCCGGGCACGACGTCGTACTCGAAGTCCACCGCGCCCTTGTCCAGGACCTCCTCCAGGATCCCGAGCGTGCTGTCGTACAGCGCGGGATCACCCCACACCAGGAACGCGCCCGTCTCCTCCTCGCGCAGCTCCTCCGCGATCAGCCGCTCGTAGATCCCGGCACGGGCACTGCGCCAGTCCCCGACGGCGGGAGAGTACGCGGTACCACCGGCCGAGCGGTCCCGCTCGGGATCCCGGGCCTCCACGACCCGATACGTCCCCTCAGGTATGTGCGCGTCCAGCATGTCCCGGCGCAGCCGCGTGAGGTCCGACTTCACCTCGCCCTTGTCGAGGATGAAGAACACGTCCGTACTCCGCAGTGCCCTGACCGCCTGGAGGGTCAGCTGCTCGGGGTCGCCCGCGCCGATACCGATGACATGAATCTTTCGCACGCCCTGAGTCTGCCGTACGGCACTGACAGGGAGGTCACCGCGTCCGAGGTCGCGGTACGTCCGAGGGCGCGCTGCCGCCCGGTCGGGGACAGGGCGGCGTACGGCCTCAGGCCCGAAGCCGCGGTGCCCGAGCCCCCGCGTCCACGGCCCCGGTACCCCGCTCCACATGCTCGGCCAGGGCCCGCGCCCACCCGGCGAGCCCGCCCAGGTCCATCCCGTACGGCTGCGCGCGCCCCGAGGCCGACGCCCACTCCTCGACCGCCCCGGCCCCGCGCCGCAGCAGCCGCGCCCCACCTGTCACATTGCCCCGGGCCGCGTGGGTGAGTCCCACCGCGAGCTGGGCGAGCCCCCGCCACAGGGCCCGCTCCTCCTCGGGCCCCGACTTCCAGGCGTCCTCGAAGACCTCGTGCGCGTGGAAGGGCTTCCCCGCGTCGAGCAGCTCCTGAGCCTCCGTGACGCTCTGCTCGGGGGTGCGTACGACTCCCTCGGGCTGTCGCTCCACACCCGCCGAGCCGTACGGCAGCGGCCGCCCGAGCCCGTCCCGCGGCCGGGCGTTGCGCGCCCGCCCCTCGTCGTCCCGGTCCCGCGCGCCGGCCGGCCGTCCTGAGGATGAGGATGTAGTGCCCATACGTCGATTGTCCCGCCCCGCCGGGCCGTCTTCGAAGCGGCCCGCTACGTGGGGTAAAGTGCTGTTCGCGCGATCACGCGGTTCACCGCGCGAGGCGCACCGGGACGTGGCGCAGCTTGGTAGCGCACTTGACTGGGGGTCAAGGGGTCGCAGGTTCAAATCCTGTCGTCCCGACTTTACGAAGTCGCACTGCGCAGAGGCCGCATCGGAGAGATCCGATGCGGCCTCTGTGTGAGGGGGACGGGGCGGGGGCTCGATGCGAACGATTCCGGTGACGGTGGCGTGTGTGCTCGTCGGGGTCGCGCTCACCGGATGCTCGGGCGGTGACGGCGGCGCGGAGAAGTCCGCGGCCGACCTGCTCGACGAGGCCAACGACACGATGCGCACGTTGCGTTCCGTGACCGTCGACATGAGCAACACCGCGGACAGCGGCACGGTGTCGATGCGCCTGCGGACCGATCTGAAGGACCGGTGCACGGCGAAGACCACCTGGGGCGAGAACGGCAGCCTCGACCAGATCAGGATCGGTGAGACGGACTACGTCCGCCCGGACGAGACGTACCTCGAGAACTGGAGCGGACGGACGATCGACGGTCTCGGGGTGAAGCGGTGGGCCAAGGTGCCCGCCGACGAGGCACAGCCCGGCGACGGACTGGCCGCGTGCACCTGGACGTTCGAGTCGTTCGGCAAGGCCAGGAAGGGCGCGGCAACCCGCGTCGACGACTGGGAGGCGGTGGCCGTGCACGTCACGGACAAGGCGGACAAGGAAGGGACGTACACCTTCTATGTGGCCACCGAGGGCGAGCCCCACCTGCTGAGGGTCGTCCACAAGGGCGGCGGAAACGTCACCACCACGTCGTTCAGCGCCTTCGACGAGCCGTTGGACATCCGGCCGCCCGCCTCGGCACAGGTGCTGGACAAGGCCGACGTCGAGGGCTGACACCCGGACGTCCCGCCCCCTCGACACCGGCCCGCGCGACGCGGGCCGGGTCCGGATGGTAGAAGCGGGCCATGACCAACACGCTCATCCACCCGGCCGTCCCCCGATGACCGCCGGCATCGACACCCCCGACCGCCGCGGCCGCACCGGACTGGACCAGGCCGGCCGGGACCTGACCGGCAACCCCCGCGTAAAGGTGCGGGACGTCAAGCTGCTCTCCAGCCACTGGTACGTGGAGCGCGCCACCACCTTCGACTTCCAGCACGCCGACGGCACCTGGAGCACCCAGCAGCGCGAGACGCACGACCGCGGCAACGGGGCCACGATGCTGCTGTACGACGCCGAACGCGAAACCGTCCTGCTCACGCGCCAGTTCCGCTTCCCGGTGTATGTCAACGGGCACCCCGACGGCATGCTCGTCGAGACGCCGGGCGGGCTGCTCGACGACGATGACGAGCACCCGGAGATCGCCGTGCGGCGCGAGGTGGTGGAAGAGACCGGGCACACCATCGGCGAGGTCCAGCATGTCTTCGACGTCTACATGAGCCCGGGCTCGGTCACTGAGCGCGTCAGCTTCTACGCCGCCGCCTACGGCCCCTCGACCCGCACGCACGAGGGCGGTGGGCTGGACGAGGAGGGCGAGGACATCGAGATCCTCGAACTGCCCTTCCGCCGGGCCCTGGAGATGATCCGGACCGGTGAGATCGCCGATGCCAAGACCATCATGCTGCTGCAATGGGCCGCGCTGGAGGGCCCGTTCGCCAAGTGACCGCCCGGTCCCGCAGCCCCTTGACTTGAAGTGCGCTTCAAGATGAAGACTCCCGTTCGTGCCCCAAAAGCGGGCGCACGAACGGGAGGGGACTCATCCATGAAGTACCGCACCATCGGCACCACCCCGAACAACCGCCGCGAGGTCAGCGTGCTCGCGCTCGGCGCGATGCTCTTCGGCTCGCAGACCGACGAGGAGACCTCCTTCGCCGTACTCGACCGCTATGTCGAGGCCGGCGGGAACTTCATCGACACGTCCGACAACTACGCCTTCTGGACCGACGGCGGCCAGGGCGGACAGAGCGAGGAACTGCTGGGCCGGTGGCGGCGCAGCCGCGGCGTCGGTGACGAGATCGTCATCGCCACCAAGCTCGGCGCCCGCCCCCTGGCCCCCGGCACCGGCTATGTCGACAACGCCGAGGGCCTGTCGGCGAAGGTGATCCGCGAGTCCGCCGAGCGCAGCCGTGACCGGCTCGGCGTCGCGAAGCTGGACCTGCTCTACGCCCACATCGAGGACCACAGGGTGCCGTTGCGGGAGACCGTCGAGGGGTTCGCCGAGCTGGTCGCCGAGGGCACCGTCGGTCTCCTCGGGGTCAGCAATCACGCGATCTGGCGGGTGGAGCGGGCTCGCGCCCTCGCCGCCGCGGCGGGCCTCGCCGGCTACGAGGTCCTCCAGTACGCCCACAGCCACCTGCGGCCCCGCTTCGACGTCCCTGATGGCGGCCTGTTCCCCGACGGCAGCCTCGGCCACGCCGGCCCGGAGCTGCTGAGCTATCTGCGCGCCGAGTCCGGCCTGACGCTGGTCGCCTACTCTCCGCTGCTCAAGGGCGCCTACACGCACCCCGACCGGCTGCCCGCGGACTTCGACCACCCGGGAACCCCGGCCCGGCTGAACGTCCTGCGCGAGGTGGCGAAGGAGACCGGGGCCACCCTCAACCAGGTCGTCCTGGCCTGGCAGATCGGTGCCGAGCTGCCGATCGTCCCGCTGGTCGGAGCGTCGTCCGTGGCCCAGCTGGAGGAGAGCCTGGCCGCCGTGGACCTGGAGCTGACCCCGGAGCAGCGGGCCCGGCTCGACGCGGCCCACTGACCACACCGGGAGTACGCTCCGAAGAGGAGCCGAAGGAGAGTGGGCCATGCCTCTGTTCCCCAACGAGCGGAACGTCCGTACGACCCCCGAAGGCCTCCTCTGGGAGCCCAGCGAACGCTGGGTGCGCGGCCGCAAGGGCGACGTCACCGTCGTCGACAGCCGGCACCCCGTCCTGGTCTGGGAACCCGATCTCCCGGTCCCGTGCTACGCGTTCCCGCGCGAGGAGGTCCGCACGGACCTCCTCCGCCCGGCCAAGAACCCGACGCCGGGCAAGCACACCGGGTCGCAGATCTTCTACGACCTCGAGTTCGACCGCGAGCTGGTGGAGAACGCGGCGTGGACCTTCCCCGCCGACGACCTCGCCGGGCACATCGCCTTCGAGTGGTTCCTGCGCTGGGGGAGCGGCCTCGACCACTGGTACGAGGAGGAGGAAGAGATCTTCATCCACCCGCGCGACCCGCACAAACGGGTGGACGCCATGCCCAGCAGCCGTCATGTCCAGGTCGAGATCGGCGGCACGGTCGTCGCGGACACCCACCGACCGGTGCTGCTGTTCGAGACGGGGCTGCCGACGCGGTACTACATCCCCCGCGAGGACGTCCGGCTCGACCTGTTCGAGCCCACCGACCACCGCACCGGGTGCCCGTACAAGGGCAGGGCGCAGTACTGGACGTGGAGCGGCGAGGGCGAGGTCCCCCGGAACATCCTGTGGAGCTACGCCGAGCCACTGCCCGCGGTGAGCCCCGTCAAGGGGCTTCTGGCCTTCTACAACGAGGCGGTGGACATCGTCGTGGACGGGGATCGGCTCCAGCGGCCCATCACGCCGTTCACGGCGAGCCTCAAGGCCTGACCAGCAGCTGGAAGTCGAACGCGTACCGGGACGCGCGGTAGATGTGCGTGCCGTACTCGACCGCCCGCCCGGTGTCGTCGTACGCCGTGCGCTGCATGGTCAGCAGCGCGGCGCCCTCCTTCTCGTCGAGCCGTTCGGCCTCCTCGGCGGTGGCGCAGCGGGCGCCGATGGTCTGGCGGGCGCTGTGCAGGGTGATGCCGGCGGCGCGCATCATCCGGTACAGGCCGGTCGACTCCAGCCGGGCCGTGCCCAGGTCGAGCAGGCTCCCCGGCAGGTAGTTGCACAGGATGGCCACGGGCTGGCCGTGGGTGCAGCGCAGCCGCTCCAGGAGCGTGACCTCCGTGCCCTCCGCGATACCGAGCGCGGCCGCGACGTCGGCGGTCGCCGGGACGCGCTCGTTGCGGACGACCTGAGTGGTCGGGCCCTGCCCTGCCGCCTCCAGGTCGTCGTAGAGGCTGCTGAGCTCCAGCCCGCGCTTCACCTGGCTGTGCACCACCTGGGTGCCCACCCCGCGCCGCCGGACCAGCAGCCCCTTGTCGACGAGGGACTGGATCGCCTGCCGGACGGTGGGCCGGGACAGGCCCAGCCGCACCGACAGGTCGACCTCGTTGCCGAGGAGATTGCCCGGGGCGAGGGCCCCGTGCTCGATCGCCGCCTCCAACTGCTGGGCGAGCTGGTAGTACAGCGGCACGGGACTGCCCCGGTCCAGGGCGAAGTCCAGCGAGTCCAGCGCGGAGGCGGACACGGCACGTGTGGAGCCGCGGGTCTTCGCCATGGGTCCCTCCCCTTGTTCGTCCCTGTGCGTCAGGAGTTGCTCGGGAAACCGAGGTTGATACCGCCGTCGGACGGGTCCGGCCAGCGCGTGGTGATCACCTTGCCCTGGGTGTAGAAGGCGATGCCGTCGTTGCCGTAGATGTGCAGGTCACCGAAGAGCGAGTCCTTCCAGCCACCGAAGGAGTGGTAGCCGACGGGCACCGGGATCGGCACGTTCACGCCGACCATGCCCGCCTTGACCTCCAGCTGGAAGCGGCGGGCGGCGCCGCCGTCCCGGGTGAAGATGGCGGTGCCGTTGCCCCAGCGGGAGTCGTTGATCAGCTTGATGGCCTCCTCGTACGTCTCCGCACGTACCACTGCCAGCACCGGGCCGAAGATCTCGTCGCGGTACGCGTCCGCCGTCAGCGGCACCCGGTCCAGCAGCGAGACACCGAGGAAGAAGCCGTCCTCGTGGCCCTCGACCGAGTAGCCGGTGCCGTCGACGACGACCTCGGCTCCCTGCTCGGCGGCGCTCGCCACGTAGGAGGCCACCTTGTCGCGGTGTTCGCGCGTGATCAGCGGGCCCATCTCGGAGGCCGGGTCGGTGCCGGGGCCGATGCGCAGGTTCTTCGCCCGCTCGGCGATCTTGCCGACCAGCTCGTCGCCCGTGTCGCCGACGGCGACCACGACCGACACGGCCATGCAGCGCTCGCCCGCCGAGCCGTACGCGGCGTTGATCGCCTGGTCGGCGGCGAAGTCCAGGTCGGCGTCCGGCAGGACCAGCATGTGGTTCTTGGCGCCGCCGAGGGCCTGCACGCGCTTGCCGTGCTCGACCGCCTTGAGCTGGATGTACTTCGCGATCGGTGTCGACCCGACGAAGGACACCGCCTCGATGTCCGGGTGCTCCAGGAGCCGGTCCACGGCCACCTTGTCGCCCTGGACGATGTTCAGCACGCCCTCCGGCAGACCCGCCTCGGAGGCCAGCTCGGCGAGCCGGTACGACGCCGACGGGTCCTTCTCGGACGGCTTCAACACGAAGGTGTTGCCGCACGCGATGGCCAGCGGGAACATCCACATCGGCACCATCGCCGGGAAGTTGAACGGCGTGATGCCCGCGACCACGCCCAGCGGCTGCCGGATCGAGGCCACGTCCACCCGGCTCGACACCTGCGTCGACAGCTCGCCCTTGAGCTGCACGCTGATGCCGCAGGCCAGCTCCACGATCTCCATGCCGCGCGCCACCTCGCCGAGCGCGTCGGAGTGCACCTTGCCGTGCTCGGCGGTGATCAGCTCGGCGATCTCGTCGCGGTGGGCGTCCAGCAGTTCGCGGTACTTGAACAGGATCTGCGTTCGCTTGGCCAGGGAGGACTGGCCCCAGCTCTCGAACGCGGCCTTGGCGGAGGCGACGGCGGCGTCCACCTCGTCGACGGTCGCGAACGCGACCTGCTTCTCCTGGGCGCCGGTCGCCGGGTTGTAGACGGGACCGAAGCGGCCGGAGGTGCCCTCGACGGGCTTGCCGTCGATCCAGTGGGTGATGGTCTTCATGGCGCGAAAGGGCCTTTCGTAAGGGGGAGTTCAGAGGTGGCGACGGCGTCCGGCGACGTGCTGGTCGTAGCGTTCACGGGCCTCGACGGCGGCCTCGCGGGAGGCGACCTCGGCGACGGGCACGTCCCACCAGGCCTCGGGGCCCGGCGAGGTCGGGTTCATGATGTCCGTCTCGACGTACACGCAGGTCGGCCGGTCGGAGGCACGGGCCGCGGCCAGCGCCTCGCGCAGCTCCCGCACCGTCTTGGCGCGCAGCACGTCCATGCCGAGGCTGGCCGCGTTGGCGGCGAGGTCGACCGGGAGCGGGGCGCCGGTGAAGGTGCCGTCGGCGGCCCGGTAGCGGTAGTCGGTGCCGAAGCGCTCGCCGCCGGTCTCGGACGACAGCCCGCCGATGGAGGCGTAGCCGTGGTTCTGGACCAGGACGATGTTGACCGGCAGGCCCTCCTGGACCGCGGTGACGATCTCCGTCGGCATCATCAGGTAGGTGCCGTCGCCGACCAGCGACCACACGGCGACGTCCGGGGCGGCCTGCTGGATGCCGATGCCGGCCGGGATCTCGTAGCCCATGCAGGAGTAGCCGTACTCCAGGTGGTACTGGCGCGGCGAGCGGGACCGCCACAGCTTGTGCAGGTCACCCGGGAGCGAACCGGCCGCGTTGATCACCACGTCGTCGTCGCCGACGACCGCGTCCAGCGCGCCGAGCACCTGCGTCTGGGTCGGTACGGCGCTCTCGTCGTCGGCGCGGTAGGCGGCCTCGACGACCGCGTCCCAACGCTCCTTGCCGGCGCGGTACTCGGCCTCGTACGCCTCGCTCACAAAGTGCCCGGCCAGCTCCTCCACCAGCTTTTCGAGCCCGGCCCGCGCATCGCAGACCAGCGTCCGCGCCGCCAGCTTGTGCGCGTCGAAGCCGGTGATGTTGAGGTTCAGGAAGCGCACGTCCGGGTTCTGGAAGAGGGTGCCGGAGGCGGTGGTGAAGTCCGTGTACCGGGTGCCGACGCCGATCACCAGGTCGGCGGCACGGGCGATGTCGTCGCTGACCGACGTGCCGGTGTGGCCGATGCCGCCTAGGTCGGCGGGGTGGTCGTACCGCAGCGAGCCCTTGCCCGCCTGGGTGGAGGAGACGGGGATGCCGGTGGCCTCGACGAAGGCCTTCAGCGCCGCCTCGGCCTCGCTGTGGTGGACGCCGCCGCCCGCGACGATCAGGGGGCGCTCGGAGGCCCGGATCGCCTCGACGGCCGCCGCCAGCTCGACCGGGTCCGGCGCGGGGCGCCGTACGTACCAGACGCGCTCGGCGAAGAACTCCTCCGGCCAGTCGTACGCCTCCGCCTGCACGTCCTGGGGGAGCGCCAGCGTCACCGCGCCGGTCTCGGCCGGGTCGGCGAGCACGCGCATGGCGTTCAACGCGGAGGGGATCAGGGCCTCGGGGCGGGTGATCCGGTCGAAGTACTTCGACACCGGACGCAGGGTGTCGTTGACCGACACGTCCGCCTCGGTCGGGTGCTCCAGCTGCTGGAGCAGCGGGTCGGGGGCGTGCGAGGCGAAGTAGTCGCCGGGGAGCAGGAGGACCGGGAGGCGGTTGATGGTGGCCAGGGCGGCACCGGTGACCAGGTTCGTCGCGCCGGGGCCGATCGACGTCGTCACCGCCTGCGCGGAGAGGCGGCCCAGCTGCCGGGCGTAGCCGACGGCCGCGTGCACCATGGACTGCTCGTTGCGGCCCTGGTGGTACGGCATGACGTCCTCGCCCGCCTGGAGGAGGGCCTGGCCGAGGCCGGCCACGTTGCCGTGGCCGAAGATGCCCCAGGTGCCGGCGATCAGCCGGTGCCGTACGCCGTCGCGCTCGGTGTACTGGGCAGACAGGAACCGCACCAGCGCCTGGGCGACGGTCAGGCGGACGGTGGATTGGCTCATCGGGGACCTCACTGGGACGGGGCGGTGTAGAGAGGGAGACGGGGGTCGACGGGCTGGTTCGGCCAGGTGCCGCGGATCCAGGCGTGGTCGGGGTGGTCGCAGATCAGCCAGGCGCGTTCGGCCTCGGGGCCGGCCATGACGTTGAGGTAGTACATGTGGTGGCCGGGTACGGCCATGGAGGGCCCGTGCCAGCCGTCGGGGATCAGTACGACGTCGCCGCCGCGCACCTCCGCCAGGACGTCGGTGTTCCGGCCGTGTCCGGAGGGGGAGACGCGCTGGTAGCCGAGGCCGGGGGTGCCCGCGTGGTCGGCGAACTCGAAGTAGTAGATCTCCTCGAGGACCGACTCCTCGCCGGGCCGGTGCTCGTCGTGCTTGTGCGGCGGGAAGGACGACCAGTTGCCGCCCGGCGTGATGACCTCGACCGCGATGAGCTTGTCGCATTCGAAGACCCCTGCCGCGCCGAAGTTGTTCACCTGGCGGCTGCTGTTGCCCGTGCCGCGCAGCTCCACCGGCACCGAGGACGCCGGCCCGTAGCGGGCGGGCAGCCGCCGGGAGCAGCGCGCGCCGGTCAGCGCGAAACGTCCGCCATCGGTGGACGAGACGGTCGTACGGGCGTCCCGCGGCACGTAGGCGAAGTCGCTGACACCGTTGAACACGCTGTCCCGGCCGGTGAGCCGGAAGGTGTCGTGGCCGAAATCGTCGGTCGTCTCGACCGTGCAGCCGCCGGTCAGCGAGAGCACGATCCACTCGCTCTCGCCGGTTTCGAAGGTGTGCGAGCCGCCGGGCGGCAGCTCCAGGACCTTCAGGCTGGAGTAGCCCCAGCCGGCCTTCTCGGGCGTGACGTCCACGACGTACGGGCCGCCGAGCGCCTTTCCCGCGGGAAGGTGATACGTCATCGTGTTCCTCCGCCTCGCAATCCTTGTCACAACAGGCCGACGGCCGTGTCCACCGCCGTCTCGACGCTGCCCTCGGCCGGGTAGAGCAGCGAGCGGCCGACGACCAGGCCCTGGACCGTGGGGAGCTGGAGCGCCTTGCGCCAGCGCTCGTACGCTCCCTCCTGGTCGTCCCCGACCTCGCCGCCGAGCAGGACGACGGGCAGCGTGGACGTCTCCAGAACCTCCGCCATGTCCTCGGGGTCATGGGTGACGGGCAGTTTCAGCCAGGTGTACGCAGAGGTGCCGCCCAGACCCGAGGCGATGGCGATCGACCTGGTGACAGCCTCGGCGGACAGGTCGTTGCGCACCTGGCCGTCGATCCGCCGGGAGATGAACGGCTCGACGAACAAGGGGAGCCTCAGCGCGGCCATGGCGTCGATGGCACGTGCCGTGGACTCCAGGGTGGTCAGCGAGCCCGGGTCGTCGTAGTCGATCCGGACCAGCAGCTTGCCCGCGTCGAAGCGCAGGCGGGCGATGTCCTCGGCGCGGTGGCCGGTGAAGCGGTCGTCCATCTCGAAGGACGCGCCGGCCAGGCCCCCGCGGTTCATGGAGCCCATGACAACCTTGTCGTCGAGGACGCCGAGGAGCAGCAGGTCCTCCAGGATGTCGGCGGTGGCCAGCACTCCGTCCACGCCGGGGCGCGACAGCGCGATGCAGAGGCGTTCCAGCAGCTCGGCCCGGTTGGCCATGGCCAGGCGCCGGTCGCCGACGCCGAGGGCGCCGCGGGCCGGATGGTCGGCGGCCACGATCATCAGGCGGCCGCTGTCGCCGATCAGCGGGCGGCGCACCCGGCGGGCCGCGGCCTCGGCGATCGCCTCGGGGTGCCGGGCTCTGACCGCGGTGAGGTCGGGGATGCTGATACTCAAGGAAAGCTCCGTTCAGGGTGGCTCGGTCGGCCGGGGTGCCGGCTACGACGCCCACGCGAGGAGGTCCTGGACCTCGGACTCGGTGGGCATCGCGGAGGAGCAGGCGAGGCGGGAGGCGACGAGGGCGCCGGCGGCGCCCGCGTACCGCATGGTTTCGGCCAGATCCCAGCCGGACAGCAGTCCGTGGACCAGGGAGCCGCCGAAGGCGTCGCCCGCGCCGAGGCCGTTGACGACCTCGACCGGCACCGGCGGCACCTCGGCCTCGCCGCCGTCGCGGTGCACCGCCAGCACGCCTTTGGGGCCCTGCTTGACGACCGCCAGCTCCACACCGGCCGCGAGCAGCGCCTCGGCGCAGGCGCGCGGCTCGCGGACGCCGGTGGCGACCTCGCACTCGTCGAGGTTGCCGACCGCGACCGTCGCGTGCCGCAGCGCCTCCGCGTAGTACGGGCGGGCCTCCTCGGGGTCACTCCAGAACATTGGGCGCCAGTCGAGGTCGAAGACCGTGGTGCCCGCCTTGTCGCGCGCCTTGAGGGCGGCGAGGGTGGCGGAGCGGCTCGGCTCCTCGCTCAGGCCGGTACCGGTGATCCAGAAGACCCGGGCCGAGCGGATCGCCCAGTAGTCCAGCTCGTCGGAATGTATCTCCAGGTCAGGAGCCTTAGGCTGCCGGTAGAAGTACAGCGGGAAGTCGTCCGGCGGGAAGATCTCGCAGAACGTCACCGGCGTCGGGTACGCCGCGACGGGCGTCACCCAGCGGTCGTCGACACCGAAGTCCTTCAGGGCCTCGTGCAGGTAGGCGCCGAAGGGATCGTCTCCGGTGCGGGTGATCACTGCGGTGCTCCGGCCGAGCCGGGCGGCGGCGACGGCGACGTTGGCGGCCGAGCCTCCGAGGAACTTGCCGAACGTCTCCACCTGCGTAAGAGGTAGGCCCGACTGCAGGGGGTAGAGATCGACTCCTATCCTTCCCATCGTGATCAAGTCGAAGGGCTTGGCTGACTCGGCCATGCGCAACGCTCCTAGAGCTGGGCTGGGGGTGGGGCCCCCAGGGGGCCTGCCGCCTCCCAGGTGTAGGACGTGGAGGCCGACGCTGTCAATACTTTGTACTTACATTCGGACCTGCTTGTGAAATGATGTCTTAACAAAGTATTGACAGCGGGCGCGTCCAGCGATTGGATCCCGTCCCAGCGCAACAGCGTGCTCCACGGCACACGACCCGGGCTTCTCCCACTGGTCCGGGCCCCAGAGATCACTCCCTTTCCCCCGTCGCAACACCCCGTCGCACAGTGAGGTGCTGGAAAGATGGACCGCTCTTACTCCCGTTCCCGCAGACTGGCCCCCGTAGTGGCCGTCGCCGCAGCGGCAGCGCTGACGCTCGCAGGCTGCTCCAGCAGCTCCGGCGGCAAGGAGGCCGAGGAGAGCGCGGAGGGCGCCTCCGCCGGCAAGGCAAGCACGCCCCGTATGACGGTCGCCCTGGTCACGCACCAGTCGGCCGGTGACACCTTCTGGGACATCGTCCGCAAGGGCGCCGAGGCCGCCGCCGCCAAGGACAACGTCAAGCTGATCTACTCCAACGACCCGAACGCGGGCAACCAGGCCAACCTGGTGCAGAACGCGATCGACCAGAAGGTCGACGGCATCGCGATCACCCTCGCCAAGCCCGACGCCATGAAGGACGTCGTGAGCAAGGCGAAGGCCGCCGGCATACCGGTGGTGGGCCTCAACTCCGGTGTGAGCGAGTGGCAGAAGCTCGGCCTGATGGAGTTCTTCGGCCAGGACGAGACCGTCGCGGGCGAGGCGCTCGGCAAGCGGCTCAACGAGGCCGGCGCCAAGAAGGCCGTCTGTGTCATCCAGGAGCAGGGCAACATCGGCCTGGAGCAGCGCTGTGCGGGGGTGAAGAAGACCTTCGAGGGCGACGTCGAGAACCTGAACGTCAACGGCACGGACATGCCGTCCGTGAAGTCGACGATCACCGCCAAGCTCAAGCAGGACAGCGACCTCGACTACGTCGTCACCCTCGGCGCCCCCTTCGCGCTTACCGCGGTGCAGTCGATCGGTGACGCCGGCGCCAAGGCGAAGGTCGCCACCTTCGACCTCAACAAGGAACTGACCGGAGCGATCAGCAAGGGCGACATTGAGTTCGCCGTCGACCAGCAGCCCTACCTCCAGGGCTACCTGGCGATCGACTCGCTGTGGCTCTACAAGAACAACGGCAACTACATGGGCGGCGGCGAGCAGCCGGTGCTGACCGGACCGGCCTTCGTCGACAAGACGAACGTCGAGACGATCGACAAGTACGCCGCGAAGGGCACTCGGTGATGAGCATGACCCAACAGGCTGAGCCGGCGGTGACCACACCGCCGGCCCCCGGCCCCGGTAAGGCAAAGGACGGGCGGACCACCGAACGCCCGCTTGCGCTGCGGCTGTTGGCCCGGCCCGAGGTGGGCGTCTTCCTCGGCGCGGTGGCGGTGCTGGTCTTCTTCCTGATCACGGCGCCGCCGGTACGCGACGGCAGCTCGATGGCCAACATCCTGTACCAGTCGTCGACGATCGGGATCATGGCACTGCCCGTGGCCCTGCTGATGATCGGCGGCGAGTTCGACC
The DNA here is from genome assembly GCF_000719285.1 of Streptomyces bicolor. GTDB lineage: Bacteria > Actinomycetota > Actinomycetes > Streptomycetales > Streptomycetaceae > Streptomyces > Streptomyces bicolor. The sequence goes on along the minus strand of NZ_JOFS01000008.1, from coordinate 63,690 downwards.
TGTCGGCCGGTGTCGCGGTGATCACCTCGGCGCTGACCGCCAGCATGATCAGTTACCAGCTCACGATGAACGTCTGGGTCGGCGTGATCGTCGCGCTCATCGTGTCGCTGGCGGTGGGCCTGTTCAACGGCTGGATGCTGGTCAAGACCGGTCTGCCGAGCTTCCTGGTCACGCTGGGCACCTTCCTGATCCTCCAGGGCGTCAACCTCGCGGTGACCAAGCTGATCACCGGCAACGTCGCCACCGACGACATCAGCGACATGGACGGCTTCGACCAGGCCAAGGCCCTCTTCGCCTCGACCTTCGAGGTCGGCGGGGTCAACGTGAAGATCACCGTCGTGTGGTGGCTGGTCTTCGCGGCCATCGCGACCTGGGTGCTGCTGCGCACCAAGTACGGCAACTGGATCTTCGCGGTCGGCGGCAATCAGCAGTCTGCCCGCGCGGTCGGCGTCCCGGTGACGTTCACGAAGATCTCCCTGTTCATGCTGGTCGGCTTCGGCGCCTGGTTCGTCGGTATGCACCAGCTGTTCTCGTTCAACACCGTGCAGTCCGGCGAGGGCGTCGGCCAGGAGCTGATCTACATCGCCGCGGCGGTCATCGGCGGCTGCCTCCTGACGGGTGGTGCCGGCTCCGCGATCGGCCCGGTCTTCGGTGCCTTCATGTTCGGCATGGTGCAGCAGGGCATCGTCTACGCCGGCTGGAACCCCGACTGGTTCAAGGCCTTCCTCGGCGTGATGCTCCTCGGCGCCGTCCTGATCAATCTGTACGTGCAGCGCACGGCGACTCGGAGGTGACCGACATGGCATCCACCAACGGAACCGGCACCCACGGCGCCGTCCTCGCCGACAAGGCCCCCGAGAAGGAGGGCCCGATCGTCGAACTGCGCAGCGCCGGCAAGTCGTACGGCAACATCCGCGCTCTGCACGGCGTCGACCTGAAGGTGTTCCCCAGCCAGGTCACCTGCGTGCTGGGCGACAACGGCGCCGGCAAGTCCACCCTCATCAAGATCATCTCCGGGCTGCACCAGCACACCGAGGGCGAGTTCCTCGTCGACGACGCACCGGTGCGGTTCTCCACCCCGCGCGAGGCGCTCGACAAGGGCATCGCCACGGTCTACCAGGACCTCGCCGTGGTCCCGCTGATGCCGGTGTGGCGCAACTTCTTCCTCGGCTCGGAGATGACCAAGGGCCCCTGGCCGCTGCGGCGCCTCGACATCGAGCAGATGAAGAAGACGGCCGACGAGGAACTGCGCAACATGGGCATCATCCTCGACGACCTCGAGCAGCCCATCGGCACCCTCTCCGGCGGTCAGCGCCAGTGCGTGGCCATCGCCCGCGCCGTCTACTTCGGCGCCCGCGTCCTGATCCTGGACGAGCCCACCGCCGCCCTCGGCGTCAAGCAGTCCGGCGTGGTGCTGAAGTACATCGCCGCCGCCCGCGACCGAGGCCTCGGCGTCATCTTCATCACCCACAACCCCCACCACGCCTACATGGTCGGCGACCACTTCAGCGTCCTGCGCCTCGGCACCATGGAGCTGAACGCCTCCCGCGACGAGGTCAGCCTCGAAGAGCTCACCAACCATATGGCCGGCGGCACCGAACTCGCCGCGCTGAAGCACGAATTGGCGCAGGTGCGCGGTGTGGACGTCGAGGAGCTCCCCGAAGAGGAAGACCTCACCGCACCCGTGGCCACCAGCGGCGAAGGGAAGTCCTGACATGCCCCCTGTGCTGGACCGCATCCGGGTCGGCTCGGCCCCGGACTCCTGGGGCGTCTGGTTCCCCGACGACCCCGTGCAGGTGCCCTGGGAACGCTTCCTCGACGAGGTAGCCGAGGCCGGCTACTCCTGGATCGAACTGGGCCCGTACGGCTACCTGCCGACCGACCCGGCCCGCCTCACCGACGAGGTGAACAAGCGGAACCTGAAGGTGTCCGCGGGCACCGTCTTCACCGGCATGCACCGCGGCCCCTCCGTCTGGGAGTCCACCTGGGAGCACGTCAGCCAGGTCGCCGCGCTCACCCAGGCGATGGGCGCGAAGCACCTGGTGGTGATCCCCTCCTTCTGGCGGGACGACAAGACCGCCGAGATCCTGGAGCCGCCGGAGCTCACCGGCGAGCAGTGGGCGCACCTGACGAAGGGCATGGAGCGGCTCGGACACGAGGTGAAGGAGGCGTACGGCCTCGACATCGTCGTGCACCCGCACGCCGACACTCACATCGACACCGAGGCCCACGTCGAGCGCTTCCTCGACTCGACCGACTCCGAGCTGGTCAACCTCTGCCTCGACACGGGTCACTACGCCTACTGCGGCGGCGACAGCGTCAAGCTGATCGAGACCTACGGCGAGCGCATCGGCTATCTGCACCTCAAGCAGGTGGACCCGGAGATCCTCGCCGACGTCGTCAAGAACGAGATCCCGTTCGGCCCCGCCGTGCAGCGCGGCGTGATGTGCGAACCCCCGTCCGGCGTACCGGAGTTGGGACCGGTCCTGGAGGCCGCGCAGAAGCTCAACGTGGACCTGTTCGCGATCGTCGAGCAGGACATGTACCCCTGTGAGCCGGACAAGCCGCTGCCCATCGCGGTGCGTACCCGGAAGTTCCTGAAGTCCTGCGGCGCCTGACGACCCGAAAGGACAGCCATGACTGAGCGCGCCACACTCGGAGTCGCAGTCATCGGTACCGGAAAGATGGGCGCCGACCATGTGCGCCGCATCCAGGAGGTCACCAGCGGGGCACGGGTGACCGCCGTCGTGGACGTCGACGCGGAGCGCGCCAAATCGGTCGCGACCCGCGTCGACGGCTGCACCGCCTTCACCGACCCGGCCGCCGCTATGAGTGCGGCCGACGTGGACGCGGTGATCGTCGCCTCCCCCGGCCCCGCCCACGAGGCGGCGCTGCTCACAGCATTCGAGCACGATCTGCCGGTGCTGTGCGAGAAACCCCTCACCCCCGACGCGGCGTCCGCGCTACGCGTCCTGGAGGCCGAGCAGAGGCTGGGCCGCCGCCGGGTCCAGGTCGGCTTCATGCGGCGCTACGACGCCGAGTACATGAAGCTCAAGTCCCTGCTGAAGACGGGCCAGTTGGGCCGTCCCCTCATGCTGCACAACCGGCACCGCAACGTCGCCAGCCCGCCCGGCTGGACCAGCGAGATGCTCATCAACGACTCGGTCACCCACGAGATGGACGTGACCCGCTGGCTGCTCGGTCAGGAGATCACGGCCGTCACCGTGCTGACCCCGGCGCCGTCCGGCAACGCGCCGGACGGCATCCGGGACCCGCAGCTCGTGCTCTTCGAGACCGACGGCGGCGCCGTCGTCGACGTCGAGATCTTCGTCAACTGCGGCTTCGGCTACCAGGTCCAGGCCGAGGTCGTCTGCGAACGCGGCACCGCCCGCGTCGGCGACGGCCACGCCATGGTCACCAACGCGGCCGGCCGCTGGGGCGGCATCATCGCGCAGGACTACATCGAGCGGTTCGCCGACGCCTACGACCGTGAGGTCCAGGCCTGGGTCGACGCCACCCGGCGCGGCGAGGTCACCGGACCGAGCGCCTGGGACGGCTACGCGGTCGCCGCGGTCTGCGAGGCGGGCGTACGGTCGCTGGAGGACGGCGGGCGGGTCGCGGTGGATCTGGTCGACAGGCCTGCGCTGTACCGGTGAGGCGTGAGGCTTCCGGATCTGCCTGCCGAACCTGGGTGGCGCTCCTTCGGCGGGCCTCCGGCCCTGCAACCGGGGTGTTGTCGGGCCTGCGGGCCGATTCGGCCAACGGCGACAGGACCCGGTGCTTTTGGGCAACCACGGGACGCCGGGTTCCGACCTCGGAGTAGGCCGTGCCGGACGGGCGCGGCGCGGCGCACGAGCGTTCAGCGGCTGGCGGCGAGCGCCGCGAGGACGGCGTGGGTGAGGCGGGTGACGTAGGCGTCGTCGGTGGGGCCGCCGACCGCGAGCATCCTGAAGTACAGCGGGGCGCCGAAGATGTCGACGGCCAGGCCCATGTCGATGTCGCCGGGCAACTCGCCGCGGTCCACCGCCTGGCGCAGGAGCGTCGCCACAGCCGCGCGCCGGGGACCGAGGACCGCCCGGTGCAGCGCGTCGCGCAGGGAAGGGTTGCGGGCCGACTCGGCCACCAGGTCGGGGATGATCCGGCCGGCGAGGGGATGCCGCAGGTCGGCCATGGTGTGCCGGATGAAGCGCTCGACGTCATCGTGCAGCGACCCGGAGTCGGCCGTCGCGGGAAGATGCGCGGCGGCGGCCTCCGAGACCAGCTCCACCACCATGGCCTCCTTGGCGGGCCAGCGGCGGTACAGGGCCGCCTTGCCGACCCGGGCCCGGCGGGTCACGGCCTCCATGGACATCCGGGCGTACCCGGTCTCGGCCAGTTCCTCGAAGACCGCCCGCCTGATCGTCTCGGTCACGGATTCCCGTAGCGCCGCGGAGCCGGTGGGTCTGCGGTCGAAGGTGTTCCGGCTGGTGGAGTCCACCGCGCGAGATTAACACCGGACGGAACGGTTGCGTTCCGTCCGGGCCGGGTGTACGTTCCGCGGCGAGACGGAACGGACCTGTTCCGTTCCGCCCCGGAGAAGTCCGGGAAAGGAGGTCACGATGAAGTTCCTCTTCGACGACGTGGCGTTCTCCTTCCAGGCTCTGCGCACCGCCGGGCACGCCGCCTACGCCGGCGCGGACCTCGGCGAGGTACTCGTCACCTGCCGGAACATCCCGGACGGCGACGAGCGGGCCTGGTACCGCGAGTGGACCGCCCTCGCCGAACGCCTCCACCGCATCGGCGACGAGACGCTCGCCGCAGGCCACCGGGTCAGCGCCCGCGAGGCACTGCTGCGGGCCTCGAACTACTACCGGACCGCGGACTTCTTCCGCGTCGAGAACCGCGACGCCGACACCGAGTCGGACCGGCTCGCCCGGTGCTCGCGCCAGACCTTCGCACGGGCCGCCGAACTCTTCGACGTGCCCGCGCTGCGCCTGGAGATCCCTTACGAGAGCACCACCCTGCCGGCATACCTGTTCCGCGCCGACGGAGCCGGCCGTGCGGCCCGCCCCCGGCCCACCGTGATCCATCACGGCGGCTACGACTCGACCCTGGAGGAGCTGTACTTCATGGTGGCGGGCGGTGCGTTGCGCCGCGGCTACCACATGCTCGCCTTCGAGGGACCCGGCCAGCAGTCCGTCCGGCGGGAGCAGGGACTCGTCTTCCGGCCGGACTGGGAACACGTGGTCGGCCCTGTGGTCGAGCACGCCCTGACCCGTCCGGAGGTGGACCCTGAAAGGCTCGTGTTGTGGGGCACCAGCTTCGGCGGGCTGCTGGCCGCCCGCGCGGCCGCGTTCGAAGACCGCCTCGCCGCGTGCGTCCTGCACAACGGGATCTACGACTTCTACGAACTCCCGCTCCGTGGTATTCCGCCCTACCTGGGCGAGTGGGTGGCGGAGGGCCGCGACGACGTGGCCGAGCCCGTGCTGGACGTCAGCATGGTGCAGAGCACGCGGGTGCGCTGGTTCCTGCGGCACGGCATGTGGGTCTTCGGGGCCAAGACACCCCCGGAGGCGCTGCGCGCCTGCGCGCCGTACAACCTCCACGGCGTGGCTGCGCACATCACCTGCCCGACGCTGGTCCTCGACGCGGAGAACGACGTGATCTGCCACGGCGAGGCCCGGCGGGTGCACGACGCGCTGCGCTGCCCCAAGGAGCTGATGGTGTTCACCGACGCCGAAGGGGCCGGTGAACACTGCCAGGAAGGCGCGGCGCTCCGCTTCCACCAGCGGGCGTTCGACTGGCTCGACGAACGGCTGTCCCCGGCATGACCGTCGAAGCGGACACCCGGCCGGACACCGCGGACGACACCCGGCGCCGCAGTCGCGTCGTACTGATCCTGCTCGCGCTGTTCATCGTGATCAACGCCGCCGACAAGGCCGTGCTCGGTCTGACCGCGGGCCCCATCAAGGACGATCTCGACCTCACGGCCACCGAGTTCGGCACCATCGCCAGCAGCTTCTACCTGTTGTTCAGCCTCTCGGCGGTCTCCGTCGGTTTCCTCGGCGACCGCATCCGCCCCCGGCCCCTGCTCGCCGTGCTCGCCCTGGTCTGGGCTGCGGCCCAGCTGCCGATTCTCCTCCCCGCGACCGGATTCGCAGCGCTCGTCGCCACCCGGGTGGTGCTCGGTGCCGGTGAGGGGCCGGGGTACCCCCTGGCCAACTACACGGCCTTCACCTGGTTCCCGGAGAAACGGCGTGCCCTGCCCTCGGCCGTCGTGGTCGCGGGTGCCGCCGGCGGCACCGTCCTGGCCGCCCCACTGGTCGTCCTGGTCAGCAGCACCCTCGGCTGGCGGGCCGCGTTCGCCCTGCTCGGGGCCGTCGGAGTGGTGTGGGCCCTCGTCTGGCTCAGGTTCGGCGGCGGCGGGCCGTACACCGCGCGCCTCGGCCCCGCACAGGACGAACCGTCCAGGGTGCCCAGGGAGCAGCCGTCCGTGCCGCTCTGGCGTGTCGTCACCACCGGCACCTGGCTGGGGGCCACGTTCTCCGCGTTCGCGGTCATGTGGACGCTCGCCCTGGGCTTCGCCTGGCTCCCGCTGTTCCTGGCGGAACAGGCCGGCTTCAGCGACACGGAGGTCAGCGGGATCGTCGGCCTGCCCGCCCTGGCGATGGCCGTCCTCGTACTCACCGCGGGAACCGTCGCGCACCGGTTGCTGCGGCGAGGGGTGACCGCCCGGGTCGCGCAGGGGCTGGTGGGCGCGTCACTTCCGCTCCTCGCCGGCGTCTGCCTGCTCCTGACGACCCGGGTCGGTCCCGCCGCCCTCCTGCTGCCGCTGCTCGTGCTGGCGTTCTCCGCCGGCAACGGACAGACCCCGCTGACCAACGCGGCGATCGCGGACATCTGCCCGCCGGGACGACGCAGTGCGGCTCTGGGACTGTCGTACGCCCTCGCCGCCCTCTCCAGCCTGCTCGCCCCCTACGTCACCGGGCGGATCATCGACGCCGCGCCCACCGAGGCCGTCGGCTACGGCCGGGCCTTCGACCTGACCGCCGGCCTGCTGATCACCGGTGCCGTCCTCTCGGCGTTCCTGATCCGTCCCGACCGCGACGCCCTCGCCCTGCTGCCCGAACCCCCCGTGGCGTCCCCCGCGTTCGGCACGGACGCGGAGCCCTCAGCGAAGGAGTGACCCCGATGCCCGTAGACATCGCCGTCGTCCACGGGGCCCGCACCCCGATCGGCCGGTACAAAGGCGCACTGCGCGCGGTGCCCGCCCATCGGCTCGGCGCCGTCGTGATCCGGGAGGCGGTCCGGCGCGGCGGACTGGAACCCGACGCCGTTGACGAAGTCGTCCTGGGCTGCGTGGGCCAGGTCGGCCCCGACGCGTTCAACGCCCGGCGCGCGGCGCTGCGTGCCGGGCTGCCCGTGCGCACCACCGCGTACAACGTCAACCGGCTGTGCGGATCCGGCCTCCAGGCGGTCTGGTCGGCCGCGCAGAGCCTCACCCTCGGTGCGACCGACGTCGTCGTGGCGGGCGGCAACGAGTCGATGACCCGTCAGCCGCTGCTCGACTACGGCGAATGGGCCTCCGGCGAACTGACCGAGGGCACGACCATCGACGGCACCCTTTCCCTGGTCACCGATCCCTTCGGGGACTACCCCATGGGCATGACGGGCGAGGTGGTGGCCGACCGGTACGGCATCTCGCGGCGGCGCCAGGACCGGTGGGCCGCCGAGAGCCAGCGGCGCACCGCCATCGCTGTTCAGGAGGGACGGTTCGAGGAGCAGATCGTGCCCGTCGCCACGGCGCACGGCATCGTCGAGCGGGACGAACACCCCCGGCCCGGTACGACGGAGGAGAAACTCGCAGGCCTGCGCCCCGTCTTCGCGGAGAACGGCACGATCACCGCCGGGAACTCCGCCGGCATCAACGACGGTGCCGCCGCGGTGCTCCTGATGCGCCCGGCCGACCTCGACTCCGGCAGTACCCCGCTGTGCCGGCTGCGGGATGTCGCCGTCACGGCGCTGGAGCCGGAGATCATGGGGGTCGCCCCCGCGGAGGCGATCCGCACCCTGCTGCGCCGCAACGACCTCACCGTGGACGAGATCGACGTGATCGAACTCAACGAGGCGTTCGCGGCCCAGGTCCTGGCCGTCGTGGACCAGCTCAAGCTCGAACCGGACCGGGTCAACCCGAACGGCGGGGCGATCGCCCTGGGCCATCCCATCGGCGCCACCGGATGCGTCCTGCTGCTCAAGGCGGCGCACGAACTGCGCCGCACCGGCGGCCGGCTGGCCGTGGTCGCCCTGTGCATCGGCGGCGGCCAGGGCATCGCCGCACTGATCGAGAATCCGAGCGCGGCCCGATGAGCGCGTACGCCTGGTATCCGACGCGGGAGTTCACCGAGCGGAGCAACATCACGGCGTTCTGCCGCAGGCACGGTGTCGACGGCGGCTACCGCGCGCTCCAGGCCAGGTCCGCGGCCGACCCCGAGTGGTTCTGGGCGCGGGCCGTGCAGGACATCGGCATTGTCTGGCACCGGCCGCCGCAGCGCGTGTGCGACGAGGCCGGGGGGATCGCGTTCACGCGCTGGTTCCCGGGCGCGTACACCAACCTCGTGGACTCCTGTCTGGAGCGCCGCGTGCGGCAGGGGAGCGGGCAGTCTCCGGCACTGCGCTGGGAGCGGGAGGACGGCACGCGCGGGGTGCTCACCTACGGTGAAGCGGCCGCGTACAGCGCCCGGGTGGCGGGCGGGCTGCGCGAGCTCGGTGTCGTGTCCGGGGACCGCGTGGCCGGCTGTCTGCCCCCCGGCCCCGAGGCGTTCGTCCTGCTCTTCGCGTGCGCGCGCATCGGTGCCGTACTGGTGCCGCTGTTCTCGGGGTTCGGTGCCGAGGCCATCGCGGTCCGGCTCGTCGACGCCGGCGCCCGGGTCCTGGTGACCGCCGCGGGCGCCGTCCGGCGGGGGCGGCGGCAGGACATGGAGGCGGTGGCCCGCGAGTCACTGAAGAGCGCCAAGTGCGTGCGCCATCTCGTCGTCGTGCGGGAGCCGGGCGGGCCACGGCACTCCTCCGACGCACCTGGTCCGCGCGCCCCGGCCGGGCCGGCCGGGCCGGCCGGGCCGGCCGGGCCGGGCGTGCCGTCCGGGACCGCCGAGCCGGAGGGGCGAACGGCGCCCTCAGGGGCCGGCGGCCGCGACCGCGCCGTGCTCGCCACGACGGACTGGCACCGGCTGGCCGCCGCCGACCCCGTCCCGGTCGTCTCGGTGCCCGTGACCGCCCCCTTCCTCCTGCTGCACACCTCCGGCACCACCGGCCGCCCGAAAGGCGCGGTCCACACCCACGGCGGCTTTCCGGCACAGGTCGGCAGCGAGACCCGTTACAACCTCGACCTGCGGCCGGACGACGTGGTCTTCTGGGTGACCGACCCCGGCTGGATCATGTTCCCGCTCATCGCCGTCGGCGGCACCCTCGCGGGCGCCTGCGTCCTGGCGTACGAGGGCGCGATCGACCACCCGGACGCCGCACGCCTGTGGCGGCTGCTCGACGACCACGAGGTCACCGTCTTCGGCAGTTCGCCCAGCCTGTCCCGCATGCTGATGGGCCGTGAGCCGCGCAACCCGGTCGTGCCCTCCCGGCTACGGGTCCTCGGCTCGACCGGGGAGCCGTGGACCGAGGACGCCTGGCGCTGGTACTTCGCCGAGTTCGGCGGCAAACGCTGCCCGGTGATCAACATCTGCGGCGGCACCGAGGTCGGCGGATCCCTGCTCGCCTCCGCGCCCACCCTGCCCCAGTCGCCGTGCGGCTTCGCGGGCCCCTGCCTGGGCATCGCCGCGGTCGTCGAGGACGACTCCGGCGCGCAGCCGCCCGAGGGGCAGGTCGGCGAGCTGGTCGTCCGGCGCTCCTGGCCGGGCATGACCCGGGGGCTGTGGCGGGCGCGCGAACGCTTCGCCCAGACCTACTTCGGCCGTAGGCCGGGCCGTTGGTCCCACGGCGACCTCGTCTCACGCACCGGCGACGAGTGGTTCGTCCACGGGCGGCTCGACGATGTCATCAAGGTGGCCGGCAAACGGCTCGGACCCGCCGAGGTCGAGGACGCCGTCGTCGGCGACCCGGCTGTCGCCGAGGCGGCCGCGGTCGGCATCCCGCACCCCGTCAAGGGGGAGGCGCTGTGGTGCTTCGCGGTCCCGTCCGACGGTCGGTCGCTGGGCGGGGCGGAGGCCGAGCGGATCCGTGCGCGGGTGGCCGGCGCGCTAGGCGCCGCGTTCCGCCCCGACCGGGTGATCGCCGTGCCGGAACTGCCCAGGACCCGCAACGGCAAGGTGATGCGGCGACTCGTCCGCGCTCTCGTCACCGGCGAGGCACCGGGCGACCTGTCCACCCTCGTCAACCCCGCCTGCCTCGACGCGATCCGCACCGCCCTGCAGGACCAGTGAAGCGCGATCCGCAGGTGATCAACCAGCCCACCGACCGAGGGAGTTCCATGCCGACGATCGACATCCTCCTGCCCGGCTTCGCCATCGACACCGACCAGGGCTATCCCGCCTTCTGCGGGGTGTTCCTGGTCCGCGGTCCGGACGCGGCCGGACGGGAGCGGAACATCATCGTCGACGCCGCCCACGTCGGCCGCCGCCCCTTCCTCCGGAACGCGCTCGCCCGACACGGCCTCACCGCCGAGCAGATCGACACCGTCGTCCTCACCCACGCCCACTGGGACCACGTCCAGAACATCGACCTGTTCCCACGGGCCACCCTCGTCCTGCACCCCGACGAACGCCGGTACGCGCACCTCCCGCACGCCAACGACTGGGCCACGCCCGCCTGGACGGGGCTGCTGCTGGAGCAGCTCCCCGTCCGCGAGGTCACCGACGGGGAGGAGATCATCCCGGGGGTCGGCGTCATCGGCCTGCCCGGCCACTCGCCGGGCAGCATCGGCATCATCGTGCAGACCGAGCATGGCCACGCCGCCATCACGGGTGACGCCCTGCACTTCGCGTACGTCGCCCGCACCAAACGCAACCCTCTGGTGTTCTGGGACGCCGACCAGGCCGCTCACAGCATCGAGCGGGTCCTGACGGTGTCCGATCTGGTCTACCCGGGCCACGACCGGCCGTTCCGTCTCACCGCGGCCGGCGACATCGAATACCTGGCGCCGTTCGAACTCACCGTGACCGGGCTGCGGCCCGACGACGACGGCCTCACGTTCGCCGACGCCTCGGCGCGGCCGCTGTGGGTGATGCCCGGCATCCAGGAGCAGCGCAGGCTGTACGAGAAGAGCGCCGACGACAGCCGGCGGCGGATCAGCCGGGTGCCGCGGGTGGTGCCGCGGACTCCGCGAGAAGCCGGGCCAGTGAACGGTTGAGCCGCTCGAAGAACGCGTCGGGCGCCTCGCGCGGGAAGAAGTGGCCGCCGGGGACCGGGGTCAGGCGGAAGCGGTGCACATACCGCCCCCAGGCCCGCACCGCGGCCGGGTCGACGAGCGGGTCGTCGGTGCCGGCGAATGCCTCGACGGTCAGCGGCAGCCGGGCCCGCTCGTCGTACGGGTCCGGCAGCCCCGCCCGCGGGTGACTCGCGCAGATCCGCAGGTCGTCGCGGAGGATCGGCAGCAGCACCCGCAGCCAGTCCGCCCGCCCCAGGAACCGCGGGTCCAGCCCGCCCAAGTCCACGAGCAGGCGGGCCAGTTCGCCGTCCTGGTACCGGTCGGGCGGCGGCAGCGTGGGCGTACGGTGCGGGGCCGCGTAAGCCCCGAGGAACAGCGCCTGCGGACCGCGACCGCCCGCGCGCAGCCGGGCCGCCGCCAGCGCGAAGGACAGCAGGGCGCCCATGCTGTGGCCGTACGCGGCCCACGGTCCTTCGTCGAGCCAGGGGGCGAGGTCGCGCCCGAGGGCCTCGACCACCTCCCCGGCGTCCTGGTACCGGGGCTCGCCGTAGCGCGCCTCGCGACCCGGCAGTTGCACCGGCAGGACGTCGACGCCCGACGGCACGCGCCGGGCCCAGGAACTGAAGAACGAGGCCCCGCCGCCCGCGTGGTGAAAGCAGAACAGCCGCAGCCGGGCGTCCGGACGGGGCGCCCGGCTCAGGCAGGAGGCCGAGGCACTCCTCGTCATGCGGGGTCTCCGGCCGACGTACGGGCGAGGCGGTGGCGGGCGCGCAGGACGCGGGCGCGGGCCGAGGCGGCCCGGCGTACGGCACCCGCCGTTCCGGTCATGCGCAGTGCCTGCGCCAGCAGCCACAGCCGGGTCTCGGCCGCCCGGTCGGGCCGGCCACCGAGGACGTCGTTCTCGACCAGGCGCAGGTGCGGCACGGTCCGCTCCAGCAACTCGGCGTCCGAGTGGGGCGCGATCTCGTCGTCGCGGCTCGCCGCGTAGGCGACCGGTGTGCGCAGCCGGGTGAGCCGCTCCTCGTCGAGCCCCCAGTCGGCGAGGGCGGCCGGAAGCCGGTCCACCGGTGTGCGCATGACGTGGGAGAGGGTCAGGTTCACCAGGCGCGGCAGCGGCGTGTGGTCCGCGGCGCGGACGAAGAAGTCGCGTACCGGGGCCCCGACGGTGGCCAGCCCCCGGATGCGGTCGTCCTCGAGGGCCTGGCGCAGCGCGAGATGCCCGCCGAAGCTGAGTCCCACGACACAGGTGCGGGAGGCGTCGGCGGCGCGGCCGAGCAGGTCGAGGAGGTAGGTGAGCATGCGTGTGCTGTCCGTTCCGTAGGTGAGGGTGTTCTCGCCGACGCCGGGCAGTTCCGTGACCACGACGGCCGCGCCGAGCCGGTCGGCTCCGGCGAGCACGGGGGCCCACTGCTCCTTGGTGCTGGTGATGCCGCCAAGGACGATGATGAGCGGGAGCCTGCTCCGGGTGGACAGGCCGGCGGCCCAGCACGCGAAGCCGTTCTCCTCAAAGGGCAGGTCGAGCCGGGAGATGCCGCGGACGCGTTTGCGCCAGCGGTCGAAGGCCTCGACGCCGGCGCTCTGCGCCGCCTTCCGCAACGGCCCGTCGACGTACGGGAAGCGGGCCATCGCGTAGCAGCGGACGGCGTCCAGGTCGCGGCCGCGTGCCTCGGCCGCCATACCGAGGGACGACCACTCGTGCACCCAGGCACCGGGGCCCTCGTCCCTGACGTCCGCGCTGAGGGTCCGCATCACCCGGTGGATGACATCCTCGGGGATGCCCTGGGCGTGTGCGTGCGGAAGGCCGAACCTCTGCAGCTCCGCGATGGGGATCATCGGGCCGCTCCTTTCTCTTCCGGGACCCGTTCCGCGGCATCGGGCGTTCCCTCGGCCGTCCGGCTGTCCCCGCGGCCGTTGACGAGGCGGGCGAGACCGGCGCTCACTCGCCTCACGAGGCCGGGGGAGAGGAACACGTCGAGCTGGGTGTCGAGGAACAGGGCGTGGAAGTGCATGCAGGTGCCGGGGTCGTCGGGGGCGAAGTCCGCACGGGAGGTGGTCACGGGCCCGCCACCACCTCGTACATCTGGCGGAACGTGCGTGCCTGGAGCACGTCGGCCACCGCGACGCGCCGGCCGACGACGTCCTCCACGACGGTGACGAGCCTGAGCAGCAGCACCGAGTCCCAGGCGGGGAAGTCGTCCAGCGGGCGGTCGAGGTCGTCGGCCCGGACACGCAGGCCGAGTTCCTCTTCCAGGAGCAGGCGGAACTCGGCGATGTCGGCGAGGGCGGTGGTCATGTCGGGTCTCCGTCGAACGGCCCGAATGCGGCGTGCAGCCGCAGATGGGCGGGGGCGGGGGCGATGCCGGTCAGCTCGTGCCGGAAGAAGACGGCCTCGGGATCGTCCGGGTCGGTGCCGACCGGGGCGAAGCCGTGGTCGGCGTAGAAGGAGGCGAAGGCCGCGTTGCGGGGCGAGGGAAGACAGCGGCCCGTCACGGCGCTCGCTCCGGTGTCCCGGGCGAACCGCAGCACCGCCGCCACACAGGCGCTCTCGATGCCCCGGGCGAACACCCGGCAGCTCAGGACGAAGTTGTCGATGCGCAGCACCTCTCCGTCTCGCCGCAGGAACAGCGCGCCGACCAGGCCGTGGTCGCCGAACCGGTCGCGTGCGCGTACAGCGAGCACATGGTGACCCGGGCGTTCCATCTGCGCCGACACCTGCGCCGCCTGAAGACGTTCGGTGGCCAGGTGGAACTGGTTGGTGCGCAGGGTGAGCTGGGAGACCCGGGCGATCTCGGACTCGTCCGGCGGCCGCAGGTCGACCTCCAGGCCGAGCCCGTCGAGATAGTCCTCGTAGGAGCCGACGTCCTCGCGGAACTCCTGTCGCCGCGCCTCGGTGCGGTAGCGGCCGGCCCGCTCCAGGTCGGCCTCGGTCAGCTCGAACAGGTCGAACCAGCCGTCGGCCAGCAGCGCCGCGGGGTGCAGTGCGGGCTCCTCGTCGACCCGGACCACGGCGACCTCGGGGAGCTGCTCGCCGACCAGCCCGCACTCGAAGGTGCTGTCGTCGACGAAGACGAAGCTGTCCAGGCCGAGCCCGAGCCGGTCGGCGATGTCGCGGAGGTTGTCGTGCTTGGCCTTCCAGTTGGCGTTGACGCGGACGAAGTCGTCCTCGCGCAGCACCATGCCCGGGTGGGTGCGCAGCGTCGTGCCGGCCAGCTCGGCGTCGTTCTTGCTGCTGACTGCGAGCAGCACACCCTGCGCGCCGAGCTGCCGCACCGTCCGCTGGAACTCCTGGAAGGCCTCACCGCGCAGCCCCGCGCCCAGCTCGATGCCACCGGGCCCGGCCTCGCCGAGCACCCCGCCCCACAGCGTGCCGTCCAGGTCCAGCACCAGGCACTTGCGGGTGCGGCCCAGGCGGGCGCGTACGACGTGGGCGGCCTCCCGGGCGTAGGCGGCCAGTAGCGCGTCGGAGAGGCGGGCCCGGGCGTACTGCGCGGCGCGCGGCTCGCACGCGACAACGCCTTCGGCGACCAGCGGATCGAGGTCCACGGTGACCACGCCCGGGTACTGCGCGGCCAGGGACAGCAGCCCGCTGTTGAACTCCCGCCACACCGCGCCGAGCCGGGCCCGCGAGCGCAGGTCGACCAGCTGGTGGGTGTGACGGCGGTGCAGCGGCACGGTGTTGAGAACGAGCAGGCCGCGGCCGGCCTCCTGGTGGGTGCGCACGGCGCCCGTCAGGAGCGCGAGCCCGGCCCGTGCGGCGGCTTCCACGTCCTCGGCTCGCCACGGCACCGTGACGTCGTCGAAGACGGTGTGCGCGTCGAGCAGGCAGAGCGTGAGCTGCGGCTGTTCCTCGCCGGCCGCGGCCGGGCGCATCAGATCCTGGAGGTAGGCGCCGTACGGCGAGACCTTCGCCTCCAGCAGCAGCCCGTGCCGGGCCAGTTCGGCGGTGAGGGGAGCGACCAGCGGAGCCACCGTCGAGTGGCCGGTGACCGTGACGGTGACCACCGGCACTTCCGCGTGGCGGCACACCTCCTTGGGATCGAGCCGGGCCAGCAGCTGGCCCGCTGCCGGGAGATCAGCAGCCGGCATGCGCGACAGCAGGGACCGTACCGAGCCGTACTCCGCGGGGAGCCTGCCCGCGCGGTGCAGGGCGCGCAGCGCGCTCAACGCCTCGGGGTCGTGCCAGCCGGCCGCCGGGTCCCGGGTGCTGTGGTTCGTGGTCGCCGTCATGAACGCTCCAGCGCGACACCGGACTTGATCCACTTGCTGGACTCGATGGCGACGGCGAGGGCGCGCCCGGGGCCGTCCCACTGCCGCAGCAGCTCCTCCAGCTGGAGGAAGGGCAGCGCGTTGCCGTTGTTGCCGACGTGGCGCACCACGTTGACGCGGCGGGCGTCCGGGGCGGGCATGCCGTCCGAGATGCGGTCGCTCATCCGGCCGGACAGCTGCGGGGGCAGCAGGAAGTCCAGCTCGTGCGTGCCCCAGCCCACGTCCTCCATGAGCTCCCAGAACATCTGCTGGGCCAGCACGGGCACCGCCTCCTCGATCGCCTTGTAGTCCTCGAAGACGGCGGTGCGGTCGGTGTGCCGGTCGCCGAGCCCGAACCAGTCGACGACCTGGCCCGGCTCCCGGCCCAGCCCCACCAGCCGGTTGAGCACCTGGCGGATCACGACGCGCTGCCCGAGCGCCTCGACGCTCAGCACGGCCGCGCCGGCACCGTCGCCGAAGAGCACGTAGTTGACCAGCTCGGCCGAGGTGCGCGACCCCGGGTCGAAATCCCTCTCCAGGTGCTTGGCGCACACGTCGCCGCCGATCACCAGCACCGTGCCGCAGCGCTCGGCGAGCAGCAGCGTGCGGGCCACGTCGAGGGCCTGCACGGCGCCGGCGCAGCCGGACTGGAGCTGATACGTGGGGACGTTGTCGATGCCGAGCCGGTCCGCCACCAGGTTGACCGTGGCGGGCATCAGCTGGTCCGGTGTGGCCGTGCCCAAGACCAGGCAGTCGATGTCGTACGGCTCCAGACCGGCCTCCGCCAGTGCCCGGCCGGCGGCGGTCGCGGCGATGTCGGCCAGCGTGTGCCGTACCTCACCGGTCGGAAGGTCGACGGTGAAGTGCCGGGTGGTGTTGCCGATGAACATCTCGGCCCAGGTCTCGTCGACACCGACGAGTTTGGCCAGGGTCGCATTGTCCACGGGGTCACCGGGCAGACAGGTGCCGACCGAGGCCAGATGGACGGTGGGTGCGGTCATCACCGGGTTCCTTCCGGGGTTGTGGGAACAGGAGCCGCGGCGCCGTGGCGGTCGCGCAGGAATCCGACGAGGTCACCCACGGTGCGCAGGCCTGCGAGCAGGTCCTCGATCGGGAGCGTGCCGAGTCGCGGGAGCGCGTCCTCGATCCGGGCCTTGAGCTCCATCACCCGGATCGAGTCGAAGCCCAGGTCCTCGTGCAGCCGGTCGTGGTCGTGCACGTGCTCGGGGTCGTGCCCGCCGACCCGGCACACCAGTTGGCGTGTCAGGACGGCGAGAGGGTCCGGCAGGTCACCCGCCGGGGCCGGCGGGCACGATTCCCCGCGGTCCGCACCCCTACGGACCGCGGTGTCCGCGTCAGGGGGGCCGGGCGCGGACAGTTCCGGGAGGCCCGGGGCGGTGCCGGTGCGCCAGGCGCGGAACGAGTCGTCGAACACGTACGGCGGCAGCCGGCGGGGCACCCGGTCGGCCTCGGCGTACAGCACGTCCCACTCCGGTGCGAGCCCGGCGCACCACAGTTCGCCGAACAGCTGCTGGGGCCGGTGGTCCGGGGCGTGCTCGCCCGGGTGGGCGGCGTGCAGGCTCACCGGGTGACCGGTGTCCGGCTCGAGCCGGGCCAGCAGTGGGGTCAGCACCGCACGCGGGCCGATCTCCACCACGTGGGTCACGCCTGCGGCCAGCAGCGCACTCGCGGCATCGGCGAACCGCACCGGCGCGGTGATCTGCCGTGCCCAGTAGCCGGCGTTCATGGGTTCCTCACCGGTGAGTCGATGGCCGTTCACCGTGGAGAAGACCGGGATGCGTGGCCCCCGGGCGGGCACGTCCGCGCACTCCCGGCGGAACTCCTCGACCACGGGTGCCATCAGCGGCGAGTGGAAGGCATGGGAGACGGAGAGCCGCCGGGCGGCCACTCCGCGCTCGTCCAACTCCTGTTCCAGTGACGCCAGTTCACCGAGGTCCCCGGCGACCACCGTGCTGCGCGGCCCATTGACGGCGGCCAGACCGAGCCGCTGCCGCCCCACCAGCAGCGGCTCGACCTCCGCGGCGCCCATGCTCACCGCGAGCATCCCGCCGTCCCCGGGCAGCGCCTCCATCAGCGCCCCGCGCCGGGCGACCAGCCGGGCGGCGTCCGGCACGTCCAGCGCACCGGCCAGGCAGGCGGCGGCGAACTCGCCGATGCTGTGCCCGAGGACGTACGACGGGCCGATCCCGGACTCGACGAGGGCGGCGGCCATCGCGTACCCCACGGCGAACAGCGCCGGCTGGGCCCAGCGCGTCCGGTGGACCTCCGGATCGCCGTCGAGGACCAGGTCGCGCACCGACCGTCCGGTGTGCGGGGCGAGCACTTTGTCGATCTCGTCGAAGTGCCGTGCGTAGGCGGGCCACCATCGGTACCAGGACGCGGCCATGCGCGGGTGCTGGGCACCCTGCCCGGTGAAGGCGAACGCCACCGACGCCGCCGCGCGTCGCCCGCCGTCCAACCGGGTGGCCTCCTCGGGGTGCTCCGCGGCCTTGCGTAAACCGGCGGCCAGCGTGGGCAGATCGGCGGCGGCGACGGCCGCCCGGTACGGCAGGCGGGACTTGACGCGATTGCTGGTCCAGCACAGCTGCGCCAGCTGGTTCTCCGGGCGCCGGGTCAGGACGTCGGCCTGCGCCAGCAGATTGGCGCGCAGCCGCTCGGGGGAGCGGGCGGAGACCGTGAACACCCCGGGCGCCCGGTCGCGGCCGCGGTGCACCGTGCGGGGAGCGGAGGCGAGCACCGCGTGGGCGTTGCTGCCGCCCATGCCGAAGCTGCTGACCGCGGCGTGCACGGTGCCGGACGGCAGCCTGAGCGGTGCCTTGAGCAGGGACAGCCGGCGCCCTGACAGGTCCAGCCTCGGGTTCGCGTCGGCCGCGAACCGGCTGGGCGGCACCGTGCGGTGGTGGAGCGCCAGTACGGCCTTGATCAGCCCGGCGATCCCGGCCGCGCCCTCGGCGTGCCCGAAGTTGCTCTTGACCGAGCCCAGTCCGACGCTGCCGCCGCTGCGGCCGCTGGTCAGCTCGCCGAGCGCCTGCGCCTCGATGAAGTCGCCCAGCAGGGTGCCGGTGCCGTGTGCCTCGACGAACCGGATGTCGTCGGCGGTGACGCCGGCCCGCTGCCAGACGGACTCGATCAGCCGCTGCTGCGCCCAGCGGTTGGGCGCGGTGATGCCGTTGCTGCGTCCGTCCTGGTTGATGCCGGTCTCCTTCAGCAGGGCGTACACCTGCTGACGGTCCGCCAGGGCGTCGCTGAGCCTGCGCAGCACCA
Source organism: Streptomyces bicolor (assembly GCF_000719285.1). Lineage (GTDB taxonomy): Bacteria > Actinomycetota > Actinomycetes > Streptomycetales > Streptomycetaceae > Streptomyces > Streptomyces bicolor. The sequence goes on along the minus strand of NZ_JOFS01000008.1, from coordinate 44,807 downwards.
GCACCGCAACGCCCTCGGCCCGTCCGATGCCGTCGGCCGAGGCGCTGAACGGCTTGCAGCGACCGTCGGGCGCCGAGAGGCCGGCCTGGGTGTAGAAGATGTTGATGACCGGCGTCATGATCAGGTTGGTCCCGGCCGCCAGCGCGTAGTCGCACTCACCGGAGCGCAGTGAGCCCGACGCGAGGTGGACGGCGAAGAGCGAGGAGGAGCAGGCGGTGTCCACGGCCAGACTGGGGCCCTTGAGGTCGAGGTGGTACGACACCCGGTTCGCGCCCATGAAGTAGCCGTTGCCGGAGCCGTAACGGGCGGTGATCCGGTCGTAGTCGGCGAGCTGGAGATACGCCCACTCGTTGGCCATCACCCCGACGAACACGCCGGTGTCTGTGCCGGCCAGGTCCTGCGGGGCGACGCCCGCGTCCTCGATGGCCCGCCACGAGCACTGCAGCAGCAGCCGCTGCTGCGGGTCCATGGCGGCGGCCTCCCGCGGGGAGATCCCGAAGAAGCCCGGGTCGAACGCGTCCGGGTCCTGGATGAACCCGCCGCGCACGGTGTTGCTGCGGCCCGGCGGCCGGGCTTCGGAGGCGCTCTGCGGTGCGGAGGGCGACGCGGCGTGATAGCGGTCGGCGTCCCAGCGCTGGCTGGGAACCCGGTCCGTGCCGTCGCGTCCGTCCATGAGGAGCGACCAGTACTCGCGGGCGTCGCGGGCGCCGGGGAAGCGGCAGTCCAGACCGACGACGGCGATCGGTGCGCGCTCGGTCATGACGGGTCCCCGGAGGCCAGTCGCTCGGCGAGGTGGTCGCTGATCGCGTGGACGGTCGGGAAGTCGTAGGCGATGGTGGGGGAGACCGCGAGCTGGAAGTGCGCCTCGATCTCGCCGCAGATGCTGATCGCCGCGACCGAGTCGATGCCGTAGTCGGCCAGCGGGGTGTCCGGGTCGATCTCCTCGGGGGTCCGGCGCAGATGGAAGGCCACCCGCTCGGTCAGCCACCCTTCGAGGTCCGGGGAGCCGGGCTGCGGGGCGCCGGGGTGCGGCGACGGCTGGTCCACGGGGGCGGCGCCGACGGCGGCGGTGGACTGGTCGGTGATGCTCATGGCGTGCTTCTCTCTTCCGGATCTCAGCTGCGGGAGGAAACAGCGGCGGTGGGCTCGGTCGCCGGTGCCGGAGTGGGGAGCAGGGCGGCGACCGGTTCCTGGAGGCGCTGGTGCAGCACGGGCAGGGCGCCGTCGAGGAACAACTGCCGCATGAGCGTGCGCTGGGTCTTCCCGCTGGTCGTCTTGCGGATCACTCCAGGGCGAACGAGCACCACGCTCACGCCGGGCAACTGGAACTGCCGGCTGAGCAACGCCTGGACGGAGGCGGCGAGGCCGGCCAGATCCTCCTCGCCCCCGCCCGCGCGGGCCTTGAGTTCCTGCACCACGACCACATGGGAGCGGTCGGACGCCTCGTCGGTGACGCTGAATACCGCGCCGCCGCCGCGCCGGAACACCTCCCCAGACTCCTGGACGGCCTGCTCGATGTCCTGCGGGTAGAGATTGCGGCCGTGCTGGATGAGCATCTCCTTGATCCGGCCGGTGACGTAGAGCTCCCCGCCGAGCAGGGCGCCGAGGTCGCCGGTGCGGAAGCAGCCGGCCCGGCCGTCGGCCGTGACCGCCTGGAACGTCTCGGCGGTGAGCTCGCGCCGGTTCCAGTAGCCGGCGGCCACCGAGGGGCCGCGCAGCCAGATCTCGCCGATCCGGCGGTCGGGCAGCACCTGACGGGTCGTCGGGTCCACGATCAGGACCTCGGTGTCCGTCGGCCGGCCGCAGCCCACGAGGGTCCGGGCCGGGCGGTCGCTGCGCACGGGCCGCAGCTCGTCCCGCTCCAACGCGACGGCGTCCACGGTGAGCTCGAGGTGCGGCGCCTCGGTGTCGCCGCCGGAGACCAGCAGGGTGTTCTCGGCCAGGCCGTAGCAGGGCAGCAGGGACTCGGCGCGCAGCCCGTTGCCGGCGAAACGCCGGACGAAGGCGCGCAGGGTGTCGGCGCGCACCGGCTCGGCCCCGTTGAGCGCCACCCGCAGGCTGGACAGGTCCAGCCCCGCCGACTGCTCCTCGGTGACGCGCCGGACGCACAGGTCGTAGCCGAAGTTGGGCGAGGCGGTGCCCTCGACGCGATAGTCGTGGATCATGCGGAGCCAGCGGTGCGGTTGCTTGATGAAGGAGACCGGTGACATCTGCACGCTGGTGCCGCCCACCCACAGGGGCTGGAGGGTCATCCCGATGAGCCCCATGTCGTGATAGAGGGGCAGCCAGCTGCCCGCCACGACACCCTCAGGGGTCCGCATCGCGGTGCGGATGGCCTCCTGGTTGGCGGCCAGATTGGCGTGCGTGACCATGACGCCCTTGGGTTCGCTGGTCGAGCCCGAGCTGTACTGGAGGAAGGCCACGTCGGTGTCGCGTACTACGGGCGGTACCCACAGATCGGGATCGGCACCGTCCTGGTCGTCCGGACCGGTCGACAGGCACACCACGTCCCCCTCTCCGGCGGCGGCCAGCCAGGCTCCGATGGCCTGCCGGTACTCGGGGAGCGTCAGCACCGCCCCCACCTTCGCGTCCCGCAGGATGCCGCTGACCCGGGCCAGCCGCTCGCCCGGCTCGTCGGGCAGGGGCGCGGGAATGGCCGTACGCCCGGCGTAGAAGCAGCCGAGGAAGGCCGTCACGAAGTCGAGGGTCGGCGGATAGAGCAACAGGACCGGGCGCGAGGGATCGCCCTTGGACGCGTGGTGCAGCCGGGCGGCGACGAGGCGCGCCCGCCGGTCCAGTTCGGCGTAGCCGATCTCTTCCGGCCGCATGGCCGGGCCGTCCTCGTGCAGATACACGAACGCGGCACGTTCTGGATGGCGGTCCACGCCGGCGCGTACGGCGTCGGTCAACGTTCGGTGCTGGTGCGGCACAGGCTGTCCTTTCCGCGGTCGGTGACCGGTGCGGTGTGGAACATCCCGGAGGCACCGAGTGCCATCCGGTGCCTCTCAGCCTCCGTGTGCCGTGAAAAGGCGGCGTAAAGGGGAAATTGGCGTGCACGTCAAGGGTTTGGGGTTGTGCGGACGGCGCCCGCTGGAGCCGGTACAACGGGGGGTGCACGAGGCGGCACGTTTCAGTCCTGGCACGGGGTGCCGGTCAAAGGGTGGGCAGAAGGGGTTGTCATGGCAGAACCGGACGCTCTTCCGGTGGGGGGCGAACCCCTCCCTGTCGGTCCGCTGCCCGCGGTGGGGTGGCATGCGGTCCAGGGGGCCGCGCGGCGGCATGGTTACGCGGTCTGCCACGGCCGGCCGGTGGACTGGGGGCGACAGCCCGGCCCCGGCACGCGTGAACTGCTCGGGCCGGACTGGTCGCGGTACTGCGCGGCACGCGAACCCCTCGTGCGGGCACGGCTGCTGGGCTCGCGACTGCTGCTGCGCCACACCGTGGCCGCCGTGGCCGGTGTGGAGCCGGATCGCGTCGTGCTGGGCCGCGACGGCCGGGGGCGGCCGGTCCTGTACGAGCCCGACGGGCTGGACGTGGCCATCAGCCATACGGCCGGAATGCTGGTGGTCGGGGCCGCCCGCGGCCGTCCGATCGGAGTGGACGTGGAGGCGTCGGACCGCCCTCTGCTGACGCCCGGACTGGCCGAGAGGTTCTGCCATCCGCGGGAGCTGGCGCAGCTGTCCGGGCTGGCGCCGGCCGAGCGGAATCAGCAGCTGGTGCGGCTTTGGACGCTCAAGGAGGCCTGTACGAAGGCACAAGGCGTCGGGCTGGCACGGGACTTCGCACGACTGTGCCCCCGCCCGGGACCGCACGGCGACGGCTGGTGGTCTCTTGAGACGGAGCCCGGCTGGCGACTGCGCTGCGATCGGGTGGCGGGGCGGTTCCTCGTCGCCGGGGCGCTGGGTCCGGACGGTCTGTAACTGCCGCTTCCCGAGGGCGGGTTCCGGTGGGTGTGCAGCAACCGGCAATCTAGTCAGGGTTGTTTCGATACACCGTTGACTCGATTGGTCGCCGGGTCTAGCGTCGGCGGTACACGGCACGAGAACGGCACTCAGCTCACGCACCCCCCTCTTACCGAGGAGCGGAATCCGTGACTTCTCAGCCTCACCTCAGGCCCGCCGAGCGGACCCCGTCGGCCGCGCACCCGCACCGGTGGCGCGTGCTGGCGGTCCTGCTGGTCGGCCTCCTGCTCGTCGTCCTGGACACCTCGATCCTGAACGTGGCCCTGAAGACACTCGCCGAGCCGGCACCCGTCGGCCTGGGGGCCACGCAGAGCGAGCTGCAATGGTCGATCGACTCCTACACGCTCGTCTTCGCCGCCCTGCTCTTCACCACCGGTGTGCTCGCCGATCGCTGGGGACGCAAGCGGACGCTGCTGGCCGGGCTCGTCGTGTTCGGCGGCTGTTCCCTGTGGTCCGCCCACGCGCACAGTGCCGGCGAACTCGTCGTCGCCCGGGCGGGGCTGGGCGTGGGAGGCGCCCTCGTGCTGCCCGCCACTCTGGCGATCATCATGGCCGTCTTCCCGCCCGCCGAACGGGCCAAGGCCATAGGTGTCTGGGCGGGCGCCGCCGGACTCGCCGTGGCGCTGGGCCCCGTCACCGGTGGCCTGCTGCTGGAGCACTTCTGGTGGGGCTCGGTGTTCCTGATCAACCTGCCCATCGTGCTGATCGGCGCCGCCGCCGTGCTGTTCGTCGTGCCCGAGTCCCGGGATGCCGGACGCGGAGGCCTCGACCCGCTCGGCGTCGCCCTGTCCGTCGTCGGCCTGACCGCCCTGGTGTACGGGGTGATCAACGGGGGTGAGTCCGACGACTGGGCGGACCCCGCCGTCTGGGGGCCGATGCTCGGCGGCCTCGCCGTCCTGAGCCTGTTCGCCGTCTGGGAACACCGCAGCCGGTGTCCCGCGCTGGACCTCTCCCTGTTCACCGACCGACGCTTCAGCGCCGCCGTGACCGTCATCGGGCTGGTCTTCTTCAGCCTGCTCGGCGCCACCTTCTTCCTGGTCTTCTACCTCCAGAGCGTGCGCGGCTGGACCCCGCTGGAGGCCGGCCTCCTGCTACTGCCCCTGGCGGTGGCCCAGCTGGCGTTCGCACCGGCCGCGACGCTCACCGCCAAGCGGATCGGGGTCCGGCCGGTGTGTGTCGGTGGGATGCTGCTCACCTCGCTCGGCTTTCTCGTGGTGGCCACAGTCGACGAGGGGACCGAGGTCTGGGTCCTGGAGTCCGTCCTGTTCCTCATGGGCGTCGGCATCGCCTGCGTGATGCCCCCGGCGACCTCCGCCGCCATGTCCGCCGTCGGCCAGAGCCGGTCCGGTACCGGAGCGGCGGTCAGCACCACCTTCCGGCAGGTGGGCGGCGCCCTCGGCGTCGCGGTCCTGGGCTCGGTGCTCTCCGTGGCCTACCGCTCCCGGATCGAGGACCACCTGGCGCCGCTGCCCGCCGCGGTCCGCGACCCGGCGGAGGAATCCGTCGCCGCCACCCTCACCGCTGCCCGGGAACTGGGCCCGCGCGGCGCCGCCGTCGAGGCCGGCGCGGTGGAAGCCTTCGTCTCGGCCATGCACCTCACGTCCCTCGTCGCCGTGGGCGTCACGCTCCTCGGCGCCCTCGCCGCCCTGCTGCTCCTGCCCTCCCGTACGGCCGCAGGCAGGACCGGCGCTGAAAAGACGATCGCCGAAGAGCCCTACACCGCGGAGGTCTGAACCCGTATGCCGCCACACGTCGACCAGTCGGCGGCCGCCCCGGGACGCACGGCCCGGGGCGGCCGCCAGCGCGACCCCGCCGCCGACCGCGCGATCCTGGACGGCACCCTCGCCCTGCTCAGCGAGGGCTGCAGCTTCGGCGACCTGTCCATGGACCTGGTCGCCCAGCGTGCCGGGGTGGCCCGCGCCACCATCTACCGCCGCTGGCGCAACAAGGAGGAGCTGGTGCTCGCCGCGCTGAGCACCCTTGACCTTCCCGTGCCGCCGCTGACCGGACTGAGCCTGCGGGACAAGCTGGTGACCCTCGTGGACCAGCTGCGCCACCGCGGCCAGGACACCCCGCTGCACCGGCTGATCGGCAGCCTGCTCGGCGAGGCGGTGCGCCGCCCGCAACTGGTGGAGCGATTCGAGGAGACCGTCACCGCCGCCCGGCACGAGGCCCTGCTGGCGACGCTGCGCGAAGGCGTCGACGGGGGCGAGCTACGTGCCGACCTCGACCTGGAGGATGCGGTCGAGATCCTGACCGGACCGATGGCCGCCCGTCTGATCCTGCGTCAACGCACTGTCGAGTCAAGCGCGTTCGCCGAGTCGATCGTCGACACGTTCTTGAACGGAACCCGCACGACCCCTGCCGGAGCGCGACCCGGCACAGCATCGGAGCACTCCCCACCACCACAGGAGCCGCAGCCATGAAATTCCTCTTCGACGACCCCGCCTTCGACTACCAGGCGCTGCGCACCGCTGGTTACGCCGATTACGGCGGTGCGCAGCTGGGCGAGGTCGTCGCGGTCGCCTCGCTCATCCCGAACGGCGACACCGAAGCCTGGCGGCACGAGTGGGCCTCCCTCGCCGAACGGGCCCACCGGATGGGCGCCGCCGCCAGGGGCGAGGGCCGCCGCGACGACGCGCGCGCCGCACTGCTGCGGGCACACAACTACTACCGGACTGCCGAGTTCTTCCAGCGCGACGACCCCCAGGGCCCGGAGGCCCTCCGGCTGATGCGGCTGTCCCGGGAGACCTTCGCCGACGCCGCCGAACTCATGGACCGGCCACCGGAGTTCGTGCGCATCCCCTACGAGGACACCTCACTGCCCGGCTACCTCTACCGGGCGGACGACTCCGACGGGCCGAGGCCGTTGGTCATCCACCACGGCGGCCTGGACTCCACCCTCGAGGAGGGCTATTTCTTCGTGGCGGCCGCGGCGATCGCCCACGGCTACGACTGCCTATGCTTCGAAGGGCCGGGTCAGGGCTCGGTCCTTCGCGACCAGGGCCTGGCCTTCAGGCCCGACTGGGAGAGCGTGGTCACGCCGGTGGTGGACCACGCGCTGTCCCTGCCGGGTGTGGACCCCGACCGCGTGGTACTGGTCGGGACCAGCCTCGGCGGCCTGCTCGCCGTGCGCGCCGCCGCGTTCGAGCACCGGCTCGCCTGCTGCGTCGCCCACGACGCGGTCTGGCAGCTGGGCGATGTCGTGGCGCTGCCACCGTTCGTGCTGGAGTGGGTCGAGCAGGGCCACGACGACTTCGCCAATCCGGTGATGTGGGGAATCGCCGCGCAGCAGACCTTCACCCGCTGGCTGCTGCGGCACGCCCTGTGGACCTTCGACGCCGACACCCCCGCCCAACTGCTGCGTCGGCTACCGGCGTTCGCCCTGTCCGACGTGATCGGTCAGGTGCGCTGTCCCGTGCTCGTCCTCGACGCGGAGGAGGACCTGTTCTTCACCGGGCTGGAGCACGCGAAGAAGGTGTACACGGGCCTGAACTCGCCCAAGACGCTCCACGTCTTCACGGCCGACGAGGGCGGCGGGGCGCACTGCCACTCCGGTGCCATGCGCCTGTTCCATGACCGGCTCTTCTCATGGCTGCTCGAGACTCTCGGGGCGGACCGGTCGGCGGCGGCCTGACCGGCGGCGGCCGGTCCGCGGCACATCCAGCCCGAAGCAGCCCGGCCCGCTCCCCGCGGGCCGGGCTGCTCGGCTCTCAGCCGTCCGGCGGTTCCTGTGAGGCGGCTGATTTCTTTCCGGCTGCCTGTCGCCGGACCGTCGAATTTCATTCTCCTTAATAACCGTGTAACGAGCGAGACTGGTATCGAAGAACAAGCTCGCATATGCTGCACGCCATAGCGAGGAAATCGCTGAGCATTTGGCGCCCCAGACCAGGGGTGAACGGGGGATCCGAAATATAGTTGAATGCGTTCCACGCATTCGGGGGGTTGCCGTGTCCCTGTCCCCTTTAGTGGCTGACCAAACTCTGCACTATGCGCTACTGGGGCGGCTGCGGGTGTCCCGCGGCGGCGCCGATCTCACACCCGAGCCGCCCAAACTCGCCAAGCTCCTCGCCCTATTGCTGGTCAGGGCGGGTGAGACGGTGCCGGGGGAAAAGCTCATGGCGGAACTGTGGGAGCGGGAGCCGCCGCGCTGCGCGTCTACGAGCCTGCGTGTGTACGTCTCGCAGCTGCGGAAATTGTTGAATGGCGATCAGCAAGCATCCCCGATCGTCACGACCCCGCCCGGGTACATTCTCGATGTAAGCGGCGCGGTGACCGATTTTCATGAATTCGAAACGCTCTACAGTCGTGGCCGAGAACAGTACTGCGCGGAGGATTTCCAGCACGCATCCGAGCTCCTGCACAGGGCACTGTCCCTGTGGCGAGGGCCTGTTCTGGAGGGTATTCCGGGGTCGCTGGACATCGACTCGTTCGCGGCTGTGCAGGAGGAGAAGCGGCTGAACTGCGCCGAGCTGAGCATCGACTCCTCGCTGGCACTCGGCCGGCATCATGAAGTGTGCGAGCGGCTGAAGGGCCTTCTCGTGCAGCATCCCCTGCGGGAGCCCTTCTACCGTCAGCTGATGGTCGCCCTGTACCGGGTGGGCCGCCAGGGAGACGCGCTGCAGGTCTACCGCCGCGCGCGCCGGGTGCTCAAGGAGGAACTCGGGGTCGAGCCGGGGCCGGCACTGCGGCTTGCCCAGGAGGCCATCCTGCGGGCGGATCCGAAGCGGCTCGAGGCCTCCGGGATGATCCCGTCCGTTCCCTGACCGTCCGGGCCGTCCGGCCGGTCGGCGCCGTCCCGCTGAGCCGGGCCGAACCGCCGACCGGCCCTGACGTGCTCGCCGTCATGTGCCCCGCACGGCGCCTGCTTTATCCGGCCTTTGCGGCCCCTTAACTCCTCGCCCATAGTGTGCGATTGATCCCGCATGAGCGGGAGAGCTGAGCTGTCGTGCTCGTCCGTGCGCAGCGGCCACCGCCTCGTCGCGGTGGCGGGCACGGGCCACGGTGCCGTGGCCGTGGTCCCTGCCTACGCCGCTTTGCGAGGGCCGTTGCCCGCTCAACCTTCTGGGACGGCCGAGACTTTGCCCCTTCCGGAAACGACGGCGGACGGACGGCTGCCGAGCGGATGCTTCGCAAGCCGACCCGTCCGGGCACGGTCGGATCCCCCGGCTCGGGCGTCAACCGACCGTCGTGCGCGGCCGCGGCTCGAACCCCGCCGCCCGGTAGGCCTCGTCGATCAGCTCCATCGTCGCCAGCGCGTCCTCGGCATCCAGCGGCAGCGGAGCGCCCCTGCGTATGTGCGCGGCGAACGCCTCCAGTTGGTAGGTGTACGACGAGCGCGTGCCCAGCCGCTCCGTCCGCTCGCCGCGCGCCGTACGCACCACGACCCGGTCGTCGCGGTGCGGCAGCACGAAGTTCGGCGCGAGCGCCTCGCCCTCCGTGCCGACGATCCGGCAGCTCATCTCCAGCTCGCCGTACGCCATGTGGCAGCGCGCGGACGCGGTTGCCCCGCCCGGGAACTCCAGCTCGGCGTCCAGCCACTCGTCGACGCCCGGCGCGCCCGCCCGCTCCCCGCCCCGCGCGGACAGGAGGCGCGGCGCACCGCCCGCCCATGGCGCGAGCATCCGCACCGCGTGCAGGCTGTAGCAGCCGAGGTCCATCACGGCGCCGCCCGCGAGCGGCAGCGACCAGCGCGGGTCGGAGTCACCGGGGGCAGGGATCGCCACCAGCGTCTCCACCCGCTGCAGCTCGCCGAGTTCACCGCTCGCCAGGAGCTCGTGCAGACGCCGGGTGACCGGATGGAAGAGGTAGTGGAACGCCTCCATGAAGACGGTCCCGGACTTGCCGGCCGCCTCCCGGACCTCGGCCGCCTCCTCGGCGTTGCTCGCCGAAGGCTTCTCCGACAGGACGTGCTTGCCGGCCGCGAGCGCGGCGAGGTTCCACGGCCCGTGCAGGCCGTTGGCGAGCGGGTTGTAGACCACCTCCACCTCGGGATCGGCGAGCAGGTCGGTGTAGGAGTCCACCACCCGCTCCACGTCGTGCTCGTCGGCGAACGCCTCGGCGCGGGACCGGTCGCGCGCGGCCACCGCCACGAGGCGGTGGCCGGTCGTCCGGGCCGGGCCGACGAGGGAGAGCTCGGTGATGCGTGCCGCGCCCAGTACTCCGATGCGCAGCGGTTCCGGGCTCGAGTCGTTCATCCCTGCCGTACCTCCTCGATCGTCACCGGACGGTGCTCGTGCAGCGACAGGGTGCACGCCTCGGCGATCCAGCCCGCCTCCAGCGCGTCCTCGATGGTGCACGGCGACGGCCGGGTACCCGCCACGACCTCGGTGAACGCGGTGAGTTCGGCGCGGTAGGCCGCGGTGAAGCGGTCCATGAAGAAGTTGTGCGGGGTGCCGGACGGGAAGGTCACACCGGGCTCGACCGAGCGCAGCGGCAGCTTGTCCTCCAGGCCGACCGCGATGGAGTCCTCGAAGCCGTGGATCTCCATGCGGACGTCGTGCCCCCGGGCGTTGTGGCGGGAGTTGGAGACCACCGCGATCGTGCCGTCGTCCAGGGTCAGGATGGCGCCGGTGGTGTCGGCGTCGCCCGCCTCCTTGATGTAGTCGGCGCCCTTGTTGCCGCCGACGGCGTACACCTCGGTCACCTCGTGGCCGGTCACCCAGCGGATGATGTCGAAGTCGTGCACCGAGCAGTCCCGGAAGATGCCACCGGAGGCGGCGACGTACGCGGCGGGCGGCGGCGCCGGGTCCAGCGTGGTCGACCGTACGGTGTGCAGCTTGCCCAGCTCACCGGCCTGCACGGCGGCCCGTGCGGCGACGAACCCGGCGTCGAAGCGGCGGTTGTAGCCGATCTGGATCGGCACGTCCTTGCCCTGGACCGCCTTCAGCACCTCGACGCCCTCGCTCATGGTCTTGGCTACGGGCTTCTCACAGAAGACGGGGATGCCTGCCTCGACGCCGGCCAGGATCAGCGCGGGGTGGGCGTCCGTCGCGGCGGCGACGACGATGCCGTCCACCCCGGCGGCCAGGAGGGCCTCGGGCGAGTCCACGACCTCGGCGCCGAACCGCTCCGCGGCGGCCTTGGCGGCGTCCGCGAACGGGTCGGTGACGACGAGGGAGTCGACCGCGTCGAGTCCGGAGAGGGTCTCGGCGTGGAAGGCGCCGATGCGGCCGAGGCCGAGGATTCCGATACGCATGAGCTCCGCTGCTTTCTTGGTGTGTGGTTGCTGTTCGTTGCCGGGGCTCCGCCCCGGACCCCGATCGCCCTTCGGGCTCGTCCTCGATCGCCGGACGGGCTGAATCAGTCCAGGCCGCCCAGAACGTTCTGGTCCCAGTCGATCACCGAACCGGTGACCACCCCGGACCGGTCCGAGAGCAGGAAGACCACGAAGTCGGCGATCTCGTCCGGCTGGCCCAGCTTGCCCATCGGCAGCTTCGCGGCAGCCTCCTCCCGCCAGTCGTCGCCGGCCCCGTGAAACGCCCTCTGCGTCGCGTCCTCACCCTCCGTCGCCGTCCAGCCGATGTTCAGGCCGTTGATCCGGACCCGGTCGAAGCGGTGGGCGTGCGCGGCGTTGCGGGTCAGCCCGATGAGGCCGGCCTTGGCGGAGACGTACGGCGCGAGGAACGGCTGCCCGCCGTGCGCCGAGGACGTGATGATGTTGACGATCGTGCCGGGTGCCTTGCGCGCGACCATGTCCGTCACAGCGGCCTGCATGGCGAAGAACGGGGCCTTGAGGTTGATCGCGATGTGCTGGTCGAACAGCTCGGGGCTGGTGTCGAGGAGCGTGCCCCGGGACGTCAGCCCCGCCGAGTTGACCAGACAGTCGATCCGCCCGTACGCGTCCACGACCTCGGCGACGGACGCCTTCGCCTGCTCCGCGTCCGACAGGTCGGCCCGTACGAACATGGCCTTGCCCCCGTCGGCGGCCAGCTCGGCCACCAGTGCCTCACCGGGCTCGGCGCGCCGCCCGGTGACGGCCACGACCGCGCCCTCCCGCACGGCGGCACGCGCGATCGCGGCGCCGACGCCCTGGCTGCCGCCGTTGACGAGGACGACCTTGTCGTCGAGAAGTCCCATGGGTGTTCCGGGTCCTTTCAGCTCTGGCGCCGCTCGGCGCCGGCCCGCAGCTCGTCCCGCAGAGCCTCGGGAGTCCATGTCTCGCGCAGTGCGCGCCGTACGAGGTCCGCCTGCGAGGGCGGGGCGAGCCCGGCCACCGGCGGATCGCTGTCGAGGTTCGTGGGGAAGGGGTATCCCTCCGCGCTCGCGGCGATGACGTGCTCCAGCCACGCCTCGTCCGCGCCCTCGGACCGGCGCTTCAGCAGCACCGGGTACACGGCGCCCGCCACCGCCTCGCGGTCCACCGTCTCCATCGCCCGCCCGAACGCGGAGGACACCTGGAGCAGGTTCGCCATGCGCCGGATGTCCGCCGACCGGTTGGTGCCGGCCGCGTGGAACAGCGCCGGGTTGAAGAAGGCGGCGTCGCCCTTGGCGAGGGGGAGCTGGACGTGGTTCGCCTCGAAGTAGGCCTGGAACTCGGGCAGTCGCCAGGCGAGGTAGCCCGGCTCGTACGTCTGCGAGTGCGGCAGGTACATCGTCGGCCCGGACTCGACCGGCATGTCGCAGTGCGCGACCGCGCCCTGCAGGGTGAGCACGGGGGAGAGGGCGTGGACGTGGGCCGGGTAGGCGGCCGCGACCTCGTTGGAGAGGAACCCCAGATGGTAGTCGCGGTGCACGGTCTGGGCGGCGCCGCCCGGGTTGACCACGTTCACCTGCGAGGTCACCTGGTAGCCCGGGCCGAGCCACGCGGTGGAGACGAGCGCCAGGATGTCGTTGGCGTAATAGTCGGCGAATGCTTCCGGGTCGTGGAGCGCCGCCTTCTCCAGCGCGTTCCACACCCGGTCGTTGGCGCCCGGCTTGGCGAAGTGGTCCCCGGCGTTCGCGCCCGAGGCGCGCTGATCGGCGATCAGGGCGTCGAAGACGGCGCCGAGCCGGTCGACGATCACCGGGTCGGGAAAGGCCCGCCGGCAGACCACGATGCCCGGGCCGTCGGTGAGGGCGCGGACCAGCTCGGCCCGGACCCCGCGCGAGTCCTCGGCCTTGGGCAGGCGGTCGCTGTCGTAGACGAGGACACCCTGCTCCACGGCGGAGGCGTACGGGTAGTCGGCGAGGTCGGTGGTCCGCTCGACGAGTTCACGGAAGGCGGCGAGGTCGCAGTCCTGCTCGGACAGCCACGCACGGCGTTGCACGGAGGCGTAGGACATCGGCGTCCTCTCGGTGACAGGGGCGACTCAGCGCTGCCATTCTTGTCATGACAATCCCGTCGAACAACCAGCAGACGACCATCAAAAACCCCTCAAGGAGCCGTCGTATGGGTCACCCGTTCCCGATTCGGGAGATCGCACGTCAGGCGGGTCTGAGCGAGGCCACGGTCGACCGGGTTCTGAACGGGCGGGGAGGGGTGCGGGAGAGCACCGCGCGCGAGGTCCGCCAGGCGATAGCCGACCTGGACCGGCAGCGCACCCAGGTCCGGCTGGTGGGCCGTACCTTCATGATCGACATCGTGATGCAGACGCCGGAGCGGTTCTCCACCGCCGTGCGTGCCGCCCTGGAGGCCGAGCTGCCTGGTCTGCACCCGGCCGTGGTGCGTTCGCGGTTCCATTTCCGGGAGACGGGCCCGGTGGAGGAGCTGACGAGGACCCTGGACCGGATCGCGCGGCGCGGTTCGCAGGGCGTGATCCTCAAGGCGCCGGACGTCCCCGAGGTCACCGCCGCCGTCGCGCGGCTCGCGGAGGCGGGCATACCGGTGGTGACCCTGGTGACCGACCTGCCGTCCACGCCACGCCTCGCCTACGTCGGCATCGACAACCGGGCCGCCGGTGCGACGGCCGCGTACCTCATGGGCCAGTGGCTCGGCGAGCGGCCCGGTCATGTCCTCACCAGCCTCAGCAGCGGCTTCTTCCGTAACGAGGAGGAGCGCGAGATGGGCTTCCGCAGCGCCATGCGCGCCCGGCATCCCGCGCGCACACTGGTCGAACTGGCCGAGGGACAGGGCCTGGACGCCACCCAGTACGACCTCGTCCGCGCCGCCCTGGAGCGCGACCCGGAGATCCGCGCGGTCTACTCGATCGGCGGCGGCAACATCGCGACGCTGCGGGCCTTCGAGGACCTGGGCCGTGAATGCGCGGTGTTCGTCGCGCACGACCTCGACCACGACAACACCCGCCTGCTGCGCGAGCACCGCCTGTCCGCCGTCCTCCACCACGACCTGCGTCAGGACATGCGCGAGGCCTGTCACATCGTCATGCGGGCGCACGGTGCGCTGCCGCCGGCGGGGCCCACGCTGCCGTCCGCGATCCAGGTGGTGACGCCGTACAACATGCCCACGCCCATCGGGTGAGCATCCCCGGGGGTGTCCCTGGCGTGTACGCCCGCTCGACGGACCGCTGCTGCCTACCGTCGTGCGCATGTGGAAATCGAACCCGGACGGCGGGCCCGAGCGGCTGGTGGCGCTCGCCGACGGAGTGTTCGCGATCGCCATCACGCTGCTGGTCCTGGACTTCTACGTGCCCCGGGGACTCGACGACGAGCACTACGAAGACGCCCTGCACGAACTCATCCCGAACCTCGGCGCCTACGCGCTCACCGTGCTGGTGCTCGGCGCCTTCTGGCGCGAGCACCGCCGCATCTTCCGCCTCGTCCGGCAGATCGACGGACAGGTGATCGCACTGACCGTCCTGGGACTCGGCGTCGCGGCCCTCCTGCCCTTCCCCACCAAACTCATCGCCGAGTACGGCAGCGAGCCCGCGTCGGTCGCCGCCTACGCGGCGGCGGTGGCTGCCCTCGGCGCCGCCCACCTCGCGCTCGTGCTCCTCCTGGCCGGGCGCCCCTGGCTGCGCGACGAGGCGGCGCCACCGGAGGGCTTCCGCCTCTTCGCGCTGGACCTCGGGGTGACGGTGCTGGTGTTCGCCCTCAGCATCCCGCTCGCCCTGGCCGTCGGCTCCGCGGCCATATGGCTCTGGCTCGCCCTGGCCCCGGTCAAGATCGCCCTCGGCCGGCGAGCCGCCCGGGGACGCTGACCCGGGCCGTCACGCCCCTGAGGCCACGTCCACCCACGCGCCGCTCTCCGCCGAGCGCCCCATCGCCTCGAGTACGGCGGCGCTGTGCACGGCGTCCTGGAGGGTGGCCCCGTGCGGGACGCCCTCGGCGATCGAGCGCAGGAAGCGGTACGCCTCGATGACCTTCAGGTCGTCGTAGCCCATGGCGTTCGCCGCACCCGGCTGGAAGGCGCCGAACTCGCCGGCGCCGGGGCCGACGTAGACCGTGCTGACGGGCTGGTCCTGGTACGTGGTGCCACGGCTGATGCCGAGCTCGTTCATCCGGCGGAAGTCCCAGAAGACGGCGCCCTTGGTGCCGTGTACCTCGAAGCCGTAGTTGTTCTGCTCGCCGACGGAGACGCGGCAGGCCTCCAGGACCCCGCGGGCGCCGGAGGCGAACCGCAGCAGGCAGTTGACGTAGTCCTCGTTCTCGACGGGGCCGAGTTCGCCGCCGGTGGCCAGGCTGTGGCCGGCGGTGGCGCCGGTCGGCCGGGCGCGCTCGGGGATGAAGACGGCCGTGTCGGCGGTGAGGGAGGCGATGTCGCCGAGCAGGTGGCGCGCGAGATCGGCGCCGTGCGAGGCCAGGTCGCCGAGGACGCCGCTGCCGCCGCGCTCCTTCTCGTACCGCCAGGTCAGGGCGCCGTCGGGGTGGGCGGCGTAGTCGCTGAAGAGGCGCACGCGGACGTGGGTGACGGTGCCGATCTCGCCGGAGGCGATGAGCTCGCGGGCGGCCTCGACGGCGGGCGCGTTGCGGTAGTTGAAGCCGACCGCGCCCTGCACACCGGCCTTGGCGACGGCGTCGGCCACCGCTTGGGCGTCGGCGACCGACAGGCCCACCGGCTTCTCGATCCAGATGTGCTTGCCGGCCTCGGCCATCGCGACGCCGATCTCGCGGTGCAGGAAGTTCGGGGCGGTGATGGAGACGGCCCGCACCCGCGGATCGGCGGCCACCTCGCGCCAGTCGCGGCTCGTCGAGGCGAACCCGAACTGCGCGGCGGCCTCCTCCGCCCGGCCCGGCACGTCCTCGGCGACGGCCACCAGCTCCGGCCGGACCGCCAGCCGCGGATAGTGGTGCAGGACACGGGCGTACGCCTGGGTGTGCACCCGGCCCATCCAGCCGAACCCGACGACGGCGACACCGAGCGATTCCACCATGACAGCCCTTCTTTGGACCGGTCCACTACTTGTCCAGGCCACCTTGGGTGCCGTTTCCGCCCGGTGTCAACCCTTTGACAAGCCGAGCAAGGTCATGGAACGGTCCATCTCATGAGACCGCCGACGATCCGCGACGTGGCCGACCGGGCCGGTGTCTCCAAGTCCCTGGTCTCGCTGGTGCTGCGCGGCTCCGACCAGGTACGCCCGGAGAAACGGGACGCCGTACTGCGGGCTGTGCGCGAACTCGGCTACCGGCCCAACGCCGCCGCGCGCAGCCTCAGTGAGCGGCGCACCCGCACGGTGGGCGTCCTCCTGAACGACCTGCGCAACCCCTGGTTCGTCGACATGCTCGACGGCCTCAACTCGCTGCTGCACGACAACGGCCTGCACATGCTGCTCGCCGACGCCCGCCTCAACCGCCGCACCGGCCAGGACCCGGCGGGCCCGCTGCTGGACCTGCGGGTCGACGGCCTGGTCGTGGTCGGCACCCTGCCCGACCCGGCCGCGCTCGGCGCGGTGGCCGAGCGGATCCCGGTCGTGGTGGCCGGTGCCCGGGAGCCGGTGCCTCCCGGCGTCGACGTCGTGGCCAACGACGACGAGCAGGGCGCCCGTCTGGTCGCCGAGCACCTCATCGGCCTCGGACACCGGCGCATCGCGCACATCGCCGGATACGGGGCGGTGGGCGAGCTGCGGCGGCGGAGCTTCGAGGCGACGATGCGGGAGCATGGCCTCGCGGACGAGGCGGTGGTCGAGCCCAGCGACATGACCGAGGAGGGCGGTTACCGCACCACCGTCCGGCTGCTCAGCCGCGCCGAGCGGCCCACGGCCGTCTTCGCCGTCAACGACATCGCGGCCATCGGCGCACTCTCCGCGGCCGAGGAACTCGGGCTGCGGATCCCGCGCGACCTGTCCGTCGTCGGCTACGACAACACGAGCATCGCCCGCCTGCGCCACGTGTGGCTCACCACGGTCGACAACACCAGCCACGAGGTGGGCCGCCGCGCCGCCCGCTGTCTGCTCGACCGGTTCGAGGGCGCGGCGGGACCGGGCGAGGTCCATCTCGCGCCGCCGACGCTGGAGATCCGCGGCTCGACGGCGCGCCCGCTCACAGGTTGATCGCGTACGCCTTGCGCAGCGTCTCGTGCACCGTCCACGTCGTACGGTCGCCCTCGCGCAGCACGGCCATGTCGCCGGGCCCCACCCGCAGCGTCGGCCCGCCCTCGACCTCGATGGTGGCCGACCCGCTGAGCACGACGAACAGTTCGTCGGCCTCGGTGTCGGTGACCACGCCGGGTGTGATCTGCCAGATGCCCCGTACCTGACGTCCGTCCTCCGACTCCCAGACCACCTTGCCGGTCACCTCGGGCGTCCCGGAGACGATCTGTTCCGGGGCGAGGGGCTCGGGTTCGAGGTCGGCGCCGGGGATGTTCAGTACAAAGCTGTGCGTCATGTGGGGACCCTAGCCGCGGGAGGTGGGGGAGAGGCCTCGACAGAGTGTGCGGTGTCCGACGGAGCGGGCGGACACTTCGTCGGCCGGACCTCCGGCATGGGCCGCTTCGGCGCGGTCTTCGGCCCGTGGCATTGCGGCACTGCGCGGCTCGCGCCGTGCCGACCGCAGCGACAGCGAGCAAGAACTGATCGGCGCCCACTGATTGGCGTCCGTCATATGTACCGATGAGCCGAATTGGGTTATACGACGGTCTCGCCTATTGTTGCGTCATATGCCTGCTGGGACGCGGGCGACTCTCGGTGCGCCGGGGGCAGGGGAGTTGAACGGCTTAGGGGGAACAGGGACGTGACGGCATTTCTCGCGTTGGTGGCCGTCGTCGGGTACATGGCCACCGCCCACCTGCCGTGGTGGGTGGTGGTGGCCGTGGCCCTGCTGATGGCGGGATTCGCCGCGGGGAGGTCGTGGAGCCCGGCGAGGGGTGCGGTGCGCAGCCCGGAGGTCCGGCGGTGCGTCCGAGGCCCGGGGCCCGTGGAGCAGCAGCGCGGGGGGCTGTGCGAGGAGCCGGAGGCGGCCCAGGGCGGGCAGCCGGCGGAGCAGGCCGAGCTCACGGGCTCATCGGCGTTCAACGGCCTTCCGTAGCCGCCGGGCGATGATCGCGTAGACCTCACGGGCCTTCTCGTCGTCCTGGCCGTCGTACCCGTGGTCGGCGCCGCGCACGTCATGGTGCTCGACCAGCGCATCCGCCTCCCGAAGCCGCTCGGCATAGCGCAGGCCCTCGGCCCGGAGCAGGTCGTACTCGGCGGTGATCAGCAGCGCCGGCGCGATGCCCTTCAGGTCCGCGGTGTCCGACGGGTGCGCGGGGGACACGAGAGGGTCGAGGCGCTGCCGCACGTCAGGGACGTACGACGTGTCGAAGACGTCGGCCATCCAGGGCCGCAGCATCGGCTTGGCGATGGCGGCGCGCTTGTTCCGGGCGCCCGTCGCCAGGTCGAGCGGCGGATAGTGCAGCACCTGGAGCGCGATCGAGGGCCCGCCCTCTTCCAGTGCCTGCCGTGCCACGGCCGCCGCGAGCCCGCCGCCCGCGCTCTGCCCGCCCACGGTGAGCCGCTCACCGTCCCAGCCCTCTTCGGCGCCGTGCTCCGCGACCCACCGGACGATCTCGTACGCCTGTCGGGGCGGTGCCGGGAACGGATGCTGGGGTGCGACGGCGTAGTCAACGTTGATCACGACCGCCCCCGCCTCGGCGGCGAGGAACCGGCACAGCGGGTCGTCGAGTTCGGTCAGCGTCATGACGTAACCGCCGCCGTGGAAGTTGACGTGCACCGGGGGCGCGGGATCGTCGCTCGCCGGCAGATACACGGTGGCCCGGGCCGGGGCGATCGAGGTCGGGATCGTCAACTCGCGTACTTTGCGCGGGTATTCGGGGAACCGGGCATGCGAAGCGGCGGCGGAGCCGCGCCCGCCGGAGCGGCGGTCCGCCATGACGGTCACCCGCTGCATGGCCTTGGCGACGAAGGTGGCCAACGCGGGCCGGGTCAGGAGAGACATGTGGCTCCGTTCGATCGCGGGCCGTGAGGCTTGCCCGGCAAGCATTCTGTTGAGCTTGGCAATTATAGGTGCCGACAATTATTGGTCAAGGGGTCAGGTCGTTCGAGCCTCAGGCGTGTATGGGGTAGGGTTGACCTGCATGATCACGCGGTTCACCGCGCGGCAGGCACCGGGACGTGGCGCAGCTTGGTAGCGCACTTGACTGGGGGTCAAGGGGTCGCAGGTTCAAATCCTGTCGTCCCGACTACTACAGGACTACGTAGTCGCAGGTCAGGGCCTTGGATCACTTCGGTGAGACGAGGCTCTTGATCGTTTCCGAGGCTCTCGTCTCGCAATTTCTCACAGATGCCTCGGCGGCGGGGCTACTTCGCCGCTGTCACTCGATTGACTCATGCTGCGCTGTACAGGCAGTGCTGATGCGGTGTCCTGAGCGGATAGAACTTCCGTCCAGGGAGGCCTTGATGTACGAGACGTATCCCGCTTTCAACGAGCACGGCATCGCCGTGGTGTGGCACATGAAGGCCAAACAGAGCACTGAGGCACTGTGCGGCCATGTGCTCATCGAACGCATCGAACGCATCGAGCGCAACAACGGCACGAACACCATGCAAGCGGAAACGGTCCCCCACTGTCGACCATGCATGACCTCTTTCGCGCAACTGGTGAACCAGGACAGCTAGAAGAGCAGGCGTCATGCAGACGAGACATGACGTGCGCCATGGAGGCGAACTCGATCACTAACCCCGGCGTGCCACTAGGACATATTGGATCTTTTCGTATTAATCTCCGGTCGCCTACGCAGTCGATCTGTCACGGATCGCACACCACTCCAAGTCACCGGAGATACACATGCACAAGCTTCGCAAGGCGGCCGTCGTGGTCGTCGCCCTCGGCAGCGTCGGACTTCTGACCGCGGGCACCGCCAGTGCGCACAGCAAGGACGATCACGGCCACAAGAAAGATGGAGACAAGGTCAGCGTCCTGCAGAGCTCCAGCTGTAAGTCGCACGACCTGAACCTCGACATCCTCGGCCAGGTCGGCATCCTCAACGGCCTGCTGGGCAACGCGCTCAACGGCGAGGGCAACGCCGGTGGGCAGAGCAAGCACATCGGCTCGACCATGGGCTGCAACAACAGCGCCTTCTAAGGCGTACTACGAGCTGCTGTTCGGTATCAGGTTGGCCGTTCGGCATGGTCACGGGCGGCCAACCGAAATAAGGAGACCGTAAGCGATCCACCCCCCTAACCGAGCAGCTCACTCAGCTTCTCCGAGGCGGCCTTGAGGCTCTGCGGGGCCGGATGCACGTAGACCCCCTTGGTGAAGGACGGGTCGCTGTGCCCGGCCCAAGCCGAGACGACCGTATCGGGCACACCGTTGTTGGCCATCCAGGAGAGACAGGCGTGACGTGCGTCGTACAGACGAACTCTGCGTACACCTGCTGCCTCCATCAGCTTCTACGCCTCGCGCCGCAGCTTGTCGGTCTTGAACGGACGGCCCAGCTCATCGACCACGACGTAGCCGGAGTCCTCATGGGCCTCGCCTGCTTGCTCCTTCTCCTTCGCCTGAAGAGCGCGTAGCACCACGAGCGCGCTATAGACAGGCTTGGGCAGCGGCAAGACCCGCTTGCCATTTACGGTCTTGGGCTGTTTCTCCACTACCTTGTTTCGTAGACCTCGCTCCTGGTCTCGGTCGTAGACGATGGTTCGGGTATTGCCAACGGCAATAGTCCCCGAGCCTTCGAGGTCAACATCCTCGTTCCAGCGTGCACCACACACTTCTGCGGGACGCTCGGCGATAAGGGTCAGGAGCAGTGGGCCAAAGAGCCGATGGTCCTTGCTCGCCTCGATGAAGGCCTTCACCTCGGTCTCATCCCAGGGGCGCCGCTCGGGCGCATTCTGGGCAGCCCTGGTTCGAGCCTCCCGGGATATTCGAACGTGCTCGGCGACGTTTCGAACCACCCAACCTCGGCGGACTGCCAAATTCAGCGCCGAGCGGAAACGGCCAAGCGTCAGCTGTAATAGGGCGGTGCGGCGGGGCGACCTCCGACATCGTCGACGGAATCACCTGGGCCTCCGGTGGGAAGGTCGAGGGCGTCGCTGACAACAAGACCCCCGCCAAGGTCATCAACATGAGCCTGGGCGGTCCGGGCGCCTGCGACCAGGCTACGCAGAGCGCCATAGACGATGCTGTTCAGCGCGGTACTACGGTCGTCGTTTCCGCAGGCAACAAGGGCAATGCGCCTGCGCCGCGGGATGCCGCCGAGTTCACACCGGCCAACTGCCGGAACGTCATCACCGTCGCCGCCACCGATCGCGAGGGCAACAGGGCCGAGTACTCCAACTTCGGCAGCGTGGACATCGCCGCCCCCGGCGGTGACACGAGGACGAACGACGGGGACGGCATCCTCTCCACGTTCAATTCCGGCCCCGACGGACCCGAATCCGAGGAACTCGTCTTCGAAGTAGGCACCAGCCAGGCCGCCGCGCCCGCCTCCGGTCTCGCCGCCCTGATGATCTCAGCGGACCCCGCGCTGACGCCGGCGGAGATCGAGCAGGCCATCAAGGACAACGCACGTCCCCTGCCCGGTGCGTGCGAGGGCGGCTGCGGCGCCGGGCTCGCCGATGCCGCCAAGACCGTCGAGAGCGTCTCGAAGGGCGCCGCACCCCCGTCGACCGGCTCGCCTTCGGCGCCGCCCGCGGACCCCTCGGCGCCGACTGCGGATCCTTCGGCGCCGGCCGGGACCGGACAGCCGACGGACGGTACGGACCTCGGCGCGTGCCTCGACAACGCCTGTGAGGTCGAGGTGAAGGGCGGAGACACGATCCAGCTCGACGGTACGAAGGGTGTCGACGAACTCAGCATCGACAGTGTTGCCGACAACGCGCTGACCATGACCGGCTCATCAGGCAGCGGTGCTCAGCCGTCCACCGCCAGTCAGACCGCCCCGGGCCAGTCGACGATCAACGACCTCGTCGTCGACCTCGTCAGCGTCGATGGCGACCGAGCGGTCATCCGTCTTTCCTGATTCGGCTCGCTGCGGGGAGACACCACGGTGACGTACGGAAATCCGCCTCTGTTCCTGGCCATTGAAGGGGGCACACGGAAACTCCGCCCTTGCCAGGACCTACACCGTGGGTCGTGATCCCGCGTCGGACGTGGTGTCCAGGAAGCCGTCGTTTCCTGGCGTCATGCCCGCATCTACTGGGGCCGAACGAAACGGGTTCTGCAAGACCTGGACAGCACCAATGGCATCTATGGCCTCGGTCGGCGTATCTCGCCGGCCGAGGTCGGCCCTCATGGTGTGTTCACGCTCGGCCACGCCGTGCGGGGGCCGCAGCTTCGCTTCACCGGCCAACCGGCGCCGCCGAAGGACATGGTCGGGCTAGGTTCTCTTCTGATGGGCGCAGGACGGCGGCGCGCGTGAGGTCGCCGGGTGGAATTGCGTACCGCCGCCCGGCTCCGGGTTGTTCAGCTCAGCGGGACGTCGAGGATGGCCTTGCGGTGGCTGAACGTCTCGAGGGAATAGCGGCCGTGGTAGTTGCCCATGCCGCTTTCGCCGACGCCACCGAAGGGCAGGGATGGTACGGCGAGGTGGCGCATCGGCAGGCCGAAGTTGAGGCCGCCCGAGGAGGTCTCGGCGGCGAGGCGGCGCTTTGTGGTGTCGTTCTCGGTGAAGGCGTACAGGGCGAGCGGCTTGTCGCGCTCGTTGATGAACGCGATCGCCTCGTCCAGGTTCGCCACGGTCAGGACGGGCAGGACGGGGCCGAAGATCTCCTCCTGCATCACGGGTTCGTCGGGCCGGACATCGGCCAGCACGGTCGGGGCGATGTACTTGTCCGAGCGGTCGCTCTGCCCGCCGGTGACCGTGCGGCCGGAGCCCAGCAGCGTGGACAGCCGGTCGAAGTGCCGCTCGTTGATGATGCGTCCGTAGGCGTCGGAGGTCTGCGGGTCCGCACCGAACAGCCCCTTGATCGCGACGACCAGCGCCGCCTCCAGCTCGGTCGCGGTCTCCGGGTCGGTCAGGACGTAGTCGGGGGCGACGCAGGTCTGTCCGGCGTTGGCGAACTTCGTCTGCGCCAGGCGCTGCGCGACCGTGGCGATGTCGACGTCCCGGTCCACGAACACCGGTGACTTGCCGCCGAGTTCGAGGACGACGGGGGTGAGGTTCTTCGCGGCGGCGGTCATCACGATGCGGCCGACCGCGCCGTTGCCGGTGTAGAAGATGTGGTCGAAGTGCTGCCCCAGCAGCACGGTGGTCTCCGGTGCGCCGCCCTCGACGACCGCGGTGGCGCCGGTGTCGAGATACGCGGGCAGCAGCTCGGCCAGCAGCGCCGAGGTGCGCGCGGCGTACTCGGCGGGCTTGATGACGACCGCGTTCCCCGCGGCGAGCGCGCCCGCGACGGGCACCAGCAGCAGATTGACCGGGTAGTTCCACGCCGAGATGACCAGCGCGACGCCCAGGGGGTCGAACTCGGTGCGGGCGGTGCTGCCGGGGATTCCGCGCACCGTCACGGGAGCGGGCTGCGGGGTGGTCCACTCCTCCAGGTGCTCCAGGTAGTCGTCGATCTCGGCGATCGTGAGGTCGATCTCCATGGCGTCGGCCTCGGCGCGGTTCTTGCGCAGGTCGGCGTAGAGGGCGTCGGCTATCACCGTGCGGTTGTCGGTGAGCAGCTCACGCAGGCGGGTCAGCTGCTGCCGGCGCCAGGCCAGGGGTTTGGTGCGGCCGGTGCGGAAGGTGGCGCGCAGCCGGTCCACCAGCTCGGTGGCTTCGGCGGCGGTGAAGGTGTCGTCGAGGGTGAAGGCCGCCTTGGTCTCAGTCACAGTCGTGTCCTGTTCGTATCGAAGGAGAAAAGCCGTCGGCATTCGGGAGGAAGGAAAGGTGAAGGAAGGTCGCGGCTGTGCGGCTGTTGCGGTCAGGCAGTGACGGCTGTGCGGGCGCGTGCGGGCTCGGTTGCGCCGTCACGCGACGGGGCCGGCGTGTCGATGACGGGCGAGGGGGACCTGCGGCGGATCGCCAAGCCGACCATGGCCACCGCTATGACCAGCACGAACGCCATGCCGGCGAGGGCGAAGCCCAGGGTGTACTGGCTCTCGGCGGGCAGCGCGGGCGCGCCGGCGGGCAGGTTGTCGAGCGTCTTGGAGGCGAGGATCGAGGTGATGACCGCACTGCCGATCGCGCTGCCGGTGGAGCGGGAGATGGAGTTGATGCCGTTGGCGATGCCGGTCTGGTGGTGGGGAACGCCGGCCACGATCAGGGCGGGCATCGCGGCGTAGCCGAAGCTGATGGCGACGCTGACGACCATGCCGGCCAGGATCACCGACGCGGTGGTGTCGTGGGCAAGCGTCAGCCAGGCGAAGCCGACGACGCCGAAGGCGGCACCGGCGGCGAGGGTGAGACGCGCGCCGATGCGGCGCACCAGCACGCCTCCGAACTGGGCGGCCACCAGCGAGACGAGGGCGGCGGGCAGCAGGTATAGGACGGAGGCGCGCAGGATGGAGGCGCCGAAGCCGTAGCCGGCGATCTCGGAAGGCGTCTGGACGAGGTAGGAGACGCCGATGAACTGCGTGAACATGGCGAATCCGACGAGCAGTCCGGCGACGTTGGTGAACAGCACCGGCCGGTGGACGAACATCTTCATGTCGACCAGGGGGTCGCTGACCCTGCGTTCGACCAGGGCCCAGAAGACCGCCGTGACAGCGGCACCGGCGAACAGGGTGAGCGTGCGGGCCGAGGTCCAGCCCCAGGTGTGCCCCTGCGATATCGGCAGCAGAAGCAGCACGAGCAGCAGGGCGAGACCGGCGGCGCCCAGCCAATCGGTGCGCCCGCCCGTCCGGGTGCGGGGAGCGGGGACGGCGACCGCGACCGCGATCAGGGCGGCGACGGCGAGCGCGGCGGCCAGCCAGAAGACCTGGTGGTAGTCGGGGTTGGCACCCGTGGT
This sequence comes from Streptomyces bicolor, assembly GCF_000719285.1. Taxonomy (GTDB): domain Bacteria; phylum Actinomycetota; class Actinomycetes; order Streptomycetales; family Streptomycetaceae; genus Streptomyces; species Streptomyces bicolor. Next base: position 19,657 of record NZ_JOFS01000008.1, on the reverse strand, counting down.
CAACAGGCCGGCGCTCACCAGGGCCAGGCCGCTGCCGAACCCGAGTGTCCCGCTGACCATGGCCATGGCGCCCGGCAGCCGCGCGGGCTCGACTTCCGCACGCAGCACGGACAGCGCGAGCGGGAAGATCGCGGTGGCCGCGCCCTGCATCACCCGGGCCACGATGAGCCACAGCATCGAACTCGTGGCCGCGGCGAGCACGGATCCCGCGACCATCACCACCAGCACAGCGAGCAGAGTCGGCTTCGTGCCGCGCTGGTCGCCGAGGCGGCCCAGCAGCGGGGTGAAGACCGCGGCCGACAGCAGAGTGGCGGTGGTGACCCAGCTGACCTGGGCCGTGGTGGCGCCGAGGTTGTTCTGGATGATGCCGAGGATCGGGATGACCAGGGTCTGCATCATCGACACGACCATGGCGGCGAGGCCCAGGACCAGGACCAGGCTGAGGCTGCCGGTTCGGCGCTCTGGCGCGGGGGCAGGGGAGGACTTCACGGTCTTCTTTCCGGTCGAGGGTGGCCCGAAGGTGGGATGCATCGATGGTCGAGGTGGCAAACCATTGAGGTACTCGATGCTTGAAGACATCAAACAATAGGAGATGGTGGATGTCAAAGTTTGAGATGTTCAAGCTTTGCGCGCTACTCTCGACCCATGCCGTCCATCCCGTCCAAAGCCCAGCTCATGGAGCTGCTCGCCCATTCGGTCAGCACGCACTACGCCGACTTCACGACCGCCGCCGCCGACATGGGCCTCACCTCCAGTCAGGCAAAGACCCTCACGGTGCTGCGCCGCGCGCCCGCCTCGATGCGCTCGCTCGCGGTCACCCTCGCCTGCGACGCGTCGAACATGACCGGGATCATCGACCGGCTCGAGAAGCGCGACCTCGTCCGCCGTGAAGTCAGCGCAACCGATCGCCGCGTGAAGAATGTCGCCCTCACCGAGACGGGCGAGAAGGCGATCGACACGATCCGCGAGCGGATGGAGCAGACGCAGACCGGCCTGGACAGCCTGTCCGACGAGGAGCGCGCCGAGCTCTTCCGCCTGCTGACGGTCGTCTTCCCGCGCTGATGCAGGCAGGCGTCGATCTGCCGGGCAGCTGAGCGACGCCCTGCGACACAAGAGCCTCGTCAACGGCCTGGAGATACGGTCGGACGCGACCGACGGCCCCTTCGGCCATCGGACGCGCCTCCGTTCGCAGACCAGGTACCCGGCTCCGCCGAGATCGCCGACGCGGCAACGTCCGACCACGGCCGCCACCTGGTCACTGCACGTACGGCATCCCTGGTCGTCCGCAAGCACGCGGCTTCCTCAGCATCCTCGGGACGAGGCCCCCGGGAGCATCCTCGGCGCGAGGCCCCCCGGGTGCGGGGGCGCTCAAGTATCAGGGAACGTCGGTGTTGCTACGCGTCCCCCGGCGACTCCACCCCATCGACCTCACCCGGCCGGCGCGCTGATCTCTCTCTTGAGGATCTTGCCGCTGGGGCCGGTCGGCAGTGTGTCCACCAGCCACACCCGGCGCGGGTACTTGTACGCCGCCACGCGGTCCTTGACGAACTGCCTCAGCTCGTCGGGCGTGGCCTGCGCCTTCGGGCGCAGCACCACCGCGGCCGCGATCTCCTCGCCCAGATGCGCGTCCGCCACGCCCACCACCGCGGCCAGTGCAACGGCCGGGTGCTCGTGGAGCACCTCCTCGATCTCGCGCGGGTAGACGTTGTAGCCGCCGCGGATGATCATGTCCTTCTTGCGGTCGACGATGTACAGATAGCCGTCCTCATCCTGGCGCGCGAGGTCGCCGCTGCGCAGCCAGCCGTCCGGGATGGTGGCCGCCGTCTCCTCCGGGCGGTTCCAGTACCCCTTCATCACGTTCGGCCCGCGCACGGCCAGTTCACCGATCTCGCCGGGAGCCACGTCCTGGCCCTTGTCGTCGAGGAGCCGCACCTCCACGTCCTTGATCGGCGTACCGATGGAGCCCGCCTTGCGGGGCCGGTCGGGGTGGTTGAAGGTGACGACCGGACTGGTCTCGGACATGCCGAAGCCTTCCAATACGACGCAGCCGAAGCGCCGCTCGAAGCCGTGCAGGATCTCCACCGGCAGCGAGGCCCCGCCGGAGACGCACATCCGCAGCGTGGAGACGTCGGCCTCCGACGGGTGCTGGAGCAGCGCGGCATACATGGTCGGTACGCCCTCGAAGATCGTCGCCCCGTCGCGGGCGATGGCGTCCAGGACGGCCTGCGGGTCGAAGCGGGGGATCAGGGTGAGCGAGGCACCGGCACGGACGGTCACGCTCATCGTGCAGATCTGGCCGAAGATGTGGAACAGCGGCAGACAGCCCACGACCACGTCGTCGGCCGTCATCCGCTGTACGTGGACCGCGTTGACGTCGGTGTTGTGCCGCAGCCCGGTGTGGGTGAGCGTGGCGCCCTTGGGGCGGCCGGTGGTGCCGGAGGTATACAGCAGCACGGCCACGTCCTCGCCGCCCGGCTCGCTCACCTCCGCCAGCGGCTCGTGACCGGCCAGCAGACCCGCGAAGGCGGCCGGCTCGACGGCCATGTGCCGCACGTCGGCGGCGGCAGCGCCCTGCGCGCCCTCGCCCGGCGCCTGATGCCACTCGAAGAGCATCCGCGCCCCCGAGTCACGCAGGTGGTACTCGGTCTCCCGGGTCTTCAGCAACGGGTTCAGCGGTACGACGACCGCCCCGGCGCGCAGCACGCCGTAGTACAGGACGACGAACTCGACAACGTTGGGCAGCATCACAGCGACCCGGTCTCCCGGCCGTACTCCCTCGGCGCGCAGCAGGGCGGCGGCGCGGGCGCTGCGCTCGTCGAGCTGCGCATAGCTGATGACCTGGTCCCCCAAGCGCAGCGCGGGGCGTTCCGGCTGCCGCTGCGCCGTCTCCACCAGGAATGAAGCCAAATTGGCCATGACCGCCTCCACGAATGTCGCCGTCGAAATCCGCCGTTCACGTTGACGACATCGTGCAGATGGGCGTGGCGACGGCCTATGTGCTCTATGACAGCGTCTGCGCTCCAGGATTGTTCCCGAGAACAAAACAGGGGCGTTAAGCTGCGAGAATGGACATCTCCGGGGTGGTCTCGGCGCTCCACGCCAGGCTGCCGGAACTCGGTGAGCGGATGGCGCAGCGCATCCGCTCGGACGTCGACGCCTACCAGGACGAGTCGCTGATCCCCTTCGACTCGCTGCGCCGCTCGTGCACCGCCAACGCGGACCTGCTCCTGGAACAGCTCGGCCGCGCGGGCGCGCAGGATCCGAGCCCGGCCCGGGAGACCGGCCGCATCCGCGCCGAGCAGGGCGTGCCGCTGGCGGACACCCTGCACGCGTACCGGATCGGCTTCGAACTCCTGTGGACGGACATCCTCGCCGAGGCACGCACCCATCCCGAGGTCACCGACGCCCAACTGGTCTCCCAGTCCGCGGAGATCTGGGCCCTGTTCGGCCGCTACGCGGAGGCGGTGGCAGCGGCCTACCGGGAGACGACCGCCGAGCTGACCTCGCGGCGTCAGGCGCGCCGCTCGGCACTGGTGGAGGCGCTGTTCGCCGGCGTCATCGCCGACCGCACGCTGTGGGAAGCAGCCCGCGAGCTGGGTCTGCCCGACCGCGGACCCTACGTGGTCGTCGCGGCGGCGGCCGACGCTCCCGGCGAGGAGCCGCTGGCGGGCACGGAAGCGGCGCTGCGGCAGGCCCAGGTCCACTTCGCCTGGCGGCTGCTGCCCGACCAGCAGATCGGTCTGGCCGCCCTGCCCACGGCGACGGCGGAGAGCACGGAGAGCACCTGTCTGCGCATCCTGCGCCGGGCCGGCGCCCGCGTAGGTGTCAGCCCGTGCTTCCACTCGTTGCGGGACACCCCGCGGGCTCTGCGCTTCGCCCGGCTGGCTCTGGCCGGCCTTCAGGGCGCCGCCCCCGGCGTCGCGCGGTTCGACGACAGCCCGCTGGCCATGGTCCTCGCCGCCGCCCCGGCCGAGGCGGCACACCTCGTGGAGGTGGTCCTCCAGCCCCTGCTCGACCTCCCGGCCGTGGAGCGTGCCCGCCTCCTGGACACCCTGGAGCACTGGTACGCCGCCGCCGGCTCCGCCACGGACGCGGCGCGGAGTCTGTTCGTCCACCCCAACACCGTCCGCTACCGGCTGCGCCGCGTCGAGGAACTGGTGGGCCGCTCCCTGTCCGATCCGCGAGCGGCGGCGGACATCGGCGCCGCACTCTTGGCGGTCCGCCGGACGGGACCGTCACTCAGTGACTCGACTGGGTAGTCCTACTGGCGGGCCGCGTCGCGGTGGGCCGGTAAAGCTCGGCGGACCGCGTGGCCGAGAATTGCCGAGGCAGCTCGCCGCTGCGGGAGTCGACAGCCGATCCATCTAAGCTCTGTTCCAGGGATCACCTTCGTCGGAGGCTGCGGATCCAGATCACGGCACCGCGTCGGTGGGAGCCGCGAGGACGCTGTTGCGGTACTTGTACAGGTCCAGATCGTGACCGGCCGAGTGGCCGCCGCGAGAACCCTTCTTCCTGTGGGCGGCGGCCCGGCTCGACCAACTCCCACTCGGCATCCGAGAGATCACCTCGCGCCATCCCCGACAACTACCAGGCCGGCTGCCCGCTACCGGCGAATCCTCAAACCAATGATCCGAATCTGGAACAGGCCCTGGTAGGGATCTGTGTCGCACCAGGGTCTCCGCCCAGGCGGAGGCGTCGTACTTTTGGCCGGGCGCACGGTGATGCAGATCTCGTCGCCCGAGCACGAGCCGTTGATCGTGTTGGTGGCGTTGCGCTCGCGCTGCCTCCCTCCGCCTTGTCGCCGTTCGTGGGGTACTCGCCGCCCTTGGAACCCGTTTTCCTTCTTGTCCTGCCCGTTCTTCCCGTCGGACGTCCTGGACGGTGAATCGCTGGGCGTCACAGGCGAGTTACTGTCATCCGCATGGGACTCACGCTGCTGTTCGGCGCCTGGCCCCGATCGCTGCTCCAGGACTGGAGCAGCGACCCTCGTGATTCCACCGACGGGGAGGACGACGACCACGGGCGGCTCGGACCGAGGGTCGAATGAGCTCCTTGCCCTCGTACTGGAATCCGGGTGGACACACGGCTGCGGAGAGTTGCCCCAGAGGCTGAACGCCGGAAGCCGCGAATTCGTATGGTGGCCACGGCATTTGGCGGCAAGGGCAACGGCTCTGTCTCACTCACGCGTCCCTCACGGTACGGACGCCGAACCGGCAGGAGGCTTGATGGGGGCAGTGCAAGCGGGGATGGTCCGGCCCGTGCCGGAGTTGCTCGCCGAGAACGCGGAACGCCAGGGCGGGAAGGTCGCGTTCGCCGACGACCGGCGCGGGGTGAGCTGGGCCGAACTGGAGCGCCGGACCGCCCGGTTGGCGGGTGGGCTCGGTGTCGGTCGCGGTGAGCGGGTGGCGTTCTGCCTGGACAACGGCGTGGAACTGGTCGAGGGTCTCCTCGCCACGGTCCGGGCCGCCGCCGTCGGAGTGCCGCTGAGCACGCGCGGCACCGACGCGGAGCTCGCGGCGCTGCTGGCCGACTGCGCTCCGTCCGTGCTCGTGACCGACCTCAGGCAGCTGCCGCGAATCGCTCGGCTGACCGCCGGGCGCGGGCCGCGCCTGGTGGTGACCGGCGAGGGCACGGTCCCCGACGATGCCATCGGCTTCGAGGACGACGTCACCCGCTTCGAGGATCTCGTCGCCGGGCAACACTCGCCCGCGCCGCGCGACGACCTCGGGCTGGACGAGCCCGCATGGCTGCTCTACACGTCCGGCACTTCCGGGACGCCCAGTGGCGCGGTGTCGAGTCAGCGGTCCGCGCTCTGGTCGCCGGTCGCCTGCTATGTGCCGCGACTGGGACTGTCGGAGGCGGACCGGCTGCTGTGGCCGTTGCCGCTGGCGCACACGTACGCCCACTCGCTGTGCGTGCTGGGCACAACCGTGGCCGGGGCGAGCGCGCGGATCACCGCGGCGGCGGATCCGGCCGAACTGGTGCGGCTCATCGGCGAGTTCGGACCCACCGTGCTGGCCGGTGTGCCGCTCACCTACCGCCGGCTGCTCGACGCCGGCCTCGGCGCGGTGCCCTCGCTGCGGCTCTGCGTCACCGCGGGCGCGCCCAGCGGACCGGACCTGCGGGAAGAGGTCGAGACGCGGTTCGGCGCCCCGCTCCTCGACGGCTACGGCAGTACCGAGACCTGCGGCAAGATCGCCATGGAGACCCTGCGCGGGCCGAGGGTGCGCGGCAGCAGCGGACCGCTCGTCCCCGGCATGGAGGTCCGGCTCGTCGATCCCGACACCGGCCGGGACACCGACCGCGCGGAGGGGGAGATCTGGGTGCGCGGTCCCGGCGTCATGCTGGGCTACCACAACCGGCCCGAGGCGACCGCCGATGCCGTACGCGACGGCTGGTACCGCACCGGCGACCTGGGCCGGTTCGGTGAGCACGGCTGTCTGAGCGTCACCGGCCGGATGAACGACCGGATCGTGCGCGGCGGCGAGAACGTCGACCCGGCCGAGGTCGAGCAAGTGCTGCGTGGCCTGCCAGGGGTGCGCGACGCGGCCGTGGTGGCGCGGCCCCATCCGCTGCTCGGCGAGGTCCCGGTGGCGTTCGTCGTCCCGGCGGAACGGACGCTCGACCCGGCCGGTCTGTTACGGGCCTGCGCCGCGGTGCTGTCCGCGCACAAGGTGCCGGAGGAGGTCCTGTTCACGCCGGCGATTCCGCGCACCGCCGGGGGCAAGCCGCGACGGGCGGTCCTGCGTGAGGCGCTCGCCGAACGCCCGCCCGAGCCGACGCTCGCGGCGCTGTCCGGCCGGACACCCGGCGAGCGGCGCGCCGCGCTGACCGACCTTGTGTGCGCGGAGACCGCGGCGATCCGCGGGACGGCCGCCGATCCCGGCACGGCGTTCGCCGATCTGGGCCTGACCTCCATGGACGCGATGACGCTGTGGCACCGCCTCGGCCTGCGCACCGGCCTGCGCCTGCCGGCCACGCTGGTCTGGGACCATCCGACCCCGGCCGCGGTCGCGGTCCACCTCGACGCCCGGCTGCACGGCGACGCCCCGGTGACGGTACTCGCGCGCCGCGGACCGGCAGCCGAACCGGTGGCGGTCGTGGCCGTCGGCTGCCGCTACCCGGGCGCGGTGACCTCTCCTGAGGAACTGTGGCGGCTGGTGTCCGACGGAGTGGACGCCACCGGCGAGTTCCCCACCGACCGCGGCTGGGACATCGACGCCCTGCACGATCCCGACCCCGACCGGATCGGTACCACGTACACGCGCCGTGGCGGTTTCCTGCACGACGCGGCGGACTTCGACCCGCTGTTCTTCGGCATCTCGCCGCGCGAGGCCCTGGCCACGGACCCGCAACAACGGCTGCTGCTGGAAGTCGCCTGGGAAACGTTGGAACGCGCGGGCATTCCGGCGCCGTCGCTGCGCGGCAGCAGCACCGGCGTGTTCGTCGGCCTGATGCACGCCGGCTACGGCAGCGGGGTGGCGCCGCATGAACTGGAGTCGCACATCGGCATCGGCTCGGCGGGCAGTGTGGCGTCCGGACGGATCTCCTACGTCCTGGGGCTGCGTGGCCCCACCATGACCGTGGACACGGCCTGTTCGTCCTCGCTGGTCGCGATGGACCTGGCCGCCGCGGCCCTGCGGGCGGGGGACTGCACGCTGGCGCTGGCCGGCGGGGTGACGGTGCTGTCGAGCCCGCAGCCGTTCATCGCCTTCAGCCGCCAGCGGGCGCTGTCGCCGGACGGCCGGTGCCGGTCGTTCGCGGCGGGCGCGGACGGTACGGCGTGGGGAGAGGGCGTCGGCCTGGTCCTGCTGGAGAAGCTGTCGGACGCGCGGCGCAACGGCCATCCGGTGCTGGCCGTGCTGCGCGGCTCGGCGGTGAACTCCGACGGCGCGTCGAACGGGCTGACCGCCCCCAACGGCGAGGCGCAGCGGGAACTGATCCGCCTGGCGCTGGCCGACGCCGGACTGCGCGCCGCCGACGTGGACGTGGTCGAGGGGCACGGTACGGGCACGGCGCTCGGTGACCCGATCGAGGCGGGCGCCCTGCTGGCCACGTACGGGCAGGACCGCGATCCGGCCGACCCGGTGTGGCTGGGGTCGGTCAAGTCGAACCTGGGTCACACCCAGGCCGCGGCCGGTGTGGCGGGCGTGATCAAGATGATCGAGGCGATGCGGCACGGCGTACTGCCCGCCTCGCTGTACGCGGACCAGCCGTCGCCGCACGTCGACTGGTCCACCGGGGCGGTACGGCTGCTCGACCGGGAGCGGCCGTGGCCGCAACGAGAACGGGACAGGCCGCGCCGGGCGGCGATCTCCTCGTTCGGCATCGGTGGCACCAACGCACACGTGATCATCGAGGAGCCGTCGGACGCCGACGCCGGTGCCGAGCGCGGCGCCGGGTCCCCTGGCGATGACACGGCCGTGGCCCGGCGCCCCTGGCCGGTCGCCCCGTGGCTGGTCGGCGGCAGCGACGAGGCCGGTCTGCGCGCCCACGGCGGGAGGCTGGCGGCCGCGCTGGCCGACGTGAGCGACGAGTCGGCGCTGGACATTGCGTACTCCCTGGCGACCACCAGAGCGCCCCTGCCCCGCCGCGCGGCCGTGATGGCCACCGACGTCGCCGGCCTTCTCGCCGGACTGCGCGACCTGGCAGCCGGTGCCGACAGCCCGGGGCTGCACCGCGGCACCGCGCGCGCCAACCCGAGGATGGCGCTGCTCTGCTCCGGCCAGGGCGCGCAGCGGCCCGGAATGGGCCGCGAACTGGCCGCCGCCTTCCCCGTGTTCGACGAGGCCTTCACCGAGCTGTGCGAGGAGTTCACGCCGTGGCTGGACCGGCCGCTGCGGGAGGTGATCGACGCCCCGGACGGCGGCCTGCTGGACCGCACCGACTACGCGCAGCCCGCGCTGTTCGCCTTCGAGGTCGCCCTGCACACGCTGCTGTCCGAGTGGGGCGTACGACCGGACTACCTGGTCGGCCACTCGGTCGGGGAGCTGGCCGCCGCACACATCGCCGGGGTCCTCACCCGGGCCGACGCCGTGCGTCTGGTGGCAGCGCGCGGCCGTCTGATGGCCGCCCTGCCCGCCGGCGGTGCGATGATCGCGGTGCGGGCGCCGCTGTCCGAAGTACGGCCCCTGCTCGACGAGTCCGGGGAGGCGGGCCGGGTCGCGGTGGCCGCGGTCAACGGGCCGGAGTCGGTCGTGCTGTCGGGCGACGAGGACGCGGTGACGGAGCTGGCCACCCGCATCGGCCGCCCCGCCACCCGGCTGCGGGTGAGCCACGCCTTCCATTCGCCGCTGCTGGATCCGATGCTGGCCGAGTTCCGCGCGGTCGCCGAATCGGTGGCCTACCGGCGCCCGTCCGTCCCCGTGGTGTCCACGCTGACCGGCCGCCCCGAGTCGGACGCGCTCGCCACGGCCGACCACTGGGTACGGCAGGCCCGTGAGACGGTCCGCTTCTCCGATGCGATGCGCCGGTTGACGGACGCGGGCGTGACGGCGTTCGTCGAGGCCGGCCCCTCACGCGCGCTCACCGTGTCGGCCGAGGAGTGCGTCGCTCCGGACGCGGGCGCGCTGTTCGCATCGTGCCTTGGCGCAGACGGAACTCTGACGACGCTGGCCGCCCTTCACGTGCACGGTGTGCCGGTGGACTGGCCGTCGGTGTACGCGGGCAGCGGGGCCCGCCGCCGCCCGCTGCCCACGTACCCGTTCCAGCGGCAGCGCTACTGGCTGGACGCCGTCCGCCATCGAGTTCCGGCCGGCCACCCGCTGGTGGGGGAGCCGCGGCCGGATGCCGACGGTCCCGGGATCCGGCACACCGGCGTGCTCTCCACCGCTCGCGAGCCCTGGCTCGCCGACCACGTCATCGGCGACCGGGTGCTGGCGCCCGCGGCGCTCTTCGCCGAGCTGGCCTTCTGCGCGGCCGGTACCGCCGGCGCCGTACGCCTTGCCGAACTGGCCTTCGTGGAGCCGCTGTTGCTCTCCGCAGCGGATCCGGTGCAGGTCCAAGTCGTCGCCGGTGCCGCGGATCAGTCAGGGCGGCGCCCGGTCACGATGTGGGCCCGTACGGCCGACACCACGGGGCCGTGGACCCGCCATGCCACCGCGACGACAGCCCCGCCCGGTGCGCCGCCCGCTCCCGAACCCGGGGCGTGGCCGCCCGAGGGTGCCGAGGAGATCCCGGTCGACTACGCGCGGCTGTCCGCGTACGGCCATCACTACGGCCCGGCGTTCCGTGGCGTGACCGGACTGTGGCGGCGGGATACGGAACTCTTCGCCGAGCTGACCCTCCCGCCCAGGGAAGCGGCGGCCGCCGGCTCGTACGTCCTGCACCCCGCGCTGCTCGACGCCGCCCTGCACGCCGCCCTCCTGGCCGAGCAACCCGACGCCCCGCGCGCCCCCCTCGCCTGCACCGGCGTGACCGTGTACGCGACCGGGGCCACCGCCGCACGGGCACATCTGCGGCGGCTCGGCCCGGAAGAACTCCGCGTAACCCTCACGGACATGACCGGCCGTCCACTGGCAGCCGTCGAGTCGGTGATCACCCGGCCGCTCCCGGAGCCGCCCGCGCCCGGCGCCAGGCCGTACCGACCGGCCTGGCGGGCCGCCACCCCGGCCGGCGACATGGACACGGCTCACGAACTGCTCGACGTGGCACACCTGTCCGCCGCCCTGCCCGACGGCGCCGACCTGCCGGGCCGCGTCCGGGAACTGGTCACGGCTGTGCTGGAACGGGTGCGGGAGTGGACCTCGCACGCCAAGCCGGGCCGGCTGCTGGTGCTCACACACAACGCCACCGGGGAGGATCCCGACCTGGCCGAGGCCGCCGTGGCCGGACTCGTGCGCAGCGCCCAGTCCGAGCACCCCGGCCGGATCGTGCTGGTCGACCGCCGCGGCGGCCCGGCCTCGTCGGCGGCCCTGGACGCGGCGCTGCGCACCGGCGAACCACAGGTCGCGCTGCGGGACGGGGTCGTTCTGGTACCGAGATTGACCACCGCGGATCCGCCGTCCGCAGCGGCGCCGGCCCTGGATCCCGAGGGGACGGTGCTGATCACCGGTGGCACCGGCGCGCTCGCCGCGAGCCTCGCCCGGTACCTCGTGGCCGAACAGGGGGCCCGGCACCTGGTGCTGGCCGGCCGCAGCGGCCGTATGCCGGCGTGGGCGGCGGAACTGCCGGCGAAGGTGCGGGTGGTCGCCTGCGACGTCAGCGACCGGACCGCCGTCGATGCCCTGGTCGGGGGCTGTCGACCGGCGCTGACCGCAGTGTTCCACCTCGCCGGGGTGGTCGCCGACGGCGTGGTGGACGGTATGACGCCGCAGCGGGTGGCGAGCGTGCTGGCGCCGAAGGCGGACGGTGCCTGGCATCTGCACGAGGCGACCGGCGGCCTCGACCTGTCCGCGTTCGTGCTGTACTCCTCGGCCGCCGGTGTGCTGGGCCGGCCCGGGCAGGCGAACTACGCCGCCGCGAACGGGTTCCTCGACGCGCTCGCCCGGCACCGGGTGGCGCGCGGGTTGCCGGCGCAGGCGTTGGCCTGGGGGCCGTGGGCCACCGAGGACGACGACGGGATGGCGGGGCGGGTCGCCCCGCACCGTCTCAGTGGGGGTGGCGTCGGCACGGTCACCGAGCGGGAGGGCATCGACCTGCTGGACACCGCGCTCCGCACACCCGAGCCGGTGCTCGTGCCGATCCCGCTGGACCCGACGAACGCGGGCGGCCCGACCGCACCGCCGGTCCTCGCGGATCTGCTGCCAGCGCGATCGGCCTGGGCCGGACGGCCTGCCGCCGCAGCTCCGCCTATCCAGCAGATGCCCATCCAGCAGACGCCCGGCGGCTGGCGCGACCGGCTGGCCGCCGTTCCGGCGCAGCGGCGCGAGACCGAGCTGGCCGAGCTGATCCGCGCCGAGTTGGCCGCCGTGCTGGGCTTTCCGGACGCGGCCTCGTTTCCCACCGACCGCGAATTCACCGAGCTCGGCTTCGACTCACTCACGGCCGTACAAGTCCGCAACCGGCTCAGCGCGTTCACGCGGGTGCGGCTGGCACCGACGGTCGTACTGGAACACCCGACGCTGCCCGCGCTGGCCGCGCACGTGCACGCCGCCCTGCGCGATGCCGGCGGCCTGCCGCGGACCGGGACCGAAGCGGAGGACCGGTCCGCGGGCGAGAGTGACTCGGAGGACCGGACCGCGGGCGAGAGCGGCCCGCAGGACGGCACTCCGCCGTCGCCCTACCGGTTCAGCACCGTCTACCATCGCGTGCTGCGCGAGCAGGGGCCGTTCGAGGCGATGGCGCTGCGCCACTTCGCGTCGTACGCGCTCCCGTCCTTCTCCACGGCCGACCACGCCCGGTACGCCGTCGCGCCGGCCCGGCTCGCCCACGGCGACGGCGTCGCACTGGCCTACTTCCCGGACTACCTCACGTCGTCGCAGCGTCTCCCGGGCGGCCTGGCCAAGCAGTTCGACGGCGAACGGGACCTGTTCCTGCTGGAGCACCCCGGTCTCGGCACCCACCGGGCCGTCCCGGACAGCGTGGCCACGCTGGTGCGGGCGCACGCCGGCACGGTACGCGACCTGTTCACCGGACGACCGGTCGTCCTCGTCGGCTACTGCGCGGGCGGAGCGGTCGCACACGCGGTGGCCCGGCACCTCGCTGCGGACGGGCAGTCGCCGGCCGGCGTGGTGCTGCTCGACTCCCACGTCGGTGTCCTGCGCCGTGACGACGCACGGGGGCTGGCCCTGATGGCCGCCGCTGCCGCACTGCCGGACGACGTCGTCGACGAGTTCGACGACTCGTTGCTGATGGTGGGCGGCGGATATGCGCGAGTGATGGAGCAGTGGCGACCCGAACCGTCACCGGTCCCCACGCTGCTGCTGTGCGGCCGGCCGACCGCACAGATGCGGCGGATCGACCCGGAGCGGGACTGGCAGCCGCATTGGCCCCTCCCGCACGACAGCGCCGACGTGCCCGGTGACCACTACTCCGTCGTTCACCACGACGCCGCCACCACGGCCGCGGCGATCCGCGGCTGGCTGACCGCGCGGGAATCAGGAGGCGCTGAATGAACAACCCGGACTACGACCTGATCGTCGTCGGCGGCGGACCGGCCGGCTCGACCGCGGCGACCGTCGTGGCCATGCACGGGCATCGGGTGCTGCTGCTGGAGCGGGAGACCTTCCCCAGGTACCAGATCGGCGAGTCGCTGCTGCCCGCCACCGTGCACGGCGTGTGCCGCCTCCTCGGCGTCGCCGACGAGGTCGCCAGGGCGGGCTTCACGCTCAAACGCGGCGGCACCCTGCGCTGGGGACGCGACCCCGAGCCGTGGCAGTTCTCCTTCGCCATGACTCCCCGCCTGCCGGATCCCACGTCCACCGCCTTCCAGGTGGAGCGCTCCCGGTTCGACGAGATCCTGCTGCGCAACGCCGGCAAGGCGGGCGTCGAGATCCGCGAGGGCACCCCGGTGCGGCGCGTTCTCGCCGACGGCGAGCGGGTGCGCGGCGTCGAGTACACCGACCCCGACGGGACCGTACGGACCGTGCACGCCCGGCACGTCATCGACGCGTCCGGCAACACCAGCCGGATCCACGGCCAGGTCGGCGGAGCGCGCGTGTACTCCGACTTCTTCCGCAACCTCGCCGTGTTCGGCTACCACGCGGGCGGCAGGCGGCTCCCGGAACCGAACAGCGGCAACATCTTCTGCGCCGCCTTCGACGCCGGCTGGCTCTGGTACATCCCGCTGCGCGACGACCTCACCAGCGTCGGTGCGGTGATCTCGCCCGAGCACATCCCCGCGGTGCAACGCGATCCGCGCGCCGCCTGGCAGGACATGATCCGGGCCTGCCCGGACGTCGGCCGGCTCCTGACGGGCGTGCCGGTCGCGACCGAGCCGCCCTACGACCGGGTCCGGGTGCGCAAGGACTACTCGTACTGGAAGAAGTCCTTCTGGACCCCCGGCCTGGCCCTGGTCGGCGACGCCGCGTGCTTCGTGGACCCGGTGCTGTCCTCCGGCGTGCACCTGGCCACCTACGGCGCTCTGCTGGCCGCCCGCGCGGTCAACTCCGCGCTGGACGGCAGCGTGCCCGAGGAGCGCGGTTTCGCCGAGTTCGAGGCCCGCTACCGGCGCGAGTACGCCGTGTTCTACGAGTTCCTCATCGCCTTCTACGACATGGAGCAGAGCGAGAGCTCGTACTTCTGGTCGGCGAAGAAGGTCACCAAGGTGGACCTGGGCGAGGCGGCCGCCTTCGCCGAACTGGCCGGTGGGCTGGTGTCCGGCGACGCGGCGGTGCGGGAACCCGAGAAGCTCGGCGCGCACTGGCGCGCCGCGGCGGCCGAGCTGGACGATGCGGTGGGCCGGCTGGCGGCCGCGGACGACCGAGTCAACCCGCTGCTGTCGTCCCGGGTCGTCGGCGAGACCTTCCGCACCGGCAACGACCTCCAGGAACAGGCCCTCTACGGCGGTCCGCTCGACGACCCGGCCCCGGCCGCCCCCGACGCACTCGCCGTCGCCGGAGACGGCCTGTCCTGGACCCTCGCGTGAGCACCCGCCGGTGTGTCAGACGGCGGGCCGGGGCTCGCCGGGATAAGTACCGAAGGACCACTTGTTGCCCTCCGGGTCGGCGATGGCGAACTCACGGTTGCCGTAGGGCTCGTCCACGATCTCGCGAATGATCTTCACGTCCGCGTCCTTCAGGCGCCGGTAGAGATCGTCGACGTGCTCGGTGACGACGTACGCCCCGAAGGTGCCCGGCCGCAGGGACCAGGTCTCGCCGTCCGGCTTGTGCGAGCCGAGCATGACGCCGCCCCCCTCGGGCCAGTCGAGCTGGGCGTGCGCGACCCGGTCGCCGTCCTCGTACACGGCGGTGCGCAGGAAGCCGACCGTGCCGACGAGGAAGTCGATCAGCGCGGGAGCGTCGTGGGCCTGCAGCGTCGGCCAGACACCGGGGGCGCGCCGGGCCTGCGTGGTGGTCGTGGTGTTCGTGGTGTTTGCGGCATTCGTGGTGGTGTTCATGCCTCACACTCTCCGCCGTCGCGGTGGCCGCCCGCTTGGATATTCCGGCACTCTTCGGCCAGCCAGCCGGTGGGGCTCAGGCCGGTGTACTGCCTGAAGTCGCGCACGAGGTGGGAGTGGTCGTAGTAGCCGCACTCGGCGGCCACCCGTGCCAGGTCGGGTGCGCAGCCCGTGGCGACGGCCCGGACGACGGCGTCGCGTGCGTGCTGGAACCGCATCAGCCGGGCGGTCTGCTTGGGGCTGAGGCCGGTCTCGGCCCGGAACAGGGTGGTCAGGCGGCGGGGGCTGAGTGCCACATGCGCGGCCAGGCCGTCCAGGGTGCCGGCGCCCCGATGCCGGGCGAGCCAGGCCCAGGCCTCGGCGACCTCGGGCCGTACCCCGGCAGTGCGCCCGGCCTCCGCGACGCGCCGCTGGAGGTAGTCGGTGAGGAGGGCGAAACGCCGGCTCCACCCCGTCTCCCCGCACAACCGCTCGTGGATCTCGCCCGCGGCGCTTCCCAGGACGTCCGTACCCTCGGTGACGAGCACGTCGGCGAGTTCCCCGGCGGGCATGCCGAGCAGTCGCCGGGCCGCCAGGGGATGCACGGACAGCTGGATCCCGGCTTCGTGCTCCGGCTGCGCCACGAACGCCGGACGCTGATGCAGCCCGCCCACCACGATGTCGGTCCGTACGGCGTCGGTGCCGTACGCCTGCTCGGGGGTGCTGCCGCTGACGACGGGCCCGTCGATCGAGAAGATCAGCGTCAGGTACGGGGAGGGCAGCCCTCGATGGAGGGCGGGTCGCAGGCCGGCGGAACGGTAGCCGACCGCGGAGACCACCATGCCGTCCAGTCGCGGCGTGGCTCGCACGAACTCGCGGACTTCCACGGGCGGCTCGCATGCGCGGCTGGTGGGGGAGCCCATGGGGCCAGTATGCGGCCCTCCGGCCGCCGATCGCTCCCTGCGGGTGACGCCCGGCGACCATCCGGACGCGAGCCGGTGTGGCGGGCGCCCGGATGGTGGTCCGCTGATAGTCGCGTCGGAAATCCCGAACGGTACAGGTGAAGGAGACAACCGCATGTTCGGACAGTCGAAGGCGTTCAGCGGCTTCTCGGTCGACGACCTCGGCAAGGCCCGCGAGTTCTACGGCGAGACCCTCGGCCTCCAGGTGGGGGAGAGCGGGCAGGGCGACATGAGGATGCTCACGATCAAGCTGGGCAGCGGCGCGAGCGTCTTTGTCTACCCCAAGGACAACCACACGCCCGCGAGCTTCACGATCCTGAACTTCCCCGTGGACGACATCGACGCGGCCGTCGACGAGCTGGCGCAGCGGGGCGTGCGCATGGAGCGCTACCCGGAGTTCGAGGCCGACGACAAGGGCATCGTCCGGGGCCCCGACGGCCCGGCGGGGATCGCCTGGTTCACGGACCCGGCGGGCAACGTCCTGTCGGTGCTCCAGGAGGACTGATCTCAGAGCGACCGGTGTCCGGGCGGCGCAGCCGACGAGAGCACGTTCGGTTGCGGGCAGACGGCTCCTGGAGCCTGGTGGGGCGTGTCCGTGGCGAACTGCAACTCCGCCCACCGGCTGGTCTCGCCGGCGTGCACATGAACACCACACCGGGACGCCAGTGCCGTGACGATGCTGAGGCCCCGGCCGTGCTCGTCCGGGTCGAGAGCGGAGCCCGTCGGGGCCGCGGGCCCCATGTCGGTCACTTCGACGCGTACCGCTCCGGACCTGTCCGCCCGGCTCAGCGAGAGCGTCAGGGTGGTCGGGGGCAGTGCGTGGACGATCGCGTTGGTGAGCAGTTCCGAGACCACCAGCAGTGTCTCTTCGGTGACGTCCGTGGCCAGTCCCCAATCGGCGAGGATCTCGCGTATGCGCCGACGGATCCCCGACACCGCCCCCGGGGTGTGGGGCAGGGAAAAGACGTGCTCCACGTCCTCTGCGGCCTCCCCGCGAGGCGCGGCGTGGAGCTGCGCAGTGGTCATGTGTCCTCCTCCTCGGGGAAGCGCGGTTGCCCGCAGTCAGGGCGTGTAGGCACGCTAAAGAGGGACAAGTAGCCGGTCAACGAACATCGGTCGGCATTACCGAACGAGAGTCCCTAATCGGGAAAAGTCGGACTACGATCGCTTCATGGCCGGCCCAGTCCAGTCGATAGAGCGGGCAGCGGCGATTCTGCGTCTGCTCGCCGGCGGATCCCGTCGGCTGGGTCTGGGAGAGGTGGCGTCGTCACTGGGGCTGGCCAAAGGCACCGCCCATGGAATCCTGCGCACCCTGCAACACGTGGACTTCGTGGAACAGGACCCGGCGACCGGCAAATACCAGCTCGGGGCGGCGCTGCTGCACCTCGGCACCAGCTACCTCGATGTCAACGAACTGCGTTCGCGCTCCATCAACTGGGCCGACGCCCTGGCCGCCCGCAGCGGGGAGGCCGTCCGGCTGGGCACCCCCCTGGAGGGCAGGGTGCTCGTCATCCACCATGTCTTCCGGCCGGACGACACCCTCCAGAGTCTGGACGTCGGCGCACTGCTGCCCCTGCACGCCTCCTCGCTGGGCAAGGTCCTCCTGGCCTTCGGGGCGACGCCTCTGGACGCCCTGCTGGAGGACGAGCCGGAGGCGTACACCCGGCACACCCTGGTCCACCCCGAGCAGCTGGGCCGAGCGCTCGGCGAGATACGGGATCTGGGCTGGGGCGCCGAGGTGCAGGAGATGAGCATGGGCGAGGCCGGTATCGCCGCGCCGATCCGGGGACAGGGCGGTCTCGTGGTGGGCGCGATCGGAGTGTCCGGCGCCGTCGAGCGGATCTGCGACACCAAAGGCCGGCCGCTGCCGGCCCTGATCACCGTGCTGCGGGAGGCGGCACGCGCGATCTCCAGAGACCTGGGCGCGGCCCGCTGGTAGGGCACCGGCACCTCCGCGACACATCGGAAGGCAGGGCCGATCATGGTTGAGCGGTATGTGATGTCCATCGACCAGGGCACCACCTCCACCCGATGCATCCTGTTCGACCACGGCGGACGGCTGGCGTCGGTCTCCCAGCGGGAACACCAGCAGTACTTCCCCCGGCCCGGCTGGGTCGAGCACGACGCGGTCGAGATCTGGCGCAACCTCCAGCGCGTCGTCCCCGAGGCGCTGTCGAACGCCGGCATCGACGCCGGCCAGATCTCGGCGATCGGGATCGCCAACCAGCGCGAGACGACCGTGCTCTGGGACCGGGCCACCGGGGTACCGCTGGGTCGGGCGATCGTCTGGCAGGACACCCGCACCGCCCCGCTCGTCGAGCGGCTGAGAGCGGACCCGGGAGACGAGTTCTTCCTCGACCGCTGCCGCCTGCCGCCGTCGACCTACTTCTCCGCGCCCCGTATCCGCTGGCTGTTCGACAACGTCGACGGGCTGGAGCGGCGTGCCCGCAACAGCGAGGTGCTGTTCGGCACCATCGAGAGCTGGCTGATCTGGAACCTGACCGGCGGCACGGACGGCGGCGTGCACATCACGGACGCCACCAACGCCAGCCGCACCATGCTCATGGACATCGGGACGCTGACCTGGGACGAAGAGCTCATGAACTTCTTCGGGGTGCCCCGCACGATGCTCCCGGAGATCCGCTCCTCGGCGGAGAGCTACGGCGAGGCCACCGCCCTGCTGCCCGGCGTGCGCATCACGGCGGCCCTCGGCGACCAGCAGGCGGCACTGTTCGGACAGACCTGCTTCTCGCCCGGCGAGGCGAAGTGCACCTACGGGACCGGCAGCTTCCTGGTGATGAACACCGGCACCGACCTCGTACGGTCCGAGCACGGGCTCCTCACCACGGTCGCGTACAAGATCGGGGACCAGCCCGCCGTCTACGCTCTGGAGGGCCCGATCGCCGTCACCGGCTCGCTCGTCCAGTGGTTCCGCGACCGGCTGGGACTGATCCACAGCGCCCCCGAGATCGAGACGCTGGCGCGCACCGTTGAGGACAACGGCGGCTGCTACATCGTCCCCGCGTTCTCCGGCCTGTTCGCGCCTCACTGGCGCAGCGATGCCCGCGGTGTCATCGTCGGCCTCACGTCGTACATCACGAAGGGCCACCTGGCCCGCGCCGTCCTGGAGGCCACCGGCTGGCAGACCCGGGAGGTCGTCGACGCCATGAACGCGGACTCAGCGCTCGCTCTGACCCAGCTCAAGGTGGACGGCGGCATGACGTCCGACCATCTGCTCATGCAGATCCTGGCCGACGTGCTCGACGTTCCCGTCGTACGGCCCCTCGTCGCCGAGACGGTGTCGCTGGGCGCCGCCTACGCCGCCGGCCTCGCAGCCGGCTACTGGCCGGACCTCCAGGTCCTGCGCCGCAACTGGCACCGGGCCGCTCAGTGGCTGCCGGACATGGACGCCGAACGGCGGGAGTGGGAGTACGACTGCTGGAAACGAGCCGTCGAACGGTCGCTGGGGTGGATCCAGCCGTCGCAGGGCTCGTGACGTGCCGGTCCGTGGCTGCCGGGTGACCTCGACGGACGACTCGCCGCCCGCCGCGCGTGGGCCGGGGGCGGGCAACTGCCCTGTCTGCCGTTACGGCGACCCCCGGCGCCGTTCAGCGGGTGACCAGCAGGCCGCGGCTGCGCAGTACCGCCCGTTCCAGTGGGCTGAAGACGAGCAGGTCGATGGCGATGCCGACGATCAGGATGAGGAGGATGGCGAAGA
>NZ_JOFS01000007.1 GCF_000719285.1 Streptomyces bicolor | reverse complement strand
CTCCGACTCCGGCTCCCGACCGGAAACCCGGCCCGCGAAATCCGGCGCCGGCAACGCCCCCCGGTCCACCTTCCCGTGACGCGTCACCGGCAAGGCGTCCAGGACCACCACCACGGCCGGCACCAGGTACTCCGGCAACACCCGCGCCAGGTACTCCCGCAGCTGTCGGCCGTCCACCGCCGACCCGTCGGATACGACGTAACCGATCAGCCGCCGCTCCCCCGGCCGCTCCTGGGGAGCGGTCACGACGGCCTGGGCAGACCCGGCTGCGCCCAGTACCCCAGCGCCAGACCCTCACCCGCCACGTACAGCTCGCCGGTCACTCCGGGCGGCACCGGCTGAAGAAAGGCATCCAGGACGTACACCTGCCGACAGGGCAGCGGACGTCCGATGGGCAGGACCGAGCCCACCGCCTCGCCCGGGCGCCAGAGCCTCCAGGTCGCGCACAGCGTGGTCTCCGTGGGCCCGTACAGGTGACGCACCGTCACGTCCGGGCAGGTCTCCCGCACCCGGGCCACCGACGCGGCAGGCACCACGTCCCCGCCAGTCAACACCTCACGCAACCCCGCGAAACACCCCGGCGCCTCCCCCGCCAGCACCCGGAAGGAACCCGCCGTCGCATGAACCGAGGTCACACCATCCGCGACGTACGCCTGCATCCGGTCGGCATCCACCACGCCGGGTCCGGCGATCACCACCCGCCCGCCCGCGGCCAACGGAACCCACAGCTCGAACAACGACACGTCAAACGCGTGCGGCGCATGCATCAGCACCGCGTCATCCGGACCCACATGCCACTCGCGCTCACCGACCAGCGCCGCCACACTCCCGTGCGGCACCGCCACTCCCTTCGGCACCCCCGTGGACCCCGACGTGTACATCACGTACGCCACATCGGCCGGACCGACGCGTACCGTCGGCGCGTCCCCGCAGCCGGCCAACTCGCCTGCAACGCCGGGCTCGTCCACGACCACGACCCGCACGCCGACGCCCTCCGGCACCACCGCACGCGTCGCCTGCGAGCACACCACCGCCGCGGGAGCGCAATCCGCCAACACCAGTGAGATCCGCTCCACCGGAGAGCCTGCGTCCATGGGCACATAGGCCGCCCCCGCACGCCACACTCCCAGCAGCACCACCGCCACCTCGATGGACCGCTCCATCACCACGGCGACCCGATCACCACGACCCACACCCACGCCCGCCAGGTACGACGCCAGCCGGCCCGACGCCGCCCACAACTCCCCGTACGACAGCGACCGATCACCCTCCACGAGCGCCACCGCATCCGGCGCCACCCGCACCCGCTCCGCGACCAGCTCCGGCACCGAACCGGCCGGAATCCCACCCGCGGTGGCCCCCCAGCCCTCCAGCACCAGACCACGCTCGGGACCGGCCAACACGCCCAACCGGCCCACCAGCACCGACGGGTCCTCGACCAGCTGTTCAAGGACCCGAGCGAGGACGCCCGCCAGTGCCTCGCCGAGCTGCTCGTCGACGAGGTCGGGCTGGTAGGTCACGTCGACGCGGAGGCGTTCGTCGGGGGCGATGCCGACCGACAGCGGGTAGTGCGTGGCCTGGCGTGCCTCCACGGAGGCGAAGGTGACGGTGTCGGGTGCGGGCTGCTGCCTGCCGGTGCGCGGGTAGTTCTCGTAGACTAGGAGCGTGTCGAAGGTCGCGCCGGGGCCGGCCGCGTTCTGGATGTCCGCCAGGCCCAGGTGCTGGTGGGGCATCAGTGCGGTGTGGTGTTCCTGGAGTTCGGCGAGCATGGGCAGCACCGGTTGTGCGCCGTCGAGGCGCACCCGCACGGGAACGGTGTTGATGAACAGGCCGATCGCGGACTCGGACCCCGACAGTTCCGGGGGGCGGCCGGCCACGGTCACGCCGAACACGACGTCCGTGCGGCCGGTCAGCCGGGCCAGCACCAGCGCCCAGGCGCCCTGGACGACGGTGTTGAGGGTGAGGCCGTGGGTGCGGGCCAGGTCGGTGAGTGCGGCGGTCGTCTCCGTGGAGAGGTGGACGGACCGCCGCGTCGGTGTTGCGGTACCGGGGGTTGCGGTGGCGGCCGCGGCGACGAGCGTGGGCTCCTCGGCGTCGGCCAGCTCGGTGTGCCAGGCGGCTCGGGCGGCGTCCTTGTCCTGGCGTGCCAGCCACGCCAGGTAGTCCCGGTACGAGGTGACCGGGGCGAGGGACGACGCGTCGCCGTTCGCCTCGTAGGTCGTGGCGAGTTCGTCCAGCAGGACGGGCAGGGACCAGCCGTCGAGCAGAATGTGATGGCTCGTCAGGACAAGGCGGTGCCGGCGGGTGCCGAGGCGTACGAGGAGCAGCCGCAGCAGCGGTGCGACCGCCGGGTCGATCCGTCGGGCCCGCTCGCCGCGCACGAGGCGGTCCAGCTCGGCGTCCGCGGCGGCTTCCGTGTGGTCCGACAGGTCGGCCTCGGTCCACGGCAGTGTCACCTCCCGCATGACGAGCTGCACGGCTTCGCCTGAGGCGCGCCGGTGGAAGCTCGCTCGGAGGGCGGGGTGGCGGGCGATGAGCGCCTGCCACGATGCCCGCAGCAGGGTCGCGTCCAGTGGGCCGTCGACGGACAGGACGGACTGCACGGTGTAGATGTCGGGGTGGTCCTGTCCGTCGAAGTCGGCGTGGAAGAGCAGGCCCTGCTGCAACGGCGACAGTGGCCATACCTCCGCGAGGGCGGACCTGGGGGCAGCGGCTCCTTGACCGGCCGTGGGTGCCTTCACAGCGACCGTCCTCCTTCGAGTCCTTCGAGTCCTTGGATTCCTTCAAGTCCGTCGAGCGGGCCGGGCTGGCCGCCGGGCCCGGCCAGTCGTGCCGCGATCGCCTCGAACTCCTCGACCTCGTCCTGGGCGAGGTCGAGGAGGGTGAAGTCGGACGGGGTGTGTCCGCCCGCGGTGGGGTCCGCGGTGTGGCCGGCCAGGGCGGTGAGCAGGTCCAGCCAGGTCCGGCCGAGCCGGTCGGCCGTCGCCTCGTCGAGGACCGAGCCGGGCCAGCTGAGTGTGAGACCGAGCTCGGGTCCCTCCGGGGTGTCGCGGACGGCGGCGGCGGCTTCGACGATGTGGGCCGCGGGCAGGTCGGGGGCGGCCGAGCCGCCGATCGGTGTGCGTCCCGCCAGCTGCCAGGGGGCCACGGCCCCGGTGCTGGGGGCGGTGGAGAATCGTCCCAGGTAGTTGAAGCCCACCTGAGGGGTGGGCAGTGCGGCCAGGACCGGGGCGGTCTCGGGGCCCAGGTGGCGCAGCAGGCCGTAGCCGAGGCCGTCGCCGGGTATCGCCCGGGCCTGTTCCTTGACCGTCTTCAGAAGGGCGCCGACGGCCGGTCCGCCGGCCAGTGCCTGGTCGAGGTCGACGCGGGCGAGGTCGAGGCGTACGGGGTGCACGCTGGTGAACCAGCCCACGGTGCGCAGCAGGTCGGCGCCGCCGAGCGAGTGGCGTCCGTGGCCTTCCACGTCGACGAGGACGATGCCGGTCCCGTCGCCGGGGTGCCGTGCGGCGTCCGCGGGCGCGTCGGCGGCGGGGCGGGGGCGGACGAGGCGGACCGCGCCCGCCAGGGTGGACAGGAGCACCTCGTGGACACCGCAGTGGAACAGGAGCGGGGTCTCGCCGACCAGGGTGCGGGCCTGCCGCGCGGGCACCGTCCACCTCGCGCGGCGCACGGTGGCCGCGGTGTCGCGGAGCGGGTCGAGGTTCCGCCTGCCCAAGGGGGGTTCCGCGTGGGCCACCACAGCGCCCCAGCCCTCGAGTTCGGCGGTGCGTTCCGGTTCGCTGGCCTGTCCGGCGAGCAGGCTCGCCCAGCGCCGGAACGACGTTCCCACCGGGTCCAGGGCGGGCTCGCGGCCGGCCGCGGCGGCCTCGCAGGCGGACCGCAGATCGGGGACGAGGATCCGCCAGGACACCCCGTCCACGGCCAAGTGGTGCACGGCCAGGACCAGCCGGCCGGTGCGTGCGGGCCCCGCGTCCAGCCAGACCGCCCGGACCATGACGCCGGACGACGGGTCCAGGCGCCGTACCGCCTCGCGTGCGGCCCGGTCCGCGGCCTCGTCCAGGTCCGGCTCGGCCACCTGGGCCGCGTCGGTCCTGGTGACCAGTTCCGCCGCGGACACCGCGCCCTTCTCGCGTACGACGAGGCGTGTCTGCGGCCCGGTTTCTTCGGTCCGGGCGCGCAGCATGTCGTGGGTGTCGAGCAGGGCGCGCAGGCCTGCCGCCAGCGTCTCGGTGCCCAGTCCGGCCGGTGCGCCCAGGGTCACCCACTGGGCGAAGCCCGCGCCGGTGACGCGCTCGCCGAGGGCCCGCATCACCGGGGTCCACGGCACCTCGCCCACGCCGATGTCCCAGGCGGCCTCCGTTCCGGTGCCGAGCCGGGCGACGGGTGCGAGGTCCGCGGCCGTCGGGCGCTCGAAGACGTCCTGCGCGGTGAACGACACCCCGGCGCCGCGCGCCCGGCTGACCAGTTGCATGGAGGTGATGGAGTCGCCGCCGAGGCGGAAGAAGTTGTCGTCGGCGCCGACCCGTCCCAGGCCGAGCACCTCGGCGAACAGGGCGCAGAGGATCTCCTCCGCGGCGCCCTCGGGGGCACGCCCCACGGCGCGTTCGGCGAAGTCGGGGGCGGGCAGGGCCGGGAGGTCGGTCTTGCCGTTGGGGGTGACCGGCAGGGTGTCCAGCACCATGACCGCCGCGGGCACCATGTGGGCGGGCAGGATGTCGGCGACGGCCTCGCGGACCGACTCGCCGTCCAGGAGCCGTCGTTGGGGCGTCGTGGAGGCGCTTTCGTCCGCGGCGGCCGGGGTCACGTAGCCGACCAGGCGCCGCTCGCCCCTGCCGTCCCGCCTCAACGCCACCACCGCGCGGCCGACCCGGGGATGTGCGGTGAGGGCCGCCTCGATCTCGCCGGGTTCCACGCGGAAGCCGCGCACCTTCACCTGTGCGTCGGCGCGCCCCTCGTACACGAGGTCTCCCGCCCGGGTCCGGCGCACGAGGTCGCCGGTGCGGTACATGCGCTCGCCGGGTGCGAACGGGCAGGCCACGAACCGCTGGGCGGTGAGCCCGGGCCGGTCCAGGTAACCGCGGGCCAGACCGGCACCGGCGAGATACAGCTCGCCGACCGTGTCGGGGCCCACCGGGTGCAGGAAGCCGTCCAGCACGTAGGCGGCGGTGCGGGCGATCGGGCGGCCCGTGGTGGGGCGGTCCTCGGCGTGCAGCGGGCGGCTCGCCGTCGACGTGACCGCCGCCTCGGTGACGCCGTACTCGCTGTGCACGTCCCGTCCGGCGACGGTCCAGCGGCGACGCAGGTCGTCGGGCGCGGTCTCCCCGCCGATGATCAGTACGCGCAGCGCGGGCAGGTGCCGGGGCGGCAGTTGCGCGAGCATCGTCGGAGTCATCGCCGCGTGGGTCACCCGGGCGGTGCGCATCAGCTGTACGAGGTCCTCGCCGCTCGCGTGCCGCCGTGCGGGCGGGGCGAGCACCAGGCGTCCGCCCGCGCACAGCACGGGCCAGATGTCGGCCATCGACACGTCGAAGCTGGGCGAGACGAGCTGCAGGACCCTGCCGGAGGCGTCGAGCGCGTAGCGCCGCGCGTGGTCGGTGACGAGGTTGCGCAGGGCGCCGTGCGGGACGACCACGCCTTTGGGGGTGCCGGTGGAGCCGGACGTGTGGATCGTGTAGGCGGCGTGCGCCGCCCGCAGCGGTGTCCGGCGGTCCCGGTCGGTGACGGGTCCGGCGGCGTGCCCGGCGATCGTCAGGGCCGTGGCGGGGTCGTCGACGACCACCACACGTCCGGGGTGGTCGGGTGGTACGGCGTCATGGGTCGCGCTTGTGCACACCACGACCGGCGGCGCGACGTCGTCGAGCATCCGGCGCAGCCGTGCCGGCGGGTGGCCGGGGTCGAGCGGTACGTGGACGCCGCCCGCCAGCGACACGGCCAGCAGCGCCGTGACCAGCTCGACGGACCGGTCGGCGAGGACGGCGACCCGCGACTCCGGCCCGACGCCCTCGCCGATGAGGTACCGGGCGAGACGGGCCGACGCGGCTGCCAGCTCGGCGTAGGTGACGGTCCGTCCGTCCGCCTCCAGGGCCACGTCGGTGGCCGCCTCGACGGCCCGGCGCGTGAAGGCGTCGGGTACCAGGACGTCGTCGTGGGTGCCGGACGAGCCGGTCTCCTCCGTGGCGCGAGCGTGTGCCACGGCGAGCGCGCGCTCGCCGGTGCCCAGGACGGCGACGCGTCCAAGGGGCTGCGCCGGGTCGGCCGTCAGCTGTTCCAGGACCCGGGTGAGCCACCGGACCAGTTCCGCGACGCGTTCGGGCGCGATCACGTCGGGCCGGCCGACAAGGTGTCCGCGCAGCCGCTGGTCGGGTACCACGATCAGGGCCAGCGGGTAGTGGCCGCGGTCCTCGGGCTCACCGACGGTCCGCATGGTGAGCGCGGTCTCCCGGTCGGCGGGCACGAAAGGCGCCTCGGGCAGGTTCTCGAACACGACGAGGGTGTCGAAGACGGCGCCGTCGCCGGCGGTCCTGCGGATCTCCTGCAGGCCCAGGTGCTGGTGGGGCATAAGGGCGACGTGACGTTCCTGCAGCTCGGTCAGCAGTTCGGCGACCGGCCGGTCCGGAGCCAGTGCGGCACGGACGGGCAGGGTGTTGATGAACGGCCCGACGATCGACTCGATACCCGGCAGG
The DNA here is from genome assembly GCF_000719285.1 of Streptomyces bicolor. Taxonomy (GTDB): domain Bacteria; phylum Actinomycetota; class Actinomycetes; order Streptomycetales; family Streptomycetaceae; genus Streptomyces; species Streptomyces bicolor. Next base: position 226,284 of record NZ_JOFS01000007.1, on the reverse strand, counting down.
TCGGCGTGCCGTCCGGCCACCGTCGTCCCGAAGACGACATCGGTGCGCCCCACGAGCCGGGCGAGCACCAGCGCCCACGCGGCCTGCACCACGGTGTTGACCGTCACGCCGTGGGCGCGCGCCAACCTGCCGACGGCGTGGGTGAGTTCGTCGCCGAACTCGAACCGCACCGGACGGGGCACGACCGGCGCCCTGACGGCCTCCTCGGGCACCACCAGCGTGGGCTCCCCGGTTCCCGCGAGCGCCGACCGCCAGGCGTGGCGTGCCGACTCCCGGTCCTGCCGGGCCAGCCAGGCCAGGTAGGCGCGGTACGAAGTCGGGGCGGGCAGCGTCCGCCCGTGACCGTCGCCCTCGGCGGCGTAGGCCTCGGCCAACTCGCCGAAGACGACCGACATGGACCAGCCGTCGAGGAGGGTGTGATGGCTGGTGATGACCAGGCGGTGCCGCCGCTCGCCCAGCCTGATCAACAGCAGCCGCAGCAGGGGGGCCGTCGCGAGGTCGAACCGTTCGGCCTTCTCCCCCTCCGCGAGCCGTGCGGCCTCGGCCGCCGCCGCGGGGGCGGGCAGCGCCGACACGTCGGCGTCGCGCCAGGGCAGCGGCACGTCCCGCACGATGACCAGCACCTGCGCGCCGGAGTCACGCCGGCCGAAGGAAGCGCGCAGTACGGCGTGGCGGTCGAGGAGCAGCTGCCAGGAGGCGCGCAGTCGCGCCACGTCCAGGGGCCCGTCGAGGGCCAGGACGCGCTGGCTGGCGTACACGTCGGGGCTGTCGTGGTCGAACGTCGTGTGGAAGAGCATGCCTTCCTGGAGCGGGGACAACGGCCAGACGTCCACGAGGCCGGGCCGCTCGGCGCGCAGCCGGGCGAGTTCGTCCGGTGCCAGGTCCGTGAGGAGGGGTTCGGTGTCCGGGACGCCTGTCTCCCCGTGTCCGTTCGGCCGCGCCGCCTCCGCTGCCTCGGTCAGGGTGGCCACGGCCGCGAGGCCAGCCGGTGTCTCGTTCTCGAACACGTCCTGCGCGGTGCAGAGCAGGCCTGCGCGGCGCGCCTGCGCGGCCAGCTGCATCGCCATGATCGAGTCGCCGCCCAGGGCGAAGAAGCTGTCGTCGGCGCCGACCTCGTCCAGTTTCAGTACGACGGCGAACAGTTCGCACAGGGCGGCCTCGACCGGCGTCCTGGGAGCGCGCCCGGTGACCTTGCCGGCGAAGTCCGGCGCGGGCAGGGCCGTACGGTCGACCTTGCCGTTACGGGTGACGGGCAGTGCGTCCAGGGCGCACACGGCGGCCGGGACCATGGGGTCGGGCAGCAGTCCGGCGGCGTGGGCGCGTACGGCGTCGGTATCCACTCCGGCCGCGCCATCCACGCCGTCGGCTCCCTCGGCTACGACGTATCCGACGAGACGACGCTCGCCCGGGGAGTCCTCCCGGACGGTCACCACCGCCTGGGCGACGGACGGATGCGCGGCAAGCGCCGCCTCCACCTCACCCAGCTCCACCCGGAACCCACGGATCTTCACCTGCGCATCCGCACGCCCGACGAAGACCAGTGAGCCGTCATCGGCCCAGCGCACCAGGTCGCCCGTCCGGTACATCCGCTCACCCGGCACGAACGGACACGCCACGAACCGCTCCGCCGACAAACCCGCCCGCCCCCAGTAACCGCGTGCGAGGCCGGCGCCGGCGACGTACAACTCACCGACCAGGCCTGGCTCCACGGGTCGCAGGAAGGCGTCGAGGACGAAGGTGTGCCGTCCTGGCAGGGCGCGCCCGATGGGCAGCACCGGGTCCGTCGCATCACCAGGCCGGATCAGATGCCAGGTCGCGCAGAGGGTGGTCTCGGTCGGGCCGTACAGATGCCGGACGGTCACCTCGGGGCAGACCTCCCGCACCCGGGCGACCGAGGCGGTGGGCACCACGTCGCCGCCGGTCAGTACCTCGCGCAGACCGGTGAGGCTGTCCGGCTCCTGGTCCGCGAGGACCCGGAACGTGCCCGCCGTCAGATGCAGCCGGGTGACGCCCGCGGCCACGTACGCGCGTACCCGCTGCGCGTCCACGGGTCCCGGCTCGGCGACGACCACCCGGGCGCCCGCGGCGAGCGGCACCCACACCTCGTACAGGGAGGCGTCGAATGCGTGCGGCGCGTGCATCAGCACCGTGTCGTCCGGGCCCACCTGCCACTCGCGCTCGCCGGCCAGCGCGGCCACGGCTGCGTACGGCACGGCCACGCCCTTCGGGGCCCCCGTCGACCCAGAGGTGTACATCACGTAGGCCACGTCGTGCGGGCTCGCGGGGATGAGGGGGGCGTCGGCGTGGGCCGGCTCCCCCGCGGTGGCCAGGCCGTCGAGCATCACCACCCGGGCGCCGCTCTCCGGCACCGTCGCACGGGTCGTCCCGGCGCACACCACCACGGACGGGGCGCAGTCGACGAGGACCCGCGCCACGCGTTCGGCCGGATGGCCGGGGTCCACGGGGACGTAGGCCGCCCCGGTCCGCCACACCCCGAGCAGCGCCACCACCAGATCCGCGGAGCGCTCCAGCACGACGGCGACCCGGTCGCCGCGGCCCACGCCCGCGCCTACCAGATGCCGGGCGACCTGCCCGGCCCGCCGCCACATCTCTCCGTACGTCACGGAGTCCGCGCCGTCCGTGAGCGCCACCGCGTCGGGGCGGCGCAGCGCCTGTCCGGCGATCAGCTCCGGTACCAGCGGGGTCCGCACCGGCTCGGCCGCGTGGGTGGCGGCGGGCCGAGGGCGGGCCGCGGCGTCGATCCGGCCGATCGGCGCGGACGGGTCCGCGACCAGGCGTTCCACGAAGTGCACCAGGGACCGGTGACTCCCGCGCGCCCATTCCTGGTCGTAGTGCGCGGGGTTGGCCTCCAGGGAGAGGGCCATGCCCTGGTCGTCCGACCAGCCGCTCACGACCACGCTGATTTCCTCGACGCGGCGGTTCGACAGGTCGCGGACGATGCCCCGGCAGTCGCCGAAGCGCAGGTTCTCCCCGAGGGGCAGGATGTTGACGAAGGGGCCGAAGTGCCAGCGGCCGCCGTCCGGCCAGGCCAGTTCGCGGCGGAGCCGTTCGCCGCGGTACCGCTGGTGCCGGAGCAGTCCTGCGGTTTCGGGCCCGGCCGCGCGGGCCAGGTCGTCGAGGCTCGTGTCCGGGGTGGCGCGCAGCCGGAAAGGCAGGACGTTCGCCATCGTGCACGGGGTGCGTCGCGCCGGGCCCGTGAGGCGTGCGGCTACCGGCAGGCTCAGTACGGCCTCCTCGGCGCCCGTCATCCGGCAGGTGAACGCGCCGACCGCCGCGACGACCAGCCGGGGCCAGCTCACCTTGGCGCGGGCCGCCGCCTCGTGCAGGGCGCGCACGGCGGGCGGCGGAAGGTGGCCGGTGGCCAGTGCGGCGGCGTCGGAAGCGGCGGGGCGGTGGCCCGGGATGGCGATGAGCTCGGGCCGGTCGGCGAAGTGGTCGTGCCAGTAGGTGCGGTCCCGGGTGCAGTCCTCGGAGTCGCGGTAGACGGACTCCTGCTCCAGCAGCTCCCGCAGTGGCGCGTGACCGGCGGGGCGGGGCGCAGTCGCGTCCAGCGCCGCCGTGTACAGCTCGGCGACGCGGCGTGCCATCAGCGAGCAGCCGAAGCCGTCCATCAGCAGGTGGTTGTAGCGCTGGTACCACACATGCCGGCCGGGTGCGAGGGTGAGCAGCGCGTACGCGAACAGGGAGCCGTCGGGGGACGCCGTCCGGTGCAGTTCGGCGCGCATCCAGGCCTCGGCCGCGGACCAGGGATCCTCGTGCGCGGTGAGGTCGACCGCCGTAAGGTTCAACCCGGATGACGGGCCGGCGAGTTGGGAGACGCCGCCGGGTTCCTCGACGAACCGCACGTGCAGGATCTCGGTCTCCTCGACGGCCCGGCCCAGCGCGTCCTGGAAGGCTCCGGTGTCCAGCGGCCCGAGGATCTCGATGTGCTGGCCGATGGTGTAGAAGCCGCGCGAGCTCTCGATGCGCTGGGCCAGCCAGATCCCCTCCTGGCTCTCGGACAGGGGCAGGGTGGAATCCGCTTCGCTGCTCATCGCTCTCCCTTCAGCGCGCGGCGGTGCGTGTCTCGTGGGTGTGCGTGGGCCGGCGGCGCCCGGTCGGCTCGGCCGGGTCGGTCGGCCCGGCGGGCGTCGGTGGGCTCGCCGGGCGTCCTGCCGCCCGGCGGCGCTCCGTCGGCTCAGGGCTCGTCCGGCTCGCCGCGGCGGCGCACCTTGTACTCGCCGCCGCCTCCCGGCGGCATGCCGCCGCCGAGTGCGAGTCCGTCGCCCCCGGCCATCTGCCCCGCACCGGGCATCGGCCCCGTGCCGAGCATCGGGCCGCCGCCCAGGACCGGGCCGTCCCCGAGGGACATGACCTGCGGCCTGGCGCGGACGCCGTTGTGTGCTTCGGGGCCTTCGGCCCCGGGCTGTGGTCCCGCGCCGTTGGCGCCGACGGCCGGCCGGTCGAACTGGGTGCGGTGGAGCTCCGCGTACAGTTCCCCGGCCGCCAGGAGCTCCTCGTGCGTGCCGTGTTCGCGGACCCGGCCCCCGTCGATGACGAGGATCTGGTCGGCCTCGCGGATGGTGGACAGACGGTGCGCGATGACCAGGGAGGTCCGGTCACGCAGCGCGGTGGTCAGCGCCCGCTGGACGGCCGCCTCCGACTCGGAGTCCAGATGGGCGGTGGCCTCGTCGAGGATGACGACGGACGGGGCCTTGAGTATGAGCCTGGCCAGGGCCAGCCGTTGCTTCTCGCCGCCCGAGAGGCGGTAGCCGCGGTCGCCGACGACGGTGTCGAGGCCGCTGGGCAGCGAGCGGATCAACTCCCCTATCTGCGCCGCGTCACAGGCCTGCAGGAGATCGCGTTCGGTGGCCTCGGGACGGGCGTACAACAGGTTCGCCCGGATGGTGTCGTGGTAGAAGTGCGCGTCCTGGGTGACCACACCCACGGTGTCGCGCAGGGAGTCGAGGGTGACATCCCGCAGGTCGTGGCCGTCCATGCGGACACTGCCCGAGGTGGGGTCGTAGAGGCGGGACACCAGGTGCGTCATGGTCGTCTTGCCGCCTCCCGACGGCCCGACGAGTGCGGTGAGTTGTCCGGGCGGCAGCTCGAAGGACAGTTCGTGGAGCACCTGCGGGCTCTTCCTCGAACGGTCCTCCGGGGACTGCGTGTTGGCCTCCAGCGAGGCCAGGGAGACCTCGCTCGCGCTCGGGTAGCGGAAGGACACCTGGTCGAACTCGATGCGCGGGGCGGGGCCGGTCCCCGGCGACGGCAGCGGGGTGGCGGCGGGCTTCTCCTCGATGAGCGGTTTGAGGTCGAGGAGTTCGAAGAGGCGGTCGAAGCTGACCAGCGCGGTCAGGGCGTTCGCCTGCATGCCCGACAGCTGGGTGATGGGGCCGTACAGCCGGCCGAGGAGTACGGCGAGGGCGACGAGGGTGCCGATCCGGAACACGTCGTCCAGCACGAGAGCCCCGCCGGCTCCGTACACCAGCGCCGTCGCGAGGGCGGCGAGCAGGCCCATGGAGATGAACGACAGCCGGCTGAACACGGTCCACTTCACACCGACGTCGCGCACCTTGCCGGCGCGTGCCGAGAAGGCGGCGGCCTCCGCCTTCGGGCGGCCGTACAGCTTGGCCAGCATCGCGCCGCTCACGTTGAACCGCTCCTGGACGACGCCGGCCAACTCCGCGTTGGACTGCATCTGTTCCCTGGAGTAGCGCTGGAGGCGCCGGCCGACGTAGACGCCCGGTATGACGAACAGCGGCAGCAGGGCCACGGCGATCAGGCTGATGAGCCAGGACAGGTAGAACATCTCGGCGAGGACCAGCAGCACCGTCAGCACACCGGTCGCCGAGGTCAGCAGCAGACCGAGGGCCTGCTGGGCCAGCATGACGTCCGCGTTGAGCCTGCTGGTGAGCAGCCCGGTCTGGGTGCGGGTGAAGAACGCCATGGGCTGACGCTGGACATGGGTGAAGGTCTGGACGCGCAGATCGTGGCTGACCCCCTGGCCGATGCGGCCGGAGAAATAGCTCTGGCCGAGCTGCATCACCGCGTCGACCACGGCGAGTCCGGCGGCGGTGAGGGCCAGGGCGATGACGAGCCCCAGGTCGTCCTTGAGGATTCCCTCGTCGATGATCTCCTTGAGCAGCAGGGGCGTCGCCACGATGACGAGCGAGTCGACCAGGGTGGTGAGCAGCAGGAACAGCAGGGAGCGCCGGTGCGGCCGCATGTAGGTGAGCGCGCGGCGCAGTGTGCCGGGCCGCAGGGACTGCCTCTTGTGCTCGGTGTCGGACGAGTTGGGGTCTCCGACGGTGATTCCACCAGGACCTTGGCTGATTAACACGCGACGGAAACCTTCCTTGGATATGTAATTCCATCGGCTTCACACGTACCGGGACACTACCGTTCTGGATTTTCGCCGACCAGGCTTCCCGGTGGGCAGTTCGAGCGGCCGTGAAGTCTCGGAAAGTGCATGCCCGTGCGTCTCGGAAAAGAGAGGTCCGGAGCGTCCGGAACCGGGTGAGTATGATCAGGTGAATTCTCCGAAAAGGGTCGCCTCGAAGGGGCAGGGCAAAGGTCAGAGCTGGGCCCTGAATGTTTTCTCCTCATGGCCCCACTGTCCGACCGCGCGAATTGGACGGTTGGACACCCGTGCCGCGCTATGCCCTATCGGCGGCCTTCCGCTGTACCCGCTCCGCGAACTCCGCCCACATCTCGGCGCATTCCTTGGCGAGGTGGGCGACGACGCCACCGCAGTGCGGCGGGACGCGGTCGACGATCCGTTCCCATTCCTCCGTGTCGAGGGTGTGCAGGTTCAGCAGCCTCAGCAGAGTGCGCCCCGTCTCGCTGAACCGCAGTGCCGGGTCCGCCTTCAGTCGTTCCACGAGCGCGGCCCGGTCCTGGGCCGAGGCGCGTGTGGCCACGCCTACGGGCCCGAGTGCAGCACGGTTCGCCCTCTCCTCGTGCTGCGGCTGCCTTCTGCCCTGTGGCTGCGGGTCCTCGCCGCGCATCATGCGGTTGCGCACGTCGCGGACGGTCTCGGGCGAGATGTGGGCGGCCCGGGCCACCTGACGCAGCGACAGACTCGGGTTCTCGGCGATGATCTCGCTGGCCAGCCTGCGGCCTTCGGCTCCGCTGACCGGACGGACCCGGCCGTCCTGGCCGATCCTGCTCGTCCGTGCCTCGCCGTCGTCCCGGGACCGCCGGCGTATGTCGGCCACCGTGCCCGGCGCGATGCCCGTGACCGAGGCGATCATGCGGTCCGACCACTGCGGATGCGTGCTGATGATCCGGTCCGCGGCGCGCTTGCGGTCCGCGGTCGTCAGCGGCAGCCCGTGGGCGATGTTGGACTCCACGGCCAGTACGAACGCGTCGGCGGCGTCGCCGTCGAAGAACCTGGCCGCGATCTTGCTCTGGCCGCGCAGTTGCGCGGCGCGCACCCGGTGCACGCCGTCGATGATCCGCATCGTAGGGCGGTGCACGGTGATCGGCGGCAGCGGTGTCTGCACCGCGGCCAGGGCTTGCACATGTTCCTCATCGGCTCCGGAGAGCCTCGGCGAGTCGCCCGTCGACAATGAACTGATCTCGACTTCGACGACCATGAGTCGATCGATGCGCGGATGGCCAGGTATCGCCAACTCAATTCCCCCTAGTGACTCGGTCCGCTCCCCACGCATGCGCACCGAAATACGGAGAGAACCCGTCATTCCCGCCGCCGCAGGCCACGTTGAATCCGTAGCAGAACGTTTCGCCGAGTCTCTGAATCCTGCTCGTGCCCATTGCCACTTACCCGGTTCGCATTACCCGATGCGAACACGATGACCCTAACAACGGCTTTCCGGGCTTGGACACCCCTACCCACCCCTACGGGGCCCTTCCCGTCCGTCCGCTCGCCGTCACATCTGGGCGAGGGCGGGAACCACGGCGTCATTGCGCAGCGGGAAGGCGACCTCCACCACCAGGCCGCCGCCCGGCCGGGCGCGGGCGGTGAGTGCGGCGTCGTGGGCGGTGGCGATGGTGCGCACGATGGACAGACCCAGCCCATGGTGGCCCCCGCCGGCGCTGCGGCCGAGCCGCTGGAAGGGCTCGAAGAGCCGCTCGACCTGGTCCGGCGGCACCTCGGGCCCCGTGTTGGCGACCGTCACCACCGCGTGCCGCCCCCTCGTGCCGGTGGTGATCTCGACGCGTCCGCCGGGGACGTTGTAGTCCACGGCGTTGTCGACGAGGTTGGCCACCAGTCGCTCCACGAGCGCGGTGTCGCCGGTCACGGGGGCGGGCGCGATCCTGATGTCCACGTCGAGGTCGCGGTGTTCGGCGTCCGGGCGCGGGATGCCGACCGCCTGCTCGGCGGCGTCGGCGAGGTCGACGGCTTCGCGGCGGTCCAGGCCGCGCTCGCTGCTGGACAGGGTGAGGAGCGACTCCAGCAGGCGTGCCTGCTGCCGGCTGCTCGCGAGCAGCCGCTCCATGTTCGAGCGGTACGACTCCACGGTGGCGTCGCGGTCCATGAGCGACTCCTCCACCAGCGCGTGCTCCAGAGTGAGCGGTGTGCGCAACTCGTGCGCCGCGTTGGCGACGAAGCGCCGGTGGGAGTCGAGGGCGACCTCCAGCCGGCCGAGGAGGCCGTCGACGGTGTCGGCGAGGTCCTTCAGCTCGTCGGCGGGCCCGACGACGGCGAGGCGCTCATGCACGTTGCGCGCGGAGATACGGCGGATGGTGCCCGTCATGGTGCGCAGCGGCCGCAGTACCCGCCCGGCGACCAGCCAGCCGAGCACGATCGAGATCACCGCCATGATGGCGAGCGCGATACCCGCCTGCACCAGCAGGTTCTCCAGCCCCTCCTGGTGCTGACGGTAGGCGTGTTCCCGCAGGTTCCCCATACCGGCGTCCAGGTTGGGCGGGGTGCCCTCCGTCAGTCCGACGGATGTGCCGGAGTCCGGGCCGCGGCTCAGGCGGGACACGTCGCCGCCCTCCGTGCCGACGATGACGTTCGACGAGGCATGCGTGACGAGCAGGTAGGTGATCGTGAGCAGCACCGCCCCGGAGGCGACGAACAGCACGCCGTACAGCAGCGTGAGGCGCATGCGGACCCTACGGGGCGTCAGACGGCGTACGGTCGCGGCGAGCAGGCGGGCGGCGCCGGCGAGCGGCGCCGCCGTGGGCTTCGGCAGTCGCATCGTGCCTCAAATCCGGTAGCCGCCCCGGGGGACGGTCTCGATCAACGGCGGGTCGCCGAGCTTGGGACGCAGCCGGTTGATGGTCGCCTTGACGGTGGTGGTGAAGGGGTCGGCCGCCTCGTCCCACACCCGTTCCAGCAACTCCTCCGCCGACACCACCCGCCCCTGGGCGGCGAGCAGGTACTCCAGGACCGCGAGTTCCTTCGGGGTGAGCGCGAGCCGCCGCGAGGCGCGCGTGGCGATCCGTCGCGCCGGGTCCAGACGCAGATCGCCGTGGACCAGCACCGGGGGCACGGCCGGCTGCGAGCGGCGGCCCAAAGCGCGGATGCGGGCGACCAGTTCGGCGTACGCGAAGGGCTTGGGCAGGTAGTCGTCCGCGCCGAGGCTGAGCCCCTCGACCCGGTCGGCGATGGTGCTGGACGCGGTCAGCATCAGCACCCTGGCGTGGACCGGCTCGTCGGCCAGCCGGCTGCACACCTCGTCGCCGTGCACACCGGGCAGATCCCGGTCGAGGACGACGACGTCGTACTCGACGACGGCCGTGCGCTCGAGCGCGTCCGCGCCGTCGTACACCACGTCCACCGCCATGCCCTCACGGCGCAGGACCCGCGCGACCGACTGCGCGAGTTCGACGTGGTCCTCGACCACCAGCACCCTCATCGACCCTCCTGGCGCCGGACCGGGCCGGGCGGCCCGCCTGATCACACCGCACGACGCTGCCCGATCCCCCGTCACGCACCGGTCACAGTCCGCTTGTCCCGGTTCCCCGGTCCCTTGGTCCCTTGGTTCCCCGGATCGCAGGGTACCGACGCGAACTCCCCGTCCACAGGCCCGGATCAGGGCACATCCGTCTCCGGTCGGACTCCTGTGACCCACCGACTCCTGTGACCCGCCCGCGCTTTCGGACCGCGCTGTGACCGCCCGCCCCGTAGAACAACCGGAGCGGAACCGACCGTAACGCCCGCCCGGCAGGGAGTCGTGACCTCGCAGATGACCGAAGGACCCCTCTTCTCGCACGCGCCGCACCGGGTGTTCTCGGACCTGTCACGCCGGGTGGCGAGCCGCGCGGTGACGGCGCTTCGCGGGCTGACCAGGGCTCGCGGCCGAGGTGATCTTGGCCATCAGGTCCGTACGGCGCTGGACGTCCAGTTTGCGGTAGGCGCGCGTCAGGTGCTGTTCGACCGTGCTCACCGTGATGAACAGCTTGTCGGCGATCTCCCGGTTGGTCAGTCCGCGGGCGGCGAGCGTCGCCACCCGCAGCTCCGCGTCGCTGAGCTCGACGGGCTGCTGTCGTGGCCGAGCCGCCCCCGTGCCGTCCCGGTCGGGGGACGTGCCGGTGTCGGACGGCGGCGCCTCAGGGGCCGGCACACCGCATTCGCCGGCCAGCTGGCGCGCCCTGCGAGCCAGGGCGCGGGCCTGCCCGGCGTCGCCGAGCTCGCGGTGGGCGCGGGCCAGCTCGTCGGTGGCACGGACGAGTTCGAGCCGGTGCCCGGTCTCCCGCAGGATCTCCACGGCCTCCCCCAGCAGCGGCAGCCGGCGCGCGGGGGCGAGGGTGCGGGCGAGGACCCGCAGCGAGACACCGCGCGTCCACGTGGCTCCGGGTCCGACCAGCGCGAGCTGTTCCTCGGCCAGGGCGCGGGCGCGGCGCTGGTCGCCGAGCGCCAGGTGGGCGAGGGCGGCGTCGGTGCGCCAGGGGACCAGGGCGGGCAGGTCGAGGCCCCAGCCGGTCATGGTGTCGCCGCAGGCCCGGAAGTCGTCGAGCGCCGCGTAGGGGCGTCCGGCCGCGAGGTAGTAGCAGCCGCGCGCCCACAGATAGAGCAGTCCGTCGGGGGTCCGGAACGCCGCCTCGGTCACGGGCACGCCGAGGTGGTCGGCCGCCTCGCCGAGCCGGCCCATGGCCGTCTTCACGTACACGGCGACGGCGACGAGCGACGCGAGGGCCACGCCCCAGCCTTCGGCCGGTACGAGTGCGTTCGCCGTACGGACGGACTCCTCGGCGGCGCTCAGCCCGCCCAGCCGCACCTCCATCCGGGACTTCACGGCGGCGAACCGGGCCTGCCACATGGGGGCACCGCGCTCGGTGGCCTCCTTGGACAGCGTCTCGCACCAGTACGCCGCCTCGTGGAGGTGGTCGGCGAGGACGAGGGAGTCCAGGGTGGCGACGAGCATGGGGACCGTGTGGTCGTCGAGGCGGGTGCCCTGGAGGATCTGTTCCGCCCGCACCACGACGTCGTCCCTGCTGGGGTCGGACGCCGCCCGGGCCAGGGTCGCCACCCGGTCATGGACGCTGCGCGCGGCCGAGGGCGCCCGCGACACGTCACCGGTCGCGTCGGGCAGGTCGGCACGGGGCAGTCCCGGGTAGGTGCGGTCCATCCACAGCCGGATGTCGTCGAGCCGGTGGCGCAGTCCCGCAGCCGCGTCGCCGCGTCCGGCGGTGTGCAGCACGGCGAGTGCCTGGTCGACCTCGCCGAACCACAGCAGGTGTTCGGCCAGTTCGGCGGACTGCCGGTGTCCGAGGCGGCCCGCGAGGGCCGCGGCCGTGAGCTCGGGCAGGTAGCGGGCGCCGATGGCCGGGTTGACGCGCCAGGCGGCCCGGGTCAGCGCAGCCTTGACGTCCAGGGACTGGCCCTCGTCCGTGCAGAGGTCGCGGGCGGCGCGCAGGCAGGACAGCGCCAGGGCGACGTCGTCGTCGGTCAGGGCCCGGTCTGCCGCCTCGATCAGGGTCGGCAGCGCCCACGCGTCGTCGATGCGCTGCGCGAGCATCAGATGCCGCGCGACCACGGTCGCGGCCCTGCCGTGCTCGTGCAGCACCGTGGCGACGCGGGCCTCCAGGCGGGCCCGGTGCGCGGGCTCCATGCTGTGCAGCACCGCGACCCGGCCCGCCTCGTGCCGGAACCAGCCGGAGCCGGAGCCGAGCAGCCCCATCGCGCCGAGGGCGGTCAGGCCGCGGTGCACCGATTCGCGGCTTGCGCCCAGGACTTCGGCCAGTTCCGCGGGCGAGGCCTGCGGGCCGAGGACGGCGAGTGCCCAGGCGATGGGCTGCAGCGCGGGGTCGACGCGGTACAAACACGCGGTGACGGCCCGCTCGAAGGCCTCGCCCGGCACACAGGCGGCGAGCCCGCCGCCGTCGCCGTCGGCGAGCGACGCCGCGGTGTCCTCCAGGAGCGCTTTCGTCAGCAGGGGGTTGCCGCCACCGGTCCGGTGCAGGTGCGTGACGAGCGGGCGCGTCCGCCACCGCTCCCCGCCGTAGGCGCCGGCCATGTCGCCGACGCCACGTCGGGTCAGCGGGCCGAGCCGGATATTCCGGCAGCCCGGAAGGCGTAGGAAATCAACCTGGAAGCGGGTGTTGTCGGATAAACCTGTGAAGCTTTCCGCGAGCACCATCAGAATGCGTTTTCTGTTCAGCCTTCGCGCCAGATAGAGAAGGCATTCAAGCGAATCCTGATCTATGTGATGAACATCGTCGACGATGACCATCACAGGCCTTTGCCTTGCCTTTTCAAGGACAATCCCGCACTGCTCGGTGACCACCGCGGCGGGAAGCGGCACCCGCGTCCGCCGTCCCGATCCGGCCATCGCCGCTGCACCCTGCGACCGCGACGCACCGGCCATGTCCTCCTCGGGCGACCCGACCCCGAGCAGCAGTTGCCCCATCACCCCAAGGGGCATGTCGCGCTCCGCGTCCGACGCCGTGGCCTGCAGCAACAGCGCTCCGGCGGCAGCCGCCCGCTCCCCGAAGGCACGCAGCAGCGCGCTCTTCCCGCTCGCGACCGCGCCGCTCACCAACAGCACGCCGCCCTGTCCGGCCATCGCGGCGTCGAACATGCCCTCCATGACCGACAGTTCCTTGTCCCGCTCCACCAAGTTCATGAGCCGACTTATCCCCCAGTCCCGACGGCTGATTCTCGCGCGGTACGGACGGCCGATCAGATGCAGCCTTTCGGACGAGACCGCCCTCCCCTGTGAAGATTCTCCCATAAGGAAAAATCAACTACCAGCCCGATTCGATGCAGAGACTTCGGGACAACACTGAATTCACGCCATTCAGCCCGCAAACGGACCACCAAATTCCGAATTGAATGGCACTTCTTGCGCGGTTTTCAGGTGGCGAAAATCAACTGACCATTCGGTCGGCCGGTGGCCCGAATGCATCTGACCTGGCACGCTGGCCGGACCACGCGCCTGCGGGTGACCGATCCGCCTGCCCGGGCGCACCGGCGGCGCTGGTGTAGTCCTCCGCGAGGAACGCTTTCTGTCGGCTTTCGGTCAGCATTGCTTGAACATCCCCGGCGCCCCGCGCGTACGACGGTGCAGTGGCCGTCGGCGACGCGGAGGAGGCGCCGGGCACAACCTCAAATGTTGCTCTGAAGGTGCCCGCCCGGGGGTTCGGGCCGAGCCCCGGGGGCCATACCCCCGTCACGTCCGAACGTCCGACACGTCGAAGGAGACGGGACAGCGGATACGGAAGAGGCGAAGAGGCCGAGGAGGGGACGATGCAGCGACTGGGCACGGGGATCGGGTGGCGCCCGGAGATCGCGGACGCCGTGGAGCGCATGCCGGGCATCGACTGGGTCGAGACCGTCGCCGAGAACGTCTGCCCCGGGCACCTGCCCGAGTCGCTGGCACGGCTGCGCCGGCGCGGCGTGACCGTGATACCGCACGGCGTCTCGCTGGGCCTCGGCGGCGCGGACCGACCCGACGCCGACCGGCTGACCGCGCTCGCCGAGCGGGCGTCGGCGCTGGGATCGCCGCTGGTCACCGAGCACATCGCGTTCGTACGGGCGGGCGGCCCGCTGACCGCGTCCCCGCGGCTGGAGGCGGGGCACCTGCTGCCCGTGCCGCGCACCCGCGACGCCCTCGACGTACTGTGCGAGAACATTCGCATCGCTCAGGACGCGCTGCCCGTGCCGCTCGCCGTGGAGAACATCGCCGCGCTCATCTCCTGGCCGGGCGAGGAGATGAGCGAGGGACAGTTCCTGTACGAACTCGCCGACCGCACGGGCGTACGCCTCCTCATCGACGTGGCCAACCTGCACACCAACCACGTCAACCGCGGCGAGGACCCGGCCAAGGCGCTCGCCGAGCTGCCCCTGGAGGCGATCGCCTACGTCCATGTCGCGGGCGGCTTCGAACGCGACGGCGTCTGGCACGACAGCCACGCCCACCCGGTCCCCCGGCCGGTCCTCGACATCCTGACCGACCTCGCCTCCCGGGTGTCCCCGCCTGGCGTCCTTCTGGAGAGGGACGAGAACTTCCCGGAACCTGCCGAGCTGGAGCGGGAGTTGGGGTCGATACGGGGGGCTTTGGAGAAGGGCGACGCCGAGAGGCGGACTTCCGCGGAGGGCGCCACGGAGGGGGCGGCGCTCGCGGAGGGGGCATCGGAGGCAGCGACGCTCATGGAGGGCGCATTCGAGCAGGCGGTGCCGGCGGAAGCGCGGGCCGGGGCCGGCACGGACCCCGCCCGGCAGCGCCTCGCACTCGCGCAGGCCGCCCTGCTGTCCGCCCTCGTCGCCGGTACGCCGGTGCCGGAGGGGTTCGACCGGGTGCGGCTGGGCGTGCAGGCGCGAGCGCTCGCCGGGAAGCGGGCGGATGTCGTGGCGAAGGTCGCGCCGGAGTTGCCGGTGATTCTCGGGCAGGGCTATCGGCGGGGCTTCCTCGCGTACGCGCACGGGCACCCGATGACCGACGGCTATCGGCGCGACGCGCTCGACTTCGCCGGGTATCTGCTGACGGAGGGGCGACTGGAGGACGAACGGGTGCGGGCGGAGTTGCGGGAGTGGTGGCTGGAGCGGTCGGGCCCGAGGCCGCGGTCACGGCGGCCGGGCGTGCGCCTGGCGCGGGCCACGCGCCGGGTGCTGCTGCGGCGGTGAGCGGTCGGCCGGGCGTTGCGGACTCGCACAAGTGCGAGCCGGTCCGGGCCCGTTCAGTCGGTGTCGGGGCTCTGCTCCGCCGCGGTGTCGTAGGCGGCACGGGCCTCGGCGATGGCGGACCGATGCCGCTCGGCCCAGCCCACCAGAGCGGTCAGTGAGGTGTGGAGCTCCTGGGCCATGGGCGTGAGGCTGTACTCGACCTTGGGTGGCACGGTCGGATACACCGTGCGGACGAGCAGTCCGTCCCGCTCCAGCCTGCGCAGGTTGAGGGTGAGCATCCGTCGGCTGATGCCGTTGATGGCGCGTTCCAGCTCGGTGAACCGAACCGGGCCGTGGGCGGCGGCGATCAGGATGCCGATGCTCCACTTGCCCGCCACCCGGTCGAGCACCTCGGTGACCGGGCAGGCTTCGTCCCTGAGCGCCTCGGTAACACGGGTGTGACTGCGTGACACGAAAGTGCCTCCTTCCGATGACCAGCAAGGTTATCGATGATGACTGCTGTCACAAGTCGTGAACCAAGGGGGACGACATGTCTGTTCGCGCTCTGGTCGTCGATCCGTCAGCATCCGCGGCGGCCGTCCGCCTCGCCGAGGTGCCCGACCCTGCGCCCGGGCCGGGCCAGGTCCTGGTGGCCGTCTCCCACGCCTCGTTGAACTACGGCGATCTCAACGACGCCCGCTCCGGGCGGATCCCTGTGGGTGCGGTGCTCGGTTCGGACGCCGCCGGAGTGGTCGTCCGGGCCGCAGCCGACGGAACCGGCCCGGCGGTGGGCACCGAGGTGGTGGCCCTGACCTCGGGAGCGTTCGCCGAGCGCGTCGCGATCGACGTGGGTGCGCTGGCCGAGGTGCCGAAGGGACTGGACCTGGCACGGGCGGTGGCCCTGCCGGTCGCCGGAGTGGCGGCACTGCGCTCGCTGCGGGCAGCCGGACTCGGACCGGACAAGAGGGTGTTGGTCACCGGGGCCTCCGGCGGGGTCGGCCGGTTCGCCGTCCAGCTGGCGGCGCGGGCCGGTGCCCACGTGATCGCGTCCGTGGGCTCGGCCGCCCGCGGGGAGGGGCTGGCCGAGTCCGGCGCCGACGAGGTGCTGATCGGACTGGAGGGACTCCAGCGCCCGGTCGACGTGGTCATCGACAGCGTCGGCGGCCCCCAACTGGTCGCGGCATGGAACCTGCTCGCTCCCGGGGGCAGCGTGCAGAGCGTCGGCTGGACGTCCGGGCAGCCGGCGGTCTTTCCGCCGTATGCGACGGTCGGCCCGGCCAAGTCGCTGACCTCCTTCGTCATCGAGGGCGATGTCGGCGCGGACCTGGCCATTCTCACCGAACTGGCCGCTGAAGGGGCCCTCACCGTCGAGATCGGCTGGCAAGGATCCTGGGACCGCTTCGACGAGGCGGCGCAGGCCCTTCGCGGACGCCGCATCCCCGGAAAGGCGATCCTGGAGGTGGCAGGCGCGCGCAGGGTTCGGTGAGCACGACCAGCGGCACGGTCGGGTGGCCAGCCGGTCGATGGACTCGCGCGGCTCGTCTTGGCAGGCCGCCGCACGAACGGCCCAGCTCCTCATCGAGGCGGCCCCGACACCCCAGCCCTGCAAGGCGGTCGACTCCCCCGAATCATCCCGTTTACCCCTGTCCGCCACCCACCCCAACTCCCGATTCACCCGTAACCATACCCTTTGCAACGATTCGCTCCCCTACGACAGTTGGCGTAGACCCCAAGTACCCCGAAGTAATATGCCAACCCAACCCTCGAAGCGCACTGACGTGCGGTGCCGCAACAGGAGGCACCATGCGACCTCGACCCCCGATCAACGGCCGAGGCATCTTCAGCGGCACCGGGCTCATCATCACGGGCCTGACGGCGACCCTGCTGGCGATGATCTTCCCGATCTGGTCGTACGCCGACCGGTCCGGGACCGGCGTGGACGTGCTCAACGCCGAGACCGTCTCGACCGGGTACGGACCCCTGTCCGGTCTCGACCGCGATTTCATCACCAAGGTCCGGCTGGCCGGGCTCTGGGAACTGCCCGCCGGGCAGCAGGCACTGCAGAAGGGCACCACCCCGGCCGTGCGGACCGCGGGGCAGCACCTCGTCGAGGGGCACACGTTCCTGGACGAGCGGGTGCGTGACGTCGCCGCCAAGCTCGGCCTGGAGCTGCCCAACGAGCCCAGCGTGCAGCAGCGGGAGTGGCTGGCGACCCTGGACTCGGCCCAGGGCGTCGAGTACGACAGGCAGTTCGCCAACATCCTGCGGCTGGCGCACGGCAAGGTGTTCTCCGTCGTCGCCCAGGTGCGGGCCGGCACCCGCAACTCCCTCGTCCGCGCGCTCGCCGACGACGCCAACACCACTGTCCTGGACCACATCACGGTCCTGGAGGCAACCGGCTACGTCGACTTCGACGCCTTGGCCCAGGACATGGCCGCCGGCAGCACTCCTCCGCTCAACCCCTCCCCCGCCCCGCCCGGCCCGACCCTCGACCCCGCGCCGGCCGTCCCGGCGACCCCGACCACGGCCCCGTCACCGACGTACACACTGCCGCCGGCCGCCACCAGCCGCCCACCGGACGATCCCGGTAATTCCTGAAAATCCGCCCTAAAACCGTAACCATTAATGGAGAAACCCCCACGGCGAGCAACCAACTCCGCGAAAACGGCGGCGGTTCAGCCGCAAAATGGTGCCATGTTCTGGGTGCTTCTTCTGCTGCTGGCCTGGGCCGTCGCCGGAACGGCGTGCACGCGGCTGTGTCTGGCCGCCGCGCACGCCGCTGCCAGGGACACGAAAGAGGCGACGGCAGGCCGAGGACACGATCTGACGTTGTACGAGGCCGCGTTCCTGTCCGGCGGACCCCGACGGGTGGCCGACCTGACGCTCGTCTCCATGGCGCTGCAGCGGCGGCTGCTGCTCGCGCACACCGGCTGGGCGACGGTCGTCGATCCGCGTGGGCGCGACGAGATGGAGCGCTCGGTCATAGGGGCCATCGGGCCGGAGGGCCAGTCCCGGATCGAGCCGGTACGGGACGCCGCGGCCGCCGCCGACGCGGTGGGCAGCCTGGGCGACCGGCTGGTGAGCGCGGGTCTCGCCGTGCCCGACGGGGCGCGCGGCGGCGTCGCGGAGACGATCCGGCAGGTGCGGCTCGCCGCACTGGCCGTCGTGGCGCTGGGCGTGACCGCCCTGCTCGCCCCGGCCCGGTCGGACATGCCGGCGCATCTGGTGGCCCTCTGGTTCGCGCTCCCCTTCGTACTCACGCTGAGCTGCCTCGCCATCGCCCGGATCGAGATCAGCCCGTACTCGCGGTGGGCCTCCCCGGCCGGACAGCGGCTGCTCAGCGCCCTGGTCCGGAACTCCGAAGGCGGGGACCACCGTACGTACCTCACCTCCGTCGCGGTCCGGGGCGTGCGGGCGATCGGCGAGCCGGAGCTGCGCGCGGCCTTCGCACACCGCGAACCGCATCACGCCGCGTTCCACCGCCGCGACTGATGGCCGGGCGGTCGGTGACGCATCGGGGGCATTGACGCCGACACCGGCAGCACGGTGCTTGCCTTCATCAACAGACGAACGAAATATCCCTTTTGTTGCTGCCGTGCACTGAAGGGATACGCGATGAGAGCTCCCGCCCTCTACTCGGTCGCCGGAGCGCTGCTCCTGACCGCCCTCTCCAACGCCCCGACCGGCAGCACCGCGGCCGCCGCCCCGGGCACGCCCACGCAGGCGGACGAAAGGCTGGGCACGGCGGTGGCCGCCGCCCGCGCCGAGAAGGCAGGCATCACCTTCGGCAGGTGCGCCAAGGGCCTGGAGCTGCCGACCGACGTGAAGTGCGGCACCGTGTCCGTCCCGCTCGACTACACCGACCCCTACGGCAAGCAGATCCGGCTCACCGTCAGCCGGGTGCAGGCCACTCACAAGGACCCGCACAACAGCAAGCGCCGGGTCCCCCGCCAGGGCGCCCTGGTCTACAACCCCGGTGGGCCGGGCGCCTCCAGCCTGCACTTCCCGCTGATCGGGGTCCTGCCCGCGTGGAAGCGGCTGGCGGGAGCGTACGACCTGGTCGGCTACGCCCCGCGTGGAGTGGGGCCGTCCGCGCCGGTGTCATGCCAGGACCCCAAGCAGTTCTTCAACGGGCCCACGCTCGCGCCCACGCACCCCTCCGAGGCGTACAAGCAGCACCGCATCGCCCGGGCGAAGGCCTACGCACGCGGCTGCGCCGTGCGCACCGGCAGCGCGCTGCGGCACTACAACTCCCTCAACAACGCCCGTGACCTGTACGTCCTGCGCGCCGCGCTGGGCGAGGAGAAGCTGACGTTCATGGGCGCGTCGTACGGCACCTACTTCGGGGCGCTGTACGCGACCCTCTTCCCCTCACATGTACGGCGCATGGTGTTCGACTCGGCGGTGAACCCCGACCCTGCGCAGATCTGGTACCGCAGCAACCTCCTGCAGTCGGCCGCGTTCGAGGGACGGTGGGCGGACTTCCGGGAGTGGGTCGCCAAGCACCACGCCGTGTACGGCCTCGGCAAGACCGCCGACGAGGTGCTGCGCAACTACGAGAAGGTGCGGGAGCGGCTGGCCGTGAAGCCGGCCGGCGGGAAGGTCGGGCAGGGCGAGCTGCAGGAGGCGTACCTGCAGGCCGGGTACTACGACGACTACTGGCCCGCGCGGGCGCAGGCGCTGTCGGCCTATCTGAAGGGCGACGCGAAGCCGCTCGCCGAGCTGGCCTCGCCGGTCGCGGACGCGGCGGTCCAGGAGGAGAACACCAACGCGGTCTACACGGCCGTGGAGTGCAACGACGCGTCCTGGCCGACGAACTGGGCGGTCTGGGACCGGGACAACACCCGGCTCGCGCGCGTGGCGCCGTTCGAGACCTGGGACAACGTGTGGATGAACCTGCCGTGCGCCTACTGGCAGGCAACCCGGCAGCAGCCGCTCGATGTGCGGACCGGGCCGGGTGAGCTGCCGCCGGTTCTGATCCTGGCCGCCGAGCGGGACGCCGCCACGCCGTACGACGGGGCGCTGGAGATGCACCGGCGGCTGTCGGGCTCGGTCCTGGTGACCGAGCGGGACGCCGGCACGCACGGCATCGCGTACGGCCCGAACGCCTGCGTCAACGGCTACATCGACGCCTACCTGCTCTCGGGGCGCCTCCCGGAGCGGCGGGCGGCGTGCGAGGGGCACCCCGAGCCGAAGCCGGGGCGTCCGGACGACCGTCAGGCGAAGAAGCTGAGCAAGCAGACCGAGACGAAACCGGGCGGCCGCCCCCAGCAGGCCGCCGCCCGTCTCCCACACTGATCAGGCGAGCCGGGCGACCGACTCGCCACGGACTTCCGACGCCCGGTGCTGCACCTCCCGGGGGGACAACCCACCCCGGGCCCTCCGGCCGACCTCGCCTCACCGAAAAGAACCGGTCAGGCGAGCCCGGCCACCAACTCGGCCACGGACTTCCGGCGCCCCGTGAAGAACGGCACCTCTTCGCGGACGTGCATCCGGGCCTCCGAAGCCCGCAGGTGGCGCATGAGGTCGACGATGCGGTAGAGCTCGTCGGCCTCGAAGGCCAGGAGCCACTCGTAGTCGCCCAGCGAGAACGAGGCGACCGTGTTGGCGCGGACGTCCGGGAAGCCGCGGGCCATCTTGCCGTGGTCGGCGAGCATGCGGCGGCGGTCCTCGTCGGGCAGCAGGTACCAGTCGTAGGAGCGCACGAAGGGGTAGACGCTGACGTAGTTGCGCGGCGTCTCGTCGGCGAGGAACGCCGGGATGTGCGAGCGGTTGAACTCCGCGGGGCGGTGCAGCGCCATGTTCGACCAGACCGGCGTGAGCGCGCGGCCCAGCTTGGTGCGGCGGAAGAGGTTGTACGCCTCCTGCAGCTGGTCGCTGGTCTCGGCGTGCCACCAGATCATGACGTCGGCGTCGGCGCGCAGCCCGGACACGTCGTACGTGCCGCGGATCTTCACGTCCTTGGCGGCGAGCTGGTCGAACAGCTCCTGGACCTCGTCGGCGTAGCCCGCGCGGTCCTCGGGGAGCACGTCCTTCAGCTTGAAGACGGACCAGAGGGTGTAGCGGATGACCTCGTTGAGGTCCTTGGCCAGCTTGCCCTTGTTCGGGATCCTGCCGGACTCGGTGGTGGGGGCGTCGTCACTCATGTCCCCTATTCTCCCGCTCCGCCGTGCAGACTCTGCACCGGGTTGGCGGTGAGCTCCTCCACACCGCTCAGGTCTCCTTCCAGCTGGTCCACCGCCGCGTACGCGCTCGCGATGCACGCCGGGATGCCCACACCGTCGTACTGCGCGCCGCACACCGCGAGGCCGGGCAGCTTGGCGACGTGCTCGCGGACGCGGGCCACGCGCGCGTAGTGGCCGACGGGGTACTGGGGCAGGCCGTCGGTCCAGCGGGTGACGCGGGTCTCCAGGGGGGTGGCGTCGAGGCCGGTGGCCTCCTTGAGGTCGTGTCGTGAGACGTCGACGAGGTGGTCGTCCGCGCGCTCCAGGATCTCCGTCTCGCCGTACCGCCCCACGGACGTGCGCAACACGACCACGTCCGGGTTCTCGTCGGCGATCCAGCCCCACTTCTGGGAGGCGAAGGTCGACGCCTTGATGGTGCGCCCGTCGACCGGCGGCACCAGGAAGCCGCTGCCGGCGGGAAGGCCGGTGTCGGCGCGGCGGAAAGCGAGGGTGACCAGAGCCATCGAGGCGTACTCGATCCCGTCCAGCTCGGTGGCGGCTTCGGGGGCCTCGGCGCGCAGGAGGGCGGCGGCGGCCGGTGCGGGTACGGCGACGACGACCGCGTCGGCGTGCAGCACCCGGTCGCCGGTGACGACGCGCCACCCGGCGGGTGCCACACGGCGCAGCTCCGTCACCGGCGCCCCGGTCACGATCTCGCCGCCCCGCGCGCGGACCGACTCGGCGACGGCGAGCGGGAGCCGGCCCACCCCGCCCTCGATGCCCATGAACACCGGCCCGGTCTGCTGGTTGGCGGCGGCCTTGGTCTGGATCTCGCGGACCGCCTCGGTGAGGGAGTCGTGCGTCCGCGCGGCCTGGTAGAGCTGCGGGACCGCCGAGCGCATCGAGATGCGGTACGCGTCGCCCGCGTACACGCCGCCCAGCAGGGGCTCGACCAGGCGGTCGACGACCTCATGGCCGAGCCGTGCGGCCACATACTCGCCGACCGCCACGTCGTCCCCGACCTCCGTGCGGGGGAGGTCGGCGTCGCGGTCGATGCGGGCCAGGCCCTCGTCGGACAGGACGCCGGAGAGGGCGGACGAGGTGCCGGGAACCCCCATCACATGCCCCTTGGGCATGGGGCGCAGGGCACCGCGGGTCCAGATCGAGGCGGTCGCGGTGGCGGGCGGCTGGAGGCGCTCGGCGAGACCCACCTCGCGGGCTAGGGCGACGGCCTCCGGGCGGCGGGCCAGCATCGATTCGGCGCCGAGGTCCACGCGGACGCCCGCGATCTCGCCGGGCAGCAGCTTGCCGCCGACGCGGTCCGACGCCTCCAGGACGGTCACCTGCCGGCCGGCGTCCAGCAGCCGGTGGGCCGCCGCGAGCCCCGCGATCCCGCCCCCGATGACGACGACCCGGCCCGTACCCGAACGACTCTCCTCTTCGCGCATGTCCACAGCCTCTCAGACCCCACTGACAATCCCTGCGCGCCCCGGTGTCCTTCACGAGTCCTGACCGTGACCGCATCGGGACCGATCACCGCCAACGTTCCGCCTGACCCCGGCGTCGAAGAAGCGTCAGTCGTCACGACGACCCTCGGGGGTACGCCCACATGCGCACACAACGTTCCGTACGACCGGTTCAGGCCCTGGCCGCCATCCTGCTGGCCGCTGCCCTCGCGCTCACCGGCTGCAGCGCCTCGGACGACTCCGGGTCGGGCGGCGACAGCAAGGCCGCCGCGGGAGAGGCCGCGCAGGCGGACTCACAGGCAGGGGCGAAGGAGGGCGCCCCGGACAGCGGCTCCGGCGCCGACAAGGCGAGCGCGGCGCCCAAGGTCACCACGAGCCACATCATCCGCACCGCCTCCCTGACCGTGCAGGTCAAGGACGTACCGAAGGCCCTCGACGAGGCCCGCACCACCACCGAGGACGCGGGCGGCTACATCGGCAACGAGACCACCACACGCGACGAGGAGGGCCACGAGCACACCCGCGTCGTCCTGCGCGTACCCGTCGACCGGTACGCCGAGGTCCTCACCGAACTCGAGGGCGCGGGCAAGCTGATCGAGCGCAGCGCCAAGGCGCAGGACGTCACCGACCAGGTCGTCGACGTGGAGAGCCGCATCAAGTCGCAGCGCGCCAGCGTCGCCCGGATCCGTGAGCTGATGGACCAGGCGACCAAGCTCAGCGACGTGGTCACGCTGGAGGGCGAGCTGAGCAGCCGCCAGGCCGACCTGGAGTCGCTGCTCGCCCAGCAGTCGTCCCTGAAGGACCGCACCAGCCTGGCCACCATCACCCTGACCCTGTCGGAGACACCGGTGAAGAAGGCCGCCGCGAAGGACGACGACCCCGGCTTCCTGGACGCGCTCGCGGGCGGCTGGAACGCGTTCGTGACGATGCTGCGCTGGATCGCGGTGGCCTTGGGCGCGGTGCTGCCCTTCGCTGCGGTGGCGGCGCTGATCGTGCTGCTGTGGCTGAAGGTCCTGCGGCCCCGGCTGCCGCGCCGCCCCGCCACGGCGCCCGCGACGGCGACATGGGGCCCGCTTCCCACCGCCCGCCAAGCGCCGGGCCCCACGCGCGCGGACGACGAGTCCGGTGGCGAACAGAGCGGCCCGCAGGCCTGAAATGCCAGGCGCCCGTAGCGTGTTCGCATGAGCATGAGCGCTGCGCGGAGTGATGCGAGGGGTGTGCCGGGGACGCGGGAGCGGCTGGTCGTGATCGGGGGCGACGCCGCGGGGATGTCCGCGGCGTCGCAGGCGCGGCGGCTGAGGAGCGCCGGGGAGCTGGAGATCGTGGCGTTCGAACGCGGCCACTTCACCTCCTTCTCGGCCTGCGGCATCCCGTACTGGGTGGGCGGCGACGTCCCCGACCGCGACCAGCTGATCGCGCGTACGGCCGAGGAGCACCGCGCGCGGGACATCGACCTGCGCATGCGCACGGAGGTCACGGAGATCGACGTGCCGGGCGGCCGGGTACGCGCGCGTGACGTCGATTCGGGCGCGGAGTCCTGGACGTCGTACGACAAACTCGTGATCGCGACCGGTGCCCGCCCGATCCGCCCCGACATGCCGGGCGTCGACGCCCCCGGCGTCCACGGCGTGCAGACCCTCGACGACGGCCAGGCCCTCATCGACACGCTGGCACGCACGCGTGGGCGGCGCGCTGTGGTGGTCGGCGCCGGCTACATCGGGGTGGAGATGGCCGAGGCGCTCATCAACCGCGGCTACGAGGTGACGGTCGTCAACCGCGGCAGCGAGCCCATGGCGACGCTCGACGCGGACATGGGCCGCCTGGTGCACGAGGCCATGACGGGCCTGGGCATCACGATGGTCAACGACGCCGAGGTCACCAAGATCCTCACGGGCGGGGACGGCCGGGTGCGGGCGGTGGCGACGGAGGACGCCGAGTACCCCGCGGACGTGGTCGTCCTCGGCATCGGAGTCCGCCCGGAGACCACCCTCGCGCGGGCCGCGAGCCTCCCCCTCGGCGACCACGACGGTCTGCTGACCGACCTGGCCATGCGGGTGCGCGGCCACGAGAACATCTGGGCGGGCGGCGACTGCGTGGAGGTCCTCGACCTGGTCTCCGGCCGGGAACGCCACATCGCCCTCGGCACGCACGCCAACAAACACGGCCAGGTCATCGGCACGAACGCGGCCGGCGGCTACGCCACGTTCCCCGGCGTGGTCGGCACGGCCGTCAGCAAGGTCTGCGACCTGGAGATCGCCCGCACGGGCCTGCGCGAGAAGGACGCGCGCAGGGCGGGCCTGCAGTTCGTGACGGCGACGATCGAGTCCACGAGCCGCGCCGGCTACTACCCCGACGCGGCCATGATGACGGTCAAGATGCTCGCGGAACGCCGCACGGGCCGGCTGCTGGGCGTGCAGATCGTGGGCCGGGAGGGCGCGGGCAAGCGGGTCGACATCGCGGCGGTGGCACTGACGGCCGGGATGACGGTGGAACAGATGGTGTCCCTGGACCTGGGATACGCGCCCCCGTTCTCACCGGTGTGGGACCCGGTGCTGGTGGCGGCCCGCAAGGCAGCGAAAGCAGTGAACGCCGCAACTTCTTGACGGGCGGCGCGGGCCCCCAGGGCGCGGGCCTGTATCGATGTGCGGCTCCGCCGCGGGGGCGCGACCAGCCACAACGAGCCCACAGCCGCCCAACTACCCGCGCCCATGCGGCGACTAGGCGGATCCGTTGATCCTCTCGATGGCCTGCCGAGCCTGCTCCGCCGGCGGCCGAGAAGGCAACGACGACACGGACGCACTCACACTCGGCATCGCGGCGGCAGCCGGCTGCTCCCCCGCCGGCTTCGCATGCGCAGCACTCCGCGCGGAGCGCAACCGATGGCTGACGGCCTCGTCCAACGTCACCGGCCGCTGCATCTGCGAAGCAAGCCGTCCGGCCTCCTGGCCCAGCCGGGCCACGTCTTCCCAGGGCAGCCGCAGCACCACGGCGAGTTCGGCCTCACCGTCGGGCAACGCGTGGATCGGAGGATTAACTCGGTCGTTCATCGCCTGTTCCTCACGTAGTCCCCGCGACCCGCCTTCCCCGTGCCGCGGGCGGTTGCCGAGACATACGCACGCGGCGACGGCCACGTTCACCGACCCACCGCACGTATTCGCGGCCCGCATCCCGGGCAGATACCTGTCGTGGTCATCCCCGTCCATGACGTGAACCCGGTCCGCCGCACCCCCTGGGTGACCTACGCGCTGATCGCCGCGAACGTCCTCGTCTTCCTCTCCACGCCTGGCATAGCCGGCTCCGTGGCCGGTGAGAGCAGCCTGGCGCAGCTGTGTCATCTGCAGGCGTTCCTGGACCATTACGCGGCGGTGCCCCGGGAACTGATCCACGACCAGTTGCCCAGGGCGGTCCCCACGGGCGACGTCGCCGTCGGGCCACAGGGCCCCGGCTGTGTGATCGGCCCGCCGGACTACGCCAAGTCCCCCGTGCTGTCGGTCTTCACGGCGATGTTCCTGCACGGCGGCTGGCTGCACCTGCTCGGCAACATGCTCTTCCTGCTGATCTTCGGCAACAACATCGAGGACCGCATGGGCCACGTGCGGTACTTCCTCTTCTACGTGGTCTGCGGCTATGCGGCGTCGTACGGCTTCGCCCTCCTCAACGACGATTCCGCCGACCCGCTGATCGGTGCGTCCGGGGCGATCGCGGGTGTCCTGGGCGCCTATCTCGTGCTGTACCCGAGGGCCAGGGTCTGGGTCCTGGTGCCGTTCCTGATCTTCCTGCCGCTGCGGCTGCCGGCCTGGCTGGTGCTCGGGTTCTGGTTTGCGCTGCAGGCGGTGTACTCGTCCGGCGAGGGCGTCACGGCCGCGGGCACGGTGGCGTACGCGGCGCACATCGTGGGTTTCCTGTCCGGCATGGCGCTCGCCTGGCCGCTGCGCCCCGGCACGCCGCCGCCACCGGAGCCGCGCGGCCTGCTGTTCGGCAGGCGGGCGCGGCCGACGTGGTGAGCGTTTTCTAGCTAGCCGTCTGCGTGTGGACGTACTCGACGAGCCGGGTCAGCGCGTCCGGGTCCGTGGACGGCATGACGCCGTGGCCGAGGTTGAAGACGTGACCCTCCAGGCCCGCCGCCGCGTCGAGGACCTCGCGGGCCTTGGCCTCGATCGCCTCGGGGGTGGTGAACAGGACGGTCGGGTCGAGGTTGCCCTGGAGCGCCTTGCCGGGGCCGACGCGGCGGGCGGCCTCGTCGAGCGGGACGCGCCAGTCGACGCCGACGACGTCCGCGCCGGCCTCCCCCATGAGCTTCAGGAGCTCGCCGGTGCCGACACCGAAGTGGATACGCGGGACGCCGTACCCGGCCACGGCGTCGAAGACCTTCGCGGAGTGCGGCATCACCGAGCGCCGGTAGTCGGCCGGGGCGAGGGAGCCGACCCAGGAGTCGAAGAGCTGGACCGCGGAGGCGCCGGCCTCGATCTGCACCTTGAGGAAGGCCGCGGTGATGTCCGCGAGGCGGTCGAGCAGGTCGGCCCAGAGCTCGGGGTCGCCGTACATCATCGCCTTGGCGTTCTCGTACGTACGCGACGGGCCGCCCTCGACGAGGTAGCTCGCGAGGGTGAAAGGCGCGCCGGCGAAACCGATGAGCGGGGTCGAGCCGAGCTCGCCGGTGAGCAGGCCGATCGCCTCGGTGACGTACGAGACGTCCTCGGGGGTCAGGTCGCGCAGCCGGGCCAGGTCGGCGCGGGTGCGGATCGGGCGCTCGACGACCGGGCCGACGCCGGGCTTGATGTCGAGGTCGATGCCGATGGCCTTGAGCGGGACGACGATGTCGCTGAAGTAGATCGCCGCGTCCACGTTGTGCCGGCGCACGGGCTGCAGGGTGATCTCGGTGACCAGCTCGGGCCGCATGCAGGACTCGAGCATGGGAATGCCCTCGCGCACCTTGCGGTACTCCGGCAGCGAACGCCCGGCCTGCCGCATGAACCACACCGGCGTGTGCGGCACGGGTTCACGCCTGCACGCCTTGAGGAAGGCGGAGTCGTAGGTGGCTGTCGGCGGCGTCGGCTGCGTGTTGGCACTCACGGTGGCAAGTCTCGCACGACGCCGGTCCGCGTCTTTCAGCCCGTCCGGCACGAGGCGCCCGGCGACGGCCACGCCGGCACCGGGAACGGGGTGTCTAGCCCAGCACGAAGCCCCGGTTCCCCTTAACCTTCCGGCATGGCTGCGGCTCAGGGAAGACTGTCGGACGGTACGGGCGGAATGGATGAAGCGAAGGAGGCCGGGGAGGGGGACCGGCATTCGCACAGTGCGGCTCCAGCGGCATTCCGGGCCGCGGTCGAGGCCCTGCGCAACAGTCGGCTGCGCCCGCAGATCGAGGTCGAGCAGACCAAGGCGCCCCAGCGCCTCGCCCCGTACGCGTACGCGCTGGAGGCCACGGTCGTCGACGGCGAGCAGGATCTCGCCGACGGCCGGCTGGTGCTGCTGCACGACCCGGCCGGGCACGACGCCTGGCAGGGTGCCTTCCGGCTGGTGACCCTGGTGCGCGCGGAGCTGGAGCCGGAGATGGCCGCCGACCCGCTGCTGCCCGAGGTGTGCTGGTCCTGGCTGACCGGCGCGCTCCAGGCGCGCGGGCTGTCGTACGGCGAAGCGAGCGGCACCGTCACGCGCGCCGGCTCCCACTACTTCGGCGGCCTGTCCGAGCGCCCGGCGGCCTCGCAGATCGAGATCCGCGCCTCGTGGACGCCCCGCGAGGGCCTCGGCGGCGTTCCGGACACGGCGGCCCACCTGGCGTCCTGGTGCGATCTGCTCGCCCAGGTCGCGGGGCTGCCGCCGGCGGGCCCGGGCGACGCGTCGGTGGTGACGCTGCCGCAGCGCCGTGATCCTCAGTCCCGCTGACCGCCACCGTCTTGACCGTCACTTTGTCGATACGGCCACTTTCGGTCAGGAACAGTCCTTGATCGAGCCGATGTGCTCACCGAACGATCGACCAAGCGTCCGAATTGCCCCAATTGTTACTCACTAAATCGTGATCTTTCTCTAAAGGGCCACAGGTTTGGTGCCGAAGACGACTGTGACCTTGAAGTCGTCCCCGCACCCCAGGAGGCCTGGTGTCCGTTCTCCTCGAGCAGCCCGCAAGCCTGGTCGCCTACCGCCCGAACAAGCCGACCGCCATGGTGGTCGTGGCCGATCCCCGCGTCCGCTCCACCGTCACCCGCCACCTGTGGGCGCTCGGTGTGCGCGACGTCATCGAGGCCTCGTCCATCGCGGAGGCTCGTCCCCGCATCGGCAACCCCCGCGACATCTGCGTCGCAGATGTCCACCTGCCCGACGGCTCCGGCCTCACCCTCCTGTCGGAGACCCGCGCCGCGGGCTGGCCCAACGGCCTCGCCCTGTCCGCCGCCGACGACATCGGCGCCGTGCGCAACGCCCTCGCCGGCGGTGTGAAGGGCTACGTCGTCACCGGCACCCGCACCAACGTCGGGCTCCCCACCCGGCCCGGTGCCGCCCCCATCGGCGCTGCCGCCGCCCGTATGCACCGTCGCCACCCGGGTGCCCCGAGCCACCCGGGCGGCTACCGCGAGCTCTCCGGTCGTGAGGTCGAGGTGCTGCGGCTGGTGGCGGAGGGCCAGTCGAACAAGGCGATCGGCGTCTCGATGGGCCTGTCCGCGCTGACCGTCAAGAGCCACCTCGCCCGGATCGCCCGCAAGCTCGGCACCGGTGACCGCGCCGGCATGGTCGCCGTGGCCCTGCGGACCGGGATCATCCACTGACGGTCCACCGAACACTGGAATGAGCCGCATCACGCACCCTTGAGCCGCACCCCCAACCCTTGAACCGCACCCCAGACCTTGAGCCGCGTCACAGAACCTTGAGCCGCACCCCAGGCCATTGAACGCTTGATCATTCACTGACGTGAACGGGATCGGCCGCTGATCCCCGCCCACGTCCGCACCTGTCGTGAACCGGATCCATCACTTACCTGACTGGTTTACGACCCTCAGGCGCCCGCCGACGGAACGTTCCGTCGGCGGGCGCTGTCCATACACAGATACCCTTGACATGTGACCGACGCCCAAGAGACCGCAGCAGACAGTTCACTGCGAACCACCGGAGGCGCCCCTCCGGACGACGGCGGATCTTCTGTTACGGAGGCGCCGATCCCTTTGCTGGAGCCCCGCGAGGGCATTCCGCCCGTGATCGCCGACGAGGCGGCGCTCACCGACGTGATCGCCGCCTTCGCCGCGGGCTCGGGCCCGGTGGCCGTCGACGCCGAACGCGCGTCCGGTTACCGCTACGGGCAGCGCGCCTATCTGGTGCAGCTGCGCCGCGCGGGCGCCGGGTCCGCCTTGATCGACCCCGTGGCCTGTCCCGATCTGTCGGGACTCGGCGAGGCGCTGTCCGGAGTGGAGTGGGTGCTGCACGCGGCCACCCAGGATCTGCCCTGCCTGCGCGAGATAGGCATGGTGCCGAGCCTGCTGTTCGACACCGAGCTGGCCGGGCGGCTCGCCGGGTTCCCCAGAGTCGGCCTCGGCGCGATGGTCGAGAGCGTGCTCGGCTTCGTCCTGGAGAAGGGCCACTCGGCCGTCGACTGGTCGACCCGGCCGCTGCCCGAGCCGTGGCTGCGGTACGCGACGCTGGACGTCGAGCTGCTCGTGGACCTGCGTGACGCGCTGGAGAAGGAGCTGGACCGGCAGGGGAAGCTGGAGTGGGCGCGGCAGGAGTTCGAGGCGATCGCGGCCGCGCCGCCGGCCGAGCCGCGTAAGGATCCGTGGCGGCGGACGTCGGGGATGCACAAGGTGCGGCGGCGTCGCCAGCTGGCCGTGGTACGGGAGCTGTGGCAGACGCGGGACCGGATCGCGCAGAAGCGGGATGTGTCGCCGGGCAAGGTGCTGAGTGACGCGGCCATCGTGGAGGCCGCGCTCTCGATTCCGGCGAATGTGCATGCCCTTGCGGCGCTGAATGGGTTCGGGCATCGGATGGGGCGGCGGCAGCTGGAGCAGTGGCAGGCCGCGGTGGATCGTGCGAAGGCGTTGACCGAGTCGCAGATGCCGGCGCCCGGGCAGCCCGTGACCGGGCCGCCGCCGCCTCGTGCCTGGGCCGATAAGGACCCTGTGGCCGCGGCTCGGCTTTCCGCTGCTCGGGCTGCGGTTTCCGCGCTCGCCGAGCAGCTCGACATGCCTCAGGAGAACTTGATCACTCCGGATACCGTGCGGCGGGTTTGCTGGGAGCCGCCGAAGGTCGTCGATGCCGGGTCGGTCGCGGAGGCGTTGGCTGGATATGGGGCTCGGCCTTGGCAGGTTGAGCAGGTCACGCCTGTTCTGGTGGCCGCTTTGTCCGCCTAGTTCCCCGCGCCCCTGAGCACCTCACCTGGTCGCACCTCGCATGAACCCGTTGTAGATGAACCGCTGCAGCAGCAGGAACACGATCAGCGTCGGCAGGATCACCAGCACCGCTCCTGCCGAGATCGTTTCCCAGTGGGCGCCGAACGGGCCCTTGAAGCGGAACAGGGACGTCGAGATCACGCCAAGGTCTTCCGAGGGCAGGTAGAGGAACGGGATGTAGAAGTCGTTGTAGGTGGTGATGCCCTTGACGATCACCACCGTCGCGATCGCCGGCTTCAGCAGGGGGAAGATGATCCTGCGGTAGATCGTGAAGGCGCCCGCGCCGTCCAGGCGGGCCGCCTCGTCCAGTGAGGTCGGGATCGAGCGGACGAACTGCAGGAAGATGTAGATCGAGACGATGTCCGTGCCCATGTAGAGGACGATCGGCGCCCAGAGGTTGTCGAACATGCCGAAGCTATTGACGATCTGGAAGGTCGCCACCTGGGTCGTGACACCGGGGACCAGGGCGGCGACCAGGAACAGGGCCACGACCAGCTTCTTGAAGCGGAAGGTGAACCGGTCGATGGCGTACGCCGTCATCGAGCCGATCAGGACCGTGCCTCCGATGGCGAAGAGCAGGATGACCGCCGTGTTGGCGAACGCCGAGAGCATGCGGCCGTCCTGGAACGCCGTCGCGTAGTTGTGGAAGTTCAGCAGGTCGTCGGGAAGGGCGAGGGCTCCGCCGTCGTTCGCCATCTCCTGCTCGGACTTGAGGGATGTCAGGAGTACGGCGGCAAGGGGCAGCAGGACCACCAGCGTCGCGGCGATCAGGGACAGGTACATCAGCGTGCGGGCCACTGCGCGACGAGTCATGCGAGGTCCACCTTGTCGTCGGGGACGAGGCGCCGCTGCACCCAGGTCACCGCCAGGACGATCAGCAGCAGCACGACCGCGGCCGGCGAGGCGAGCCCCGTCTTGTTGAACTGGAAGGCCAGCTTCACGGTCTGGATCACGAAGGTCTCGGTGCCGGTCGCGCCGCCGGTCATGATGTACGGGATCTCGAAGACCGACAGGGAACCCGAGATCGAGAGGATCACCGTGAGGGACAGCACCGGCTTGATGCCGGGCGCGATGATGTAGCGGAACTGGTGCCAGCGGTTCGCACCGTCCAGTTCGGCCGCCTCGTACAGCTCCCCCGGGATCGACTGGATCGCGCCGAGGAAGAGGACGAAGTTCAGGCCCAGGTAGCGCCAGACCGAGACCGCGGCGAGCGAGGTGTTCGCCGACGTCGGGGTGCCGAGCCAGGCTCGGTCGGTCTCCACGCCGAAGAGGCTCAGTACGGAGTCGAGGGTGCCGCCGTCCTGGAAGAAGTAGAGGAAGACGAAGCCGATCGCGACCCCGTTGATCAGATACGGGAAGAACAGCACGCCCTTGAAGAAGTTCCGGAAGCGGACGTCGAAGCTGAGGATCGTGGCGAAGTAGAGGGCCGCGACGATCTGGAAGACGGACGCCGCCAGGTAGTAGCCGCTGACCCAGAAGACCTCGAACAGTTCGGGGCGGGTGAAGAGTTCGGCGAAGTTCTCGGCGCCCGTGTAGTGGAGTTCGGGGCTCACGCCGTCCCAGTCGGTGAAGCTGTACGCCACCATGTTGGCGATCGGCGCGTAGGTGAAGGTGATCAACAGGGCGTGCGGGGCGAGCAGGAAGAGCCACGGGGTGGCCCCGCGCCGCAGGCGTGTCGTGCGCGGGACGGGGGCCGGTGCCGGGGCGGCCGGCCCTGGTGCGGGCTCGACGGCCGCCTTCTCGGTCGTGTCCGTCATCAGGACCCCAGGGACTTCTGGGTCTCGGTCCACTTCTCGCCGAGGCCGTTCAGGAAGTCGTCCAGGCTGCCCTTGGTTGCGCCGCGGGCGAGGTCGACGAGGTCCTGGCGGTAGTCAGGCTGGTAGATACCGACCTCGGACTGGTTGTCGATGAACTTGACCTGGGCGCCCTTGCTGTCGTCGAGGTCGAGGATCTTGACGCGCTTCTCCTCGTACGGCTTCAGGACGTCGGGCAGCGGGGCGTCCTTGAGCGGGGACAGGGCCAGGTTGTCCGCCGCGTAGCCGGACTTGTCGGTGAACCAGTCGATCCAGGCCCGGGCCGCCTCCTTGTGCTCGGAGTGGATGTTGACGGCCTGGTTGTAGTCGGGCTGCGCCACCGCGCAGAACGTGCCGTTCTTCTGGGCCGGGAAGGGCATGAACCCGATGTCGTCAGGGTCGGCCCCGGCCTGCTTCGCCGCGCCCTGCATCTGGATGACCGCCCAGGAACCGAGCCACATCGTGGCGATCTCGCCCTTGGCGATACGGGGCTTGGACGCCTCCCAGTTGGTGGTCGTGGGGTGCTTCTCGATGAGGCCTTCGCGCACGATGTCGTACAACAGCGTGTCGGCGGTGCGCAGATCGGCGCCCTCGGCCCACGGGTCTCCCTCGGCGA
The DNA here is from genome assembly GCF_000719285.1 of Streptomyces bicolor. Taxonomy (GTDB): domain Bacteria; phylum Actinomycetota; class Actinomycetes; order Streptomycetales; family Streptomycetaceae; genus Streptomyces; species Streptomyces bicolor. The sequence continues at coordinate 192,851 of NZ_JOFS01000007.1, read as the reverse complement.
GCCTGGTGGTGGCCTGATCGTCGCAGCTGACCGAGCCGTTGACCTGCGTCCACTGGGTGAGCGGCCACATGTCCTTGAAGTTGCCGGACGCGGCTGCGCCAGGCGGCCGACGCGGGCGTGGATCTCGTACGGATCTGGGGCGGCGGGATCTATGAGCGCGCGGACTTCTACGACGCCTGCGACGAGTTGGGGCTGCTGGTGTGGCAGGACTTCCCGTTCGCCTGCGCGGCCTATCCGGAGGAGCAGCCGCTGCGCGGGGAGGTGGAGGCCGAGGCCCGGGAGAACGTCGTACGGCTGATGCCGCATCCCTCACTCGTGCTGTGGAACGGCAACAACGAGAACCTGTGGGGGTTCCGGGACTGGGGCTGGGAGCCGCGGCTGGCCGGGGACTCCTGGGGGGAGGGGTACTACCTGGGCCTGCTGCCGCGGGTGGTGACCGAGCTGGATCCGACGCGGCCGTACACGGCGGGCAGTCCCTGGTCCGGGTCGTGGGAGCGGCATCCGAACGATCCGGCGCACGGCACGCATCACTCCTGGGAGGTGTGGAACCGGGAGGACTACGCCGAGTACCGCGCGAGCGTGCCGCGGTTCGTGGCCGAGTTCGGCTGGCAGGCGCCGCCCGCGTACGCCACGCTGCGGCGGGCGCTGCCGGGTGAGGTGCTCGCGCCGGACTCGCCCGGCATGCTGCACCACCAGAAGGCGGACGACGGGAACGAGAAGCTGAGGCGGGGCCTCGAGCGGCATTTCGCCTTGTCCGAGGGGGATCCGGAGGGGGACTTCGACCGCTGGCACTACCTCACCCAGGTCAACCAGGCGCGGGCCGTCGCCGCCGGAATCGAGCACTGGCGGTCGCACTGGCCGGTGTGCGCGGGCACGGTGGTCTGGCAGCTCAACGACTGCTGGCCGGTGACGTCCTGGGCGGCGATCGACGGGGACGGGCGGGAGAAGCCGCTGTACCACGAGCTGCGGCGGCTGTACGCGGACCGGTTGCTGACGCTTCAAGTGCGGGAGACGAGGCTGGAGTTGGCGGTCGTCAATCAGGCGGCGCAGGAGTGGGCGGGGGCGGTGCGGCTGCGGCGGATGTCCGTCGAGGGGGTGGTGGCCGGGGAAGCGAGCGTGGGGTTCGGTGCCGAGGGGCGGGCGGTGGCCCGGGTCGCCGTACCGAAGGAGCTGGAGCCTGTCGGGCCGAAGGAGTTCCTCGTGGCGGACGCGGACGGTCTGCGTGCCGTGCACTTCCCCGCGCCGGACCGGGAAGTGCCGTATCCCCGGCCGGAGTTCGAGGTCGCTCTCGTGCCCGGTGGAATCGCGGTCAAGGCCCGCACCCTCGTACGGGATCTGCTGCTCCAGGCCGACCGGCTGCACCCCGATGCCCGGGCCGACGGGGGGCTCGTGACACTGCTGCCCGGCGAGGAGGTGACCATCGGTGTGCGCGGCTGGGAGACTCCTGACGCCGAGACCGCCCGATCCGCCCTGTACTGCATGGAGCCCTCCCGATGACGACCTCCCGCGTCACCATCAAGGACGTCGCCGCCCGCGCCGGCGTGTCCAAGGGCGCCGTCTCCCTCGCCTTCAACCACAAGCCGGGGCTGTCGGAAGCCACCCGGGACCGGATCTTCCGGGCCGCGCGGGAGCTGGGCTGGGCGCCGAACCTCACGGCGCGGACGCTGGCCGGTTCGCGGGTGGACGTGGTGGGGCTGGCGATCTGCCGGCCGGCCCGGCTGCTCGGCCTCGAACCGTTCTACATGGAGTTCGTCTCGGGCGTGGAGAGCGTCCTGGCCGAGCACTCCTGCTCGCTGCTGCTGCGGCTCGTGCGGAACGTGGAGGAGGAGGTGGGGTTGCAGGACGTCTGGTGGCGGGGGCGGCAGATCGGCGGGGCGATCCTGGTCGACTTCCGGCCCGACGATCCCCGGGTGGCGGCGGTCGAGCGGCTCGGGATGCCGGTGGTGGCGGTCGGGCACCCGTCGCTGACGGGCGGGCTGACGTCGGTGTGGACCGACGACGCGACCGCCGTGACGGAGGCGGTGCGGTATCTGGCCGCGCTGGGGCATCGGCGGATCGCGCGGGTGGGGGGTGCGGCGGCACTGGGGCACACCGCGATCCGTACGGCCGCCTTCGACGAGGCCGCGGGGGCGCTGGCGCTGGCCGGGGCATGGCAGGTCGCGACCGACTTCTCGGGCGATGCGGGCGCGCGGGCGACGAGGTCCCTGCTCACGGCCGCGCCGCCCGATCGGCCGACGGCGATCGTGTACGACAACGACATCATGGCGGTGGCGGGGCTGTCGGTGGCGGCGGAGATGGGGCTGTCGGTGCCGGGGGATGTCTCGTTGCTGGCGTGGGACGACTCTCAGCTGTGCCGGCTGACGCATCCGACGCTGTCGGCGATGAGCCATGACGTGCACGGGTTCGGGGCGGACGTGGCGCGGACGCTGTTCGGGGTGATCACGGGGGACGGGCCGGGGTCGCATCCCGTACCCACTCCCGTACTGACTCCGAGGGGCTCGACGGCACCCCCGAGGTGAACACCGGGTGTGACCTTCGCCGCTCCCGCCTCCAGGACTGTGCAGCTACGTTACCCACAAGTAGCATGAACCTGAGCGCGCGCTCAGCGCTTGCGCAGTGCAGCAGTGCCATCCCGCATCTGGAGGAGAGCCATCGTGCCTCGTACCGTCAGGGACGTCGTCTTCGTCGACGGCGTCCGCACCCCGTTCGGCAAGGCGGGCCCGAAGGGCATCTACCACGAGACCCGCGCCGACGACCTTGTCGTGAAGGCGATCCGGGAGCTGCTGCGCCGCAACCCCGGTCTCGACCCCAAGAAGATCGACGAGGTCGCCATCGCAGCGACCACGCAGATCGGTGACCAGGGGCTCACCATCGGCCGTACGGCCGGCATCCTCGCCGGTCTGCCGCAGTCCGTGCCCGGCTACTCCATCGACCGTATGTGCGCCGGTGCCCTGACCGCCGTCACCACGGTCGCGGGCTCCATCGCCTTCGGCGCCTACGACGCCGTCATCGCCGGTGGTGTCGAGCACATGGGCCGCCACCCGATGGGCGAGGGCGTGGACCCGAACCCGCGGTTCGTCAGCGAGAAGCTGGTCGACGAGTCGGCGCTGTTCATGGGCATGACCGCCGAGAACCTGCACGACCGCTACCCGCACATCACCAAGCAGCGCGCCGACGAGTACGCGGTGCGCTCGCAGGAGAAGGCCGCCAAGGCGTACGCCAACGGCAAGATCCAGGCCGACCTGGTGCCGGTCTCGGTGCGCCGCACCAACCCGGAGGCCGGCGAGACGGGCTGGGGCCTGGTCACCGCCGACGAGCCGATGCGCCCGGGCACCACGCTGGAGAACCTCTCCGGTCTGAAGACGCCGTTCCGCGTGCACGGCCGGGTCACCGCCGGTAACGCGGCCGGTCTGAACGACGGCGCCACCGCCTCGATCATCGCGTCCGAGGACTTCGCCCGCGAGAACAACCTCCCGGTGAAGATGCGCCTGGTCTCCTACGCCTTCGCGGGCGTCGAGCCGGAGGTCATGGGCTACGGCCCGATCCCGGCCACGGAGAAGGCCCTCGCCAAGGCGGGTCTGTCGATCGAGGACATCAACCTCTTCGAGATCAACGAGGCCTTCGCCGTCCAGGTGCTGGCCTTCCTCGACCACTACGGCATCGCGGACGACGACGAGCGCGTCAACCAGTACGGCGGCGCGATCGCCTTCGGTCACCCGCTGGCCTCGTCGGGTGTGCGTCTGATGACGCAGCTTGCCCGCCAGTTCGAGGAGCAGCCCGAGGTCCGCTACGGCCTGACCACCATGTGCGTCGGCTTCGGCATGGGCGCGACGGTCATCTGGGAGAACCCGAACCACAAGGACGCCGGAGGCGACAAGTGAGCACCACCGCTGAGCTCCTGAAGGGCGCGGCCGAGCTGTTCCCGGACGAGGTCGTGACGTCCGCGCACGTACGCCACCTCGACCTGCCGTTCGGCGCCGGGCGCTTCGCGCTCATCACGCTGGACAACGGCTTCGACCACACCAAGCCGACCACCTTCGGTCCGCAGTCGCTGGCGAACCTCGACAAGGCCATCGACCAGGTCGAGGCCGAGGCCGCCGCCGGTGACATCGTCGGTGTCGGCATCACCGGCAAGCCGTTCATCTTCGCCGTCGGCGCCGACCTCAAGGGCGTCGAGCTGCTGAAGGAGCACAAGGACGCGCTGGCCATCGGCAAGGGCGGCCACGAGGTCTTCAAGCGCCTCGCGGCCCTCGCCGTGCCGACCTTCGCGTACTACAACGGTGCCGCGATGGGCGGTGGCGTCGAGGTCGGTCTGCACTGCAAGTACCGGACCGTGTCGAAGGCGCTCCCGGCGTTCTCGCTGCCCGAGGTCTTCCTCGGCCTGGTCCCCGGCTGGGGCGGCTGCACGATCCTGCCCAACCTGATCGGTGCGGACAAGGCAGTCCAGGTCATCATCGAGAACAGCCTCAACCAGAACAAGCAGCTCAAGGGCCAGCAGGTCTTCGACCTCGGCATCGCGGACGCCATCTTCGAGGGCGCCGACTTCCTGGAGCAGTCGCTGATCTGGACCGCCCAGGTGCTGAAGGGTGACGTCGAGGTCGAGCGTCCGGTGATCGACCGCGGTGAGGCCTGGGACCAGGCCGTCGCCAAGGGCCGCTTCATCGCCGACGGCAAGGTGCACGGCGCCGCTCCGGCCGCCTACCGCGCCCTCGACATCATCGCCGCCGCCAAGAACGGCGACCTCCAGCAGGGCTACGACGCCGAGGACAAGGCCCTCGCCGACCTGATCATGGGCGGCGAACTGCGTTCCGGCATCTACGCCTTCAACCTGGTCCAGAAGCGCGGCAAGCGCCCGGCCGGTGCGCCGGACAAGAACCTGGCGCGTCCCGTCACCAAGGTGGGCGTGGTCGGCGCGGGTCTGATGGCCTCGCAGCTGGCTCTCCTCTTCCTGCGCCGCCTCGAGGTGCCGGTCGTGCTGACCGACATCGACCAGGAGCGCGTGGACAAGGGTGTGGGCTATGTCCACGCCGAGATCGACAAGCTGCTCGGCAAGGGCCGTATCAACCAGGACAAGGCCAACCGCCTGAAGGCCCTGGTCACCGGTGTGCTGGACAAGGCCGAGGGCTTCGCGGACGCGGACTTCATCATCGAGGCCGTGTTCGAGGAGATCGGCGTCAAGCAGCAGGTGTTCGCGGAGGTCGAGGCGGTCGCCCCGGCGCACGCCATCTTCGCGACGAACACCTCCTCCCTCTCCGTCTCGGAGATGGCGTCGAAGCTGAAGAACCCCGAGCGGGTCGTGGGCTTCCACTTCTTCAATCCGGTCGCGGTCCTGCCGCTGCTGGAGATCGTCCGCGGCGAGAAGACCGACGACGCCTCGCTGGCCACGGCCTTCGCCGTCGCCAAGAAGCTGAAGAAGACCGCGGTGCTGACGAAGGACGCCCCGGCTTTCGTCGTGAACCGCATCCTCACCCGCTTCATGGGCGAGATCCAGAACGTCATCGACGAGGGCACGCCGGTCGAGGTCGCCGAGAAGGCCGTCGAGCCGCTCGGTCTGCCGATGTCGCCGCTGGTGCTGCTCGAGCTGGTCGGTCCCGCGATCGGTCTGCACGTCTCGGAGACCCTCAACCGGGCCTTCCCGGACCGCTTCACGGTCTCCCCGAACCTCGCGGCCGTCGTCAAGGCGGGCAAGCGCGGCTTCTACGTCTACGACTCCGGCAAGCCGGAGCTTGACCCCGAGGTCGCCGCGCTGCTGAAGCAGGGCGATGTCGTCCTGACGGAGGAGCAGGTCCGCGACCGCGTCCTCGACGCCGTGGCGCAGGAGATCGGGCTCATGCTCGACGAGGGCGTCGTCGCCGAGGCCCAGGACATCGACCTCTGCCTGATCACGGGCGCCGGCTGGCCCTTCCACCTGGGCGGCATCACGCCGTACCTGGACCGCGAGGGTGTCTCCGAGCGCGTGAACGGCAAGAAGTTCCTGGCGCCGGGCGTGGCGTCGGTTCCGGCGTAACACGACTCGCACACCAGTGAGGGCCCCTGCTCCGGCAGGGGCCCTCATGCGTGTGCGGGCGGTCGTCAGACCTCCCGCCACGTCTCCAGCGCCAGCCCCGGCTCGTCCTTGCGCCGGCTGACCAGCAACTGCCCGGTCGACGGCGACAACGTGGCCGCCACCACCCGCTCGTCCTCGTCCACCGCCAGCGCGACCACCGCGTCCGCCGGAAGCTGCGGGCCCGATTCCGTCCACCACGCGCCCGCCGACTCCTGCTGCGTCGGATACGCGGCGAAGGCGACGCGGCCGCTCGCCGAGCGCTGGGCGAGCAGCGTGCAGTCGTGGCCGTCGAGTTCACAGCGGATCGCGGAGACCGGGCCGGGGCCGGCGGAGGCCAGCAGGGTGACCGGCTTGGTGCCCGGGCGCCAGGCGCACAGGTCGCCGGAGTCGTCGGCGTAGAAGAGGGTCGTGTGGTCCGCAGAAGTGGCCAGGGCGCGCAGGGTGCCCGGGCGGACCGGGGTCTCCATCGCCTCCTCCAGGACCGGGACACTGCCCGGCTTCTCCTGCCGCCAGTGCAGGAGGGCGCCGGGGACGGCCGCGTACAGCTCGACCCGCCCCGACTCCCCCGTCACGGCGGCCAGCAGGTCGTCGACCTCACGCCCCTTGAGGTCACGCCACGGCCCCCAGCCGCCGACCTCCTTCTGGCCCCGCATGCTCACTCCGCCCGCCCTGTTGCGGACGAAGACATGGGCCCGGCCCTGCGCGTCGACCGTCACGGCCGGCGTGCCGGTGCGGTCGCCGGACTGGTCCGGGTGGCCGATGGAGATCCAGTCCAGGGCGGCCAGGCGCGGCCGGAAGTGCGTGGAGTGCACCAGGCCCGCCTCACCCGGCTTGGTGGGACGCCAGGCGGCCAGATGGGCGTAGGCGTCGGCGCCCTGGCCGACCGCGGGGCCGGGGCGCAGCTTCTGGTCGCCGCCGACCTTGCGCGGGGGTTCCCAGGGGCCGCCGGGTCCGAGTTCCGCCCGGCACAGCACGGCGTCGTCGGTCGGCAGATAGACGCTGAGGCGGCCGTCGCGGCCGCGGATGAGCCAGTCGCCGTTCACCGGTTCACTCTATTCGGCGTGGGGGCGGCCCGGCGGCCCGACCCCGGGCAAGCTGGATCACGGCAACGTCCGTACGAGAACAGGAAGTCGACGTCATGACCGACAAGCTCACCGTGAGCGTCCTGGGCACCGGCATCATGGGGGCCGCGATGGCCCGCAACCTGGCCAGGGCCGGGCACACCGTCCGCGCCTGGAACCGCACCCGCGCCAAGGCCGAGCCCCTGGCCGCCGACGGCGCCCTGGTCGCCGACTCGCCCGCCGAGGCGGTCCAGGGCGCCGACGTCGTCCTGACCATGCTGTACGACGGCCCCGCGACGCTGGACGTGATGCGTGAGGCGGCGCCGGCACTGCGCTCCGGGGCGGCCTGGGTCCAGTCGACGACGGCCGGCATCGAGGCGATCTCCGACCTGGCCGCCTTCGCCCGCGAGCACGGCCTCGTCTTCTACGACGCCCCGGTGCTCGGCACCCGCCAGCCCGCCGAGGCAGGTCAGCTGACAGTCCTGGCGGCGGGGCCGGTCGCGGGGCGGGAGACGGTGACGCCGGTGTTCGACGCCGTCGGCGCCCGTACGGTGTGGACCGGCGAGGACGGCGGGGCGGGCACGGCGACGCGGCTGAAGCTGGTCGCCAACAGCTGGGTGCTCGCGGTCACCAACGCCGCCGGCGAGGTACTGGCCCTCGCCAAGGCCCTCGACGTCGACCCCCAGCACTTCTTCGAGGTGATCGACGGCGGCCCGCTCGACATGGGCTACCTGCGGGCCAAGACCGGGCTGGTGCTGAACGGCGGGCTGACCCCGGCCGCGTTCGCGGTGACCACGGCGGGCAAGGACGCGCGGCTCATCGTGGAGGCGGGTGAGCGGTACGGCGTACGCCTGGATGTGGCCACGGCGAGTGCGGAGCGCTTCGAGCGGGCGGCTGCGCAGGGGCATGGGCACGAGGACATGGCGGCGGCGTACTTCGCCAGCTTCGACGAGGAGGGGACGGCCGAGGAGTGAGCCTTACGGCTCCCGGACGCCGTGGGGCCCTGGCGGTGACGCCGCGGGGCCCCGGCCGTGAAGCTGTAGAGCTCCGGCCGTGAAGCCGTAGAGCTCCGGCCGTGAACGCCATGCGACCCTTGCCCCATGAATGAGGACGCTCCCCTGCTCGTGATCGTCGACGCCGCGAACGTCGTCGGGTCGGTGCCCGACGGGTGGTGGCGGGACCGGCGGGGGGCCGCGGAGCGGTTGCGGGATCGGCTGGCGGTGGACGGCGTGCCCGGGCGGCCGGGGGCCGTGGAGATCGTGCTCGTGGTGGAGGGGGCCGCTCGGGGGGTGGACTCCGTGCCTGGGGTGCGCGTGGAGGCGGCTGCCGGGAGCGGGGACGATCACATGGTCGAGCTCGTCGCCCGGGCCGGTGGGCGGCCCTGCCTGGTGGTGACCGCGGACCGGGAACTGCGGCGCAGGGTAACGGAGTTGGGGGCGGAGGTGGCGGGGCCGCGTACGGTACGGCCGTGAGTGCCCGGCGTGGGGGCTGAGCGGGGAGAGCGGCGCAGCCCGGGCGCAGGCTGCGTACGTCAGCCAGTACCCCTCCTCACGTACACCACCGCCCCCTCCACCACCCCCACCTCCTCATACCCCGCCGCCAGCAACCGCCGCAGACCCGGCACCCTCTGCGGCCCGTACGGCTTCCCCCGCGAGTCGTCGACGACCAGTGCCGGCGCCCGCTCGGTCATCTCCTCCCGGAAGACCGCCCAGGTCCCGTCGACGGCGTATCGCTCGCCGACCTGCGGTCCGTCCCGCCCTCCGCTGTAGTTGGTGAGGAGCCCGGCCGTCAGGTACCGGCTGGCGGGTCTGCGGTCGGCCAGCCAGTAGGTCTCGGGGTGTATGCCCCAGACCAGGACCCGGTCCCGTGGATCCGTCCGGCTCGCCATCTCGTCCGCGAGCCGCCTCGCGTGGTCGAGTTCGGGTCGGGGTGCGATCAGCCCCCAGCTCAGGAACAGGGCACAGCAGCAGGCCGAGGTCACAAGGGCGTGGGTCAGGCGGTCGCGCGGCAGGAGCTGGAGGGCGGCCGTGGCCAGCAGGGCCAGGGGCGGGAGGAGTTGCAGGTAGTAGTGGCCGAAGAAGTGGAAGCCCAGCGCGACCGCCCCGGCCGACGCGGCCAGCCACAGCCACAGGTCCGCCGCACCGGTGCGGGCCGGCCGCAGGGCCCGCAGCACCGGTGGGATCAGTCCCGCGCAGCCCAGCGCGAGGATCGCCGTGTTCGTCAGGCACCGTGCGAGGACGTGGATCTCGGACCCGGCGAAGGAGGCGTACGCCCCTGATCCCGTGACCGTCCAGAACAGGAACCCCGCCGGGTCGGTCACCGCGGCCACGCCCAGGACCGGCACCACGACCCCGGCGCCCAGCCGCGCCAGTCCCCCGGCCCGTACCTCCCCCGCCGACACGCACAGCCATACGACCGGCACCAGCACCGCCCCGCCGGTCTGCTTGGCGAGGAACGCGGCCGCGACGGCCAGGCCCGCCGCACCCCACCGGTGCCGGTCGGCGCACCACATGGCCGCCGCCGTGCAGGGCAGCATGAATACCCCGAAGGTCGCGGCCTGGGCATCCTCGGGGTTGAGCCCCACCGACACCAGCAGATAGAGCACCCCGGCGGTCCCGCCCGCCGTGTCGCCCCAGCGGCGGCGCGCCAGCGAGGCCAACAGCGCGGCGGTCAGCAGCTGAGCCGCGACCGCCAGGACCCGCACCGACGTGAGCGATCCGGAACCGGCCACCGCGAACGCGGCCTCGTACAGCCACGGCACCAGCGGCGGCTTGCGGTCGACGACCGTCTCGTACAGCTCTCCGCCCCGCGCCAGCATCCGTGCCTGTACGGCGAGATAGCCCTCGTCGGGATTCCACAGCGGCCGGGTGAAGGACGGGAGGCGGGTGACGCAGGCCAGCAGGGCCAGGGCGGGCAGCAGCCGTCTCCAGTAGCGACGTCCCGCGCGCGGTTCGGGCCCGGAGCGTGGCGGTGCGAGGAGCTCGGCGAGCATGGGGTGAACGCTATCCGGCCCCGCAGTCCCTGCCTGAGCAGGACATACGGGGCCGGAGAGTCGTGGTTGACCGCCCGTCGACCGGGCGGCTCGGCTACGGGGTGTCTCCCTTCGGCGGCTTGATGACCTCACCGACGGTGGTCTCCTCATGCCGTCCGAGGCGGCTGTGGGAGCGGCCGTAGAGGAAGTAGACGAAGAACCCGGCCGCCATCCAGATGGCGAACCGCACCCATGTCTCGGCGGGCAGGTTGATCATCAGCCACAGGGAGGCCAGCACCGACAGGATAGGGATGACCGGAACCCACGGGGTGCGGAAGGCCCGGTGCAGGTCGGGGCGGGTCCTGCGGAGGATGATCACGCCGATCGCCACGACCACGAAGGCGAACAGGGTACCGATGTTCACCAGGGCGGCGAGCTCGGTGAGCGGGGTGAAGCCGGCGAGGATGGCGATGACCACGCCGAGCAGGATGGTCGGCCGGTGCGGGGTCTTGTACTTCGGGTGGACGTGGGAGAAGAAGCGGGGCAGCAGTCCGTCGCGGCTCATGGCGAAGAAGACGCGGGTCTGGCCGAGAAGCAGGATCATGCAGACCGTCGTCAGGCCGACCGCGGCGCCGAAGCTGATGAAGCCCGCGAACCAGGGATGCCCGGTGGCCTTGAAGGCGTCGGCGAGCGGGGCGTCCACGGACAGCCGGCTGTAGTGCTGCATGCCGGTGACGACGATGGACACGGCGACGTACAGGGCGGTGCAGATGACGAGGGAGCCGATGATGCCGCGCGGCATGTCGCGCTGCGGGTTCTTGGTCTCCTCGGCGGCCGTCGCCACCACGTCGAAGCCGATGAAGGCGAAGAACACGACCGAGGCCGCGGTGAAGATGCCCATCACGCCGAAGTTGGAGGGCGCCCAGCCGAACATCAGCTGGATCAGTGGTGCCTGGAGACTCTCCCCGGCCTCCACGGCCTTCTGCTTCGGGATGAACGGGTCGTAGTTGTCGCCGTCGATGAGGAAAGCGCCCGCGATGATCACGGTCAGGACGACGGTCACCTTGATGGCGACGACGAGCGACGTGATCCGCGCGGACAGCTTCATGCCGAGTACGAGGATGAAGGTGAGGACCAGGACCAGCGCGGCGGCGAGGATGTCGAAGCCGAAGTCGCCGGCGCCCTCTCTGCTGCCCAGCGCCGCGGGCATCTCCCAGCCCGCGTTGTCCATGAGCGACTGGACATAGCCCGACCAGCCGACGGCCACCACCGCCGTACCGAGCGCGAACTCCAGGACCAGGTCCCAGCCGATGATCCAGGCGGGCAGTTCGCCGAGGGAGGCGTACGAGAACGTGTACGCGGACCCGGCGACCGGCACCGTGGACGCGAACTCGGCGTAACAGAGCGCGGCCAGCGCGCAGGCGACACCGGCCGCGACGAACGCCAGGGCCACCGCGGGCCCGGCGTTGTTCTTCGCGACGGTGCCGGTGAGCACGAAGATGCCGGTGCCGATGATCACGCCGACGCCGAAGACGGTCAGATCCAGCGCGGACAAGGACTTCTTGAGCGCGTGCTCTGGCTCCTCGGTATCGAGGATGGACTGCTCGACTCTCTTCGTCCGGAAGAGTGTGCTGCTCACGGTCATACCTCCCACGCTTGTCGTCCTCGACATGATCGAGAGGGGGCGTGGTACGCATGCCCCGGCACGGGTGGATTCACACAGATGGGCCGGTTTCGCCACCAGCATGAGTGGCGAACCGGCCCATCCGGCCGTACCGGTGTTGTGGTTTCCCGGTGGGGTCAGTCCCGGGCGGGCTCCACCGAGTCGACCTCGGCCGCCGTACGGTCGAACCGGCCGTCCAGCCTGGCGACCAGGCCGGTGACCTGGCGGGCGATGTCGGGGGCGGTCAGGCCGATCTCGGCCATCACCTCGGCGCGGGAGGCGTGGTCGAGGAAGCGCGGCGGGATGCCGAAGTCACGCAGCGGGACGTCGACGCCCGCGTCGCGCAGGGCCTGCGCGACCGCCGAGCCGACACCGCCGACGCGGCTGTTGTCCTCGACGGTGACGACCACCCGGTGCCGCTCGGCGAGCGGGGCCATGGCCTCGTCGACGGGCTTGACCCAGCGCGGGTCGACGACGGTGGTGGAGATGCCCTGCTTGTCGAGGAGCGAGGCGATCTCCAGGCACATGGGGGCCAGCGCACCGACGGAGACCAGGAGCACGTCGGGCGTGTCGGTGCCCGGCTCGCGCAGCACGTCCATGCCGCCCACGCGCCCCACGGCGGGTACGGCGGGGCCGACGGCGCCCTTGGAGAAGCGGACGACGGTCGGCGCGTCCTTGACCTCGACGGCCTCGCGCAGCTGCGCCCGCACCTGGTCGGCGTCACGCGGGGCGGCCAGCCGCAGCCCGGGCACGACCTGGAGGATCGACATGTCCCACATGCCGTTGTGGGAGGCGCCGTCGGTGCCGGTGATACCGGCGCGGTCGAGCACGAAGGTGACACCGCACTTGTGCAGCGCCACGTCCATGAGGACCTGGTCGAAGGCGCGGTTGAGGAAGGTGGCGTAGACGGCGAAGACGGGGTGCACACCGCCCGTCGCCAGGCCCGCCGCGGACACGGCGGCGTGCTGCTCGGCGATGCCGACGTCGTAGACGCGCTCGGGGAACCGCTTGGCGAACTTCTCCAGGCCGACCGGCTGGAGCATGGCCGCGGTGATGGCGACGATGTCCTCGCGCTCCTGGCCCAGCTTGACCATCTCGTCGCCGAACACGGACGTCCAGTCGGCGCCGCTGCTGCTGATCGGCAGTCCGGTGTCGGGGTGGATCTTGCCGACGGCGTGGAAGCGGTCGGCCTCGTCCTGGAGGGCGGGCTGGTAGCCGCGGCCCTTCTCGGTGAGGCAGTGCACGATGACCGGCCCGCCGAACCGCTTGGCCCGCGCGAGCGCCGACTCCAGCGCCTCGATGTCATGTCCGTCGATCGGCCCGACGTACTTCAGCCCGAGGTCCTCGAACATGCCCTGCGGCGCGATGAAGTCCTTGAGCCCCTTCTTCGCCCCGTGCAGCGTCTCGTAGAGCGGCTTGCCGACGACGGGCGTGCGGTCGAGGATCTCCTTCGTCCGGGTGAGGAAACGCTCGTAGCCGTCGGTCGTCCGCAGCGTCGCGAGGTGGTTGGCGAGGCCGCCGATGGTCGGGGCGTACGACCGCTCGTTGTCGTTGACGACGATGACGAGGGGGCGGTCCTTGGCCTCGGCGATGTTGTTCAGCGCCTCCCAGGCCATGCCGCCGGTCAGGGCGCCGTCACCGATGACGGCCACGACATGGTCGTCGCGTTTGCGCAGCTGGTTGGCTTTGGCGAGGCCGTCGGCCCAGCCGAGGACCGTCGACGCGTGGCTGTTCTCGATGACGTCGTGCTCGGACTCGGCCTGCGAGGGATAGCCGGACAGACCGCCCTTCATCTTCAGCTTGCTGAAGTCCTGGCGGCCGGTGAGCAGCTTGTGCACATAGGACTGGTGACCCGTGTCCCACAGCACCTTGTCCCTGGGCGAGTCGAAGACCCGGTGCAGGGCGATGGTCAGCTCCACCACACCGAGGTTCGGGCCGAGGTGGCCGCCGGTCTTGGAAACCGCCTCGACGAGGAAGGTACGGATCTCCTCTGCCAACTGGTCCAGCTGCTCAGGGCTGAGCCGGTCCAGATCGCGCGGTCCCGTGATGCGGGTCAGCAGCGGCACCCGTGCCTCCTTGCAGTAGAGCTGTTCGAGCTGTTGCCGGGCTTGTCGAGTCTAATGTTCCGCTCAGGCGGAAGGTTCCCGGGCCGGGGTTGGCACATCACGCAATCGGCCCTACCCAACAACGCGCTGTACTACAACGCCGCAAAGGGGCGCGGGGAACTGCGCGACCAGCCCACACGGACCGGCACCCGCCAGTTCACCCACGCCCCTACGGCGCCACGGCGTTCCGCGCTACGCGCGCCCCGCGGTCTTCTGCGTCTTGCGCGTGATGGAGTCGATGACCACTGTGGTCAACAGAACACCCGCGGTGATCATGTACTTCACCGGCTCGGCGATGGACTCCAGCTGCAGCCCGTACTGGATCGACACGATCACCAGCACACCGAGCAGCGCGTTCCAGGTCCGCCCACGCCCACCGAACAGCGACGTACCACCGATGACGGCCGCGGCGATCGCGTTCATCAGCAGGTCACCCGTACCGGCGCTCTGGTTGGCGGACGCGATCTTCGAGGCCAGGAACAGACCGCCGATGGCAGCGAACCCGCCCGAGATCGCGAACACCGAGATCCGCACCGCGGTCACGTTGATACCCGCACGCCGGGAGGCCTCGACGCTGCCACCGAGCGCGAAGATCTTGCGGCCGTACGACGTACGGCGCAGCACGAAGTCCGTGGCGACCAGGAACACGAGGAAGATCACCGTGGCGAGCGGCAGCCCCTTGTACTGGTTGTACATGAGCGCCGCGGCGAAGGAGACCACACCGAGCAGCACGGTCCGCAGGATCGTGTCGCTCAGCGGCCGGAACGGGATCCCCACGGCCTCGCGCCGGCGGTTGCCGAGGAACGAGGTGATGAAGAACAGCCCGGTCACCACGGCCGCCAGGCCGTACGCGGCGGCGACGTCCGTGAAGTAGTACGTGGTCAGCTGGCCGATCAGACCGTCGCTGTCGAGGTTGATCGTGCCGTTCTCGCCCAGCGTCTGGAGCATGAAGCCAAGCCAGAAGAGCAGACCCGCCAGGGTGACGGCGAACGCGGGAGCGCCGAGCACCGCGAAGAAGAAGCCGTGCGCCGCGCCGATGGCGGCGCCCGCGGCGACGGCGAAGAGCACCGCGGCCCACTCGGGCCAGCCCTGGTTGACGGCGAGGACGGCCGCGATGGCGCTGGACGCGCCGCTGACCGAGCCGACCGACAGGTCGATCTCGCCGAGCAGCAGCACGAACACGATGCCGACGGAGATCATGCCCGTGCCGACCATCGTGATGGTGATGTTGCTCAGGTTCTCCGCGGAGAGGAACGCCGAGTTCAGGCTCTGGAAGATGACACAGATGGCGATCAGACCGAGGACGACCGGGATGGAGCCCAGCTCACCGGCCTTCATCTTGCGCTTGAACTCGCCGATGTAGCCGGCCAGGCCCTGCTCCTGGACCAGGAGCCGGGGGTCGACCGCGGTCACCGCGGCCGCGGCGGCCTCGGTGTTCACGACCTCGTGGTCCTGCGGCGTGGTGGAGGTCTTGTCGATGCTCACTTGGAAACCTCCCCGGTCGTGCGCGCCGCACGGCGGGTCACGGCGTTGTCGGTGGCGCCGGTGATGGCGGAGATGATCTCCTCCTGCGAGGTCGTCTTGACCTCGAAGACGCCGTTGTTGCGACCCAGGCGAAGGACCGCGACCTTGTCCGCCACGGCCTTGACGTCGGCCATGTTGTGGCTGATGAGGATGACGGCGTGCCCGCGCTCGCGCAGCCGCTCCACCAGGTCGAGGACCTGGGCGGTCTGCTCGACACCGAGGGCCGCGGTGGGCTCGTCGAGGATGACCAGCTTGGGCTCGCCGAGCATGGAGCGGGCGATGGCCACGGTCTGGCGCTGACCGCCGGAGAGCGAGGCGATCGGGATCCGCACGCTGGGGATGCGGATCGACAGCGTCTGGAGCAGCTCGCGCGAGCGGCGCTCCATCTCGACCTCGTCGAGGACGCCGCGCTTCTTCAGCTCGCGGCCCAGGAAGAGGTTGCCGACGACGTCGATGTTGTCGCACAGCGCGAGGTCCTGGTACACCGTCGCGATGCCCAGGTTCTGGGCGTCGTGCGGCCGGTTGATCGAGACGGCCTTGCCGTCCCATTCGATGACGCCCTCATCGATGGGGTGCACGCCGGCGATCGTCTTGACCAGCGTGGACTTTCCGGCGCCGTTGTCGCCCACCAGGGCGACCACTTCACCGGCGTGGACCTCAAGCTCTACGTCGGTGAGCGCCTGAACGGCACCGAACCGCTTGGAGACCCCGCGCAACGCCAGCACGGGCGTAGCGGACACGTGAACCATCTCCTTCGCCGCCTGACCCGGCGGAAGGGTTGTGCAGAGAATGCAGGGTGGGTGGGCGGGGGTTACCCGCGGGGTTCCGTCCGGCGCCCCGCACCGAGCTTGCGGGGCTGACGTATGCGCGGGGCGCCGGAGGAGTCTGGAGCAGTCATGTCCCGTGCGGGAATTCGAGGATGAATTCCCGCACCTGGAAAGGGACCTGGGGCTGCTTACTTGATGCCGAGCTTGTCGCAGGCGGCCTTGTACTTGCCGGTGCAGATCTCAGCGGCCGTGTAGACGCCGTCCTTGATGACGGTGTCGTTGATGTTGTCCTTGGTCAGCGAGGTGACGTCCACGAGCACGGACGGAACGGCCTTCGCGCTGTCGCTGTCGACCTTGTCCTTGGCGATGGAGTCGAGCGACTTGCCCTGGGCGAGCGCGACGGCCATCTCGGCGGCGGCGCTGGCCTCGGGGGCGTACGGCTTGTAGACGCTCATGTACTGGTCGCCGGCGATGATGCGCTGCACCGCGGCGAGTTCGGCGTCCTGGCCGGTGACCGGGATGTCGCCGATGCCGGCGGCCTTCAGGGCGGTGATGATGCCGCCCGCCATGCCGTCGTTGGCGGAGTAGACGCCGATGATCTTGTCCTTGCCGATCGCCGAGATCGCCGACTCCATGTTGGAGTTGGCGTTCTCCGGCTTCCACTCCTTGGTGTCGTACTCCTTGCCGATGTTCACCTTGCCGTCGAGGGCGGAGTGCGCGCCCTCCTTGAACATGGCGGCGTTCGGGTCGGTGACGGAGCCGTTCATCATGACGATCTGGCCGTCCTTGGCCTTGTCGCCCAGGGCCTTCAGCAGGGCCTCGCCCTGGGTCTTGCCGACCTGCACGTTGTCGAACGAGGTGTAGGCGCTGATCGGGCCCTCGGCCAGGCGGTCGTAGGCGACGACCTTGATGCCGGCGTCGACGGCCTTCTGCACGGAGTTCTTGATCGCCTTGGCGTCGACGGCGTCCAGGATGAGGACGTCGACCTTGTTGGTGATCATGGTGTCGACCTGCTGGGCCTGCAGGTTGGCGTCCTGCTTGGCGTTGTTGTAGTCGACGGTGGCCTTGCCGTTCGTCAGCTCCTTGATCTTCTCCTCGATCAGGGGCCGGTCGAACTTCTCGTAGCGAGCGGTCTGGTTCTCGGGGAGCAGGAGACCGACCTTGATGTCGTCGCCCTTGGCGGCGGTGGCGGTGGAGTCGTTGTCGCCGCCCGCTTCCTCGGCGCTGCCACAGGCAGCCAGCGAGATGGCCATCGCACCTGCGGCAACGGCAACGGCGGCACGACGCATACGCGTGTTCACTTCACAAACCTCCCTGACGAGGCCGCGTCGTTGCGGCCGAGGTGGCTGGAAGTCAACTCGGCCACACGTGCGACGTCAAGAAGTAAATCCTTAACGGGTTGGCAACGGTGCCATCCGTTCTCTAAGTGAAGGCAGGCGCAGCCGCATGGAGAGTGCTGTCCAAAAGGGTTGAATCGCCCATCTCGCTGAGCGCGAGAGCGAGCGCTCCGAGCACCTCCGCACGACCGCCAAGTGCCCCGGGAAGAACGGACAGTTGACGTGCCGCGCTGGGAATGGCGTAGCGGCTCACGGACTCCCGGATCGGCCCGAGGACCAGCTCGCCGGCCTCGGCGAGATCACCGCCGAGGACCACCCGGCTCGGGTTCAGGAGATTGCAGAGATTGGCGACTCCACTGCCGATATGGCGGCCGACGTCGGCGATCACCCGACGGCAGCCCGGGTCTCCGTCCCTGGCCAGCCGTACGACGCCCTCCATGGTCAGATCGGTGCCGTGACTGGACTGGAGGAGCGGCAGCACATAGCGGGCGGCCGCGAAGGTCTCCAGGCAGCCCCGGTTTCCGCAGCGGCAGACCGGGCCGGATTCATCCAGGGTAATATGCCCGATTTCTCCAGCTGTGCCGCCGGGGCCCCGGTAGATCTTGCCGCTGATGACCAGACCGGCACCGACACCGCTGGCGACCTTGATGTACGCCAGATCCCGCACGCCCCGCCCGCTGCCCCAGACCAGCTCGCCCAGGGCACCCAGGTTGGCGTCGTTGTCCACGTGCACGGGCACGCCGAGCCGGCCACGCAGCTCCTCGGCGGGCTTGGTGCCGGTCCAGCCGGGCAGGATGGCGGTCGAGCCGAGGGTGCCCGACTCGACGTCGATCGGGCCGGGGACACCGAGACCGACCCCGGCGATCTTGGAGCGGTCGACGCCGGTCGCCGCGATCAGCCGGTTGACCAGCTCCTCGGCCCGGTCGAACCCCTGGGTCGAGGAGGCGTCGACGTCCAGCGGCTCGGACTCCTCGGCCAGTACCTGGTGGGCGAGGTTCCCCACCGCGACGCGCAGATGGGTGTGGCCGAAGTCGACCCCTATGACGATGCCGGCGTCCCCGCTCAGCGAGACGCTGCGGGCCCGTCGGCCACCCGCCGATGTGGGCGTGACCTCGACCGTTCCGCCGTCCTTGAGCTCCCGGACGATATTGGAGACCGTCGCCGCGGACAGACCCGTGGTCCTGGCGATCTCCGCCTGGGTGAGGGATCCGGCCAGCCGGACGGCCCGAACGACCCGCTCCAGGTTGGCTCGGTGCAGCGATGACTGCGACCCCGGAGTCTCCACGACGACCTCCTGCGCGCGGGGCCGCTTCGGTGAGACCCCGTTCGTGTCCAACTAGTGAACTCTAAGCTGAGCCGTTCGGGTTGCCTCCCGTCAAGAGGTTGAACCGGATCCGGGGATGTGCACACGCGCACGCGAGCCACCCCTGTGTGGGGTGGCTCACTATGACGCGGGGTGATGCGGCGCTTACGCCGAGGTAAACGGAGAGCGATTACTTCAACGCACCGGCCGTGAGGCCGGCCTGCACCTGGCGCTGGAAGACGGTGTACACGACGAGTACCGGGAGGGTCGCGATGGTCAGCCCGGCGAAGAGCCCCGACCAGTCGCCCTTGTAGCCCTGGCTGACCGCGAGTGTCGCGAGGCCCTGGGTGAGCAGATAGCGGTCCGGGCTCTCGGTGTTGAGGGCCATCGGCAGGATGTACTGGTTCCACTGGCCGAGGAAGTTGAAGATCCCGATGCTGATCAGGCCCGGTTTGGCCATGGGCAGCATGACCTGGAAGAAGACCCTGCTGTGGGAGGCGCCGTCGATCATCGCAGCCTCCGCGATGGACCCCGGCAGTGTGCGGAAGAACGCCGTCATGAAGAAGGTCGTGAAGGGCAGCGAGTAGGCGATGTAGACGAGGATCAGGCCGTGCGGGGTGTTCAGCAGGGCCAGGTTCTTCAGGACGAAGAACAGCGGGACGATCGCCATGATCACCGGGAAGGTCATACCGCCGACGAACAGGTAGTAGACGAACCTGTTGCCGGGGAAGTCGAAGCGCGCCAGGACGTAGGCGGCCATGGACCCGAGCAGCATCGTGCCGAGCACCGACGGGACCACCACGACCAGTGAGTTGACCGTGAACTGGCCGATGTTGGCCTTGGTCCAGGCGCGGGCGAAGGCGTCGAAGCTGATGCCGTCCGGCAGCGACCACGGGCTGTCCAGGATCTGCCCCGAAGTCTTGAAGGCGCTCATGAACGCCCACAGAAGCGGGCCCGCGGCCATGACGGCCCACAGGACGAGGAACGCGTGCGAGAACACGTTGAGCGTCCTGCCCTCACCCCCGGCCGACTTCCCGGACCGGCCGGCGACGGCCGCCGGCCGGCCGGGACCCGCCTTCGACGGGGTGGCGACGTCGGTGGGTTCCGCGGTGGTCATCGTTGCGTTCTCCCCGCTCATCTCAGAATTCGAGCCGGTCACGGCGGCGGCCGATACTCAGCGCGAGCACCGCGAAGATCATGGTGACGACGAGCATCGCCACACCCACGGCGGTGGCGTAGCCGGCCTGCCCGTCCCGGAAGGCCTTGTTGTACATGTACACCGGGAGCACGAGCGTCGAGTGGTCCGGCCCGCCCTGGTTGACCGTCATGATCATGACGTAGGCGAAGGAGGTCTCCAGCGCCATGATGCCCGCGTACACATACGCGGTCTGGATGTTGTCCCTGATCAGCGGCAGGGTGACCCGGAAGAAGGTGGTGACCCGGCTCGCGCCGTCCAGGAGGGCGGCCTCGTAGATCTCCTTGGGGATCGAGCCCATCGCCGCGGAGAACAGCACGACGTAGAAGCCGACGTTCGCCCACACCATCACGGCGAGCACACAGAGCAGGGCGATGCCGGGGTCGCCGAGCCAGTTCTGCTCCAGGGAGGAGAGCCCGAGGGCGTCCAGGACGCCGTTGAGCAGACCGCCCTGCGGGTTGTAGATGTTGCCCCACAGGACCGCGACGATCGCGATCGACAGCACCTGGGGGAAGAAGTAGAGGATCTTGTACCCCTTCGAGCCCCGGACGCCGGTGGCCGCCTGGCCCTGCTTGTGCCGGCCGCCGGCGCTGAGCATGAAGGCGAAGAACAGGCCCATCCCGATGGCGAGCACCGGCATGCCGATGAGGAGTACGAGGTTGTGCTGCAGCGACTTCCAGAACAGGTCGTCCTCGAACAACTTGCTGAAGTTGTCGAAGCCGACCATCGTGAAGTCGCTGCTGTAGCCCGTCCAGTCCGTCAGCGCGTAGTAGAAGGTCTGGATGAACGGCGAGACGACCAGCACCGCGTAGAGGGCCAGCGGCACCGCCAGGAACCCCGCGATGAACCGGTACTTGACGAAGGTCCGATAGCGGGGCGAGGACTTGAAGCCCCCCTGCCCGGCCGGCTTCCCCGGTGTGGGCCTCGCGGTGCCCTTGGTCACCACCCGGCTTTCAGTCGCCATACTCGCCCCGCTCCATGCTCGTACTCCTCTCGCCCCGAAGCGAGCACTCAGGCGTGCTTGTACTTCTTGATGGAGTCGTCCTTGGCCGTCTTGTCGGCGGCGGCCTGGATCTTCGTGATCGCCTCGTCGGGCTTCATCCGCCCGGCCATCATCTCGGCCAGCGCACCGCCGACGTCCTCCTTGTGCAAGGTCTGGTACCAGTCGGGCAGGCGCGGGTTCACCACGTTCTCCCCCGCGGCGTCGAGCGCGGCGCTCGACGAGGCCAGGCCGGGCGGCAGCGACATGCCCTCGGTCGCGCCCTGCACACAGGTGAGGGACTTGACGAGCTTGGCGAAGTTCTGGGCGTGCTTCTTGCTGAGCATGATGCGCAGCAGCTCCATGCCGCCGTCGACGTTCTTCGCCTGCTGGGGGACGATGAACGGCTCACCGGCCTGGGCCCAGATGGTCTCGAAGGGCATCTTGTCGGAGGCGTCGAGGCTGGACGGGGGGGCCATCGTCATCTCGAAGTCCTTGGGCGTGGTCGGCGCGGCCTCGTTCTCCACCCATGAACCGTTCGGGATGAACACGGCCTTGCCCTTGGTCCACTGGGTCTGCGACTGGATGTGGTCCAGGCCCGGCGTGCCCTTGAGGACGTATCCCTTGGCGGCGAGCTCGTAATACGCGTCGAACGCCTTCTTGACCGCGTCCTGCTTCCACGCATTGGGCTCCAGGTTGTCGATGCTCTTCATCACGTCCCACCCGCCGATCTTGGCGATGAACGGGTAGAGCGTGAACGGGATGTAGTACGGGTGCTTGCCGGCGTACGTCCAGCCGGCGATGCCCTTCTTCTTCGCCTTCGCACACAGGGCGAGCATCTCGTCCCAGGTCTTCGGATACTCCCAGCCATTGTCGTCGAGCAGCTTCTTGGAGTACCAGACGCCGAACGTGGTGAAGGCGTAGTTCAGGCGATAACACTTGTCGTCGCCGTACTGGCCCATTTCGATGGTGCCGGGAACGAGGATGTCCCGGACCTTCTTGCCCGGATCGTCGAAGGACGGGGCGTCCAGCAGCGGGGTGAGGTCGGCGAGCTGATCCTTGGAGATCAGGGTCGCGGCGTCCATCGCCTTTGCTCCGGAGTTGTCGATCACGTCCGGCGGGTTGCCGCCGACCAGGCGGGGCTGGAGCAGGGGCTGGATGTCCTGAGTGGCCGTGAACTTGACCTTGCCGAAGGACCTCTCGTAGTCCTTTATCGCGTCCTCGACGTACTGGGTGCCGAAGCCGCCGTCGAAGATGACGGCCTCCATGGCCGCCTTCTCGTTGACGCCGAGCGGGTTCTGCTCGGTCTTCTCGCCCTTGTCGACCTTGTCACCGTCTCCGCCGCCGCTGGCGCAGGCGGAGAGGAAGCTCATCGTGGGTACGGAGATCAGACCGAGTGCGGCGGACCGCTTGATCAGATCGCGACGGCCGACACCTGCGTCGCCGTTGTTCTCGGTGGTCGTGGATCCCATGCTCAAGTCCTCGCCTTCTCCAGGACTCAGGCGGTGAACCGGATCCTCCCCGGCACCGCGATCGGGTCCTAGGTCCTGTCGCCACATTCCCGCCTGCCCGGCGACGCCTGGCAGGCGGGAATCTGACGACAGGACCTAGCTGGGGTCGTGCAGGAAGTGCGGAATCATGTGAAGTGCCGACAGGTATAGTCCACTTCCCGCCAGCGGAGCAAGATCGAATGCAAGGTTGGCCGGTGGTCTTTTCCGAGTTGAGACCTCGCGGAAATATGAGTGGCCTGTGCGCCGCTTGCCGGAAAAATCCGCGGCATAGGCCCCGAAAGCCACAGGCAACGCCCTTGACAATACTCGGCACTTGAGCCACAACTGATCCTTGCGCAGCGAAGTTGACAACGTTGTCCCGTGCGCAGGGAGGGTACCCGTTGAAGCAGCAGAGAGCTCGGCACAGATGGGGTACGGCGGTCGTGTCGGCGACCGCCTTTTGTGTGGCCGTGGGCTCGCAGGGCGCGGCGGTCGCCCTGCCTCAGGCACCCGCGGCGGCCGACCGGGGGTTCGCGTCCTCGTTCGAGGCCGGCGACCCGGCACCCGACTGGCTCAATACCGTCGACACCGCGCCGGACGGCACCAAGCGCGCCTCGGGCGTCGACGGCGGCTACAGCAGCGGCATTCCGGGCAATGTGACCGACCATGTCACGGACGTGCGGGCGAACGGCGAGAACACCGGCGGCGGGGAGGTGAAGGAGAACCTCGTCGACGGGGAGTCGAGCAGCAAGTGGCTGGTCTTCGAGCCCACCGGGTGGGTGGAATTCGACCTGGACAAACCGGCCCGAATAGCGAAATACGCGCTCACCTCGGCCAATGACTACGCCGAGCGCGACCCCCGGGACTGGACCCTGCAGGGCTCCACGGACGGCAAGGAGTGGAAGACCCTCGACACCCGCTCGGACGAATCCTTCACCGAACGGTTCCAGACAAAGACGTACGACCTCGCGGAACCGGCCGAATACCAGTACTTCCGGCTGGAAGTCACCGAGAACAACGGCGCCTCCGGCATCCTCCAGCTCGCCGACGTCCAGTTCTCCACGGGCGGCAGCGAAGGCCCGGTCCCACAGGACATGCTCTCCCTCGTCGACCGCGGACCGAGCGGCTCCCCCACCGCGAAGGCGGGCGCCGGCTTCACCGGCAAGCGGGCGCTGCGCTACGCCGGCCGGCACACGGCGGACGGGCGGGCGTACTCGTACAACAAGGTCTACGACGTGAACGTGGCCGTCGGCCGCGACACCCGCCTGTCCTACCGCGTCTTCCCGTCGATGGCGGACCGCGACCTCGACTACGACGCCACGAACGTCTCCGTCGACCTCGCCTTCACCGACGGCACCCACCTCAGCGACCTGGGCGCCACCGACCAGCACGGCTTCCCGCTGTCGCCGCGCGGGCAGGGCGCGGCCAAGGTGCTGTACGTCAACCAGTGGAACCACGTCGCCTCGCGGATCGGCTCGGTCGCGGCGGGCAAGACCGTCGACCGGATCCTCGTGGCGTACGACTCCCCCAAGGGCCCGGCGAAGTTCCGGGGCTGGCTGGACGACATCACGTTGAAGACCGTCGCGCCGGAGAAGCCGAAGGCCCACCCGTCCGACTACGCGCTCACCACCCGCGGCACGCTCTCCAGCGGCGGTTTCTCGCGCGGCAACAACTTCCCGGCGACGGCCGTGCCGCAGGGCTTCAACTTCTGGACGCCGGTGACGAACGCGGGCTCGCTGAGCTGGCTGTACGACTACGCCCGCTCGAACAACGACGACAACCTGCCGACGATCCAGGCGTTCAGCGCCAGCCATGAGCCGAGCCCCTGGATGGGCGACCGGCAGACCTTCCAGGTGATGCCCTCGGCGGCCTCCGGCACCCCGGACACCGGGCGCGAGGCGCGCGAGCTCGCCTTCCGGCACGAGAACGAGACGGCACGGCCGTACTACTACGGGGTCCGGTTCGAGAACGGGCTGAAGGCGGAGATGGCGCCGACCGACCACGCGGCGGTGCTGCGCTTCACCTATCCGGGTGACGACGCGAGCGTCCTCTTCGACAATGTGACGGACCAGGCGGGGCTCACGCTCGACAAGGAGAACGGGATCGTCACCGGCTACTCGGACGTGAAGTCCGGGCTGTCGACGGGGGCGACCCGGTTGTTCGTGTACGGCGTGTTCGACAAGCCCGTCACCGAGGGCTCCGCCGGCGGGGTGAAGGGACACCTGCGCTTCGACGCCGGCGACGACCGGACCGTCACGCTCCGCCTCGCCACGTCCCTCATCAGCATCGACCAGGCGAAGGACAACCTGCGCCAGGAGATCCCCGACGGCACCTCCTTCGACACCGTGAAGTCGCGCGCCCAGCGCCAGTGGGACCGGCTGCTCGGCAAGGTCGAGGTGGAGGGCGCGACGCCGGACCAGCTGACGACGCTGTACTCCAGCCTGTACCGGCTGTACCTGTACCCCAACTCCGGCTTCGAGAAGGTCGGTTCGACGTACCGGTACGCGTCGCCGTTCTCCCCGATGCCGAACCCCGACACCCCGACGCACACCGGCGCGAAGATCGTGGAGGGCAAGGTGTACGTCAACAACGGTTTCTGGGACACGTACCGCACGACCTGGCCGGCGTACTCACTGCTGACGCCGAGCCAGGCCGGCGAGATGGTCGACGGGTTCGTGCAGCAGTACAAGGACGGCGGCTGGACCTCCCGCTGGTCCTCCCCCGGGTACGCGGACCTGATGACCGGCACCTCCTCGGACGTCGCCTTCGCGGACGCCTACGTCAAGGGCGTCGGCTTCGACGCGAAGTCGGCGTACGACGCGGCCGTGAAGAACGCGACCGTCGTACCTCCGTCGTCCGGTGTCGGCCGCAAGGGCATGGCGACCTCGCCGTTCCTCGGCTACACGAGCACCGAGACGCACGAGGGCCTGTCGTGGGCGCTGGAGGGCTACCTCAACGACTACGGCATCGCACGGATGGGCCAGGCCCTGTACAAGAAGACCGGCGACAAGCGGTACATGGAGGAGTCGGAGTACTTCCTCAACCGTGCCCGGGACTATGTGAACCTCTTCGACTCCGAGGCAGGCTTCTTCCAGGGCCGGGACGAGAAGGGTGACTGGCGCGTCGAGTCCTCGACGTACGACCCGCGGGTGTGGGGCTACGACTACACGGAGACGAACGGGTGGGGCTACGCCTTCACCGCCCCGCAGGACAGCCGGGGCCTGGCGAACCTGTACGGCGGCCGGAGCGGGCTCGCCGACAAGCTCGACGAGTACTTCGCCACCCCGGAGACGGCCTCGCCCGACTTCGTCGGCTCCTACGGCGGTGTCATCCACGAGATGACCGAGGCGCGGGACGTCCGGATGGGCATGTACGGCCACTCCAACCAGGTCGCCCACCACGCCATCTACATGTACGACGCGGCCGGGCAGCCCTGGAAGGCGCAGAGGAACGTCCGTGAGGTGCTGTCGCGGCTGTACGTCGGCAGCGAGATCGGGCAGGGCTACCACGGTGACGAGGACAACGGCGAGCAGTCGGCCTGGTTCCTGTTCTCCGCGCTGGGCTTCTACCCGCTGGTGATGGGCAGTGGTGAGTACGCCATCGGGTCGCCCCTGTTCACCAAGGCGACCGTCCATCTGGAGAACGGCCGCGAGCTGGTCGTCAAGGCACCGAAGAACAGCGCCCGCAATGTGTACGTGCAGGGCCTGAAGGTCAACGGCGTTCCGTGGAAGTGGTCTTCGCTGCCTCACTCGGTGATCGCGAAGGGCGGCGTTCTGGAGTTCGACATGGGTCCGCGGCCCTCTTCCTGGGGCACCGGCAAGAACGCGGCGCCCGTGTCGATCACCCAGGACGACAAGGTACCGACGCCTCGGGCGGACGTGCTGAAGGGTGACGGGGAGCTGTTCGACAACACCTCGGCGACCCAGGCGAGCGTCACTTCGGTGGATCTGCCCGTGTCCGAGGGCGCCAAGGCCGTGCAGTACACCCTGACGTCGCCGTCGGACCGGACGAAGGCGCCGACCGGCTGGAAGCTCCAGGGGTCTGGCGACGGCACCACCTGGCAGACCCTCGACGAGCGCTCCGGGCAGTCCTTCGCATGGGACCGGCAGACACGGGCGTTCACCGTGGGGTCCCCGGGTACGTACGGGAAGTACCGCCTGGTGCTCGACGGCGAGGCGGTGCTCTCGGAGGTCGAACTGCTCGCCTGAGCAGGCGAATTGGAGCAGCGGGTGCATTGGGGGTCTCATGCAGGGTGTCGATCCGGCCTGGCTGCCGGACGAGGCGTTCCGGCCGATCGGCACCCGGCGGACCCTGATCCGCGGCTCGGGTCCCCTGGTGGACACGGTGCACGCGGAAGTGGCGGAGGCCTGCGCCCGGTTCGGCGGTCGCGTCGAGCGCGACGCGGCCGCCGGGCCGTACGACCTGGTATTGGAGCTGACCGGCGCCGAGAGCGGCAGCGGCGGCGAGGCGTTCACCTTCGAGCGCGGTGCCGGCCGTACGACCGTCGCCGCGTGCGGGGGGCCCGGGCTGCTGTACGGCCTGTTCCATGTCGTACGGCTCCGGGAAGCGGCGTTCCAGGGCTCGTACGGACCTGAGGAGCACCGACCCGCGTCGGCGCTGCGCATGCTCGATCACTGGGACAACGTGGCCGTGCATCCGGTCATGGGCCAGGTGGAGCGCGGATACGCGGGCGGGTCGCTGTTCTGGACGGACGGGCGGGCGCGCGGTGAGCTGCTGGGGCGGGTGGGGGCGTACGGCAGGCTGCTGGCGGCCTGCGGGATCAATGCCGTGGCCGTGAACAACGTCAACGTGCACGAGACCGAGGCCCATCTGCTCACGGACCGGATCGGTGAGGTCGCCGCGATCGCGGACGCGCTCCGGCCGTACGGCATCCGCGTCCATCTGTCGGTCACCTTCGCCGCGCCGATGGTGCTCGGCGGACTGTCCACGGCCGATCCGCTGGACGAGGGCGTGCGGGGCTGGTGGGCGGAGACGACCTCGAGGGTGTACGAGGTGATCCCCGACTTCGGCGGGTACGTCGTGAAGGCCGACTCCGAGGGACAGCCCGGGCCGTTCGCGTACGGCCGCAGCCACGCGGACGGCGCGAACATGCTGGCCGCGGCCCTGGACCCGCATGGGGGCACGGTGCACTGGCGGGCGTTCGTCTACAACCACCGCCAGGACTGGCGGGACCGGACGACGGACCGGGCGCGGGCCGCGTACGACCATTTCGTGCCGCTGGACGGGCAGTTCTTCGACAACGCCGTGCTCCAGGTCAAGCACGGGCCGATGGACTTCCAGGTGCGCGAGCCGGTCTCGCCGCTGATCGGCGCGATGCCGCGCACCCGGCTCGCGGTGGAGGTGCAGGCCACGCAGGAGTACACCGGGCAGCAGCGGCATGTGTGCTGGCTGGGGCCGATGTGGAGCGAGGTGCTGCGGTTCCGTCCCGAAGCGGGTGCGGCCGTAGGGGAGTTGGCGCGCGGGGGTCTCGTCGCCGTGTCCAACGTCGGTGACGACCCTTTCTGGACCGGCCATCCGCTGGCCCAGGCGAACCTGTACACCTTCGGGCGGCTGGCCTGGCAACCGGACGCGAATCCCTACCGGTTCCTGGATGAGTGGATCAGGCTGACCTTCACGCCCGAGAGGACCGAGGAGGGCGCCCGGCTGGAGGCCGGGGTGTCTGCGGTGCTGGCCGGCTCCTGGAAGACGTACGAGAAGTACACCGCGCCGCTCGGGGTGGGCTGGATGGTACAGCCCGGTCACCATTACGGGCCGAGCGTCGACGGCTACGAGTACAGCCCGTGGGGCACCTACCACTTCGCCGACCGCGACGGCATCGGCGTCGACCGCAGCGTGGCGACGGGCACCGGGTATGCGGGCCAGTACGCACCGGCGTGGGCCAAGGTGTTCGAGTCGCCGGAGACCTGTCCGGACGAGCTGCTGCTGTTCTTCCACCACGTGTCGTACGACCACGTGCTTCGGAGTGGGAAGACGGTGATCCAGCACATATACGACACGCACTTCGAGGGCGTGGAAGAGGTGGAGAAGGCCCGCGAGGGGTGGGCCTCGCTGGCCGGGCTCGTGGACCCGGCACGCCACGCGCGGGTGACGGAGCGCTTCGAGGAGCAGCTCCGCAGTGCACGCGAGTGGCGCGACCAGATCAACAGCTACTTTCTGCGCAAGTCTGGTGTGGCCGACGCACATGGGCGGCGCATCTACTGAATCCGCAGGACTGCTGTGCCGAGCGGGTCGAGGGTGAGTGGTTCGCCGTCCTCGACCCGCTTGCCGGTCAGCAGGTCGGTGGCGGTGGTGTGGGCGGTGAGCCGGGCCGGTTCCGGGGCGTGGTTGAGGAGGAAGAGGAGGCGGGTGCCGTCGGGGGCGACACGGGTCGCCGTCTCGACGGCCGGATGGTCGGCGTAGGGGCCGAGGAGGTCATGGCGGGCCAGGATCCGGCGGACGACCCAGGCGACGCCGGGCTGGTCGAGGTCGGTCGCGACATACCAGCCCTCACCCTGACCGTAGGCATGACGGGTCACGGCCGGCGTGCCCGCATAGAAGTCGGCACCGTAGGTGCCGACCGGCTCCGCGCCGCGCGGCAGCACGATCTCGAAGACCAGACGGGCCTCGCAGGTCAGCTCCCCCAGCTGGACAGGCTGGACGACCTGAGGCGGTCGCGCGTCCCATTCGTCGACGCGGACTCCCATGAGGGGCGCGAGCGGACCGGGGGCGTCGGCGAGGAAGGCGCGGTCGTGTTCGTCGACACGGCCGGAGAGGAAGGTCGTCAGGACCGTGCCGCCGCGTGCGGCGACGGCTTCGAGCCGCTCCCTCAGGTCACCCTTGATCATGTGCAGGACCGGGGCGAGGACCACGTCGTATCCGGTCGGATCAACCGTGACCGGGACGACGTCCACGTCCGCCCCGGCCTCACGGGCCGCCCGGTAGTAGGCGTGGACCACCTCCTGGTACTTGACCAGTCGAGAAGGGCCGTCGGAGATCTCCAGGGCCCACCAGCTGTCCCAGTCGAAGAGCAGGGCGGTGCGGGCCGGGGTGCGCGCGCCGAGGGTCGCGTCGCCCAGCGCCTCCAACTCCCGTCCCAGTTCTGCCACTTCACGAAATACCCGGGTGTCGTCCCGCCCCGCGTGGCCGATGACCGCGCCGTGGTACTTCTCGCAGGCGCCGCGGGACGCGCGCATCTGGAAGTAGAGGGCTGCGTCGGCGCCGTGCGCGATGGCCTGGAAGGTGGCGAGGCGGAGTTCGCCGGGGCGGCGCAGGGGGTTGACGTCACGGCAGGCGGTCGTGGACGGGGTCTGTTCCATCAGCCAGAAGGGGGCGCCGTCCTTGAGGCCGCGCATCAGGTCGTGGGCGAGGGCGGGCCAGGTGGGCGGGGCGTCGAGGGGCGGGTAGCTGTCCCAGGAGGCGAAGTCGAGGTGGGGCGCCCAGCGGTGGTAGTCGAGGGGGCGAAACATGCCCATGAAGTTGGTGGTGACCGGGGTGTCCGGGTCATGGGCGCGGATCACCTCCTTCTCGGCGAGGAAGCAGCCGAGGAGGGCGTCGGTGGTGAAGCGGAAGTAGTCCAGGGTGATGCCCTGGAAGGCGGTGTGGTCGGGGCCGCGCCAGTGCTCGGTGAGGGCGTTCGGGGGCTCGATCTCGACCCAGTCGGTGTAGCGGTGGGACCAGAAGGTCGTCCACCAGGCGTCGTTGAGGGCGTCGAGGGTGCCGTATCTGTTCTGCAGCCATTCCCTGAATGCCTCGGCGCACAGGTCGCAGTAACAGGCTCCGCCGTACTCGTTGTTGATGTGCCAGGCGAGCAGGGCCGGGTGGCCCGCGTAGCGTTCGGCGAGGCGGGACGCCATCGCCGTGGCGTATTCGCGGTACGCCGGTGAGCTGGGGCAGAAGTTGTGGCGCTGGCCGTAGCGGTGGCGGCGGCCCTCGAAGTCGGTGCGGTTGACGTCCGGGTGCCGCTTCGCGAGCCAGGGCGGGAGGGCCGCGGTGCCGGTGGCCAGGCAGACCTGGCGGTTCTCTGCGGCGGCGCGGTCGAGGATGCGGTCGAGGATCGTGAAGTCGTAGGTGCCGGGGGCCGGCTGGGTGAGGGACCAGGAGAAGACGCCGACGGTGAGGGTGTCGATGCGGGCCCGCGTGAACAGGCGGTGGTCGTCGTCCCACACCGGTTCCGGCCACTGCTCGGGGTTGTGATCGCCGCCGTACGGAATCTTGGGGGTGCGCGGCGCGGTCATGCCGTGAAGTCCTCCTGGGTCTCGGTGATCACCGGGCGGCTGCTGTGCAGCAGCGAGAGCAGCAGCGGGGCGGCCAGCAGGGCGGGCAGGGCCTCAGTCAGCAGGACGGTCGACGCGGCCACGAGCAGGAGCAGGGAGGCGGCGCCGAGGGTGGTGCGGGCATGCCGGAAGAGGAAGTACGCGGCGAGGCGGGCGGTGTCGCGGGCGCGGAAGGCGAACAGCGAGGTGAGGACCAGCGCGTGCGCGCCCCACAGCAGCGAGCCGGCGCCGATCACCCCGAGCAGTACTGCCCACCACCCGGGCAGGCCGGTGGCGGCGAAGTGGGTGAGGGTGAACGCGATGACGGTCAGCCAGGCGAGCAGGGGCGTCCAGAGCTTCAGGGCGGGGAGGGCGTTGAGCCGCCAGCCCCGGGCGCAGGCGCGGGCCGGGTGCAGGTCGGTGAGGTCGCCGGTGCGGTGGTGCAGGGCGTAGACGGCGGCGGACAGGGCCGGGCCGAGCGGGAGGAGGCATACGGCGGCCAGGGGCAGGTTGGCCGGGTCCGGGCCGAGCAGGAGCAGGCCGGCGAGTCCGGGTGAGGCGGCGAGCAGCAGCAGGGCCTCGACCGTGACCAGGGTGTGGATCAGGGCGGCGGCACGGGACAGGACTCCGGTGCCGAAGTCGGCCGTACGGACGCCGCTGCTCACCCGTTCTCCTTCTTGAAGCGTTCGTACGCCTTGTTGTGCAGGTCGACGAGCTGGTCCATGTTCTTGGCCTTCAGCTCGGTGACGTAGGCCTCCCACTCGGACATCGGGCGCTTGCCGAGGACGAACTTGAGGGTGTTCTGGGTGACGTGGTCCCTGAGCGGTGTCTCCCACAGGGACGCCTGTTCCTGCTCGAAGGACTGCAGCGGGTGGGCCGGGGCGATGGGTGTCTGTTCGCGCTGGGACATGGCGTCCTGGAACTTCTTCTCGTCGGGGCTGAACATGGAGGAGACGAGCTCCCAGCTGCCGCCGTAGGCGAAGACGCCGTTGTAGAAGCCGTAGTCCTTCTGCATGTCCTTGGGGGCGTCCGGGTCGGAACCCATGAGGCTGATGCCGGGCTTCGGCTTGTACTGGCTTCCGGAGCGGGTGTAGGTGACGCCCTCGACGCCCCACCGCGCGAACCGCTGGCCCTCGTCCGAGTACCACAGCCAGTCCACGAACTGCATCATCGCGACGAAGCTGTCGCTCTTGAGCGCCTTGCTGGAGATCATGACCCCGTTCTCCAGCCGGACGCCGCCCAGCACCACGGGACCGGCGGGTCCCAGCGGCACCGGAATCATCTCGATCTCCGCGCCCTTGACCTGCTTCTCGAGGTTGAAGCGGTAGTTCTGCACCAGTTCCTGCGGGTTGGCACTGATCGCGAAGGACTTCTCGCCGAGCAGCTTCTGCACTGCCTCGTCGTCGGTCTGGGTGAAGCTCTCCGGATCCACCAGCTTCTCGGCGACCAGCTTCCGCACGAACTCGATCATCTGCCGGTAGGCGTCCGTCGTTCCGGTGAAGACGAACTTCCCCGCTTTCACGTCCCAGTCGATGGTGTTGTACGTCCACCCGGCCCGGACCCCGTACGCCTGGCCGAGGTAACTGAAGAGGGCGGCGGCCGGGTAGGGCGTGTTCTTGCTCCAGCGGTCGGAGAACGGGTAGCGGTCCGGGTGCTCCGCCTTGATCGCCTTGAAGACCTCGTACACCTCGTCCCAGCTGGTGGGCAGGCTCAGTCCGAGCCTGCCGAGGACGTCCGTGCGCAGCGCCAACGAGTAGCCGGATCTGGGCTTCTCGTGCAGGCCGGGCAGCAGATAGAACTTGCCGTCGGACTGCCGGATGGAGTCGATCTCGGGCTCCAGTCTCCAGCGCTTGACCTTGTCCCGGAAGTTGGGCATCAGGTGCACGTAGTCGCTGACCGGGAGGATCGCGCCCGACGACACGAACGCGACCTCCGCGGGGTGGTACGTCTTGGGGATCAGGAACGGGGCGTCGCCCGAGCCGATGAGGACGCTGCGCTTCTTCTCGTAGTCGACCAGGGGGACGGCGACGGGCTCGAAGGTGACACCGGTGCGCTCGGTCAGCTCCTTCCAGAACAGCCAGGCCTTCTTCATCGGGTAGACCGGGTTGTCGTTGTGCAGGACCGAGAGGGACAGCGGCTTGGCCGCCTTGAACTGCTGGCCGGCGCGATAGTCCTTCATCGCACCGTTCTGCTTCTTCGACAGGTCCTTGGAGTCCCCGCCGTCGTCGCCGCTGCCGCAGCCGGTGAGGGTGGCGAGGCCGATGAATCCGGCGGCGGCGAGGATCTGACGCCGCGACAGCTGTCCTGCGTTCTCCACGGATGACACGGTTGCTCCCTTAGTTAGCCCTTGACGGCGCCGAGCATCACGCCCGAGACGAAGTAGCGCTGGACGAACGGATAGACACAGAGGATGGGCAGCGAGGTCAGCACGATGGTGACCGCCTGGATGTTCGCCCCCACCTGGCTGAGCTGTGCGTCGGCGGCGCCCGCGTTGCCGCCCGTGGTGGCGCCGGAGATGAGGTTGCGCAGATAGACGGTGACCGGCATCAGCTCGGACTTGTCCATGTACAGGAAGGCGCTGAACCAGGAGTTCCAGAAGGACACCGAGTAGAACAGCACCATCGTCGCGACGACCGCCTTCGACAGCGGCAGCACGATCCGCAGCAGGATGCCGTAGGTACTCAGCCCGTCGATCTGCGCGGCCTCCTCGAGCTCGGTCGGCAGACTCTCGAAGAAGGCCTTCATCACGAGCAGGTTGAACACGCTGATCGCGTTGGGGAGCGCTATGGCCCAGACGCTGTTCTTCAGGCCGAGGCTGGTGACCAGGACGTAGTTGGGGATGAGACCGCCGGTGAAGAACATGGTGAACACGGCGACGCCGACCAGGACGCCGCGTCCCTTGAGGTGCTTCTTCGACAGGACGTAGGCGTAACAGGTGGTCAGGATCATCGCGACGGCGGTGGCGACCACGGTGTACAGCACGGTGTTGCCGTAGTTCCGCCAGAACATCGAGTCCTGGAACACGATCTTGTACGTCGTGAGGTTGAAACCCTTGGGCCACAGCGTCACTTCACCGGCCCGGATCTGCCGCTCCGAACTGAACGAGCGGGCGACGATGTTGGCGAACGGGTACAGGGTGACGATCACGACCAGGGTGAGGATGACCCCGTTGACGCCCTGGAAGACGCGGTAGGAGCGACTCGGCTTCACCACAGGCTCGTCCCCACCGATCGGCGCGAGAGCTGGTTGGCCGAGGTGATCAGGACCAGTCCGATGATCGCCTCGAACAGCCCGATGGCGGCGGCGTAGCTGAAGCTGTTGGACTCGACACCCGCACGGTAGAGATACGTCGAGATCACGTCGGCGGTCGGGTAGGTCAGCGGGTTGTACAGCAGCAGGACCTTCTCGAAGCCGACGGCCAGGAAGGTGCCGACGTTGAGGATCAGCAGCGTGATCATGGTGGGGCGGATGCCGGGCAGCGTGACGTGCCAGATCTGCTGCCAGCGGTTGGCTCCGTCGATGCGGGCGGCCTCGTACAGGTCCTCGTCGATGGTGGTGAGCGCGGCGAGGTAGAGGATCGTGCCCCAGCCGGCGGTCTGCCAGATCTCCGAGCCGACGTAGACGGTGCGGAACCACTCGGGTTCCTGGATGAACCGGATCGGGTCGTGCCCGAACCAGCCCAGGACGTGGTTGACCGGGCCGTCCGTGGCGAGCATCTGCAGGGTGATGCCGGCGACGATCACGATCGACAGAAAGTGCGGCAGATACGACACCGACTGCACGAATCGTTTCAGTGAACGCCTGCGCACCTCGTTCAGCAGCAGCGCCAGCACGATCGGGATCGGGAAGCAGAACACGAGCGTGAGTCCGCCGAGCCACAGGGTGTTCCGGAAGACCTGCCAGAAGGTGGGGTCGCTCAGGAACATCTCGACATAGCGCAGGCCCACCCAGTCCTCGCCGAAGATCGAGCCGCCCGGTTCGAAGCGCCGGAACGCGATCACGTTGCCGAGCATCGGCAGATAGCGGAAGACCAGGAAGAACAGCAGCGGCAGCACGGCCAGCGAGTACAACTGCCAGTCCCGGCGCAGCGCCCGCCGCCAACCGGTGCGCGCCGGCCGCCGGCCGCGACGGGGTGGAGCTTTCGCCGGCGGCGGCCGCCGTGTGCCGGGCGGTGGAGCCGACGTGGTGGGGGTGCTCATACGGTGGGCCTCCCGGTGGCACCGAAAGTTTCGGGGTGGTACCGGCAACTTTGCGGCGAGGTTAGGGGCGGGTGTAATGGCTGTCAATGGGGCTGGCAGGGCTGGTGAGTTGAGGAGGTTGTTGCCAGGGCCGAGCCGCCAGCAACGAAACATTCAGATTCAGAAGCGCAACAATCGGAGGTGTCCGTGCCCGCGTTCGACCTGCCCTTGGCCGATCTGGAGCGCTATCGTCCGGATCCCCGGGAGCCCGCCGACTTCGACGGGTTCTGGCACGACACCCTCAAGGAGGCGGCGCAGCCGGAGGTGTTGGTGTCGGCGCGTCCGGTGCGAACCGGGCTGCGGCTGACCGAGACCTGGGACGTCACCTTCCGCGGGTTCGCCGGCGACCCGGTGCGGGCCTGGTTCAGCAGACCGGCCGGGGTGCGTGAACCATTGCCCGCCGTTGTCGAGTACGCCGGTTACGGCCGTGGCCGCGGCCTTCCCCATGAGCGGCTGACCTGGGTGAACGCCGGGTACGCGCACCTGCTGATGGACAACAGGGGCCAGGGCGACCAGTACGGCAACGGCGGCGCCACCCCGGACCCGCACGCCACGGCGCCGGGCGGGCCGGGCCCGGCGGTGCGCGGACTGCTGTCGCCCCACGACCACCACTACCGCCGCCTGATCACCGACGCCGTACGAGCGGTCACGGCGGTGCGCGCCCTGCCGGGCGTGGACGCCGCACGGATCGCGGCCGTCGGCAACAGCCAGGGCGGCGGACTCGCCCTGGCCGTCGCGGGACTCGTCCGGGACCTCGCGGCGGTCCTGGTCACCGCGCCGTTCCTGTGCGGCATCCGGCGCGCACTCGACCTCACCGACGCCTCGCCCTACGGCGAGATCGCCGCGTACCTCTCCGTGCACCGGGGCGCCGAGCGGGCCGCGTACGCCACGCTCGCCTACATGGAGGGGATCTCCTTCGCCCGGCGCGCCGAGGCACCGGCACACTTCGGGATCGGCCTGCGCGACACGGTGTGCCCGCCGAGCGGGGCGTACGGCGCCTTCAATCGCTATGCGGAACTGTCGGGCGCCGACCCGCGCAAGGAGATCCACCCCTATCCGTTCAACGGCCATGAAGGCGGCGACGGGGTGCATGTGCGCCGCCAACTGGACTGGCTCTGCGAGGCGTTGGACTTCGATCCCCGACCGGTGTGATCCGGGACGTTGCCCAACTGGATTGACTGTGTTGCCCGTTGAGGCGATAGAGTCGTGCGTGGAACAGTTCGACAACGTTGTCGGGGCCCTGTCCTCACAGCCCCACGCACAAGCCACTCTCCAACCGGACGGTCCTCTCTCCCCCTCGGGTCCGTCCGGCTCGCGGACCCGGTGGACGACGGCTCAACGCCCACCGGGTCCGCCCCGGGCGGTGGTTCAGCCCACCCTGCAGGGCAGGGCCGTCGTACTGTCGCCGCCGGAACCGGAGACGACGTAGCCGAATGTCGTGCTCTGACCGGGACTCAGGGAGCCGTTCCAATCGGCGTTGTGGACCATCACGGCCTGGCCGTTGTAGGTCGCGTTGCCGCTCCAGAGGCTCTCGACCTTCTGGCCGGCGGGGAGCGTCCAGTCGACCATCCAGCCGAGCATCGGGACTTCGCCGGTGTTGGTGACGGTCACCTCGGACTGGTAGCCGCCGGACCAACTGCCGGTCGTGCGACGGGCGGCGGAGCACTCGCCGGGCACCGGGTCGGTCGGGTTGCCTGGCTCCTTGATGCCGGTCACCTCGCCGTTGCCGCCGTCGAAGACGACGTCGGAGCAGGAGTAGAAGGTTTCCTGGCTGTCGGAGCGCTGCCAGACCACGTAGATGATGTGGCGGCCCGACTTGTTGTCGGGAAGCTTTCCGGTCCAGGAGTAGTTGGCCTCGACCGTGCCCGGAGAGCCGCTGAGCGGCGGGTGGTCGACGGAGAGGAAGGGCTGTTCCTCCATGTCGTTCCAGGTGAGTGTACGGGTCGGGTCGAACCCGTCCTTGGTGATGTAGACGTAGAACCAACCCGGGTGGGCGGCCCAGGCGTTGTACGAGAAGTCGACCGTCGCGCCCGAGGTGAGGTGGGTGAGCGGCCAGTCCTTGCTCGGGGTGTTGAAGCCGGTGAAGTTGGTGTTGCCGCCGCTGCACAGCTCGCCGTCGGGCACGAAGCCGCGGGTGCGGCCGGCGCCGTCGGAGCGGAGCACGGAGAACCAGTTGTAGAACGGCGTTGTGCCGCTGACCTGTTGAGCCGCCCTGCAGGCCGGGTTGATCGGCTTGATCTCACCGGTGTCGGTGAGCCCGTCCTGCCAGCACAGGAAGGTGCGGCTGCCCGGTTTCATGGGGGTGCCGTGGGCCTCGGCCTTGCCGCCGGTGCTCATGACGAGGGCTACGGCCGGGATGGTGGCGAGCAGCGAGACCAGGACCAGGAAGAGGGCTCTGGTGCGGGTGGGGAGCGTTAATCGGCGAGGCTGGGACGCGCTCGTAACTGTCTTTGTCAGGATCATGACATACCAGTCCGTTCCTTCAAGAGTACGGGCCGTGCGGATGCGTGTGTGCGGGTGCGGATACGCTCGGCGCAGGCCCGGACCGTTGCCGATGCGCCGGCGCAGGCATGGCCGGGTGGGGTGGGAGCGGCGCACAGGTGGGTTCCGGTCCACCGTGTGGGAGCGCTCCCACCCTTTCCCTTGGTTCGGAAAGTAGCGCCGAGTGGCGCGGTTGTAAACGGCTGACGCACGAGGCGTTCCAGGGCACGGGGTCGGGCTGTCGCCCGTCAGCGGCTGCCAGCGAGCGTCCGCGGGGATCGCAGCGGTGCCGGAGCCGACGGGCCGGACAGGGTGTCCAGTGCCGGTGGTTCGCGACGAAAGTGAGGCCGATGAATACGAGCAGGCGCGTGCGCATGGGGCGCAAGGGCATGCGGGCGCTCATCTTCCGTCCTCGCTCTCCTCGGTCAGCACGAGGTCGCCCAGGGCCCGCACCAACGGGTCGGTTCGAACACAGGCGCCGAAGCCGTCGAGCCGGTGTTCCAGGTCGTCGCGGGCGGTGAGCATGGGGAGGGACGGGCAGCTCGGGATTCTCGTACCTGAGACGGCGCAGCACCTGGATGCCGTCGAAGTCGGGCAGCATCGCGTCGAGCACGACGGCGTGCGGCGGGCAGCCCCGCGCGATGCTCAGCGCGCTCTGTCCGTCGAGCGCCGGGCAGGCGCGGCGGACGCGGCCGTTTCGGGACCCTGCGGTGCCAGTCATGTCCCGATCCTGTCCCGGCCCCTGTGTTCCACCTGAGGGTGGGTGATGACCTGGTTTTTCCCGGCGGGGTACGGCCGTTGGGAGCCGCAGCCTCGCTGCTGCGGGCACGGCGAAGGCCGCACCCCCGATCACCGCGGACACGGCGAAGGGCCGCACCCCCGATCACCGGGAATGCGGCCCTCAACCGCCCTGTCGTACCGCTTGCTTGATCGCTTACTTCCGGATCAGGCTGCGCAGCACGTACTGCATGATGCCGCCGTTGCGGTAGTAGTCGGCCTCACCGGGGGTGTCGATGCGGACGACCGCGTCGAACTCGACGCCCGTGTCGGTGGTGACCTTGACCGTGCGCGGCGTGGTGCCGTTGTTGAGCTCCTCGACGCCGGTGAAGGAGAAGGTCTCCTCGCCGGTCAGGCCGAGGGACTCGGCCGAGGCGCC
Source organism: Streptomyces bicolor (assembly GCF_000719285.1). Taxonomy (GTDB): domain Bacteria; phylum Actinomycetota; class Actinomycetes; order Streptomycetales; family Streptomycetaceae; genus Streptomyces; species Streptomyces bicolor. The sequence continues at coordinate 154,283 of NZ_JOFS01000007.1, read as the reverse complement.
CTCGGGGAACTGCAGCGGGAGGACGCCCATGCCGATGAGGTTCGAGCGGTGGATGCGCTCGTACGACTCGGCGATGACGGCCTTGACCCCGAGCAGCGCGGTGCCCTTGGCGGCCCAGTCGCGGGACGAGCCGGAGCCGTACTCCTTGCCGGCCAGGACGACCAGCGGGATGCCCTGCTCGATGTAGTTGCGGGAGGCGTCGTAGATGAACGACACCGGGCCGCCGTCCTGGGTGAAGTCGCGGGTGTAGCCGCCCTCGGTGCCCGGCGCGATCTGGTTGCGCAGGCGGATGTTGGCGAACGTGCCGCGGATCATGACCTCGTGGTTGCCTCGGCGGGAACCGTAGGAGTTGAAGTCACGACGCTCCACACCGTGCTCGGTGAGGTACTTGCCGGCCGGGGTGTCGGCCTTGATGGCACCGGCGGGCGAGATGTGGTCGGTGGTGACCGAGTCGCCCAGCTTGGCCAGGACGCGGGCGCCGGAGATGTCGGAGACCGGCTCCGGGTCCATGCCCATGCCCTCGAAGTACGGGGGCTTGCGGACGTACGTCGACTCGGCGTCCCACTCGAAGGTGTTGCCGGTCGGGACAGGGAGGGACTGCCACTGCAGGTCGCCCGCGAAGACGTCGGAGTAGGACTTGTTGAACATGTCCTCGCCGATGGCGTTCGCCACGACGTCGTTGACCTCGGCCTCGGTCGGCCAGATGTCGGTCAGGTAGACCGGGTTGCCGTCCTGGTCGGTGCCCAGGGCGTCGCGCGTGATGTCCACCTTCATGGAACCCGCGATGGCGTACGCGACGACCAGCGGCGGGGAGGCCAGGTAGTTCATCTTGACGTCGGGGTTGATACGGCCCTCGAAGTTCCGGTTGCCGGAGAGGACCGAGGTGACCGCGAGGTCGTGGTCGTTGACGGCCTTGGAGACCTCCTCCGGCAGCGGGCCGGAGTTGCCGATGCAGGTGGTGCAGCCGTAGCCGACGAGGTTGAAGCCGACCTTGTCCAGGTACGGCGTCAGACCGGCCTTGTCGAAGTAGTCGGTGACGACCTTCGAACCCGGGGCGAGGGTGGTCTTGACCCACGGCTTGCGGGTCAGGCCCTTCTCCACGGCCTTCTTCGCGACGAGCGCGGCGGCGACCATGACGTACGGGTTGGAGGTGTTGGTGCAGGAGGTGATGGCCGCGACGGTGACCGCGCCGTGGTCGATCTCGTACGTCGAGCCGTCGGGGGCGGTCACGGTGACCGGGTTGGACGGGGCGCCGTTCGGGGCGACGGCCGGGGCGTCGGAGGCCGGGAAGGACTCCTGGCCGGCCTCGTCGACGACGTCGACGTAGTTGCGGACGTCCAGCTTGAACTGCTCGGCGGCGTTGGCGAGGACGATACGGTCCTGCGGGCGCTTCGGGCCGGCGATGGAGGGCACGACCGTCGACAGGTCGAGCTCCAGCTTCTCGGAGAAGTCCGGCTCGGCCTTCGGGTCCAGCCAGAGGCCCTGCTCCTTGGCGTACGCCTCGACGAGCGCGAGCTGCTGGGCGGAGCGGCCGGTCAGGCGCAGGTAGTTGATCGTCTCGCCGTCGATCGGGAAGATCGCGGCGGTCGAGCCGAACTCCGGCGACATGTTGCCGATGGTGGCGCGGTTCGCGAGGGAGGTGGCGGCGACGCCCTCGCCGTAGAACTCGACGAACTTGCCGACCACGCCGTGCTTGCGGAGCATCTCGGTGATGGTCAGCACGAGGTCGGTGGCGGTGGTGCCGGGCTTGAGCTCACCGGTCAGCTTGAAGCCGACGACGCGCGGGATGAGCATGGAGACCGGCTGGCCGAGCATCGCGGCCTCGGCCTCGATGCCGCCGACGCCCCAGCCGAGGACGCCGAGGCCGTTGACCATGGTGGTGTGCGAGTCGGTGCCGACGAGGGTGTCGGGGTAGGCCTGGCCGTTACGCACCATGACGGTCCGAGCGAGGTGCTCGATGTTCACCTGGTGGACGATGCCGGTGCCCGGCGGGACGACCTTGAAGTCGTCGAAGGCGGTCTGGCCCCAGCGCAGGAACTGGTAGCGCTCGCGGTTGCGGCCGTACTCCAGCTCGACGTTCTGCGCGAACGCGTCGTTGGTGCCGAACTTGTCGGCGATGACGGAGTGGTCGATGACCAGCTCGGCCGGGGAGAGCGGGTTGACCTTCGCCGGGTCGCCGCCGAGCTCCTTGACGGCCTCACGCATGGTGGCGAGGTCGACGACACAGGGCACGCCGGTGAAGTCCTGCATGATCACGCGGGCCGGCGTGAACTGGATCTCCTGCGACGGCTGGGCCTGGGAGTCCCAGCTGCCGAGGGCGCGGATGTGGTCGGCGGTGATGTTCGCGCCGTCCTCGGTGCGGAGGAGGTTCTCCAGCAGCACCTTCAGGCTGTAGGGGAGGCGCGCGGCGCCCTCGACCTTGTCCAGCCGGAAGATCTCGTACGACTCGTCGCCCACCTGCAGCGTGCTGCGGGCGTCGAAGCTGTTCGCCGACACGACAGTCTCCTTCATTGATGTGCGCGTACCACCACGATCCTGCCGCCACGCCATCTTGGCCGATCCGCTAAGGTAAGGCTAAGTTAGGTAACCCTTACCGCTAGACCGGTGATGCCGCGCGGCTGCGGTGCACCTCGGCAGATATCTCGATGTCGAGATAACTCTAGTACATGGGGCCGGGATGGTCATGCCCTGGGGCTTCGACATGCCCTCGTTGCATGATCATGCGGAATCATGCATACTCTTCCTATGTCCAAGGTCCTCACCTCCCTGCCCATCGGCGAACGCGTCGGGATCGCCTTCTCGGGCGGTCTCGACACCTCGGTCGCGGTCGCCTGGATGCGCGACAAGGGTGCCGTCCCCTGCACCTACACGGCCGACATCGGTCAGTACGACGAGCCCGACATCGCCTCGGTGCCCGGCCGCGCGAAGACGTACGGCGCCGAGATCGCGCGCCTGGTCGACTGCCGTGCCGCCCTGGTCGAGGAGGGCCTGGCCGCGCTGACGTGCGGCGCGTTCCACATCCGATCCGGCGGGCGGGCGTACTTCAACACCACGCCGCTGGGCCGCGCCGTCACCGGGACGCTGCTCGTGCGCGCGATGCTCGAGGACAACGTCCAGATCTGGGGCGACGGCTCGACCTTCAAGGGCAACGACATCGAGCGGTTCTACCGCTACGGCCTGCTCGCCAACCCGAACCTGCGGATCTACAAGCCCTGGCTGGACGCGAAGTTCGTGACCGAGCTCGGTGGCCGCAAGGAGATGTCGGAGTGGCTGGTCGCCCACGACCTGCCCTACCGGGACTCGACGGAGAAGGCGTACTCCACGGACGCCAACATCTGGGGCGCCACCCACGAGGCCAAGACCCTGGAGCACCTGGACACCGGCATCGAGACCGTCGAGCCGATCATGGGCGTGCGGTTCTGGGACCCGTCCGTCGAGATCGCCGCCGAGGACGTGACGATCGGCTTCGAGCAGGGCCGCCCGGTCACCATCAACGGCAAGGAGTTCGCCTCCCCCGTCGACCTGGTGATGGAGGCCAACGCCATCGGCGGCCGGCACGGCCTGGGCATGTCCGACCAGATCGAGAACCGGATCATCGAGGCCAAGAGCCGCGGCATCTACGAGGCGCCCGGCATGGCGCTGCTGCACGCGGCGTACGAGCGCCTCGTGAACGCCATCCACAACGAGGACACCCTCGCCCAGTACCACAACGAGGGCCGCCGCCTCGGCCGGCTGATGTACGAGGGCCGCTGGCTGGACCCGCAGGCGCTGATGATCCGCGAGTCGCTGCAGCGCTGGGTCGGCGCCGCCGTCACCGGCGAGGTCACCCTCCGCCTGCGGCGCGGCGAGGACTACTCGATCCTCGACACGACGGGCCCGGCGTTCTCGTACCACCCGGACAAGCTGTCCATGGAGCGCACCGAGGACTCGGCCTTCGGCCCGGTCGACCGGATCGGCCAGCTCACCATGCGCAACCTCGACATCGCCGACTCGCGCGCCAAGCTGGAGCAGTACGTCGGCCTCGGCCTGATCGGCACCGGCAGCCCCACCGTCGGCGCCTCCCAGGCGGCCGCGACCGGCCTCATCGGCACCATGCCGGAACTGCCCGAGGGCGGCGCCGAGGCCATCGCCTCCCGCGGCGAGGTCTCCGAGGAGGACGCGCTGCTGGACCGCGCCGCGATGGAGTCCGGCACGGACTGACGACGGCGAGGGGACGGACCACCGGCAAGGCCGGCTGGGCGCCACGGGCGCCGAGCCGGCCTTGCCATGTCCTGGGCCTTCCCTGCCACGCCATGGGCCCTCGCGGCCTAGGCTCGCCAGGTGATCATCTGGCTGAACGGAACCTTCGGCGCGGGCAAGACGACCACGGCGAAAGAACTGGTCGACCTCGTCGCCGACGCGACGATCTTCGACACCGAGTACGTCGGCTACATGCTGAGGCACGTCGAGAAGCTCCCCCAACTGGGCGACTTCCAGCACTGGCCGCCATGGCGCCACCTGGTGGTGGAGACCGCCGCGCAGCTGCTCGGTTATGTCGGCGGAGTGCTCGTCGTCCCGCAGACGGTCCTGATCGAGCAGTACTGGACGGAGATCCGCACCGGCCTCGACAAGTACGGCATCCCGGTCCACCACTTCGTACTGCACTCGGATCCGGACACGCTCACCGAGCGCATCGAGACGGACAGCGAGACCAACACCCAGTTCCCCAAGGCCCGTCAGTGGCGCCTCGACCACCGCGCGGTGTACCAGGAGGCACTGCCCTGGCTCAGCCGCGAGGGCAGAGTCGTCGACACGGCCCGGGTGCCGCCGTCTCAGGTCGCCCGCCTGATTGCCGACATCACTGACGCGACCGCCGCACCATGAGACGGGACGACCTCCGGGACGACTTCGCTCGACCCACTCGGCCGAACGGGTGACATCGGTCACCTTCGAGGAGCCCGTCCGGTTCTGCCATCAGTTCGCCAAGTCGGGGTAACCGGGAGGTAGACACCCCGACCCTGGAGGGAGGCGTCCATGCCCCTCACGTTCCGCAAGAGTTTCCGGATCCTTCCGGGAGTGCGGCTGAACATCAACCGGCGCTCCTGGTCCATCACGACCGGTGGCGGGAACAGCCCGCGACACACCCGCAGCAGCACAGGACGTCGTACGACATCGGTGGATTTGCCCGGACCTTTCGGATGGCGTCGCACCCGTACCACCAGGCGGCGTTGACGACCTGTCACCCGAATGGCCCCCCAGGGATGTGCCATCTCATATCTGAGATAACCTCAACCCCATGGCAGACGACTACCTCGTACGCATCGGCAAGCTCATCCGTGACGCCCGGCAACACCGGGGCTGGACACAGACGCAGCTCGCCGAGGCGCTCGGCACCTCACAGAGCGCCGTCAATCGCATCGAGCGCGGCAATCAGAACATCAGCCTTGAGATGATCGCCCGAATCGGTGAAGCCCTGGACAGCGAGATCGTGTCCCTGGGATACGCCGGGCCGATGCATCTGAGGGTCGTCGGCGGACGTCGGCTGTCCGGTTCCATCGACGTCAAGACCAGCAAGAACGCCTGCGTGGCCCTGCTGTGCGCCTCGCTGCTCAACAAGGGGCGCACGGTGTTGCGCCGCGTCGCCCGCATCGAGGAGGTCTACCGCCTGCTGGAGGTGCTCAACTCCATCGGCGTGCGCACCCGTTGGATCAACGACGGCGTCGACCTGGAGATCGTGCCGCCGGCCGAGCTGAACATGGCGGCGATCGACGCCGAGGCGGCCGTACGGACGCGGTCCATCATCATGTTCCTCGGCCCGCTGCTGCACCGCATGGACCGCTTCAAGCTGCCGTACGCCGGCGGCTGCGACCTCGGCACGCGGACCATCGAGCCGCACATGATCGCCCTGCGCCGGTTCGGGCTGGACGTCGCGGCGACCGAGGGCCAGTACCACGCCACGGTCGACCGGTCCGTGCGCGTGGGCCGGCCGATCGTGCTGACCGAGCGCGGCGACACGGTGACCGAGAACGCTCTGCTGGCCGCCGCGCGGCACGACGGCGTCACCGTCATCCGCAACGCCTCCTCCAACTACATGGTCCAGGACCTGTGTTTCTTCCTGGAGGCGCTCGGCGTCCGGGTCGAGGGCATCGGCACCACCACGCTCACCGTGCACGGCGTGCCGGACATCGACGTCGACGTCGACTACTCGCCGTCCGAGGACCCGGTGGAGGCGATGAGCCTGCTGGCCGCCGCCGTGGTGACGGAGTCGGAACTGACGGTGCGTCGCGTCCCCATCGAGTTCCTGGAGATCGAGCTGGCGGTCCTGGAGGAGATGGGGCTCGACCACGACCGTACGCCCGAGTACTTCGCGGACAACGGCCGTACCCGGCTGGTGGACCTCACCGTCCGGCCCTCCAAGCTGGAGGCGCCGATCGACAAGATCCACCCGATGCCGTTCCCGGGCCTGAACATCGACAACGTCCCGTTCTTCGCGGCCATCGCGGCCGTCGCGTCGGGCAAGACCCTCATCCACGACTGGGTCTACGACAACCGCGCGATCTACCTGACCGACCTCAACCGCCTCGGCGGCCGACTGCAGCTGCTGGACCCGCACCGCGTCCTGGTCGAGGGCCCGACCCGCTGGCGCGCCGCCGAGATGATGTGCCCGCCCGCACTGCGCCCCGCCGTGGTCGTCCTGCTGGCGATGATGGCGGCGGAGGGCACGTCCGTCCTGCGGAACGTGTATGTCATCAACCGGGGTTACGAGGATCTCGCGGAGCGCCTGAACTCTGTCGGGGCACAGATCGAGATCTTCCGGGACATCTGACTGGCGGATGCCGCCGCACCATGTCTGGCCTGCGCTGACGCAGGTCTGGAGAGGTGCGGCGGCATCTCTGGAACTGGTCGTGCTCGGTCAGCGGGGGATCACGGTGTCGGCGATGCGGGGTTTGCCCTCACCGGCCGCGTTCCAGGTACACATGAACACCCGGTAGTGGTGGCCCGGCGTCAGCCCGTCGACATGCGCGGTTCCTGCCGAGGGCGGGTAGCCGATGATGCGCGAGTGCACCTGCGGGGTGTCCTCGTCGTAGATCCACAGCGCGTAGCGGGTGATGGAGTCGGTGTACGGCCCGGTGGGCGGGGTCCAGCTCACGTCGATCGATCCGGCGCCGGCGGCGGCGTGGATGGTCGCGGGCGGCGGGGCCGTGGTGGGGTGGGCCACTCCGCTGATCGGGTCCGACCACGGTGACTTCAGCTCGTCGCTGTCCCCGGCGACCGCGCGCACCTTCACCTCGTAGGTGTGGCCGTCGTGCGGTTGGTCGGTGAACTGCCAGCCCAGGTCGAAGCGGTGGGTGTGCGGGCCGGGGATGGCGTCGTGCCAGTCGGTCTCCGCGCCGGGGGTGACGTCGCGCCACTTCACGTCGTAGCCGTGGGCACCGAAGACCTTGGACCAGGTCACGGTCACCCCCTGCTGGGTACCGTCGAACTCCAGGTCGGAGGGGGTTGCCACCTGCCGGGTGGGCATGGTGTCCGGCACCCCGGGCGCCTCCGCGCCGATCCCGAACTCCTCGTGCAGGGTGGTGCCGAACGCCTGAGCGATGCGGTACTCGCCCAGCGCGTTGGGGTGCAGCCCGTCGTAGGTGGTGGCGCACCGGTCGGAGGCCGAGTCGCAGTCCATCGCGGCGTCGATGTCGGCCAGGGCGACCGGGGAGGCGTCGGTGTCCCAGTCGGGGATCGCCTCGGCCAGGGCCTCGTTGTAGTCCGTGGTGCGCTGGGGCAGCTGCGGGTTGGCGTCACCGAGGGTGGTGCGCTGCGGGACGTTGCCCAGCACGATCTTCACGTCCGGGTTGGCCGCCCGGGCGTTGTCGACGAAGTCCTTCATGGTGTCGACCAGACCGGCGCCGGCACCGAGCCAGCCGATGTCGTTGAAGCCCAGCTCGACCAGCAGCACGTCGGGCAGTTGCTCCTTGGCCCCCAGGTCGTCCATCACCGACTTGATGGTGTGCACGCTCTGGCCCAGCTGCCGGCCCCACATCGCGTAGTGCGCCGATCCGCCGTCGACGAAGCCTTCGTCGGCGTCCTTGGCGTACGCCCCCGTGAACCGGTCCGGGTCCGGCTCCGATTCGTCGGGCTCCTCGCTTCCCTCCAGGGGCGGCGGAACGGGCGGGTGGGGGTCTTCCGGCTTGCTGGTCCCGGTCAGCGGTCCGACGAAGGTGGCCGGCACGTTCTGGTTTTGGGCCCACTGCCACAGTCGGTACCGCCAGGTGTGGTCGCCCTCGAACCCGTTGCTGATCGAGTCACCGACGACCAGCACATTGCCCATCGGTGAGGAGTTCTCCGGGTCCTCCGGATCCTCCGGGTCAGGCGGAGTGATGCCGGTGTACGGGTTCCAGGTGTAGTCGAGGTCGGGCGACTTGGGCTTGCCCTCCCAGTCGAAGTAGTCGTGCACCAGCTCGGCCGGGTTGGTAGCGAGGTAGCCCCTGCCGGGCGTGTCGTCCTTGTCGTCCCAGGCCCACGGCGGATTGGCCGCGTCGACCGAGCAGATGCCGTCCGCGGGCCCCGCCACCGCGCCTTCGCCGCAGGCGGCACCGTTGGGGTTGCCGCCGTCGTCCCCGGCGAAGTTGGTCGGTGTGGCGAACAACGACGTCAGGTTGCGGCTTTCCCACATGCCGCCCGGGGCGAAGACATCGGTCAGGGTGTACTGCACATCCCGGTCATTGGAGTTTTCCGGCACCTCGGCGGCAGAGCCGGGGTAGTACAGGATCCCGTCGCCGTCGGCGTACTCGTCCCGCAGGCTCGTCAGGTCCGTGGCGGCCCACGCGGCGTGGGTGCCGGCCTGCTGGGCCGTCCACGGGCGCTGGTGACCGTCCGTGTGCGGGCTGCTCATCAGCGGAAGCTCGCCGTCGAGGCCCTCTCTGGGCCAGTCGCCGTCCTCGGGCACGTAGGAGTAGAAGTGGCTGTGGGACACGGTGATGGCGGCCTTGAGCACGCCGTATTCGAAGTCGCCGCCACGCTCTACGACCACGAGCACGCCCTCGGCGTCGTTCTCGTGCTCGCTCGCGTCCTCCTGGGGGTTGTCGAGCGCCGCGTCCGCCCAGTCGCGCGGGTGGAAGAAGGTGTAGAGCAGGTACCAGTAGGTCTCGGTCTCGACGACCGATTGGTAGACGTGCGCCGCCAGCGGGGACTCGGTGGTGTTCTCCCAGTTGTTGCGGCCGTTGAGGTCGCCGTCGAAGTCGTAGGCGGCGAGGTAATCGGACTTGCCGCCCTCCGAAGTGTCACCGCTGGTGTCGACGTCCTGGAAGTGCACCGGCGCCCACCATTCGGCGACGGCTTGCCGCTGCGCGGCGGTGGACGCCACCGCCTCGGCGGGACGGACGATGCCGAGGCATAAGGACATGGCCAGCACGGCCAAGGCGATCGCCACGCTGAGGGGTCTGCGTTGTGCGGGCGGCACACGATGAGGTTTTGTCGCCACTGTTCCTCCGGGATTCGGGCAGGCAGAGGTCACCGCTGGGCCAGGGACAGGCCACCGGCTCGCGGTCCGTGAACGCGGGCCGCTGAACGCGGCCCGCGGGGAGAGGTGTTCACCACGTCATCCGGCTGGTCGATGGCTGCCGGCCCTGGGAGGCAGGGCCGGCAGCAAAGGCGATCGGCAGGCCGGTGGCGCGTTCGACACCCCTGGTTTCATCGATCAGGCGATCGCCGGGACGTAGTCGCCCTGACGGCAACCGGGTTCGGCCGGTCTGCTCCGCCTCATCGGTCGTCTGCGGCTCGGCTGTCGACGTTCGTGCTGTTCGTGGCGGCTGCGATATGCCCCGTCAGCTTCTCCCAGTTGCCGGACCCGATAGCCGCCTTCTCCTCCTGGGTGAACGGCGCCTGTTCGAGGAAGGAGCGGGCGACCCCGCCGCTGGTGTCCAGGAAGGGGAAGCCGCCGGGCCGCGTCCCGAAGGTGTACGGGTAGTCGGTCGAGTACAGCATGCGGTCGGTGCCGACGACCTCCGCCGTCCACCGCAGGTAGCGCTCGCTGACGGTGCCGCTTCCCGCCACCCAGAAGTTCTGGCGGAAGTAGTCGGCCAGGGGGCGCTGAAGCTTCGCCGCGTTCTGCAGGATGCCGATGTGGTCCAGGTAGAACAGGACGACTTCGCCCCAGTGGCCCGCGATCACCTGCAGGTCGGGGTGGCGGTCGAACACACCGGAGAAGATCATCCGCAGGTACTGCACGCCCAGGTCGTAGTACCAGCCGAGACCGGCGGTCGCCAGCATGGGGCCCACCCCGTGGGGCAGTCCTGAGTAGTACGCCTCCTGGACCGCCTGCACCGGGGTCTGCGGGTGGAAGTGCAGCGGTACCCGGAGCCGCTCGGCGGTTGCGTAGAGGTCGTCGAACTCCGGCGCGTCAGCCGGCTTGTCACCGGTGCGCCCGTACAGCATCGCGCCGCGCAGGCCGAGTTGCGTGACGGCGCGCTCCAGTTCGGCCGCAGCGGCTTCGGGTGACGGCGTCGGGATGACCGCGAGCGCCTGGAAACGCTGCGGGTGGGCGCGGACGGCCTCGGCGAGCGTGTCGTTCGCCTCCCGCGCCACGCTTACGGCGTCCGCCGCCGCCAGGTTCTGCACCCCCGGTGTGGCCAGGGACAGCACCGCCACGTCCACGCCCTGATCGTCCATATCGGCCAGGCGCCGATCGCCGACGTCTCGCAGCCGCTGCGCGAGCGGCTCGTCGCCGTAGCCGAGCTGCGGGATCTGCGGCACCCCCGCCCTCTTCCATGCATCGAGCAGGACTGGCAGAACCACGTGCTCCTCAAGGGCTGTGATGTGCAGCTTCTCGGGCATACGCGCTCCTCGTTGTCGCTGTTTCCAGTGATACGACGATGACGATAACACTGATTCAATCAACGGAAACAGGAGGGCGCTATCATTGATTCATGTCTGATGGATCGAAGGCCGACCCCCTTGCCGTCGGGGAGTCGGAGGGTGCACCCGACGCCCGTGAGGTCACCCGGCAGCGAGTTGTCGAGGCCGCGGCGGACCTACTTGCCCGCGAGGGGCGCGAGGCGGTGACCACCCGCGCGGTCGCGGCGGCAGCCGGGGTGCAGCCGCCTGTGATCTATCGCTTGTTCGGCGACAAGGACGGGCTCCTCGAGGCAGTGGCTGAGCACGGTTACGCCACGTTCCTCGCGGCCAAGCACGTGGACGCCCACCCCCAGGACCCCGTCGAGGATCTGCGCGCGGGCTGGGACCTCGCCGTCGAGTTCGGGCTCGCCAATCCGGAGCTGTACGCGCTGATGTACGGCGAACCCAAACGCGGCATGACATCGGCCGCCTTCCAGACCGGCATGCAGATCCTGCTGGGGCGCATCCGCCGCCTCGCCACCGGCGGCTGGCTCCGCGTCGACGAGAAGCTCGCAGCCGCTCTCATCCACGCAACCGCGCGCGGCGCCGTGCTCACCTGGCTGTCGCTGCCCGAGGACCAGCGCAACCCCGCCCTGCTCACCGCCATGCGCGAATCCATGGTCACCGCCGTCACCCACGACAAACCCGCCGTGCAGGACACGGGCCCCGCCGGCGCCGCCCGAACCTTGCGCGCCCTCCTGCCCGAACAGACCGCGCTCAGCAGCGCCGAGCAACACCTGCTCAGCGAATGGCTCGACCGCCTCGCCGCGGACGGCTGAGGCGTGCCTCTCGGCGCGTTGAGCGGTTGACCGGACGCCGGATCATGCGAGGGAAGGCGGCGGATGGCTCTGAGTAGTGCCGTTGGGGTGCACTCAACGCGACCGATGTGTCGCGGAGGCAAGGCCCACTTGGATGTACCGAGCGCAACGATCAGCGCGCTGGTCTGGGGCGTTGGCGCTGGTTGGCATTGAAGCGCGCCTTCTTCTGACGATTCCCACACGTGTTCATGTCACACCATTTGCGGGTGCGGCTCTGGCTGGTGTCGAAGAAGGCGGCTTTGCAGGTTGGTGATGCGCACAAGGCCAGCCTTCCGTCTCGTTCGCCTGCAATGATGCTGATCGCATCGGCGGCGATCACGCCGAGGGCATCTTCCACGCAGGAACCCGAGCTGAGCCGCCATTGCCGCTTACCCTCGGGCGTCAGGATCGCAGCGGCCCGACCCTCAGCACTGCAGTCATTGATGACTTGGACAGCAGATGCAGGGAGAGCGTCCTGGATCGCGGCCGCCGTCGCGGCGGCGTGAATCGACTCCCTCAGTTCCCGAGCGAGGTCGAGCTGGGCAGTGGTGCAGGAGTCCACAGCGAGGCCGTTCACTGCCAGCCAGTCGACGAGTCGTTGCGGCGTGGGAATGCGCTCCACAGCGCTGCCATGACGCTCCGTCAGAGTCGCCGTGAAGCTGGTCGCCAGCACGCTACCGAGGCGAAAGTCAGGGAACCCAGCACGCATGGAACCACCTTAGCTGGTTGCCCGCTGCCGTGACGACATGCTAGAACCGGCTTAGCCGGTTCATGATGGTTCGCAGCCGGTACCGCGACGGCCAGGAGGTCTCATGCCCCGTCCAACCCGCGACGTGCAGCCCTTTGAAGCCCACGCGACTGACGCCGACCTCGACGATCTGCGCGCGCGACTGGCCGCGGCGCGACTACCGGAGGCGGAGACCGTCTATCGCGCCGCGCCCGACCCTCACCGATGGGAACAGGGCGTTCCTCTTGCCGACCTCGTCGATGTCGTGAACTACTGGCGCACCGGGTACAAGTGGCGGTCGTTCGAAGAGCGCCTCAACCGTATTGGCCAGTTCCGCACGACCATTGATGATCTGGGAATCCACTTCCTGCACCGCCGATCCGCGCGCGCAGATGCCACTCCTCTGATCCTCACTCACGGCTGGCCGGACAGCATTGTTCGGTTCATCGATGTAGTAGACGAGCTGGCAGATCCGAAAGATGCAGACGCCCCGGCGTTCCACGTCGTGGTCCCGTCGCTACCAGGCTTTGGTTACAGCGACAAGCCGGCCGCCACCGGGTGGGGAACCGAAAAGATCGCGGCCGCCTGGGTGGAACTGATGGGAAGGCTCGGCTACAGCAAGTTCTTAGCCCACGGCGGCGACTGGGGAGGCAATATCACCACGGTTCTCGGCGGCAGGTTCCCGGCGCACGTTCTCGGTATCCATACCACGTTCGCGGAGGGACCGCCCGGGTTGACCACGGACGGACTGACGGCGGTCGAGCGCAAGTGGGCCGAGGAAACCCGCGATTTCTGGCGCCACCGCGCGGCGTACGCGAAGCAGCAGGCAACCCGACCGCAGACCATCGGCTACTCGCTCGTCGACTCACCGGTCGGGCTTCTTGCCTGGATCCTCGACAAGTTCGCCGAGTGGTCGGACACCGAAGACAGCCCGTTCGAGACGATTTCCAGAGACAGCATTCTTGACGACGTCACCCTCTATTGGCTGACGCGGACCGGCGCATCGGCGGCCCGCATTTACCACGAAAGCCACAACTCGCTCGATCCCGAACTTCGGGTCGATGTCCCGTCAGCAATCAGTATGTATCCCCGCGACGTCGAGAAGTGTCCGCGTCCCTGGGCACAGGAGCGGTACCGACAGATCGTCCGATGGAGGTCGGCCGAAAGCGGGGGCCATTTCCCGTCGCTGGAGGTTCCCGAGTATTTCGTCAAAGATCTGCAAGAAGGCCTCGCGGCTGTACTGACCGCTAATCGCTGAACGCGGCTCGGCGACCCGGCACTCGATGACCGGCGACCCAGATCGAGACTGTTTCGTCAACGCCGCTGGCGCGAGGAGCCCAGGCCTACTTCGCAGCCGGCGGCGTCAGCAACGGCGGGACAGAAGCGATCAACGCCGACATCGAGAACACCACGCGGCTGGCCCACGGCTTCCGCGACTTCACCAACTAGCCCATGTCGATCGTGGTCACGGCAGGGCAGCACAGGGACTCGCCGCAGTTCAAACCCGCGCTGGACAAGGTCCGCACGCCCCGCATTCGGGCAAGGTCGGCCGCACGTCCGCCCCAATCGCGTGCGCGCTGACAAGGTCCGCTACGAGGCGACCGTCCTCGTCGCTGCCATCAGCGAGTGGCTGTGACTGTCAGCCGTCACGCGGTGGGATCCATGTTCCACACCGCAGGCAGATCGCTGCCGCAGAAGACGCAGACGAAGTCGTCCTCGCGCACGATGTTCTGTTCGTGGCAGTCGGGGCACCGCCGGAACACCACCTCGTGGGTAAAGCCGGAGGGCCGCCCGAGCTCTAGCTCGTCCAGAGCCCGGGCGACTTCCGGCCAGGAACTGATATCCGGGCAGTAGCCGGTGGACTGGTTGCTGACCTCGCTCACGGCCCACCGGTCTGCCTCACGTATGAAACTGATCTCGCCGGCGCTCAGAACCATGTCTCCGCCGGCGCAGGCCACGTGCTCGCTTCGTCGCGGCGCCAGTCGAAGCACACCGTCCATGCCGACTACGAAGGTGAACGGTTCGGCCAGCTCCGCTGCCGACCGCTCAGCGATCCAGCTGCCGAAGTCAGCCACCGAGCTGATCCGGCACCCGCCACCAGGCCGGACGGCAGTCTGCAGCTCGGCTGGTCCGACATATCTGTAACTCCGCCCCCGCACACTCACGTCAGCAAAACCAGAGCACTTCCGACACACGCCCGCTTCGGTTCCTCCTTCTCAGCGCAGTTGCTCCGCCAGACCGACGATGATGCCCTCCGGGCCGCGGAGGTAGCAGAGCCGATAACTGTCCTCGAACCGGGCGATCTCGCCGACGAGTTCGGCGCCGTGCGGGCGCAGGCGGGCAACGGTGTCCTCGATGTCGTCGACGGCGAACATGACGCGGTGCGTGCCCAGAATGTTGTGCGGCCGGTTGCGCGGCCCGGCGCTGATCGCCGCGGGGCTGCGGTACTTCGCCAGCTCGAGCCTGCTGTGACCGTCCGGAGTCCGGACCATCGCGATGTCACAGCGGACGCCGTCGAGTCCGGTGCACTGGTCGGCGAAGAGGCCCTCGACCTCCGCCCTCCCCTCCAGCTCCATACCGAGTTCCACGAAGAACGCGATGGCGGCATCCAGGTCGTCGACGACGATGCCGACGTTGTCCATCCGCTGAATCGCCATGCTGGTTTCTCCTTCTTCCTCGTGCGGCCGGTGGTGGCCGCTGATGTCCCTGGGACGGAGCCGTTGGCACGTTCTCGACATCCGCAGACCGCCGAACTCCGAAACCTCTTTATCCGGGACGTCTCGCTCGGCGCGGTCCCCTCCGATCTGCTGCGGGACCACTGCCGCGCGCTGCCCGCGAAGGCACGCACCCGGCCCCCGCACGGCCGGCACCGACTGACCGCGTGACGGCTACCGTGCCCAGCTTGCCGCGTTCGCGGAGGCGCGCGTGCCACTGCGCCCCACGCAGGGAACGAACATGACCGGCTGGTCGCTGTCGACGCCGCCCGCGACGCGGCAGAGGGGTTCAGGGAGTATGTCCAGCCAGCCCGGACTGCTCAACCGGATTCGTGCCCAGAAGGACACGAATCTTGGAAACCAACGGAGGACTCTCCAACGTTCAGCTGGGCTCTATCGACTGGACAGCGTTCGCTACCCGATGGACCGCCGGCGACGGTTGCCCAGTAGGGAGGCAGCAAGTTCCCCGGCGTGACACCACGGCTCCGTCAGGAAGCTCATGGGGCGAGTCTCCGGACGCTGCCTTCCGGGGGCGACGGTAGAAGTACCGCGCTCATCGGCTGGCTGGATCTGCAACGGCAGATCTTGAGACGGAAATGCGAGGGCCTGAGCGAGGCTGACGCGCACCGCTCCGTCATCCCGACCTCGTCGGCGATGACGATGGCCGGGCTCATCAGCCATATGCGGTGGGTGGAGCACACCTGGCTTGAGGTGCTGTTCCTGGGCGGCGACAAGACGCAGAACCCGTCCTTGGTCAAGACGGGCGAGGACGCGGACTGGCGTACCGACGGCATCTCGCTGAAGCAGCTGCTCGCGGAGTACGAGGCCCAGTGCGTCCGAAGCAACGAGATCGTGGCCGAGGCATCGCTGGACGACGTCGGCCGCCACCCCGACTACCGCGCCGGCAACGCCAACCTCCGTTGGATGCTCATCCATCTCGTCGAAGAGACCGGACGGCACGCGGGGCACGCCGACATCGTGAGAGAGCTGCTCGACGGGGCGAAGGGGTACTACTAGGTCTCCTCAGTGGGTCGCTTGTTCCTGCCTGCCGCTTCTGCAACGAAAGCAAGAAGGACCGCACTCCGGAGCAGTGGAAGAAGAGCTTGTACGACGACTGACAGTTGCCTGCCGAGGCGGCGCCCGCACCACAGGCCCAGGGGCGAGCCGCCTCACGACGGTCGAGCGTTGCGCCGCCGGTGACGGAGCTCGTTCGGGCCACGCTCGCCGAGGCCCCCGCCGCGCCGGAGTCCTCAGGAGGAGGAGTCCGGCGTGGCGTCCTGTCAGCGCGGCGGCCACGTCGGCGATGGTGAGCAGGTCACCGACGAAGACCTCGGCCCCGGCCTGGCGGAGCGAGTGCGCGCGTTCGTCGTCCTGGCGCACGAAGGCCCGTACCGGGTGCCCTTGTTCAAGCAGCATGTCGACCATCGTTCGGCTCACACCACCGATCTCGCCGGCGGCACCGGTAATCAGGATGGGACTGCGCTTGGCATCAAGGTGTCCTCTGTCTGGTGGGGGGCGGGGCGGCTGTTCGGAACGGCCAGGCAGCGCCTGTGCGTCAGCCGGCCAACTGGTTCATCTTGCGGATCTGCTTGTCGAAGACCCCGGCGGGGGCGAGACGGCGCAGCACGCGCGCGCGTCCGGCCAGGGGGCCGGCGGTGTAGCGCGGCTTCGGCTTCGGGTCGGTCGCTGCCGCGAGGATCGCCTTGGCCACGACGGCGGGGGCGTCGCCGTTCCTCACGGCCTCCGCCATCACGCGGTCGACGGTCTGCCGCTGCTTCGCGTAAGGGGGCAGGGGGGTGTCGGGCTTCGCGCTGTTGGCCTCGAAACCGGTCCTGGTGTAGGCGGGTTGGACGATGAGCGCCCGGACGCCGTGCTCGCGGATCTCGTGGTCCAGGGACTCGGTGTAGCCCTCGATAGCGTGCTTGGAGGCGGCGTAGGCGGCCATGTAGGGCTGGGGCAGGAACCCGAGCACGGACGAGATGTTGATGACGCGCCCGCGTCGCTGAGCGCGCATGTGCGGCAGGACCTCGTTCACCATGCGCATGACCCCGAAGACGTTGGTGTCGAAGACGGACTGAGCTTGCTCGACGGAGGTTTCCTCCGCCGCACCCATCGAGCCGACACCTGCGTTGTTGACCAGGACGTCGATCCGCCCGAACCGCTCGCTCACCTCCTGGACCGCTGCGGTGACCGAGGCGTGACGGGCGACATCGAGTCCGACGAACGTCACGCCGTCGAGCGGGGCGACGCGTGAGGTGTCACGGCTGGTGCCGACCACGTTGAATCCGGCTGCGACCAGGGCGAGCGCGGTTTCCCTTCCGATGCCGGATGACGCACCCGTCACGAGTGCCACCGGTTGACCTGTCGTCATCATGGACTCCCGCACTCACTCGAAACCGATCGGTTTCCTCAACCGTAAACCGATCGGTTTCTGCATGCAAGTGCAAGCAGGGAGAGTGACGCCATGGGCGGGATCAGTGCGCAGGAGAGGCGCGAGAAGGCCCGGCACGCAATGGGAAACCGTGCACCTGTCGCTGGGCGCCGATGCCGACAAGACCGCAAGCTTCTACGCCTGCGGCTTGCCCGGCAACGCGCTAGGCGATGTGTCAGCGCACGCCTGCCGCGTCGAGCAGGGTGGTCACGGTGGGTGCGATGAGCCCGGTCAGGTTGTCGGCCTGGATTCCCGCGCGGGCGCTGGCGCCGTCGAAGACCAGGCTGAGCTGCCGGGCCAGCAGGTCAGGATCGCCCGCCCCGCCCTGCTCGGCCTCGGCGCGGAAGAAGGCCGTCAGATTCGCCTTGACCTGATGGGCCACGCGGCTCGCGGGATGACTCTGGTCCTTGAGTTCGATCTGCACGGCCAGGTACCGGCAGCCCCGGAATTCGGGCACCCCTGCCTGCGATTCCACCTGCTCGAAGACGTGCAGGATCCGCTCGCGGGGTGACCGGCCGTCGTCCACCGCAGGCAGGAGCGTCGCCACGTAGGCGGAGGCGCGCTCCTTCAGGCTTACCGCCAGGAGTTCGTCCTTGCTCTCGAACAGCTGGTACATGGAGCGCTTCGACACCCCCGCCGCCTTGCACAGCGCCTCGACGCCGATACCTACGCCCTCTTGGTAGGTGAGCGTGGCCGCCGCCTCCAGCAGTCGCTCCCTGGGGCTCAGTTTCACTTCGGCGCTCATACCGCGAGGTTAACCCGAACCGGACAAAATGAAAACCGATCGGTTTCCGAGGGAGTGCCGGGTGAGGTGCATTCCGCTACGCGGGGACGGCGGTCTTCTCGGGCTTCGTCTCCGCCGGGATGCGGTGCAGACCCTTGCGGTCACACCACCCCGTAGGCCGAAGCCGAACATTGCGGCGGCCACCAGGGCGACCTGCTTGCCGCCGACAACGGCTCCCTTGTCGGCGTCGACCAAGCCGACGGGCAGCGCACCCCGCACCTCCCCCACCCTCAGCCGCCGGACCACCGAGCCGCCACCCCGACCGGAGTCCACAGCGGGAGCCGCCCGCACCCACCGGATCATCCGCATCTGCGAGCGCCAGGGCATCCCCCAGCCGGGCGCGAAGCGCGGCCATGGAGAACTCCTGCCCTCGGGCAGGCGCCGAGTGGGCGGAGTCAGGGGCGTCAATGCTTTCGCCGTGCCCCGTTGCCTGCGGCTCAGCCGAGGGTGAGCAACTCCTCGTAGAACCCGCCGAACTCCCGCTCCCGGTCGACGAGATGGATCTCCAGGATCCAGTGACAGCGACGCCCGGCCTTGTCGGTGCGGCGCAGCGGGGTGTCGTTGCCGGGTGCGATGTACGACTCCACGTCGGCGCCGTCGATCCACTCGTGCGGGAACTCCCCGACCAGGTGCCCGGCATGCCAGCCGCCCAGCTCCCACCCGGCCTCGGCGGCCAGCCGCTCCACCTCGGCGTAGAGCCGCTTGCCGGTGATGTCGGGGTCGCTCTCGAAGCACCGCTTCCCGGCGGCGAAGATCTTCGGCAGATCGTCCCGCAGCCGCCGCTTGACCGGGTCGTCGCCGAGGACGAAGGTCCGGCCGAAGTCGGCCTCGTACTCCTCGAAGATCGGCCCGAAGTCGGCGAACACGATGTCGTCCGCGCCGATCACCCGGTCCGGCGGGTTCTCCCGGTACGGCATCAGGGTGTTCGGCCCTGAGCGCACGATCCGCTTGTGCCAGTGCCGGGTGGTACCGAACAGTTCGTTCGCCAGGTCCCGGACACGGTCGCTGACCGCCCGCTCGCCCTCCCCCGGCGCGACGAGCCCGCGCTCCTCGATCTCCGCGAAGAGCCGCTCGGCCTTCGCCTGGGCATCCAACAGCCTTGCCGCGCGCGTGGGTTCGTCGTCCGCCATGGACCTGACGGTAGGTCGCGAGATCGTTTCACGGCAACCAGAATGTCGGCGACTGTATGAACGCATATACCAGCTGCCATAA
The DNA here is from genome assembly GCF_000719285.1 of Streptomyces bicolor. GTDB lineage: Bacteria > Actinomycetota > Actinomycetes > Streptomycetales > Streptomycetaceae > Streptomyces > Streptomyces bicolor. The sequence continues at coordinate 134,755 of NZ_JOFS01000007.1, read as the reverse complement.
CTCACGAGGGGGCTTATGCGAAGCGACAAGGGACTTCCACCTTGCATATGCGGCAGTATGCTCGGCGTATGCGTGCCAGGTGATCGAGTACTCGACGTGTGTGCGCCTGGTGATCGAGTACGAGTCCTCGAGAAGGAGCAGATCCGTGATGACCCGTTCCGTGCGCCGGACCCGGCGGTGGCTGCAGGTGACCGGTGCGGGCGCCGCCACGCTGCTGGCCCTGAGCGCCTGCTCCTCCTCCGACGACTCCTCGTCCGCCGGATCCGGCGCCGACGCGCCGGGGTCCTCCTCAGCCAGGCTCTCCGGCACGGTCACCGTCTTCGCCGCCGCCTCGCTGAAGGAGAGCTTCGAGAAGCTGGGCAAGCGGTTCGAGCAGGAGCACCCGGGCACAAAGGTGACCTTCAGCTTCGGCGGCAGTGACTCGCTCGCCGCGAGCATCACCGGCGGGGCCCCGGCGGACGTGTTCGCCTCCGCCAGCCCCAAGACGATGAAGATCGTCACGGACGCCGGCGACGCCTCCGGCACACCCACCACCTTCGTCCGCAACCAGCTGGAGATCGCCACCCTGCCGGGCAACCCGGACGGCATCGACTCCCTGAAGGACCTCACGGACTCCGGCCTGAAAGTCGTCCTGTGCGACCAGGAGGTGCCGTGCGGCGCCGCCGCGCAGAAGGCCCTCGACGCGAGCCGGCTGAAGCTCACGCCGGTGTCGTACGAGCAGGACGTCAAGGCCGCCCTGACCAAGGTCGAGCTGAAGGAGGCGGACGCCGCGGTCGTCTACCAGACCGATGTGCGGGCGGCGGGTGACAAGGTGGAGGGCGTGGAGTTCCCCGAGTCCGCCGACGCCGTCAACGACTACCCGATCACCCTGCTCAAGGACGCGGACAACGCCGAGGCAGCCAAGGCGTTCATCGCGCTCGTGCGGTCCGCCGCAGGCCAGAAGGTCCTGACCGAGGCAGGGTTCCTCAAGCCGTGACCCCGCTCGACAAGCCCGCGGCCGCGGCCGACACCCTGACGGGCGGGCCGCGGCGTCCGCGCCGCCGTACGGCTCTCGCCGGTCGGCGCAGTCCCGTCCCCGTGCCGCTGCTCCTGCCCGCGCTGGTGGGCCTGGCGTTCCTGCTCGTGCCGCTGATCGCCCTGCTGGTCCGCACCCCCTGGCACAGCCTGCCGGACCAGCTGACCAGCCCCGAGGTGTGGCAGGCCCTGCGGCTGTCCCTGCTGTGCGCGACGGCGGCCACCGCGGTGAGCCTGGTGATCGGCGTGCCCCTGGCCTGGCTGCTGGCGCGTGTCGAGTTCCCCGGACGCGGGCTGGTGCGGGCCCTGGTCACGCTGCCGCTGGTGCTGCCCCCGGTGGTCGGGGGTGTGGCGCTGCTGATGGCGCTGGGCCGCAACGGGGTCGTGGGGCAGTGGCTGGACGCGTGGTTCGGGATCACCCTGCCCTTCACCACCGCCGGGGTCGTGGTCGCGGAGGCGTTCGTGGCCATGCCGTTCCTCGTCATCAGCGTCGAGGGCACCCTGCGGGCAGCCGACCCCCGCTACGAGGAGGCCGCCACCACACTGGGCGCCTCCCGCTTCACGGCGTTCCGACGGGTCACGCTGCCGCTGATCGCGCCGGGCGTCGCGGCGGGCGCCGTCCTCGCCTGGGCGCGGGCGCTCGGCGAGTTCGGCGCGACCATCACCTTCGCCGGCAATTTCCCCGGCCGGACCCAGACCATGCCGCTCTCCGTCTACCTCGCCCTGCAGAGCGACCCGGAGGCGGCCATCGCCCTCAGCCTCGTCCTGCTGACCGTGTCGATCGCGGTCCTGGCGGGGCTGCGCGACCGCTGGATGACCGCCTCATGACCGGCCTCGGCAAGAACGTGCGGAACATCGACAAGGCCGTGCGCGACGCCGTCGCCGATACCAACGCGGGCACCGAGGCCGATGCCGGCCCGCGTTGCGTCGGCGAGGGGCTGGACGCCCGTCTCGTCGTCGACCGCGGCCGTTTCCGCCTCGACGTCTCCCTGACCGCCGCCCCCGGTGACGTCGTCGCCCTGCTCGGCCCCAACGGCGCCGGCAAGACCACGGCCCTGCGCGCACTGGCCGGGCTCGTCCCGCTGACGGGCGGTCATCTCCGGTTGGACGGCGCGGAGTTGGACCGTACGCCACCGGAGTCCCGCCCGGTCGGCGTCGTCTTCCAGGACTACCTGCTCTTCCCCCACCTCACCGCCCTCGACAACGTCGCCTTCGGCCCCCGCTGCCACGGCACCGGAAAGGCGGAGGCGCGGGCGCGGGCCGCCGAGTGGCTGCGGCGGATGGACCTCGCCGAGCACGCCGACGCCAAGCCCCGCCGGCTCTCCGGCGGCCAGGCCCAGCGCGTCGCCCTCGCCCGTGCCCTGGCCACCCACCCACGGCTGCTGCTCCTCGACGAACCCCTGGCAGCTCTCGACGCGCGTACCCGCCTCGACGTCCGCGCCCAGCTCCGGCGCCATCTGGCCGACTTCGAGGCTGTCGCGGTCCTCGTCACGCACGACCCGCTCGACGCCATGGTCCTGGCCGACCGCCTGGTCGTCATCGAGGACGGTCACGTGGTGCAAGAAGGCACCCCGGCCTACATCGCCCGTCACCCGCGTACGGACTACATCGCCCACCTCGTCGGCCTGAACCTCTACAAGGGCGAGGCCGAGGGGCACACCGTACGGCTGGACAGCGGGCCGGAGATCACGACCACCGAGGACCTCACCGGATCGGTCTTCGTCACCTTCCCCCCGGCCGCGGTGACCCTGTACCGCGACCGCCCCACCGGCGCCAGCGCCCGCAACCTCTGGCCGTGCGAGGTGGCCGGTCTGGAGACCCACGGCGACCAGATCCGCGTGGCCCTGACCGGCGAGTTCCCCCTCACCGCGGACCTCACCACGGTCGCCGCCGCCGAACTCGGCCTCCACACCGGCGCGTCGATCTGGGCGGCGGTGAAGGCGACACAGACCCACGCCTACCCCGCGTGACGCCGACACGGCACCCGGGATCACACTGACGGCGACCGGTCAGCCGTCCTCGCGCACCGCCGCGTCGAGAAACGGCCCGAGTTCGCGGGAGGCCCGTCCCGACGGGGACTCGGTTGCCGTACGGCCGTACGCGCCCGTTCCGCCGGAGGAGCGCCCATGAGCTGGACGATCGGGCGGCGCGGCCGTGTTGCCGGACATCACACCGCCCCTCCCGACCGTGCAGCCGGGAGGGGCGCGGTGCGCGTCGTGCGGTGGCGGATGCGGCTTACCGCTTCGACAGGGAGATCTCCTGCTTCGACAGCGCGTGGAAGCGGGGCAGGGGCAGGATGCCCACGGGGTGGAGTTCCACGATGGTGGCCTCGACGTCCGCCTTGCCGTGCTTGAGGGTGGACGGGGAGGGATTGCTCTTGTTCTGCCAGCGGTGCAGCTTGCCGTCGCATACGGCGGCGGTGCCGCCGATGGCGTACCGGACGGTGCCGGCCTTCTGGCCGATGGAGGAGCTCACGAACACCGGGCCCTCGCTGTCGACGCAGCGGTAGGTGCCGGACAGGGTGACGGTGCCGTCCGCGGCCATACGGCCCGCGGAGTCGACGGTCACGGTCTCCTTGGGGTCGGCGGCGGGCGCCGAGGAGTCCGCGGGGGCCGAGGGGGCGGCGACCAGCAGGAGCAGGGCGGCGCAGGCGGCGGTGGCGAGAGCGGGACGCAGGGGCATGGGATGACCTCCCGAATGAGCGGAGAATGAGCGGAGTGGGGCCTTCCACTCGTACCCGGCAGGTGTGCCGACGGCCGTGACCGTCACCCACTCGGTGGCGAGTCCGCCCCGACCTTCGTGGATCGGTCAGAGTGTTGTCCGCGTGTTGTCACGGTTCACGACCGGCCGTTCCGATGAGTTCGGGGCGGGAGCATGGTCTACCCATATGGACGACCCATACGGCTCGTCCGCCCGATGTGGAGGTGCGCCATGTGTTCCCACCAGTCCTCGTGCCCGTCCTCCGACAGCCGCACTGCACATGTGGTGGCCGCACACCCCGAGCAGGGCTGGAGCCTGCTCTGCAACGGCGCGATCGTGTTCGACGACAGCGGCGAGCTGCTCCCCGACGGCCGCGTCGTCGCACCGCACCGGGTACCGGCCGAGCGGCTCGCGATGGCCGCGTGAGCACGGTCGACGGCCGCGCGGCGACGTACTACGGCAGAACGGCGAAGCCGTCGAGCTCCACCATCGCCTGTTCGTCCCAGAGGCGCACGACCTCGACGACCGTCATCGCCGGATAGTCACGCCCCGCCAACTGCCGCCAGATCCGGCCCAGTTCGGCGGCTCGTTCCCGGTACGCCGCGACATCGGTGGCGTAGACGGTGACCCTGGCGAGGTCGGCCGGTGTGCCGCCCGCCGCCTTCAGCGCGGTCAGCAGGTTCGTGAGCGCCCGCTCGAACTGGTCCGGCAGCGTCTCCCCGACCACCTTCCCGTCGGCGTCGAGCGCGGTCTGCCCGGCCAGGAACACCACGCGGGACCCGGTGGCGACCACCGCGTGGGAGAAGCCGGTGGGCGGGGAGAGATCGGGCGGATTGACGCGCTCGGTACTCACTGGGCGGCCTCCATGTTCGCGTACAACTCCTTGGCGATGATGCCGCGTTGGACCTCGCTGGCGCCCTCGTAGATGCGCGGGGCGCGCACCTCGCGGTAAAGGTGTTCGAGCAGGTGGCCGCGGCGCAGGGCACGCGCACCGTGCAACTGGACCGCCGCGTCGACGACATACTGCGCCGTCTCCGTCGCGAGCAGCTTCGCCATCGCCGCGCGCCCCGGCACATCGGGGGCCTTCTCGTCGTACGCCGTCGCAGCCGCGTACACCATGAGGCGGGCCGCCTCCGTGCGCAGGGCCATCTCGGCGACCTGGTGGGCGACCGCCTGAAGGTCCTTCAACTTGCCGTCGAACGCGTCCCGCCCGGCCGTGTGGGCGAGGGTCGCGTCCAGGGCCGCCTGGGCCATGCCCACGGCGAAGGCGCCGACGCTGGGCCGGAAGAGGTTGAGGGTGCCCATGGCGACACGGAAGCCGCGGTCGGGCTCGCCGAGCATGTCGGCGGCGGTGACGGGGACGGCGTCGAAGGCGAGGGTGCCGATGGGGTGCGGGGACAGCATGTCGAGGCCCGCTCCGGTGACGCCGGGGCGGTCGGCCGGGACCAGGAAGGCGGTGACGCCTCGGGCGCCGGCGCCGGGGGTGGTGCGGGCGAACACGGTGTAGAAGTCGGCCTCGGGGGCGTTGGAGATCCAGCACTTGTCGCCGGTGAGGCGCCAGCGGGTGGGGCCGTCCGGGGCGGCGTGCAGCGTCTGCCGGGTGCTGGTCGTTCGCCGACTGCGGGCCGGTGGGGGCTTGTCGAGCGGTTCCCCGTGCCCCTGTTGGGGCGCGTCATCGCGCTCTGAGTCGGCAGTTCCAAGCCCGCCGCTTCGAAGCGGCTCCGGCTCCGCCCGTAGCTCCAGCGCCGCCGCGTCCGACCCGGCCCCCGGCTCGCTCAGCGCGAAGGCCGCCACCGCGCTCCCCTCGGCCACCCTCGGCAGCCACCGCTCCCGCTGGGCCGGAGTGCCGTACGCGTGGACGGGATGCGCGCCCAGGCCCTGCAGGGCGAGCGCGGTCTCCGCCTCCGTGCAGGCGTACGCGAGGGACTCCCGCATCAGGCACAGATCGACGGCCCCGGAGGTGAACAGCCTCCGCAGCAGCCCCAGTTGACCCAGTTCGGCGACCAGCGCGCGGTTGACGTGCCCGGGTTCGCCCTTCTCCGCGAGCGGTCGCAGGCGTTCGGCGGCCAGGGCGCGCAGCTCGGCACACCAGGCGGTTTGTGTCGGATCGAGCGAGAATGCGGGCATTGCCGACCTCCCTGCGGGCCGTCCGCGACGGGCCCTCTCGACAGACCTCCTCGACGGACCAGCTCGACGATATCGCGCCCTGTTGACTGCCGTCACCAACACGATACGCTCCCCCATGCGAGCCCACCACGACGCCCACAAGGCAGCCCACACGGCAAGGGGGCGAAACCGCCATGGCCGGTCCGCACCGCTCCCCGCACGTCGACACTTTCGCCCGCGAGCATCTGCCACCGCCCGACCAGTGGCCCGAGCTCCGCTTCGACCTTCCGGGGCTGCGTTACCCCGAACGGCTCAACGCCGCCGCCGAACTGCTCGACGGCCCCGACGACGAGCGTCCCGTGTTCCACACCCCGTCCGGCGCCACATGGACGTACGGCACATTGCGCGCCCGTGTCGACCGGCTCGCGCATGTGCTCACCGACCACCTCGGCGTGGTCCCGGGCAACCGGGTACTGCTGCGCGGCCCGACCACGCCCTGGCTGGCCGCCTGCTGGCTGGCGGTGCTGAAGGCGGGCGCGGTCGCCGTCACCGTACTGGCCCAGCAGCGGTCGCACGAGCTGCGGACCATGTGCGAGATCGCCCAGGTCCGGCACGCGCTGTGCGACATCCGCGCCGTCGACGACCTGGCCAAGGCCGAGATACCCGGCCTGCGCATCACGACGTACGGCGGCGACGCCCCCGACGACCTGCTGCGCCGCCCGGTGTCCGACGCGCCCTACCCCGCCGTCGACACCGCGGCCGACGACGTCGCGCTCATCGCCTTCACCTCCGGCACCACCGGACGACCCAAGGGCTGTATGCACTTCCACCGGGACGTGCTCGCGATAGCCGACACCTTCTCGGAACATGTGCTGCGACCACATGTGGGCGATGTCTTCGCCGGCAGTCCCCCGCTCGGCTTCACCTTCGGCCTCGGCGGTCTCGTCATCTTCCCGATGCGGGCCGGCGCCAGCGCCCTGCTCCTCGAACAGGCCGGTCCCAAGCAGCTGTTGCCCGCGATCGCCGAGCACCGGGTGTCCGTACTGTTCACGGCACCGACGGCGTACCGCGCGATGCTCGACGAGCTCGACTCGCACGACATCACCTCCCTGCGCCGCTGTGTCTCCGCGGGCGAGAACCTGCCCGCCGCCACCTGGCAGGCCTGGCACGAGCGGACCGGGTTGCGCGTCATCAACGGCATCGGCGCCACCGAGCTGCTGCACATCTTCATCTCCGCGGCCGACGAGCACATCAGGCCGGGGACGACGGGCGTGCCGGTACCGGGCTGGCACGCGCGCGTGGTCGACGAGGACGGCGAGCAGGTGCCCGACGGGGAGCCCGGGCTGCTCGCCGTGCGCGGGCCCGTCGGCTGCCGGTACCTCGCCGATCCCCGCCAGCACGAATACGTGCGCCACGGCTGGAACATCACCGGCGACACCTACGTCCGGGAGAGTGACGGCTACTTCCGCTATGTCGCCCGAGCGGACGACATGATCATCTCGGCCGGTTACAACATCGCGGGCCCTGAGGTCGAGGAGGCGCTGCTGCGTCACCCGGATGTGCTGGAGACGGCGGTGGTGGGGCGGCCCGACGAGGCGCGCGGCCAGGTCGTGGTGGCATACGCGGTGCTCAGGGAGGGTGCGCGACGGGACGCGGAGGCGCTGCGCGCGTTCGTCAAGGCCGAGCTGGCGCCGTACAAGTGCCCGCGTGAGATCGTCTTCCTGGACGCCCTGCCGCGCACCGCGACCGGCAAGCTCCAGCGGTTCCGGCTGCGCGACGGCGGTGGCCCTCGGGGTGACCAGCAGTGATCCGTACGACCTAAGATGATCAACGTGTCCGACCAGCATGCACCACGGTCTCTGATCGTCACGCTCTACGGCGCCTACGGCCGCCATATGCCCGGCCCGGTGCCGGTCGCCGAGCTGATCAGACTGCTGGCCGCGGTCGGCGTGGACGCCCCTTCCGTCCGTTCGTCGGTGTCGCGGCTGAAGCGGCGCGGGCTGCTGCTGCCGGCCCGTACCGCCCAAGGTGCGGCGGGGTACGAACTGTCCCCGGATGCCCGCCAGTTGCTCGACGACGGCGACAAGCGCATCTACACCACCGTGCCGCCCGCCGATGAGGGCTGGGTGCTCGCGGTGTTCTCGGTGCCGGAGTCGGAGCGGCAGAAGCGGCATGTGCTGCGCTCCCGGCTGGCCGGACTCGGCTTCGGGACGGCGGCCCCGGGCGTGTGGATCGGGCCCGCACGGCTCTACGAGGAGGCCCGGCACACCCTGCAGCGGCTGCGGCTGGAGGAGTACGTCGACTTCTTCCGCGGCGAGCACCTCGGCTTCACGCCGACCGCCGAGGCCGTCGCCCGCTGGTGGGACCTGGCCGCGATCGCCAAGGAGCACGAGGCGTTCCTCGACCGCCACGCGGGCGTGCTGCGCGACTGGGAGCGCCGCGAGGACACCCCGCCCGAGGAGGCCTACCGCGACTACCTCCTCGCCCTGGACTCCTGGCGCCACCTCCCCTACACCGACCCCGGCCTGCCGGCCCGGCTGCTGCCCGGCGACTGGCCGGGCGCGCGCTCGGCCGCCGTATTCCGGGGACTGCACGAGCGCCTGCGGGACGCGGGAGCCACGTACGCCGGCCTGTGACCTCAGGCACACCACGCGCGGCATCGATGTCCTCGGTGACCAGGACGAGGACCTGTCGGGCGCGGCCGAGCTGACCGCGAACGACCTGGGCCGGATCACCCTCCGCACGGCCGAACCGCTCGCGCTCGACGCCTACGCGGTCTCCCGGCGCACCGGCGCGTTCCTCCTGATCGACCCGGCGGACGGGGCGACGCTGACCGCGGGGATGGCCGAGCAGTAGAGGACCTCCCCACGGCAGGCGGCACTACGCCCTCAAGTCCCGAGCGTCAGGCGGGGCTTGGGGGCGTCCGTGCGTCCGGTCTGCGGCCGGCGGCTGCCCGCCCGGTACGGGGCCGGCCAGACGACGCCCGGACCGTCGTAGCCCTGCTCGGCGGCCGCGTGCAGCGTCCAGTGCGGGTCGTAGAGGTGCGGGCGGGCGAGGGCGCACAGGTCGGTGCGGCCCGCCAGGATCAGGGAGTTGACGTCGTCCCAGGAGGAGATCGCACCGACGGCGATCACCGGCAGGCCGGTGCTGTGCCGGATCCGGTCCGCGTACGGCGTCTGGTACGACCGCCCGAACTCCGGCCGCTCGTCGGCCACGACCTGCCCGGTCGACACGTCGATCGCGTCGGCACCGTGCGCGGCGAAGGCGCGGGCGATCTCCACGGCCTCCTCGGCCGTCGTACCGCCCTCGGCCCAGTCGGTGGCGGAGATACGGACGGTCATGGGCCGTTCCTCGGGCCATACGCCGCGTACGGCGTCGAAGACCTCCAGCGGGAAGCGGAGGCGTTTCTCGAGGGAGCCGCCGTAGGCGTCGGTGCGCCGGTTGGTGAGCGGGGAGAGGAAGCCGGAGAGCAGATAGCCGTGTGCGCAGTGCAGTTCGAGGAGGTCGAAGCCGGCCCGGGCGGCGCGCCCGGCGGCGGCGGTGAACTGCTCGCGGATGTCGGTGAGTTGGGCGCGGCCGAGTTCGCGAGGGGTCTGGCTGTACGGCTTGTAGGGGATCGGGGACGGGGCCACCAGCGGCCAGTTGCCGTCGTCCAGGGGCTCGTCCATGCCCTCCCACATCAGCTTCGTCGAGCCCTTGCGCCCGCTGTGGCCGAGTTGCACACCGATCGCGGTTCCCGGCGCCTGAGTGTGCACGAACTGGACGATCCGCTTCCAGGCGTCGGCCTGCCTGCCGGTGTAGAGGCCGGCGCAGCCGGGGGTGATGCGCCCCTCCGGGCTGACGCAGACCATCTCGGTCATCACGAGGCCGGCTCCGCCGAGGGCGCGGGCGCCGAGGTGGACGAGGTGGAAGTCGCCGGGGACGCCGTCGGTGGCCGAGTACATGTCCATCGGGGAGACGACGACGCGGTTGCGCAGGGTCAGGCCGCGCAGCCGGAACGGGGTGAACATCGGGGGCGTGCCCGGCGGACAGCCGAAGTCGCGCTCCACGGCCTCGGTGAAGTGGGCGTCGCGCAGGCGCAGGTTGTCGTGGGTGACGCGGCGGCTGCGGGTGAGGAGGTTGAAGGCGAACTGGCGGGGCGGCTGGTCGAGGTAGAAGCCGAGGTTCTCGAACCACTCCAGGCTGGCCCGGGCGGCGCGCTGGGTGGAGGCGACGACCGGCTTGCGCTCGTCCTCGTACGCCGCCAACGCCCGCTCCAGCGAAGGCTGTTCCTCCAGGCAGGCGGCGAGCGCGAGGGCGTCCTCGACGGCGAGCTTGGTGCCGGAGCCGATGGAGAAGTGAGCGGTGTGGGCGGCGTCGCCGAGCAGCACGATGTTGCCGTGGGACCAGCGTTCGTTGACGACGGTGCGGAAGGTGGTCCAGGCCGACTTGTTGGACTTGAGCGGCCGGCCGCGGAGCGCCTCCGCGAAGATCTTGGCGCAGCGCTCCACGGACCCCTGTTCGTCGAGTTCGTCGAATCCGGCGGCTCGCCACACTTCTTCGCGCATCTCGACGATGACCGTGGAGGCGTCGGCCGCGTACGGGTAGCCGTGCAGTTGCATCACGCCGTGCTCGGTCTCGGCGATCTCGAAGCGGAAGGCTTTGAAGGCGAAGTCCGCTGCGAGCCAGATGTAGCGGCAGTGGTGTTCGGCCACATAGGGGCGGAACACATGGGCGTACGCCTCGCGGGTGGTGCTGTGCACACCGTCCGCGGCGATGACCAAGTCGTGCGTTTCCGCCAGCCGGGCGGGGGGCGGGGCCTCGGTGCGGAAGCGGAGGTCTACGCCGAGGGTGCGGCAGCGGTCGTGGAGGATCTGCAGGAGTCGTTTCCTGCCCAGTGCCGCGAAGCCGTGTCCTCCGGAGGTTTGGCGGGTGTTTCTGTGGACGATGTCGATGTCATCCCAGCGGGTGAAGTGTTGTTGGAGGGCCTCGTAGACGGCTGGGTCGGCGTGTTCGATGCCGCCGAGGGTTTCGTCGGAGAGGACCACTCCGAAGCCGAAGGTGTCGTTGGGGGCGTTGCGTTCCCAGACGGTGACCTCGCGGTCGGGGGCGAGGCGTTTCAGCAGGGCTGCGGCGTAGAGGCCGCCGGGGCCGCCGCCGATGATCGCGACTCGTAGGGGGTGGCTCGTCGTCGTCGGCGACTGCGGGCCGCCAGGGGCTGGTCGCGCCCAGGCGGCGGTAGCCGCAAATTCAACACAGCCCCGCGCCCCTTGCGTTGGCACACTCCCGTCCGCCGGAAACATCCCCTACCTCCCCTGCCACTTCGGCGGGCGCTTCTCCGTGAAGGCGGCATGGAATTCGGCGTAATCCTCGCCGTTCATCAACAAGGCCTGCGTCGACGCGTCCATCTCCACCGCCGCCGCCAGCGGCATGTCCAGCTCGGCCGTCAGCAGCGCCTTCGTCTGGGCGTACGCCAGTGCCGGGCCGTCGGCCAGGCGGCGGGCGAGGGTCTGGGCGGCCTCGTCTGCCCGGCCCTCATCCACGAGCTCGCTGATCAGGCCGATCCGCTCGGCCTCCGGGGCGCGTACCGGTTCGCCCAGCATCAGCAGGCGGGTCGCGTGGCCCAGCCCGACCACCCTCGGCAGCAGGTAGGCCGCGCCCATGTCGCCACCCGACAGGCCCACCCGGGTGAAGAGGAAGGCGAATCGGGCGCTGGGGTCGGCGATGCGGAAGTCGGCCGCGAGGGCCAGTACCGCTCCTGCCCCCGCCGCCACCCCGTGCACCGCCGCGATCACCGGGAAGGGGCACTCCCGTACGGCCCGCACGACCTGGCCGGTCATCCGGTTGAAGTCGAGGAGCTGGGCGGTGTCCATGGACAGGGTCGCGCCGATGATCTCGTCGACGTCGCCGCCGGAGCAGAAACCGCGCCCCTCGCCGGCCAGCACCAGAGCCCGTACCGCCTTCTCCCGGGACAGTTCGGCGAGCAGGTCGCGCAGGTCGGCGTAGGCGCCGAAGGTGAGCGCGTTGAGTTTCTCGGGGCGGGCGAGGGTGACGGTGGCGACCCCGTCGGCGTGCTCGACCCGCAGATGCTCCCAGTCGAAGGTGCGGGCGGCGGAGCCGGTGAAGGGACTCATGATGTGCGGCCTCCTCGGGCGGACGGCGGGCACTGGCTCACTGAGCTCTACCCTTCGAGCTCTATCCCTCGAAGCTATCACCCAACTTTGACTGTCGTCACGAGCGCGCGATAACCCGTTCGGGTCCGATCTCGGGTGTGACCTGACCCGGTCACATCCGTCACGGATCGTCGACGCCCCCGTAACGGCGGGATCGACTGCGCGAGGCCGGCTGTTCACCTGGGTAAGCCGCACAGCAGTCGGGGCCGAAGGTCCCGAACGGTGCCCCTCGGACGCCTCTGCCGGGTGGCGCCGTACCATTCATAAGGTTGAAAGCAGGACAGCCTGCTCATGAACGGACCCGCCTTGCAAGATCGCCCGCCAGCCTCCGCCTCCTGGCGCATCGCGCTGCCGCACACCGCGGCGGCCGTTCCCGTCGCCCGCGCGCTGGTCCGTACGGCGCTGGCCGAGCTGGAGCATGCCGCCGACAGCGACACCGCGGAGCTGCTCACGGCGGAGCTGGTCGCGAACGCCGTGGAGCACACTGCTGGCGACGGCCCGATAGAGCTTGTGGTGGAGCTGTTGCCGTCCGGCTGCCAGGTCGAGGTACACGATCCCGACCCGGCACCGCCGGGCAATCTGACCCGGCCCGTCCACGGCGACCCCGACCCCTGGCAGGAGCATGGGCGGGGCCTGCTCCTGATCCGAGCCCTCAGCTCGTCCTGCGGCCACCGCCCGACGGACTCAGGCAAGGCGGTGTGGTTCCGGCTGCCGACCGTACCCGCTCAGCGCCGACCCCTGTGACGCCCTGGTGGCGCGGGGCTGCGAAGCGACTCACCCCAGCGTCGCCACCAGCACGGCCTTGATCGTGTGCATCCGATTCTCCGCCTCGTCGAACACCACCGAGTGCGCCGACTCGAAGACCTCGTCGGTCACCTCCAGCGACTCCAGGCCGTGGCGCTCGTAGATCTCGCGCCCCACCTTGGTGCCGAGGTCATGGAAGGCCGGCAGGCAGTGCAGGAACTTGACGTCCGGGTTACCGGTGGCGCGCAGCACGTCCATGGTCACCGCATAAGGACCGAGCGCAGCGATCCGCTCGTCCCAGACCTCCTTGGGCTCGCCCATGGAGACCCACACGTCGGTGGCGACGAAGTCGGCGCCACCGACCCCCTCGGTGACGTCCTCGGTGAGTGTGATGGCGGCGCCACTGCCCTCCGCCAGCTTGCGTGCGCGGGCCACGACCTCGTCGCTCGGCCAGTACTCCTTGGGCGCGACGATCCGTACGTCCATGCCGAGCAGCGCGCCGGTGACCAGATAGGAGTTGCCCATGTTGAAGCGGGCGTCGCCCAGGTAGGCGAAGGCGATCTCCTTGAGCGGCTTGCCGCTGTGCTCCGTCATCGTCAGCACGTCGGCGAGCATCTGGGTGGGGTGCCAGTCGTCGGTCAGGCCGTTGTAGACGGGCACGCCCGCGAACGCCGCCAGCTCCTCCACCTTCTGCTGGCTGTCCCCGCGGTACTCGATCCCGTCGTACATCCGCCCGAGCACGCGCGCGGTGTCCTTCACGGACTCCTTGTGACCGATCTGCGAGCCCGAGGGATCCAGGTACGTCGTCGAGGCGCCCTGGTCGGCGGCCGCCACCTCGAACGCGCAGCGCGTACGCGTCGACGTCTTCTCGAAGATCAGCGCGATGTTCCTGCCCCGCAGGTACTGCGTCTCGACCCCGGCCTTCTTGGCGGCCTTCAGCTCGGCGGCCAGCTCGACCAGCCCACGGAACTCCTGCTCGGTGAAGTCGAGCTCCTTGAGGAAGTGGCGGCCGGCGAGGGCGGTCGGGACAGTCGCCATGGGGGCGCTCCAGAGGGACGAGAACAGGGACTCTGGAAGTCTATACGACGTTAGGCATTTCTATACGGCCGCCCGTTCGACCGGGCAACTCATGCAACGCGGCCCTCCCCTCCCCCGCCCCAGCTCGCTGCCCGGAATCTCGATCACCTCGACGCCCTGCTTGCGCAGATGCGTGTTGGTGGTGGAATTCCGTTCGTAGGCGACGACGACACCCGGCTCGACGGCCAGCACATTGCAGCCGTCGTCCCACTGCTCGCGCTCGGCGGCGTGGACGTCCTGGGTCGCGGTCAGGACGCGGATCTCACTCAGCCCCAGGGCGGCGGCGATCGCGCGGTGCATGTGCTCCGGCGGATGGTCGGTGACCTTCAGCTCCTTGTCGCCGGCGCCCGGCTCAATGGTGTAGGAGCGGAGCATGCCGAGCCCGGCGTACTGGGTGAAGACGTCGCCGTCGACCATCGTCATCACGGTGTCGAGGTGCATCAGGGCGCGCCGTTTGGGCATGTCGAGGGCCACGATCGTCTGCGCCGACCCGGCGGCGAACAGCTTGTGCGCGAGCATCTCGACGGCCTGGGGGGTCGTCCGCTCACTCATGCCGATCAGAACCGCCCCGTTGCCGATCACCAGGACGTCCCCGCCCTCGATGGTCGAGGGGTAGTCCGCCTGCCCCTCGGACCAGAAGGGGAACGTTTCGTCGCGGAACAGCGGGTGGTGCCGGTAGATCGCCTCGAAGTGCACGGTCTCGCGCTGCCGGGCGGGCCAGCGCATCGCGTTCACGGAGACACCGTCGTAGATCCAGGCGGAGGTGTCACGGGTGAAGAGGTGATTGGGCAGGGGCGCGAGGAGGAAGTCGTCGAGCTCCATGACATGGAAGCGCACGGAGGTCGGCTCGGGGTGCGCCTCCAGGAACTCCCGCTTGGTCATGCCGCCGACGAGCGCCTCGGCCAGTTCGGACGAGGGCAGGCCCTCGAAGGCCGCACGGAGGTGGTCGGTGGCGAGCACCCCGTACTCCTTCTCGTCGAAGACCCGGTCGAGGACGAGCTTCCTGGCCGCCGGGGTCTCCAGGGCCTCGGTGAGCAGGTCGCCGAAGAGGTGGACGATGACGCCGCGGTCCCGCAGCACATCGGCGAACCCGTCGTGCTCGGCGCGCGCCCGTCGCACCCACAGCACGTCGTCGAAGAGCAGCGCGTCCTTGTTGCTGGGGGTGAGCCTTTTGAGCTCGAGATCAGGCCGGTGCAGGATGACGCGGCGCAGCCGCCCGGCCTCGGAGTCGACATGGAATGCCATGCCTCCATCCTGACCATCGGGGGCCGCGTTCACCCCCTACTTGCCCCCATCTTGTTTTCGTCCTCTTGACGACAACCACGCCCCCCGAATATCGTCTGGATGACGAGAAGTGCGGAGGGGATTCGCGTACGACACGTGCGGCGCGCTCTCACGGAGGGGATCACATGGCCGACATCACCCGGCGCCTCGGCTGGCGCCATCTGCGCGGCGCGCCCACGGCGCACATCCGCCACCACCGCGGCGGAAAGCTGCTGCACGACGGGCCCGGGCTCAGCTTCTGGTTCCGGGCACTGACCGCCGCGCTCTCCGAAGTCCCGGTCGACGACCGGGAGTTGGCGATGACCTTCCATGCCCGTACGTCCGACTTCCAGGACGTGTCCGTACAGGCGACGGTCACCTACCGGATCAGCGACCCCGCAGTGGCCGCGACCCGACTGGACTTCTCCATCGACCCGGACACGGGCGCCTGGCGAGGCAGCCCGCTGGAGCAGCTGGGCACACTGCTGACCGAGACGGCCCAGCAGCACGCGCTGGACGTCCTGGCCCGTACGTCCCTGTCGGCGGCCCTGGTCGACGGGGTCACGGATGTGCGGGAGCGGATCGCAGGGGGCCTGGCCCGGGAGCCCCGCCTCCCGGCCACCGGCATCGAGGTCGTCGCCGTACGCGTCATGGCGCTGCGCCCGGAGCCCGAGGTCGAGCGGGCGCTGCGCACCCCGGCCCGCGAGCAGATCCAGCAGGAGGCGGACCGGGCGACGTACGAGCGCCGGGCGGTGGCCGTCGAGCGGGAGCGGGCCATCGCCGAGAACGAACTGGCCAGCCAGATCGAACTCGCCCGCCGCGAGGAACAGTTGGTGGATCAGCGGGGCACGAACGCGCGCCGCGAGGCCGAGGAGCACGCGGCGGCCGACGCGGTCAGGGCCGAGGCGGAGGCGGCACGGACCGTACGGCTCGCGGAGGCGGAGGCCACCCGGTCCGTGCGGCTGGCCCGGGCCGAGGCCGAGGGCGCGCGTGAGGTCGGTGAGGCGCGGGCGCAGGCGCAGGCGGCCTGGCTGCGGGTGCACGGTGAGGTGGACGTGGCGACGCTGCACGCCCTCACCGGGACACGGCTGGCGGAGAACCTGCCGCGGATCGACAGCGTGACGGTGTCGCCGGACGTGCTGACGGGGCTGCTGGCCAGGCTCGGCACCCAGGAACAGGCGTGAGCCTCGCGCCGCGGGCCGTCCTCGTCCATCGCACCACGGAGTACGAGGAGTTGGTGGCCCGGCACGGCACGCACGGCCAGGCCGCCTTCTTCCTCTCGTCCCGGGGCCGCGACATCGGGGAGATCGCGGAACGCCACCACCGAGCGCGCCGGGCGCTGACGGAGGTGACCTCGGCGATCCCCCTGACCTGGCGTCAGGCCCGGGTGGAGCGGGCCGACCTGGACCGGTTCCTGTTCGCCCCGGAGGACGTGGTGGTCGTGGTCGGGCAGGACGGGCTGGTCGCGAACGTGGCCAAGTACCTCGCCGGACAGCCGGTGCTGGGCATCGACACCGACCCCGGCCGCAACCCGGGTGTCCTGGTGCGTCACCGGCCCGCGGACGCCGGCCCGTTGCTCGCCGCCACGCAATCGGGAGGGGTCCCGTGCGACGAACTCATCATGGTCGAGGCCGTCACCGACGACACCCAGCGCCTCGTGGCGCTGAACGAGATCTACCTGGGCGCCGTCGGACACCAGACTGCGAGATACCGCCTGGGCCTGGAGGACGACGGGGGTGTCGTCGAGGCCCAGGCCTCGTCCGGGGTGCTGATCGGCACCGGGACGGGGGCGACCGGGTGGATCCGGTCGGTGTGGCAGGAGCGGGGAGGGCGGCTGCGGTTGCCCGCCCCGACGGAGGAACGCCTGCTGTGGTACGTCCGCGAGGCCTGGCCGTCCCCGGCCACCGGTACGTCGCTGGTGGCCGGGGAACTCTCGACCGGGAACCGCCTCCGTGTCACCGTCGAATCCGAGCGTCTTGTGGCTTTCGGGGACGGGATGGAGGCGGACGCCATGGACCTGACGTGGGGGCAGACGGTGCGGGTGGGCGTGTGCGGGGAACGGCTGCGGTTGGTGGATTGACGCGGACGCCCTGGACGTGGTCAGACGCCGGGCGGCAGCCGGACCGGTTCCGGACGGGCGAGCATACGGCGGGCGGCGCCGCCCGGGCCGAGAGCGGCACGGGCGACGATCCAACCGGCGAATGCCTGCGGTTCGGTCGAGTCGATGGCCAGTTCGTCGGCGTACCGGGTGAGCGCGGTGGCCGGGTCCCCGGCGGCGAGGTACACCGCGCCGGCTCTGTGTGCGGCGCAGCGCGAGGTGGTAGCCGGCGGTCTCCCTGCGGACGCACGGAGGACGGGTGACCGCAGGGTCCTCCCGCCCTCCGTTGCCCTGGACCCCCGGCTCACAGCCGCGGGTCCACCGGCTCCGACTCCAGCGCCAGCACCCCGAACACCGCCTCGTGCACCCGCCACAGCGGCTCGCCCTCGGCCAGCCGGTCCAGGGCCTCGAGCCCCAGCGCGTACTCGCGGATGGCGAGGGACCGCTTGTGGTTGAGGAACCGCTTGCGCAGGCGGTCCAGGTTGTCCGGACGCGTGTACTCGGGACCGTAGATGATCCGCAGGTACTCACGGCCCCGGCACTTGATGCCGGGCTGCACCAGACGGCCCTCGCCGCTGCGTACCACCGCGCCCAGCGGCTTGACGACCATGCCCTCGCCGCCGCGGCCCGTCATCTCCAGCCACCAGTCGACGCCGGCCCGCACCGACTCCGGGTCCCCGGTGTCGACGTACAACCGCCGAGTGGTCTGGAGCAGCCCGCTGCCGTCGTGCTCCACCAGCCGGTCGAGAAGCGCGAGCTGCTCGTCGTGCGGGAGCGCGGCGAGGCTGCGGCCCTGGACCGCCAGGATCTGGAACGGGGCCAGGCGCACGCCGTCCAGGCCGTCCGTCGTCCAGCAGTAGCGGCGGTACGCCTCCGTGAACGCGGCCGCGTCCGAGGCCCGTTCGCGCTGGCGTGCCAGCAGGTCCGACACATCGACGCCGCGGGCCGCCGCGCCCTCCAGCGCGGCCAGCGCACCCGGGAACGCGGCCCCGGAGGCGGCGCCGACCGCCGCGTACTGCGAGCGCAGCAGGCCCGACGCCTTCAGCGACCACGGCATCAGCTCGGCGTCGAGCAGCAGCCAGTCCGTCTCGAGGTCGTCCCAGAGACCGGCCTCGCCGGCCGCCGCCCGGACCCGCTCCAGGATCGTCTCCGTCACCGACTCGTCGTCGAAGAACGGGCGTCCGGTACGGGTGTTGAGCGACCCTGTCGGACCGTCGACCCCGAAGCGCTTGCGGGCGGCCTCCGCGTCCCGGCACACCAGGGCGACGGCCCGCGAGCCCATGTGCTTCTCCTCGCACACGACCCGCTCGACGCCGTCCTGCGCGTACTGGGCGAACGCCTCCGCCGGGTGCTCCAAGTAGCCCTCGATGTGCGAGGTCGCCGTAGGCGCCATGGTCGGCGGGAGGTACGGCAGCAGACGCGGGTCGACCGCGAAACGGCTCATGACCTCCAGGGCCGCCGCCGCGTTCTCCTCACGGATCGAGACACGGCCCTGGTGCCGGGTCTCGACGACCCTGCGCCCGTGCACGTCCGCCAGGTCTAGCGGTCGCCCGTCGTGCCCGCCGGGCGCCTCGCTGCGCAGCGGCCTGGCCGGCTCGTACCAGACCTTCTCGGCCGGTACGTCGACCAGCTCCCGCTCCGGCCAGCGCAGCGCGGTCAGCTTGCCACCGAAGACGGCGCCGGTGTCCAGGCAGATCGTGTTGTTGAGCCAGGTGGCCTCCGGGACCGGAGTGTGGCCGTACACCACAGCCGCGCGGCCTCGGTAGTCCTCCGCCCACGGGTAGCGCACCGGCAGCCCGAACTCGTCGGTCTCCCCGGTGGTGTCGCCGTACAGCGCGTGCGAGCGGACCCGTCCCGACGTACGGCCGTGGTACTTCTCCGGCAGACCGGCGTGGCAGACGACCAACCGGCCGCCGTCGAGTACGTAGTGGCTGACGAGCCCGTCGATGAACTCCCGTACTTCGGCCCGGAACTCCTCGCTCTCGCCCTCCATCTGCTCGATGGTCTCGGCGAGTCCGTGCGTGTGCTGGACCTTGCGGCCCTTGAGGTAACGGCCGTACTTGTTCTCGTGGTTGCCCGGCACGCACAGCGCGTTGCCCGACTTCACCATCGACATCACGCGGCGCAGCACACCCGGGCTGTCCGGGCCGCGGTCGACGAGGTCGCCGACGAAGACGGCGGTGCGGCCGTCCGGGTGCGCGCCGTCGACGTAGCCCAGCTTGCCCAGCAGCGTCTCCAGTTCGGAGGCGCAGCCGTGGATGTCGCCGACGATGTCGAAGGGGCCGGTGAGGTGGGTGAGGTCGTTGAAGCGCTTCTCGGTGACGACGGTGGCGTTCTCGACGTCCTCCACACCGCGCAGGACGTGCACCTTGCGGAAGCCCTCGCGCTCCAGCTGCCGGACCGAACGGCGCAGTTCGCGGATGTGCCGCTGGATGACCCGGCGCGGCATGTCGGCCCGGTCGGTGCGGGCCGCGTTGCGCTCGGCGCACACCTCTTCCGGTACGTCGAGCACGATGGCTATCGGCAGCACGTCGTACCGCTTGGCCAGGTCGATCAGCTGCCGCCGGGCGTCCTGCTGCACGCTGGTGGCGTCGACGACCGTACAGCGGCCGGCGGCCAGGCGCTTGCCCGCGATGTAGTGCAGGACGTCGAAGGCGTCCCGGGTCGCGCTCTGGTCGTTCTCGTCGTCGGAGACCAGGCCGCGGCAGAAGTCGGAGGAGATCACCTCGGTGGGCTTGAAGTGCCGGCGGGCGAAGGTGGACTTGCCGGAGCCGGAGGCGCCGACGAGGACGACGAGGGAGAGGTCGGTGACGGGCAGGACCCGTCCCTGGGGTGCCTGGGTGGTCTCGCTCATGCGGCCTTCGCCTCCTTCTTCTCGTCGTTCAGGTTGTTCTGGGTGCCGGTGTTCATGTCGGCTGTGTTCATTTCAAAAATGGCCATCTGTGTGGGCGGCCCCACCTCGGGGTCGTCCGGCCCCACGGGCACGAACTGCACGCCGTATCCGTGCCGTTCGGCCACCGCCGTCGCCCATGCCCGGAACTCGTCGCGCGTCCACTCGAAGCGGTGGTCGCCGTGCCGGACGTGCCCGGCCGGGAGGGACTCCCAGCGGACGTTGTACTCGACGTTCGGGGTGGTCACGAGGACGGTCCTCGGGCGGGCCGAGCCGAACACCGCGTACTCCAGGGCGGGCAGCCGGGGCAGGTCGAGGTGCTCGATGACCTCGCTGAGGACGGCGGCGTCGTAGCCCTTGAGCCGGTTGTCGGTGTAGGCGAGGGAGCCCTGGAAGAGCTTCACACGCGAGGCCTGCCGCTCCCCCATCCGGTCCAGCTTCAGCCGCCTCCCGGCGATGGTCAGCGCCCGCATGGACACGTCCACGCCGACGATCTCGGTGAACGCCGGATCCTTGAGGAGGGCCTGCACCAACTGGCCCTGCCCGCACCCGAGGTCGAGCACGCGCGCGGCGCCGGACGCCTTGAGGGCGGCGATGATCGCGTCCCGGCGCTGCACGGCGAGCGGGGTCGGCTTCTCCTCGACCTCGCTCTCGGCCTCGACGGCGTTGTCGATGTCCTCGACCTCGCTGTCGTCGGCCTCCGCGAGCCGTACGAGCTCCAGCCGCTCCATCGCCTCGCGGGTCAGCGACCAGCGGCGCGACAGATACCGGCTGGTGATCAGCTTCTGCTCCGGGTGGTCCGGGAGCCAGCCCTCGCCGGCCCGCAGCAGCTTGTCCACCTCGTCGGAGGAGACCCAGTAGTGCTTGGCGTCGTCGAGGACGGGGAGCAGGACGTAGAGGTGGCGCAGGGCCTCGGCGAGCGTCAGGGCCTCCGACTCCAGGACGAGCCGGACGTAGCGCGAGTCGCCCCACTCGGGGAACCGCACGTCCAGCGGGACCGGTTCGGCGGTCACCGCCCAGCCGAGCGGCTCGAAGAGGCGTCGTACGAGCTCCGGGCCGCCCCGGGCCGGCAGCGCGGGCACCTCGATGCGCAGGGGCAGCGGCTGGGCGGCGCGCTCGGGGCGGGCGTTGCACACGCCCCGCATGGCGCTGGAGAACACGGCGCTGAGGGCGACCGCGAGCAGCGAGGACGCGGCGTACGGGCGGTCGTTCACGTACTGCGCGAGCGCCGCGTCGGGTGCGCCGCCCCGGCCCTTGCCCTTGCCGCGCCGGACCAGCGCCACCGCGTCGACCTCCAGCAGGAGCGCCGCCGCGCAGCGCTCGGCGTCCGCCTCCGGGTAGAGGACGTGGGCCTTGCCGTAGGAGGTGGAGAACGCCTGGGATTTCTCGGGGTGCTTGTGCAGCAGGTAGCCGAGGTCGGTGGCCGGGCGCTCTGGAGTGCCGGTGGTGGTGATGGTCAGGAACACGGTGGGCAGGCCTTGGAGTAGGGGTCTGAACTGCGGATACGCACACCGTACAGAGCGGGCATCGGCATCACCCGTAAATTTTCGCTAGCCTCCACAACCGTCCGGGTGTTCGAACAACGCACGACCGATCGCCCACGTATGACCGGAAGCGGAGGCCTCACGTGACAGACGCCGGATTACGCGCGACCCCCATCGACACCAGCCAGCCCCACTCGGCCCGTATGTACGACTACTTCCTCGGCGGGAAGGACAACTACCCGGTCGACGCGGCGGCTGCCGAGCAGGTGATCTCCCTGTTCCCCGCCGTGCGGGAGATGGCGCGGGCCAACCGCCGGTTCATGCACCGGGCCTCCCGGCTGCTGGCCGAGCGGGGAGTGCGCCAGTTCCTCGACATCGGAACCGGGATTCCGACCGAGCCGAACCTCCACCAGATCGTGCAGGGGATCACCCCCGACGCCCGGGTGGTGTACGCCGACAACGATCCGATCGTCCTCAGGCACGCCGAGGCCCTGCTGCACAGCACACACGAGGGAAGGACGGCCTACGTCCACGGCGACGTTCGGGAGCCCGGGAGGATCCTCGCGGCGGCGCGGGAAACCCTGGACTTCACGCAGCCGATCGCGCTGTCCCTGGTGGCCCTGCTGCACCTAGTGGTGGACGAGGACGAACCCGGCCGGATCGTGCGCGAGCTGCTCGAACCCCTGGCGCCCGGAAGCTGCCTGACGTTGTCCCATGCGACGGGGGACTTCGACCCGGAGACCTGGGAGCGCGTCGTCGAGGTGTACCGCAAGGGCGGCACCCCGGCGCAGGTGCGCTCCCGCGCGGAGTTCGCCGGCTTCTTCACCGGGCTCGACCTGGTGGACCCGGGCGTGGTGCTCGCCTGCGAGTGGCACCCCGAGCTCGGCGAGCGGCACGGGGGCGAGGAGATACCCCTGTACGTGGGGGTCGGTCACAAGCGATGAGGGGCGTCATCCGGCGGACCGTCCGCATCGGCCCGATCCACCGGAGACGCATGGATCGCTCGTACCGGCTCTACGACAGCTGCGACTGCACCTGGGAGGAGATGAGCTCCAGGTGGTCCAGGTCGTCGAGGTCGAGGAGCTGGAGGTAGAGCCGCTGCGAGCCGATCTCCTGGTATCGGCCGATCTTGTCGACGACCTCCTCCGGGGAGCCGGCGAGCCCGTTGAGCTTCAGCTCGTCGACCTCCCGCCCGATGGCGGCGGCGCGACGGGCGACCTCGTGGTCGTCCTTGCCGACGCAGACGACAAGGGCGTTGGAGTAGACGAGCTCGTCGCCCTTGCGGCCGGCCTCCTCGGCGGCGGCCCGGACGCGCCCGAACTGCCGCTCGCTGTCCTCGATCGAGGCGAACGGCATGTTGAACTCGTCGGCGTACCTGGCGGCGAGCCGGGGCGTACGGGTGGTGCCGTGTCCGCCGATCAGGACCGGGATCCTGTCCTGGGCGGGCTTGGGCAGGGCCGGCGAGTCGGTGAGGTCGTAGTAGGTGCCGTGGAAGTCGAAGGTCCGCCCGGTCTCGGTCGACCACAGACCGGTGACGATGGCGAGCTGCTCCTCCAGCCGCCCGAACTTCTCCTTCGGGAACGGGATGCCGTACGCCTTGTGCTCCTCCTCGAACCAGCCCGCGCCCAGGCCGAGTTCGACCCGGCCGCCGGACATCTGGTCGACCTGCGCGACCTGGATGGCGAGCACGCCGGGCAGCCGGAAGGTGCCGGCGGTCATCAGGGTGCCGAGGCGGATGCGCTTGGTCTCGCGTGCGAGGCCGGCGAGGGTGATCCAGGCGTCGGTGGGGCCGGGAAGGCCGTCCACGGAGCCCATCTTGAGGTAGTGGTCCGACCGGAAGAACGCGTCGAATCCAAGGTCTTCGGTGGCCTTCGCCACGGTGAGGAGGGTGTCGTAGGTGGCGCCCTGCTGGGGCTCGGTGAAGATGCGAAGATCCATACCTCCATCCTGCACGCCGTCGCACCGGCCGACCGCACCGGTCCCCCCGCCCCTCGTGTCCCCGGTCGAGTGAATTCCCGCCATGCGGTTGCCGCCCCTCGCCCGGGCCAGTGACCGCCCCCGACGGTGATCGTTGGCTGGGGCGGAGCCGGACGGCCGGCTCCCGCGCCGGCCCGTGACCGCCGGGGCGTCACCGTGTCGGCCCTTCTCTGCCCGGGGCCGGAGGCCGAGGAGGCCGTCATGTCCGAGGAAATCGCACCGCAGCAGGCCGGCGGTGCCGGTCAGCCGAAGGGGCTGCTGCAGCAGATGGAGGAGCTGATGGCTGCGCTGAACGCGGACCTGTCGGCCTTGGATGCGGATCTGCAGTCGACCGGAGGCCCTGGACGCGGGCGGGCACAGAACGAGGAGGCCGGCTGAGGTTCCGGTCGCGTTCGTGGGGTGGGCGCGGTTGAGGCAGGCTGAGTTGCACGCCACTGCCGCGCTGCTGCCGGTGCCGCCGCCGGGCGCGACTGGTGCTCTGACCGCGTAGGTTCGCCGGGTCGTTCAGGCCGCGGTGGCGAGGGGGCGTCCGCCCCAGCGATGCCCTTTTCGCATCGGATGTGGGCGCGTTCCTTGCGCCGGGCGGCCAGGGCGTCGCGGTGGCGGGCGCTGACGTTGCGCCTGGGGCAGCGACCCAAAGTGGGCTTCGATCAGTGTCTTGGCGCGCGGGAAGATGATGCCGCGGCGGGCGAGCAGGCACCCTAACGCCTCGCGGCCGATCCAGATGACGCGACCGTGCATTTTCCGCAGGTAGGCGGCGAGTTTGCGGAAGGCCTGAGCAGGCGGGGACGGCCTCCCGCCCACCGAGGGTCCAGGCAGGCCAGGCCGATCTCGTTGAACGGGTGGATCACATCCCGCACGGTGTCCTCGTCGGCGAGCACCAGCTGTGCGATCACCGGTGCGCGGTTCCCGTCGGCGGAAGCCGGCAGCATCATCGCGCGCCGGTAGCGCACCGAGTTGGTGCTGCCGCGGCGCACGATCTGCTGCAGCTTCTGCCCCTCCTGGTCGGTCAGCCCGCACACAAGGACGAGCTCGGCCACCGCGCCTCCAGCGGTCGGGGCGGACGTCATCGCACATCCAACCGCCACGACGTCCGACCCGGCGAACCTATGCGGCCAGAGCACTAGACACGGCTGCGCGGGCGGGGACTGTCGCCCGATGCGCTCGCCGAGGTGTCTCTGTTGCGCGACGAAAGGAACCCGCAGCCCGCGAGGACCGCGAACACCGGCATGAGAGGGAAGCGGAAGCGGTCCCAGGTCGGGAAGAGGCACCACAGCGCCGTGTAGAACACGAGGAAGCCACCGAGCAGTGACAGCACCTGCCGTCTACGGCGCCCCAGTACGACGGCTCCCACGCAGGCCACCGCCATGAGCGCCCAGTACACGAGGTCGGCGGCCCGCTGCCATTGGCGGTAGGTTTCCGGCGACCAGTCCCCGTGGATGTGCAGCCAGCGGAACGGGGTCTCATTGCCGCTGTACAGCCCGGCGATCCTCGACGGCGCCTCTGCCACGAGTCTGCCCGGATGTTCCGACCAGAACTCGAAGGCCAGGTCGGTGCCCATCCGGTCGCGTACCACCTCGTCGTCGGTGCGCAGCAATGGGTTGTCCGCCGGATCACTCGACCACCAGTAACCGGATGTGGTCCGCGTCCCCTGATAGAGGTTGATGCCGCCGTTGGTCGAGACCGGCACCGGCGAGCCGAGCACAACCGCGTTCCGCGACGTCCACGGAGCGATGACCACCGACATCGCCAGGGTGAACGCCACGGTGTGGAGCAGCGCTCTGCGGAGGGCGCGCCGGCGCAGCAACTCAATGAGGAGCAGTGCTGCCGGGAAGACGAGAAGGGTCGGGCGAACCAGGCAGGCGAGTCCGGCCAGGGCACCCGCCACGGCGAACCGCGACGCGCCCTCCGCACCGGCCAGCACCAGCAGCATCGCGACGACAAGCACGGTGAAGGTCTGTTCCGAGCCCAGTTGGGAATCCCAGGCCCAGCCGGACGGCAGAAGCGTGTACGCCACACCGGCGGCGACCGCGACCCGCAGTTCGCCGGTCAACCGATGGGCGAGCACCGTGACGAGTGCGGCGGTAACCGCGGAGAGCACCGTCTGCAAAACGAGCCCCGCTGCCACCGAAGGGCCGGTGAACCGGAAAATCACGGAGAGGGTGAATGGCCATCCCACGGGCCAGTACGCTGTGGGTTCCCCGTTCCCCTGCACATAACCGAGGCCGTCGGCGAGACGGGTTGCCGCGTTGAAATACCAGGCGTAGTCGCTGGACGGGGCCGGATGAACAGCCGCGATCCACGTGCCACGAATCGCCAGGTTCACTGCGGCCATACAGGCTGCCGCCAACCATAGTCGCGCCCCAACTCCCGCGCATTTCCTTCCGGCTTTCCTTCCAGCCACCCCCGTTCCAACCTGGCACAAGGCGAAATCCCCCTTCATTCAACCTCCCTTCCTCAACCGAGTGTAGCGAATTCTGTCCGGAATTCTTCTATTTGCGGATTTTTGAGAGGCAATCTACCCTTATAGTGGCTTTCTCGGGGTGACGGTGGGCCTTCCGTATGCCGGAAACGCCTTGGAGGTGCTGCTGTGTCACCGACGGATGACGGCGTCGGCCGCGTCATCGCGAGGCGATATCGCCTGGTCCGCAGGCTCGGCGCCGGCGGCATGGGGAGAGTCTGGCTCGCCATCGATCTCGATCTGGCATGCGAAGTGGTCGTCAAGGAAATGGCCTTGCCACCGGGTGTGTCCGAGCAGGAACTGACCGCTCGAATCGCGAGGGTCCGCGGAGAAGCCCGACTCGCCGCCAGCCTGCGCGGCCATCCGCACGCGGTCACCGTGCACGACGTCTTCGAGGAGGACAACCTGCCGTGGATCGTCATGGAGTATGTCCCGGGAGCCGTCGACCTGTATGAGCTCGTGCGAGCCCAGGGGCCGTTGTCGAGGCCTGAGGTCACACAGATCGGACTCGGCGTACTGGACGCGCTGACAGCCGGTCACCGGCTCGGCATCCTCCACCGGGACGTCAAACCGGCCAACATCCTGGTCACTCGTGAGCCACGCCCCACGACCCCGGGCAGGTACCGGATCGGCCGAGTGCTTCTGACCGACTACGGGATCGCGCTGCGCCCGGACTCAGGAGAACCCAGACTCACGGCCGACTCCCGCATCATCGGCACACCCGGGTTCCTGGCTCCGGAGAGGGCCCGCGGATCGCCTCCGAGCCTGGCGTCCGACCTCTTCTCACTGGGCGCCACACTGTACTTCGCCGTGGTCGGGGAGGGGCCGTTCGACCGTGACACGGAAGTCTCCACACTGACCGCGCTGCTCTTCGAGGAGCCCCGGGAAATGCACCTGACCGGGGAGCTGGAGCCTGTCCTGCGCGGCCTTTTACAAAAGGATCCGGCCCGGCGCATGAACGGCACCGAAGCGGCGGTCCTTCTCGAACGGCTTCCCGGGGACGGCCCAGCGAAGGCCCCACCGGACACCCACCCGCCCACACAGCGGGTGGAGCGGCCGGCGCCTTCCCCAGCCGATCGCCCTCCGCCGACCGCTCCTCAGCAGGACGGGAGGGGTCCGCGGAGCGAACCGGTGGTCGAGCCGGCCGGGGAACCGAGACCGTCCGGGAAGAAGCCGACAGCCACCGTCATCGCCGTAACGGCTGCTGCGGTGCTGATCGTCGGCGGTGGCGTATGGGCGGCGACCGCGCTGCTCGGGGGGTCGGAGGACCAGGCGGAACAGCCGACTCCCACCGGGAGCATGCCGTACGGAGACCAGGTCGAGCTCAGCCGCGCACTGCGGCCCGGCGAGTGCGTTTCGGCGGCCTGGGACGAAGGCGAGTTCAAAGGGCTTCCTCGCCTCGCCCTGGTGGACTGCGTCAAGGAGCACGAAGAAGTGGACGCGCAGGTCGTGAGGAAGGATGCGGCGAGTTCCCTCGAAGACGCCCAGCAGAACGGGCCCGAACGCTGCGAGTCACTGCTGCGTGAGACCGTGGACAGCCTCGCCGACGCCCATCCCTTCTCACTGGTACCGAGCGAGAAGGGATGGGACCGCGGCGTGCACGACACCGCATGCCTGGTCTTCAACAAGACCGTCGCCCTCGAGGGTGAGGTAGGCGGTTACCGAGCCGTCGGCGAAGAGGTCTACCTCCAGAACATATCGGTCGGCGACTGTCTGAACTGGAGGAAGGAAAGGACCTATTATTCCGCTTTCCTGGCCGACTGCGATGCTCCGCACGACGAAGAGGTCGTAGGTTTTGTCAGGGCTCCCGACGGCATGGGATTCAAGAAGGCGATCGACGAAGCGCCCGTGCTCTGCTCGAACACCTATCAAGCGGAGGTGAAGAGCAAGGACTACGGCCTTGACGCCTGGTACCTGCCGGAGGATTCCTGGGACCAAGGGTTTCGATACATCATGTGCGCGTTGCAGCGCACCGACAAACAGAAGCTCCCCTGACCCTGCCCTGAGACACCAGTGCACCGAGGCCTCAGCCCGCCTCCCTCTCCGCCAGCACCTGATCCCGGTCCGCCAGTCTTCGGAGCATCTCCACCACCCGGTCCCGGGACTCGTCCGCCGCGTCGATCGCCTCCATGCACTGCCAATAGGTCGTCTCGTCGTCCGCCGCGCTGGCGACGCCCACCAGGGCGATGCCCACCTCGCCGAGCAGGCTCCCCAGGTGCATCAGTGCCTGTCGTGCGTCCCCCAACTCCGTGAGCTGGGCTGCGCGCAAGTCGCCCTCCGCCAGTTCCGGAGCGTCCAGGACCCCGCAGCCGCGTCCCGCCAGCTCCGTCAACCCCAGTGCCTCGCCGCGCAGTTCAGGTGGGCCGAAGACCGCCAGCCGACTCCCTATGGCCTGGGCCAGGGCCTGCGCCTGCCACACCTCGGTCATGGTCTCCGGCGCGCCCCCACTACCGGCCAGCGCACGCCTGCTCGTCCCGATGAGCCGCACCGCGTCCATCCGCTGTCCCCGTCTGTCGAGACGCGCTGCCCACGCGTCCGCCCGAACTCCCTTGTCCACTACCCAGAGTGAAGGGCTCTGAGACGAAAAGCCAGAGGAAGACGGAAATCTGCGGACAACTTTTCGGCTACAGACGTTGAATTGAACACGGAGAGTGAAAGTGGACGTGGATCATCCATCGTCCTGTGGCGCCGGGAACCGCCGCTCGTTCCGGTCGATCTTCGCGTCGAGCGCCGCCAGCGGGTCGATCCCGAGCACCTCGCAGAGCTGCAGCAGATACGCCAGGACATCCGCGACCTCGTCCGTCACCCGCTCCGCGGTCTCCGCGTCGTCCATGACCCGTGCCGACTCCTCCGGCGTCAACCACTGGAAGATCTCCACCAGTTCGGACGCCTCGACGCTCAGCGCCGCGACGAGGTTCTTCGGCGTGTGATACGGCTGCCAGTTGCGCGCGGCGGCGAACTCGGCCAGCCTGCGCTGCAGCTTGGGCACGTCAAGAGGTTCGGTCACGGCTCCAGGTGTACCACCGTCACCCCGTCCACCTCCGCCACCCCCGAAGCGTCGCTCACCGCCCCGACGACCCGGATGTGCCCGCGCTCGCACATCAGCGCCGCCAGCCGCACCACCTCCGCGCGCTGCCCGGGATCCAGTCCCCGATCCAGCCCGTCGGCGAGCACGGTCAACGTCTGCATGGCCTCCGGCACCTCGCCGGCCGGGTCGACCTCCAGCACCCCGGGCCCGGTCAGCAGCACCAGCGACAGCGCGAGATACCGCAGCTCACCGTCGCCCAGCCGGCCGAGCTCCGTCCGCGTCCCGTCCCCGCGGTCGAGGACCGCCCGCACCGTCCCGTCCGCCAGCACCTCCGCGGCCACATCCGCCACCGGCCCGGCACACCGCGCCCGCACCGCTGCCACCAACCGGGCATGCCGCCGCCCGCATTCGACGCGGGTCCGCCACAGCACCTCCGCGAGGTTGTCGCAGCCGCTCATGAGGCGACCGGACCCGACCGGCACCCGGCCGCGCATCCGGTCGGGCCGCGGATCGCAGGCGAAGACCGACCGCAGGGCCACGACCATCTGCTCCGCGGCGGCGAGCACGCGCCGCTGCCCGTCCGTCTTGCCCGCCACGCGCAGCGGCAGCAGCGCCGTGCCGAGCCGGTCGTCGGGCAGGGGTGCCCGGGTCACCGGCGACTGACCTGCGGTGTGCCAGGCGGCCTGCACCCAGGGCCGGCTGGGATCGCGCAGGGCCGTCTCCAGCAGCACCACGCCGTTGGCGCTCAACCGCTCCCCCACGATGCGCAGTTCGGGCTCGGCCTGGACCGCGACATCGAGCCGGACCGGCCCCTCGGGACCGTCGGCGGTGCAGCCGATCCGGAAGCCCCGCCGGCGCTGGGCATCCGGCCGGGCCCGTTCGGGCACACAGCCGACCGGATCGGGGAACGCCTCATCGACCCCGGCACCGCCGGCGAGCCGCGCCAGCGCCTCGTACGCCCGTAACGCACTCGACTTCCCGCATCCGCTCGGCCCCGCGAAGAGCGTGAACGGCCCCAGCGGCAACACCACCCGCCGATGCCCGGCGAACGCGGACAGCCGCAGCTCGGTGAGGTGGGACCGGCCGGAGCGCACCGCGGACGACTCACCACCAGGGCGTTCCGGCGACGGCGGCGAGACCGCACGGCCTTCCTGAGACGGCGGGGAAACGGCACCAGACGCAGATGACAGGGTCATTCCCGGACCGTAGGACCGTCGCCGTCAGACGAACCGTTCCACCGCGGGGCCCTTCCTACGATCGAGGGATCACCCGGCCCGGCCGGCTCATGTGCCGGGCACTCCCGCACCCTCCATCAGCCCGCTCACCTCGGTCCCCGGAGGGGTGAGCAGGAACACGTTCCGGTCCACCCGGTGCATCCCGCTCCCCAGCCCGAAGACAACGCCCGTGCTGAAGTCCAGCACCCGCTTGGCGACGTCGTTCTCCGCCCCAGTCAGGTCCAGCAGCACCGGAATACCCGCCATCAGCGTCTCGGCGACCTCACGGGCGTCCCCGAACACGTTGACCCGCAGGACGACGAAACGGCGACGCGGCTCGGTCGCCGCTTCCGGCATCGCACGGTGATCCACCGCTGACGGCCAGGCGTCGCGGCCGCGCAGCGGCACCACCTGGGCGAGCCCCTCCCACTGTTCATCGGTGACGTCGTGGCTGTTCACCGGCTCCCCCCGCCCTGACTCGCCTTCATTGCCTGCACCTGCCAATTCTTACGCCAAGTCACCCGTTCGGCCCAACAGCGACACGGTGCGCGACCGCCTCACACGCCGCACATCGCGCCGCCCGCGCCCCTCACATCCGTCCGCGGGCGGCTGTGTGGCCGACGTAACTCCTCATGATCAAGGGATGTGACATCGACGTAACGGGCAATTCGTACGCTCGGGGCACCACCCCGACCGCCGGAGAAGGGCAGCACGTGACCTCGACCACCTCCACGACTCAGGTCAGGACGGTCTGCACGTACTGCGGGGTCGGCTGCGGAATCCTGCTGGACGTCGGGATGGGGCCCGACGGTCGGCGTACGGTCCTGAAGGCCTCCGGCGACAAGGCGCATCCGGCGAACGCGGGCCGGCTGTGCACGAAGGGCGCGACGACCGCGGAGATGCTGGCCGCGCCCGGGCGGCTGACGACCGCGCTGGTCAGGGGCGACCGGGGCGAGGAGCCGGTGCCCGCGCCGATGAACGTCGCCATCGCCGAGACCGCCCGCCGGCTGCGCGCGATCATCGACGAGCACGGGCCGGACGCGGTCGCCTTCTATGTCTCCGGGCAGATGAGCCTGGAGGCCCAGTACCTGTCCAACAAGCTGGCCAAGGGGTTCGTGCGGACGAACCAGATCGAGTCGAACTCGCGGCTGTGCATGGCGAGCGCGGGCATGGGTTACAAGCTGTCCCTCGGTGCCGACGGGCCGCCCGGGTCGTACGAGGACTTCGACCACGCCGACGTCTTTCTCGTCATCGGCTCGAACATGGCCGACTGCCATCCCATCCTCTTCCTGCGGATGATGGAGCGGGTCAAGGCGGGCGCGAAGCTGATCGTGGTCGATCCTCGACGCACTGCCACCGCCGCAAAGGCCGACCTGTTCCTGCAGGTCAAGCCGGGGACGGACCTCGCGCTGCTCAACGGCCTGCTGCATCTTCTCGTCGAGAACGGCCACACCGACCCCGACTTCATCGCCGCCCGCACCGAGGGCTGGGAGGCGATGCCCGAGTTCCTCGCCGACTACGCGCCGGCCGCCGTCGCCGAGATCACGGGCATCGACGAGAACGACCTGCGCACCGCCGCCCGGCTGATCGGCGAGGCCGGCGAGTGGATGAGCTGCTGGACGATGGGGCTCAACCAGTCCACGCACGGCACCTGGAACACGAACGCCCTGGTCAACCTGCATCTGGCCACCGGGGCCATCTGCCGGCCGGGCTCCGGTCCCTTCTCCCTGACGGGGCAGCCCAACGCGATGGGCGGGCGCGAGATGGGGTACATGGGGCCGGGGCTGCCGGGGCAGCGGTCGGTCGCCGTGGACGCCGAGCGGGCCTTCGTCGAGGAGCTGTGGGAGCTGCCGCCGGGCACCCTGCGCGCCGACGGGGTCGGCAAGGGCACCGTCGAGATGTTCCAGAAGATGGCCGACGGGGAGATCAAGGCCTGCTGGATCATCTGCACCAACCCCGTCGCCTCGGTCGCCAACCGCCGTACGGTCATCGAGGGGCTGGAGGCCGCCGAGTTCGTCGTCACACAGGACGTCTTCGGTGAGACCGAGACCAACGCGTACGCCGACGTGGTGCTGCCCGGCGCGATGTGGACCGAGGGCGAGGGCGTCTTCGTCAACAGCGAGCGCAATCTCACGCTGACCCGGCCGGTGGCCGACCCGCCGGGCGAGGCGATGGCGGACTGGCGGATCATCGCGGCCGTCGCGTGTGCGATGGGGTACGAGAAGGGCTTCTCGTACGACAGTGCCGAGGACGTCTTCGAGGAGATACGGCGGGCCTGGAACCCGGTGACCGGCTGGGATCTGCGCGGGGTGACGTACGAGCGGCTGCGGGACACGCCCGTGCAGTGGCCTGCCGCCGAGGTGGAGGGGCCCGAGCGCAATCCGATCCGGTACGTGGAGGCGGACGGCGGGCTGCGGTTCCCGACCGCGAGCGGGCGGGCCGTCTTCCACGCGCGGCCGCACATGCCGGCCGCCGAGCTGCCGGACGACGACTATCCCTTCGTACTGAACACCGGGCGGGTGCAGCACCAGTGGCACACGCTGACCAAGACGGGGAAGGTCGCCAAGCTCAACAAGCTGAATCCGGGGCCGTTCGTGGAGGTGCATCCCGAGGACGCGCGTGCGCTGGGGATCGCCGACGGGGACCGGGTGGAGGTCGCCTCGCGGCGGGGGCGGGCCGTGCTGCCGGCCGTCGTGACCGAGCGGGTGCGGCCGGGGGGCTGTTTCGCGCCGTTCCACTGGAACGACCTGTTCGGGGAGTATCTGAGCGTCAACGCGGTGACCAGCGACGCGGTGGATCCGATCTCCTTCCAGCCCGAGTTCAAGGTGTGCGCCGTATCGCTGGCCAAGGTCAACGAGCCGGCATCGGTGGAGCCCGCCGAGGTGATCGTCCCGACCGCGGTCACGCCGGGCGCCAACCCCTTCGGGCTCGATCCCACCCCGCCGCCCGTCCTGACCGCGCAGGAACGCCTCTATCTGACCGGCTTCCTCGCCGGCATCGAGACCGGCGCGCCCGGCATCCCCGTCCTGCCGCCGGACGCGCCCTTCAGCCCCGAGCACGCGATGTGGGTCAACGGCGTGCTCGCCGGGATGTACTCGCGATCGGCGATCGAGCCCGCCGCGGTGCGCCTGCCCGGCCGCGAGGTCGTCGTGCTGTGGGCCTCGCAGACCGGCAACGCCGAGGACTTCGCCACCAGCACCGTCGAGCGGCTGGGCGCGGCCGGGCACCGGACCACGCTGGTCGGCATGGACGAGGCCGACGTCGGCACCCTCGCCCGCACGGCCGACCTGCTCTTCATCACCAGCACGTTCGGCGACGGTGACGCGCCCGACAACGGGTCCGGCCTCTGGGACACCCTGTCCGCCGAGCAGGCTCCGCGGCTGGACGGGGTGCGGTACGCCGTGCTCGCCTTCGGCGACTCGTCGTACGACGACTTCTGCGGACACGGACGCCGGCTCGACGCACGGCTGGACGAACTCGGCGCGGTGCGCCTGGCTCCCCGCACGGACTGCGAACCGGACTACGAGCCGTCCGCGGGGGCGTGGCTCGACCAGGTCCTCACGGCGCTGGCCGGTACCGACGCCCCCGCCGTCGAGAAACCGAAGGCCAAGCCCGCCGCGCGTCCCGCCAAGCCCGCCCCCACCACCGCCCGCCTCGTCGGCAACCGGCTGCTCAGCCTGCCCGGTGCGGGCAAGGAGGTGCGGCGCTTCACCTTCGACACGAGCGGGACCCCGCTCACGTACGAGACGGGCGACGCGCTCGGCGTGCGGCCGGTCAACTCGCCCGCGCTGGTGGAGGAATGGCTGGCGGTGACCGGCGTGGACGGGGCGACCGCCGTGGAGCTGGACG
This sequence comes from Streptomyces bicolor, assembly GCF_000719285.1. Taxonomy (GTDB): domain Bacteria; phylum Actinomycetota; class Actinomycetes; order Streptomycetales; family Streptomycetaceae; genus Streptomyces; species Streptomyces bicolor. Next base: position 100,698 of record NZ_JOFS01000007.1, on the reverse strand, counting down.
GCGTCGGTGAAGTCCCCTTCGGCGAGGCCCTGCACCGGCATCTCGACATCACGAAGATCACCCCGGACCTGCTCCGCTTCGTCGCCGAACGCGTCCGCGACGACCGGGAGCTGCGCCGGCTGCTGCGGCCCGACAACAAGGACGGGCTGGCTCAGTGGAGTTGGGGGCGGCAGGCCGTGGACGTCCTCGCCGAGCACCCGGTGCGGGCGGGCGCCGAGGACTGGGCCGGGGTGCTCAAGAAGCTCCAGCCGCGTCTGTACTCGATATCGTCCAGCCCGCTCGTCGACCCGCACAGCGTCTCGCTGACGGTCTCCGTCGTGCGGTACGAGAACCTGCGGGGCCGGGCGCGTGGAGGCGTCTGCTCGCCGTTCCTCGCCGACGCCGAGGCGGGCACCGAGGTGCCGGTCTTCGTGCAGCGCTCCCCGCACTTCCGGCCGCCCGCGGACGCCTCGACGCCGATGGTGATGGTCGGCCCCGGCACAGGTGTCGCGCCCTTCGTCGGTTTCCTGCAGGAGCGGCGCGCGCTCGGCCACCGGGCGCCCAACTGGCTGTTCTTCGGGGAGCAGCACCGGGCCAGCGACTTCTACTACGAGGACGAGCTGACCGCGCTGCTCGACGAGGGCACGCTCGCCCGCCTCGACACGGCCTTCTCCCGTGACCAGCGCAACAAGGTGTACGTCCAGGACCGGATGCGCGAACACGGCCCGGAGCTGTGGCGCTGGCTGCAGGACGGCGCCCACTTCTACGTCTGCGGGGACGCCTCGCGCATGGCCAAGGACGTGGACCAGGCGCTGAGGGACATCGCGGTCACGCACGGCGGGCTGGCGGAGGCCGAGGCGTCGGCGTACGTGAAGCAGCTGGCGGCGGCGAAGCGGTACGTGCGGGACGTCTACTGACCGCCCTCGCGAGGCCTGTTCTCACCTGCCTCACACCGGACTCTTCACCTCCGGCGGCACCCCGCTCACCAGGCCTGATTACGGTCGGGTGCCGTGCAGTCGGCAGAACAGCGGCTGGAGACGCCCGCCCTTCGGACACGATCGGCGGCGCCCGCCGCCCCGGAACCCCCCGCCCAGTGGCACCGCGTCCTGACGCTCCTGGCGGACATCAGCCTCTTCATCGGCACGCGTGCGATCTGGACGCAGGCGGCGAGCCACCGTCTCGTGGTGGCCGCCGCCATCACGGCGTGCTACGCCTCGATCCTGGTCTGCGGAGTGCTGGCGCTGGTCGTACGGCGGGCGAGGTCGCTGGCGCGGCTGGATCTGTGTGTGCTGGTGACCGCCGTGACACTGACCCTCTGCGCGTGGGCGATGAACCACGCGGGCAGCGACGAGGCGATCCTCACCACTCAGGCCGCCCGTGAACTGGTCGCCGGGCACCCGGTCTACGGACAGCCCTGGCCCTGGCTCTTCGGTCACGGCGTCGCGCTCACCCCGACGGTCACGGGCGGCTACGACTTCACCTACGGCTATCCGCCCCTGGCCCCGCTGCTGACGGCCCCGCTGCTGTGGCTGGGGCACGGGGGCACGCCCGCGACCGCGGTGAGTACGGCGGCCCTCGTCGTCGGGGCCGTCGCCCTGTGGCGGACGCTGCCCACGCCGTGGCGGTCGGCGGCGACCATGGCGTGTCTCGGCTTCGGGTTCCTGCCGTCGTACGGCCGCCTCGGCTATCCGGCGATCGTGGCGCTGGCCCTGCTGGTGCCGGTGGTGGTGCGGTGGCCGCGGATCGGGCGGGGTGGGCGGCTCGGCTCGGGCGGGCTGGCGCGGGCGGCGTGTCTGGGGGCGGCGTGCGCGACGCAGCAACTGCCGTGGTTCGTGGCGCCGTTCCTGCTGGCCGGGATCTACGCCGTGCGGCGCGGCGAGCTGGGCGCGCGGGCGGCGGCGCTGGTGGCGGCGAGGTTCGCCGGAGCGGCCGGGGTCGTGTGGCTGCTGGTCAACACGTATTTCGTGGTGAGCGAGCCGGGCACCTGGATCCGGGGCATAGCGCTGCCGTTGACGCAGGGGGCGGTGATCCACGGGCAGGGCGTGGTCGGCATCTCGCTGTACTTCACCGACGGCAGCGACCGGCTCGACTGGTACTCCCACGCGAGCATGCTGCTGGCGGCGGGGCTGCTCGCGCTGTTCGTGCTGTTCGTACGGCGGTTGGGGCCCGCCGCGACGGTGCTGCCGTGGTGCGCGTTCTTCGTGGCGACCCGGTCGCAGGACGGCTACTACCTGATGATGACGCCGCTGTGGCTGGCGGCGGCCGTGACCACGCCGGCGTCGGAGTTCGCCGCGGCCTGGCAGCCGCGCCCGCGGGTGCTCGCCGGGAGGACGGCACGGATCGTGGCGGCCGCGCTGCTGCTCACCCCGGCCCTGGCGAGCGTGGCCTGGGCGGCGGCGGGGACGCCCCCGCTGGGCATGCGGGTGACGTCGGTGCGCCGGTCGACGCCGACTGCCTTGTCCCGCCTGGAGGTCGAGGTCGTCAACAGGGGCGCCGCCGCGCTCTCCCCCCACTTCACGCTCACCACGGGCCAGGGCATGAACGCGTACTGGACGGTCGTACGGGGCCCGGCCACGCTGCCCGCGCACGCGACGGCGCGCTATGAACTCCGGCCGCCCGCAGGGCGGTTCCCGCTGCCCCGTCCGGGCGTGCGGATCCGGCTGCGGGCCTTCACGGCCGTACCGCAGACGCTGTCGAGCGCCGACGTCAGGCTGCCGCGGTCCGGGTGAAGCGGAGCGTGGCGGCGACCGTGGCGTGGCCGCGCATCATGCCGAGCTGGTTCCAGCCCATGCCGAACTGCTCGCGGTCCACGGTGAACTCGGCGTCCAGGGTGAGCGCTTCGGCGTCCGCGCCGACGAGGCGGGCGGTGAAGGACTTGGGGCGGCTGATGCCGCGGGCGGTGAGCTGACCGACGACGTGCACGCTGTCGCCGTCGCGGAGTTCGGCGCTGCGGACCGAGAAGGTGATCTCGGGGTGGTTGCCGGCGTCGAAGAAGTCGGCGGAGCGCAGGTGCTCGTCGCGCTTGGCGTTGCCGGTGTCGAAGGAGGCGACGTCCAGGGTGATCGTGCCCACGGCGGAGCCGTCGGGACGGACCTCGCCGTTGCCGGTGACCGCGGCGAAGGTGCCCTTCACGTTGACCAGGCCCCACATGGTCCGGTGCCGGACGGTGACGGTGGTGGCGGCGGGGTCGAGCTGCCACAGGCCTGTTTCCACGGCGACGGTCATGATCGGCCTCCTGGGCTGTCGTTCAAATTTGGATGACTGCGATGACGGCACGCTAGCCCATAATCCAAAACTGAATGAACGACAGGTAGAATCGAGCCATGTCCGCCGCCCAGGAACACCCCGCCGACCAGCTCGAATGCCCCTCCGCCCAGGGCGGCGGGCTGCTGCCGCCCGAGCTGCGCGGGTGGATGCTGCTGCTGGCCGCGACGGGGGCCGTGGAGCAGCAGCTGCGGACCGTCGTCAAGGAGCGGCTGGACGTCTCCCACGACGAGTTCCTCATCCTGTGCCTGCTGGCCGAGCAGCCCCCTGCGGGCAGCCTGCGCATGACCCGGATCGCGGAGCTCCTCGGCCGCCCCAAGACCCGGCTCACCTACCAGATCGCCTGCCTCCAGCACGCCGGCCTCGTCACCCGCAAGTCGGCCTGCGGGGACAAGCGGGGCGTCGAGGTGGCCCTGACGGAGAAGGCGCGCCGGCTGCTGAAGGAGTCCTCCGAGGCCCTCCGCGAGACGGTCAAGGCGGCCCTCGCGCGCTTCGTGGGGGCGGAGCAGCGGGAGGCGCTGTGCCATCTGCTGCCGGATCTCGCCACGGAGGCGGGGCGGGAGGAGGCGTAGACCGGCCGCCCCCAACAGCAGCCGGTCATCCTCCTCGTCACGCGGCAGGCGCCCCGGAGAGGACCTCCACCCGGCCGGTGTCGAGCGAGTAGTAGGCGCTGACGACGGCCAGGTCGCCCTTCTTCACGAGCGGGGCGAGATTGGCGCTTCTGCGCAGTTCGGCGGCGGTCTGCTGGGCGTGGACGCGGATCATGGCGTCGACGGGGTCGGCGTGCTTCTCCTTGGACACCGCCTCGTACGCCGGGCGCAGCGTCTCGACGATCGACTGCAGGTTGCCCGGCAGCGGCTTGCGGTCCTTCAGTGCCTTGTACGCCGCCTTGACCGCACCGCAGCTCTGGTGTCCGAGGACGAGGATCAGCGGGGTTCCCGACGTCACCGGACCGTACTCGACGGAACCGGTGACCACCGGTGCCACCACCTGACCGCCGGTGCGCATCACGAACAGGTCGCCGAGGCCGGTGTCGAAGACCATCTCCGGCGGCACCCGGGAGTCGATGCACGACACTATGACGCCGTACGGGTCCTGCTCGGCGGCGACGGACTCGCGCCGGTCGACACCCTGGTTGGGGCGCTGGAGCGCGCCGGCCACCCAGCGCTTGTTGCCCTCCAGCAGCCGCGCGTACGCGCCACGGGCCGTGGTGGGGGGTGCTTCGACGGCGGACGGTGACGGAGTCGCCGCCGCGCCCACGACCGTCGCCTTCGACGGCGAGTTGCCGTCAGACTTCGACGAACAGCCGGTGATCACGGCCGCGGAGGCCACGAGCCCTCCGGTGAGAATGGCTCGGCGCTGCGGTCGCGAGACACTGCCCATGGCACTCTTCCCTTCTGGTGTTTTCCCTGGTGAGGCGGGTAATGCCACTGTTGCGAAGCGGCGGTTAACGCCCGTACAGGGCTGATGCAGCGCACGAGAAGGGCACGTCCAAATCACGGAGAGTGGCCCGAACGTTCAGTGGGTGACCGGCGTCATAGCGGTAACCGATGTGGAAGGGACCGCCGTTATGACCGCCGTACGTCTCACCGCCCGTGCCGTGTCCCGGGCCGTACTGATCGGGGGGCTGCTCTGCGCGGTCCCCGCCTGCGGGACCGGGACGAACGGCACGCGAGAGGAGAGCCGGCCCCGGTGGGAGGAGCCCGGCTCCTACACCTACACGCTCCAATCCAGCGGAGGGGAGCGGATGTTGCTCGGCACCATCCGGATCAGCGTGCGCGACAGCGCCGTGGTCAAGGCTGTGGGGCTCGACGAGAACGGGCTACGCCTGGTGGAGGACGTCCCCGACGCTGTGCCGACCATCGGGGAGCTCCTCGGCGAGATGGAACAGGCACGGCGGGACGACGCGGACAAGGTCGAGGCGGAGTACGCGGCCGACGGGCGCCCGGTGCGGATCTCCCTGGACTGGGAGGAGAACGCGATCGACGACGAGGCCCTTTACGTCATCAGCGACTACCAGGCGGCCGTCAGGAGCTGACCGAACCGTAATCCAGGCCCTTCCGCCGTTACCCGCCCCGCACCGGGGTACCCGGGTGGCCGCACCGGACACTCCCCGTACGCGCCCGGAGGCAGACGATGAGCAAGCGCGCCCTCGGAGCACCTCCCGCTGGTCTGGTGCCCGCGCTGCTGGCCGAGGCCGACGCGGAGGTCCGCTTCGACGCCGGCAGCAGGGCCGCCTACTCGACCGACGCCTCGAACTACCGGCAGGTCCCGCTCGGCGTCGTGGTGCCGCGGACCGTCGACGCCGGTGCCCGCGTCGTGGAGGTGTGTGCCCGGCACGGCGTCCCGGTCACTTCCCGGGGCGGTGGCACGAGCCTGGCCGGGCAGGCGACGAACGCGGGCGTGGTGATCGACTGGAGCAAGCACTGCAACGCGCTGGTCTCCGTCGACCCCGAGGCCCGTACCTGTGTCGTGGAGCCGGGCATCGTCCTCGACGAGCTCGACCGGCAACTCGCCGGCCACGACCTGCAGTTCGGGCCGAGGCCCTCGACGCACAGCCACTGCTCCCTGGGCGGGATGGTCGGCAACAACGCGTGCGGGGCGTCCGCGCAGGCGTACGGCAAGACGGTGGACAACGTGCGCCGGCTGGAGGTGCTCACCGCGGACGGCCTGCGCATGTGGGTGGGGCCCACGTCGGCGGCGGAGCGGGCGCGGATCGCCGCCGCCGGAGGCCGTGGGGCCGAGATCCACGCCGGGCTGGATCGCCTCGTCACCGAGTACATGGGGGACATCCGGCGTGGCTACCCCAAGCTGCCGCGCCGGGTCTCCGGCTACAACCTCGACTCACTGCTGCCGGAGAACGGCTTCGACGTCGCCCGCGCCCTGGTCGGCAGCGAGGGCACCCTGGTCACCGTCCTGCATGCCGAACTCGACCTGGTCCCGGTCCCCGCGTTCCAGTCGCTGCTGGTCCTCGGCTACGACGACATCTGCCGGGCCGCCGACGACGTACCGCGCCTGCTGGAGCACTGCTCCCCCACCCAGCTGGAGGCCCTCGACGGGCGGATGGCCCAGCTGATGCGCGAGGAGCACGCCTATCTCGACTCCCTCGGCACCCTTCCGGAGGGTGACAGCTGGCTACTCCTGCAGTTCAGTGGGGACAGCCGGGAGGACGTCGACGAGCAGGCGTACGCGTTGCTGGCGGCCGTCGGCCGCGCCGAGCAGGACGACTCGGTCGCCTTCTCCGACGACCCGGAACGCGAGCAGCGGATGCTCAAGGCCCGGGAGGCCGGGCTCGGGGTGACCGCGCGCCCGCCCGACGACCGGGAGACGTGGGAGGGCTGGGAGGACTCCGCCGTACCGCCCGACCGGCTGGGCGACTATCTGCGCGACCTGAAGCGGCTGTTCGCGGAGTTCGACTACGGCCACCCGTCCCTGTACGGCCACTTCGGGCAGGGGTGTGTGCACACCCGGATCCCCTTCGGACTGACCTCGGCCACCGGTGTGGCGGACTTCCGCCGCTTCCTGGAGCGGGCCGCGGACCTCGTGGCCTCCTACGGCGGCTCGCTGTCCGGCGAGCACGGTGACGGCCAGGCCAGGGGCGAGCTGCTGACCCGTATGTACGGCGAACGGCTCGTGGCCGCGTTCCGGGAGCTGAAGTCGCTGTTCGACCCCGGCGACCTGATGAATCCGGGCAAGGTCATCGACCCGAACCCGGTCGACGGGCAGCTGCGTCTGGGCCCCTCCTGGCGCCCGGCGACGTCGCGCACCCACTTCGGGTATCCGGAGGACGAGCACTCCTTCACCCGCGCGGTGCTGCGGTGCGTGGGCATCGGCAACTGCCGTTCGCAGCAGGGCGGGGTGATGTGCCCCTCCTACCGGGCAACCCTGGAGGAGGAGCACTCCACGCGCGGCCGCGCCCGGCTGCTGTTCGAGATGCTCGACGGGCATCCCGAGCCGGTGGTCAGCGACGGCTGGCGCTCGACCGAGGTACGCGACGCCCTCGACCTCTGCCTGGCCTGCAAGGGCTGCAAGTCGGACTGCCCGACGGGTGTGGACATGGCCACCTACAAGGCCGAGTTCCTCGCCCACCACTACGCGGGGCGCCTCCGCCCGGCCGCCCACTACTCGATGGGCTGGCTGCCACTGTGGGCTCAACTGGCCGAGCGCGCACCCCACTTGGCGAACGGTCTCCTGCGCGCCCCGGGCCTCGGCCGGGCCGGGCGGCGGCTGGCGGGCGTGGATCCCGCCCGCCAGCCCCCGGTCTTCGCCGAGCGGAACTTCGTACGGTGGTGGCGTGCCCTCGGCACCGAGCCGCCCGACCCGGCGGACCCGGCGACCGTGCTGCTGTGGCCGGACACCTTCAGCGACCACTTCCACCCGTTCGTGGCGATCTCCGCGGCACGGCTCCTGGAGGACGCCGGTTTCCGTGTCGCCGTGCCCGAGGCGCCCGTCTGCTGCGGACTGACCTGGATCTCCACCGGTCAACCGGCGATCGCGAAGAGGGTGTTGCGCCGCACCCTGCGGATCCTGAGGCCCTACCTCGACGCGGGCACCCCCGTCATCGGCCTGGAACCGTCCTGCACCGCCGTCCTCCGCTCCGACGGCCCCGAACTGCTCCCCGACGACCAGGACGTACGGCGGCTGGCCGAGCGGACCCGCACCTTCGCCGAGCAGCTCGTGCACCACGCGCCCGACGGCTGGAACCCGCCCCGGCTGTCCCGTGGGGCGACCGTGCAGACGCACTGCCACCAGCACGCGGTCCTGGGATTCGACGCCGACCGCGAGCTGATGCGCCGCGCCGGTCTGGACGCCGACGTCCTCGACGAGGGCTGTTGCGGACTGGCCGGCAACTTCGGTTTCGAACGCGGGCACCACGAAGTTTCCATGGCGGTGGGCGAGTTGGGCGTACTGCCCGCCGTCCGGGCCGCCCCTCCCGGCGACCTGGTGCTCGCCGACGGCTTCAGCTGCCGTACCCAGATCGAGCAGGGCGACACCGGACGCCGCGCCCTGCACCTCGCCGAGGCCCTGTCCCTCGGCCTCGACGGCAATCTGCCCGCCGATCACCCCGAACGGCCGGCCCGCCGCACCGACCCTCCGTCCCGCGCCGCCCGCTGGGCGACCAGCGCGGGTGCGGCCGCGCTGACCGGTGCGGCCGCCCTGGGAGTCGCAGCACGTCTGCGCCGCTCCTGACCGACCACCCCGGAAGGATCCCGATCATGTCGACGAAGGTCTCCGACCACCTCCTGACGCGGCTGCGCGAGTGGGGAGTGGAGCACGTCTTCGCCTACCCCGGCGACGGCATCAACGGGCTGCTCGCCGCCTGGGGCCGCGCGGACGACAATCCCCGGTTCATCCAGTCGCGGCACGAGGAGATGTCCGCGTTCGAGGCCGTCGGTTACGCCAAGTTCTCCGGCCGGGTCGGCGTCTGCGCCGCCACCTCCGGACCCGGCGCCATCCACCTGCTCAACGGCCTGTACGACGCCAAGCTCGACCACGTGCCCGTCGTCGCGATCGTCGGCCAGACCAACCGCAGCGCGATGGGCGGCTCGTACCAGCAGGAGGTCGACCTGCTGAGCCTCTACAAGGACGTCGCCTCGGACTTCTGCGAGATGGTCACCGTCCCCGAACAGCTTCCCAACGTGCTCGACCGGGCGATCCGGACCGCCGTGGCGCGCCGCTCGGTGACCGCAGTGATCATCCCGGCCGACGTCCAGGAACTCGAGTACTCCGCGCCCGAGCACGCCTTCAAGATGGTCCCCTCCAGCATGGGCATGCCCCACTACGCCCCGGTGCCCGACGACGAGGACCTGCGACGGGCCGCCGACGTCCTCAACTCCTGCGGGAAGATCGCCCTGTTGATCGGGCAGGGCGCGCGCGGGGCCCGGGCGGAGGTGCAAGCGGTCGCCGACCGGCTCGGCGCCGGCGTCGCGAAGGCGCTGCTGGGCAAGGACGCCCTCGACGACGACCTGCCGTATGTCACCGGCGCGATCGGGCTGCTGGGCACCCGGCCGTCGTACGAGATGATGATGGAGTGCGACGGTCTGCTCGTCGTCGGCTCCAGCTTCCCCTACAGCCAGTTCCTGCCGGAGTACGGCAAGGCGCGGGCCGTGCAGATCGACGTCGACCCGCACATGGTCGGCCTGCGCTACCCCTTCGAGGTCAACCTCGTCGGCGACGCCGCCCGCACCCTGCGCCGGCTGCTGCCGCTCCTCGACCAGGTCGAGGACCCGTCCTGGCGCAAGAAGATCGAGGACAACGTGGCGCGCTGGTGGGAGGTCATGGAACGGCGGGCCACCGTCGAGGCCCGGCCGGTCAACCCGGAGTACGTGTTCCACGCGGTCGACGACCTGCTCCCGGAGAACGTGATCCTGAGCGCGGACTCCGGATCGGCCGCCAACTGGTACGCCCGGCACCTGAGGCTGCGCGGCGCGATGCGCGGCTCGCTGTCGGGCACGCTCGCCACGATGGGGCCGGGGGTGCCGTACGCCATCGGCGCGAAGTTCGCGCACGGCGACCGGCCGGCGATCGCCCTGGTCGGTGACGGGGCGATGCAGATGAACGGCATGGCCGAGCTGATCACCGTCGCCAAGTACTGGCAGGAGTGGGCGGATCCGCGGCTGATCGTCGCCGTCCTCAACAACCAGGACCTCAACCAGGTCACCTGGGAGATGCGCGCCATGTCGGGCGCCCCGCAGTTCCTGCCCTCCCAGGCCATCCCCGACGTCGCCTACGCCGACTTCGCGCGCTCCGTCGGTCTGACCGGCGTGCGGGTGGAGAAGCCGGAGGAGGTGCGCGGCGCCTGGGAGACCGCGCTGGCGGCCGACCGGCCCTGCGTCCTCGACTTCGTCACCGACCCCGCCGTACCGCCCATCCCCCCGCACGCCACCCTCGACCAGATCGAGGCCGCGGCGGCCTCCGTCCTCAAGGGCGACAGCGACCGCGCGGCCATGGTCAAGCAGGGCTTCAAGGCGAAGGTCCAGGAGTTCCTGCCGGGGCGCCGCCACGACGCCGACCGGCCGTGACGCGTCCCTGAGTACGGCTGTCGCTCAGCCGCCCAGCACCCCCGGCAGCGCCAGCGCCCCGACTGCCGTGGCGCCCAGGAGGAGCCATGCCACGTAGTCGCCGACGTGCCCGGTCTGGAGGTGGCGCAGGAACTGGGCCAGGGCGGGGGCGGGGGCCCGGTGCGGGTGGAAGACGGCCAAGGCGGCCAGGGCCAGGGCGAGCAGCGTGGCCAGGAGGCCGAGGAGGGTTCCGGGCAGCGTCCAGTGGACGGGGACCCGGGTACCGCCGGAGCCGGCCTCGGTGACGGCGCGGGCCACAAGCTCGCCGAAGCCTGGGACCACGCCCACGGTGAGCGCGGCGGTGAGAAGCAGCGCGGGGACCGCTGCCATGGTGTCCGGTACCCGGCGCAGCCTGGCCTCGGTCTCGGGCCGTTCGTCGGCGCCGGTGGTCTCGTAGGCGTCCGATTCCGCGGGGTGGGGGCCGAGCCCCCAGAACACCCGGGCGGCCAGCCGCAGTACGGCGGCAGCGGTGAGCGCCGATGTGAGGACGTACAGCGCCGTGAGCGGCCCGGCGACCGTCTCCTCGACGAGCGACTTCCCGAGGGCCGTGCCGAACGGGGGGAGACCGGCGAGCCCCAGCGCGCCCGCCACGAACATCACGCCCACGCCGCGCATCCGGCCAACGGCGCGGCCGTGCAGGGCGAGTTCGTCCATGCTGCCGTACCGGTCGAGGAGTACGCCCGCGCAGGCGAACAGCGCGGCCTTCACCCCGGCGTGCCCGAGGACGTACAGCGCCACCCCGGTGTCCGCAGCCGGGTCCAGGACACCGACACCGACGAGGAACAGGCCCAGGTGGGCGACCGTGGAATAGGCCAGCAGCCGTTTGATGTGCCGCTGGTACCAGCACATGACCGCGCCGATCGCCGCCGTGAGGACGCCGAGTGTCACCAGCGCGCGTTCCAGGTCGGCCGCCGGGATGCCGCCCGGCCCGGCGAAGACTGTGGTGTACACCCGCCAGACGCCGTAGACGCCGAGTTCCACCATGACGCCGGACAGCAGCATGCACACCGGGGTGGGGGCGACCGCGTGGGCGTCCGGGAGCCAGAAGTGGAACGGCACGACGGCGGCCTTCACCAGCAGGCCGGTCATCACCAGTACGAACGCCGCGAGGACGAGGGCGTCGGGTCCGCCGTGCGCGTCGAGACCGCGTCCGATCCCCGTCATCGACAACGCGCCGGTGCGCGCGTACAGCAGCCCGATGCCCATCAACAGCGCATACGCGCCGAGTGAGTTCACCACACCGAAGGTCAGGGCGCCCTGCACGGCCTTCGCCTCGTCGATCCGGTAGCCGGTCAGCGCGTAGGCCACGACGCTCATCAGCTCGAAGAACACGAACGCGTTGAACAGGTCGCCGGCCAGGGCGAAGCCGCTCATGCCCGCCTGGAACACCAGCATCAGGGCCGGGAAGGAGCCCGCGTGGCGGCGCGGCGGCTCGTCGAAGTAGCGCCAGGAGTACGTCAGTGCCGCCAGCGTCAGCAGTGCGGCGAGGGCGGCCATGCCGAGCGCCGGCCCGTCGCCCACCAGCGTGATGCCGATGCCGGGGCGCCGGCCGCCGACCTGTTCCGTCAAGGGCGGCGAGGAGTGGAACAGCAGCACCAGCGCGAGCACTCCCCCGCCGCCGGAGACCGCGCAGCCGGTGATCTCGGCGGCCCGGCGCGGCAACCGGCGCCCCGCGGCCACCAGTACGGTGGCGCCGAGCAGGGGCAGCGCGGTGAGCAGCGGGAGGAGATGGTGCATCAGCCGCGCAGCTCCGACAGTTCGTCGGGGTCGACCGTGCCGTGGCGCTTGGCGACCTGGAGGACGAGGGCTAGCAGCAGCGCGGTGACGGTGGCGCCGACGACGATGTCCGTGAGGGCGAGGGCCTGGACGACGGGGTCCACCAGCGGGCGGGTGCCGGGCTCCAGATCGGAGAAGACCGGTGCGGTCGCGCCGTCGCGGTAGCCGACGGCCAGCAGCAGGACGTAGGTCGCGGACTGGCACACGGCCAGACAGCCGACGGCGTGGATCAGATTGCGGCTGGTCGCGAGGCCGTAGCAGCCGACCAGGAAGATCCATACGGCGATCAGGTACGGGAAGACGTGCGTCATCGGGCGGTCAACTCCCCTGTTCCTCCTCGATCTCGACGGCCTGGTCCAGGAACCGGGCGAGCAGCACCACGACCGCGCTGGTCACCTCCATGCCGATGGCCGCGTTCAGCAGGGGCACGGTGCCGCCCGAGGACAGCGTGTTGAAGGTGCCGTACGGCAGCAGCGTGTTGGCCAGGAACGCGGTGCCGGCGAGGACGCCCGCGAGGCCGACGACCAGGTAGGCGCAGGTGCCGAGCGCGTCGGTGACCTCGTACGTCCCGATCGGGCGGACGCGTTCCAGGGCGCGGTAGTCGGCGCCGAGGTACAGCAGGTGCAGCGCGGTGGCGGCGACGACGCCGCCCTGGAAGCCGCCGCCGGGGCTGAGCTGCCCGTGGGCGACGACGTAGAGGCCGACTACGAGGGCGACGGGCAGCACGAGGAGGGCGTAGCGGCGCACCGGCGGTGCCACGTCGGACGGTTGGGGCGGTTCCCGGTGTTCGTCGCGGGCCTGCCGCAGCAGCACCACACAGCCGACGACCGCGGCGAAGAGGATGCTCATCTCACCGAGGGTGTCGTGGGCACGCAGGTCGAAGTTGACGAAGGCGACGGTGTTCGCGGTGTGGCGGTCGAGGGACGCGCGGACGGCGGCCTCGCCGTAGGGATGCCACCGCCCGCCGAACGAAGGGAGGTCCAGGCAGGCGAGGACCAGCAGCGCGGCGAGACCCGTGCCGCCGACGGCCAGCACGGCGAGACGCAGCCGGCGGCTCATCCGTCGCCGCCTTCGTCCGTCGTCCGGGCGCGCCGTCTGACCTTGCGCACGGACAGCATGATCAGCAGCGGCGTGAGGGCCGAGCCGACGGCCAGTTGCGACAGAGCGACGTCGGGCGCCTGGAGGACGGTGAAGAGCACGGCCAGGACGACGCCCTGCAGGGACAGTACGAGGGCCTGACGGGACGGATCACGGGTGGCGACCGCCGCGGTGGCGGTGGCGGCCACCAGGAGGAGGACGACGACGATCACCGCGTCAGCCACCGCGCACCTGCCGGAAACCGCCCTGAAGGGCCCGGGAGGCGACGAGGTTCCCGCCGATCAGCAGGACCCCGGTCACCAGGAGCTTCACCATCGCCCGGCTCGGGCCGGTGGCCGCGCACACGGCGACCACGACGGCCGCGCTCACCCCGGCCGCTGTCCAGGTCAGGCCCCAGGCGGCGGGTGTGGCCACGGCCAGTTCGTCCGCGAGCAGCCGCGCGAAGACGAGTGTGCCGACCGGCCCGAGGAGCGCGAGGAGCAGGGCGAGGTCCACGTAGGAGGGGCGGTGGTAGCCCTGGGCGAGCAGGAGCAGGCTCGGGCAGGCCACGGCGGTGGTGAGGTTCTGTGCGACCATCCGCCGGGACAGCGGGCCGCTCGCCACTCCCCACAGGGCCGCCGTCAGGCCCGCCCCGAGAAGGATCGTCGCGGCCAGGATCCAGGCGTTCAACGCGCCGTCACCGCCCGCCGGCCGGCCCGGGCGGCGACCGCCCCGACGGCTGCGGCGCTTGCGCCGACCAGGACCTCCAGGGCGTCGACCGTGCTGACGAGCACGAGCCACAGCAGACCGAACGCGGCCCACCAGGCCGCCAGTTCGGCGGTGGCGGCAAGGGCCGTACGCCGTGTCATGGCCCAACTCCTCTCGACGCCCCTGGCATCCAAACACCGGCGTCACCCAGGGGGCGCGGCGGCGCGCAGACCCATGCGGGGGAACGGCCTACGTGTTGGGCCGGGCGGCGCTGATGTCGCCGAGCGCGGACTTCTCGTCCCGCTCGATCGCCAGGTCTCCCAGCGAGACGATGCCGACGGGCTCGTCCTCGGCGCCGACGACGGGCAGCCGCCGGACGGAGTGCTCGCGCATCAGCGAGACCGCGCGATCGAGGGTGTCGTCCGGGGACACGGTGACGAGTTCTTCGCTGCAGGCCCGGGCGATGGTCGTCCGCTCCGGGTCCTCACCGTCCGCCAGGGCCCGGACCACCAGGTCACGGTCGCTCACCAGGGCCCGCAACCGGCCGTCTTCCGTGACCAGTACGGCGCCGACGTCCCGGTCCCGCATCATCCGGGCCACGGCACCCACGGATGCCTGCGGTTCCACGGTGACGAGAACGCCGGTCATGATGTCCTGCACGCGCTGGGCCATGACGGCCCCCTTTCCACGTCCGACTGAGCCTTTCGGCAGCCGGGTACCCGAGCGCGGGATTCCTCACCCCGTCCGTGGCCACCGAACGCCGGGTGTCCGGCCGGCCGCTTCCGGCGGAGGATCCGCGGTCTTTCACGGGAGGTATCCGGGGTACCCGCCGAGCGGAAGGAGCCCTCATGTCACAGGTCGTCGTCATCACCGGGGCGAGCGCCGGCATCGGCCGCGCGACCGCCCGGCTCTACGCGCGGCGCGGCGCGAGCGTCGCCCTGATCGCGCGAGGGCGCGACGGGCTGCAGGCAGCGGCGGCGGAGGTGGCGGAGCTGGGTGGCCGCCCGTTCGTCCAGGAGGCCGACGTCGCCGACGTCGCTCAGGTCGAGGCCGCGGCCGAGGCGACGGAGAAGGTCCTCGGCCCCATCGACGTCTGGATCAACTGCGCCTTCACCAGTGTGTTCGCGCCCTTCGACGAGATCGCCCCGGAGGAGTTCCGGCGCGTCACCGACGTCACCTACCTCGGCTTCGTCAACGGTACGAGGGCGGCGCTCGCCCGCATGCTCCCGCGCGACCACGGCACGATCGTCCAGGTCGGCTCCGCACTCGGCGAGCGTGCCATTCCGCTCCAGTCGGCCTACTGCGGCGCGAAGCACGCCATCAACGGCTTCACGTCGTCCCTGCGGGTCGAGTTGCTCCACCGGGGCAGCGCCGTGCGTCTCACGATCGTCCAGATGCCGGCGGTCAACACCCCGCAGTTCTCCTGGGTCCGCTCCCGGCTCCCGCACCACCCGCAGCCGGTCCCGCCGATCTACCAGCCCGAGGTCGCCGCGCGCGGTGTCCTGCACGCCGCCGACCACCCCGAGCGCAAGCAGTACTACATCGCCGCCGGCACGGCCGCCACGATCTGGGCAAACCGCCTGGCCCCGGCCCTCCTCGACCGCTATCTGGCCCGTACCGGGTTCGCCTCGCAGCAGACCGACGCCCCCGCCTCGCCCGAACCGGACAACCTCTTCACCCCCGCCGACCGGCTGCCCACCACCGACCACGGATCCCACGGCGCGTTCGACGACCGCGCACACACCCGCTCCTGGCAGGCGGCCCTGGCCCGTCATCCCGCGGCAACCACCGCCACCGCGTTGGGTCTGGCAGCCACGGCCATGGCCCTACGACGACGCCGCGCGCCCGTCCGTGGCACGTCCCGCTGACCAGCCCCGGTCGCGACGGCACAGCCCGGTCGCCGTGAACGAATCCGCGGCAGATCCGCGCATGCATACACACGGGCGGGGGCCTGACCCACTGTCATGGATCAGGTCCCCGCCCGTTTCTCCGAGGGGCAAACGGCCCGGCGGCCCCGGCATCGGCATGGCATCGCTCAGCGGCCAAGTCGGCACGGCTCGCCGGACACCGGTGCACTGCCGTCAGCGGGACCCATGGGCCGTATGGCACGGCCCGTCCTCCACCGGTGGGTCTCGCTCTGGGCCGCCGGTCCGCTCCCGCCGGCGGATCCCGTCGATCAGCCTCCGTCGACATGCGGACGGCCGGCCGACCTCTGCAACAGGCGACCGCGGTTCCACACGGCCCACTGCTCATCCGGGATCCCCATGTCCCACGCCGAGATCATCACGGCACGGGACGTGGCGAGCACCCCGTTCCACGGCACAACCTAGAAGGCCTTGTTGCCGCAGCCCATCTCCGAACCCAGGTGGGTGGGTGCCTGCCCACCCGCGATGCCCTCACCGTTCAGGGCGTTGCCCAGCGCGCCGTTGAGCACGCCCACCTGGCCGAGGACGTCGAGGTTCAGGTCGTGCGACTTGCAGCTGGAGCTCTGAAGGACGCTGACCTTGTCCCCGCCCTTGCCGCCGTGCCCGTCGAGGCCCTGAGCCGTGGCCGTTCCGGCGCTCATGAGTCCGACACTGCCGAGGGCGACGACCAGGACGGCGGCCTTCCGAAGCTTGTGCATGTCATCTCCGTGGAGTGAGGTGGATGCGATCCGTGAGAGATCGACTTCGTACAGTGAGAGGAAAGATTAATGGTAAAAGTCCCAATATATTCCCAGGCACGCCGTGGCGCTCGGCCTCGCCCCGAAAGCACGGCCATTCGCGGGACAACTCCGCTTGGAGCAGGGCCCTCTGAGTCATCGTCACCTGGCCCTCGCCCGCCGCCCGTCGGGCCGGACGCCTGCGCCGTACTGTGTGAGGGCCCGTCACCGTTCCGCATCCGAGAGCAAGGAGCGCCAGGCCATGAACGTCGAGGTTCCTCAGGAGATACGCGACACCGCCGCCCGGCTCGGGAGCGGCGCCCCCTATGCCCTGAGCGTCATCGCCGGGCAACTGGCGCATGACCCGGACATGGGGCGGCCCTCGGAGTTACCGGGCATCCTCACGGTGAGGGTCGACGGCGACCTGTTCGAGGACTGCCCCGACCTGGCCATCGGCTACATCCGCGAGCCCGACTGGATCCAGATCCGGTACCTGAACCGGGCTCGCTCAGCCGAGCCCGCGACGGACGCCCAGGACCGGGAGGACGGCCCGGGCCCGGACCAGGACCAGGACCAGGACCAGGACCAGGAGCAGGGTCCGGGACAGCCCGCCGACCCTGCCACCGACGCGATCACCGTCCGGGAGATCGCCGACGCCTGGTACCGCATCACCGCCTGGCTCCGGCGCAATGCCCCCGACTCGCATGCGGCGCTCCGCGCGGGCGCGGGCGCCGCCGCCATGGCCGCCCTGGAAGCCGAACTGGGCACTCCGATACCCCTCGAGCTTCGCGTCCTGTGGTCGCTGACGGCGGGCGACGACGGGGTCGATGGCGGGGGATGCCTTCCGGGCAACAATGCTCTGATGCGCCTGGACGACGTCGCCGCCGTCCACCGGCTGCAGATGGGCTTCCAGGCCCACGAGGACACCCTCAACGCCCGCCGCCCCGAGGACGAACGGATCACCGCGTGGAAGGCAACCTGGATCCCGGTTGTCGCCCTGGGTCCGGCTGACAGCGTGTCAGGTCTGTACCTGGACGCCGAGACCGGCTACCTGGGCCGCTGGTCCCGCTTCAACGACGACCCCGCCGACGAACTCGACACACTGGTCACCTACCTGGAAGAGGCCGCCGACATGCTCGAAGCGCCGGCCCTCGCCACACGGGACAGACCCGGCCTGGTCGACGGGGCGCTGGTGTGGCTCAGCAGAGTCGACCCCGCGCGGGAGGGCCGGTGGCAGCCCTTCACGGAGCAGCGAAGATGAGCGGTTCCCTTGGCTCCTGGCCCGGCCCGAGAGACAGTGGAGACAGGAGCGGCACCGATCCCCCGCGGTGTCGCTCCGTGCACAGGGCCGACAACGATGACCGCACGTCCCTTCGTCAGGCCGCGCCCACCACGACGACCTCGTGCTGCTCCCCGCCGAGCACGACCTTGAGGGCGCCGGTGTCGGCGGCGTGGGCGAAGACCTCGTACGCCTCCTCCATGCGGTTCAGCGGGAAGGTGTGGGTGACCAGCCGCGAGGTGGGCAGGCGGCCGGCGGCCGTCATGCGCAGCAGGGTGGGGGTCGAGTGGGTGTCGACCAGGCCGGTGGTGATGGTGACGTTCCTGCTCCACAGGTCCTCGAGGTGCAGGACCGCGGGGGTGCCGTGTACGCCGACGTTGGCGACGTGGCCGCCGGGCCGGACCATGCGGGTGCACAGCTCGAAGCTCTCCGGGGCCCCGACCGCCTCGATGACGACGTCCGCGCCTAGTCCGTCGGTGAGGTCGGCGACCAGCTCTTCCGGGGTCTCCCGGGCCTCGACCACCGCGTCGGCGCCGAGCTGCCGGGCGGCCTCCAGCCGGGCGGGAGCCAGGTCCACCGCGATGATCCGTTCGGGAGAGAACAGCCGGGCCGTGGCGACGGCCGCCAGTCCGACGGGGCCGGCGCCGACGATCACGACGGTGTCCCCGGGACGGACGTGCCCGTTGAGCACGCCCACCTCGTAGGCGGTGGGGAGGATGTCGGCCAGCAGGACGGCGTCCGCGCTGTCCAGGGCGCCCGGCAGGGAGTGCACGGACAGGTCGGCGTAGGGCACCCGGACGTACTCGGCCTGAGTGCCGTCGATCAGATGGCCGAGGATCCAGCCTCCGCCGCCGCGGCACTGGCCGTACGTGCCCTGACGGCAGTACGCGCAGCGCCCGCACGCGCTGATGCAGGAGACCAGGACCCGGTCCCCGGGACGCACGGTACGGACGTCGCCGCCGGCCTCGACGATCTCGCCGACCGCCTCGTGGCCGAGGACGGTGCCGGGGCGCACTTCGGGGACGTCGCCCTTGAGGATGTGCAGGTCCGTTCCGCAGATGGTGACGACATCGACGCGCACGACCGCGTCGGTGGGTTCCTTGATGGCCGGGTCCGGAACCTCTTCCCAGGCGGACCGGCCCGGGCCGTGGAACACGTAGCCCTTCATGACGTTCCTCACCTCACTCGATGAGCTGCGGAGCCCCGGCCCGGCGACGTGGCCCTTCACCAGGACGAGCGTGGCGCGGCCCTGTGCCGGGATGTCTGCCCCGCACATCCAGCTTGCCCCGCATACGTGCGGACCGCTTGGGGCGGTCGGTGGCCCGACGTCCCTCGTAGGCTGAATCCCGCGTATGACTGACAGGAGGCTGGGGTGGCCGGGACGACGACGGTGGCCGAGGTGATGGCCGAGCTGGCCGCGCTCGAGGACCCGACGGCACGCGCGGTGAACGAGAGACACGGTGACGATCACGGTGTGACCCTCAGCAAGCTGCGCGCCCTCGCGAAGCGGCTGAAGACGCAGCAGGAACTCGCGTGCCGGCTCTGGGAGACGGATGACACCGCGGCCAGACTGCTGGCGCTCCTGATCTGCCGCCCGAAGGCGTTCGAGGGTGCCGAGCTGGACGCCATGCTGCGCGGGGCGCGCACGCCGAAGGTGCACGACTGGCTCGTGAACTACGTGGTGAAGAAGAATCCGCACGCCGAAGAGCTGCGCCTGGCCTGGTCCGCCGATCCGGACCCGGTGGTCGCGAGTGCCGGCTGGGCGCTGACCACGGAACGCGTGGCGAAGAAGCCCGAGGGTCTCGACCTCGCGGGGTTGCTCGACGTCATCGAGGCGGAGATGAAGGATGCCCCGGATCGCCTGCAGTGGGCGATGAACCACTGCCTGGCTCAGATCGGAATCGAGCACGCCGAGCACCGCGACCGTGCCATCGACATCGGTGAGCGCCTGGAGGTGCTCAAGGACTATCCGACCTCCCCGGGCTGTACGTCCCCGTTCGCGCCCGTCTGGATCTCCGAGATGGTGCGCCGACGGCAGGGCGAGACGGTGGCTTGATCGGCCGCGAACACCCGTCCGCCGACGGTCCGGTCGGTGACGTGCACACCGCCGCCGCA
Organism: Streptomyces bicolor; assembly: GCF_000719285.1. Classification (GTDB taxonomy): domain Bacteria; phylum Actinomycetota; class Actinomycetes; order Streptomycetales; family Streptomycetaceae; genus Streptomyces; species Streptomyces bicolor. The sequence goes on along the minus strand of NZ_JOFS01000007.1, from coordinate 80,798 downwards.
CGCCTGCATGGCCGCCGGGGCGAACACCGCGACGCCGATCGGCAGCCCGACGCAGCAGACGTGGTCGAGCACCGCGGGCAGGACGCCGACGTCGAGCGCCCGGTGCCTGCCGCGGTACCGGTCGAACACCTCGCAGCGACGCCGTCGGCACCCATCGCTCTCCACACTGTCAGCCGTCAGCCGGGTCACCGAGGTCGACGAGGACGTGGGAGTCGGTCACCTACGGGTACTCGGTGGCCGCACGGCGGTGAACGGCACCGCCTCACCAGCTATGGAGGGATGATCCTCATGACCCGACATGTCCGTGACGTCATGACGACCGACCTGGCGACCGTCGAACCGCAGACCCCTGTGACGGCGGTGGCCCGGATGATGCGAGACGAGGACATCGGCGCCGTTCTGGTCACCGAGGGCGATGAACTACGCGGGCTGGTCAGTGACCGTGACCTCGTGATTCGCGCGGTGGCCGAGGGCGGCGACCTGGCCCGGACGACCGTGGCCAACGCATGCAGCGAGGACCTGGTCACCGTCGGGCCCGATGACGACCTGGCCCGTGCGGTGCACGTGATGCGTGAGCATTCCGTGCGGCGTGTACCAGTCGTCGACGAAGGACACCACGCGGTGGGCATCGTCTCCATCGGCGACCTGGCCATCGAGCGTGACCCCGATTCGGCTCTCGGCGACATCAGCGCCGCGGAACCCAACCGGTGAACCACCCTGACAAATGTGGCTCAGTCAGCCGGACCGGCCTGTGCCTGCGCGTGCCGCCAGGTGAGGCGGAGGTCCGGCTGACATTCTCGGGCGCCCGGCGCCGGATGGACTGGCGCCGTGGAACGCCCATCGCGCTGCGCGTGATCAGCCGAGCGGAAGCGCGTCCATGTAGCTGTTCGAGGGACGCTCGACCTCGCTCACGGTACGGACATCGAGGGCGACCCGCGCGGAGCTCGTACCCAAGGTGCCGCCGGGGTGCCAGGTGCCCGTCACCGACACCCAGGTGTCCGCCTTCGGCGCCGCGACCCCGTACACCCGCACCTTCACCGACTGGACGTCCGCCGCACAGCAGCTGATCAGCAATCGGGTCAGATACCAGCTGCCGTCCTCCCCGGCGGGCGTCACGAAGCCCGTCATCTCGACGGTCCTCCCCTTGATCGCCTGGGTACGGTCCTGCTGCACGCGCCGGGTGAAGTCGCCCAGGGTGATCGGGAGGGGCGAGGTCGCGGGCAACGGGTCGAAGTCCTCGTCGCGCGCGTCCTGCGTTTCGACGACACGGGGCGCTTCCCGGGCCGCCGTGTAGGCGCCGAGCGCCGGCGGGGCGTAGAGGAGGAGGCTCAGGGCGGGAAGGAAGAGCAGCCAGGCGACGTGGGGCGGCGGGTGCGCTTCGTCGTGTCGTGTGCGCCGGTACACCGCCCTGGCCTCCGCCAGCCCCAGCGCCAGCAGGACGGCCCCGGAGGCGATCAGCAGCGGACGCATCCCCGGCTTCACGTACCGCAGGAACAGGTCGGTGAACAGGGACACCTGCAGCAGGCCGAGGCCGCTGAGGACGAGCAGGACCACCTGTACGGGCCGCTTCACAGCAGCACTCCTCCGATCAGCACGCTGCACACGATCGCCACCACCGTCGTCGCGGCGGAGAAGCGGACCGCGAACGCCCGCCCGAACGTGCCCGCCTGCAAGGCGATCAGCTTCACGTCGACCATCGGGCCGACCACCATGAACGTCAGCCGCGCGACCGGCGAGAAACCGGACAGCGAGGCCGCCACGAACGCGTCCGCCTCCGAGCAGACCGCGAGCAGAATGGCCAGTGCGGCCAGGAAGAGCACCGACAGCCAGGCCGAGTCGGCGAACGCGTCGACGACCGAGGGCGGCACGGCGACGTTGAAGGTGGCCGCCGCGAGCGCGCCCACCACCAGGAAGCCGCCGGCGTGGAGGAAGTCGTGCTGGAAACCGCTGCGGAACTCCGCCCAGCGGCTGTGCCCCGGCTGGTGCCCGGTGTGCCGTACGGCCGGCCTCAGCCACTCCTCCTTGCCCAGCCAGAGCCACAGCCAGCCCATCGCGCAGGCGGCCAGAAGCGAGGCCACCAGCCGGGCCAGGACCATCTCGGGTCGGCCGGGGAAGGCGATGGCCGTGGAGGTCAGCACGATCGGGTTGACGGCCGGGGCCGACAGCAGGAAAGCGAACGCGGCGGCGGGCGTGACCCCGCGTCCGATCAGGCTGTTCGCGACCGGCACGGACGCGCACTCACAGCCCGGCAGCACCACCCCCGCGGCCCCGGCGACCGGCACCGCCAGCGCCGGCCGCTTCGGCAGCAGCCGGGTGAACACCGACGCCGGCACGAACGCGTTGATCGCCCCGGACAGTGCCGTGCCCAGCAGCATGAACGGCACCGCCTGCACGACCACCGAGAGCGCGACCGTCCTCCACGCCTGTATCGCCGGCAACTCCGCCGACCATCCGACGAGGTAGAGCGCCGCACCGGGCAGAACGGCGGCGCCCAGCAGCAGGAGCGGCCAGTGCCGCGGCCAGCCGGGGCGTGCCCGCATGGTGGGCGCCGAAGCATCCTGGGCCCGATCCTGTGTCTCCTGCATCCCCGCTCCGACGCGTCACATGTTGTTCACAAGGTCGGATCAACATATCGGGCCCGAGCACACGCCCCCGCGCCGCTACCGGCGGCACCCCCGTCGCCGGCCTCAAAGCTTGAGCACAAATTACACACATCCCCTCTACACAACTGGCCCCGATGGTCTAGATTGACCGTGCTTCAGATGTTCGGACACGAGGCGACCAATAGGGATTTATAGGTCCGGCGCTACGGGAAGCCAAGAGCCGCGTCCCCCGCGCCGGACCCGTGTGAGTGATCAATTCTTGGAGCCGAGGGGGGCCTTGGGTGTGGGGAGCACCCGGGGTTTCGACGAATTCCCGTGCACCTCGCAGAGCCCGGCAGGACAGGCGAGTCCGCTGCCGCCGGGTGGGTTGTTCAAGTAGCGCTGCAAGAGCCGGGATGTCGTGCGCGGGGGCGGGGGCCTTCCGCGGGAGGAACCGTGTTGGGCGAACACGTCGAACCACTGGGGACCTGGGGGGTTCTGTGCCGCAAGGGGGATTAGTCGGCCCGTTTCCGTCGGAGCGCGGGCGTCTGACGAACGGGGCAATCAGCCGGCCCGCGATCGACTGGGAGCAGCGGTACCGCCGTACCGTGATCACCAGCGATACCGTGGCCACCGCGTTCGTGGTGGCGGCGATCGGCAACTTCTTCGGGGCCCGGGACGCGGCCAACTGGCATGAGAAGTGGGGAATTCTCGCCTTCGGCACCGAGCTGCTGGTGCTGGGGTCGCTTGCGGTGAGCCGGGCGTGGTCTCCGGCCGTGCTCGGACAGGGCGCCGAGGAATTCCGCCGGCTCGGACGCTCACTGTTCACGGCGACCGTCGTACTCGCGCTCGGCGGGATCGCCCTCACCTCGCGCAACATCAAGCTCTGGATCTTCGTCGCGATCCCCGCGATCGCGCTCGTCACCATGACCGCGCGGTATCTGCTGCGCCTGTGGCTGCACAAACAGCGGAAGGAAGGACGGTGCCTGAGACCGGTGCTCGCCGCCGGGAGCCCGGACACCGTGCGCGACCTGATCACCCGTACCCGCAAGTTCCCGCACCTCGGCTGGCGGGTGGAGGCGGTGTGCACGACGGACGGTCGCGGGCTCGATGGCGACCACCTGGACGGAGTGCCGGTCGTCGGCCGACTGACGGACGTCGCCAAGCACGTCCGCCACGACGGCTACCGGGTCGTCGCGGTCACACCGGACCCGCACTGGTCACCGGACCGGCTGCAGCGGCTGGCCTGGAACCTCGAGGGCAGCGACACCGAGATGGTCGTGGCCCCCGTGCTGATGGAGGTGGCCGGCCCGCGGCTGCACGTCGACGCGGTGCTCGGGATACCGCTGCTGCGGGTCAGCATGCCGGCCTTCACCGGGGGCCGCCGGGCGATCAAGGGCGTCGTCGATCGCGTGGGCGCGGCGGTCCTGCTGATGCTGTTCGCGCCGCTGATGGTGCTCGTCGCACTGCTCGTGGTGACGGACAGCCGGGGCGGGGCGTTCTACCGCCAGCGCAGGGTCGGCAAGGACGGCCACGAGTTCACCATGTTCAAGTTCCGCACGATGGTCGTAGGCGCTCATCGGGCACGTGCCGAGCTGGCCGACCGCAACGAGGGCGCCGGCCTGCTGTTCAAGCTGCGCCGGGATCCGCGGGTGACCCGGGTGGGAGCAGTGCTGCGCCGGTACTCGATCGACGAGCTCCCGCAGCTTTTCAACGTACTCACCGGTTCGATGTCGCTCGTCGGACCGCGGCCTCCGTTACCGGAGGAGTCCGCCGCATACGGCCCGGACATCCGGCGGCGGCTGCTGGTCAAGCCCGGACTCACCGGCCTGTGGCAGATCAGCGGGCGCAGCGACCTGTCGTGGGAGGAGGCGGTCCGGCTGGACCTGCGGTACGTGGAGGACTGGTCGCTCGCCCTGGACACAGTGATCTTGTGGAAGACGCTGCGTGCGGTGCTCTACGGCCAGGGGGCCTACTGATGCGCGGGGGTCGTCCGGCCGGCGCGCGGACCGCAGGCCGCAAGGGTCTGCCTGGGGGGAGGAACGGGTCATGAGAGTCAGCGTTTTCGGGCTCGGCTACGTGGGCTGCGTGTCGGCCGCGTGCCTGGCCGGCATGGGTCACGAGGTCATCGGGGTCGACGTGAACCAGGTGAAGGTCGACCTGGTCAACAGCGGCTTGGCCCCGGTGGTCGAGGAGCGGATCGGCGAGCTCATAGCCGAGGTCGTGCGCACCGGAGCGTTACGCGCCACCGGCGACGTCCGCGAGGCGATCAAGGACAGCGAGGTGTCGCTGGTCTGCGTGGGCACGCCGTCGGAGCCCAACGGCAGCCTGTGCACCACGTACTTGGAGCGGGTCACCGAGGAGATCGGCGCCGCGCTGGCCGAGCGGGGCGGGCGGCACACCGTCGTGTTCCGCAGCACCATGCTCCCGGGCACCTGCCTGAACCTGCTGGTACCGATCCTGGAGAAGTACGTCGGCGGCACGGCCGGGGTGGACATCGGGGTCGCGGTCAACCCGGAGTTCCTGCGCGAGGGCACGAGCGTGCGGGACTTCTTCGACCCGCCCAAGACCGTCATCGGCGAGCTCGACCCGGCAAGCGGCGACGTGGTGATGGCGCTGTACGACGGCCTGCCCGGCGAGGTGTTCCGGGTGCCGGTCCCGACGGCCGAGGCGATCAAGTACGCGGACAACGCGTTCCACGGCCTCAAGATCGGCTTCGCGAACGAGCTGGGCGCGGTGTGCCAGGCGCTCGGGGTGGACTCGCACCAGGTGATGGACGTGTTCCTGGCCGACCGCAAGCTGAACATCAGCCCCGCCTACCTGCGGCCCGGCTTCGCCTTCGGCGGCTCCTGCCTGCCCAAGGACCTGCGCAGCCTGGTCCACGCGGCGCAGCGGGCCGACGTCTCGGTGCCCATCCTCGCCCACGTGCTGCCCTCCAACTCCGACCATCTGCAGCGCGCGGTGGACCTGGTCGAGCGCACCGGCAAGCGCCGGGTGGGAGTGTTCGGGCTGTCCTTCAAGCCCGGCACCGACGACCTCCGCGAGAGCCCGCTCGTCGAGCTGGCGGAGCGGCTCTTCGGCAAGGGGTACGACCTCAAGATCTACGACGCCAATGTGAGCCTCTCCCGGCTGCTCGGCGCGAACCGCGAGTACATCGAGTCACGGCTGCCGCACCTCGCGCAGCTGCTCGCGGACTCCGTCGACGAGGTGCTCGAACACGCCGAGGTGTGCCTGGTCGGGACCAGGGACCCGGCCGTGCTGTCGGCGCTGCCCCACGGGGACGGCCCGGTGATCGTCGATCTCATCCGCCTTCCCGACGCCGAGGCGCGCCGGACCGAACCGGGGTACATGGGCCTTGCTTGGTGATGCGATAACCAGCGGCGACGGGGCGACCCGGCGCGCGCTGATCCTGGTGGAGAACTTGTCGGTGCCGTTCGACCGGCGGGTGTGGCAGGAGTGCACGACGCTGCGCGACGCGGGCTGGGAGGTGCACGTCATCTGTCCCCGGGGGGAGAAGCGGGACAGGGAACCGGAGACGGTGATCGACGGGGTGCGGATCCACCGCTACCCGTTGCGCGCGGCCACCGGAGGGCCGGCCGGCTACCTGCGGGAGTACGGATCGGCGTTGTGGCACACGGCCCGGCTGGCCCGCAGGGTCGGCCCGGTCGACGTGGTCCACGCCTGCAACCCGCCCGACCTGCTGTTCCTGCCGGCACTGTGGCTGAAGCGGCGCGGAGCGCGGTTCGTCTTCGACCAGCATGACCTGGTACCGGAGCTGTACCTGTCCCGGTTCGACCGTGGCAAGGACCTGCTCTACCGCGCCGTGTGCGCGCTGGAACGGCGGACCTACCGGGCCGCGGACATCGTGCTCGCGACGAACGAGAGCTACCGGGACGTCGCGATACGCCGCGGCGGTCGGCGGCCGGAGGACGTGTTCGTGGTGCGCAGCGCGCCCCAGACCGACCGGTTCCAACCGGTGTCGCCCGAGCCGGAGTTGAAGCGCGGCAAACCTCATCTGCTGTGCTACCTCGGCGTCATGGGCCCGCAGGACGGCGTCGACTACGCCTTGCGCGCCCTCGCGAAGCTGCGCGACGAGTTCGGGCGGAGCGACTGGCACGCGGTGTTCGTCGGCGCCGGCGACGCCTTCGACGCGATGGTGGAGCTGTCCCGGGAGCTCGGGCTCTGCGAGCAGGTGCAGTTCACCGGGCGCATCCCGGACGCCGACCTGGTGCGCTACCTGTCCACCGCGGACGTGTGCCTCTCCCCCGACCCGCGCAATCCGCTCAACGACGTGTCGACCATGAACAAGGTCCTGGAGTACATGGCGATGGGCCGGCCGATCGTCTCCTTCGACCTGCGGGAGGCGCGGGTCTCCGCCGGTGACGCCGCCGTCTACGCGCCCGCCAACGACGAGGCCGAATTCGCGGGGCTCATCGCGTTGTTGCTGGACGATCCGGAGCAGCGGGCCCGGATGGGCAGGATCGGCCAGGAGCGGATCAGCGGGCCGCTCTCCTGGCGGAACTCGCAAGCCTCGCTGCTCGCCGCCTACGCCGCTGCCTGCCCTGAGCACACTCCGGTGTCGGCGGGCGACCCGGTCAGGACAGGGAAGAGGCCGCGTAGTTGAGCGAGGACACGATACGCCTGGTCACGATCGGGCGGATTCTCCGTCGGCGGTGGCGGCTTCTCGCCGTCCTCACCGTGGTGGGCGCGCTCGTCGGCTACGGCACCTCGGTGCTGTTCCCGCCGCGGTACACGGCGTCGGCGTCGGTCCTGCTGCCGGGGCAGTGGGAGGAGCGCGAGCTGCTGACCCAGGTGGACATCGCGACCAGTTCGACGGTGGTCGACCGCACCGCCGCCGAGCTCGGCTGGAAGGGCGTCGGCGGCGACGAGCTGCGGGATCGAGTGAGCGCCGAGGCCGCCGACGGGAACATCATCAAGATCTCGGGTACGGCCGACACCCCGGAGCGCGCCCAGCGGCTCTCCGACCAAGTGGCCCGGCAATTCGTCACGTTCGTCGCGCGGATCGCAGGCGGCGGCACCGACTCGGAAGCGGCCACGGGGCTCGAGGCGCTGCGGCAGAAGGTCGAGGAAACCAACCGCCGCATCACCGACCTGGCCAATGCGGCCGATCCGGGGCAGACCGTGGAGAGCGTGCAGACCCGCACCGCCCTCGAGAAGCTGCGCACCTCGCTGGAAGAGGCCATGACGAAGCTGAACGAGGCCGATCCGGCGACCGACAAGGCCGGCATGGTCGTCATGGGGCCGGCCGCCCGGCCGACCGGCGAGGCGCCGCCGACGAGGATGCAACTCATCGTCGCCGGGGCGCTGCTGTTCCTCCTGCTCGCCGTCATCGGCCATCTCGTCGCCGCACGGGTGAATCGCCGGCTGCGCACTGAACCGGAGATAGCCGCGGCGCTGGGCTCGGCGTCGCTGGGTACCGTCGACGTGCCTGATGAACGGGGCGCGCACCGGCCACAAGGCCGCGGCCGACGGGCCTGGATCGGCCGACTCCTCGGCGTGGACACCCGGTGGGACATACCGACCCCGCAGAGGTCCGGCGACGAGGCCGGCATGCGGATCCGCTACCGGCGGGTGTGCGCTCGCCTCCGGGACCGGCTGCCGGCCCCCCGACGGCTGCTGGTTGTCGTACCGGACGGCGACGAGACCGCCCTCCGGGCCGCCGGGCAGCTCGTCGCCGAGGCCCAGGGCGATCCGGCGCTGCGGGTGGTGGAGGTCTCGGTTGACCGGCCGATGGTGCCGGACCGCGACACCGAGTCCGGTGCCCTGGTCGTCCTCAGCGCGGGCAACTGGACCGCGGAGGAGCTCGCCGGCATCGCCGAGGCGTGTGCGGACGGCGGGCACGAGGTCGTCGGCGTCGTCGTCGCCGGTACGGTCCGGACCCGTCCGACGCGGTCCGCCGACGGTGCGTCGCATTCACCGGATGACGCCACTCCGGCGCTCGCGGTTCACGGCCGGGCGACGGGAGGTTCAGCGTGACCACGAGCAAGACTTCTGAGTCGTCGGCCGCCGCTCCCCTTCTCGACCTGCAGGCACTGGTGGTGGCGGTGCGCAGGCGCCGCCGCCTCTGGTACGCCATGGCGCTCCTCGGGCTGCTGGTCGGCGCTGCGGTGGCGGTCCTGCTGCCGCCGCCGCCGACCGCGGTGACCAAGATCCTCGTCGTGCATCGCGAGGACCAGCCGAACGACACCGGAACACTGATCCGCACCGACGTCGAGCTGCTGGGGACCACACGGATCGCCGCCGAGGCCCTGCGGTCCCTCAAGTCCCCGGAAAACCCCGAGGACTTCATGCGGGACTACCGGGGCACCGGCCTGACCAACAACCTGCTGCAGATCACCGTGACCGGTGACAGCGACACGGACGCGGTGGCCCGGGCCAAAGCGCTGGCCGACGCTTTCGTCGCGGACCATGTGAGGCGGATGCAGGACGCCGCGAAGGCCGAGGCCAAGGCCCTGCTCGACCAGCGTGACCGCATGCGGGACGAACTCGCCCAGGTCAACGAGGCGATCGGAGACCGGTCGCCGGAGAGCGACCCGAAGGCGTCGGCGAGCATCGAGTCGCTCTTCGCCCGCCGGGCCGAGCTCAACTCGCGGATCGCCGATTTCGACCAGCGCGCCGCGGAGGCACGCACCGGCACACCCAAGGTCGTCGCCGGCACGCTGATCGTGGACGCCCCGCGCGCGGTGCGGCACTCGCTGCCCAAGGCCGCCGGCACCAACGCCGCGATCGGGCTCGTCCTCGGCCTGTTCCTCGGGCTCGCGCTGGCCGCGGTCGGCACGGTGGTGGCGGACCGCCCCGTGCTGCGCCGGGACATCGCGGCGAACCTGGGCGCCTCGGTCGTCACGGAGCTGCGCCGCGCGTCGCTGCGGTCGGGCAGGCTGTGGCGGCGCCGACGGACCCGGGCGGCACGCGAACGACTCACCACGACCCTCGCCCGCATCGTGCGCGGCTCCGCGGAACCGGTGTCGCTGCTGGAACTGGGCTGTGCGCGCAGCACGAGCGTGATCGCCCTGGACCTCGGCCGGACACTGGCGGCGGAGCAGCCAGTGGTCATCATCGATGGTCTGCCCGGCCCGCAGCTCGTCACAAGCCGCCGGAGGCCAGGTGACCCGGACGTGGTCAGCGGCGACCGTGCCGCGGCCGTTCCGCATCAGGGGCTCCGGCTCGGCGTCGGCTCGGTCGCGCCCGGCACGGCGTGGACCGACCTCCAGTACCTCGGCACCCGGACCGTGCTCGTCGTGCGTGCCGGGCACGGCAGCGCCGCATGGCTGCACACCGTGGCGCGGCAGCTCGCGGACCAGCACATCCCGGTGATCGGTGTGGTGCTGATCGACCCCGATCCACGTGACCGGACCGACGGCACGCTGTGGGACGGGCTGCACACCGCGCTGCGCGGCCGGAGCGAGCGGCTGCCCCGGCACAACGGGACCGAGCGGCCGTCATGGGCCGTACGAGTCCCTGACAACGACCAGGAGGCGCGGTAGGACATGTGTGGCATCGCAGGTACTTACCGATGGCCGGACGGGAAGCTGGTGACCGACCGGCTCACCGAAACCCTCGCCCACCGCGGTCCGGACGGGGCGGGCAGGTACGGCCACCCCGTCGGTGACGGTGAGGTGCAGCTCGGGCACCGCCGACTGGCCATCATCGACCTGTCCGAGACCGGCGCCCAGCCGATGGTCTCGGGCGGCCTCGCCCTGACGTACAACGGCGAGCTGTACAACGCGCCCGAGCTGCGCGCCGAGCTGGCAGCGGCCGGGGTGCGCTTCCGCGGTACCTCCGACACCGAGGTGCTGCTGGAAGCCTGGCGGCGCTGGGGCACGGACTGCCTGCCCCGGCTGCGCGGCATGTTCGCGTTCGGGATCTTCGACGAGCGCACCGGTGAACTGGTGCTGGCCCGCGACCAGTTGGGCATCAAGCCGCTGTTCCTGCTCCGGCGCGGCGAGGGCCTGGTGTTCGCCTCCGAGCTCAAGGCGCTCGCCGCCGCGACCGGCGGGTCACTGGAGGTGGACCATGCGGCACTGGTGGCCTCGCTGCTGTACTACTGGGTGCCCGACTCCCGGTGCGCGTTCCGCGAGGCGGAGAAGCTGCCGCCGGGGAGCTGGCTGAGGTGCCGGCCCGACGGCCGGGTGGAGCGCGGCCAATTCTGGAACCTGAAGGACGTCGCCGCCGAGGGCCGGGAGCGGGCCCGGGCCGGTGAGCGGCCGGACCTGGCCGCCATCGTCGAGGAGTCGACCCGGCAGCACCTGCTCTCCGACGTACCCGTGGCGACCTTCCTCTCCGGCGGCCTCGACTCCAGCTACCTGACCGCCCTGGCGGCCCGCCACCAACCCGGGATCTCCGCCTACACGATCGGATTCCGTGCCGAGGACGCCAAGTTCGAGGCGATGCCGGACGACCTGCGCTACGCCCGGCAGGTGGCCCAGCAGTTCGGCGTCGACCTGCACGAGATCGAGATCGCCCCGAACGTGCTCGACCTGCTGCCGCGGATGACGTACCACCTGGACGAGCCGATCGGCGACCCCGCCGCGATCAACACGTTCCTGATCTGCTCGGCCGCCCGCGAGGCCGGGGTCAAGGTGATGCTCTCGGGGATGGGCGCCGACGAGCTGTTCGCCGGGTACCGCAAGCACCTGGCCAACCTGCTCGCACTGCGCTACCAGCGCGTTCCGCGGCCCCTGCGGCGCGGGGTGTCCGCGGCCGTGGACCGGCTGCCGGTCGCCACGTCCCGCCGGGGGTATCGGTCCGTGCGCTTCGCGAAGCGGTTCCTCTCCTTCGCCGAGCTGCCGGAGGAGACGGCGTTCCGGCGCAGCTACACCATGTACGACCGAGGCGAGCTGCTCGCCCTGGTCGATCCGGACCTGGCCGGGACGGTCGACGACGTGCTGACCGAGCACGCGGACACCTACGAGGACAGCGCCCTCGACGACTTCGTCAACCGCATGTGCCTGACCGACGCGCGGATGTTCCTGCCGGGCCTGAACCTCACGTACACCGACCGCTCCAGCATGGCCGCGTCGACCGAGGTGCGGGTGCCGTACGTGGACGTCGAGGTGGTCAAGGCGGCGTTCGCCGTGCCCGGTGATCGCAAGATCGTCGGACGGCAGGGCAAGGCAGTCCTGAAGGAGGCGGCCACCTCCGTCCTGCCCCGGGAGATCGTGTACCGGCCCAAGGGCCTGTTCAGCGCTCCGCTGCGCGCCTGGATGAGCCGGGATCTGGCACCGCTGGTGCGCGAGGTGGTCAACGACGGCGTGCTCGTCCGTTCCGGGTTCCTGCGCCGCGACGCGCTGCAGCGGCTCGTCACCGAGGACGCCTCCGGGCAGCGGGACTTCTCCAAGCATCTGTGGCATGTGCTGACCCTCGAGTACTGGTATCGCGACGCGACCTCCGGGTCCGGCCAGAGCACTCGGTTAACGGCTTAGGAATCAGAGGAGTTCGGGTTGAAGCAGGTTGTGCAGAACTACAAGAGCGGCGAGCTGGCGGTACTCGACGTGCCGGTGCCGGGGTGCAAGCCGGGCGGTGTGCTGGTCCGCAGCGCCTACTCGCTGATATCCACCGGGACCGAGCTCATGAAGGTGTCCGAGGCCGGCATGTCGATGCTGGGCAAGGCCCGTTCCCGCCCGGACCAGGTGGCCAAGGTCATGCAGAGCGTGGCCACCAACGGGGTGCCCGCCACCTATCGCAAGGTGATGGGCAAGCTGGACTCGTACACGCCGCTGGGCTACTCGCTGTGCGGGGTGGTCGAGCAGGTCGGCGCCGGCATCGACGACGTGAAGGTCGGCGACCTGGTGGCCTGCGCCGGCAACGAGCACGCGCTGCACGCCGAGCTGAACTGGGTGCCGAAGAACCTCTACACCCCGGTGCGGGACGGCCTCGCCCCGCGGCACGCCGCCTTCGGCACCGTCGGGTCGATCGCGTTGCAGGGCGTCCGACAGGGCGAGCCACAGCTCGGCGAAGTGGCACTGGTCATCGGCCTCGGGCTGATCGGACAGTTGGTCGTGCAGCTCCTCGCCGCCTCGGGAGTGCGCGTCGTCGGGGTCGACCCCGATCCGGTGCGCTGCGAGCTCGCCGAGCGGCTGGGCGCCGCGGCCTGCGGCGATCCCGCGTCCGCGGCCGTGGAGACCGCCGTCGCCGAGCTCACCGGCGGTCACGGAGTGGACCAGGTGTATCTGGCCGCCGGTGGCGGCAGCAACCAGCCCGTCGAGCTGGCCGCCAAGCTGAGCCGGGACCGCGGCCGGGTCGTCGACATCGGCAAGTGCCGCCTTGACCTGCCGTGGAACGCGTACTACGAGAAGGAGCTCGACGTCCGGTTCTCGCGCAGTTACGGCCCTGGGCGCTACGACCCGGAGTACGAGCTGGAGGGGCGGGACTACCCGATCGGCTACGTGCGCTGGACCGAGCGCCGCAACCTGGCGTGCTTCCTCGACCTCGTCGCCCGTGGCAGCGTCGACGTGGAGCCCCTGGTCTCCCACATCGCCGACTTCGATGACGCCGTCGGGACGTACCAGCGTCTGAAGGACGGCGAACTGAAGGCCGTGGCTGTGCTGTTCCGGTACCCCGAAATCGCGGGGGATGCGGAGGAAGCGGAGACCCCGGCCGTGGCCGTACCCGCGGTGACCGTGAAGCGGAGTGCGGCCAGGGCCGCCAAGACGCCGGTGCGCCTCGCGTTCGTCGGCGCCGGAAATTACGCGACGTCGATGCTGCTGCCGCACCTGGCACAGCGCGACGGCGTCGAGCTGTCCACGGTCGTCACCACGACGGCGCTCTCGGCGGCCAACGGGCAGCGGAAGTTCGGCTTCGCCGAGGCGACCACCGACCTCGACGCCGTGCTGGGCGACAAGTCCATCGACGCGGTGTTCGTCGTCACCCGGCACAGCTCGCACGCCGAACTGACCCGGAAGGCTCTGCTGGCCGGCAAGACGGTCTTCGTGGAGAAGCCCCTGGCCCTCACCGAGGACGAACTGGCCGGCGTGCTCGCCGCGGTGGAGGAGTCCGGCAACGACCGGCTCCAGGTCGGCTTCAACCGCCGGTTCGCGCCGCTGCTGCAGGAGGCCAAGCAGCGGTTCGGCGCCAGGACCGGACCGGCGAACCTCCGCTACCTGGTCAACGCGGGTCGGCTGCAGCACGGCAGCTGGTACCTCCAACAAGGCACCGAGGGCTCACGGTTCGCCGGCGAGGGCGGACACTTCATCGACACGGCGAGCTGGCTGCTCGACGCCGACCCGGTGTCGGTGTACGCGGTCGCCCCCTCCGGCAACGAGGACCTCCAGGTCGTACTCCGCTACCCGGACGGGTCCACCGCCACCATCAGCTACGTCACCACCGGCCCGGCCAGCCTCCCCAAGGAGACGCTGGACCTGGTCGCCGACGGCAGGGCGCTACGGCTCGACGACTTCGTCCGCGCCTCGGTGTATGGCCGTAAGCGGTGGGTCAGTTCGCGGCTGCCCAAGGCCCGGGACAAGGGCCAGAACGCCGAGCTGGCCGCGTTCGTCAAGGCCGTGCGGACCGGCGGGCCGATGCCGGTGCCGCTTCAGTCGCTGGTCGCCACCACGGCGGCCACCCTTGCCGTGCAGACCGGCCTGGCGGCCGGTGCCCCGGTGACGTTGGCGGGGGCGCGATGAGCATGAGCGCGGGCTGGTACCTGCGGCGGCTGTCCCGGATGGGGCCGCAGGAGGTCGCGGGCCGGGTGGGTGACGCGGTGCGCAGGCGCAGGTGGCGGTCGGCGCGGCCCACCTGCCCGAGCGTGACCGGCGCCCGCTTCACCGCGGTCCTGCCCGCCGGGACGATCGCCGCCATCCCTCCGGACGCCGCGAAGCGTCTCATCGCCGAGGCGGACCGGCTGATGTACGGGCACGTCGAGTACTTCGGGGTGGTCCGCGACGACCTGACCGACCCGGACTGGTGGTGCGACCCGAAGACCGGGCGCCGGGCTCCGTTCGGCTACGCCTTCGACGTGCCGTACCGGAACGAGGACGCGGTCGGGGACATCAAGCAGATCTGGGAACTGTCCCGGCATCAGTACCTCACCGTGCTCGCCGCCGCCTACGCCATCACCGGGAACGAGCGGTACGCCGAGCGCGTGGCCGAGCACCTGCGGTCGTGGTGGGCGGCCAACCCACCGCTGCGCGGCGTGCACTGGATCAGCGGTATCGAGCTGGGCATCCGGCTGCTGTCCTGGGTGTGGATCCGCCGACTGCTCGACGGCTGGCCGGGCGCGGCCGCTCTGTTCGAGGGCAACCCGGTGGCGCTGAACCAGATCTGGCACCACCAGCGCTGGCTGGCCGCCTTCCCCAGCCGGGGGTCCTCGGCGAACAACCACGTCATCGCCGAGGCCGCCGGGCAGTTCACCGCGGCCTGCGCGTTCGGCTGGTTCCCTTCCTCGGCGCGTTGGCGCGCCGACGCGCTGCGGTCGCTGGAGCGGCATCTGCGCGGCAACACCTTCGCCTCCGGCCTCAACCGCGAGCTGGCCACCGAGTATCACGGCCTTGTGCTGGAGCTCGCCCTGGCCGCGGTGGCCGAGGCGGATGCCGCCGACGTGCCGGTCCCCGCGTCGATCCGGCTGGTGCTGCTGCGGATGACCGACGCGCTCGCGGCCGTCGTGGACAGCCGGTTACGGCCGCCGCGCCAGGGGGACGCGGACGACGGGCACGGTCTGGTCGTGGACGGCGCGGGCACCGACCGCTGGGCCTCGCTGCTGGCCACCGGGGACGCCGTGTTCGGTCGGCTTCCCTGGTGGCCGGAGGTGACCGGCACGGATGTGCGCAGCCCGCTGCTGGCCGCGCTCATCAAGCCCACCGAACCGACCGTGACCCGACCGGCAAGCCGCCCCGCGCACTTCGCCGACGCGGGCATGACCATCCTGCGCGGTCCGGGGAAGACGGGGGAGCTCTGGTGCCGCTGCGACGGTGGTCCGCACGGCTTCCTGTCCATCGCCGCGCACGCCCACGCGGACGCGCTGTCCGTGGAGGTCCGGCACGACGGCGTCGATGTGCTCGCCGACCCGGGGACGTACTGCTACCACGGGCAGCCCGAGTGGCGGCAGTACTTCCGGTCGACCCTCGGCCACAACACCCTGCAGCTGGACGGCGATGACCAGTCCGTCTCCGGCGGCCCGTTCCTGTGGACCCGGCATGCCCGCACTCGCGTCCTGGTCGTGGACCCAGCGGATACATCCGACAAGGGGGTGGCCCGCTGGTGCGCCGAGCACGACGGTTACCAGCCCTCCATGCACCGCCGCCGGGTGGAGCTGACTGCCGCGAGCCAGGAGCTGAGGGTGGTTGACGAGGTGCGCGGCCCGCGCCGGGCCGTGCGGCTGGCGTTCCACCTCGGCCCGGCGATCACCGCGGACCTGGTGGGGAACCGGGCGGTGCTCACGTGGACCCGGGACGGCGAGGACCGCTCCGCGGCGCTCGACCTGCCCGGGCAGCTGTCCTGGCGGGCGCATCGCGGCGAGACCGACCCGCCACTGGGCTGGTACTCCGCGGGATTCGGGCGCAAGGAACCCTCCACAACGCTGGTCGGCACCGGATTCGCCGACGGCGCGGAGGGCTTCACCACCGTGCTCAGGTTCCGCGGCTAGGGGGGCGCGTGGGGTTCAAGAGGCGACACCGGGCGTGGGCGGCGGCACCGCTGACGCTGGCCCTGCTGGCGGCGACCGGCTGTGAGGGCACGAGCACGTCGGACGCCGGCGCGAAGCCGACCGCCGCGCCGCCGTCCACGCCCGTGGCCCGGGTGTGCGCCAAGCCCGCGGCCGGGCCGGCGAAGGCGCCGGCGGGCGCGGTGACGGTCGACCCCGCGGTGGTCGGTGACCTGGCAGCGAAGACCAAGGGCAACCCCCCGAACACCACGTTCTGGCTTCGGCCCGGCAAGCACCGGCTCGACCCGGACCGCTACGCCCAGGTCATCCCCAAGGAGGGGAACCGCTACCTCGGTGCGCCGGGCGCGGTGCTCGACGGCGGGAAGAAGAACCAGTACGCGTTCGGCGGCACCGCCCGCGACGTCACCATCCGCCACCTGACCGTGGAGGGTTTCGTCGCGCCGCACGACGAGGGCGTGGTCAACCATGACTCGGCCGACGGGTGGGTGATCGAGCACTCGACGATCCAGAACAACTCCGGCGCCGGGCTGATGGCCGGTTCTCGCCAGCGGGTCCGCGCCAACTGTCTGCGCGCCAACGGTCAGTACGGCATGAACGCGTACAAGGCCAACGGCCGGATCAGCGCCCTGCTGGTCGAGGGCAACGAGATCGTGGGCAACAACACCGGCGACTGGGAGCGGCGGCGGAAGGGCTGCGGCTGCACCGGAGGCATCAAGTTCTGGGCCGTCAACGGGGCCGACGTACGCGGCAATTGGGTGCACGCCAACCGCGGCACAGGGTTGTGGGCGGACACCAACAACAACGACTTCCGCATCGAGAACAACGTGCTCGAGGCCAACGACGGTGCCGCGCTGATCTACGAGACCAGCTACAACGCGGTCATCCGGAAGAACACGATCCGCAAGAACAACTGGGTCGAGGGCCGCAGGGAGGCCGAGCGCGGCGACAGCTTCCCGTTCGCGACCGTCTATCTGTCCGAGTCCGGCGGCGAACCACGGGTCCGGGCCCGCACCGACAAGATCGAGATCTACCGGAACGTCCTGGAGAACAACTGGTCCGGGATCACCCTGTGGGAGAACGCCGACCGGTTCTGCAACAGCCCGGCCAACACCTCGTCCGGTGACTGCACCTTGCTGGTGCGGGACACCGACCGCTGCGCGAGACCGGCGATCGGCAAGCCCCCGCTCTATGCCGACTGCCGGTGGAAGACGCAGCGGGTGGACATCCACGACAACCGCTTCGTGCTGGACAAGTCCGTCGTCAAGTGCAGGGAGAAGTGCGACCGAATGGCGGTGCTGGCCAACTACGGCACCTATCCGGACTGGTCGCCGTACCAGGGCGTGCGGGTGGCCGAGGCGATCACCCACAAGCAGGGCAATCGCTGGCACGACAACGTCTACGTCGGACCGTGGAGGTTCGTTGCCTACGACCCGAGCCGGGTGCTGGCCTTCGGGCAGTGGCAGGGCAAGCGTTACCGGCAGGACGCGGGCAGCACCCTCGACCCACGGGCCGGTGGTTGAGATGAGCGGGGACCTGCGGCGCGGTGCGCTGCCGGGACCGGACACGGCGGGCACGCGGCCCGGCGCCGAACGGCGCCCGGCCGGCACACCGAGGATCGTCGGGATCGTCTGGGGATTGCTGGTCATCAACACGCTCGGCTCCGCGGGGGCGAAGACCATCGTTCCGCTGCCCCGCTCCCTCATCCAGATGGTCACCATGGGCGCGCTGGTCGCCGCGTTCGCGCTGGCGCTCGCGGTCAATCTCCGGCTGCACATCCGACCCAGTGCCTACCTGCTCCTGCTCACCCTGCTGCTGGTGCCGAGCGTGATCTCCAGCGCGAACCTGGAGTCCGGGTTCGGCGCGCTGTTCCGCTGCGCCCGGCTGGCTCTCTTCGTCGGCACGCTGTGGCTGCTCAGCCGCTGGTGGGACGGCGGCCTGACGCTCGTCCGGAGCCACATACGGATGTACTTCGCGGTGCTCGGGTCGGTGGCCGCCGGCCTGGCCATCTCACCGGGCGCCGCCCTGCCCGAGCTGTACGGCGGACGCCTCGTCGGCGCGTTGTGGCCGCTCACCCCGCCGCAGATCGGACAGTACGCCGCGGTGATCATCGGGCTGACCGTGCTGCTCGTACTGGGCCGCCGGACGGACAGGGCCAGTGCCGCGGTCGTCATCGTGCCGTCACTCGTCCTGCTCGCGTTGACCCACACCCGGACGGCCACGCTCGGCCTGTTCATCGGGCTGGCGTTGGCGATCGGATCGCTCATCCTGACCAGCGCCGCGGCCCGCCGGTTCTTCACCTGGGCGGTGCTGTGCGCCGCGGTGGCCGCGGTGGGGTTCGCCTCCGCGCTGCAGGCGTGGTTCCTGCGCGGGCAGAGCAAGGAGAACTTCTCCAACCTCACGGGTCGGGCCAAGGTCTGGGACGCCCTGCTGGCGGAGCCCCGGACGACCGGCGAGACGTGGTTCGGGATGGGCCTGGGCGACAAGTCGTTCGGCGGGCTGCCGATCGACAACAGCTGGCTGGCCGTCTACCAGGAACAGGGTCTGATCGGCGTCACCCTCGTCGCGGCGGTCATCCTGGTGCTGGGCGGCGTCGCGTTGCTGCGGCCACCGTCGCTGCCGAGGGCCTGCGCGATCTTCCTGATCAGCTACTGCGCGATCGCGTCGTACACCGAGGCCGGGCTGGGCGACGCCTCGCCGTATCTGCTGCATCTGGCCGTGGCCGCCTCGCTGCTGGCGGCACCTGCCGCGGCCACTCCCCTCTCGACGCCCGGAGTCCCTCGACTCTCGACGCCCGGCGTCCCTCGACAACGCGTCCCGCGATGGGCCCGTGGATCGGAGGTGATCTGAGCATGCACGTCCTCGTGGTGCACAACCGCTACGCCTCGGCGCAACCGAGCGGCGAGAACAAGGTCGTCGACCAGGAGGTGGGGCTGCTGCGCGCGGCCGGCCACCGGGTCGAGGTGTTCGAGCGACGCAGCGACGACATCGCCGCCCGGTCCCTGCTCGGCAAGGTCGCGGTACCGCTCCTCGTGCCGTGGAATCCGGCGGTCCGCACGGAACTCGCCGCCCGGCTCCGCACCGAGCGGCCGGACATCGTCCACGTCCACAACGTCTTCCCGCTTCTGTCGCCCGCGGTCCTTGCCGCCTGCGCCGACGCCGGCGTGCCCGCCGTCGCCACGCTGCACAACTACACCCAGGTCTGCCCGCCCGGCACGCTGCAGCGGGACGGCCGGCCGTGCACCGAGTGCGTCGGGACGGCGGCGCCGCTGCCCGCCGTCCGGCACGGCTGCTACCGGAATTCCCGGCTTGCGACGGTGCCGCTGGCGGTCAGCCTGTCGGTCAACCGGCGGCGGTGGTGGTCCGGTGTGGAGCGGTTCTTCTGCATCTCGGCGGCGCAGCGCGACGTTCTGGTGCGGTCCGGCATGCCGGCCGAGCGGCTGGCGGTGAAGCACAACTTCGTGCCCGACCCGGGCGACTGCCGAGCAGGCGAGGGCGAGCATCTGCTCTACCTCGGCCGGCTCGCGGAGGCAAAGGGCGTACGGCTGCTCATGGCCGCGTGGGACGAGATCGCCGCGAGCGGCGGTGTGGGCGTACCGCTCGTGATCGCCGGCACCGGGCCACTGGAGGGAGAAGTGACCGCCTGGGCGGCGGGCCGGGACGACGTGCGCTACGTCGGCCTGTTGGACCCGGCGCAGTGCCGGACGGCCGTCGCGCGGTCGGTCGCCGTGGTGGCTCCCTCGACCTGGCTGGAGGCGTTCGGCCTGGTGGTCGTGGAGGCGATGGCGGCCGGGGTCCCGGTCGTCGCCGCGGGTCACGGCGCCTTCGTCGAACTCGTCGAGGACGGGAAGACCGGGCTGCTGCACCGGCCGGGCGATGCCGCCTCGCTCGCGTCCTGCGTACGCCGGATCGCGGCCGGACCGGCCCGCAACCGGGAGATGGGCCAGGCGGCCCGGCGCCGTTACGAGCAGGGTTTCAGCCCGGCCGTCGGCCTGGAGCGCCTGCTGGAGGAGTACCGCACCGCGATCGCGGGTCGGACGGAATCAATGGGGGGCAGTAGATGACACGATGCCGACTCTGCGGCTCGGAGGCGATGGCGAGCGTCGTCGATCTCGGGGCGACACCACCATGCGAGAGCTTTCTCGCCGCGGACCAACTGGACCAGCCGGAGCCGGCGTACCCGCTGCACCTGCGGGTCTGCACCGACTGCTGGCTGGCGCAGATCCCGCCGCTGATCACGCCGGAGGAGACGTTCAAGGAGTACGCGTACTTCTCCTCGTACTCCACCTCCTGGGTGGAGCACGCGCGCACGTTCGTCGCCGACGCCGTACAGCGCCTGAGTCTCGGCTCCCATGGCTCCGATGGCACCGACGCCTTCGTGGTCGAGGTCGCGAGCAACGACGGGTACCTGCTGAAGCACGTGGTGGACCGGGGGATCCGCTGCCTCGGCATCGAGCCGTCGGTGAACGTCGGCGCCGCGGCGCGCGAGGCGGGTGTGCCCACGCTCACGGAGTTCCTGAGCCCGGACACCGGCGCCGCCGTCCGCGAAGAACACGGCCCGGCGGACCTGGTCGTGGCCAACAACGTGTACGCGCACATCCCCGACGTGGTCGGGTTCACCCAGGGGCTGCGCGCCCTGGTCGCCGACGACGGCTGGGTATCCATCGAGGTGCAGCACCTGCTGACCCTGATCGAGGAGAACCAGTACGACACGATCTACCACGAGCACTTCCAGTACTACACGGTCGCGTCCGCGATCCGGGCGCTGGCCAGCGGCGGACTCGCGCTCGTGGACGTCGAGTTGCTGCCCACGCACGGCGGCTCCATCCGGCTGTGGGCGCGGCCCGTCGAGGTGGCCGGCGAGCCGTCGCAGCGGGTGGCCGACGTACTGGCCCGGGAGAAGGCCGCCGGGCTGCAGGAGCTGTCGGGGTACACCGAGTTCTCCGCCCGGGTGGCCAAGGTGCGCCGGGACCTCCTGAAGTTCCTCATCGAAGCGGCCGAGCGCGGCGAGACGGTCGTCGGCTACGGCGCCCCGGGCAAGGGCAACACCCTGCTCAACCACTGCGGCATCCGGCCCGACCTGCTCGCGTACACGGTCGACCGCAACCCCTACAAGCACGGCAGGTTCACCCCGGGCACCCGCATCCCGATCCTGCCGCCCGAGCAGATCGCCGCCGACCGACCGAACTACGTCCTCGTCCTGCCCTGGAACCTGCGGGCCGAGCTGGTCGAGCAGCTGTCCTTCGTGCACGAGTGGGGCGGCCGGCTGGTCTTTCCCATCCCGGAACTGAGCATTGTCGAGGTCACACGATGAAGGTCGTACTGTTCTGCGGCGGTTACGGGATGCGGATGCGCAACGGGACCTCCGACGACGTGCCCAAGCCGATGGCGATGGTCGGCCCGCGACCGCTGATCTGGCACGTCATGCGCTACTACGCGCACTTCGGGCACAAGGAGTTCATCCTGTGCCTCGGATACGGGGCCCACCACATCAAGGACTTCTTCCTCAACTACGAGGAGACGACGTCCAACGACTTCGTGCTGCGAGGCGGGCGGACCGAGCTGCTCTCGACCGACATCGCGGACTGGACGATCACGTTCGCGCAGACCGGCATCGAGTCACCGATCGGGGAGCGGCTGCGCCGGGTGCGGCACCACCTGGACGGCGACGAGATGTTCCTCGCCAACTACGCCGACGTACTGACCGACGCCCCGCTGCCGGAGATGATCGACCGGTTCGCGCGGCGCGACGCCGGTGCGTCGATGATGGTGGTGCCGCCGCAGTCCTCGTTCCACTGCGTGGACCTGGGCGAGGACGGCCTGGTGGGCGGCATCACCGCGGTGAGCGATCTGCCGCTGTGGGAGAACGGCGGCTACTTCGTGCTCCGCCAGGAGGTCTTCGACCACATACCGGAGGGCGGGGACCTGGTCGCCGACGGATGCGCCCAACTCGCCAAGCACGGCCGGTTGGTGGCGCATCAGCACCGCGGCTTCTGGAAGCCGACGGACACCGTGAAGGAGCGGGCCGCGCTCGACGCCGCCTACGCCCGCGGCGACCGCCCGTGGGCCGTGTGGGAACGGGACGGCGCGGGGGTGCGCGCGTGATCCGGCTCGGCACCGGCAGCCCGGACCGGATCGTCGCGCTGGGCGCGCACTGCGACGACATCGCCATCGGCGCGGGCGGCACACTGCTGACTCTGTGCCGCGCGCGGCCGGGCATCCGTGTCGACGCGCTGGTGCTCTCCGGCGGCGGCAGCGAGCGCGAGCAGGAGGAGCAGGCCGCGCTCGCCGCCTTCTGCCCGGGCGCCGATCTGCGGTTGACCGTGCACAAGCTGCCGGACGGCCGCCTGCCCGCGCACTGGGAAGAGGCCAAGTCCGCCGTCGAGGAACTGCGCGCGCAGACCGACCCGGACCTGATCCTCGCGCCGCGCACCGATGACGCGCACCAGGACCACCGCGGTCTGGCCCAGCTGATACCCACCGCATTCCGCGACCACCTCGTCCTCGGCTACGAGATCGTCAAGTGGGACGGCGACCTCGGCCGGTTGGCGGCGTACCAGCCGCTCTCGCCGGAGATCGCCGAACAGAAAGTGCGGCTGCTGCAGGAGCACTATCCCTCGCAGCGGCACCGGCCCTGGTACGACCGGGAGGCCTTCCTCGGCCTCGCACGCATCCGCGGAATCGAATGCCACGAGCGCTACGCCGAGGCGTTCGCCGTCACCAAACTCACGCTCAACCTGGGGGGTTGAACCTTGCGCGTACTACTGACCGGACACCAGGGCTACCTGGGCACCGTGATGGCCCCGGTACTGGCCGCCGCCGGACATGAGGTCGTCGGCCTCGACTCCGGGCTGTTCGCCGACTGCGTCCTCGGCCCGACGCCCGCGGACCCGCAGGGGCACCGGGTGGACCTGCGCGACATCACGGCCGACCACGTGGCCGGGGTGGACGCCGTGATCCACCTGGCCGCACTCTCCAACGACCCGCTGGGATCGCTGGCGCCCGAACTCACCTACGACATCAACCACCACGCCTCCGTACGGCTGGCCCGGCTGGCCCGCGACGCCGGAGTGCGGCGCTTCCTGTACGCGTCGACGTGCTCGGTCTACGGCGCCGCCGGCGGCGACGACCTGGTCGGCGAGGACGCCCCGCTGCGCCCGGTGACGCCGTACGCGGAGTCCAAGGTGCGGGTGGAGGACGACCTGCACGCGCTGGCCGACGGCGACTTCACCCCGGTGTTCATGCGCAACGCCACCGCCTTCGGTTACTCGCCCCGGCTGCGCGCCGACATCGTGCTGAACAACCTGGTGGGCCACGCGCTCCTGTCCGGCGAGGTCCTCGTGCTCTCCGACGGCACCCCCTGGCGTCCTCTGGTGCACGCCGCCGACATCGCACGGGCCTTCACAGCCGCGCTGACCGCGCCGCGGGAAGCGGTGCACGACCGGGCGTTCAACATCGGCAGCGAGATCAACAACGTGACGGTCGCTGAGATCGCCGAGCAGGTCGCCGAGGCGGTGGCCGGGGCGAAGGTGGTGATCACCGGGGAGACCGGTGCCGATCCGCGCTCGTACCGGGTCGACTTCTCCCGGTTCCGCAACGCCATCCCCGGCTTCGACTGCGAGTGGACGGTGAAGCAGGGCGCCCTCGACCTCGCCGACGCCTACCGCCGACACGGGCTGACCCGGGAGGACTTCGAGCGCCGCTTCACCCGCCTCGCCGTGCTGCGCGCGGCGTCCGACGCCGGCACCGTCGACGACACCCTGCGGTGGCGCGGATGACCGCGGCCGGCGACCAGCCGATGACCTCCACCGGCGCGGAGATGTACGCGCTGGTGGAGCGGCTGTACCCGCTGTGCCGGAGCATCACCGGCGACGGTGTGCGCGCCACCCTGGACATCGTCAGGGAGTACATCCCGCTGCAGGTGCACGAGGTACCGACCGGGACGCAGGTGCTCGACTGGACGGTGCCGCAGGAGTGGAACATCCGGGACGCCTACATCGCCGACACCGCCGGCCACCGGGTCGTCGACTTCGCCGCGTCGAGCCTGCACGTGCTCGGCTACAGCGTGCCGGTGTCGGCGACCATGCCGCTGGCCGAGCTGCGCCCGCACCTGCACACCCTGCCGGAGCACCCGTCCTGGGTGCCGTACCGCACCAGCTACTACAAGCCGGAATGGGGGTTCTGCCTGGCCCAGGACACCCTGGACGCGCTGCCGGACGGCGAGTACGAGGTGCGCATCGACTCCACGCTCGCCGACGGCCATCTCACCTACGCCGAGCACGTGGTCCCCGGGCAGGTCGCCGACGAGGTGATCGTCTCCTGCCACGTCTGCCACCCGTCGCTGGCCAACGACAACCTGGCCGGCATCGCGGTGGCGACGTTCCTGGCCCGGGCGCTGGCCGAGGAGACGCCGTACTACACCTACCGGTTCCTGTTCGCGCCCGGCACCATCGGCGCGATCACCTGGCTGGCCCGCAACGCGGAGCGGGTGGAGCGGGTCAAGCACGGCCTTGTGCTGGCCTGCGCCGGCGACTCGGGCCGGCTGACGTACAAGCAGAGCAGGCGCGGCGACGCGGAGATCGACCGGGTGATGCGGCACGTGCTGGACACCTCCGAACGCCCGCACCGCGTCGCCGAGTTCACTCCGTACGGCTACGACGAGCGACAGTTCTGCTCGCCCGGGTTCAATCTGGGCGTGGGCTCGCTCACCCGGACCCCGTACGCCGGCTACCCCGAGTACCACACCTCGGCGGACAACCTGGACTTCGTCTCCCCGGGGGCGATGGCGGACACGCTCGCCGTCTGCCGCGAGGCGTTCGCCGTACTGGACCGCAACCGGCGGTACGCCAACCTCAGCCCCTACGGCGAACCACAGCTGGGCCGGCGTGGGTTGTACGACGCGCTCGGCGGCCGCAGTGACACCAAGCAGGCCCAGATGGCCATGCTCTGGGTGCTCAACCTCTCCGACGGCGAGCACAGTGTGCTGGACGTCGCCGAACGGTCCGGGCTGCCGTTCGAGACCGTCGCCGCCGCGGCCGACGCCCTGCACGGCGCCGGGCTGATCAAGGCATGACGCCGTTGACCACCGAGGAGGAGAAGACGAGGCCCAAGGCGGCGACCGCCAGACGGGCCATCGTCGGCCGGCTGTCCTGGGGACTGGCCGACCAGGCGGCCTCCAGCATGACCAACTTCGCGGTGGGGATCTACGTGGCACGCTCGCTCGGGCTGACCGCGTTCGGCGTGTTCAGCCTGGCCTGGGTGACCTACGGCGTGGTGCTGAACGTCTCCCGCGGACTGGCCACCGACCCGCTCGTGGTGCGCTTCAGCGGCGTGTCGGACACGTCCTGGCGCGGGGCGGTGGCCCGGTCGTCGGGTACCGCGCTCGGCGTGGGTACCGCCATCGGCGCGGCGTGTCTGGTGATCGGTCTCGCTGTCGGCGGCAGCGTGGGACCCGCGTTCGTCTGCCTCGGCGTCATGCTGCCGGGGCTGCTGCTGCAGGACGCCTGGCGGTACGCGTTCTTCGCCGCCGGCGCCGGGCGGAAGGCGTTCGTCAACGACCTCGTCTGGGGCGTCGCGCTCGTCCCGGCCATGGTCGTGGCGGCCCGCGTGGGCAGCGTGGCCGCATTCGTGCTCGCCTGGGGCGCGTCCGCCGCTGTCGCCGCGGCGTACGGCTGCATCCAGTCCGGCATCCGGCCCCACGTGACCGGAGCGCGCGCGTGGCTTCGCGAGCACCGCGACCTCGGCACGCGGTACCTGGTCGAGAACACCTGCCTCAGCGGCGCGAGCCAGCTGCGGGCGTACGGCCTCGGCGTGATCGTCGGGGTCGGCGCGGTGGGCGCGGTCCGGGGCGCCGAGCTGCTGCAAGGCCCGTTCCTCGCCGTGCTGATGGGGCTTTCACTGGTCACCGTCGCGGAGGCGGCACGGGTGCTGCGGCGGGCCCCGCACCAACTGGCCAGGTTCTGCCTCCTGCTGGGCGGCGCGCAGGCCGCCGCCGCGCTGCTGTGGGGCGCGGCGCTGCTGCTGATGCCGGACCGGCTCGGCGAGTTGACGCTCGGCGGTGTCTGGCGCTCCGCCTCGGAGCTCATCGTGCCGGCCACGCTCGGCGTCGCGGGCGCCGGCCTCGGCACCGGCGCGGCGGCCGGACTACGCGCGCTCGGCGCGGCCCGGCGCAGCCTGCGCAGCCAGCTGTTCGCCTCCGCCTGTTACGTCATCGGCGGGCTCGGCGGGGCGGCCGTGGCCGGCACGGTCGGCTCGGCCTGGGGCGTCGCCGCCGCGACCGTCTGCGGCTCGGCCGTGTGGTGGCTGCACCTGCGTTCCGCCCTGCGCGAGCGCCAACAAGACCCCCTCCCCGAAGTGAGGACGCCATGACCGCCCATCCCCGGCTGAGCATCGGCCTGCCCGTGTACAACGGCGAGGAGTACCTCGCCGAGTCGCTCGACGCCCTGCTCGGCCAGACCTACGAGGACTTCGAGCTGGTCATCTCCGACAACGCCTCGACCGACGGCACCCAGGACATCTGCCGCGAGTACGCGGCGCAGGACTCCCGAATCCGGTACCTCCGGCTGCGCCGGAACATCGGCGCCGCGCCGAACCACAACTACGTGTTCACCGAGTGCCGCGGCGAGCTGTTCAAGTGGGCGTCGCACGACGACCTTTACGCCCGCGACCTGCTGCGGCGCTGTGTGGAGGCGCTGGACGAGCGGCCGGACGTGATCCTCGCGCACTCCGACCAGGCGGTCATCGACGGCGACGGCAAGGTGAAGGTCCCGTACGAGTACGGGCTGGCCACCGACTCGCCGCACGCGCCGGAGCGCTTTCGCAGCCTGCTGTTCGAGCCCGGTGGCGACGACTTCTACGGAGTGATGCGGGCCGACGTGCTGCGTCGGGTGAAGCCGCACGACAGCTACCACCACGCGGACCGCACGTTCGTCGCCGAGATCACCCTGCACGGGCCCTTCCACCAGGTGCCGGAGCTGCTGTACTTCCGCCGCGACCACCCCACCCGCGCCGAGCGGGCGAACCCGTCCAAGCGCTCCCGGTGCGTCAACCTGGACCCGCGCCGGGCCGGCCCGCTGCACCCGACGCCCCGGCTGCTCGCCGAGTACGTCTGGGGCTTCGTCTCGGCGGTCCGGCGGGCGCCGTTGTCTCCGGCCGACCGGCGCGCCTGCTACCGCCACCTGGCCGCGTGGATGACCAGCCGGGTCCGGCCGGGCGCCGGCGAGCGGGTGGAGGACCGCGCGCCGGTCGACCCGGACCTGCTCACTGTCTCCGTCGGCGCCCTCGTCGCGGGCCGTGAGGGGCGGCGGGCATGAAGACGGGGAAACGTGTGGGGGTGTTCGGCCTGCTCGGCTCCGGCAACCTCGGCAACGACGGGTCGCTCGAGGCCGTGCTCGGGTACCTCCGCGCCGAGCACCCGGAGGCGGTCGTGGACGCGCTGTGCGGCGGACCCGAGGTCGTCGCGGCCCGGTACGGGATCCCCGCGACCCGGCTGCACTGGTACCGCGGGGAGTACCGGACCGCGTCCCGTGCGGGCGCGATCGCGGGGAAGGGTCTGGGCAAGCTCGTCGACGTCTTCCGCACCGCCGCCTGGGTGCGCCGGCACGACGTGGTGATCGTGCCGGGCATGGGCGTCCTGGAGGCCACACTGCCGCTGCGGCCGTGGGGCTTCCCGTACTCGCTGTTCCTGCTCTGCGCGAGCGGCCGGCTGTTCGGCACCCGGGTCGCGCTGGTCGGCGTAGGCGCGGACGAGATTCACCACCGCCCGACGCGGGCCCTGGTCCGCTGGTCGGCCAGGCTCGCCGCGTATCGCTCGTACCGCGACGACCTGTCCCGTGACGCACTGCGGGCGATGGGGGTGAACACCGCGCGCGACAAGGTCTACCCGGACCTCGCCTTCGCGCTGCCGACACCGGGCGGGAGCGCACCATCGGGCTCTGTCTGCGTAGGCGTCATGGACTTCCACGGCGGCAACGACGACCGTGCCCGGGCCGAGGAGATCCACCGGCGCTACCTGGACGGGACGACACGGTTCGTCCGCGCACTGGTCGAGGACGGCAGGCAGGTACGGCTGCTCACCGGCGATGCCTGCGACGCGCCGGTCGTGGCCGCGATCCTCGACGCGGTGGACTCCCCCCTGGTCACCGCACCCGAAGTCGGCTCACTCGCCGACCTGATGAACGAGATGGCGGCCGCCGGCACAGTGGTGGCGACCCGCTATCACAACCTGGTCTGCGCGCTGAAGGTCGGCGCCCCCACTCTCGCGCTCAGCTACGCGGCGAAGAGCGACGCACTCATGGACCGGATGGGCCTCGCCACCTACTGCCACCCGGCCCGCGAGGTCGACGCCGACCGGTTGCTCGAACAGTTCCGGGAACTGGAGAAGCGATCGGCGGAGCTGCGACAGACCCTGACCGACCGGAATCTGGCCACGACCCGGCAACTCCACGTCCAGTTCCGAGAGTTGACGGTGGCCCTGTGGCCCGCGAACAACCGACCCCGCCAGGAGGCCGCATGAAAGTGACCGAAGTCCCGGCGATAGCGGGCGCGTTCCTCTTCGAGCCGACGCCGTACGCCGACGAACGCGGTTACTTCTGCCGCACCTTCGACGCCGACGTGATCCGCTCGGTGGGACTCGACCCGCACGCCTTCGTGCAGGACAGCGTGTCCCGCTCGGTCCGTGGAGTGCTGCGCGGCCTGCACCTGCGCTCCGGCGCCGGTGAGGCCAAGCTGGTGCGGTGCTCGTACGGCAGGATCTTCGACGTCGTCGTGGACCTGCGGCCGGACTCGCCGACGTATCGCAATGGGACCTTCTTCGAACTGTCCGGCGAGACGCAGGCGACCCTGTACATCCCGGCGGGGTGCGCGCACGGCTTCCAGGCACTTACCGCCACCGCCGACACCTCGTACCGGATCGACCGCCCGCATGACCCGGCCGAGGACGTGACGATCGCCTACGACGACCCGGAGCTCGCCATCCCCTGGCCGCTGCCGGTCACTTTGATGTCTCAGCGGGACCGGGAGGCGCCGAGCCTCGCCGAAGTCCTCAAGCACAGGGAGAGTTGAGGTCGTCGTGGACACCGAAGAATTCCCATTGCCCCGGTCGCGGCAGGCGAACGAACGGCTGCACGCCCTGATCCCCGGCGGCGCCCACACCTATGCCAAGGGCGACGACCAGTACCCCGAGAACCTGGCCCCGGTCATCAGCCACGGCCGCGGTGCCCACGTATGGGACATCGACGGAAACCGCTACATCGAGTACGGCTCCGGCCTGCGCTCGGTCAGCCTCGGCCACGCCCACCCACGCGTCACCGAGGCGGTGCGACGGGAACTCGACCGCGGCAGCAACTTCGTGCGCCCTTCCTTCATGGAGGTCGAGGCCGCGGAACGCTTCCTGGCCACGGTACCGACCGCCGAGATGGTGAAGTTCGCGAAGAACGGCTCCGACGCCACCACCGCCGCGGTACGCCTCGCCCGCGCCGCCACCGGGCGCTCGCGGGTGGCCATCTGCGCCGACCATCCGTTTTTCTCGGTCGACGACTGGTTCATCGGCACCACGCCGATGTCCGCGGGTATTCCGGCGGCGACCACCGACCTCACCGTGGTGTTCCCCTACGGGGACCTGGCGGCCACGGAGGAGTTGCTCAACCGCCACCAGAACGAGGTCGCCTGCCTGATCCTCGAACCCGCTGCCGCCCACACGGAGCCGCCGCCCGGGTACCTCACCGGCCTGCGCGAGCTGGCCGACCGGCACGGCTGCGTGCTGATCTTCGATGAGATGATCACCGGCTTCCGATGGTCCGAGGCGGGCGCCCAGGGCCTGTACGGCGTCGTCCCCGACCTCTCCACGTTCGGCAAGGCGCTGGGCAACGGGTTCGCCGTCTCCGCGCTGGCCGGGCGCCGCGATCTGATGGAGCGGGGCGGGCTGCGTCACTCCGGTGACCGGGTGTTCCTGCTGTCCACCACGCACGGTGCGGAAACGCACTCGCTGGCAGCAGCGATGGCCGTGCAGACCACCTACGTCGAGGAGGGCATCACCGCGCGGCTGCACGCCCTCGGCGAGAGGCTGGCCGCCGGTGTCCGCGACGCCGCGGCGAGCACGGGCGTCGGCGACCACGTCGTCGTCCGGGGCCGGGCCAGCAACCTGGTCTTCGCCACCCTCGACGAGAACGGGCAGCCGTCGCAGCAGTACCGCACCCTGTTCCTGCGCCGGCTCCTCGCGGGCGGCGTGCTGGCCCCGTCGTTCGTGGTGAGCAGCGCGCTCAGTGACGCCGACATCGACCACACCGTCGACGTGGTGGCCCAGGCGTGCGTGGTGTACCGGAAGGCACTGGATGCCGCGGATCCCACTCCCTGGCTGGGCGGGCGACCGGTGAAGCCCGTGTTCCGCCGCCGGGCGTGACGTGACGTGACGTCAGCGGGCCTGTCCCCGACCGGCGTCGGCCATCCGATCGACCAGCCGGTCAGCCGTCCGGTCGACCAGCCACGCGGTCGCCGGTACCACCGCCAGCGCGGTGCACCAGCCGCCGAGGACGTCGGTCGGGTAGTGCGCGCCCAGAGCGACCTGCGCCCAGCCCATGGCGGCGCCGGCGACCAGCCCCGCGACGAGTACGAGTGACGTGCCGGCCGTCCTGCCGAGGCCGAGCCGGCCGGTCGCGAGCAGCGCCACCACGAGGGCGAACGCGGTGAGGAAGGCGGTGTGCCCGCTCGGATAGGACAGGTTGCCGTCGCCATGAATGGTCCGCCCCACCAGGGACTTGAGCAGCGTCGTCGTCCCCACGGTCAGGCCGGCGCCGGCAACGACGAGCACCGCCGCGCGAGGACGCCGAAGCAGCAGGCAGCCCGTCACGGCGGCCACGACCAGCGTCGCCGCTCCCACGGGTTCCCCCAAGAAGTCCGTGGCCAGTGCGACGTACCGCCACGGCGGCCGCACACTGTCCGCCGTCGGCTGAATGAACCACCGGTCCACCGCGCCCGACTCGCTGTCTCCGGCGTACAGAACCCCGAGCACGACGACCACCAGCGCGGCGAGGGCCGCAATGGGCCCGAGCCACACACGCAGCGACGGGGGCAGCACCGCGGGCGCCGACGGGCCGGTCACACGCCCACCGCGTCCGGTCGACCTGCCCTGGTGACTCCGGCAACCGCAATTCCGAGCACGCCATGGCCCACGTCACCCACCGCGATGCCCCACCCCCGAGAACTGCCTTCTGTCGCCGCCAACTCGCCACCACTGAGCCCTACTTGTCACCCTAACCAACATGCGGTCGGGACAAGCCGCCGTCGGACAGCCCGTGTCCCGTTCCGCTGAACGGGTCATGGCATCCCCTCGATGCCCCCTAACAGAGAAATAGAGTAGATTCCGTTAGGTGAGCGAGGAAGAACGAGAGGGCGTGTATATGTCAGTGGGCCTCGGACTCGACGTGCGGGACATCAGGGGCGACTTTCCCATTCTGGGCAGAGTGATGCGTGGCGGCGCCCCGCTGGTCTACCTGGACTCCGCGGCCACTTCCCAGAAGCCGGTCCAAGTGCTGGACGCCGAGGGCGATTTCAACCTCCGGCACAACGCCGCCGTACACCGGGGCGCCCACCAGCTCGCCGAGGAGGCCACCGAGATCTACGAGGCGGCGCGGGCCACGGTGGCCGGGTTCATCGGGGCCGAGCCCGACGAGGTGGTCTTCGTCAAGAACGCCACGGAGGGCATCAACCTCGTGGCCTACGCGCTGGGCATCGCCGGCACCGTCACGGCCGGCAAGAGGATCGTGGTCAGCGAGATGGAGCACCATGCCAACCTGGTGCCGTGGCAGGAACTCGCCCGACGGACCGGGGCGACCCTCGACTGGTTCCCGTTGACCGACGAGGGCCGGCTGGACCTGACGTCGATCGACGACCTGATCACCGAGGACACCGCCGTCGTCGCCCTGACGCACCAGTCCAACGTCCTGGGGACGGTCAACCCGGTCGAGCTGATCGCCGAGCGGGCCAGGCGGGTCGGCGCGCTCGTCCTCCTGGACGCGGCCCAGTCCGTGCCGCACCGCCCCGTCGACGTGGCGGCGCTCGGCGCCGACTTCCTGGTCTTCTCCGGGCACAAGATGCTCGCCCCGGGCGGCATCGGCGTCCTGTGGGGCCGCCGGCGCCTCCTTGCGGAGCTGCCGCCTTTCCTGACCGGTGGCTCCATGATCGAGGTCGTCACCATGGAGCGGTCGACGTATCTGCCGCCGCCGCAGCGCTTCGAGGCAGGGGTGCCGATGACGGCACAGGCAGTCGGTCTGGCCGCGGCCGTGGACTACCTCACAGCGCTCGGGATGGAGCAGGTCAAGCGGCACGAGGACGAACTCACCGAGCAGGCACTCGCGTTGCTGTCCGACATCCCGGGCGTGTCCGTCATCGGGCCCCGGACCACCGAGGACCGCGGCGCCACCGTCGCCTTCACCGTGGACGGGATCCACGCCCATGACGTCGGTCAGGTACTGGACGAACTCGGGGTGGCCGTCCGCGTCGGCCACCACTGCGCCCGCCCCCTCCACCAGCGCTTCGGCGTTGCGGCGACGACCCGCGCGAGCTTCTACGTCTACAACACCCCCGAGGAGGTGGAGACGCTGGCCCGGGGCGTACGGGAGGCACAGAAGTACTTCGGCTGACGGCCGGTCCGGGCCGGCCGGCTCACGGCAGTTCGAAGGGGAGGTCCATTCCGGCGAGGGCTCCGGGGCACGGGCACATCCGCCGCTCCGGCAGCCGCCGTACCGTCTCCAGGACGATCTCCCGCATACGGGCGGAGTTGCGGGCGAACACCGCGAAGACGTCGTCCTGCTGGACGCTCTCACCGGCGTCCAGGCCCGCGTCGTAGTCGGTGACCAGGGCGATCGACGTGTAGCAGAGGGCGAGTTCGCGGGCCAGGACGGCCTCCGGATGCCCGGTCATGTTGACCAGCGACCAGCCGGCCGCCGCGAACCACCGGGACTCTGCGCGGGTGGAGAACCGGGGCCCTTCGACGACCACCATGGTGCCCCCGTCGTGCGCGTCGGCGCCGACGGCCGCCGCGCCCTTGAGGACGGCGCCGCGCCCGTCGGGGCAGTACGGGTCCGCGAAGGGCACGTGCAGCGCCCCCTGGTCGAAGAAGGTCTGCGTCCGCCCGCTCGTACGGTCCACCAGCTGATCGGGGACGACGACCGCACCGGGGCCGTGCTCGCGGCGCAGCGACCCCACCGCGCAGGGGGCGAGCACCTGGCGCACTCCGAGCGAGCGCAGGGCCCACAGGTTGGCCCGGTAGTTGATGCGGTGCGGCGGGTGGGCGTGGGTGCGGCCGTGGCGAGGCAGGAACGCCACCCGGCGCCCGGCCACCGCGCCGACCGCGATGGTGTCGGACGGCGCACCGTAGGGTGTGTCGACGCTGATCTCCTCGGCCTCTTCAAGCAGTTGGTAGAAGCCGCTGCCGCCGATGACGCCAAGGGTCGGCGCGGCCTGCGTCGTTGCGGTCATGGGGTGTTCCTTCGGGGAGTGCGGCACGGTTGCCGGGGCGGGTGGCGGAGTCAGGCTCCGACGGCGGCGCGCAGGGCGTCGACGCGGTCGGTGCGTTCCCAGGTGAAGTCGGGGAGCTCGCGGCCGAAGTGGCCGTACGCCGCGGTCTGGGCGTAGATCGGGCGCAGCAGGTCGAGGTCGCGGATGATGGCGGCCGGGCGGAGGTCGAAGACCTCGTCGATGGCTTTCTCGATCCTCTCGGGCTCGACCTTGTGGGTGCCGAAGGTCTCGACGAACAGGCCGACCGGCTCGGCCTTGCCGATCGCGTACGCCACCTGCACCTCGCAGCGCGAGGCCAGGCCGGCCGCGACGACGTTCTTGGCGACCCAGCGCATCGCGTACGCCGCCGAACGGTCCACCTTGGACGGGTCCTTGCCGGAGAAGGCGCCGCCGCCGTGGCGGGCCATGCCGCCGTAGGTGTCGATGATGATCTTGCGGCCGGTCAGACCGGCGTCGCCCATCGGACCGCCGATCTCGAAGCGGCCGGTGGGGTTGACCAGCAGGCGGTAGCCGTCGGTGTCCAGCTTGATGCCCTCGTCGAGCAGCGCCTTCAGCTCCGGCTCGACGACGAACTCGCGGATGTCGGGGGCCAGCAGCGACTCCAGGTCGATGTCGGCCGCGTGCTGGGTGGAGACGACCACCGTGTCGAGGCGTACGGCGCGGTCGCCGTCGTACTCGATGGTGACCTGGGTCTTGCCGTCCGGGCGCAGGTAGGGGATGGTGCCGTTCCTGCGGACCTCGGACAGGCGCTTGGACAGGCGGTGCGCCAGGAAGACCGGCAGCGGCATCAGGGTGGGCGTCTCGTCGGTGGCGTAGCCGAACATCAGGCCCTGGTCGCCCGCGCCGCCGGTGTCCACGCCCTGCGCGATGTCCGGGGACTGGGCGCCGATGGAGACGGACACGCCGCAGGAGGCGCCGTCGAAGCCCTTCTGCGAGGAGTCGTAGCCGATGTCGAGCACGGCGGCCCGGACCAGGGCGGGGATGTCGGCAAACGCGGAGGTGGTGACCTCGCCGGCCACATGGACCTGGCCGGTGGTGACCAGGGTCTCGACGGCGACCCGGGCGGCCGGGTCCTCGCTGAGCAGCGCGTCGAGGATCGCGTCGCTGATCCGGTCGGCGATCTTGTCGGGGTGGCCCTCGGTGACGGACTCCGAGGTGAACAGGCGGCCGGGCATGGGTCTCCCAGGGGTGGGGCGGAGGGTCAACGGTCTGCGGGGTCGTCGCCGAGGCGGGCGAGCAGCCGGGCGACGGTGGTGTGGGTCGTCGGGTCGAACGCCTTGACGTAGCCGAAGCGCCGTTCCTGGGTGCAGCCACGGGACAGCTTGGTGCTCTCGGAGGCGACGGCGTAGTCGAGGGTCGTCGCGCCGATCCGGCTCGCGTGCTCCACGGGTTCGTAGAAGCAGAGGGCGAAGTACAGCGGCAGCTTGCCCTGCCAGTCGTAGTCGTAGCCGGTCAGGCGGATGTACAGGCGTGTGCCCCGGCGGACGACCAGGGAGAAGCCGCGCACCGCGCCGTCCTGGGAGCGGGCGGTGATGACCTCGGCGTCCGCGCCGCAGTGCGTGGCGTGCAGCTGCAAGGTGCGGGTCATCGCCTCGGGGGCGTAGGCGTGTCCGTACTTGTTGCCGTGCTTCAGCAGCAGCGGCACCAGTTCCCCGGTCAGGTCGGGTGTGAGGGGCTCGATCCGGAAGCCGACACCGGCCGCCTCCAGACGGCGGCGCTCGTAGCGCACCTTGCGCCGGCGGTCGCTGGGCAGCAGGCGCAGATAGCCCTCGAAGCCCGGCTCGGGCAGCCGGAGGGTGGAGTAGTGGGCGGTGGGGACCTCGGCGTAGCCGCGTTCGCGCAGCACCTCCCGCAGCGCGGTGTCGGACGCGGCGACGAAGAGGAAGGCGGAGCTGGCCGCGCCGGCGGCCCGGGCATCGTCCTCGCCGGCGGCGACCAGTTCGGCGATCCGCTGCCGGCGCCGGTTCTCCGGGAGGCCGGGCGCCGTGACGAGCGCGGTATTTGGCACCCTGCGCCCGCCGAACAGCAGGGTGGGCAGCAGCGCGTCGACGGCTCGGGCGGTGTCCTCGTCCGGTTCGACGCCGCCGGCTCCGGCGAGCATGCGCACGGTCCGGTCCACGCGCATGAACGGCCAGCGCTCCGAGGAGGCGTCCAGTGGGTAGCAGGACAGGCCCGCCTCGGCCCGGCCGGGCTCGCCCGCCAGGTAGTAGCGGGGCGGGAGGTTGGTCTGTTCGCTCTCCAGCGCCAGCCAGCCCGGGGAGCGGAAGAGGTCGTCGGGCGGGACGACGGTGTCCCAGCCCCTCTCGCGCGCCTCGGCCAGATTCTCGGTCGTCCATACGGTCATGCCCCGGCTCCTCGGTCCGGGCCGGCGCCGGCGGCGGCCGGGGCCCCGTCGGTCAGGAGCGCCGCGGTGACCATGCCCTGGACCTCGCGGCGGGCCTGCGTGAGGTAGAAGTGCCCGCCGTCGAACACCTCGACCGCGCACTCCCCCTCGGTCAGTTCGGCCCAGCCCGCGAGCGAACCGGTGGGCACCAGGGCGTCCGCGGAGCCGCCCAGCACGGTGACGGGACAGCTCAGCGGGGCGCGCCGGACCCACTCGTAGGTTTCGTACGCGGCGAAGTCGGCGCGCAGGGCGGGCAGCATCATCCGCATCAGAGCCCGGTCGTTCCACACCTCGTCCGGTATGCCCTGGTAGGCGCGACGGACCTCGGCGAGGAACTCGTCGTCGGGCAGGTGGGCGACGGGCGGCTCCTCCACCAGCCGGTGCGCGGGCGGGCAGGCGGAGACGAACAGCCGGCGGGGCTGGACGGTGAGCCGCCGGGCCGTCTCGTAGGCGACGAGTGCGCCCATGCTGTGCCCGAACATGACGAAGGGCAGGTCGAGCAGGTCCGCGCAGGCGCGGGCGACGCGCTGGGCGAGGGCCGTGATGTCGTCGAGCGGCAGCTCGGCCAGCCGTGCCTCCCGTCCCGGCAGATGCACCAGGCACAGCTCGACGTCCTCGGGCAGTTCGGAAACCCAGTGCGCGTAGGACGACGGTCCCGCCCCGGCGTGCGGGACGCAGAACACCCTCGCGCGGGCCTCGGGCCGCGGCCGTGGCCGCTTGATCCATGCCGATGCCGTCATGCGAAGGCCCTCGCTTTCGTTCCTGAGGTCAGACCGGCGAGCACCGAGCACAGCCGCTCCAGCTCGTCCTCGCTGTTGTAGTAGTGGACGGAGATCCGCAAGAGGCGGCTGAGGCCGCGCTGTTGCATGTCGTGGCAGGCGGCGTTGTCAAGGCACACCCAGCTGTTGATGCCGGCGCGCAGCAGCTCGGCGCGCACCTGGAAGGGGTCGAGGCCGGCGAAGGTGACGGCGATGTTGCCGCACCGTTCCACGCCCCGGTCCTGCACCGTGACGCCCGGCACCCTGGCCAGGTCGGCGCGCAGTCCGGCGGCCAGCGAGCGGATCCGCTGCCAGGTGCGCTCCACTCCCCAACCGCGGGCGTAGTCGACGGCCACCCCGAGACCTATCCGGGCGGCGGCGTTGACCTCCCAGGTCTCGAAGCGGCGCGCGCCTGGGGCGAGCCGGTACTTCCCGGCATGCCACTCGACGCCGTCCAGGCCGAGCACCGGCGGAGTGAGGCGGGGGGCGACGTCGCGGGCGACGTAGAGGAAACCGGTGCCGCGCGGGCCGCGCAGGTACTTGCGGCCGCAGCCCACCAGCAGGTCGCAGCCGAAGTCCTGGACGTCCACCGGCAGCTGGCCCACCGACTGGCAGGCGTCCACGAGGAACAGGGCGTCGGTCCGGCGCACCACCTTGCCCACCTCGGCGACCGGGTTCACCAGGCCGTCGTGCATGGGCACATGCGCCATGGCCACGAGCTTGACCCGCTCGTCCAGGCACTGCTCCAGCGCGGCCGTGTCGACGAGGCCGTCGTCGTCGACCGGCAGGAACTCGAGGGACACGCCGGTGCGTTCGGCGAGGTGGAGCAGCGAGATGTGGTTGCTGCCGTACTCGACGGGTGACAGCAGCACCCGGTCCCCCCGCCGCAGCGGGATGCTGGACAGCGCCATGCCCCAGGCGCGGGTCGCGCTGTCCAGGATCGCGATCTCGTCGGGGTGCGCGTTCAGCAGTGCGGCGAGCGCGTCATGGGCGCGGGCGACCGCCTCGTGGGCGCGCTCGGCCGCCTCGTACGCGCCCACGGTGCTCTCCAGCGCGAGATGCCGGGTCATCGCGTCGGTCACCGCGCGTGGGGCCAGGCTGGCGCCCGCGTTGTTCAGGTGCACGACATGCGCGACACCCGGTGTGTCGGCGCGGGCCCTGGCAAGGTCGAATTGCATCGGTTGGGTCACCTGTCTTCGGCCGGCGTCTGCGCGAGACGCCTGTGGTGGAGGTCCCGGGAGCGCTCCGCGGAGTGCGCGGAGTGCCGTGCCGCGTCAGCCGGCGAGATAGCGCAGCGCCTCCTCGGCGCCGTCGGCGTCGTCCGCCCCGTGTGCTCCGGCGCTCGCCCAGCACACCTGGGCGAGGTCGGACAGGGTGGAGCAGCCCCACAGGTCGGCCATGGGCAGCTTGAGCCCCAGCGCGCCCTCCAGCCGGACCACGACCTCCAGCAGGGCGAGCGAGTCGCAGCCGACGGCGAGCAGTTCGTCCTCGTCCCGCGGCGCGGGCGTGTCGGTGATCTCCCCGACGACGTCGCGGACGAGGCCGCCGATCTCCTCGCGGGAACGGGCGTGCGGTGCGCCCTCGTGTGCGGCGGCGTCCTGTCGGCGGCGTTCGAAGGCGCGGCGGATGCGCTCGATACGGCTCGCCAGGGGCACGGTGGACACGACGCACTGGGCTTCACCGCCGGTCAGCACGGCGCCCAGGACGTCGCCCGCCTGGCCGGGGCGGATCGCGGTGCGGGCGGCGGCGGCTCCGATGCGTCCGGAACCGGGTCCGTCGAACTGCCACGAGTCCCAGTCCACGCTGATCCAGGGGGCGCCGTGGGCGCGCCGCCAGTGCGCGTAGCCGTCGAGGTAGCGGTTGGCCACCGAGTAGATGCCGAAGGCGATGCCGCCGAGCAGGGTGTCGAGGCTGGAGCAGACCAGGCAGTACTCCAGTGGCTCGTCGCGGGTCACCCGGTCCAGGACGGCGATGCCGGGCACCTTGGGCCGCAGGGCGGCCACGGCCTGGTCGGTGCCGGTCTCGGCGATGAAGGAGAAGTTGCGGCTCTCCTCGATGCCCGCCGAGTGCACCACTCCGTCGATGGTTCCCCACCGGGCGTGGATCTCGTCGACGACCTCGCGCATCGCCCTCTCGTCGGCCACGTCGGCGCCCAGCACGAGCACTTCGGCGCCCAGTTCGCGCAGTCGGCGCACGCCCGGCGCGTCCGGGTCGGGGGTGCGGGAGACGAGCGCCAGGCGGACCGGGGCGGTGCGCGCGAACACCTCGGCGATCACCAGTCCGATCCGGCCCAGGCCGCCGGTGACGAGGTACACGCCGCCGGGGCGTACGGGCACCGGCACGGGGCCGCCGTCGGGGGCGGGCAGCGGTTCCACCGTGGGCAGCAGCCGGTCGCCGCCCCGGTACACCACCTCGGGGTCGGCGCCCGGGGAGGCCATCTCCGCGAGCAGTCCGGCGGCGGCCTGCCCGGGCAGGGTGTCCAGGGCGAAGTCGACGGCGTGGCAGCGCAGTTCCGGGTGCTCCTGCGGGATGACCCGGCACAGTCCCAGCACCGCGGACGCCTCCAGGCGCAGGGTCCGGCGGGCGTCCTCGGACGCGGTGGCCCCGGGGCGTGGGGCGGCGGCGGTCTGCGCGTTCTCGGTGCCGATCCACAGGTCGGCGCTCTGCCGTGCCGTGGCGAGGGCCTGCACCAGGTGCAGTACCGCGAGGGCGCCCCGGGCGATGCCGGTGTCCTGGTCGGCCGGGGCGCCGTAGGACCAGAGGTGGACGACCTCGGCCACCTGGCCACCGCGTGTCACGGCCCAGTCCACCAACTGGTGGAAGTCCTCGGCCACCTCGGGCCGGACGACGGCATGGTGGTCGTCGGTGACCTCGAACCGGTCGCCGGGCGCGACGTGCAGCACGGTGCGTCCCGCCGCGCTCAGCTCGGCCGCCAGCGGGCCGGCCGGGCTGCCGTCGCCGTCGCCGTCGCCGAACAGCAGGGTGACGCCGTCGACGGGCGGCAGGTCGCCGGTGAGATACGGCCGGGGCAGCGCGGTCCGTTCCCAGGCGGGCCGGTGGAGCCATTCGGCTACCGGGGCCTGCTCCGCCGCCTCCAGTTCGACGCCGCCCTCGGTGCCGGCCGGGGCGGCCTCGATCCACAGGCGCTCGCCCTGCCACGGGTAGCCGGGCAGCGAGATCCGGCGCCGGTCGGCGGTGTCGAACACCTCGTCCCAGTTCGCGTCGCCGCCCTCGGCCCAGGTCCGGGCCAGTTCGGCGGCCGGAGAGCCGTCGGGGGCGGGCGGGGCGCCGTCGAGCGCGCGCAGCAGCGCCTCGCCGGAGTCGACCGCCACGGCCCAGCGGTGGGCGAGCGGACGGCGACCGGTGGCGAGCGTGTGGGCGAGCGCGCCGAGGTCGGTGTCCGGGTGGGCGCGCAGGTGAGCGGCCAGGCGGCGCCTGACCTCCGTCAGGGCCTCGGCGCTGCGGGCCGACAGGACCACGGGGAGGGTCCGCCGGGGGCCGGATTCCCCGTCACCGGTCACCGGTTCGGGTGCCTGTTCGAGGATGAAGTGGGCGTTGGTGCCGCCCATCCCGAAGCAGCTCACGGCGGCCCGGCGGGGACCGGGCTGCGGCCATGGCTTGAGCGTCCGGTTGAGGTAGAACG
Organism: Streptomyces bicolor; assembly: GCF_000719285.1. GTDB lineage: Bacteria > Actinomycetota > Actinomycetes > Streptomycetales > Streptomycetaceae > Streptomyces > Streptomyces bicolor. The sequence continues at coordinate 40,303 of NZ_JOFS01000007.1, read as the reverse complement.
GCGTGCCGGTGAAGTCGAGGTCCGGGTTGGGCTCCTCCAGGACGGCCATGGGCGGCACTTCGCCGTGGATCAGGCACAGGACGGCCTTGAGCAGCCCGGCGATGCCGGAGGCGAAGCACAGATGGCCGATGTTCGCCTTGACCGAGCCGAGGGCGCAGTAGTCGGTGCGGTCGGTGAAGGCCCGGTAGGCGCGGGCCAGACCGCGTACCTCGATCGGGTCGCCGACCTGGGTGCCGGTGCCGTGGCCCTCGACCAGGGCGATGGTGTCGGCGGGGACCCCGGAGGCCTCCAGCGCCGCCCGGATGACCCGGGACTGTCCCTCCACGCTGGGCGCCGAGTAACCGGCCTTGGCGCGGCCGTCGTTGTTCACCGCGCTGCTCTTGATCACGGCGTGGACGTTGTCCCGGCGCTCCAGGGCGTCGTCGAGGCGGCGCAGGACGAGCACACCGGCGCCGTCGCCCTCCACGTAGCCGCTGGCGCCCTTGTCGTAGGCGCGGGTGCTGCCGTCCGCGGACAGGATGAACCCGTCCTGGTGCTCGTACGCGAGTGTCTCCAGCGCGCTGATGCTGGCCGCGCCCACCAGCGCCATGTCAGCGCGGCCCTCGCGCAGCGCCTCGCAGGCCAGATGGACGGCGACGGCGGCCGAGGAGCACGCGGACTGGACGTTGACGCTCTCGCCGGTCAGGCCCAGTTTGTAGGAGATACGGGTGGGCAGGGTGTCGGGCCCGTTGGACAGCTGGATGAGCATGCGCTCGGCGGCGGAGCGGGCTCCGAAGTCCCTGGTGCCGTAGTAGGAGTTGGGGCCGACCGAGGTGTAGACGGCGACGGTCTCCCGCACCCGGTACGGGTCGTAGCCGGCGTCCTCCATGGCGTTCCAGGACAGCTCCAGCAGCCGGCGGTGCTGCGGGTCCAGGACCTCGGCCTCGCGGCGCGGGATGCCGAAGAACTCGGCGTCGAAGCGGCGGACGTCCTTCAGGACGCCGCGGGCGTGCACCCAGCGGCGGCCGGTGGCGGGGTCCTCGACGACGCGCGGCGAGCCGTGCGTGATGGACTCCTCGCCCGCTCGGATGTTCTCCCAGAAGGCGTCGAGATCGTCGGCGCCCGGCAGTTCGGCGGCCATCCCGATGACGGCGATGTCGCGACAGTGGGGGTCAGTGGGGTCAGTGGGGTCAGTGGACTGAGGGTTCACAGGTGTCATACCTCGTGCTTGGCCATGGCTTCGGCGAGCGCGCGAACCGTGGGGTATTCGTAGAGGGCCGTGGACGGGAGACGGACACCGGTCCGCTCCTCCAGGCGGAGCTGCGCCTGCTTGATGGAGAGCGAGGTGCCGCCCAGGTCGAAGTAGTTGTCGTCCATGCCGACCGCCGGCACGCCGAGGACCTCGGCCCATATTCCGGCCATCAGCGACTCCAGTTCGCCGGCCGCGGGCCGGTAGGCGGTGCCCAGCTCCAGCCGGGGCGCGCCGGTCTCGGCGCGCAGCGCGGCCCGGTCCGTCTTGCCGTGCCGGGTGAGCGGCAGCCGCTCCAGGCGGTGGAACTCGGTGGGGATCATGTAGTCCGGCAGCCGGGCGGCGAGCCGGGCGCGCAGCTCGGTGACGGTGGGCGTGGCGCCGTACGCCGGGATGACATAGGCGGCGAGCACCCGCTCGGCTCCCTCGCCGCGGTCGACGACGGCGGCCTGGGCGACGGCCGGCTCGTCGAGCAGGGCGGCCTCGACCTCGGTCAGCTCCACCCGGTTACCGCGGATCTTGACCTGGCTGTCGGTGCGTCCGACCACTTGGACCAGTTGGCCGGGGAGCATCCGGGCGAGGTCGCCGGACCGGTAGATCCGGCCGTCGGCGGTCTCGCCGAACGGGTCGGGCAGGAAGGCCCGTTCGGTGAGGTCGGGGCGCCGATGGTACTCGCGGGCGAGCGCGGGTCCGCCGATGTACAGCTCGCCCAGTTCCCCGTCGGGCACCGGCCGCATCCGCTCGTCGAGGATCCAGACCCGGGTGCCGGGCAGCGGGGTGCCGACCGGCGGGGGCGCATAGGCGAGGTCGGACTCCTGGAAGAGGTGACAGCAGGTGAACACGCCGGCCTCGGTCGGCCCGTAGCCGTTGGCGAAGCGGATGTCGGTGGACCGCATGGCCTGCGCCAGGTGCGGGGTGGACACCACCTCTCCGCCGATCACCACCTGGCGCAGCCCGCTGTCCTTCAGCCGGTCCTCGTCGACCAGCTGGTTGAACAGGGTGGGAGTGAGCCAGCAGGTGGTGACGCCGTAGCGGCGGACGGTGTCGATGACGGCGTCCGCCGAGGAGCGCTGCTGCGGCAGCAGGACCAGCCTGGCGCCGTTGGCGAGGGCCGCCCAGATCTCGAACACGGAGGCGTCGAAGGACAGCGGGCACGCCTGCAGGAACGTCTGGTGCTCGTCGAAGTCGCCGTAGACGCCGGTGCGGACGATCCGGGCGGCGGCGCGGTGCGGGACGGCCACGCCCTTCGGGGTGCCGGTGGTGCCGGAGGTGTAGATGACGTAGGCGAGGTTCTCCTCGTTCGCGCGGGCGGAGGTCTCCTCGTTCGTGCGGGCGGGGGTTTCCTCCGTCGGGGCGACGGCGCCGGGGACGTCGGCCCGTACGCGCACTCCGTCGAAGTCGAGACCGCGCTCGTCGGTCACCGGGGTGGTCACGACGACCCGCACTCCGGCGTCGCGCAGGATGAACGACACACGGTCCGCCGGGTCGTCCACCCGCAGCGGCAGATAGGCGCCGCCCGCCTCCAGGATGCCGATCATGCCGATGAGCATGTCGACCGAACGCTCCGCGAAGAGACCGACCACCACGTCGGGTCCCACGCCCTCGGCCCGCAGCCGGGCGGCCAGGGCCCGGGCCCGCTCATGCAGTTCCGCGTAGGTCAGGGACCGTTCGCCCTGGACGACCGCGACGGCGTTCCGGCGCCGCCGCGCCTGTCCGGCGAATTGGTCGTGCAGGCATTGACTGGCCGACCGTGAACCAGGATCCGACTTCGCCTGTTCCGCCATTCCGTACCCTCAACCCTCATTCTTCGCCGGACGACGACCGCTTCCGACGTTTTCTCGGCAAGCGTTGAACAGCCAAATATGGGCGGCCTGTCGTTGTCAATGTCGTTCGGGCGCCCCGACGGCGTCGACTCGCGCTGGAAAGACGCCTGTTCCCGGCATGCGCAGGGCCTCTCCGGCAGCCGCGGAATGTTTCTCGCAGGGCGAGAAACATTCCGTTCTTCTCGGCCGGCGAGAAAGGAAAGAGTTCGCTCTGCCGGGCGCCCTCGGAATGCCGTACGATCCACCGACGTGAAATCCTCCGGTGGTCCGGGAAGGACCCGCCGGCCTTCTTTCGCGGATGGAGTGCTGATGACGCTTCTGACCACCTGGCCCGATTCCGGCCCGGAGACCGCTTTGCGCCGCACCTCCGATCCGGAGGAGATCAGGGCGGCGCTGGCCCCGCTCGGCGTCGCCTACGAGCAGTGGCCCGTGCGGGACGACCTGCCGCCGGGCGCCGGCCCACAGGCCGTGCTCGCCGCCTACGCCGACGAGGTGCGGGCGCTCACCGCCCGGGAGGGCTTCCGCACCGTCGACGTCGTCTCGCTGCATCCGGACGGCTCCCCGGACTGGGCGGACCGGGCCCGCGCGGCCCGGGAGAAGTTCCTCGCCGAGCACACCCACGAGGACGACGACGAGGTCCGCTTCTTCGTCTCCGGGGCCGGTGTCTTCTACCTGCACGTCGACGGCGCGGTGCACGCCGTGTACTGCGAGAAGGGCGACCTGCTGGGCGTGCCGAAGGGGACCACGCACTGGTTCGACATGGGCACCCGGCCCTCGTTCACCGCGATCCGCTTCTTCCACGAGGAGGACGGCTGGATCGGCACGTTCACCGGCAGCGACATCGCCGCGCGCTTCCCCGACTTCGACACGCTGCGGGCCGGCTACACCGGGGTGAGCGTGTGACGCCGCGCTTCAGGGCGACGGCCGTGGTGCTCGACATCGAGGGCACCACCAGCGCGACCCGCCATGTCACGGACGTCCTGTACCCCTATTCGCGCCGGCGCTTCGCGCGGCTGCTGACCGAACGGCGGGACGAGCCGGAGGTCCGGGCCGCAGTCGAGCAGGTCCGGGAGCTGATCGGCGAGCCGGAGGCGGACGCCGACCGGGTCGAGCGTGCCCTCGGCGCGTGGCTGGACGAGGACCGGAAGGTCACCCCGCTGAAGACGCTCCAGGGCATCATCTGGGCGGAAGGCTTCGCGCGCGGCGATCTCACCGCGCACTTCTACCCCGATGTCGTCCCCGTCCTGCGGAGCTGGCACGAGCGGGGAGCGCGTCTGTACGTCTACTCCTCCGGCTCGGTGTCCGCGCAGCGCTCCTGGTTCGGGCACACCCCGCAGGGCGACCTGCGGCCGCTGGTCAGCGGCTTCTTCGACACCCGCACCGCCGGGCCCAAGACGGCGTCCGCGTCCTACCGCGCCATCACGGCCGCCACCGGAGTGCCGCCCGCGGCCACCCTGTTCCTCTCCGACCGGGCGAGCGAACTGGACGCGGCGCGGGAGGCCGGATGGCTGACCGGCGCCCTGATCCGTCCGGAGGAGCCGCACAGCGCGTCGGGCCGTACGGCCCACCCCGCGGCGCGCTCCTTCACCGACATCGACCTCGACCTCGACCTGGAACTCGCGGAGGGAACGGCATGACGGGCACCATCACCACGGGCGCGCCTCGAACGACGGGCTGGGGCGGGGCGCTGGCCGCGGAGGCGGCGCGGTTCGCGGCACTCGGGTGGATGCGCGGCACATCGGGAAACCTGTCCGTGGTCACCGGCCGGGACCCGCTGCGCCTGCTGGTCACCGCGAGCGGGCTGGACAAGGGCGAGCTGGGTGCGCGGGACGTGGTGCCGGTGGACGGGGAGGGCAGGGCGGTGCCGGGCACCGGGGCCGCCGGGAAGCCGTCCGCCGAGGCCGCCCTGCACGCGCGGGTGGTCCGGCTGACCGGCGCCGGCGCCGTCGTCCATGTGCACACCGTCGCCTCCGTGGCGATGGGCCGCCGACGGCCCGGTGGCATCGTGTTCCGCGACCTGGAGATGCTCAAGGGCATCGGGCGCTCCGCCCACGACGAAGAGGTCGTGCTGCCGGTGATCGGCAACTCTCAGGACATGCGCGTCCTCGGCGACCGCCTTCAGGCAGCCCTGAACCCCCTGGTCCCGGGGGTCGTGGTGGCGGGCCACGGCCTGTACACGTGGGGCGCGGACCTCTCAGAGGCCCGCCGTCACACGGAGGTCGTGGAGTGGCTGCTCGAACTGGAGCTCGCGCAGGAGCGGGGCCGGTAGGCGGCGAGGCGAGTGGGTCGGGGGGAAGGGGGCCAAGGGAGCCGCCCCCCGGCCCGCCGGGGAAGGGGCACCGCCCCGGCCCTCCCCTGCCAGGCGAACCGGTCGGCCGGGCTCGGCGTCAGTTCCAGTGGTCCCCCGGCAGTTCGCCCGCAGCGACCTCCAGGACCCCTCGTTCCGTCACCAGCGCGGTGACAAGGGTGCCGGGGGTGACGTCGAAAGCGGGGTTGTGGGCGCGGGTCCGGGTGCCGTTCGGGGCGGTGATGGCGCCGGCTGTCAGGTTCAGCACCTCCTCCTCCCCGCGTTGCTCGATGCGGATCGAAGCGCCCGTGGCCGTGGCGAGGTCCAGTGTGCTGGTGGGCGCGGCCACCATGAAGGGCAGACCCGCGTGGGCACAGGCGAGGGCGATGCCCAGGGTGCCCGTCTTGTTGGCGGTGTCGCCGTTGCGGGTGATCCGGTCCGCGCCGACGATCGCGGCGTCGACCAGCCCGCCGACGACGGTGGCCGCGGCCGCCGCGTCCACCTGCACCTGGTGCGGGATTCCCTCTTGCGCCAGCTCCCACGCCGTCAGCCGCGCCCCTTGCAGCAGGGGACGCGTCTCGTCGACGTACACCGTTTCGAGCAGGCCCCGCCCGTGCAGTTCCCGGATGACACCGAGCGCGGTGCCGATACCCGCGGTGGCGAGCGCGCCGGTGTTGCAGTGGGTGAGGATCCGCAGCGGCCGGTCGGCGTCCACCCGCTTGAGCAGCCAGTCGGCGCCGGCCTCGGCCATGGCCCGGTTGGCCGCCAGATCCTGGCGGATGATGGCGTCGGCCTCGGCGAGTACGGCGTCCAGGCCCTCCGGGATCCGCGCGGCGGCCCGGTCCACGCAGACGGCGAGGTTCACCGCGGTGGGGCGCGCGGCGCGCAGGCGGGCGACGGCGTCGGCCAGTTCGCGGTCGGTCCAGTTCTCCCGACGGGCCTGGGCCACGGCCAGGGCGACACCGTAGGCACCGGCCGCCCCGATGGCGGGAGCTCCGCGCACCGCGAGCCGGACGATCGCGTCGATCAGCGTGTCCACGTCGCGGACGTCCAGACGCCGGAGGGTTCGGGGCAGGGCCGTCTGGTCGATGAGGGACAGGGCGGTGCCCGTCCAGCTGACGGCGCGCGGTTCGTGGCTCACGGGGCTTTCTCCGGGGAGGGGTCGGGGTGGACGGACGCCGGCGCATCGGCCCGGTCGGCGGTGCGGGCGGCGAGGCGATGGCTGCCGCGGTCGTCGATGCGGTGGCCCTTGCGGTCGCCCGTCGTGATGCGGTGCCGGCGGCGGACCGCCGCGAGTCCGGCGACGACGCTGACGGCCGACAGCGCGGTGAAGAAGACCCAGATGGCGCGCTCCCCGAGGGCCTCCTCCAGGCGCAGTCCGGTGAGCGGCGCGATCATCCAGGCCAGCAGCTGGCTGCTGGTGTAACCGCCGAGGTAGGCCCCGTGCAGGTGGGGCGGCGCCAGGCGGGCGACGGTGGCCTGCATGGTGGGCACCCAGAGCATCTCGCCGAAGGCGAAGACGAGCACCACCAGCACGACGACCGCCATGTGATGGGAGACCAGGAAGAGCAGGAACGGAGGGCCCATCAGCAGCACGCCGAGGCTCAGCGTGACCGAGGTCGGCCAGCTCCGCGTCCAGCGGGTCAGGGGCATCTGGAAGAGCAGCACCACCACGGGATTCACCGCGTACAGCAGGCCCCAGGTCTCGGGCGCGAACCCGAAGGATGTGACGGCGATGACCGGCAGGACCGTCTCGAAGGACATGTAGACCATGAATCCGAGGAGCGTCGCCACCAGCAGCAGCAGGAGGGACCGGTCCGTCAGCACCACGCGCGCGGTCTGCGCGGCGGTGCCGCCGCGGGGGCCGCGGACCCGGTCGCGGGGCAGGAGCCGCACGGCGAGCCCGCAGGTGAGAGCGCCGAGCAGGGCGATGCCGAGCACAAACGCGGTCCAGTCGCCGAGGAACAGGAGCAGCGCGGCCAGCGGGGGGCCGACGACGACGCCGAGGTTGTTGGCGGTGCGCAGGGCCGCGTACGCCTGGTCGTGGCGTTCGGGCGGGGTGACGTCCGCGACGATGGCGTTGACGGCGGAGCGTCCCGGTGCCCACACCACCCCGGCCACGACGACCAGGGCGATGCCCCAGGCCGCGCTGTGTCCGACGAGGCACAGACCGAGGATCAGCAGGGACTGGATGCCGGTGCTCATCACCAACACGCTGCGGCGGCCCACCACATCGGACACGAAACCGCCCAGCCAGGCCGCGGGCGGGCTGAGGACGGCGCTGAGGAGAAACATGACGCCCACCTGACCGGTGGTGGCGCCCAATGCCTCGATCGCCCAGACGCCGGCATAACTCCAGAAAGTGGAGAAGGAGGCGCCGCTGATCAGGTGCACCACTGCCGCACGCCCCAGTACGGGGTCCCACTCCATGCCCAGGAGCAGTTTCCCGCAGCCTCGCAGGAGGGCGGCAGGCCTTTTCGTCATGCGGACAACTCCCATGAATCGGGGTGATTCTCTTCTCGCCGCCGGAATATCCCCGGGCCCCCGGCCGAAAAATCGGTCCGGGCAGCTTAACAACAGGTTCTGAGGCTTCGTCAATCAGACGTCGCCACATTCCGTCCGCGCTTTCTCACGGGATGAGAAACCGGCCTCTCTTTCTCAGCTGCCGAGAAAAGCCGGTGCGGCGGCCGCGGAATTCCGGCGGTGGCGGAGTATTTCGCGGCGTCCAGCCCGACGAGGCGTTCCACCGACAGCGCCAGCGAGGCGCGCAGCCGGTGCAGGGCGGTGTCGGAGACCTGGAAGGCACCGCCGCCGGTGATCTCGGGACGTGCCGCGAGGCGTATCTCATGTCCCGCCGCACGGCGTGGTTCGCGGTCCTGGACGGGCCGGGCGTCCGATGCCCGGTCCGTCCAGGACCGCAGGACGGTCACCAGCCCGCCGCCGGGGCGTTCGCACAGCAGGCTCTCGGCACCGCGGCCGCGGACCGCGCGCACCGGCAGCCGCCGGCCGGCGAGCGGGTGCGGCCGGTGGGTCACCGTGACGAGGTCACCCGGCCGGACCGCGTCGGGCGCGGTCATTCCACCGGGGCGAGCAGGGTGCCGGTGCCGGACTCGCGGACCGTGATGGCCTCCATGGGGCAGGTCTCTGCGGCGTCCAGGACCGCGTCGTCGGGTGCGGTGACGGGGCTCAGCGCGTGGGACCGGCGGTCGCGCACCACGAAGTGGCCGGCCGCCACGGCCACGCACACGCCGGAGCCGGCGCACCGCTCCTGATCGACGGTCACCTCCCACTGCCGCTCAGCCATGTGCGGCCTCGCTCTCCTCGGCCGGGCCGGCGGCGGGCAGCGAGTCGAGCCGGACGGCCTGGAAGGTGATCCGCAGATGGTCGGGGCCGCGTACGGCGACGTGCGGCCGGTAGTGCAGCGACGCCTCGTCCAGCTTCGGCTCGACGAACGCCTGGGCGAAGGCGTCGAGAGCGATGGCGCCTTCCATGCGGGCCAGCACCGAGCCGAGGCAGAAGTGCGGTCCGGCGGCGAAGCCCAGGTGTCCCGGATCGCCCCGGGTGATGTCGAAGCGGTCGGGCTCGTGGTGCTGGCGGGGGTCCCGGTTCGCGGCGGCCAGCAGCAGCAACAGAGGTTGTCCGGCGGCCACTTCGTGGTCGCCCAGGGTGAAGGGCTCCCGGGCGATCCGGGTGACCATCTGGGCCGGGGCGTCGTAGCGCAGGACCTCCTCGACGGCCGCCTCGGCGAGTTCGGGCCGCTCGCGCAGCAGCCGCAGCTGGTCGGGGTGGCGCAGCAGGCCGAGGACGCCGTTGAGGATCAGGTTGGCGGTGGTCTCGTGGCCGGCGACCAGCAGCAGGACGCAGGTGAGGATCAGTTCCCGTTCGTCGAGCTGGTCACCTCCCTCCTCGGCGGCGATCAGCTCGGAAAGGACGTCGGCGCGTGGTTCCCGCTTGCGTTCCGCGATCAGCCGGGAGAAGTAGCCGACGAAGCCGGCGCGGGCCTCCTCGACGTTGCGTTCGACCTCGGTGGTCAGTTCGCCGGGGACCAGTTGGGGGTCGACGGTGTAGGCGATGGAGTGCGCCCACTTCTCGAAGACCGGGTGGTCCTCGCGGGGCACGCCGAGCATCTCGCAGATGACCCGGACGGGCAGTGGGTAGGCGAAGGCGGAGACCATGTCCACGCCGTCGGCGCCGCTCGCGGCGATGTCCGTGAGCAGTTCGCGCACGATGGCCCTGACCCGGGGCCGCCAGCGTTCGACGACCCGCGGCTTGAACGCCTTTCCGGCGAGCCGGCGCAGCCGGGTGTGGTCCGGCGCGTCCAGGTTCATCAGGTTGGGCTGCTGGGGCACCTTGGTGATCCCGGCGCCCAGCCGATTGCTCCCGACCCGGGGGCTGCGCAGCACGGTCTCGCAGTCGGCCCGGCGGCCGACGACGACGATGCCGCTCGCGGGGTCGGTGAAAGGTGACGCCTCCCGCAGTTCGCGCAGGAGCGGGTAGGGGTGGGCCCGGGAGGCGGGGTCGGCGAGCCGGGCCAGCCCGGTGGTCAGGGTGGTGGTCACGTTCTGCGTGCTCCTTTGGGGGGCGGGTGCGCGACGCGTCGGCGCCAGGTGGCCGGGAGCGCCGTCACCGGCCGTAGAGGGTGCGCACCAGGCGCACGAGGGTCGGCATCGTGCCGGGGCGTCGGCGGAAGGAGGTGGGCTGCATCGGCGGCCGGAACCGCTGGCTGGTGATGGCCTGGGTGCGGGTGAACTCGCGCAGCCCGTCGGGGCCGTGGACCCGGCCGAAACCGGAGTCACCGACCCCGCCGAAGGGGACGGCGGGCATTCCGGCGAAGGCGATCACGGCGTTGACGGACACCATTCCGGCCCGCAGCCGGGCGGCGACGCCGCGGCCGCGCCCGCGGTCGCGGGTGAAGACGGAGGCGCCCAGTCCGTAGTCACTGGCGTTGGCGCGCTCCACGGCCTCCGCCACGGAGGTCACCCGGTTCACGACGAGCACCGGTCCGAAGGTCTCCTCGGTGACGGCGGCCGCGTCCTCGGGGACGTCGGCGAGGACGATCGGCGCGACGTACGGCGGGGTGATGGACTGCGGGCCGCCGAGGACGGCGCGGGCGCCGCGGGCCAGCGCGTCGCGCACCTGGGCGGCGATGACGTCGAGTTGCCGGGGCAGCACGATCCGGCCGAGGTCGGCGTCGGGCCCGTCGCCGACGCGGAGGGCGGCCGCGCGCTCGGTGACCAGGTCCAGGAATCGGTCGGCGACGGTATCGACGGCGTAGACGCGTTCCAGGCCGACGCAGGTCTGCCCGGCGTTGGTCATTGCCGCCCAGACCGCGGCGTCGGCGGCGGCGTCGAGGTCGGCGTCGGCGGCGACGATCATGGCGTCCTTGCCGCCGCCCTCGATCACCACCGGGGTCAGCCGGTCGGCGCACGCCGCCATGACGCGGCGTGCGGTGGCGCTGGAGCCGGTGAAGGAGATCTTGTCGACGGCGGCCCGGCACAGCGCCTCGCCGGCCGCCCCGTCTCCCGTGACGACGTGCAGCACCCGGATCCCGCCGGTGACCTCGGCGAGGGTGGCCGCCAGCCACTCGCCGGTCCTCGGGGTGAGTTCGCTGGGCTTCAGCACGACGGTGTTGCCGCCGGCGAGGGCGGCCGAGACGGGGCCGACGGGGATGAACGCCGGGTAGTTCCAGGGGCCGATGACGCCGACGACCCCGAGCGGGCGGTGGGCCACCGTGACCGCGTGAGGGAACATCAGCAGCCCGGGCGAGACCCGGCGCGGGCCGAGGACCCGGGCGGCGTGGGCGGCGGTCCAGCGCAGGTGGTGGGCGGCGAGGATCACCTCGAGCCGGGCGTCGTCGGCCGTCTTGCCGGTTTCGGCGCGGATGAGGTCGACCAGTTCGTCCGAGCGGCGCAGGATCAGCGCGCACCAGGCCTGGAGGGCCTTGCGCCGCCCGGCGAAGCCGAGCGCGTCCCAGGCGGGCTGCGCGCTGCGGGCGGCGGACACGGCGGCGGCGACGTCGGGTGTGCCGGAGGTGGCCGTGGGGGCGGCGTGCGGCGGATCGGCGGCGGTGGTCATGCCCGGGCTCCCGCCTCGCGCGGCTCAGGCAGGGCGAGCACCTTGGTCAGCGGGCGCAGCGAGATGGAGGTGTCTCCGTAGCGCAGGAAGTCGCCGGGCACCAGCTTGAGCCGGAACCGCTGGTGGATCATGGCCGTGATCATCCGCAGTTCCAGCAGGGCCATGAAGTTGCCGATGCACATGCGGGCGCCGGCACCGAACGGAAAGTAGGTCATCCGGGGCCGTTCCCTGACCTGCTCCGGGTCGAAGCGGTGCGGGTCGAAGGCCTCGGGGTTGTCCCAGTACCGGGGGTTACGGTGGGAGACCAGGGGCGAGAGCAGCACGGAGGAGCCGCCGGGGATGTGGAAGCCGCCGAGTTCGTCGTCGGCCACGGCGTCCCGTGGGTAGATCCAGATCGGCGGGTACATCCGCAGGCTCTCGTCGACGACCTGGCTGGTGTACGGCAGCCGCTCCACGTCCTCGGCGGCGGGCTCGGCGCCGCCCAGCACCCGTGCCAGCTCCTCGTCCAGCTCCTCGCCGACTGACGGGTGGCGGGCGAGGGAGACCAGAGTCCACAGCAGGGCGACCGCGGTGGTCTCGTGTCCGGCGAGATAGATGGTGAGCATCTCGTCACGGATCTCGTCGTCGGTCCAGCGGGCGCCGGTGACCGGGTCGGTGGCCGCCTCCATGAGCTCCATCAGCGGCCCTTCCCCGGTGGCCGCGTGCCGGTCGCGGATCTCGGTGACGAGCCGGGTGAAGATCCGCCGGTCGCGGGCGATGAGCCGGTTGCGCCTGGTCGGCAGCCAGGAGGGCAGCATCTCGCCGACCGACCCGTGCTTGAACATCACTTCGATCACGTTGTCGACGATGTCCTTCATGACCGGCGCGGCAGGGCGGATGTCGTAGCCGAACAGTGAGCGGCTGAGCGTGACGAGGGTCAGGCGCAGGGTCTCGGTGACCAGGTCGACGGGCTCGCCGCGGCGGGCACGGACCTCCCAGTCGTCGAGCATCTCGCGGGTGGCGCGCACCACGTTGGGGCCGATGGCGGCGACCGCCTTGCGCAGGAACACGGGCTGGACCGCGCGCCGGTGGGCCTTCCAGTAGTCGCCGTCGGTGGTGAGCAGCCCGTCGCCCATGACGATCCGGAACTGCTCGTAGAGCACCCCGCGCGTGTAGTTGCCGCTGTTCTCCTTCAGGACCCGTCCCACGGCGTCGGGAGCCGTCACCAGGTGCACCGTGTACGGGCCGAGGCGCAGCCGGGCGACCTCGCCGTGGTCGCGCTGGGCGCGCAGCAGGAACTGGGCGGTGTCCGACTTCCACTGGGGCAGGTTGCCCAGCAGGGGGACTCCCCGCGGGCCGGGTGCGACGGCGCCGCGCGGGGCGGTCGCGGGGGTCGGTGCCAGGGTGGTCATGTCTCTCGTCACCTCGTTGGTTCGCCTGGTCAGCTGTTGGATCCGCCGCTCACGGGACCGGGAACTGGCGCCGTATGAACGCGTTGTCGAAGATCCGGTCCGGGGTCAGCCGGCGCAGCGCGATGGTGCTGGCGGCGAGGAAGCCGACCGGGTAGCGCGAGCGCGGGGAGCGGGACCTGACGGCCCGGACGATGGTGTCGGCGACCTGCTCGGCCTCGATGGCGAAGGTGCCGGCGAGCGTTCTGCGGGTGCCGTTGTAGATGGCGTCGTAGTAGGCCGCGCTTCGTTCGTGGAAGCGGCGGTACGGGGAGTCGGCGCGGGTCCGTCCGTCCGGGATGTGGTCCAGGAACCGCCGGCCCCAGGGGGTGCGCACGGGTCCGGGTTCGACGAGGACGACCCGGATACCGAAGGCCGCCGTCTCCAGCCGGAGCGCGTCGCTGAGGGCTTCGACGGCGTGCTTGCTCGCGTGGTAGTAGCCCCCGCCCGGGGCCGCGTAGCGGCCGAAGATCGAGGAGACGTTGACGACGGTGCCGGCGCCGCGGGCGCGCATGCCGGGCAGCACTAGCTGGGTGAGCCGGACCAGGCCGAAGACGTTGGTCTCGAACTGGTCGCGGACCTGGTCCAGCGGGGTCTCCTCGAAGGTCCCGGACAGCCCGTATCCGGCGTTGTTGACGAGGACGTCCACCGCGCCGTGCTCGGCCTCGACGGCCTCGACGGCGGCCTTCGCGGATGCGGGGTCGGTGACGTCGAGGGCCAGGGTGCGCAGGCCGCGCGCGGCGAGCTCGTCGAGCGTCGCAAGGTTCCTGGCGCTGGCGTAGACGCGGTGGCCGGCGGCGTGCAGGCGCAGGGCGGTGGCTCGTCCGATCCCCGACGAGCACCCGGTGACGAGGGCGGTCGAGCGCTGGGTCATCGTGCCTTCCCCTTCCTGGGGGTTCTGCGTTGTCAGGGCCTGTCGGGGGTTGCTGGGGGGCCTCACCGGGTTCGGCACGGTGTGGTACCGGGTGGGTGAAGCGGGTGGGTGCCGGACGGCCGGGGGCGCGGGCATCGACGGGGACGCCCCCGGCCGTCCGGGGCGGGTGGGCGGAGCCGGGGACCGGCTCCGCGCGGGCTCAGCCCAGCGCGCCGAGCTGCTGGGCGAGTTCCATGCCGTCCATCGAGAACCAGCTCTCGACGATCTTGCCGTCGACGAAGTGGTCGATGACGATCCCGGAGATCTCGATCTTCCGGCCGGCGGCCGGGATGCCGTAGTAGTCCTCGCCGGAGTGGGTGCCGCGGGCGGTGAACCGCTGGACGACCTTGTCGCCCTCCTCGATCCACTCGTCGACGACGACGTGCAGATCGGGGAAGGAGGCGCGCTGGATGCGGACCCACTCCTTGAGGTGCTCCACGCCCTCGAAGCCGTCGGCGCGGGTGCCGTGGCTGATGTGGTCCGGGACGGCCTTGTCGTAGACGGCGTCGAGATTGCCCTTGTTCAGGCACTCCTCGTAGTAGTGCTCCAGCAGCTTGCGGTTGGCGCTGACGTGCTGGTTGTCGCTCATGCCGGGAACTCCTCGGTAGCGGGCCGGATCGGCTGTGATCGGTTGCGGTCGGATGGGTCGGACGGGGTGAATGGTCAGATGCCGTCGGCCGCGAGCCCGCGGATGCGGATCACGGTCCGGCCGGTGTCCGTGTGCCGGGCACTCCAGACACCGAGTGCCGGGTCCCCTTCGAGCCGGACGGGTCCGCCGGCGGGGGTGCCGGCCGCCGGGAAGGAGAGGTGACGGATCGTCAGCGGGTCGTGCGTGACGGACAGTCCGGGGGCGCGTTCGGTGACCGCGCGGACGATGTTCTCGACGGCGGCGACCGGCACGAGGCACTCGGGCGGCTGCGGCACCACCCACAGGTCGGGCGCCGTGCAGCGGCCGGCCTCGGCGACGATCCGGTGCCGGCCGTCCGGGCGCCAGCGCGCCAACGGCACCACCACCCCGTGCCAGCGGAGCACGGGCGCGGCGCTGAGCAAGGTGGTGCCCAGGGCACCGGCGTGGTGCCCGGCGGGCGGGCTCGGTGCCGGGGTCGCGGCGGCGGCCGCCTCGCCGGGTGCGCCGAAGACCAGCCGCAGGCGCGCGGTGTCCGCGTCGTCCGCGCAATCCGCGTCGTCCGCGCCCGTCGTCATGGCCCCGGCGGGGTCCACCCGGCGGAAGGCGACGTCCAGCCGCCAGCGGCCGTCCGTGCTCCGCCGCGCCCGGATGTCCCGGCGCAGCCGCAGCGGCCCGCCGTCCGGGCAGCGCAGCACATTCCACGGGACGCGCAGGTCCTCCACCGCGTGCAGGGCGTGGTCGGGCACGTCGGCGGGGGTCACCCACTCCGCGCCGCGCACGGCGCTCTCCACCAGCATGCCGAGGGGTACGGCGGGCGTGCCGTGGACGGTGAAGTCGCCGACCGCCGGGCTCGTCGCCGGGTCGAACGTGACGACGGAACACAGGCGTTCGTGCGGCTGGAACACCTCTGCTTCGCCCAGGTGGAAAACCTTCGGGTAGGTCTCGGCGTACCCCGGCAGGGACGGTGGCATGGGATAGCCGGTGGCCTGCACCGGGTCCAGCGCGCGGCCCAGGGGACCCACAAAGGTGATCTCGCCATGGCTGCCGGCCAGCAGCTCCGCCTGCCAGTGGTCCAGGCCCTCGGAGACGTCCAGGGCCGCCATGTAGCGCAGGCTGGCCTCGAAGTTGGAGATCAGCCCCAGCCGGGCCCAGGTCGGCCAGGCCAGTGTCATCACCGGGTACGGCAGCTGCCGCGCGGCCCACAGGCCCAGGCGGGCCAGGCACTCGTTGGCGGCCGCGTAGTCGAACTGGCCGACCATGCCGCCCAGCCGCCCGGTGAGCGAGCCGACTGTGCACAGCAGTTTCAGCGGCCGCTCGCGCAGGGCCCGCACCAGGTGGACGAAGGAGTCGACCTTGGTCGCGACCACGGCGACCACGTCGTCGTCGGACTTGTTGGGCAGGCGGGTCGGCCGGTCCACGCCCGCGTTGTGCACCACGGCGGTCAGGCCGGGCAGCCCCGCGACGAGCGTCCGCACCTGGCCGGGGTCGGTGAAATCGCACCGCCGGTACTCCAGCCGCAGCCCCTCGGCGCGGGCCGCGCGCAGATGCCCGACCAGTTCCCAGGTGCTCTCGGCGCGCCCGACGTCGCGGCGGATGTCGGCCACGCCGCGCCCCTGCCGGTGCCCGGCCCACAGCTCGGCGCGGCGCTCGGCGAGCCGCTCGGGGGTGTGATCGTCCCAGGTGTCCTCGGCCGGCAGCCGCCCGCGCCCGGTCACCACGACCCGCAGCCCGAACTCGGCGCACAGCCGCCGGGCCAGCGCCATGCCGATGCCCCGGCTGCCGCCGCTGATCAGCACGGTGTCGTCGGGGCCGAGCCGCACAGCGGGCGGACCGGGCCGTACGGCGTCCGGCGTCAGGGTCCAGCGCGCGCCGTCCCGGTGCCCGATCTCGCTCAGGTACGGGCGGCCCAGCTCGTCGCCCACCAGCCGGGGCAGGTCCGCGCGGTCGCCGAGGGCGATGTCGAGGACCCGGGCCCGGCAGTTGGGCAGCTCCCGGTGCAGCGTCTTGGCCAGGCCCGCCCACAGCCCGCCGAGCGGCTGGGCGATGTCGTCGTCGGGGTGGTATCCCATGCCGCCGCCGTGGTACGTGACGGCGAGGTAGGTGAGCCGCTGCGCCGAGGTCTCCCGGCTCCACGCCGGGTAGCAGTGCCGCAACGTGTCGAAGGTGCGCAGCAGTGCCGTACGCCATCGGCCGGCGCAGGAGTCGGCGTCGGCGTCGGCGTCGGCCGAGAACCGTTCGGCGAGCGTCAGGTCGACCAGGGTGTCGGGCACCGGTCCGGCTTCGGCCGAGGAGCCGGAGAGCGAAGGGCCGGGCAGTACCGACGCGCCCCGGGCGCGCAGTTCGCCGCGCACCCGCTCCGCGTCGTCCGGGGTGCCGCCGAGGACGAGCACCCGCCGGCCGGTGAGGCCTCGGGGGCTGCCGGGGGCCGGGGCGGGGGTGAGCCGCCACAGCATGCGGCGCACCGGACGGGTCATGGCGTCGGATCCGCCGGTGCCGGCGGACGCCGCTCCGTCCGCGGTGTCATCGCTGAGGAGCGGAAGGTCCGTGAGCGCGGTCATGCGGTACGGCCCCCCGCCCCGGCCGGAGCCTTCGCGGGCGGACGCACCTCGCCGGTGTCCGGGTCGAGATACCCGATCACGGTGGCGTCGACATCCTTCATCTGGGCCACGACGTGCCCGCCGGGGGCGACGGCGACGAACCGGTTGCCGGACCGCGGCGCGGCCGTGAACCCGGGCTGGGTGACGTACAGGTCCAACGCTCCGTGGGTCTGCGCCAGGTCCAGGTCGTTGGCGCTCTGGTACAGGTCGATCCGCCGGATGGACAGCGGGGCGGCGACCGGGACGAGCCCGTCCACCGGGTCCAGCACCCCGGTCCGCGCCAGCGCGTCCAGCAGCACGGTCGGCATCAGGAACTGCCGCCAGGGCCCGGTGGCGGGGTCCAGCTCCGGCCGGAACACCGAGCGGGCGCCCAGCCGGTGGCGCCGGGTGTCGGTGGTGGCCCGGAACGGTCCGCTGAGCAGCACGGGGGCCGACGGCACGTGGTAGGGATCCACGACGGCCTGCTCGCCCTCACCGTCCCAGCGCTGCCACTTGGGCGCCGTCGGGAACGCACCGGCGACCAGGACCCGCACGGTGAAGTGCGGTTTGCCGGATACCAGCAGCACTCCGGACGGGGCGATCACGTCGTGGGTGACGGAGACCTCCACCGTGGTCAGGTCGCCGACCCGCTCGCTGATCCGGGCCGTGATCCGCTTGGGCGTCTGGGCGACGCCCTCCCGGACCTGCAGGAAGTGCAGGAAGCGCAGGTCCTCGAAGGCGACCACACAGCCGTCCGGGACGAGGGTGAGGGCGGCCTCGGCGGCGATCTCGGTGACGAAGGTGCCGGGCAGCGTCGGCACGCCACGCACCAGGTGCCCGGCGAGATAGCCGTCGGTGTCCAGGCCGAAGGGGCACTCGAAGCGCACGGTGCCCGGGCCGTCGCGGTCGCCGGTGTCCGCGTTGCCGGTGTCCGTCGGCAGAGTACGGCGCAGATAGAACCGGCCCCGGGCGGGCGCGCCCGGCTCCCCGGCCGGCGCGGTGGCGGCGACCGCCGGCCGCTCGGTCAGGTAGCCGGGGTAGAACGTCTCCACCGTGGCGCGTTCAGCCGCCCCCATGTGCACGAGCGAGGGGGTGCGGTCCCCGGTGCCGAGTTCGGCCAGGAAGTGCCGGACGCCTTCGGCGACCGGCATGTGGCTGTAGGAGCCCGCCCGCTTGAAGTACTCGCGGGTCAGCTCGTCGGCGCCCATGCCGACCTCGTCCCAGAGGGTCCAGCCGATGACGAACTCGTCGCTGCCGGTCGCCTTCGCGGCGTAGGCGGCGGCCGTGGCCAGGTAGTCGTTGCCGGACGCGTAGTCGGGCTCGCCGCGCTGCCCGAAGTAGCCGAGCAGGGACCCGAAGTCGCACCACAGGCGCGGTGGCCGACCGGCGAGCGCGCGGTGCAGGTTACGGTGCGCGACCAGCTTGAGGTCGCGGATGCGCCGGAACTCGTCGAAGATCTTGTCCTGGATCAGCGCGGAGCGGTTCAGGCCGGGCGCGTTGACGAGCAGATCGATCCGGCCGTGCGCGGCGTGGACCGTGTCGAGGGCGCGGCGCACCGACTCCTCGTCCCGTGCGTCGCAGTGCAGGTACGTCACCCGCCCCGCACCGCTGTGCCGGGCCATCCGGTCCAGGTTCCGCCGAGCGGCGCGCGCGTCGGTCATGCGGTCGAAGCTCTTGTTGATCTCGGCGACGGTACGGCCGCCGGCGGCGAGCTGCTCGCGGATGTACCGGGCCCGGGTGGCCGCGAACTCCTCGTCCGTGCCGTCGAAGGTGCCGACCGGGTAACTGTCGACCGGATTGCTGCCGAGTGCGTAGATACGGCTGCCGTAGCGCTCGGCGACCGCCGTGAGCAGTTCGGCGGTGATGCCGCGAGCCCCGCCGAGGGCGACCACCACGGACTCCCGGTCCAGCGGGGCGGGTTGGTCCGCGGCGGCGGCGGTGGCCGGCCGTGCGGTCAGGGTGGGCACCCGGCGCAGGTCCCCGTCGCGGTGGACGACCGGGAAGGCACGCTCGCAGGCCCGCTCGGCCGCGATCAGCTCCGCCGCCGCCTCCGGGTCGCCCGTGGCGGTCAGCAGGGCGAAGCAGTCGGCGTCCGGGCGTTCCAGGCGGACGCATTTCAGCAGACCGGTGAAGAGTCCGGCGAGCGGGTGGGCGGTGCCCTGGGGCTCGGCGCCGAGCAGGGCGAACACCGCGGAGGCGGGTGCCTCGCCGAGGTCGGCGTAGCGCTGCTGTACGACGAGGAAGGCCAGGTCGTGCAGCGCGGTCAGGCCGGGGTGGTCCGCGGTGAGCGCGGTGCGCGGCGGCGCGGACGCGGTCAGGTCCGTGACCAGGACGAGGTGGCGCACCGGGCGGCCCAGCGCGTCCAAGGCCGCGCGCACGCCCTCCGGGGTGCTGGTCACCTGCCGTACGGCGGGCCGCTCCCCGGTGACGGGTGTGGTGCTGAACACGGTGCAGTCCGCGGCGCCCCGGGCTAGGCGCTCGGCGAGGCCGGGCCGGTCGGTGAGGATCAGCGCACCGTCGGGCACCCCGGCGGGCACCGGGCCACGGGGTGCGGCGGGCGCCGGGGTGAGCGTGACGGCGTACCGCTCGACCAGGTCGGGAGCGGAACCGGTGGGTGCGGCCTCGGTCCGCATGGCGGTCTGTGCGGCCTCCGTTGAGGCGGCCTCGGCTTCCACGGGGGCGGAGCCCCGCGCGTCCCGTGCCGGCTCTCCGACCGTGACGACGAGGTGGGTGGCCATGTCGTGGCCGTTCTCCCGGCAGTGGATCCGGGTGGTGGTGCCGGTCCGCTGGAGGGCGCGCAGGATCTGCGCCCCACCGGCCGCGCCGAGGTAGTGGCCGTAGCCGCCGCGCGAGCCGCAGTCGAGGACGTCCGGTGTCCCCTCGCCGGTGCCGGCCTCGCGCACATCGGCCTCGTCGATGATGCCGAGGACGCGCAGTCCGGCCTCCCTTGCGGCGCGCTCGGTGGTCAGCCCGAACAGGAAGGCGCCCTCGGCCGGCCGCACCGGCTCCTCGAAGACGTCGGCGAGCAGCCCGCCGAGTTCGGGCAGGCTGTTGCCGTTGATGCCGCCCGCGAGCACGAAGTCCAGCTCGCCGCTGCGCAGATAGCGCACGGCCGTCGCGAACGCCGCCACGGTCGAGGCCAGTCCCGCGTCCACGGTGATGTTCGGGCCCTTGAGGTCGAAGTAGTTCGCCACCCGGGCCGAGATGATGTTGGGCATCATCCCGGGGAAGGAGTCCTCGTTCGACGGCGGGACCAGCGAACGGACCCGTTCGCGCATCCGCTCCAGCAGCGGCGTGAGCTGCGCGGTGGCGGCGAGTTCGGGGTCCTGGCGCAGGGCGTGCTCGATGTCGTCGAGGTAGCAGCGGTTGGCGTAGAGCATGGCGGCGCGGGTCGGGCCCATGTGGCCGACCACGACACCGGTGCGCTCGGTGTGCCGCTGCCAGAAGTCGCCCAACTGGTCGCGCAGGTCGTGCGCGCAGGCCAGGATCATCAGCTGGCAGCGGTCGATGGTCCGTACCGTCGCCGGCGGCATCCGCACCTGCTGGAACGGCGGTGCCGGGTACTGCTCGCCGAAGCTCTGCTCGATGTCCCGGTCCCCGGAGAGCCACTGCAGGACCTGGTCACGGTCCTCGACGCCGGGCAGCTTGACCGACCAGCCGACCACCGCGATGCGGTCGGTCGCGGACCGGGCCGCGGCGGCCGTACGGCCCCGCTCCCCTTCGGTCCCCTCCGTACCCTCAGTACCGTCAGTGCCCTCCGTGAGGATCAGGTGGGCGTTGGTGCCGCCGAACCCGAAGCCGGAGATCGCCGCCGTGCGGGCCCGGCCGGGGACGGCGGGCCACGGCCGCGGGCTGCCGGAGATCTCCAGCCGGGTGCGGTCGAGTTGGAACATCTCGGGGGCGGAGGAGAACCGGTACTGGCCGGGGATGGTCTCCCCCTGGAGCGCGAGGATGGACTCGATGAGCGAGATCACGCCCGCCGCCCAGCCGGTGTGCCCGATCAGCGACTTGTTGGAGGTGACGGCGGTGGCGCGGGCGTTGCCGTAGTGCTCGCGGAGCGTGGTGAACTCGGCGAGGTCGCCGGCCGGGGTACCGGTCGCGTGCGCGTTGATCCAGTCGACCTCCGCCCCGTCCAGGCCGCCGGCCTCCAGCGCTCGCTCCACCGCCAGGTTCTGCCCGGTGGAGCTGGGCGCGTAGATCGCCTTGCCCTTGCCGTCCGAGGAACTGCCGAACGCCTTGAGCACGCCCAGCACGCGGTCGCCGTCGGCCTTGGCCCGGCTGAGCCGCTTCAGTACGACGACGCCGGCGCCGTCGGCAAAGATCACACCGTCCGCCTCGGCGTCCAGCGCGTGCACCGCGCCGCGCTGGGACAGGCCCTTGAGCTTGGAGAACAGCACGGTTCCGCGCGGGGCCAGCGCGAACGCGCCGCCGCACACCGCGATGTCCTGCTTGCCCATCAGCAGGCCCTTGATGCCGATGTCGATCGCGTACAGCGAGGAGGAGCAGGCCGTGTCGACCATCTGGAGCTGGGTGGCGTCCGGCAGGACGCCCGCCATCGCGGCGAGGCCCACCTGGTGCGGCAGGAACCGTGGCGCGTCGGTGGCACCTCGGTGGTAGCGGCCGGACAGCACCTTGTCGACGCGGCCCACCAGACGGGCGCGGTCCTCCTGCGTGAGGTCCAATCCGGCGGCTATGTCCTCGGTGAGATGCCGGGCGGCGTGCAGGACGCCCGCCTCCTCCAGGTGCTGGCTGCCGTCGGCGGTGTAGCCCACGTGGAAGGAGAAGCGGTCGGTGTCACCGACGCGCACCCCGTCCAGGGCCTGGACCAGCGAGTGGCGCAGCCACAGCGTGGTCAGCTCGGTCTCGTCCGGTACCGCCGGCAGACCGTCCAGGACGGCGCGGCCCGGTTCGAAGTCCGTGATGAACACACAGGTGTCCTGGTAGGACTTGTCCTCGGCGGACCGGTCGGGCGACGAGAACCGGGCCCGGTCCCAGCGGTCCTCGGGCACCTCGACGAACAGCTCACGACCGGTGGTGCGCAGCTGCCAGAACCTCTCGGGACTGTCGGCGCCGCTGACGACGAGCCCCATGCCGACGACGGCTATCTCGTCGTCCTCGGGGAAATCCGTGTCCGTGTGCGTGTCCCCGTCGGCCTCCGCGGAGGTGAGAGCGGCGGGAACGGCCGCGGGCTCCGCCTCGGCCGCCCCCTCGGCCTCAGCCGTGGCCTGCACGACCGTGGGTTCCACCGCACCCGTGCCCGCGGGCGGCGAGAGCAGCGGTGCGCCGAGGGACAGTCCCCCGTCGGCGAGGACCACCTGGCCGGTGATCCAGCGGGCCCGGTCGGAGGCGAGGAAGGCGACGACCTCGGCGAACTCCTCGGGCGTGCCCAGGCGTCCGAGCGGGGTGCTCGCCGCGATGGCGGCCTGCATCGCCTCGGCGTCGGGGAAGGCCTCGGCGACCTCGCTGACCAGCATCGCGGCGGAGGCGGTGTTCACCCGGATGTTGAAGGGTGCGAACTCCACGGCCAGGTAGCGTGCGGCGGCCTCGACCGCGGCCTTCGCGGGGGCGCAGGCCAGGTAGTTGGCCATGACGAGCTGTGAGCCGCCGAGGGCGGAGATGTTGACGATGGAACCGCCGCCGGCCTTCCGCATCAGCGGGGCGGCCGCCCGGGCGCAGCGCAGGCCGCCCTTGAGGTTGGTGTCGAGGGCCTTGTCGAGATGGGCGTCGGTGACCTCGGAGCCGGGGACGAGTGCCCCGTTGGCCGCGTTGTTGACGAGGATGTCGAGCCGGCCGAACCGCTCCTCGATCTCGGCGAACATCCGGTCGACCTGCTCGGGACGGGCCACGGAGGCGCGGAGCAGGTCCACGCGGGCGCCCCGGGCACGCAGTTCGCGCTGGGTCTCCTTGGCCTGCTCGTGCGAGTGGAAGTAGTTGACGAGGACGTGGGCGCCTCGGTCGGCGAGGGTGGCCGCGATGGCCTTGCCCACGTTCCGGGCGCCCGACAGCAGCTCCACCTGCTTCACCGAGTCCACACCCAGCTCCGCCTCCAGCAGCACACCCGGCGTGAACACCTCCTCCGGATACTCCAACGCCCGCGCGTACAGCCCCCGCACGGTCGCGAACACCTCCTCCCGCCCCGGCACCTCCACCACGGCGGCAGCCGGCCGCGACAGCAGCTCCACCTGCTTCACCGAGTCCACACCCAGCTCCGCCTCCAGCAGCACACCCGGCGTGAACACCTCCTCCGGATACTCCAACGCCCGCGCATACAGCCCCCGCACGGTCGCGAACACCTCCTCCCGCCCCGGCACCTCCACCACGGCGGCAGCCGGCCGCGCACCGGTGTCCGGCCCCTCGGCCGCGCCGTCCGTGCCTGCGGGCTCGGCCGTACCGGCCGGCTCGTTCTGCGGCGCGGTACGGAAGTCCGACAGCCGCCGGCTCACCAGGGCGGTGATCTCGTGGCCGGTCGTCGTCCAGAAGGTGGAGAACTCGGCGGCGGTCAGCTCGGGGGCCAGGTACTGGCGCAGGGAGTCCAGTCCGTCGCCGGCCGACAGGCCCGCCCGCCGCAGCTCGGCCAGGGTGTCGGCCAGCCGCAGGGTGTTGCCGCGGCCCACGGACAGCGTGGACAGCGAGGTGACGTCGTCCGGGCCGCCCAGCACCTTGGGCACCAGCGAGGTGAGGGTGGCGCGTCCGCCGGCCTCCACGAAGACGCACGCGCCGTGCTCGTGGAGGAGGGTGACGGCCGAGGAGAACCGCACGGGCAGGGTGAAGTGGTCGGCCAGCCGGTCGCCGAGGCTCTCGTCCGGGTCGTAGAAGCGCTGCAGGATCGGCGAGTACACGGGCACGCTCAGCGGGCCGCGCGGCAGGTCCCGTACGGCGGCGGCGAAGTCGGGTGCCACGGAGGCGAGCGACGGGTTGTGGAACGCGAACGCGGCGTCCAGTTCGGCGCAGCCGATCCTGAGCTGCTCGGCGATGGCCTTGACCTGGCCGATGGCCTCGCGGGGACCGCTCAGCACGGTCTGGGTGGCGTGGTTCTCGGTGGCGACGGCGAGACGGTCGTTCTCCACGAGCGCGATCAGATGCCGGGCGCGGGAGGGTGCGGCGGCCAACGCGACCATCGCTCCGCTGCCCCCGTCCAGCCCGGCGATGGCGGCGGTGCGGCGCAGTACGATCCGGGCGCCGTCCTCGACGGAGTAGCCGCCCGCGGCGACCAGCGCCGTGATCTCGCCGAGGCTGTGGCCGACGAGGGCGCAGGGCCGTACTCCGTGCTCCGTGAGCACGCGGTGGGCCGCGAGACCGGACCCGTAGATGGCGAGCTGGGACACCCAGGGCTCGTCCCTCAGCAGGTCGGTCAGTTCCACCGGAGTGTCGCGGAACAGTGTCGCGGACAGCTCCCGGCCGTGGATCTGCCGGGTCACGGTGTCGATCCGTTCGAAGACGGCCCGCACCTGCGGGTAGCCGTCGGCCGCGCGTGTGAGCGCGACACCGTCGAAGCCGCCTTGGCCGGGGAAGAGAAGAACGGGGCCGGCATACTGCTGCGTACCGGGCATGGTGGGAATTCCTCCAGAACAAGGTGTCACGGGCTGGGCTCCGAGCAGCCGCACAACGGCGTCGGTGCGCGGGCGTGTCATCGGGGATGGCGAAGGGCCGGTGGTCGTACCGGGGCGTGGCTCAGGCAGCCGTGCGCAGGAGAAGCTCGCCCATGAGACCGAGCCGGGCCGCCAGCAGCCGGTCGGCGAGCCGGGCCGTGGCCTCGGGCCGGCCGGGGACGGCGTACAGCAGCCAGCGCAGCATGCGGATGGTGTGCGGCAGTCCGCCCTCTTCGTCGAGATAGTCGAACAGTTCGCGGAAGCTGCGGCGGGAGTAGAACTCTTCCGGCGGGACGACCGCGGCGAACAGCCCGATCATGGTGCGCGCGTGCCAGGGGCTGCGGCTCATCGCCTCGATGAGCGCCCGCTCCTCCCGCGTGTGGTCGAGGATGCGCGCGTAGTCCCGGGTGTAGTCGTAGTGGTCGCGGACGAGCGCGTCCCGGGCGCGGGCGTACGCCGCCAGCTCCAGTGCCAGGCCGCGGCCGCCGGACAGGCCCCGGTGCACGGCGTCCGCGAGGAGTTCGGCGCCGAGCACGGCGTGGGTGATGCCGGACGCGGTGATCGGGTCGCGGGTGGCGGAGGCGTCGCCGACGAGGGCCCAGCCCGGACCGTGCGGCGTGCGCAGGAAGTTGGGGACGGAACCGGTGAGCCAGCGACCGGCCCGTCGGCCCGCCCGGACCTCTTCGGCGAACTCCGGGTCCACGTCGGCCAGGGCGGCGATGACCGTCCGGTCGGTCGCCTCGTCACTGCCCGGCGAGGGGAAGTCCGCCGTGGGCCAGGCCACTCCCACGATGGACAGGCCGTCGTGGGTGGGCCAGGTGAACGGGTGGCGGCGGTTCTTGCGGTAGGTGCGGACGAGCGAGGGCTGCGCCGGCCCCTCCCAGTACGTCCACAGGCTCTTGCTCAGCACCGGTTCGGCGCGGTACTGGCCGACCCCGGCCAGCCGGGCCACCTTGGAGTTCTTGCCGTCGGCGCCGATGACGACGGTGCCCTTCTCCTGGAATCGGCCCAAGCCCTTGGCCGTGCCCGCAATCCCCACGACGGTGCCGTCGGCGTCGCGCAGCAGCTCCTGGACAGAGGTCTCCTCGCGCACTTCGGCACCGGCGTCGGCCGCGCAGCGCACCAAGGCCTCGTCCAGTTTGACGCGGGGCGGCGACAGCGCGTAGTCCACGTCCTCGACGGCGGGCAGCCGGGCCTCCAGCCGGACGGGGCCGCTCTCCAGGCGGTAGCGGCTGATCCGCGGGATCGTCGGGTCGCCGAGCCGGTCGAGCACCCCCCACCGGGTGAGCCGCTGGACGCCCGGCGGGTGGATGAGGTTCGTGGACGACGACGTCGGGCTGGGAAAACGCGCCCGGTCGACCAGCAGCACCCGGTGGCCGAGCCGCGCCAGCAGCAGAGCCGTGGATGCGCCGGATATTCGTGCGCCTACAACAATGGCGTCGTACACGAAAGCCCCCGTCCACGAATGAAGATCTCCGGATGGAAATCCGGCGCGGCCAGCGTAACAAGACGCCCCGAGTATTCGTCAATCATTTATTTACCGGCCTCTCACCTGCACATTCTCGGCTGGCGAGAAAACTCGAACCGATTTCTCGGCGGATGAGAAATATCGCCGACCGTCACCGGCGCCCGGTTTCTCATGTGCCGAGAAAAGGGCGGCTGTCGCGGAAACTCGGTTCGCATTCCGCTACGCTGCTCCGGGTAGGACTGATTCCGGGTACAGCTGATTCCGGTACCGCCGGTACCGGCGAACACGGCGGAGTGAGCAAAATTGGGTTACACGCAGGCCTTTTTCCCTGACAGCCAGGTCGTGGGCGTGGGCCCGGAACCGCATCCGTGGATCGCCCCGGCCCTCCCCCTGCTCGGCATGTGGCGCGGGTCCGGCACCGGTGGATACGCCACTCTGGCCGACGGCTTCTCCTACGAGCAGGAGATCACCTTCAGCCACGACGGCCGGCCCTTCCTGCGGTACGAGGCGCGCGCCTGGCTGACCGACAGCGAGGGCCGGCCGGACCGCCCGTCGGGACGCGAGACCGGCTGGTGGCGGGTCGGCGCCGATGGCTACCTCGAGGCGGTGGTCGCCCATCCCATCGGGATCGCCACCACGTACGTCGGCCGGATCTCGGGCGGCGAGATCGAGATGGCGTCGCGGGACACGGTCGTCACCCCGCTCGCGAAGGAGGTCACCGCGTCCCGGCGCCGCCTCACGCTGCGCGAGGACGAGCTGACGGTCGTAACGGAGGTGGAGGCGGTCGGGCAGCCGCTCCAGCAGCACCTGTCGGCCCGCCTGCGGCGCCTGCCCGGCTGACCGGGCCGGTCACGTGGAACTGTGGTGGTGGCGGCACGGCACACCGGTGCCCGAGGGCTTCACCGAGCTGCTGGACGCGCCGGAACGCGCGCGGGCCGCCGCCTTCCGCTTCCCGGCCCACCGCGCCCGGTTCATCTGGGCGCGGGCCCTGACCAAGCGGATCGCGGGTACCGCCGCCGGGGTCCCCGCCCGGGACGTACGGCTGACCCGGGAGCCGTGTCCCTGCTGCGGTGACACCGGACACGGGCCTTTGGTGGCGGAGCTCGCGGACGGCGCGGTGCACCTCAGCCTCTCGCACAGCGAGGGCTACTCGGCCCTGCTGTTGTCGCCGCACCATCCGGTGGGCCTCGACATCGAGCTGCTGCGGCCGATGCCCGTGGACGTGCTCGCGCCGACGACGCTGAGCGCGGACGAGCGGGCCTACGTGGCCGAAGAGCCTGCGGGCCGACGCCGTTCGCTCGCCTACCTGCGCTGCTGGACGCGGAAGGAAGCCGTTCTCAAGGCGGTGGGCACCGGGGTCGTGGGCGACCTGACCGACCTGGACGTGCGGCCGCGCGAACGGACGGCGCGCGTATCGCGCGGCACGGGGCGGCGCGGGGGCGACTGGCGGGTCAGCGACCTTCTGCCGGCCCCCGGCCTGCTGGCGGCGGTGGCCGGGCCGGCTGCCGGGCCGGACGAGCCCGTCACGGCACACCGGGCCCACGCGGAGCCGTCCGGGCCGACCGGGCCGATCTGACCGACCTGGCCATCCGGACCGACCGGCTCGGTGGCTTGGATCCGCCCCCTCGCACGCCAGTCGGATCCTCCATTCCGCTTCTTCACGCGGCAACGGTCGACGGTCCGCGCCGAGACGGAGCACAGGGCACGGCAAAATTCAGCCGAATCCGTTAGAGAGTGAGGCCCGTCACACTCCCGCCCGCCAGGTCGCTGTACCGTCCAACAAAACGCACGTAACTCGCCTGCGGCAGGTACGGGAAACCATCCCGCCAGCACCGCAAGTAGTTGCACAAAGAACCAACGGGGGCTGTGCATGCATTTCTCGCCATTGACAACCCATTCGACGGCACCAAGGCCGGACACATTTCGCACATGTCGGCTTTTCGCGCGAAGGCACTCATCCATCCGTCACTGAAGTCACGCGGTGACTCCGACGCCCGCCGACCACATTCCCCCCATTTTCTGTGTCGAGAGGTCATACCGTGCGCCACGGTGCCGCCCATCAGTCCGGTGTCACACGGACCCCATTTCCCATCCCTCAGCAAAATAAATTCAAAAACCAGCCCAAGAATACGTCGCACACCGCCGGGTCGAGCCACGCCGAGCGCGTCTTCCGCGTGCAGCACGCCTTCACCCAGCTGGGCGGCGAGGTGCACGGACTCGCGGAACTGGCCCGGGCCTCCTCGCTGGACGACTCCACCGTCTACCGGATCCTGCGTTCCGGTATCGAGCAGGGCGCGTTCGTGCAGGTCGCCCGGGGCCGGTACCGGCTCGGCCCGGCCGCCGCGCGGCTCGGCACCCAGGCACTGACGCCCCGGCTGGACCACGACGCGCTCAGCGACTGTCTGGAACAACTGCGCCTCAGCGCCGACGGCGGGATGGTGTTCCTGTACGGCCTGACCAACCTGGGCCACCCTCAGCGGCACTGCCTCGACATGGCGGTGGGCGCCCACGACCTGACCGAACTGGGGATGTCGCCGCGGGAGATCATGCGGGTCAACCGCTCGCTGCGGATCGGCGCCTCGGGCCGGGCGATCCTCGCCCACCTCTCCGAGAACCTCCAACACCGCGTGCTCGCGGAGCAGTTGCCCGCGGCCGTGGGACCGGGCGTGTACCGGGACCGCGGTCAACTGCTCGCCTCCCTCGCGGAGATCCGGGTCAAGGGTTACGCGCTCGGCTTCCAGGAGTGCGCGCGCGGCTGGGACTCCTTCGCCTCTCCCGTGCTGTGGGACGGCACCGTGCTGGGCTCGCTCGTCCTGCTGAAGCCGGCCCACCAGTCGGCAGCCATCCGTGACCGCTGCGTCCTGGCCGTCAGGTCCGCGACGGCCGAGGTGAGCCAGCTGATGGGAGTGCTGGAACCGCAGCCGCGCGGCAGGATCGCCTGACCCGCGGCTCCCCGCGGGGGCTTCGCACGGCACCGTCGCCCGGTCCATGCGAAGCCCCCGCGCCTTCGGTCGGGTCAGCGCGCCGCGATGGCCCGCCCCTCGGCCGGAGTGTCACCGCCGTCCGCCTCCGCCTCCACCTGCCGCTGCTTCCGCCGGATCAGCAGGTACCCCGCCTCACCGATCAGCAGGCCTGCGACGACGATCGCGGCGGACGGCACACCCAGGTAGCGCATCTCCACGTCGTGGTCGAGGAAGAAGCTCCCGACCACCGGAGCGAGCGAGACACCGACGTAGTTCGCCGAGGAACTGAGGGAGATGGACATCTGCGCGACCGCGGGGTTCACCCCGGCGAGCCGGTGCTGGATCGGGACGAGCATCGCCCATCCGCAAGCGCCCCACAGCATCGCGGCGACGAACGCGGTCGCCAGGTGCCGGCTGCTCCACGGCGTGGTGGCGAAGACGGCGACCGCGATGACACCGGCCGTGTTGATCACGACACGATTGCCGAACTTGTCGGTCAGGCGTCCGGCGGTCATGTTGCCGACGACGGCCGCGATGCCCCAGGCGAACAGCAGCCAGGCCAGAGTCCGGCCGTTGCCGTCCGTGGCCGGGGCGAAGATCTGGCTGACGTAGGTGTACAGGACGAACAGGCCGCTGTAGCCGACCAGGACCAGCAGCAGCGTCAGGGCGATCCGGAGATCGGTGACGGGCGACAGACGCTGTTTCAGCGTCACCGCCGGCGGGCTGGGCACGGTGGGCAGGGCCACCGAGACGGCGATCGCGGCCACCAGACCGACCGCCGCGACGAAGATCATGGTGCCGCGCCAGTCGGTGAAGCCGCTGATCGCGGTACCGATGGGGGAACCGAGGGCGGTGGCCGCGCTCAGTCCGCCGAACAGGATGGACAGGGCGGTACCCCGCCGCTCCGGCCCGGCGAGCGCGACGACGACGCCGGCCGCGGTCGGTGTGAACATGGCACCACCGAGCGCGGCCATCACCCGGAAGCCCAGCGCCACCTCGAACCCGGACGCGAGCCCGGTGCCGATGTTGCCCGCGATGAACACCAGCAGGCCGCCGATCAGCAGCAGCCTGCGCGGCACCCGGGCGGCCACCGCCGCCACGACGGGCGAGAGGATGGCGTAGGACAGCGCATAGGCCGTGATCAGCTCGGCGCTGGTGGGCACGTCGACGTCGAGGTCCTTGGCCACGCTGGGCAGGATGCCGGCGACCACGAAGCTGTCCGTGCCGATGGCGAACATGCCGATGGCCAGCGTGACGAACCGCCAAGTAAGGCCTTTGTCTGGTTTTTCCACGGGGATCCCCATCGTTGACAACGGAAGCCAGGGGTGGCTGAAGAGTCACAACTAACGGGAACGCAAAGTATTCTCCGTTAGACATCGCGACCTTATCCCAGCCTCACGGAAAGTCTCAAGTGCTAGCGTTAGGTCATGGACGCTGCCGAATCCTCCACCGCGACGGCCCCGCCGCAGGCTCCCGGCGAGGACCGCCACGGCGCTCTGGCACTGGTCAACACAGAGTTCAGCCGGCCGAACGGCCCCTATGACGGACTGCGCGACACCGAGAGCGCCGCCGCCTGGCTGAACAACCGGGGACTGCTCCCCTCCGGGACCCCGGTCGTCAGCCGGGAGCTGGAACGGCTGCTCGAACTCCGGCGCTCACTGCGGGAATTGCTCGACGCCCACCTGAGCGACGCGGCACCCGCCCCGACAGCCCTGTCCACGCTCAACACCACCCTCGCGGCGGCCCCCACCGTCCGCGAGATCCACTGGGAGCACACCGGCCCGGTCGCGGCCGTCCGCCGCCCGGCCGACGACCCCGTCGGCGCGGCCCTCACGGTGCTGGCCGAGAACGCCGTGGAACTCCTGACCGGCCCCCCGAGCGGCCGCCTCTCCACCTGCGGAGCTCCCGGCTGCACCCGCCTCTTCGTCCGCACGCACGGCGCCCGCCGCTGGTGCTCCGACCGCTGCGGCAACCGCGTCCGCGCGGCCCGCCACTACACCGATCACCGCACCGCCCGAGGCCGCACAACCTGAGACGACGCCGGCTCGGACCTCGACCAGTGCGCTGCCATCTCGGCTCTCGTGCACGTCAGTTCAGATCCTGGAGCTGCTGCAGCGGAGTCGCCGCGGTCAACGACCGCAGTTCACCGATCAGTTCCCGGTGTTGCCCCACAGCCAGATCGACGTCGATCCGTACCTGGACCGCTTCGGACCTGAGGCTCTCCAGTTCCGTGACGTGCTGGATCACGGCCCAAGGTCGATCTCCAGCGCAAAGCCCAGGCCCCGCCGCGCTGCGCCGACGAAGCGCTGGATGTGGCCCACGCTGGAGTCGAGGGCGGAGCACTCGACTCCTGATACCGGACGACACGTGAAGCCTCTGGTTGTACCGAACGTGATCTTCGCAGACCCGTTCCGACCAGAGGCTTCACTCCCACCAGAATCTTCGAACGCCTCGCCTGCTACCTGAACCGCCTGCCGAACCCCGAAACCTGGATAGTCAGCCCTTACGAGACTCAAGACACCAGACAACCGACCACGTGTTGCAACGACCCCTGGAAACCGCCCCGCGGAACGGCGGCCTTCGGTGCAGCACCGGCTGTGCCCAGGGCGTGGGAGCAGGGGAGGACGGCTATACCCACCCCTCGCGGGCGGCGAGCACGCCGGCCTCGAACCGGCTGCGCGCTTGCAGCCGGGTCATCAGGTCGGCGGCGAGCCGACGGACCGTGCGCACCGAGATGGCGAGGTGGCGGGCGGCGATCTCGTCGGTGCAGCCCTCGGCGAGCAGCCGCAGCAGTTCACGCTCCTGGGGGCCGAGGCCGCGGTGGTCCTTCGACAGCGGCGTGCCCCAGGGGGCGGCGTTCTTCCAGACCTCCTCGAAGAGCATCACCAGGGCCGTGACGGCGCCCGGGCTGTGCAGGACCAGGGCGCCCTTGAGGGCGTTGCCCGGCTCCAGCGGGACGACAGCGACCTTCCGGTCCGCGATGATCATGCGCATGGGCAGGACGGGGACGGTGCGCGTCTCACTTCCGAGCGAGGTGAGCCATCGGACGTAGCCGGTGGTCGCCGCGTCGTTGCGCAGGCTGTCCTGGTAGATCGAGCGGACCGAGACGCCGCGCTCCAGGGCCTCCTGGTCGGGCCCCTTCGCAGCGGCCATGTCCTCGGGGCGCTGGGCGCCGCCGATGACGAAGGACAGGCACTCCTCCTTCATGTTCGCCGCCAGTTCCTCCAGACGGTCGCGGACCGCGTCAATGTCGTCGAGGCATTCGGCGACCTCGGGCAGGAATTCCCGGCGTGAGCTGCCGTACTCGGCGGCCAGTACGGCTATGGATTCCTTGGCCTCTTCCAACTGTTTCTGGTGCCGCGCCAGCGAAGCGCTCCGGCGCGCGTGCAGGGCGCTGAGGCTGACAGCCGGATCGACCGGGCGAAGGCTCTCGGCCCCTGGCCCGGTGGGGCGCAGCAGGTGCAGGCGGGCCAGCTGGTCCAGGGTGGCTCGGACTGCGTTCTCGGTCAGCCCCGAGCGGTCGCACAGTTCCTCGATCCCCTGCTGCGGGGAGTCAAGGAGTGAGCGGTAGACGACTTCGGCAGCGGGCTCCAGGCCGAGGGCTTCGAGCATACTTCACCTCTTTTGTGGCTGGTGTGGCGACAACAGGAATCGGGGGGTATGCCCGTTCTGCGATTCCATGCGGCCGCAGCCGGCCAGCGAGAGG
Source organism: Streptomyces bicolor (assembly GCF_000719285.1). Taxonomy (GTDB): domain Bacteria; phylum Actinomycetota; class Actinomycetes; order Streptomycetales; family Streptomycetaceae; genus Streptomyces; species Streptomyces bicolor. The sequence continues at coordinate 7,620 of NZ_JOFS01000007.1, read as the reverse complement.
TGAGCGGCGGGCTCGGGGCGTGCGGACGCCTGAAGATGTTCTGTCCACATGCCCCCCCTGCCTGCCCGCACGTCACGCACGCCGTACTGGCCCCCCGTGGCCAGGCGAACGCCGACGGTCAATCGGCGCCGGAGCGATCCTAGTTCGCTGCATGACGAGCGGCATCCGTCTTAAGGAGGCTTTTGGCGCACCCCCGGTGCGCTAGTTGATGACAAGGCTGGCAATTAGACGATATTCAGCATTCATGGCATTTGCTGCAATGATGGGTTTATGCCAGAGATGTTGGGCTCCTGCGCGTCGGGGGCGGAGTGGCATCTCGCGGCCAGGCACGACACTGCCACGGGGGTAAACGATCAGGTCAGCGCCCATTCGAGGGGCGGTCGAGTTTGCACCATGGTGACAGCGCGCTTCATGCCAAGGTCAGGTGCTTACGGGGTGGGGGCAGGGGCGGCCAAGCTCTAGCAATCACCAGCCGATCGAGCCCAACGGCAGCCGGCTGAAGCCGGAAGCAATCAACCGACACCCTCTCGAGGAGTACCGCCATGCCGCGCAACGTCCCTTTTGCCTCTTCCACCCTAATTGTTCTGGCTGTTCTGGTCGGCGTCTTTGCCACCGTGGACTCCACCGCGCACTCGCGGCCTGTCGCGGACGCCGCGCCGAACGCGACCGTCATCGCCGAGACCGTCACCTGGGGCCCGTGCCCCGAGGAGGGTGCGGTTCAGTAGTGCACAGCCTCCCTGGTCAGCCCGCCCGAGCAGGTCATCGCAGACGCGTTTGACCAGGCCGAGGCATGCGACCCGCGGTAGCCCCGGCCCTGGATCGCCCCGGCGGGCGGCGCCTGCCACCGGCTCGAACTGATCGAAGCCGAGACCCGCCGACGCGGCATCACGACCCATATCCTGCGTGGACTTCGTCCACGCCGCCCCCGTACTCCGGGCCGCCGCCCATGTCTTGCGCAATCCCGGCACACCACCGAAGCCGTCGCCGCTTGCCCGCTGCCTGACCGGACACGTCAACCGTCGAACCGAACCCACCCAACCGAGGAGCCGCTCCGTGCTCGCTGTACTCATCCGCATGGTCCCGGCCCCCGACGGAGAGAAGGCGTCATCCGCGGTGCTGGTGGAGGAGGTCGTGTGGGCAGCGGCCGAACCGCAGGACCGCCTGGAGCACCTCACGGTGGTCCACGACACGGCGGGCCGGTTCGGCCTCATGGCCTTCGTGGCGGCAGGTGACAGGCACCAGGCAACCGTCCAGGCCCGAGGACTGATCGACCGCACTCTGCTGCGCGCGGGCGCGTTGCGCGGCTGGAGTGTCCTCGAGTGCTCCGCCGTGGAGCTTTCTCGCGACTCGGACTACGGCGGTGAACCGGTACCCCTGCAGGAACTGGACGTCTTCGATCTGTGACGATCTGGACGGCCTCTTTATATCGTTGACCACGCCCGTGGCTCCCAAATGATCCGTCTGTGCGGAGCGCAGACACGATCGCCCGGAGCCACGGGTGAACTGCGTCCGGGATTCACCCTCGAAGAGTCGGTCGGAGTTCGCCGTACGACTCCGCCGGCCGATCCGGCGTGGCGGCGCCGATGCGCCGCTCGCGGAACCGCTCGAGGATCTGCACCGCGGAAACCGTGGAGCCGGGCGTGCGCAGACTCGATTCGCGATTGCCGCCGAACCTCGAGCAGACCGCGATGTGCGCGTCGTAGGCCGTCGACATCGCATCGAGCAGCTTCCGGTAGGACTTGTCGACGGCCGGAGCGGGCGACGCCAGCAACGGCTTGACCCGGTTGATCGACTTGAGCAGAACCCGGTGATCACGCAACTGGAGACCGCTGAACTTGGCATTGATGTGCGGCGGCATCATCGCGGGGCGTACCGCGTCCGTGTAGTGCGTGCGCGTGAAGTCACCCGCGTACCGCATCGATGTGCCGGACCCGATCATCAGCACCGTGGCGTCCTCGAGCAGTCGGCAGGCGCTCTCGATGTCTTCCGGATCGTCCTTGAGGAACTCCTCGAGGCAGCCGACCGAGACGACCAGCGCCTGGATGAGTGCGAAGAACACCTGATGACCGAGGCGCCAGCGAATCAGGGGATCGGCCGCCACGTCGTCGATCCTCGGGCCGGCGTCCTGCGGGCGAGCGCGAGCCGCGTCCTCGAAGGGTGTACCGGCGACTCCGATGCGCCACAGAAGGTGGAAGGTGCTGGTGAATGCCTCACGCAGTTGAGCTCGTTCACCGCTGAACAGGCTCACCCCGGCGGAGAGGGAGTCGTTGAGCTGGCTGCGGAGGGCTTCGAGCATGGTGCGGGTGAACGTCTCCACCGGGTTTCCCGTGACCCTGATCGCGCCGAAGAATCGGTCGTGTTCCTCGTAGAGGTCCTCCGGCAGGGCCTTCCGCTCCGCATCGGTGTACGTGGTGGCGGCAGCCGGTGCGGTCAGGCAGGCCAGGGCAGCATCGACTGCGGACAGTGCGTGCCGGTCGGAGTCCCCCGGAGCTATGTCGATGACGGTCCGCAGAGCGTCCGCGGTGCGCTGGTTCATCATGCCGGTGACGGCGCTTCGTGAGGCCGGCAGGTGCTCCGCCTTCAACAGGTGGAGGGGCGGCATGTCCGCATGACTGGCCTGGGTCTCAGCCTCGATCACTTCACAGACTCCTTCGAGTTGAACTGTCCACTGGGGATGAGTGAGACCGGCAGGCTGCTGTATCCGCGGAGGAACGTCGAATAGATCGGCTTGGGGTCACCTACGAGCTCGATCCGCTCCACCTTGTCGCAGAGGGTCTTCAGGACGGCAGTGATCTCGGCTCGCCCGAGATAGGACCCGAAGCAGAAGTGGGGTCCGGAGCCGAAGCTCAGGTGCTTGTTGGGAGTCCGTGCCACGTCGAAGCTCTGAGGATCCCGGAATATGCCCTCGTCGCGGTTGGCGGAGGTGTTCCAGAGGATGACGTGCTCGCCTGCGTGGATCGTCCTACCGCCGATGGTGACGTCGGCCGTTGCGGTGCGGCCGATGTGCATCGACGGAGTCGTCCAGCGCAGGATCTCCTCGACCGCGCTCGGTATCGTGGCCCGGCCCTCCTTCAACGCCAGCCATTGTTCGGGGTGTTGGGAGAAGGCGAGCAGGGCGCCGACCATGGCCAGGCGACTGGTGTGGTCCCCCGCGAGGATGAACCCGTAGCAGTTGACGACCACTTCGTCGTCGGTCATCGGCTCACCGTTGATCTGGCAGGTGGCCATCGCGCTGATCAGGTCGTCCTGCGGATTCTCGCGGCGGGCCTCGATGATCTCCTGGCAGTAGCTGAGGAGTTCGTTGCGGGAGAGCCAGCGGTCCTCCTCGGTCTGCCCCTCGTCGTCCGTGCTGAGCGCCTCCCGGCTCAGGTCGAGCAGGTACTTGTGGTCCTTCGACGGGAAGCCGAGGAGATCGCAGATCGTCCCCATGGGGACCAGCTCCGCGACCTCCTTGGCGAAGTCGAAGGTCCCGATTCCGACACCGTTGCCCAGGAGCTGGTCGACCCGCTGCTGCAGCTTGTCCGTCACCACCTTGCGGGTCCGGGGGCTGAACGCCTTCAGCAGGATCGTCCGCATGGCGTTGTGGCGCGGCGCATCGGTGAGCGCCAGGTTGATGCCGGCCGCCGGATCCCCTCCGGGCTTGTGCAGCGAGGACAGCATGTTCCCGGGCCGCGAGCTGAACCGCTCGGGGTCCTGCAGAACGGTCATGACGTCGGTGTAGCGGGACACCACCCAGAACGGGGTCCCCTGCTCCGTGGCCGGGTGCAGGTAGATGGGCTGCTCGGCCCGGACGCGCCGCCAGAAATCCTCCATGTCGGTCTGCACGAAGGTGTTCGGGTCCGCGAGGTTCACGCTGTTGAGGTCGTCGGCATATATGCCGTTGTTCGGCATGGAAAATCTCCTGGCCTTCAGAATGGGTGACTAATGCGTAGATGCTTCCTTGCCGGAGAGATCGGCGATCAGCATCGCCAGGCGATCCAGCCCTGCTTCGATCTCGTCCGGCGACACCACGCTCACCGAAAGGCGTAGCTGATTCTCGCCGCCGCGGCCGTCGTAGAAGTGGCTCATGGGTGTCCACAGCACGCCGTACTTATTGGCCCCGTATTCCAGTGCGGCGTCGTCGGCAGCGAACGGAACAGTGACTACCACGAAGAAGCCACCGCCGGGCGTGTTCCACGAGACCTGGTGGTCCCCGCCTCGCGGGAACCGCCGGTCCATCCCCTCCAGCAGCAGTCGCAGATTCCGGCTGTAGAGCTCAATTTCCCTGGTGTTCGCCTTGACCAGGCTGCAGTCGTGCTCCAGCAGTTTGCCTCCCGCTATGGCCTGGGCCACGGGCGGGGTGTTGACGGTGAGCATACTTTTGATCTTGGAAAGGTCGTCCGCGAAAAGGTTGGACTCTCCGTTCGCGCCGGCCACGCGCTGATCCGCGACGACGAAGCCGATCCTGGCTCCGGGGAAGCAGGTCTTGGAGAGCGAGCCCAGATAGACGACCCGCCCCGAAGGGTCCAGGGCCTTGAGCGTGGGCGGGCGCTGACCGGCCTCGGCCTGGAACAAACCGTACGGGTTGTCCTCGAGGATCAGCAGATCGTGCTCGGCCGCGATGGCGAGCAACCTCTGTCGGTCCTCCAGCTCGAGGCTCGCGCCGGAGGGGTTGGCGAAGTCCGGGACGAGGTAGAAGGCCCGCGGCCGCTTGCCCTCGGCGCGCACCGCCTCGATCTGCTCGATCAGGTGGTCGAGGTCGATGCCGTCCGCATGCTCCCGCACCGGCCGGACGGACATGTCCACCAGCCGCGCGGCACCGGTCAGTCCGACGTAGCCCGGCGCGACCGTCAGCACGACATCACGCTCGTCCGTGCGAAGTGCCCGGAGCACCAGGAACATCGCCTCCTGGCAGCCGACCGTGACGACGATCGACTCCGGGTCGACGTCGATGCCCTCGTCACAGGCGAGATTCCGGGCGAGAAGCTCGTGGATGATGCCCTTGGTCCGGCCGTACTGGAAGAGGGTGCGGCGTACACGCTCTGCGTCCAAACCCTTCTCGGCCGCCAGGTAGTCGCAGAAGATCTGCAGATATCGGGGAAGGTCGTCGACGTCGAAGAACTCTTCACTGGGCCGGCCGGCGGCGAGCGAAAGGGCCTCCGGGAACCGGCTGGCCACCTCGTTCAAGAAGTTCATGGAGGCGAGTGCCGGATCCCGGAGCGCTGCGTGCAGTCGATCCGTGCTCAGGTCGGCGGCCAGGAGTTCCACTCCGCTGTCGTTCATGCATCCTCGCTTGCCTAAGGGGAACAGCGAACTCGCGACAACGTCGACGAGCCCTACTTCGATGCGGTGGTGGAAGCCGCTTCCGGTGCTTCCGTCGTGGCGGACGCCTCTTCGGTCGCTTCCCGAATGGCGCGGTTGCTCAGCGCGGGCAGGCTGACCAGGGCCACCAGGACCATCAGGAGGCCGCCCATGACGAACGGCGCGCGCACGCTGATCGCACTCGCCAGGAAGCCGCCGAGGAGACCGCCGAAGGGTGCACCCACGAGCGAGATCAGCCGGCTGGCCGAGAGCACGCGGCCACGAATCTCCGCCGGTGCGAGACGCTGCCGCAGCGAACCGACGACAACGATCTGGACACTCATCGAGAACCCGATGACGGCCATCATTCCGCCGGCGATCCAGGGGTTTCCGGTCAGGCCCTGCCCGACGATCGCCAGTCCTTCGAGGGTCATGCCGATGCATCGCATGGTGCCCACCTGGAGCTTCCTGGCGACCGCGGACGCCACGAGACTGCCGATGAAGGCGCCGACGGCGGTCGAGCTCAGCAGCAGGCCGTAGCCGATCTCGCCGAGACCGAGCTGCTCCGTGGCCAGCAGGACCAGCAGCGACATCTGGGCGGTGAAGACCAGGTTGCCGACAGCAGCCGTGGCGGACAGCGCTCGTAGGACGCGGTGCTTCAGCAGCCAGCGCAGTCCTTCCGCGACCTCGGCGCGAAGGTTCCTGCGGGCCGGCTCGGTGGCCGGCGCGTTCCCGAAATCACCCTTCAGCGAACCGACGAAGACGGCACTGATCAAGAAGGAGAACGCGTTCCCCAGGAACGGCAGGAAGTGCGACAGGGAGAAGAGCACACCGCCGAGCGACGGACCTGCGAGCTGCTCCCCGTTGATCTCGGCTGCGGAGATCCGGCTGTTGGCCCGGATGAGTGCCTGATCCCCGGAGGTGACCACCGGCAGGACGGCCTGCGCGGAGATGTCGAAGAAGATGTCCGCGCACCCGAGGGCGAATCCCGCCACGATCAACAGGGAGATGTTCGCGTGGTCGGTCAGTACGGCGACCGTGAGCAGGGCGAGGATGACGAGCCGGATGAGGTCCGCACGAAGCATCACCTTCTTCCGGTTCCACCGGTCCACCAGGGCTCCGGCCGGCAGGCCGACCAGGAACCACGGCAGGGTGCCGACGGCGCCGACCGCGCCGATGAGCAGTGGATCACTGGTCAGCTGAAGGGCCAGCAGGGGCAGCGCGGCCAGCTGAACGCCGTCGCCCAGGGACGAGGCGATCTTGGCCACCCACACCTTGTTGAAGTTGGCGCCCAAGGGCGGCTGCGGCACCTTCTCTTTGCGGGTGAATTTCAATGGTTCTCCTGAGAACGGCTTGTTGATGGACGACTGGGATGCATGAGCACCCCAGAAGACTGGTGCGGGGTCACGCGTTGCCCCGGGCCACCGAGCTGTCGGCCAACCGTGCGGCCAGCACCTGTGCGATTTCGGACAGCGGGCCGGGCTGAGTCATGGCCCCGTGCACGCAATCGATGGCGTGCACCTCGATTCGTCCGGTCGTATGCGGGGACCAGATGTCGGGAGTGAGCTCACCATCCGTCTTGTCGGCGACTGCGGCGAAGAAGAGGATGTCGCCCATGAACTTCCCGACACTGATGTGATCGCTCAAGTTGGCGATGTCCACGAAGACGTTGACCAGAGCCGAGAACTCGTCCGCGCCGAGCCCGGAGAGAGGACTCTCGGGCGATGCCGGGTCGTGTCCGACCGACTCGGCGATCGCACTCAGCACGTCCGGGCTGTCGTACGACAGCCGCTCGCCCTCCCAGCCGTCCGTGGGCAGGTAACTGTCCATCATGGCGAGCAGAGTGACTTCCTCGCCTTCCTCCTGCAGGCGGACCGCAAGGGAGTGGGCCACGATGCCGCCGAAGGACCAGCCCAGGAGGGAGTACGGGCCGGAAGGCTGAACGGTCCGGATCTCGTTCAGGTAGTCCTCGACCATCTCCTCCAGCCCTGGCGTCGAGGCGTCAGGCTCGCTGAACTTACGGGCCTGCAGACCGTAGAGACGCTGCTGGCGGTCCAGATGGCGCAGGAGGCCAGAGTATGCCCAACTCAGCCCTATCGCCGGATGAACACAGAACAGCGGGTCGAGATCGCCTTCGGCACGCAGCGGGAGCAGGGCCCCCAGTGAGTCCCCGGAGGAGCTCCCCGGTGTCCGGTCCAGGTGCTGGACAAGGGTGGCGATGGTGGGGGTTTCGAAGAGGGCGCGTACCGGTAGTTCGATGTCGAGGGTGGTGCGGATCCGGCTGATGAGGCGGGTGGCGAGGAGGGAGTGGCCGCCCAGCTCGAAGAAGTTGTCGTCGAT